>CAVYJE010000015.1:0-35424 GCA_963768705.1 uncultured Chloroflexia bacterium
GATGATGCAACGAGTACCAGCCCGTCCTTTCAAACACAGCATTGAAGATGCTTACCTCAGGGCCATTTCCTTCAAAGCCCAAGTGTTCGCCATCGCGACCTTCCAGGAGGCCCGCCAAGATTCGCTTGACGGCAATTACAACGGCGGTCGACAAGTGGTGACGATTAATCGTTTCCACTTCTTGATTAGGGGACTTCGGCCATACTCTCTGTCGCAGATTTCTGATAGCAGCTCCTAAGGTTTCGCTGTCCCACCACACGAGATGATCGACTCTCTTCAAGCAAGAGACAGCGCCCCATCGGATTGACTAGGTCGCCTATCCGATTTGCCAGAATGTTGTCATAGGCGGACTCGCGAAGTGCTAACTCGGCCAGAGCGACGGGATCTCCAGCGATATCATCTTCATGCCTCAGCAGGGAGATTGTCCGCAGATCAAGAGCCACGTCCGGAAATCTCCAATGTGGCGTCCGGGACTGCCAGTAAAACTGGCCGCATGCAATCGGGTGCGACGCGGAGTGCCCGTAAGTCTTCAAATCCGACGGTACGACATAGAGCACCAAGCCATCAGGATGAGGATGAAGCTTGTCGAACAGACTCTCAACTATGGCTGGATCCATTGCGTCCTGAGGTCCTGACAAGAATACGAGCGAATATCCTCGTTGTACCTGTCTCGTAGGTAGTACGGCGGGCAATGTAGGGAAGCAGATTAATTCGATCATTTAGGAAACTTGGTAGGTCAAAAATCTTCGGAGACGTCAACACGCTTCTCTTCCAAGGCCAGGCTGATGTCAATATCGCTTCCACGCCAGAGTTGATACTCACCTGAATAGCGACGGTGGATGACCACTTTGTTAGCTACCAACCCGCTTAGCGCCGCCTCCAACTCTGACCAAGCTTGAGAGTCGCTATCAACTCCGAGTGCTGCCGCTATGACGCCTTGTGTGGGCCAGAGGGAGCCGCTGACGACTCCTGATGAGGTTAGTCTTGACGATGGCCGCCTGGAGGTCATCCTCCGTTTTCTCCATCGCGATGAGCAGTTCGGCCAGCCTCGCTTGGACACGAGGCTCAAGATATGCGCTCCCCGCTCGGAGCAAGAAATAGTCGCACACACCATCCGCTCGGATGGCGTCCTTAGTTCATCAAATACCTGAGCGGGCCGTGCAGGCTGCGGGATTGTCCTAGATAACGAAGGCGTAGACGCTGCGTTCATTTTGCCCGGTAAGGCCCGCAAGGCGAGGTAGTAGATAAGCAGCAATTGCTCCGAGCGGGTACAGACGTGGGAGAACCTCCCGCCAGAACGATGGATACTCTCTAAGGGCCTCAGGTCCTTTACAAGATTCCACTCTCGCTGAAACCAGGCTGAGCTATCGACCCCCAGGTTCGCTTTCGGTAGTACATCCGCAATAGTCGCCAATAACTGTCGGATTCGGCAAAGCCAACTTGTCTGAAACGGCCCTGAACCTTCGCCCACTCCATGCGGTAGCGTCTACCCATGCCCGTGGCGTAGCTTTCAAAGCTTTGATGCAAGAGTGTTAGGACATGAACGCGCAAGCCGCTCCACTTCGGTTAGCGGCTTCGGCTATCTCTTGGATTGCGTGCATATCCGTGTGATCGCCGCGTGCTATAGATTTCTCGATTGTTTGCCCGAACTCATCAAAGACGATTAGCAGGCCGCCCCTACCAAGCCGGTGCGCGCAAGCAGCAGCGAGGTCCACCAACCTTCCAACGTCCGATGACGTTGGCCATTGAATCCGGTTCTCAAGCTCTAACAACACCTTCAAGAAAGCTTGGTGGTCCGCGTGACGAGGAGCCTTCTCAGCTTCGTCCCTCAGAGGCTGCAAGCTGACTCGTAGCGAACCCAGAAGGGATTCGCCAGATGGGACTAAAACAACTTGAAACGTCCCATGCTCCCTGATTGTCTTGATGGTCTCAGCAAGGGGGCCATCGCACTCGTAGAGATCAGCCATTGCTCGTTGCGCCCAACTCGATTCGGCCGCGTCGCCTAGGAGTGAGCCCAGAAGTACTGCAAAAAATCCAATTTTCCCATCCGTATGGTCCGACGATTGACCAGGCACGCTCACTGCTACTCGATGTGCAGCTCATAGCGAATTGACGCAATAGGTAAATAGCCTTTGCCGAAAATCGATATTCAGGAAGTTCCCGGAGTCGAGATGTGTCGAAGACCAAGTTGACGGAAGGAAGGAAGGAGGCAGACTGGCCAGCATTACGCGGATGTCCCGGAGATTGAGTGGAAATGGCGAGCAAGCAATGCTTCCGCGGAGGGGAAGTTGTAAGTGGATTCCAACGAAGGCCCGCCGTACCTGCGAGCCTAGCCCATCCCCGTTAAGAAGCTGGTCCAGGAGGTCCAGTAGAGCCCGAATATCGAGGCAGAACAATCGGCCTGGCGACATGGGCCTCCATCGGAGGTCATCCAATGTCGTTACGGTTCTCGCTTCAAGCAGCGAGTTGTCGAGAAATCGGCCACAGGCCCAAGCGAAAATCTCCGGCGAGATTTCGATCTTCCGACCGTATCTCAGTCTTACGTGCTCGACGGGCGATTTCTCCAGCACTCCAGTGTGGTGAGCGGAGATTGGATTTCATTCCATATTTCATCGGCCCTCCCCGGAAGATACGTTCGCGCAGGAAGCACGACCAATCCTTTCGAACAGATTGCTCGCTGACGATAACCCGTTGCTTATAGCTTCGGGTCAGCCACTGCTGGAATGCCTGGACACCGGACTCTTCGTTGACTTCATCTGCGTCTAGCTCGTTGAACATCCAATACCAAAACGTTGCCCGCGCTCGATTTGAAGCGAGCTGATGGTGAACCAGCCACAGTCCCGCCATCTTCGAGAAATGGATCAGCAGCGAGGAGTTGTTTGCCCAGCTCTGTCAATTCCAGGGGAGCCCGCGTCCGCCATTTGACACGAGCTGGGTCGCTTGGCACCAGTACCGAATCGAGGAGAGCATATTCTTGCCGACACCGAGCTGATGGTGCGCATCTGGAGTCGAAAGAGCATGGCCATTTTCTAAGAGAGCCCGCGTACCCTTTACTAACCAACCATCACGCAGATGGAAAGTTTCATGCCGAGCTATCCCGATTTCGTCCTGAATGGTTACTTGGTTAGGCATTTTAACAATTAGATACTAGCTCTAAATGTGGGATCGTCAATAGTCCGGGCTATAGGGCCACCTCGAACCTTGGCGACATGACCGAGTCAACGAAGATGGAGCAATTATAGGGCTTGCAGGCCATGGAATGACGTCGTGACCCTTCGTCCCAGCTGTCGCGCGCGCTCATCGTGACCTCTTGTTAGCGTACGCCTCGGACCGCCTTTACGAGGTGACGTTGCTTCCTGACGAACCGCACCAGTGTCGTGGCCAATGGCGCTGAACCTCCACCTTGCATGCCCCAGGGTCAAGAAGTAGTCTGCTGAACAGATGCCTTCGAGGCAGTGCAGCAGACTTGGTGACACGTACAAATCGAAGGCGTTGCCTGCTAGATTCAGTGGAGGCAACTTTCCCGGGCCTCTAGCTCAGCGGTAGAGCAGCGGACTTTTAATCTCTGCTCACTCTGCGCATAGCTCTTCGCTCATCGTTGACTTCGAGCCGACACTACGCATCCATAGCGTGACCTCAAGAAGGGAGTCACGCCATGACCAGCAACATCACCTACCTGGATGAATCGACCGCCGCAGGCTGGGAGCGCACGCTCTACGCCTTCCTGGCCGAGAAGCAGCGGCGCTCCGGTTCGCTGCGCACCGTGCAGAGCTACTCGCGCATGCTGCACGACTTCTTCGGCCGGAGCGGCAAGACGCCCGACGAAGTGACCAGCGCCGACGTGTTCGCCTGGGCCTACGGTGTCGGCCTGTCGGGCAAGGAGCCGTCCTCGGTCACCATCGGCGCCCGCCTCGCCTGCCTCAGCTCCTTCTACCGCTTCCTGATACGCATGAAGGTCGTGACCTCGAACCCCTGCGATGCGCTGGAGCGCCCACGGGTGACGGTCGGCGTACCGAAGGGCCTGAGCGCCGACGGCGTGCAGCGGCTCCTCGCAGTGATCCCTGACACCCTGGTCGGCCTCCGCGACCGCGCCATCATCCTCACGCTCGTGTTCACCGGACGCCGCCGCGCCGAGGTGTTCGGCCTGAAGGCTGGCGACCTGACCGACGACGGTGGCCGGACCTACTACGTCTATCGAGGCAAGGGCGGCAAGACCGGACGCCGTGAGCTGCCGACGCCGGCGACCGAGGCGATACGAGTCTGGCTGGCTGCATCGGGACGCGACCTCGCGACGATGAAGGCGGAGGACTCGATCTGGCCCAACCTGCGCACCGGCAAGGCGATCACGTCCGGCATCTTCTACACCAACCTGCGGCGCTACCTGGCGAAGGCTGGCCTGCCGCTCGTCCGGCGTGCACGTCTTCCGGCACAGCGCTGCGAAGCTCAGGCGCGACGCCGGCGAGTCGGTCGAGGAGGTGTCGCGGTTCCTCGACCACAGCAGCCTGGCGGTGACGACGACGTACCTGCGGCGGCTGGAGGGGCAGGAGGACAAGAGCTGGGAGAAGGTGGCCGACGGCGATTGGCTTGTAGCCAATGGTCGTCATTCCCACGATCAGCGGCCGTGGAAGGTCGGCGAGATGACCGCGGTTGCGCAATTCCTTGTCGACAAGCGAAACAAGAATGGCCTTTAGAGCGGCCGAAGGCGTTGATTGTCCTTTCGATCATAGCTGCAAAGTCAAGCGCGCTCCCCGATGCAACGGAAGCTGAACAAGCGATGCAGGCTGTCATTTAGCACTTTGGCCACTTTCTCGGCGGTGCCGCCCAGAGGTTTTCCTCTTCATACTCTCGAATCCAGGACATCGAATGATGGTGTCCATGTTCAATGGAGCTATCCAGCCGAGCCACTTCGATCCCACGAGAGAATCTGGTGATTCTGAGTGACGTACCAGACGAATGATTGACTGAGCCGAAGTTGTCTATCCCGGCAGGAGCCGGCGAAGTACTTGGATGCCAAGCCTTCTAATCCAAGTGAAGTGGAGGCTCAAACGCTGCGGTTGGCCAGCATGCTACCGGACTTTCCCAGTCCGTCCAGCATTCGGAGCACCCCAACTAGGAACGGGATAGAACCTCCAGACCCGCAACAAGAAGCGTATAAGCAGAGCCCCACTGTGTTTTCTCCCGCCGACGGGATCAGGCGACAACCGGCGTCGTTGTAACGGCAGCCAATGGCCGGCTGGACGCCTTCACCCACACCGATCGCAACAGAGACACCAGATCTCGATCCTACGTTGAGCCCTAGCGCCTTCCGGAAGCCGATATTCTTGCGTCCGCTACGCGGATCGGAACAGCCTTTATCGGGCTCCCTCCACGGTGACGGCCATTTTCGGCAAGAGCCTCAACGGCGACCTAACAACGCAAGTCAGGGCTTCAACGGTGTAGTGGTACGTCCATTTCGGGAGTACGGCCTTTCAGTTCGCCTCGACCACATAAGAGATGGAGCGTTCAATTTCTGCATTCGTCCTGCGGAGGAGGCCGGAAAGTCGGTTCCTAGAACAGCAATAGCATCGGGTCCTTGGCTACTAATGCCCGCATGGCGGACTCATAGACCTTTGTGAACTCTAGTGCTGAGCTGGTATCTGGCTAAGTCGTCATTCAATGCAACGACAGTCCGATCACTACTCTGGTTACCACGCTGCTAGGCAGAGTTCCTGAACGGAAGCAGCGTCTTAACTGTCCTGACAGCAACGCTGACAGCAACCTGGGCAGACGATAGCGGACGAAGGCGCGCCGACGGTGGACACTGAGCCTCGATTCGCAGTCGTGCACGGACGTCAATGCACGGCCATGAACACACGTCTACGAGCTTAAAATCCGCCGGCCGCAAGGTCTTGAGGGTTCGAACCCCTCTCCCGGTACCACAAAACCTCATTTCTGAATCTGTTGCTGGCCTCCAAGCAAGCCCCCCTGCCTCATCGGCAACGAAGTTGCCTTCGCGGGCAGCGGATTCGCAATCTGTGCCGGCGCGTCATCGTCGAGTCCTCTGGCCAATGTCCGGCAAGCCATGAACCCCGTGAGGGAAGGAGATTCGATCATGGTGAGGCGCGAGGCGACAGCGGGGGTGAGGTAAACTCCCCCCGTGCTCAGACCCCTCATCGCTCTGGCCCTCCTCCTCGCCCTCCTCGCCGCCGCCTGCAGCAACGACGACGCCGACTCCCCAACGGCGCGCATCACCCCCAACCCCGAGCTGCCCGCCAACGAATCCCTGCTCTTCATCGCCCGCGGCGACGCCTCCGCCCGAGACGGTCACATCATCATCGACACCACCCACGTCGAATGGTTCACCGACCGCCCGGACCGCATGGCAGGCTTCACCACCCTCGAAACCTTCGCCGCCCTCTGGCAGACCGCATTCGCCGGCGACCCGCCCACCGCCGCCATCGCCGGCAACGACATCCAGGCCGTCGTCACCCTCAATACCGCCACCGCAACCGGTGACAGCCTCGACCTCACCTTCCAAGACATCAACTCCAGCGTCCCGGACGGCGGCCTCGGCCCCATCTCCCTCTTCGTCGACTCCGGAGTGGCCGGTTTTCCTGGGCACGAATACTCCGTCCCGGACGGCTACATCGGCCCTACGGAGACCTACGGCGACTGTGGCCCCATCGCCCTCCAGGTCGCCGATGAAGACGCCGCCCCCATCGTCGTCACCAACGACGGCACCGTCACCCTCAAGAACGTCATGCTTGACCCAAGCGCCCTGGTCACCCTCGGCGTCAACTGGGGCCAACTCAAAACCTACGCCCTGGTCTTCGATGGCTCCGGCCAGTCCCACACCTACACCCAGGCGGGCAGCTACACAATCATCGTCTCCAGTGGCATCGTCGCCAGCGGCAAGCACTGCTACCTGTGGAACCTCGCCTGCACCACCGCCTCACCCCTCACCTGTGTCCTGCAGCCCTAGCCCGCCACCGCCCGCGTACCCGGAAGCGCCCGCCCACACCCCATGCCGCCGAAACGCCCGCCTCGCCAGGACGAGACTAACCACGGGCCAAGACCGAAACAGTCAACCTTGGTGAGGCTAGATGACCGCATTACCCAGAGATCACTGCAGCCTTGCCGTGACGACGACCTACCTTCGGCGTCTGGAGGGACAAGAGGACAGGAGTTGGCAGAGGGTTGCGGCCGCCATGGGGATCACTTCTTCGTAAGAAGGCCACGTTGTCGGGTTCGCCCTGACGCCCAATCAACGAGGTCGTCTCAGTGTCATTCCCTCTCCACTGATCCCAACCACCGATAGCCAGCGCCGATGACAAGTGCCAGCCCCAACACGGCGACGACGAACAGCATCGCTGAGCCCACCTCATCCAGATCACCACCGGCCTGAATGACCGCGTACAGGAGCATCCCCAGGCCGCCCGCCACAAGGCCCAACCGCAAGGCGTCCAGACGCTCCGAGAGCGAAACCCCAACTGCGACGGATATTAACGCGAGTACAGTCGCCACGAAGAAGACATTGCGCCGGTACTTTGCACGTGCATCCAGGAAGCGCTCGTATTCTTCCTGGTAGCGTTGCTGTTCTTCCTCGGCCTCTTGAAGGGCAGGATCTCCGGGGTCTAACGGACGCGCAACGGGCACCTGGGGATACTCGGGTTCCTGTGGTCCGGAGTAAAACGTTCGCACACCGAACGCCACGCTGAGGATCAGCAGTGCCGTCAGTGCGCCAGCGTAGAACAGCTTTATCAGGACGGTCATGGAACCTTCTCCGATGCGACACCGCTGACGAGCGGCCTATAACCACTGCGCCCATGGTACGCGCTGTTGCCCGGTGCTCTGTAATCCGCTGTCGCATCGCCTTCGCACCCGACATGGCGATCGCAGCAGGCGTCTTCTACGCAATCTGGGGCGCTACGTGGCGAAGGCGGGCCTACCGCTCTCAGGCGTGCACGTGTTCCGTCACAGCGCGGCGAAACTCAGGCGGCATGCTGGCGAGTCGGTCGAGGAGGTGTCGCGGTTCCTCGATCACAGCAGCCTTGCCGTGACGACGACGTACCTGCGACGCCTAGAGGGGCAGGAGGACAAGAGCTGGGAGAAGGTGGCTGCGGCAATCGACATCGGATGATTGCGTCCCTCGACTGTCCCATTTGACATCGTGGTCGCGTGGCACCACGATGCTCACGTTTTCCTTCCACTCTGTGAGAGCTGCGACCTGTCCCGCTGAACTCTTATATCTAGGAGCGCGGTTCGGCCGCGCGGAGAGATCAACATGCCATACGCCAACAATCAGGGTGTCAACGTGCACTACGAGGTGAGAGGCACCGGCCTCCCAATCGTCTTCAATCATGGCTTCCCAAGGGATCGAACAACCTGGTATCCATACGCTGAACGCCTGGAAGACAGATACAGGTGCGTCCTCATTGATGGCCGTGGAATGGGGCTGACAGACAAACCTCACGAGATCGACGCGTACACCTTCGAGAAAAAGGTCTCTGACACGCTAGCGGTGATGGATGAACTAGCTATTGATAGGGCTGTCTACTGGGGCTACTCGATGGGGGGCGGCATCGGCTGGGCCGCCGCCCGGTTTGCGCCTGAGCGATTCCACGCTTTCATCATTGGCGGCTCGGAGCCTTTCAGGACGGAAGCGGACCGAGAATTGATCCGACAATCAGCCGCCCGTATCCGGTCGAACCCTGAGGGCTTTCCTGGACAGGACGTGGAGGCGCTATACGCGTCCCAGATGGGTTCCACACTTGGCGCAAACTTTGAGGACGTATTGCCGGGCATTGCCATGCCTTGCCTTGTCTATGTTGGCGAGGAGGACTATCGCTTTGACGCCATAAGGCGCGCTGCGGCCCTGATCCCAAACGTGTCCTTTGTGACTCTGCCTGGTAAAGACCATACGCCAGCCCACCAGGATGTTGACTCAGTGATAACCCACGCGCTGCCTTTTCTTGAGAGAGTGCAGGCGGGGATAAACTTGCAAAGGTCATCGACTTAGCCGTCCTGTCGCAGGCTCGCGGATGGATTACGCGTGAGGCACGAGCAGGAATGACCTGAGAGCAACGCTGACAGCAACCTGGGCAGACCTTGGCGAACGAAGTTGCACGGTGGCGGCCACTGAGCTCCGATTTGCAGGCGTGTTCGGACGCTGACATACGACGACGAACAAACGTCTACGAGCTTAAAATCCGCCGGCCACAAGGTCTTGAAGGTTCGAACCCCTCTCCCGGCACCAATCTTCAAAGCAGAACCTGCGTATATCTAACGTGGGTGATCACTTCTTCCGTCCGTCTGACAGCAACCTGGGCGGACATTCATGGACGCGACCGTCATTATTGCAACCACTCCATTGAACATCTTGAACGATTACACCGAGATCGTAGGCCTTAATGCCTATCCTGGCCCTACGCCAAGAAGCGATGAAGAGCAACCACATCCACCGGAGCATTCAATCGCACTATGGCAGCTGGTTCGTATCGGATGAACCTGCTTCGAGCCATCCAGCGCCTAATCTGCCTTCGGGAGTTCGTTGTCCCATTCCTGATAGACGGAGACCTTCAGGATGGCTTCGCTATGACTTCATCACATGATCTTCGCCCGTAGCCTCGAACCAAGCGAGCTAGCCCAGAGTCTTGACGCGACACCTCTCGTGACCACTCCTAAGGCGTGACCAGAATCAAGTCAGATGTCCCTTGTCCAGGAGGGAAGACAATTGGTGCGTCGGCTGAACTCTGCTCCGGCTCCTGATATTGAATGATCATAAGAGGGGACTCCGTGAACTGGTGCCACCATTTGCTCTCCACACCGCTTCCTGCAGGCGGGTTCGTGGCGTTATAGGGAAAGCGGATGATACCCAACGCGCCCTGGTAGGTAATTCCCTCCAGGGCATCGATTATTGGTTGCGCCTCGGTTGAGCCGGCCTCCTCTATGCCTTGAGCGAGGAGCATGATCGTATCGTAAGCCGCTAAAGCGTAGGATTCGGCCGCCTGCTTGCCTGTCGTTTCTCTGTAGCGGTTGGAAAAGTCGTGGGCGATGTCGTTGTAAAGCTTCTCTGGAACACCCACGCGTCGTACGAAGCAATAATTGCCGTCCGGCACGCTTGCCCAGAACGCCTTGTCTTCCATGGATTCCTGGTTGCACAGGTAGGGCACGTTCTCAGGACCCACGCCCGCTTCAGCAGCAAGCTGCTGCATTCGATAGCCCGCTTCGCCGGTCAAATAGACAACGACCAAGTCCGGTGGGTCTGCTTGCAACTGGTCGATTACGCCGTCGAAGTCCTCACCACCTATCTCCATCGTGTACGTTCGCGCTGCTATTCCGCGCTCCGCCAGACCTTGGGTCGTGTCTAGCGCCACGGGAATGCCATATTCAGTGTCCTCGGTGACGATGACCACGTCATTGATGTCAGGCAAGCTGGCGATGAACTCGATGTCAATGGCAGACACTTCCGAGTTCAGTGGCCCGATGCGAAAGACTCCTGGATCCATGTCACTCGTGATGTCATCTGCCCATGCGTCGGTGAACATGATTGGAATGCCGGCATCGTTTGCCACGTCTCTGGCTCTCAAAGCCACGGAACTGTGAAAGCCCCCCGCGAGAGCAACAATGTCCTTCTGGTTAATGAGCTCCTGGAGTGCATTCGTTGCACGTTCTGGAACACCCTCCGTGTCAACAAAGGCAAGGCTGACGGGGCGGCCCAGCACGCCACCTTGTTCGTTGAGTTCAGCCGCAGCGATGTTCATGGCATCTCGCATAGCCTCGCCGGCTCCGACAGCACCAGGAGGCGAAAGCGGTACCAGTACACCAATAAGAATGGGTGCTTCGAGATTCCCTGCCGAAGGACTACCGTTGCCCGTGGAGGAGGGCGCGCTATTACAGGCAATGGCTGAGACCAAGGATGCGATTACCAGGCAGATGACCACGTTGAACTGCACAATGCGAATTCTGCCATTCGAAGAGACGAAACACTATCGCCCGATAGTGGTGGACCCGAACGAAGGGACCTTCTGCAGAAAGTCTTGCAGTTCTCTCAGACAGGCCGTCTTGCCTGCGAAGTCGCGAAGACTTGGATAGTCAGTCGGAGCTATCGGCCCTATAACCGGCCTCGGGGCCCTTTACGGTGAGTTCGACCTTGAGGCAGGCTCCAGTGGCTTCAACACCGGCTTCGCGTTTCCAGAGGTCCTGCAGGCGATGGTCAAGGCGAACAGCGCCGGCGATACTGCCCGTCTGCGCGAGCTCTACACCCGCTTTCTTCCGCTCATTGTGTTCGAGCAACAGCCGGGTGTAGCGGTCCGCAAGGAGATTCTGAGAATGCGGGGGCTCATACGTTCAAGCAAAGTCCGGCACCCCGGTGCAGACCTGCAGCCCGCCGTCGGCGAGCAACTGCGGTTGCTGCTGGCGCATGTGCTCCCGGACGTCGACATCACAAAGCCGCTGATCCTCTAAGCAAAGAACAGACAGTCCCGCGAGAGAACAGCTGGCCTCACTTGGTGTGCGAGGAGAGTCTGCGAACTTCCTCATCACTCCATGCGCTAGAATCGCGACATGCGGGACGAGTCGCGCGAACACGAGAGTCTGGCGAGGAACCTTCGCGGCAAGGTCGTTTTCACGTCTGAAGACGAGAAGCTGGGTCTCGTGGAGGACCTCCTCTACAGCCGTATCTCGGAGGTGCCCGAGTGGTTTATCGTCCGAGAGGAAAATAGAAAGTCTAGGCGTTTCATCGTGCCAGTGGCTGGATTTGAGCTCCAAGATGGAGGTTTGAAAGTCCCATATTCTGCTTCTCTGGTCGAAAACCAGCCGAGGTTCGATGTCAAAAGGGGACTCAGCGAAGAGGCTGAAACCGCCTTGGACCATTACTTCCGCCTCGGCTCGCCTGAGTGAGACTCTGCGTCACCACCGACGGCGCCAGCATTGTCTGCCGCAGCTCACCCAGTTGAAGGTGCTCAACGTACTGCTGCGCCGTCGACGGTAGCGTGGTCAGCGTCCGCCCAGTCTGAATCGCCCCGGGTTTGATGGAGACTCAGACTCTTGAGTCCACGGCCACAGCGGGCAGGGGTGCAGCGTACCAGGACGCCTCGTACTCTGCCGGCGGGACGTAGTCCAGGGCTCCGAACAGCCTGCGGTTGTTGAACCAGTCGACCCATTCCAGCGTCGCCAGCTCCAGGTCTTCGCGGCCCTTCCAGGGTCCGCGGCGGTAGACCAGCTCCGCCTTGTAGAGCCCGTTCACCGTCTCGGCCAGGGCGTTGTCGTAGGAGTCGCCGCGGCTGCCCACCGAGGTGGCGATGCCGGCCTCCGCCAGCCGCTCGCGTGTAGCGGATCGAGAGGTATTGCACGCCGCGGTCCGAATGGTGCACCAGCCCGTCGAGGGGTCCTTCGCGCGCCCACAGCGCCTGCTCCAGGGCGGTGAGCACGAGGTCGGCGTGCAGCGAGCGCGAGACGTGCCAGCCGACGATGTAGCGCGAGAAGGCGTCGATGATGAAGGCGACGTAGGCGAAGCCGGACCAGGTGCGGACGTAGGTGAGGTCGGCCACCCAGAGCCGGTTGGGGGCGGCGGGTGGAAGTCGCGCTGCACCAGGTCGAGCGGCCGTCGGTGCCGTCTCGTCCGGGATGGTCGTGCGCAGCCTGCCGGCCCGCACGACGCCTCTCAGGCCCAGGTCGCGCATCAGCCGCTCCACGGTGCAGCGGGCGACCTGGCGTGCCTTCGCGCTGCAGCTGGCGCCAGAGCTTGCGGGCGCCGTAGACGCCGAAGTGCTGGGCGTGGACCTGCCTGAGCTTCGGCTTCAGCGCCTCGTCGCGCTGACAGCGTGCCGAGGGCGGCCGGCATGCGGGCGGCGTAGTAGGTGGAAGGGGCGACCTGCAGCGTCCTGCAGATCGGCTCGACCCCGAAACGGGCGCGGTACGCGTCGATGTAGCGGGTCATCTCGGCGGTCGCGGGTCGAGCTCCCGCGCGAAAAAAGCGGCAGCCGACTTGAGGATCTCGTTGGCCCGGCGCAGTTCGCGGTTCTCGCGCTCCAGCTCCTGAGGCGCTGCGCTCGTCCGTGGTCAGGCCCGGCCGGGCGCCGGCATCGACCTCAGCCCGTCTCACCCACTTGCGCAGCGTCTCCGGCGTCATGCCGCACTTCGCCGCGATTGACGTCAGCGCCGCCCACTGCGACGGGTACTCGCCCTCGTGCTCCAGCACCAGGCGCACCGCCCGCTCCCTCAGCTCTGCTGGATACCTCGTTCCTCGTGTCATGCTCCAATCCTCTCATAGCTTGGAGCCTCCACTTTTCCCGGGGGGCGATTCAGAGTGACACGATCGCCTGGTCGTGACATCACCACGATGCTTCCCTAAGCTGGAATCGTGTCGAGCTGGAACCGCTAAATCCGAAAGGAAAACCCTTGAGCACCTACAGAATTGCGACCATTCCGGGTGATGGCATTGGCAAAGAGGTCGTCCCAGAAGGCGTTCGCGTACTGAATGCCGCAGGCAGCAAATACGACATCTCCTTCCAATGGGACTTTCTCGACTGGAGCTGCGAGTACTACACAAAGCACGGTCGCATGATGCCTGAGGACGGATTGGCTCAGATCCAGGGTCACGATGCGGTCTTCCTGGGCGCCGTTGGCTTTCCAGGCGTCCCGGACCACATCTCGCTATGGGGCCTGCTGATTCCGATTCGCCGTCAGTTCCAGCAATACATCAACCTCCGCCCTGTACGCCTGATGCCCGGTGTACGTTCACCGCTGGCCGATCGCTTGCCTGGTGACATCGACTTCTACGTAGTGCGTGAGAACAACGAAGGCGAATACTCGGCCATCGGCGGAAGGATGTACGAAGGTACCGATCAGGAGATGGCTATCCAGGAGACGATCTTTACCCGGAGAGGGGTTGACCGAGTCCTACGATTCGCCTTCGAGCTAGCCCAGTCTCGACCGAAGAAGCACCTGACATCGGCAACCAAATCGAATGGCATCTCCATCACGATGCCGTACTGGGATGAACGCGTGAAGGCCATGGCAGAGCAGTTTCCCGACATTCGCGTCGACCAGTTTCACGTGGACATCCTAACGGCGCACTTTGTTCAGCACCCGGACTGGTTCGATGTCGTAGTCGGCTCCAACCTGTTCGGCGATATCCTGTCTGACCTTGGTCCGGCCTGTACCGGCACGATCGGGATAGCCCCCTCAGCGAACCTCAACCCAGAGCGAGAGTTTCCATCCATGTTTGAGCCCGTGCATGGCTCTGCGCCGGACATCGCGGGCAGGGGCATTGCAAATCCCATCGGTCAGATCTGGTCCGGCGCCATGATGCTTGAGCACTTGGGCCACACCGAAGCGGCGGAAGCGGTAATGAACGCGATCGAGGCCGTCCTCATCGAGGGCCCAAGGACTCCGGACATGGGCGGGACTGCAACCACGGAAGAACTCGGGAATGCCATCGCATCCGCCATCGAGGGACCACGTCCGGCCTAGCTACATACGTCACGATCTTCCCATAGTGTCAGGCCTGAATCAGGTCACATTCGCTGCTGTATCCCGACGGATTTAGCTGAGCTACGTTCCGGTGTTCACGTACTGGATGCAGTCCCCCTGATTCTTGAACAAGCTTCCGTCTGAGCGGAACAAGGTCTCCCAGCCACCGTGCTTGCAGGCATCCTTGTTGACTGGCGTCAGGAGCGTGGTTTCGCCTGGCGACAGCACAACCTGCTGCCCGTTGACCACGAGAACTACCTCTGTGCCGCCTGTGTTGTTGAAGCTGACTTGATCAGGCTCGAATGTGAGCTCGTCGCCGGTGTTGAGCGTGGTTGTACCAACGCTCCGGCCGTCGACGAAGTACTCTACTTCGACGGGGCCAGCAATTACCTTGACGATCGAGCTGCCGCAGGTAACGGTTATGTTATCGCCAGGCGTCAAAGTGTAATTTGTGCTCCCACAGACTTTTACGTGGGCCGGCTGTGCTCCGCCGCCAGGTCCGGCAGCGATGCTGACACCGTCGGCAGGCGAACCCGCGTCTGATACCGAAAGCTCCTGATCTCCGCGATTCAAGATGGTACCTGACGTGGAGCCTCCGAATTGCGTACCGACGTCGTTAAAGGCGTCTGAAAAGACGAGCGGCTGAGTATCGACGCTATCAGCGATGCCGTCGTTGTCGTCATCCGGATCGCAGGCGTTGCCCAGGCCGTCGTTATCCGTATCCATTTGGTCGGGGTTCGCTACGGACGGGCAGTTGTCACCAGCGTAAGTCGAGACTCCATCCGTATCCGGGTCGGGACAACCGTCGGCAGCCACAACGGTGAACAGCGACGTGCCGGCGCACTGATCGCTCACATTCGGTACGCCATCGCCATCCACGTCCAGGTCGCAGGCGTCACCATGGCCGTCGCCATCAAAGTCTGCCTGGTCGGCGTTGGCAGCGCTCGGACAATTGTCAGTTGAGTCAGGAACCCCATCGCCATCTGTATCCGGCTCACCTATCTGAACTACTAGCGTTTTGGTCTCGGTGACCGCCTCGGACGTGTCCGTGGCCCGGTACGACAGGGTGTGCTCGCCATCGCCGAAGATGTTTGTGGTCGTTTCGGCGACCAGGGGATTACCAATCGCCACAACATGGGTTTCCGCGCCGCCATCGACCGAAAAGACGATCTCATCGATACCAAGCCCGGACGATGCTGTGATGTCCACGGCCACGGGTTGTCCGCTTGGGAACCAGCCGATTGGTGGTACCGGCTCCTTTGTTTCCGCCGTGACATTGAGTGGCGCGACGCCAATCCTAACAATGAGCGTCTTGGTCTCCGTGACGTCTCCGGATGTGTCTATGGCGCTGTACATCAGAGTGTGTTCGCCGTCACCAAAGATGTTCGTGGACGTCTGAGCGACCAACGGATTGCCGATTGGCAGAGAGTGAGTCTCGGGGCCGCCATCAACGGCGAAGTCGATTTCGCTAATACCGTATCCGCTCGTTGCTCTGATGTTTACTGTCACTGGTGAGCTGGGGAACCAGCCGGTCTCGGGCACCGGCGTCGCGGTCTTCGCGGTGACCACGAGCGGCGAATCAGTGTCGCAGGCGTCGCCAATTCCGTCGTGATCGACGTCTCCCTGGTCAGGATTGGGAATGGACGGGCAATTATCACTCCCGGAACATATAGTTGCGACGCCAGTTGAAGCGCCGGGATCGCAAATGCCGTCGCCGTCCAAGTCGATGATGCTGTAGGTGATCATCACCTCACCATTGCCGGTGTGGCCACCCAGGCTGTAGCTGACGTTCGTCGCGGATGGATCGGCATAGCCGCTTCCGCCGCCGCCGCCGCCGCCGTCGGCGCCGGTCTTCCACCAAACGCAGCCGGCACCGCCGCCGCCACCGCCGTAATAGCCACCGCCACCGCCACCGCCGCCTGTGATGTTGTATCCGCCGCCGCCGGCGCCGCCGCTGCCGAGGCTGCCGTTGCTGCCCGAGCCAGGGATGCCGCCGTCCCCGCCGCAGTATGCAGCGGCCGAGAAGCCGCCGTTGCCTCCGGCTGTGGCCGTGCCGCCCCAACCGCTTCTGCCGGCAGCGAGGCTGGTTGTGCGGGCGCCATTAGCGCCACCGATGCCGCCGCCCGCGCCACCGGCATACTCTCCATAGCTTCCGGCACCGCCACCACCACCGCCGACCACCAGCGTGGTGCCGTCGGCTCTGACGGAGGACGCGCCGCCGCCGCCGGCACCGTGGGTGTAGTTGCCGCCGAGGCCATCGCGGCCGCCATTAGCGCCGCCGTTGAAGCCGCCCAGGCCGCGGTATCCATCGCCGCTGTCGCCACCCTTGCCGCCGACGATTATCTCGAGCTCGTCACCGGGAGAGACTGGGAGCGTGGCGCTAACGGAGCCGCCCGCGGCATGGATAGTATCGGGGAGACCCGCGCCGCCTTCCGCGCCAAAGGCCTGAATCGTCACCGAGTCGACGCCGCCCGGAACGGTCCAATACTGCACACCGCCAGTGAAGCCGAACGTCAGCGAGCTAGTATCAGCACGCACTGGCGTTGCTGGCGCCTGCACCGCCAAGACGAACGTCACGACCACAAGCGCTGCGATTGAAATCAGGTGCCTACTCACGGGTCCCCTCCGTCACTGCCTCGACATGACCGAGGCCACCACACACCCGCCGGGCGGCTTGGCTGCGAATTGCCTCCTGCAACTGGCACGAGTCTTCCAGAACTGAATCGAGTTTGTAACCCTGCTAAATAGCAGGGGGATATGGCTCTGCAATCGTCGCTAGGGCAAAACTCAGCCAATGGCGGGGCTTAACGTGGCACGCTTCTTGGCACAGCTCGCCGGCAGCCTAGGTGACTTCGGCGCACCGCAAGTGGACGAGGCGCTGCAGTTCTTCCTGGAAGAAGCCGGGAAGGTGCTTCGTGCTGAAAACAACCTGGTCGCGATATGTGTTCGCGATCACCCTCTCAATGGCGCTTCCCCTGTGGGTTGGAGGCCCGTCTGGGACGTGCGTCACGGTCCAGATAGCAGCCAGTACACGGCGCGCTTCCGCGATTGGTACGCCGACCCCAGCAATTTCCCTTCTGACGGCACCGTGGTTGCGATTGCCCGGACTGCCGGGATGCCGCGCGCTTTCTTGCGCCAGGAGATGGTTAGCGACGACGAGTGGCAGTGCTCCCCAGTGCAGGAGCTGTTCGATGACCTTTCGATCGGTGACCGCCTGCTGATGGGAGTGCCGGTGAGTGCGAGCGCCGAGATGGTACTGACAGCGTATCGTGGGTCGGGCGAGCAGCCATTCTCCCCCGAGGACCGCGAGGTCGCCACGCTCGTCGCGACGGCGATACAGCCCTTCTGCAGACGCTTGGCGCTCAGCTACGGCTTCGGAACTGGTCTGATACGCCTCACTCCGCGGGAACGCAGCGTTCTGATGGTGCTCCTAACGGGCGTGGAGGAAAAGGAGGGCGCGCATCAGCTCAGCCTAACGCCGCGTTCCTTTCACCAGTACGTGGTCTCAGTCTATCGAAAGATCGGCGTCTCCAGCCGCGCGGAACTGATGGCTCAGTTCTTGTCGGCTGGCAGCCTGAGTCAAGAGGACACCACGAGTCAGGAAAAGGCGTACGATTCGTCGCTGCAAATTTCTGAGCCAGGACGCTAGAGCCATGGTCGACGACCTGCTCCTGGGAGATCCCACCGTGTCAGGTCATCGCAGCGACCAGGGCCTAACCGACGCCCAACGAAGTAGAGGCGCTAATACCCCGAATCCAACTCACCGACAGCGCGACCCCTCCCAAAGACTGGCTGACGCGAAGAATCAAAGACCGAAGTGGCCTTCCTTCGGCAGCTTCGTGCACTTGCGGCAAACGTCTTGGCCTCTTCCTGCTAGGGACGCAGCCAACATGCCTGCCTTGTGCCCTGCGAAATCGACCCATGCTCAAGAGGTCTTTCTACGGCGCGTTGGTCGTGGGACCTCTTGGTGGCAATTAATCAAGGGACAGTGCTCGCTTCGGGAGACCTGCCTAGCAGTCTGGCCTGGAAGATTCCGTTGACCTATTGCATGCCATTCGGGGTGGCGACCTGGGGAGCTCTGATCGACAGCCGTATAGGGAGTTCCAATACCTGAGCTCGATGAACTGCTGAGCTCCAAGAAGCGCAACGCTATGAGCAAATCGCGACGCATTTCCCTTAGAGACGGTCTTGCGCGCTGGAATATGATTGCCCCAGCTACAAAGCTAGTGCAGGAGTCGTGCCATGCTCACTGAACAAGACAACGAAATCATGTGTCGCGTTGGACCCGGGACGATGATGGGTAACCTGATGCGTCAGTTCTGGCTGCCGGTCCTGACTTCTCAGGAGCTTGGTGAGCCCGATGGCGTCCCGCTTCGGGTTCGTCTCCTCGGCGAGAACCTCATCGCTTTCCGAGCGACTGACGGATCAGTTGGGCTGGTAACCAATGCTTGTCCCCATCGCGGAGCCTCGATGTTCTTCGGCCGCAACGAAGAAGGCGGCTTGCGCTGTGTCTACCACGGCTGGAAGTTTGACGTCAGCGGCGCCTGCGTCGACATGCCCTCGGAACCAGCCGAGAGCAACTTCAAGAGCAAGGTCCGTCTACATGCGTACCCGTGTCGAGAGCGTGGTGGCGTGATTTGGACGTATATGGGTCCCCGCGAGGAGCCTCCGCCTCTGCCCATGATCGCCGGCAATATGGATGACTCTAGCCCTAGCGTTGTCACGAAGACCCTCCGCCAGTGCAACTGGTTCCAAGGCCTCGAAGGCGACATCGATACGTCGCACGTTGGATTCCTGCACCGCGTATTCGGCCGTCAAGCAGAGCCGGGCACATTCGAGTACTACCTGGACCGCGACCGCCACCCGAAGTACGCAGCCAGTGATATGGACTACGGCACCATCTATGGCGCGTACCGGCCGGCCGAGTCTGGCTACAACTACTGGCGAATTGGCCAGTTCCTCTTCCCCTTCTACACAATGCCAGGGACAGGCATCTTAGGCGGACCAAAGGGACGGCGCGGCTACCGACTGTGGGTACCCCTGGACGATGCCAACACCATGTTCTGGATGATCACGCCATCTGCCGGAGGCTTCGGCGGGGCAAACTCTAGCGGTTTTGCCAAGCGAGGCTTCAAAGAAGACTCGACCGACTGGCTCGGACGTTGGCGCCTGGCCGCGGACAGCGAGAACGACTACCTGATTGACCGCGATATGCAGCGCGTTACCAATTACACCGGTATCGACGGAATCCATCTGCAGGACCAGGCGATCACAGAGAGCATGGGCTCAATTTACCGCCGGACGCAGGAGCACTTGGGAACCAGTGACCGCATGGTCATACAGACACGTCGGCGCGTCATTGCGGCCGCCAAAAGGCTCGCTGAGACGGGCGAGGTTCCGGCTTCAGTCGATAATCCCGAGCTATTCATGGTGCGCTCAGGCGGCGTCATTCTGCCTGCGGACGCAGACTGGTTGGAGGCCACCTCCGACCTTCGCCGAGCGAACGTGAATGACGTCTATGAGGAGCAGGCGAGAGTCGGCCTGACTTAAGAGCGGCGCCGGCACGCCTTGATGACTCCTCGCCGATAAGAGACTGCCGTTCCGTCCACACGATGAGGACATCGTGCCGTTAGGCTAATGCGGGCGGAAGGTTCAACAGAACCCTTAAGCCAGGCGCCGGTCTTGCTTACTGAGGCGCAGGCGCACCCCTATCTTCATCAGCGAGTTGTCCGAGGAGCTCCTGGGTGTCTTCCAGTTGGGCATTGAAGATAGCTCGTGCAACGTCGAGCAACTCGAAAACCTTCGGATCACGTACCCGGTAGTAGACGCTGGTACCGCTCCTGCGTCCCTCGACGATTCCCTTAGTGCGCAGCAGAGCCAGGTGTTGGGAAGCGCTCGCCGGCTCGTCGGCAAGGCACGCTTGAATGTCCCCAACGGTCTTCTCACCGCTGCGCAGGCACTCGATGATCTGAATCCTCCCGGGATGGGCGAGCGCCTTGAAGAACTCCGCCTTAAACTTTCGCAGTGCCGTTTCCATGGCTGTCAAGTCATTCTACCGGACTGCCTCGGGCCGGTTGCCCGGCAAAGGCTTCGGCTGCAGCCTACCCACCGCGATTAGCAAGCCCTGGATAATCGCCTCTGGACGCGGCGGGCAGCCCGGTATGAAGACGTCGACCGGCAGGACGGACTCCGCGCCACCCGCCGCAGCGTAGGTCTGGGCAAAGACGCCCCCACCGACGGCGCAAGCGCCCATGGCAACAACCAGCCGTGGCTCTGGCATCGCCTCGAAGGTCCTGAGCGCGGCCTGCTGCAGGTTGCGGGTCATCACACCCGTGACCAACAACAAGTCGGCATGGCGAGGCGACGCCACGAAGTCGATGCCCAGGCGCTGCACGTCGTACACGGAGTTTAGGAGAGCCGTGATCTCCCAATCGCAGGCGTTACAGGAACCGCTGTCGAGGTGGCGAATGTGCAGCGACCGTCCAAGCTTGGCGTCCACCTCACGTTTGAGCTCCATCTCAGGCATCGTCCACCTCCCGCTTCGGCATCGCGGCGACCACGTCCTCTCGCCGTACCTGCGCCAGCTCGAACGTATCTCTGGCTGTGATGGCGCCGGAAGGGCATGCGCGGACGCACTCCCCGCAGAAGATGCACAAACCGTAGTCGAGCCGCAATTCGACGCCCGAACCCTCGGTCTTCAGCGTGATCGCCCTGGTTGGACAGACCTCCATGCAGTCTGCCACGCCTTCGCAGCGTTCGGAGTCCAGCACCGGCGTGCCGCGCACGCCACGGGTCGGCGGGCTCTCGATCTCAGGATAGCGCTCGGTCGCTCTCGGGCTCCGAAGGGGCCCCAGCAGCAGGTCAAGGATCGTCATATCAAGGCCTCATCGATCACAGCATGCATAGCAAAGCTCGAAGCTTTTGTTGATCAGCGGGAAGTCCGGAACCATGTTGGTGACCACGGCGCGCGTGACTAGCGGCCAGTTCGCGTATGATGCCGACCGGATGCGCAGGCGGCTTACGGTAGAGCTGGGTCCCGCCATCAGCCAGTGCACATTGGAACCGCGGGGGCTTTCGGAGTAGCCAAGTGCGGAGGCGCCGTCGAGCACAGGGCCGATCGGAGCCGAAACCTCGCCACCGGGCAGTCCCTTGACCAGGCGCATTGCAAGCTCGAAGCTCTCGCTGGCTTCCCGGGCGCGCACCTTGAGGCGGGCCGCGACGTCACCGGCCGCTTCCACCACGCAATTAGGCTCCAGCACCTCGTAGGCCGCATGCGGATGGTCGAGCCTGTAATCTGCGGCGATACCAGCTGCACGCGCAGTGACACCCGTGCCGCTCATCGCCAGGACCGTGGCTGTATCTAACACGCCTGGCCCGTTGATTCGTGTGACGAAGCTCGCAGTGTCGAACAGCGCATCGAGGTAGGCGTCGAAGTCACTGCGAATCTCGCGAAGCCGCGCTGGCAGGGAACTCAGGACTGCGGATGGCAGGTCGTAGCGCAACCCGCCCATGCCCACAACGCCCATGAGGAATCGATGGCCCGTCAGCTCCTCATTCAGCCGCTGCAGGCGCTCCTTGAGGATGCCGCCACGGGACGAGCCGAAGTGGAAGCCTGTGCCGGCGCAGATGTTACCGATATCGCCGACATGGTTGTATAGGCGTTCCAGCTCCAGGAGCAACGTGCGCAGCCATTGCGCCCTCGATGGCACCTCGACGCCGGCCATGCGCTCCACCGCAGAGCAGAACGAGACCGCGTGCGACACCGTACAGACGCCGCACGTACGCTCGACCGTGAAGAGCGCTTCCTCGAAGGTCTTGCCTTCCACGATCTTCTCGATCCCCCGATGTGTGTAGAACAGACGGGCGTCAAGGTGGAGGATGACCTCGCCGATGTTGGAAAAGCGAAAGTGCCCCGGTTCGATGATGCCGGCGTGGATAGGACCGACCGGAAGCTCAGACACGCCCTCACCGTGAACCTCGAAGTAGTCAAAACGCCGCGAAACCACCTCCGGCTTCTCCGTGGCCGAAACGTGCTTGAGCAGTGGGTGGTAGCCCCGAGGGTAGCCGTCGTGAAGGACCAGTCGCCGCGGATCAGGGTGGCCGACCGGCGTCAGACCCAGCAAGTCCTTCACCTCCCGCTCGTACCACAGCGCTGCCGGAACGACCGGGGTGACAGCGGGGAAGGCGCGCTCGGCTCCAGGCACGTCGACGCGCAGCCGTATAAACTCGTCAGCCTCCGGCACCTCGAAAACGTACTCGACCGCGTACTCGCCACTTGCTGTCGTGAGGTCCAGGCCCACCATCGTCACGAGTTGCAGCCCCAGTGACGTCAGGTGCTGCGCAACGGCGGGCAGGTCTTCCCGCTGGCAGCGCACCAGCACCTCGTTTGCGGCAGTAGCCGCCTCCATCGTCAGGGCGGCCGGCGCCTCGTCCAGCATGGTCCGCGTTTCCGGCAGCACTAGTGACCCTCCAGGATGACCACGGCAGCTCGCAGCGTGGCTTCGAAGCGATCGGGGGGCGCGATGCTGAGCCATGTCAGAATGGCCAGCGGCGTCATGACGCTGAAAACGAACGCCGGTGACGCTCGACGTGCCGGGGCGGAGATCCGTGGCTCGCTGTAGGCGATGCCAACGACGTGATAAAGCAGGCTGGCCGCAGCCAGGGCGACAAAGAAGATGCCCACCGTACCGATGACGCCGCGGCCCGCGGTGAATGCGCCCGACAACAGCCCGTACTCCGACGTGAACATCGCGAATGGTGGCAGGCCCGCCAACGCGAAAGCGCCGAGCACAAGCGCCAGCCCGGCAACCGGCATGACGCGCAGAAGGCCGCGCATCCGGTGCATCGAGCGGCTGTTGAAGGACTGAACCACGGACCCTGCCGCGAAGAACAGGCTGGACTTGGTCAGTGAGTGCGCCACCATGTGGAGCATCGCGGCGTACAGGGCTGTGCTGCCGCCGATGCCGATCGCGAGCACGATGATCCCCATGTGTTCCACGCTGTGGTACCCCAGCAGACGCTTGATATCGTGCTGGACCACCAGGAAGGGCACGGCCAGGACGATGCTGAACAGGCCGAACGCGATCAGCACATGGTCGCTGTATGCAGAGCCGGTCGCTCCTCTCGTGAGGATCGAAAAGCGCAGGATCGCGTACAGGGCGCAGTTGAGCAGGACACCCGAAAGCAGGCCGGAAACCGGCGAAGGCGCCTGGCTATGCGCATCCGGCAGCCATGTGTGCATGGGCGCCAGTCCAACCTTCGTGCCGTAGCCGATGACGATGAACACGAACGCCACGCGCATCACTTGCGGGTCCAGTTGAGCGCCTGCGGCCTGCAGGGAGGTCCAGTTCAGCGCCACTGAGGACTCACCCAGGAAGCTCGACGCGGCGTAGTAGGTCATCATCGTTCCGAATAGGGCCATGGCGATGCCCACAGATCCGATGACGAGGTACTTCCAGGCGGCCTCCAGCGATTGCCCACTGCGGTTGATGCTGACCAGCAGCACCGAGACCACCGTGGTCGCTTCGATCGCCACCCACATCGCGCCGAGGTTGTTGACGACGGGTACCGCCACCATCGTCGCCATGAAGCCAAGGAACAATGCGTAGTAGCGGCTGACGTCCTTCTCCGCGATCTCGCCTCGGTCGACCTCATGCTCGACGTACCCCAGCGAGTTGAGCGACGCGCAGACGCCGACGAGGGCGATCAGGACCAGGACGATCACGCCAAGCTCATCCACGTAGATCCAGTCGTGCACGGCCGTCTGCGGGCCGTTCACCAGCACCTCACGGCCGATGTCAATCGCGATTGCGGCAATGAACGCGGACGCAGCGACGGTGAGCCACCCGGCCTGCTTCCGCAGATCGAACGCGAACACCGCAACCGCGGTCGCCAGTGGCACCGCGATGAGGCTGACGACGGCGACATCATTCATCCGCGCAGCCTCCTCAAGTACAAGGTGTCCAGCGATCCGAATGTCAGGTGCATGCGCTGCGTATAGACAAAGGCGACGAACACCGCCAGAAGAAGGTCGAGGAAGATGCCCAGCTCGATCACCAGGGGCATACCATAGAAGGCGGTGAGCGCTGCCAGCGCCATGCCGTTCTCCAGCACCAGGAAGCCGACGACCTGCATGAGCGCCTGGCGGTGGGTGATCATGATCTGCATACCGACCAGGATGATCGTGATCGACGTCGGAAGGACGCGCTCCGCCCCGATCGCCGTCTCGAATGGGGTAGCCGTGAGCGAGCGCGCCAGCACAAGCGCCGTGACCACCGCGGCGATCGTGCTCCAGCCCTGACCCACCCAGGCATGAACATCATGCGACCCTGGCAGGCGAGACGCGATGACCCAGAGCAGCAGCGGCGCGACCACGCCCTTCGCCGTCAATGTAAGGCCAGCGCCCAGGACAACGTGCCACGACTCCGTCGCGATCCCGGCGTGCAGGCCGGCAATAGCGAGTAACACGGACTGCGCGCTGAGCAGGATCAAGCCAAGGCCAATCGATCGCGACCAGACGATGCCGATGGCCGCGACCAGCATCGCCACCGATATGACGTCGATTGCATCGCTGGCGTATGCATAGCTCATGCGAACAGCACCGTCGCGGCCACGGCAACGAAGGCCGAGAAACCTGCCGCCCCAATGAGGTCCGTCAACTGGAAGAAGCGCATCTTGGTCATCCCGGACTCAAGCAGCGCCATTGCAACGCCGATCAGGGCGACCTTCACCAGGAGGAGCCCGGCGCCCAACCCATAGCCCGCGACGCCCGCCTCACCCATGCCAAAAGGCAGAAACAGGTTCGCCAGCAGCACGATCAGCAGAAGCTGCTTTATCATCGCGGCGAGGTGCAGCATGCCGAGGCTGCGCCCGGAGTACTCGATGAGCATCGCTTCGTGCACCATCGTCAGCTCGAGATGCGTATCGGGGTTGTCGACCGGAATCCGGCCCGTCTCGGCCACCAGGACAATCGCGAAGGCCGCTGCCGCCAGCGCCCACCCCAATCCCAGGTAAGCGCCCGGGTCTGTGTCGCCGAAGCGCATGATCTCTTCGATCCGTGTGCTCTGCGGCACCACGCATAACGCTGCCAGTGAGAGGAGGAGCACCGGTTCCACCAGTGAGCCGATCGCGACTTCTCGGCTGCTGCCCATCTGGCCGAACGCGGCACCGCTGTCCATGCCACCGAGTGTCAGGAGCGCTCGCCCCAGCGCCAGCAGGCCGATCACCACCAGAAGGTCGCCGGAGGTCGAGAACGGCGCTCGAACCGTCAACAGCGGCACGAAAAGCAGGGCTCCAAACGTCGCTGCGAGCACGCCAACCGGCGCAAGCCAGTGCACGAAAGACGCATTGCTGGCGACCTGCTCCGATTTGCTCAGCCACTTCGCGAGGTCGTAGTAGCCCTGCAGCAGCGGCGGCCCCTGGCGTAGCTGCAGCCGCGCCTTTATCCGCTTGATCGCGCCGTTGAGCAATGGCGCACCAGCGACCACGAGGAGCGTTTGCAGTACGGCGAGGCCAATAGCTCCGTAGGGGCTCATCGGCTCACCGCCAACAGGCCAACCAGCGCCACCATCATGTAGAGCAGGTACAGCTGCACGCTGCCGGCCTGGAGCAGCCGCACGCGCGACGCTGCCCAGATCGCGAGCGTGCGGGCCGGCACATAGAAGCGCTCTTCGAAGACCAGGGGCACGCGGCCCGTATAGCGGACAAGGCGAGGCAGGGGAGACGTGCCGTGGTACGCCACCTCCACGCTGCGTTCGGGCAGCAGGAGTTGCTTGAAGAAAAGGCGGATCGGCTTGGAGAAGGAGGCGCCCGTGTACTGCATCGAAGGCGTGAAGGCGATTCCCGTCGCCCAGATCGCGCCGCGCTTCTGGCTACTGGGTCCGAACAGCCCTCGGGCGATCAGCCAGGGCAGAGGCGCCAGGAGCACCAGCGCCAGGGCGACGAACGCGGGCGAGAAGCTGCCGCCACTCGTCACCTCGATGCGTGCATTGACGGCGACGACGCCGGAGGTGCCCAACAGGTTCTCCGGTACGCTCTGCAGCCCGTCGGCAATCGCGGGCGCTGCTAACCCCGTGGCGAGGCAGCCGGCCGCCAGCAGGACGAGCACCGCCGCCATGACTCGTGCAGGCTCCTTGGCGATGGATGCAGCCTCGGTCCTGGGCAAACCCAGGAACGTCAGCCCGAACATGCGCACGAAACACGCGACCGCCAGTCCGCCGGTGAGACCAATCACCGCGACGCCGGCCATTGAAGCCATCCGGACGCTATCAGACACGGGCGCTCCGCCGGCGCCGATGAGACTGCGCAACAGTATCCACTCGCCCGCGAAGCCGTTGAACGGCGGCAGCGCCGCAATAGCCAGACTGCCGCCCAGCATGGCTGCGCCCGTCAACGGCATCGCGCGCACCAGGCCACCGCAGCGGTCCATGCTCAACGTATGGGCCGCCCGCTGCACCGATCCGGCGCCGAGAAACAGCAGCGTTTTGAACCAGGCGTGGTTCGTCGCGTGCAGCAGTCCGGCCGTCAAAGCGGCGGCGCTCAGCGTGGTGGCGCCTTCGGCCCGCAGAGCGAGTGCGGCGCCTAAAGCCAGCGAGATGATCCCAACATTCTCGACGGTGCTGTACGCGAGGACGCGCTTGATGTCGTCCTCCATCAGGGCGTAGAGCACACCCAGCACGGCGCTGACAGCGCCCACCGCCATCAAGGCGATACCCCACCACGATGGGCCGGGCGCCAGGAAGAAGAAGCTGACCCGGATGATGCCGTAGAGGCCCGTCTTCACCATCGCGGCAGACATCAGGGCCGAGACGTGCGAGGGCGCCACCGGATGCGCTCGCGGCAGCCAGACGTGTAGGGGGATTAGGCCTGCCTTGGTCCCAAAGCCGCCCAGCGCGAACACAAACACCAGCGAAGCCTCAAGCGCCCCGAGGTGGGTGTCGCTCATCTCGGCGAAGGACGTCGAGCCGGCGGCGTTGGCGATGATGAAGAATGATGCGGCCACGAACACCGTAGCGACATGCGTCATCACGAGGTAAAGAAGCGCGGCATCTCGACGCGGGCCTGCGGCGCCGTCGCCGAGGACAAGGAGGAAGCTCGTCAGCGCCATCGCTTCCCAGGCGACTAGGAACGTGTAGGCGTTGGCAGCGGCAGAAACTGCGATCATCGCCAGGAGAAACAACGGGTACACGGCCGCGTCCACCAGGCGATGCCTCGCGTAGCCCAGGCCGAACAACGACGCCGCTACACCGACACCACCGATGATCGCTGTGAACATAGCTCCGAGCGCGTCCAGCCTGAGCGCGAGCTGCGCGTACGGGGAAGGCTCCCAGAGCGACAGCGTTACAACTTGGCCCGAACTTATGGTTGAGATGGCGGCGATCAGCGCCAGCGTCGATGCGATGGCGCAGACAACGAGCTCGATGCGAAGGTCACGCAGAGAAGCACTAAGAGCAATCAGCGGCGCAAGTGCAAGGAGGACAAGTGAAGCACCGAGCAAGTCTGTGGCCAACTACAACCGTTATCCTCTCGCAAACTTCCTAATTTGCTACAGAGTAAGATTGCAATATTCTAAGAGCAACCACTTTTCTGGATCGCCAGAAGCGAGGGCCTCCTCAAGCGCTCGTTCGTGTGCCCTTCCTATTGCCCGACCTGGCTTTGCTGCTGTGGAACTTCGCCGCTGAGGCAAGGAGCGGCGAGCGCGCGGCCGCCTCAGAGCCCAACGCTGCCGGGGGCCAGCCAGGCATACCAGGACGACACAAGGAACAGTAGGACACGAGAGCTCCCTTGTTCTCTGTCCCTGCTGTTCCTCTGATAATCGATGCATGGCCAAGCTGGTGCTCGACCTGCACGACATCTACAACAGGGGCGACCAGATCGACCGCGCCCTCGAGCAGGTGATCCAGGACGCCATCGACAAAAAGATCCGGCTTGTGGAGATCATTCCCGGCAAGGGTTCCGGCGCGCTGAAGAAGAAGGTGCTGCGCTACCTGGACCGCAAGGACGTACGCGCCCGCTACCACCGCATCGAGAAGGACAGCGACAACTGGGGCCGGCTATTCGTCCACTTCCGCTTCTAGGCACTATTGAAAGAGTGCTCTTGCCCTGCGGCGCGTCGAAGATTGGGTGCGCGCGCTCGTGCCGAGAGCGTTGGCGAGTAGTGGGTAAGGGCTGCACCAGTAACACTATGACTTCTTCGTGCATGGTGAGCCGGAGCATGGTATAAGCGGGCCATTGCTTAGGGAGTCTTACCAATGAAAACCAGTAAGGACCGAATCCTCACGACTCACGCGGGCAGCATTGGACGTCCACTCGGCCTTGTAGATCTTCTGCGGCAACGCGAAAGCGGAGGGGTGATTGATGACAAGGTTTTCGAGAAGACCGCGCTCAACGCCATAGAAGACGTGGTCGACAGGCAGCTTTCCGCAGGCATTGATGTCATTAACGACGGAGAGCAGGCACGCCCGAACTTCCACGACTATATTTTCGAGCGCCTGACCGGCTTCGAGCGGCGACAAAGGCCTGCCAGCGAAGCAAATCCTCGGGCCGGCTCCCGCGAGTACATTGCTTTTCCAGAGTTCTATGCCGACAAGGCCAGGGGCGCCAGTGCCGAAGGCGGGACGCTGGACGCCGGCCACTGCATTGGACGGATCTCGTATCGAGGCCAGGCCGAGGTGCTCAAAGACATCGAGAGACTTCGGAGCGTCATCGGTCGACGTCGCCAGGAAGATGTTTTCGTCTGCGCCGTCGCTCCGTCCTATATCGCCGCGACTGTGCCTAATGAGTACTACCCAAGCTACGAGGAGTACGAGCAGGCGCTGGCGGACGCGATGCGTGAGGAGTATCACGCCATCATCGAAGCCGGCGCCGTGCTTCAGATCGATGATCCGCGGCTGATCACGCAGTACACCTTCTCTCCGGAAATGGATGTCGAGGAGTACCGACGCTGGGCCGAGGCACGAGTCGAGGCAATCAACTACTCGATTAAGGGTCTTCCTGCGGAAATGATCCGATTCCACACCTGCTACAGCATCGACGTTGGTCCGCGGGTTCACGAACTGGAACTGAAGTACGTCGCCGACCTCCTGCTGAGAATTGAAGCGCAAGCGCTCTCGTTTGAGGCCTCTAATCCGCGCCACGAGCACGAGTACCATGTCTTCGAGGAGCAGCGGCCGGCGGCGGGGAAGATCCTGATGCCGGGCGTGATAACGCACACCACGAATCTCGTGGAGCATCCGGAACTCGTGGCCGAGCGCATAGAGCGCTACGCGCGCATTGTCGGGCGCGAGAATGTCATCGCCGCGAACGACTGCGGATTCGCCGCCCGCGCTATCCGGGACTACGACATCCATCCCACAGTGGTGTGGGCCAAGTTTCAGGCTCTCGCGGAGGGCGCTCGCATCGCAACACAACGCCTGTGGCGTTCGTAGAAGCAGCGCTGCCACTATTGCGGGATCGTGCCCGCAAGTCATTATTGGAAGGAGGGAACAGCTGGCGGCGCTCTGCTTCCGAGAAGGAAGAACTTACTGTGGCGGCGACGCAGTAGTTCTTGGAGATGGCGCATTCTGCCTGGTTGACGGCGGTGTCCTCCTCAGTGCGCCACCAGCCATAGCGTATGCTCGTAGCCTGAGCTGAGTTGGTCTTTCTGGGGCCGGCGTTGGCTCAAGTGGTCACTATGCCTTCCACCTTGAAAGGGACTAGACTGATTTCCAACTCCGCCGCAAGAGCACGGCGAGCCCACAAACGGTTTGTTGAGATGGTGGAGTTTGCTCGCGCCCGCTCTCCCTACTACCACGACCTTTATCGTCACCTGCCTGACAAGATCCACGATGTTGGTCAGCTCCCGGTCACCAATAAACGAGAGCTTATGGCGTGTTTTGACGAGTGGGCCACGGATCGACGCGTAACCCTTCGGAGAGCCCGGGAGCACGTAGATAACCCGGCGCGAATCGGCGACAAGTTCCTCGGCAGCTATACGGCCATTACAACTTCCGGCACTTCAGGGCAGCGCGGCATCTTCGTCAAGGACGAATCGAGCCAGGTAATCACCCTACGCAACTGGCTTCGAATGCTAGCCGCCAATATAAGGCCCAGAACCTTTCAACGCTTCCGAAAAGAAGGCAGCGTCCTATTCGGAATGATGACTTGCACCGGCCAGCACTCCGCCACTTCGATTGCTGCTGACCGAATACGAAGCAATCGACTTGGCAAGCGATGTGTCGCCGATATTCCCGTCCAGACACCCATCGCCGAAACAGTTGCACGACTGAATCAGATCCAGCCGCCAATTCTGTCTCTCTTTACTGGGTACGCCCTGCAGCTCTTGACTGAGCAGCTCGCCAATCGGCTACATATCTGGCCTTCGCTGATAGTGGTCTTCGGCGAGCAGCTCCTTTCTGACGATCTTTCCAGCATGGCGGAAACGTTCCAGACTAAGGTCGTCAATTTCTACGCCGCCAGCGAATGCCTCTTTATGGCATCAAGTTGTGGTCAGGGCTGGCTCCATGTCAACGACGACTGGGTTTATCTGGAACCAGTTGATGCAGACTACCGGCCAGTGCCGCCGGGCCAGCCATCTGAAACCGTGCTGATCACGAACCTCGCAAACCGCGTACAACCAGTTCTTCGCTACGATTAGGCGACCGGGTCGAGCAGAAGCCGGAACCTTGCCCCTGCGGAGACTCACGGCCTGCAATCCATGTACAGGGAAGGATGGCCGACGTCCTGACTTTCGACGGCCTCGACGGACAGTCCGTGAAGGTTGTACCCACGGCGATAACGTCCTCCCTCGGAGCCGTTTCCGACCTCGACGTGTTTCAAGTGGTGCAGACAAGTCCCAGAGAGCTTTCCCTTCGACTCCTGCCCGCTGCATCTGGGCAGCCCGAGACCGTCCGCCAGGCTGCCCAGCACGCAATCACGCGCCTGCTGCAACGACAAAACCTTCCTCACGTCGCGGTCTTATTGAGCGACCAAGCTCCAAAGCCGGCGCCGGGTGGCAAGTATCGCTCTGTTGTCCCTCTAGGTTCCTCGCGAAACTTTCAGCAAGACTAATCTAGAGCCACGTTAAACAATGCAGGCCGTCCGCGTATGACCAACCCGGACTCCCCTCAGAGCGAAATCCGTTGGTTGATTGCCCTCATTGCTTCCACGCTGCTGTTCTGCTTGTTCACTGCACCGCCGGTACATTTCAGGTAGCCTCGCTCCTCGCCCATGACACCATCGCCCGATCGTGCGCTCCTACATGTGGCCTCACTGACCTACGTCGGCCCGCCTGGTCTGGCTCGTTCGGTCGCGTTAGCATTGGAAGTCAAGACCATTCGGAGTGCCAAGCCATGATTGATGCCCACGACCTCATGCGACTTCAGTTTGATGAGGTCTTCAACAAGCAGAACTTTGCCGTCTGCGCCGAGATCTTCGCGCAGGACTACCTGGAACATGCAACGGCCCCATTTCAGCAAGAGCCGCCCGGTAGCGTGAGCGGTCCGGAGCACATGCAGGGTGTCGTGATGTGGCTCCGTTCACAGTTCCCGGATATGCACATGGAGATAGAGGCGGTCATTGCTGAGGGTGATATGGTCGCTGCACTCGTGCGATCGGATGGAACGAATACGGGCAAGCTCAATGGGGTCATCCCCCCAACGGGGAAACGTTTCTCAACCCGACAGAGCCACTGGTATCGAATTGTCGGCGGAAAACTAGCAGAGCACTGGGCTACGCGAGAGGACTTGGACGCAATGCTTCAACTCGGAGTGATCAGGCCTCCGGGCGGGTAACCAAGTGAACATATATCGAACAGCAGCCGATCACTCCAATCAGGTCTGCTGTCGATGCACGGTGTTAGTCACTAGTAGAGAGCTTTCTGGACAGCCGGTCCATTCGGCAATTCGTCACCAAACGGGTGGAACCGCCGGCCGCAACGGGGTCGCAAACACCGACACCCGTCCTGTCAGCCGACCCCTTCATCGCCTACGGTAGAGTCATCGGCGATGCTACAGGGTCTTGACTCCAGGAGCAGGGTTGCGGCGGACTGTTCAGGTGGGCAAATCTCTGTAGCCAAACTCATTCGTGTAGGTCCCAGGGGAGACGGCCTACCTGGAACCCGGCTGCATTGCGATGGCCGCCGCCTCCAAAGCCCGCTGCCACCTCGGAGACGTCGACCCGTGAGTCCGTTGATCGAAGAGAGAACTGCCAGACACCGTCACTGCTTCGAAAGTACCCAGCGACAAACGGCGCGTCAGAGTGTTCATTGAGGAGTTCATTCAGGTGCTCCGACATGTTCATGTGAGGCGCGTTTACAGTCGGCACATCGAATCCGGCAATACGCTCGACTCGCGTCTGCTCTCGCAATTGAACACCATAGTGGTCGATGTAGTCTTGGATCGCCTTGCCTGCGGTGGCAGCAGCCCCAGGCCCCTCAGCGAAGATCGCATCCCATCGCTCCATGGTTAATGGTTGAGCGCCGACGTAGGCGAGAATGTGTTTCGTATCCGGCAGCTTGAATCGCCACAGGTCCTTGTCTTCCACTGCATTTACCAACCAGGGTCGTGGCTCCGCCGCGATGGGAGCTGCAACCAGGTCCCAGGCAAGTCCGCAACCGGACCGATCCATATCGAACACACAGAAGTCCAGACCGCTGAGGTCTGCCTCGGCAGTTTTGTGGTGGTCCAGAACGCGAAGTGATTTGGCAGTTTCGGCCATCCGAAGAAGCTCGGTCCGAGGATAGCTGAAGTCAACAATCAGGACGTCTTTGCCTGCGACATCTGGTGCTGGCTGGCCGAATTTGGCGCCGAGGATTGTCGCCTCCCGGAAATCGGTGAAGCGCAGACAAACCCAGGCGGCCGTGAAGCCGTCAGTACAGCTGGCATGGTAAATGATCAGCTTTTCGGACAAGGGCAGCTACCTCCAGTGTTCTTGAGTCAAGCGCCGTGCTCTTCCTTGCTTCGGTACAGACATGCTTCATCATTTCCCACAGTGGCGATTTTGTCATCTCGGAACCCGCTACATCCATCAGCTGCCGGAGCGAAGCACGGAGCCATGGTTCATGTTCTTCCGATCCCGCTCCCCAGGCACACCTGAAACCGTTCTCTTAGTTGCGTCCAAAGAGAAGGCTCGCTCCCGATCACACGAGGACTAAATCGTGTTGCGGTCGCTCTCCCTGGAGCGGCCCCGACGGCTCCCGACGTCCCATGACGCTATGGTCCCTTGTTTTGATCTGCTAGACTCTCGGCTCTGAAGGGCCGGAGGTTCACAGCATGAGCAATACGTCCACGGTGTTTGTCGGGGCTGCGGCTGCGGGACCACGAGCCCGCGGCGGGCTCTTTCGCAAACCAGTCGACGGCGGCGATTGGGAGCAGATTCGCGGCGGCCTACCTGAAGACACCCAGGTGCAAGCCATCACGGTGCATCCAACGGATTCGCGGCGTGTCTACTTGGGCACCCACGCAGGACCGTACAAGAGCCTGGATGGCGGCGATCACTGGGAGGCGATGACCCTTCCGGAAACGGGTTTCCAGGTCTGGTCCATCCTCGTCCACCCGTTGAAACCGCAGACCCTGTACGTCGGCACATCGCCGGTGGCCATATTCAGGAGCGACGACGACGGGAAGTCTTGGAGCAAGCTCTACGGCCAATCCCAACCAGACGCCGTGAAGATGGACTTTCCATGCAGGGTGATGCGACTGGCGGCAAACCCCGCCAACCCGGATGAGCTCTACGCCACGCTAGAGGTAGGCGGAGTCATGCGCACCCTGGACGGCGGTAAGTCCTGGGAGGACTGTAACAGCGGCCTTATTGATCTGGCGACGAAGCCCCACCTCAAGAGCAAGATCGGCAGTAACACCGATGTTGAAGGCATGATGGATGGACACGCTCTATGCGTTAGCGGCGCCCAATCTCGCACAATCTTCCTGGCTGTGCGGATGGGCCTTTTTCGCAGTGACGATCGGGGCTCTAGCTGGCAGGACATGGAAATCGGCCGTTTCTCTCCCCTCACCTACGCCCGCGATGTCCGAGTCTCACCTCAGGAACCAAGCGTGCTCTACGCATGCTTCAGTCCGGCAGCCCGCAGCAGGGATGGCTCTCTCTACCGGAGCCCAGACCTAGGCCAGACATGGAGCCGCTTCGACCACGAGGTCAAGGCGGATGCCACCATGATGGCAGTGGCACTCCACTACAGCGATCCGGGCCAAGTCCATTGCATCAGCCGAAGCGGACAACTCTTCAGCACGCTTGATGGCGGTCGTAGTTGGGAAGAGCACAGGTTACCTGACGGTGTCCAGGACCTCTACGCGGTGGCCTGCATCTAGAGCAAATCCCTACGCATTAAGACACCATGAGGACATAGTGCGCTCGAAGGGCTAGTCCTCGCCCCGGGCAGCATTCGGGGTGCTCGAACTCTGAATACCTACGATGGAGTTGTCGATCATGCTGTGTGACGAATTGGCCATCGTCAAACCGTGGATGCGCACCTTGGCGAGTTGATGGTTGAGCATCTGGTTCTCCGACCTCGTCAGCCCGAGACCAAAATCTCACAGATCCCGCGATAGAGGTTAGGTACGAAGTGCTCTGCGCGCTCTCGCCTCATCTCGGTCAGGCGAACAGTGTAGCTGGGGCCGTCATCAGGATTCGTCGTCTTGCCGACCCGACCGTCTTTGATGAGTCCATCGATTAGCTTCGATGCGTTGGCCTGTGTGACGTCTTGTAAGTTTGCTACTTCACTAATCGTCAGGCGTTCTCACCGGCCCTCAATAGGCGCCCAATTAGGGATGCTCGAGCCAGCGTGAGGCCTTCCTTCGTCGTAACAGCCTCGGTGGATTGACGGATCATCATGAAGACACGGACCAGCAAAATGTTCGCATCGAGGCCTAGGGCATCCAGGTCCGGCCCTGTTTCCGCGATCTGTCGTGCGGCAGTGTTTAGCGGTTCCTCTGTGATGAAGCCGTGCGGCGAGATAACGAACTCAGGCATAAGTAATCG
>CAVYJE010000016.1:0-122612 GCA_963768705.1 uncultured Chloroflexia bacterium
GCCTTGATGTCGATGCGGAGGGGGACGATGAGCTCGAGGCTGGCGGGCATGATGCGGTGGAGCATCTCGCGCAGGGCGTCTTGCTCGGCGCGGGGGCCTTCGAAGATCAGCTCGTCGTGGACCTGGAGGAGCATCTGGTCTCGAAGCGCTTCTGGGCCAGCTCGTCGTCGATGCGGATCATGGCGATCTTGATGATGTCGGAGGCGGTGCCCTGGATCGGCATGTTGATCGCGATGCGCTCGGCGGCCTGACGCACGTTGAAGTTCGAGGAGTGGATGTCGGGGATGTAGCGGCGGCGGCCGGCGAGCGTCTCGGCGTAGCCGTCGGCCCGGGTGCTGTCGACGATGTCCTCGCGCCAGGCTTTGACGGCCTGGTACTTCTCGAAGTAGCGGTCGATGAAGGCGCGGGCCTCTTCGCGGCTGATGCCCTCGCGCTGGGCGAGGCCGAAGTCGGTGAGGCCGTAGAGCACGCCGAAGTTGAACACCTTCGCGCGGTTGCGCTGGATGCGCGTGACGTCGTCGACGGCGACGCCGAAGACCTGCGATGCGGTGGCGGCGTGAATGTCCTCGTCGTTGAGGAAGGCTTCGATGAGGCCGGGTCCTGCGACATGTGGGCGAGGATGCGCAGCTCGATCTGGGAGTAGTCGGCCGAGAGCAGCACCGGGTCCTCGCCGAAGTCGCGGGCGACGAAGGCGCGACGCACCTGCCCGCCCAGCTCGCTGCGCACCGGGATGTTCTGCAGGTTCGGGTTGTTCGAGGAGAGGCGGCCCGTGGCGGCGACGGCCTGGTCGAACGTCGTGTGCACGCGCCGGTCGCGCGGGTCGACGGCGAGCGGGCAGCGTGTCGATGTAGGTCGACTGCAGCTTCGTGAGCTCGCGCCAGTGCAGGATCATGTCGATGATTGGATGCACGCCCCGCAAGGCCTCGATGCGCTGGGCGTCGGTGGAGTAGCCCTGCTTGGTCTTGCGCGTCTTCGGCAGGCTCAGCTCCTCGAAGAGGACGACGGAGAGCTGCGGCGGCGAGCCGAGGTTGAACTCGTGGCCGACGGCGCTGTACGCCTCCTTCTCGTGGAAATCAATCTGCTCGTTGAGGCCGATGGACATCTCGCGCAGGACGCAGGTGTCGAGGGCGATGCCCATCGCCTCCATGCGCGCGAGCACGGGCACGAGCGGCATCTCGACGTCGGCGAAGAGGTTCCACATGTCGCCGTAGTCGCGCATTTCATTCCATGGGCTCGCGCAGGCGCAGGGTGTAGTCGACGTTCTCACAGGCGTACGGCACGGCGTCTTCGATGCGAGACACGGTCGATGGGCGTCTGCTTGGCGCCGGCCTTGCCGACGAGGTCGACGATCTCCTTCATCTCGTAGCCGAGGCGGCGTGAGATGAGCCACTTGAGGCTGAGGGAGCCGGCGCCGGCGCGGAAAGTGTCGCCGAGGGCGCCTTCGCCGAGGACGTAGGCGGCCAGCAGCGTATCGAAGGCGAAGCCGCGCGTATCGATGCCGCGGCTGGTGAGCTGCGCGAGGTCGAACTTGCCGGCGTGGGCAACCTTCTCGATGCTCTCGTCGGCGAAGAGGGGCGCGAGACGGCCGAGCACCATGTCGTCGGGAAGCTGAGTTACCCCTCCCCCTGGCCCCCTCCCCGTTGACGGAGAGGGGGAATCGTCGATGGTGTCGCAGTAGGGACGACTGCGGCGGCTGGTGGCCCATGGGCACGTAGTAGGCCTCGCCGGGCGCGCAGGCGACGGCGATGCCGACGAGGCGGCAGTGGTACGGGTTGTTGCCGACGCCCTCGAGGTCGAAGGCGAAGCGGCCGCACTCGCGCAGGCGCTCCACGAGCGCGTCGAGGTCGGCTTCGGTGTTGACGATGCGGTAGTTGGGCGTGACCCCTCCCCCCGGCCCCCTCCCCGCTGGCGGAGAGGGGGAGGCGTCGCCGCTGCCTGCGGCATCGGTATCGGGTTCTGCCAGGCCTGCTGCGCCGGCCCAGTCTGGTCGACGGGCGGCAGGCGCGGGACGAGGGTACGGAACTCGAGGTCGCGCAGGAGGTCGAGGACGCGCTGGCGGTCGTAGCGGCCGACGACGGCTTCGTCCATTTCGAGGGCGATGTCGGGCACGTCGATGCGGATCGTGGCCATGTCTAGGGCCTCGCGGACCTGGGCCTCGTGGACGCGCAGGTTCTCGCGCAGCTTGTCGGGCTTGACCTCCTCGAGGTGCTCGAAGATGGCCTCGATGCCGGGGTACTGGGTAAGGAGCTTGGTGGCGGTGCCGTCGCCGATGCCGGGGACGCCGGGGATGTTGTCGGAGCTGTCGCCGCGCAGGGCCTTGTAGTCGGCCATGAGCGTCGGGGCGAAGCCGTAGCGCTCCGTGGCGGTCTCTTCGTCGTAGAGGACGTGGTCGCGCTGGTAGGGACGGATCATGTAGATCGTCACGTCATCGCGGATGAGCTGCACGAGGTCGCTGTCGAGGGTGACGAGGTAGGTGTCGATGCCCTGCTCGGCGGCCTGGACGGAGAGGGCGCCGATGACGTCGTCGGCCTCGTAGCCCTGGGCGCTGTACACGGGGATGTTGAAGGCCTCCATCATCTCCAGGCAGCGACCCATCTGGTGCGAGAGCTCCCAGGAGGACTCGATGGGCGAGAGGGCGCGCTCGATCTCGAGCTTGAGCTCCTCGGAGACGCCGGCCTCTTCCGCCGTGTCGTAGACGCCGCCCCGGATCGCCTCGCGGTTCTCGGCGCCGGCGACGGCCTCGGCGATTCTGGGCACGCACGGCCTCGTCGAGGTCGGGGACGGTCTTGAGGACGTTGTTGACGTTGGTCTTGATGTTCTCGAAGCGGGTGGCCTTGTACGAGGCGTCGCGTACGTGCCGGAAGGTCGGGCCCGGCAGGTCGATGGCGACGATGAGGTGCGTGGGCTTGAGGTCGTCCAGGATGGTCAGGAGGGTGTTGGTAAAGCCGAAGACGGCGCTGGTGTTCTCGCCGGTGCGCTTGGCGACGAGGGGCTGGTCCTTGAGGGCGTAGTAGGCGCGGTGGATGATGCCGTGGCCGTCGAGGATGGCGAGAAGGGGTTTGCGGGCTTCGTCGGGCATGGGGCGATTATACGACCCCTCCCCTGAGGCTTTGGGCGCTTCGTGGACACATCAGGCATTTCGTCCCCTCCCCGCCGGCGGAGAGGGGAAAGCCTGATTGCGGGCGAGACGGGGCCGACCTCACCCCCTATCCCCCTCTCCCTGCGGGGCTAGGGGGCATCACGTTTGTGGGCTGCTCAAGCCTAGATAGGCGCTGCGCTTGGGCTGAACCGCCACGAGGACGTACTTGACGTGAGTCGTAGACTTATATCGCTGAGCGATGTACTCGTTTGGCGATATAAATGGCGTCTGGGAGGTTGTCGTGATTGGGACGAATCGCGCCGCCACGGCTGACGAAGCGCTGACGGAGCTGCTGCGCACGGCGAGGCTGGACGGAGCGCACACGGAAGTCTCGATTGCCGGCGAGGAGCCGGTGTTTCCGACGCGGTTCCGGTTGGCCACGGCAGGAGCGGCGGCGATTGCAGCGACGGGCGTGGCTGCGTCGGAGCTGTGGGCGTTGCGGACGGGGCGGCGGCAGGCGGTGTCGGTGAGCCTGCGCGGGGCGGCGGCGGCTTTGCGCAGCGACCGCTATCTGCGCATCGACGGCCAGGCGCCGCCGAGCGCGTGGGCCTCGATCTCGGGCTTCTATGAGACGCGCGACGGGCGATGGATCCAGCTGCACTGCAACTTCCCTCACCATCGCGACGGCGTGCTGCAGGTGCTGGGCTGCGAGGACGACCGGGAGGCCGTCGGCGCAGCCGTTGCGACGTGGGACGGCGACGCGCTGGAGGCGCGGCTGGCGGACGCGGGCATGGCGATTGGGCTGGTGCGCTCGGCGGAGGAGTGGGCGGCGCATGCGCAGGCGAAGGCAATCGCGGCCCTGCCGGTGTTCGAGATCGAGAAGATCGGCGAGAGCGCACCGGAGGCGCTGCCGGCGGGCGACCGGCCTCTCAGCGGCATACACGTGCTGGATCTGACACGGGTGATCGCGGGACCTGTCGGCGGGCGCACGCTAGCGGAGCACGGTGCGGACGTGATGCGCGTGACGGCATCGCACTTGCCGGGCTTCCCCGAGGGCCTCGACATCGACATGGGGCACGGCAAGCGCTCCGCGAGCATCGACCTGCGCGACGATGCGGGGCGCGAGACGCTGTACAGGCTGATCGAGGGCGCCGACGTGTTCCTGCAGGCGTACCGGCCGGGGTCGCTGGCGCATCGGGGGTTCTCGCCGGAGGCGCTGGCGGCGCGGCGGCCCGGCATCGTGTACGCGAGCCTGAGCGCCTTCGGGCACGAGGGCCCGTGGCGGGAGCGACGGGGCTTCGACAGCCTGGTGCAGTCGATTACGGGCATCGTGGCGGAGGAGAGCGCCGGGGAGAAGCCGCGACACCTGCCGGCGCAGGCGCTCGACTACGTCTCGGGCTACCTGCTGGCGTTCGGGATCATGGCGGCGCTGCGACGTCGGGCGGTCGAGGGCGGTAGCTACGTCGTGCGGGTGTCGCTGGCGCAGACGGGGCGCTGGATCCAGGGCCTCGGCCGCACGAGCTTCGATCCGGAGCGCCTGCCGAGCCTGGACGACAGCGCCGAGGGCGTCGCAGGGCTCATGGTCGAGACGGAGAGCGCGTTCGGGCGGCTGCGGCACCTCGGGCCTGTCGTAGGGCTATCGGAGACGCCTCCGCGGTGGGAGCGCGCATCGGCGCCGTTGGGGTCAGATGCCGCGAGGTGGTAGCTCCGCTCAGGGCGGGATATAGGCGCCCATTTAGCACTCCGGGAAGTCAGCTCTGTATACGTTCGCGCCTGTCCATGACAACGATGAAGTGATCGAGTCGATCGCCATAGCGTTCGAGAACTTCGGCAAGTCGACGGACTCGATGAGAGAACAGAGTGTCACGTAGGCGGAAGTAAATGACGCCACTGTGTTGCTCGTGGTAGCGAAACACGAGCTCCCCGAAGTCACGATCGTCAGTGATCAGGATTCGCTGCTCATTGCGCGCGATTGCAATTACACGAATATCAGGTAAGCCGGGACTGTGATGCTGGGCGACGAGGGTTGCATCGTGCCCCCGAGTCGATGAGGTAACCCGCAAGGCGTGCATCGGCGCTCTCATCGATGAGGAATCGCACGAGCTACTTCGAGGCGGAGGTGGCGGGACGCCGCTCCTTAACGAGGCGAGAGTGGGCATAGGCAAGACATGCCTTCACGTCCCCCATCGTCAGATGGGGAAACGCCTCGAACAGATCGGTTACATCCGGGTTGTCGGCCAGGTGCTGAATGACACGCTCCACGGGGACGCGGGTGCCTTTGACCACGGGCTTGCCGGCCATGATGGCCGGGTCGGTCACGATTCTGTCCATGTAGCTGGCTTCCTTCCCTGACACGCCGTCATTATCGCACGAGAACAACCGGCGCGGTGGTCAAGCCGTAACACGGCCTTCCTTACGACTCGATTGCCGAACCCCGCTTCGGGTGACACAATCTCGCGCGTATGGGGGGCCTGTTCTCCGTGATGCCGATCGTCGCGCGGCGGGTGGCGGCGAACGCGAAGCTGCTGCTGGCGGTCGTCATCGGCGCCGTGCTGGCTTCGGCAATTATGTCGACGACGGCGATTTACACCGACGCGATCCGGGACCTGGGCCTGAAGTACGCCATCCGAGCAGCACCCGCACGACGAGATCAACATCGTCGTCCGCAGCACGTCGCAGACCGGGCTGGCGGCCGACTACGACCGCAGCGAGGAGTACATCCAGAACTCGGCGCAGGGCTGGTTCGGCGGCCTCATCGACGGCGAACCGACGGCGATCGGCCGCAGCGCCACGTTCTACCCCACCGCGCCGGGCGAGCCTGTCGACGAGGCGAACCAGGGTCGCGACCGGGCTCACTTCATCTTCGTGACCAACGTGGAGCCGCACATCGACGTCGTCGAGGGCGTACTGCCGGGCGATGAGCCCGTGGCGACGACGGAGGCGGCACCGACCCTGGACGTGGCGGTGGGCAAGGAGACCGCGCAGCGTCTAGGGATCAGCGTGGGCCAGGAGTTCGATATGAACCCCTTCTGGCGCCTGGAGCTGGACCCGATCCGTGTACGCGTCGTAGGGCTTGTCGAAGCGAAAGACCCGGACGAGGACTTCTGGATCAACCAGGACGAGCTGTTCTCCTTCCACAGCAACAACTGGGACACGATCCCGATGCTGATCTCGCGTCAGACGTTCTTCAACGCCATCGTGGGCTACCTGCCGACGATGACGTCCGACTACACGACGCTGGTCTACCTCGACACGTCAGGCGTGAACTCGCGCAACGCCGAATCGGTGCGGTTCGCGCTAGAGGGCTACAGCCGCAACCTGGCCTCGAACGTCGTGCGCACGAGCGTGCAGACCGATCTGCCGGAGATCCTGGGCACGTACGACCAGAAGCTGTTCTTCACGCGCATCCCGTTGCTGGTTCTGGTGCTGCAGATCTCCGCCATCGTCCTCTACTACCTGTTCATGGTGTCGACGATGCTGGTGGAACGGCAGGCGTCCGAGATCGCGCTGCTGAAGAGCCGCGGCGCCACGACGTTCCAGGTCATGCGCATCTACGTTATGGAGGGCCTGGCGGTCGCGGCGTTTGCGCTGGTGCTGGGGCCGCCGATCGCCGCGCTGGTGGTGGGGCTGCTGGGGCACACGCCGCCGTTCCATGACCTGAGCGGCGGATCGCAACCTGGCCGTGAACCTGTCGCGCCAGGCGTACTACTGGGCCGCGGGCGGCGCGGCGCTGGCGTTCATCACGCTGCTGCTGCCGGCCTACGGCGCATCGAAGCGGACGATGGTGCAGCAGCGCACCGCGAGCGCTCGGCCGCCGCAGCAGTCCGCGTTCACGCGCTACTACCTCGACGTCGTGCTGGTGGTGGTGGGCGGCATCTTGCTGTACCAGCTCAACCGCCGCGGCAGCCTCGTGAGCAGCGACTTCTTCGGCAACCAGTCGGTCGACCCGGTGGTGCTGCTGACGCCGGCGTTCTTCATCCTCACGGTGGGGCTCGTGTTCCTACGCCTGTTCCCGGTGGTGCTGAAGGTGCTCGCGTGGGTGGTCTCGAAGATGCAGGGCACGTCGGTGCTAATCGGCATGTGGCAGCTCGTGCGCAACCCGGTGCACTACTCGCGACTGGTGCTGCTGCTGATGCTCGCGACGGCTGTCGGCATGTTCTCCGCGAGCTTCGGGGCGACGCTGGACTCCAGCTACACGAGCAGGGCGCAGTACGAGACCGGAGCCGAAGTGCGCATCGACAACCTGCGCACCGTCAGCGCTTCGGGGCCGGACACGCTGAACTCGGAGCTGGCGGACACCACGGGCGCAGAGCAGGTGACGCAGGTGTTCCGGCTCAACGGCAGCGAAGGCGACCTCGGTGGGCGCACGTCGTTCGAGATCCTGGGCGTCGAACCGGAGTCGATGAAGGACGTCGCGTACTTCCGGGGCGACTTCGCGGGCGACTCGCTCGACACGCTGATGGAGAAGCTGGGGCCATCGCTGACCAGTGATGATTACGGCCTGGCGTTGCCCGCCGACGCGCGCTGGCTGGGCGTCTGGGTAAACCCGATCGACATGCGCAGCGGATTCGGGCTGGCGGCGGAGGTTCGCGACGCCTCCGGGCGCTACTTCACGTTCACCCTCGGCCCAACCGACCTCGTGCAGCAGGAGCCGGGATGGGCACTCCTGGTGGGCGACCTCTCGCAACCGATCAGTGGCAACCGATTTCGACAGACCTCAGGGCCGACGATTAACGGGCCATATCCCCTGGCCAACCCGATCGCGCCCCTGACCCTGACCTCGATATCGCTGCTGTCGCCCACGCGCTTCGCGTCGCCACAGGGCGTGCTGCAGTTCGACGACCTGCAGACATCGAGCGCCGCGACGTTGCCGGGCGACCTGGGGGAGACGCGATACCTTGTCGACCCGACCCGCAGCAGCGGCGGCCTGCCAGACGCACAGACGGTGGCGACGTTCGATTCGGGGTCGGACTGGCTGGTGTGGCAGGGCGGCCTGCCGACGCCGCTGAACGACCTGACGCGCACCCGCCAGGACGGCGACTACACGGCGCTGGAGCTTACCTGGCAGCCGCAGAGCAGCAACATCAGCACGAGAGCGATCGTGCCGAACACGGGCGACTCGACGTTGCCGGTGCTGGCGAGCACGGCGTTCCTACGCAGCAGCGGCCTGCACGTAGGGGACGTGACCCAGATCTTTATCAACTCGCTGTTCGTGCAGGCGCGAATTGTGGGGAACTTCGGTCTGTTCCCGACGCTAGGCGACTCACGGAGCTCGCCGGCGCTGATCGCGAATGGATCGGTGCTGTCGGCGTTGCTCAACGGCAACCCGAGGGGACCGCTGCTCTACCCGAACGAGGTCTGGATCAATACGGACTCGCAGGGGCTGGAGACGATCCGGTCACAGATGGGCGGTAATGGCCTCGCCGGCACGCTGACCTCCGTGCAGGACATCGAGGCGGCGCAGCAGAGCGACCCGCTGGTGGCGGCGGGCTGGGAGGGCATCCTGTTCATCAGCTTCGCGGCGATCCTGCTGCTGAGCGCGATCGGGTTCCTGATCTACTCCTACCTGACGGCGCAGCGGCGCACGCTGGAGTTCGCGGTGCTGCGGACGATGGGCTTCTCGAAGAAGCAGATCGCGGCCGTGGTGGCGTTCGAGCAGTGCTTCGTCATCGGCCTGGGGATGGTGGCGGGCACACTGATGGGCATGCGCCTCGGGAGCCTGATGATCCGCTACATGGGGCTGACGGAGACGGGCGACGAGGTGTTGCCGCCGCTCCAGTTGCAGATCAACTGGCTGACGATCGGCTCGGCGTGGCTGGTGCTGGCGGCGGTGTTCGCGGTCACGATTGGGATGGTGGTACTGATGTATTCGAGACTGGCGTTGCACCGAGTGCTCCGTATCGGAGAAGCTTGATCCGATGACGAACAAGTGGGAAGCCATCGAGACACCAGCCGACGCCCGCCGCCGAAGCGCCGTACATCCTCTGCGAGGACCTGTTCAAGATCTACAAGGCCGACGACCTGGAAGTCGTCGCCCTGCGCGGCCTCGACCTCAAGGTGCGGCGCGGCGAGTTGATGGCGATCGTCGGGGCGTCCGGTTCGGGCAAGTCGACGCTGCTGAACATCCTCGCCGGCCTCGACATCCCGAGCGCGGGCCAGTGCCTCGTCGGCGGGCGCAACCTGCTGACGATGACGTCGGCCGACCTCGTGACGTACCGGCGTAAAGAAGTCGGCTTCGTCTGGCAGCAGACGTCTCGCAACGTGCTGATGTACCTGACGGCGACCCAGAACGTCGAGCTGCCGATGATCCTCGAGGGCGTCGAGCCCGGACCGGCGCGTGCGAGGGCGCGCGAGCTGCTTGAGATGGTGGGGCTTTCGCACCGCCTGGACGTGAAGCCGGACCGGCTCTCCGGCGGCGAGCAGCAGCGCGTCGCGATCGCGGTGGCGCTGGCAAACGACCCGCCCCTGCTGCTGGCGGACGAGCCCACGGGTGAGCTCGACTCGCAGACGGCATCCGAGGTGTTCGCGGTGCTGCGAGGGCTGAACAAGGAGCTGGGCGTGACAGTCGTGGTCGTAACGCACGACCCGGCGATCGCGAACCAGATCGACCGCGTCGTGGCGATCCGGGACGGCCGCATCAGCACGGAGAGCTTCCGGCGCATCGCCTTCGAGGGCAAGGAGGCCTACGTCTACCACGACGAGTACGCCGTGGTGGACCGCACGGGTCGCCTGCAGATCCCGAAGGAGTACCTGGAACGCATCGATGTATCGGAGCGGGCGCGGTTGCGCATGGGCGCCGGCCAGGTCGAGATCCTGCCGGAGGACGCGGCGCTGGAGGACGGGCACGATGGCCGATGAGGCGCTGATCCGGGTCGAGAACGTGAGCCGCAGCTTCGAGGTCGGCGGCCAGACGATCCATGCGCTGCAGGACGTCTCGTTCGAGGTGAACCAGGGCGAGTTCCTGGCGGTGATCGGGCGTTCCGGCTCCGGCAAGACGACGCTGCTGAACATCGTCGCGGGGCTGGACCGGGCGTCGAGCGGGCACGTGTACCTCGGCGGCCAGGACATCTCGGCGATGAGCGACGCGGAGCTGACGGAGCTGCGACGCCACAAGCTGGGCTTCGTGTTCCAGTCGTTCGGGCTGCTGCCGCTGCTCTCGGCCTACGAGAACGTCGAGATCGCCCTGCGCATCGCGGGCGCGTCGATCCGGGAGCGCGGGCGGCGGGCGAACGAGCTGCTGGAGACCGTGGGCCTGACACGGCGCGCGCACCACCGGCCCTACGAGCTTTCGGGCGGCGAGCAGCAGCGGGTCGCGATCGCGCGGGCGCTGGCGAACCGGCCGTCGCTGATCCTGGCGGACGAGCCGACCGGCGAGCTGGACTCGACGACGGCAGACCAGATCTTCGAGCTGCTGCAGGAGGTGATCGCGCGCGAAGGCGTGACGATCATCACGACGACGCACGACCGCCTCGTGATGGAGAAGGCGCAACGCGTGATCGAGCTGGCGGACGGCGTGCTCCAGACGGGGCCGACGTACTTCGAGCGTGATCGTAAGGAAGCAGTCGCGGTACCGTGGAAGCCGCCGGAGTCGTGGAACGCCGGCGCACGGGCCGACCCGCTGGGGGCGCCCGAGACAGCAGACGGGGAGCCGCGAGCGCCGAGCTGGCGACGGCCAACGACGGAGCGCAAGACGCCGTATCACCCGCCCGCATCACCACGCGAGCCTCTGTGAGCCAACAGGTACTGCATCTCGACTTCATCAAGCTAAGCCCGGGAACGGCACCAGAGCAGCGCAGCCAGCTGGAAGCGGCGGCGGCGCTGCTGCGTGAGATCGACGGCGTGCTGGGTATCGGGCGTGATCGAGGCAGACGCGGCGTCTGACTTCGACCTGGCGTTCTGGTTCCTGCTGCGCGAGTTCACGGCGCTGGAGCCGTTCGGGACCGCACCCACGCTACACGCAGTTCCTCCAGGGCTCGGTGGCGCCCCTGATCACGGGCTTCGCGGGCGCTGACGTGAAGCTGGACGACGACTTCGCGGGCAGCGATGGCGCGGCAGCGTGCCTGGCGCTGATGGGGCCGGAGGAGACGTACGACTTCGAGGTGCGCGAGGCGCTGGAGGGCTGGTCGGCGGCAGGCCGGCGCATCGAGCGCGGCGATCGGCCTCGCTGTGGGCGAGAAGCAGCTGTACCGGGGCGCGGCGATCGCGTTCGGGGTGGACGGCGTCGAGCGGCCGGAGAGCGAGTCGTTTCGGGCGACGTTGATCCGGGGCGTGGCGAGGGCGCTGGCGTGAGGGACGAGTGCAGAGTGCAGAGTGCAGAGTGCAGGCGTATCGAGGGCACTTGGGCGCTTCTGGGCGTCTGACTGACCTCACCCCCGGCCCCTCTCCTTGCGAGGAGAGGGGAGAGATCACGGCGCAGGCATTTGGCGTCTGCGTCCACGGCAGCGCGACTCACCCCCAATTCCGGCGAAGGAGAGAGCAGAGCCGCCATCAGGCGCTTGCCGACCACCATCGGCAAGGCAGCTGAGTCGCGCCTCAGCATTGAACCCGGCAGCATATGGCAGGCGCTGCTCTCTGCACTCTGTTCTGGGGCCGGGGGAGGTGCAGGGTGCTGGGTAGGCTGCTGAGGCGGCGGTTTGGCCGGTCTGGGGCGTGGGTTGGCGTGTCTGTCGTGCTGATCCTGGTCGGGATCGTGTTTGTTGTGGCGGGGGTGCCGTATTTCATTGCGGGGGACTCGGCGAAACGTCCGCCGATGGAGGAGCACCTGACGACGCTCGACCTGCCGCCGGGCGTGTCGATGGACATGCTCGAGCGCGCCAAGGTGTCGCAGCTGGTCGACGGCAACACGATTACGGCGGAGATGGCGGACGGGCGCACGTTGCTGGTGCAGTACTACGGCATCGAGGTGCCGCAGCGAGGCGAGCGCTGCTTCCGGGAGGCGTCTGGACCGCAACGAGATGCTCTTGAAGCCCGACGTGATCTACCTGCTGAAGGACGAGCGTCTGGAGGAGGGCACGCATCTGCTGCGCTACGTGTTCCTGGAAGACGGCACGTCGCTAGACGCTACGCTTGTGGCCGAAGGCTTCGCGACGGCACAACGGACGGACGGCTACTACAAGGACCAGCTCATCGCCCTGGAGGACGAGGCGCGAGCGGCGGGTCGTGGGTGTCTCTGGAAGTAGCCCGTGAGGGCACAGACAAAGGCATAAACATAGGCACAGGCATAGCCATCCACCTGGGCAATCGGGCCCTGAGAGTGTCGGCCTAGCGGCTGGCGGCGGCTTCGGGCTCGCGGGCGGCGGTGCGCTCGGTGTGTTTGTTGACGGCGAAGGTATCGCCGGCTTTGAAGCGTCGCAGGTCCGGCACGAGGGCGAGGACGATGAGGCCACCGCCGATACAGATGCTGCCGAAGATGATCTGAGCGACCTGAACGCCCGTCGAGGCGGCAACGAAACCGCCCGCGGCTGCCCCACCGGCCATGACGGCGCGGTCGAGGGAGATCAGGGAGAGGACGCGGCCCCGTAGCTCGGCAGGGGCGGCCTGGACGAGCAGAGCGCGGCTCAGCGACATGAAGGTCGTCTGGAAGACGCCAACGAACGTGATGAGGACAAAGGGCAAGATGATGCCGATCGCGCCCGGCAAGTAGGTGCTACCGGCAAAGGCAACCAGCGCCACGCCCATGCCGCAAACACCCAGCGACAGCACAAGGCCGATACGCCGGGGTGGGCTGCGCGCGATGACCAGGGCGGCGACGAGGGCACCGGCGCCGGTGAGGGCCAGCATCGGGCCAAGGCCGCCACGGCCGACGTCCAGGACGTCGACGGCGAAGAGGGGCGCGAAGACCTGCATGTAGACCATGCCGAAGGTGAAGTGGACCATCGCGACCATCAGGACGCCGCGCACCTCCGGCTGCTCACGGGAGAAGCGTAGGCCCTCGACCATGCCGGCGAGCATGGCACGGGCGCCGCGCTCCGTCGGTCGTTCGTGTGTGGCGACTCGCAGGAGCCAGGTGGTGATGATGCTGCCGCCGTACAGGGCTGCGATGCAGGCGAAGGTGCCTTCGAGGCCGATGAGGGCGACCGAGGCGCCTGCCCCGGCGGCACCGAAGATTCGCATGAGGTTCTGGGTGGAGCTAAGCAACGCCATCGCGCTGGTGACGAGCCTGGCCGGCACCATGCTGGGCACGAGAGAGGCGCGCGCAGGTTGATCGAAGGCCTGGACGCTGCCTCGGAAGAACACGAGGACGTAGATGTGCCAGAGCTCCATGTAGCCGCTGATCAGCAGGACGGCAAAGACGACGCTGACCAGGAAAGAGGCAACCTTGGTCGCCATGAGGACCGTCTTGCGGTCGAACCAGTCGGCGACGACGCCGGCCCAGAGGCCGAGCAGGAGCGTGGGGATCGTGCGCACGGCGATGACGGCGCCGAGCTGGGCCGCGTCGTTGCCGGTGATTTCGAGCACCAGCAGGGGGCGGGCGATGTTCTCCATCCATAGGGCGAAGGCGTGGCTGCCCTGGCCCAACCAGAGGAGTCGAAACTCGCGATAGCTCAGCGCCGCGAACGCCGAGGTATTCAGGTTGGCTTCGTCCTCCGAGCGGCCCTTCGTCGCGATGGGCCGTCGTGCCGTTACCGGCCACGGAGGCATTTCCCCCTGTACATGGGCGCCATCTTAACCGCTAAACGGTGGCTTGCCTCAAGCCCAGGACGCCAGGCGAGCACGATCTTAACGCCCGGGAAACCGGTGGCTAGGCAGGCGCTCCCCAGCCACCGCCGCCCGGCGTCTCGATGACCACCGAGTCGCCCGCTTCGACTCGAAAGGTCGTTTTCGCGGGCAGCTCGACCTGCTCACCGTTGCTGCGCACGAGCAGGTTGCGGCCCGAGGCGCCCGGCGAGCCGCCTTCCAGGCCCCAGGCTGCAAACTGCGGCGTTCGGTGATCAGGGTGACCTCGGCGGGCTCGAGGAACTCGTAGGTGCGCCTGAGGCCGTCGCCGCCGGGGTGCTTGCCGTCGCCGCCGGAGCCGGCTCGGATGGTGTAGCCGGCGATGCGGAAGGGGTAGGTGGCCTCGATGGCTTCTACCGGCGTGTTGAGGGTGTTGGTCATGTGGGTGTGCACGGCGCTGAGGCCGGGCGCATCGGGCCGCCGCCGGCGCCGCCCGCCAGGGTCTCGTAGTAGGTGAAGCGGCCGGCCGCGGGCAGGTGTCGTAGCCGCCGATGAGGACGTTGTTCATGGTGCCGCTGCTGGCCGCCGGGATGACCTCGGGCATGGCGCCGGGCGAGGGCGCCGAACACGGTATCGACGATGCGCTGCGAGGTCTCGACGTTGCCGGCCGAGACGGCGCGATAGCTCTGGGGCGAGAGGATGCTGCCGGGCGGGAGCTTGACGCTGATGGGCCGGAAGCCAGCCGGCGTTGATCGGGGCGTCGTCGCCGATGAGGCAGAACACGGCGTAGTAGACGGCCGAGCGCGCGACGGCGGGCACGGCGTTGATCGAGGCCGCGCGTTCCGGCGCCGTGCCCTCGAAGTCGGCTTCGAGGGTGCCGTCCTTGACGGTGATCGTGACGCTGATGGGCACGGGCTCGTCGCTGGTGCCGTCGTCGTCGAGCTGGTCCTCGGAAGGTCGTAGTGCCCTCGGGGATGCGCTGGAGACGGGCGCGCGTAAGGCGTTCGGCGTAGTCCTGCACGTCCCGCATGCGGCGTCGCAGAACGCGGGTGCCGTAGCGGGCCGCGAGCTCCATGAGCCGCCGCTCGCCGGTGCGCTGGGCCGACACCTGGGCCTCGAAGTCGCCGCGGCGCTCGACGGGAGTGCGGACGTTGCGGAGGATAAGGGCGAGCACGTCCTGGTTGAGGCGGCCCGCCGTATACAGGCGCACCGGCGGGATGATCAGGCCTTCCTGAATCAGCTCGCTGGCCAGCGGCATCGAGCCGGGCGTCATGCCGCCGATGTCGGACTGGTGGGCGCGGGAGGCGACGTAGCCGATGAGGCGTCGTCGGCTTCGACTCGGCTGAACACGGGCGAGACCATGGTGACGTCCGGCAGGTGGGAGCCGCCGAGGTAGGGGTCGTTGAGGATGACGACGTCGCCGGGCGCGAACGGGCGCCAGTGGCTGCACCGCCTCGACGGAGGCGGGCATCGCGCCGAGGTGCACCGGGATGTGCGCCGCCTGGGCCACGAGGTTGCCCTCGGCGTCGAAGACGGCGCAGGAGAGGTCGTGGCGCTCGCGGATGTTCGGCGACATGCTCGACCGGATCAGCGAGGCGCCCATCTCCTCGGCGATCGACGCGAGCAGCGAGTTGAAGACGGAGAGCGCGACGGCGTCAGCGGGCATGGTCGCCTCGCGTGAGGATCAGGGTGCCGGAGGCGTGCACGGTGGCGCTCCAGCCGCGCGGGATCAGGGTGGTGCTATCGACCTGCTCGACGATGGCGGGGCCCTGCGATGACGTTGCCGGCGCGCAGACGGTCTCGGGCGTAGACCGGCACGTCTTCGGCGCGGTCGAGCAGGACGCGACGGGTGCCGGTTTGCGGCTTCGGTTGGGTCTGCGGTGCCCGATTCGACCTCGATGCGGAGCAACTCGTCGCGCTTGATACGGGCCCGGAAGCGCAGGGTGACGAGCTGGACGTTGCGATCGCGGTTGTGGTGGCCGTAGCGGCGCTGGTGGAGCTCGTGGAAGGCGTCGAGGATCTCGTGGGCGTGGACGCTGCCGGGGACGTTGAGCTCGTGGCCCTGGCCCTCGTAGCGCATGTCGACGGACCATTCGCCCTGTCCGGGGCCAACGTGCAGCTCGTGGTCGGCGAGGGCGCCGAGACGCATCATCCTGTCCCGCAGGTCGTTCGAGAGCTGGGCGAGGTCGTCACCAGGCGCATAGGTCATGAGCAGGGGCGAGGCGTAGTCGCGCGTGGTGTCGGCGTGGGTCATGCCGATGGCGGACATGAGGCCGGGATGCGGCGGCACGAGGACTCGCGGGAATCTCGAGGGCCTCGGCGAGCTCGCAGGCGTGCAAGGGGCCGGCGCCCCCGAAAGCAACGAGGGAGAACTCGGCGGGGTCATAGCCGCGCTCGACGGAGACGACGCGCACAGCGCGGGCCATGACGGCGTTGGCGACCTCGATGACGCCCCGGGCGGCTGCTTCGGCGCTCGGGAAGCCGAGGGCTGCCGAGCGCGGCTTCGGCGGCATCGCGGTCGACGGGGAAGCCGCCGCCGAGCAGGGACGAGGCGCCGAGACGGCCGAGGACGAGGTGGGCGTCCGTGGTCGTGGCGGGGCCGCCGCGAGCGTAGGCAGCCGGGCCGGGGTCGGCTCCGGCGCTCTGGGGGCCGACGTGCAGGGCGCCGCCCTCGTCGACTCGGGCGATCGAGCCACCGCCGGCGCCGACGGTGTGCACGTCGACGGCAGGGAGGCGCACCGGCACCTCGGAGATCGTCCACTGGCTGGTGAAGGGCACGGCGCCGTCGCAGAGGCAGACGTCCGTGGAGGTGCCGCCCATGTCGAAGGTGATCGCTTTCGGGTAGCCGAGGCTCTGCGCCAGGGCGAAGGCGCCCGCGACACCGGCGGCCGGACCCGGAGAGCAGCGTGCTGGCGGCGAGACGGCCCGCGTCCTCTGCGGGCAAGCGTGCCGCCGCTGGACTGGACGATCGAGAGGTCGTCGCAGCCGACGTCGTGCAGGCCGGCACTGAGGTCGTCGAGATAGCGGCGCATGCGCGGGCCGACGTAGGCGCTGAGCACGGTCGTGGCGGCGCGCTCGAACTCGCGCGGCTCCGGGGCGACCTCGTGCGAGAGGGCGACCTCGAAGCCGGCGTCGCGCAGGGCGTCGCCGAGGGCGCGTTCGTGCTTCGGGTTGAGGAAGGCAAAGAGGAGGCAGACAGCGACGGAGTCGGGCGTGGCCGCGGTCAGGGCCGCTGACCAGGCGCTCGATCTCAGACGTATCGAGAGCCCGAAGGAGCTTGCCGTCATGGTCGAGGCGTTCCGAAGCGCCAAAGCAGAGGTCGCGCGGGACCAGTGAGGGCAGGCGGGAGGGCTCCAGCTCGTAGACGCGAGGGCGGGCCTGGCGCCCGATCTCCAGCAGGTCCTCGAAGCCGGCGGTGGTGACGAGGGCGACGCGGGCGCCTTTGCGTTCGAGAACGGTGTTGGTGGCGACGGTGCTGCCGTGCACGACCTGCTCCGGCGCCCAGCCCAGCTCCCGAATGCCCTCGATGATGGCGCGCGAGGGGTTGTCGGGCGTGGAGGGCCGCTTGTGTACCTCGACGGTGCCGTCGCGCACGAAGAAGAAGTCGGTGAAGGTGCCGCCCACGTCGACGCCGAGCACGTTCAAGCTGTCACTCCCAAAGTCACTCCGAGGTGAAGTCTAGCCTGTGTCGCCGGGATGATCTCGGTGGGCATACCGTAGCTTCCCAGCATGCTGGGAAGCTACGGTAGCGACGGGTCGCGACGCCCGACGTAGAATCGAAGCATCGGGATGACGCACGAGATGCCGGAACCAGGACCCACGACCGTACAGACGCCGGTAAACGGGCGCGTAGCAGCCGTGCGCGGCGTCGTGGTGGCGGTCGAGTTCCCCAAAGGGCAGCTGCCCTCGATTCACAACGGCCTGCACGTCGAGCGCGAGGGACAGGCGACGATGGTGCTGGAGGTGCAGGCGCACCTGAGCGACACGTTGGTGCAGTGCCTGGCGCTGTCGTCGACGAACGGCCTGCGTCGGGGGCTGACGGCGCTCGACACGGGCGGGCCACTGACGACGCCGGTGGGCGACACAACCCTCGGGCGGATGCTCAACGTGTTCGGAAACCCCATCGACAACGGACCGCCGCTCAGCGACGCGGTTCGCCAACCGATCAGCGGCCACCTGCTCAAGCTGACGGAGCAGGAAACCCCGAGTCAACCCTTCGTTACCGGCATCAAGGCGCTCGACCTCATGGTGCCGTTGCCGCTCGGAGGCAAGACGGGGCTATTCGGCGGCGCCGGTGTGGGCAAGACGGTGCTCGTGATCGAGCTGATGCAGCGCACCGTCCAGGAGCACAGCGGCGTCGCGATCTTCGCGGGCGTGGGGGAGCGCACCCGCGAGGCGAACGAGGTCTACCTGCAGATGAAGGAGCAGGGCGTCCTCGGCAACTCCGTGCTCGTGTTCGGGCAGATGAACGAGTCGCCGGGCGCGCGGCTGCGGGTGCCGGCGACGGCGCTGACGATCGCGGAGTACTTCCGGGACCAGGAGCGCAAGAACGTGCTGCTGTTCATCGACAACATCTACCGCTTCGTGCAGGCGGGCATGGAGGTGAGCGCCCTGCTGGGCCGCGTGCCCTCGGTGCTGGGCTATCAGCCGACGCTCGACACGGAGATGGGGGCGCTGCAGGAGCGGATCTCGAACGCCAGCCTGGGCTCCGTGACCAGCGTGCAGGCGATCTACGTACCGGCGGACGACATCACTGACCCCGGCACGGCCAGCGCGTTCGCGCACCTCGACGCCGTGGCGGTGCTGTCGCGGGAGCTGGCGAGCCAGGGCCTGTACCCGGCCGTCGACCCGCTGGCGTCGTCGTCACGGCTGCTATCGGCGGCATTCGTGGGTGAGGAGCACTACCAGGTGGCGCGCGGCGTACGGGAGGTCCTGGCGCACTACGCGGGCCTGCGCGACATCATCGCTATCCTGGGCATCGAGGAGCTGTCGGAGGACGAGCGGCGCATCGCCCAGAGGGCGCGCCGGATCCAGCGCTTCCTGACGCAGCCGCTGTTCGCGACGGAGCAGTTCTCCGACATCAAAGGCGTGTTCGTGCCGCTGGAAGAGACGATCAAGGGCTTCAAGCGCCTGCTCTCCGGCGAGCTGGACGATATGTCCGAGCAGGCGTTTTACATGGTCGGCACGATCGAGGAGGCCATCGCCAAGGCGGAGCGACTGAGCGAGGAAGGGCACGGAGAAGGCGATGGCGAGCCTGCGACTTGAGGTGCTGACGCCGCAAGCCGTCGTGTTCGAGGGCGAGGTGGACGCCGTGGTGGCGCCGCTGCCGGATGGCTGGATCGGCGTGCTGCCGGGGCGTCTGCCGTTCACGGCGCGGCTGATGCGAGGGCAGGTGCTGTTCCGCAGCGATGGCCGCGAGCAGGTGGTCGCGACGATCGGCGGCTCGATAGCGGTGAAGGACGATCTGGTAACGTTGCTAACGGGCGCAGCGACACTCGACATATCGTTCGCGGAGCTGGAGGCGGGACTTGGCGCCGAAGCCGAGCAAGTCAGGGCAATGGAGCAAGAAGCGGAGAGACACTTCGACCGCGTCTACCGAACGCTGGCCGACACCCTCCGCTCAGGCCGGCGACGGCGCTACCTGATGCCAAGGGAAATGCCCCGCTCTGGCGCCACGTTGCGCAACTCACGTCGCTGGGCTGGATGATCGTGCTGCCGATAGCGGGCGGCATCCTACTGGGACGGCTGGCCGATAGCGCGCTCGGCACGCACCCCTACGCGACGATCGTGCTGCTGGCCGGCGGCATCGGCCTGGCGCTGCTGGAGGCGTTCCGAACGATGACCGCCGCACTGAAGGTGATCCGGCATGAGTAGCCTCGTCGCGGCGGGCGTGCTCGAGAAAGACGTCGTCTTTAGCCTGCTGGGCATCGAGGTCACGGCGACGGTGGTGGCGACCTGGGCGATGGTCGCGGTGCTGTCGGTGCTGGCCGTGTACGCCGGGCGGCACCTGCAGGAGCGGCCTTCGCAGTGGCAGGCGGTAGCCGAGTGGGGCGTCGGCGGGCTATCGAGCCTGATCGACGAGATGACGGGCGACGAATGGGCGCCGCTATCTGCCGCTGGTCGCCACGATCAGCATCTTCATCCTGGTCGCGAACCTGATGGCGGTGCTCCCCGGCGTCGAAGCGCCGACGGCGACGATCAGCACGCCGGCGGCGCTGGCGGTGATCGTGTTCTTCTCGGTGCACTACTTCGGGATAAGGGAGCTGGGCTTCGGCGGCTACCTGAAGACCTTCGCGGAGCCTTCGGTGCTGCTGCTGCCGATGAACCTGCTCAGCCACCTGACGCGCACCTTCTCTCTGGCCATACGGCTCTTCGGAAACATGCTCTCGCATCAGATAATCGTTGCGGTGCTGCTGGTCGTGCTGCCGCTGGTCGTGCCTGCCGTGCTGGAGGTCTTCGGTCTGTTCATCGGCGTGCTGCAGGCGTACATCTTCACGATCCTGACGATCGTCTACATCGCCGGCGCCGTGCGCGCAGAAGGAGGCGCAAGCTGATTTCGGAAAACTGGTTCCACGTCGCCGTCATCGTCGCGGCCGGCGTCGTCGATCGGCGCCGGCGTGATCATGCCGGCGATCGGCCAGGCGATGGCGGCGCGTTCCGCCGTGCAGGCGATCGCCCGCCAGCCGGACGAGGCCGGGACGATCAGCCGCAACCTGTTCGTTTCGCTGGCGATGATCGAGTCGCTGGCCCTGTACGTGCTGATCGTGGCGCTGGTGCTGCTGTTCGCGAACCCGCTGGAGAGCGACCTGACCCGCGCCGCCGAAGCGGGCAAAGCGCAGTTCTGGTTCGTCACCGGTTCGGCAATCATGGCCGGCCTGACGATCACGCTGGGCACGACGCTGGCGGCCGTGGGCCAGGGACGTGTCGCGGCGGCGGCGATGCAGGCGATCGCGGAGCAGCCCGGCGCCCGCGACTCGATCTCGACGACGCTGTACATCAGCCTGGCGCTGCTGGAGTCGCTGGCGCTGTACGCGCTGATCATCGCCCTGATCCTGCTGTTCGCCAACCCGCTGACCAGCACAGTGCTGCCTTAAGGGCATCCGGCATGCTCGGCTTCGACATCCCGACCTTCGTCTTTCAGATCATCAACTTCCTCATCCTGCTGGCGATCCTGGCGCGGTTCTTCTACCGCCCCGTGCTGGAGGTGATGCAGAAGCGCCAGGAGCAGATCGACGCCCGCATCGAGGACGCCGAGCAGCGAGCACGGCAGGCCGACGAGGAGCGCGCGAAGCTGGCACAGCAGTCCGAGACGGCGGCGCGTGAGGCCGTAACCCTGCTGGACACGGCGCGCATCGAAGCGGCCAAGGAGCGCAAGAGGCTGATGGAGGCGGCGCGGGCGGACGCTGCGGCGGTAATCGACGAGGCACGGGTGACGGCGCAGGCAGAGGAGCAGGCCGCGATGGGGCATCTGGGCAGACGCCTGTCGCAGTCAGCCGTGAACATCGCCGGCTCGCTGGTGCGGGACTCATCCGGGGAGGCCGTACACGAGCCCTGGTCGGGCGTCTGCTGACGGAGGGCCTCGGGCTGGACGACGAGGCGCAGGAACAGGCCCGGAGCGACTTCGCGCAGAACGACGGCAAGGTCGTGGTGACTTCGGCCTACCCGCTGGATGCAGAGCAGGCCGAAGGGTTGCAGCAGGTCGTGGCGCCGGCGCTGGGCACGTCGACCGAGGCGATTGTGCTCGACGTGCGCGAGGACGCATCGCTGATCGCGGGCGTGAGGGTGCATGCTCGGGGCGCTCGTCATCGACATGAGCCTGAAGCACGAGCTGGAAGCGCTGAGCCAGCAGGAAGGCGCCTCGTGACCAGCATGGAGCGGCGTGTCGAGGAGATGCTCGAGCGGCTGGAAACGCGCGCGGGGCAGATGCAGATCTCGCCCTCGGTACAGGACGTGGGCCGGGTGCTGAGCATCGGCGACGGCGTGGCGCGCGTGGCCGGGCTGCCCGAAGTGGCGAACAACGAGATCGTCGTATTCGAGAACGGCACGAACGGGCCAGGTGCTTGACCTGGAGCGCGAGGTCGTCGGCTGCGTGCTGTACGGCGTCGGACACCGGGATCAGCGCCGGATCGCCCGTGCTGCGGACGGGCCGGCTGGCGAGCGTGCCGGTGGGCGACATGGTGCTCGGCAGGATCATCGACCCCCTGGGTGAGCCACGGGACGGCAAGGAGCCCCTCGCGGCCGGCGAGTGGCGCGACGTGGAGCAAGAGGCGCCGGGCGTGCTGGACCGCCAGCCGGTACGGGAGCCGCTGCTGACGGGCGTGCAAGGTGATCGACGCGGCGGTGCCGATCGGGCAGGGCCAACGCGAGCTGATCCTGGGCGACCGCGAGACCGGCAAGACCAGCCTGGCCGTCGACGCGATCATCAACCAGCAGGACACCGGCATCGTCTGCGTGTACGTGAGCATCGGCGCCAAGCGGGCGTCCGTGCGCCAGGTGAGCGACGAGCTCAACCGCCTCGGGTCGATCTCGCACACGGTGGTGGTCGTGGCGGACGCGGCGGAGCCTGCGGCGCTGCGCTACCTGGCGCCGTACGCGGGCTGCGCCATCGCAGAGTGGTTCGCGTACCGGGGCAAGCAGGCGCTGATCGTGTACGACGACCTGACGCGCCACGCCGAGGCGTATCGCAGCATCTCGCTGCTGCTGCGCCGGCCGCCGACGCGCGAGGCGTTCCCGGGCGACATCTTCTTCGCCCACGCCCGCCTGATGGAGCGCGCCTTCAAGCTGAGCGAGGCGCGAGGCGGCGGCTCCGTGACGGCGCTGCCGATCATCGAGACCCAGCGGGGCAACTTCTCCGGCTTCATCCCCACGAACCTGGTCTCGATGACGGACGGACAGATCTACCTGGACGCCACGCTCTTCTCCGAGGGCCAGCTTCCGGCGGTCGACGTGGGGCTGTCGGTGTCGCGCGTCGGCGGCAGCGCGCAGCCGGGTTCGTTGCGCGATGCTGCGGCGAACGTGCGCCTGGAGCTATCGCAGTACCTGGAGGTGAAGACGTTTACACGCTTCGGGACGCTGCTGGACGAGGCGACGCAGCGCCAGCTGGCACGCGGCGAGCGCCTGACGGCGGTGCTGGGCCAGGGCGAGCGCGCAGCCGGCGTCACTGGCGGTCGAGGTGGCCCAGATGTGGGCGCTGAAGACGGGCCTGCTGGACGACCTCGCTCCGAAGGATATCGAAGCGTTCGAGGCGGCGCTGCGAGCGATGGCCCCTGAACTACCCCCAGGTCGACGCGCTGGCCGCTTCGGAGAGCAACGTGTCTCCGGCGCTGGCCGAGCAGCTATCGCGCTGGGTGGAGGGTGCGAAGGCGGCGGCACGAGGCCGTGAGGGCCACGTCGCGTGACCGCCGACTACGACGCGATCCGGAGCCACCAGCACGCAATCCAGCAGGTCGTGCCGCTGCTGGAGGCGATGCGGTCGATCGCGGAGATCGACTTCCGGCGGGCCGAAACGCGGTTGCCGCCGTTGCGACGCTACGCAGAGAGCATCGACGGCCAGCTTGGGGCACTGAACCAGTCGCGCGACGGCGCGTACGGGCTCGATGGCGTGGCAGGCGAGACGGCGCTGGTGGTGGTGTCATCGGAGCGCGGGCTGTGCGGGGCGTTCAACGCGCACCTGATCGGCCGGGTGCGTGAGGAGCTGCGGCGCCTGCGGGCCGCGGGCGACGAGGTGGTGCTCGTGTGCCTGGGGCGGCAGGGGCGCAGCCTGCTGCTGGCGGCGGGCGAGGAGCTGGCATACGAATCACCGATGCCGACGTTTGCGCTGCCGGCGTACCTGGACGTCGAGCGGGTGGCGATCGAGGTGCTGGACCTGATGGAGGAGCGCGCCTGCGGCCGTCTCGTGGTGATGTACAACAGGCCGGCGCACCAGTTTCAGTACGAGGTGACGCAACGCCAGCTCTTCCCGGTAGAGCCCGGCGAGCTACCCGAGGACAAAGCGATCAGGCCGGTAGACGTGAAGCCGGATTCGGACGCGGATAACCTGTTCGAGCACCTGGTGACCGAGCGCGTGTTGATCGACCTCTACGAGGCCGTGATCGAGTCGGCGATCAGCGAGGAGCTGGCGCGGGTGGCGGCGATGCGGCTGGCGACCGACAACGCCCGCAAGCTGCTGGAGGAACTGACGCTGGACGCGAACCGGGCGCGCCAGATCTCGGAGACGAACGCGCTGCTGGAGATCATCAGCGGCTTCGACGCGGCTTCGGTGCAGGAAGTCAGCTAGCCGACACGCCGCCTACGACTTCGCAGCGCCCTCGAGGTCCTTGAGGACTTGCCCCAAGGCGGTGAGCGTCGCGGCGCCGACTGCGGAACCCCGGGTAGCGGCGATCAAAGGCTGGAAGGTCTGCCGGGGTGTCGCGTGGTCGGCGTAGTGGTGGAGGGCGCGACTGGTCATCGGCGACAGGCGCTGTCCGAGGGCGGAGCGCAGGACTTCGATCGAGACGTCGGGACCGAGGGCGACGAGCCCGTCAGCCGCGAGCCAGGCGACGTCCGGCGAGTCGTCGTGGAAGGCCTTGAGCAGGCCCTTGAGCGTCCCCTTCTCTTCGTACTCCGCCGCGATCTTGCTGAGACAGCGAGCGGCGCGCCAGCGAATGCGGGAGTCGTCATCATCGAGGAGATTCGTGAGGCCCGGGATCGCCGGTGCGCCGATTTCCACGAGGGCTTCCGAGGCGATGGTCTCGCGGATATCGAAGGCGGTGGCGAGGATCTCGAGCAGCCCAGGCAGGGTGCGCTCGGAGGGATACTTCGAGAGCAGTCGCACAGCTTCGACGCGCACCTCGGAGTCAGCGTCATCGGTGGCATCGGCGACAGCATCGAGCATGGCGTCGTCGGGCTCGTAGTCATGCATGAAGCGGATGGCCTGGCGGCGTGTACCGCCGTCGCCGCTTTTCAAGGCACTCGCGGCCGCGAGACGACGGGTCGCGGCCACCTTGCCGGTGAAGGGGTGCTGCAGGAGCAAACCGGCGCCCGAAGCGGCGCGGGAGGTGCGACTGGTGCGGCCGGGATGAGCGACACGCTCGAAGAGGTATCGCCAGAAACCCTCGTCCTCAAGCGGCAGATCGGCGATGGCGATATCGCCGCGAGAGAGCTGGGTAAGGGGCGTCGAGAAATCGCTGGTCTGGTTGGTCATACTCCGGGAGCCTCTGGCCTTCTAGCGCTACGGCAGCTTATGGCGTTCAAGCCTTGGGACGGATGAGAAGCACCGGCAACCGGCCGTCACGGATGACCTCCCGGGCAACGCTGCCCTGCGCGAGGTCCGAAAGGCCGGAGCGTCCGTGCGTGGCCATCACGATAAGGTCGGCGCCCTCTTCGTCCGCTATTCTCAGGATACCCTGCGCGGCATCGCCTCCCATATCGACTTTGATGTCCGAGCCCAACTGGTGCTCCGAGGCGAGGCGCTTGAGCAGGGCCGTTGAGCTCGCCTTCCTCCTCCTTCGCCATCTTGCCGGACTCCGGCAGGTTACCGATGGTGACGAGGACGATGCTCGCACCGAGAGAAGCTGCGAGATTCTTCGCCATCACGATGGCAGCTTCTGAGCAACTAGAACCGTCCAGCGGCAACAGGATCTTCTTCATCAGCTTCCTCCGATCCTCACACTCCTATTCAAGCCCCCTTCGCGGTCAAACCCAAGAGCCGTTTGGCCTCGCCGCGCGCCTTACGCTCTCCAGCCGGCTCGGCGAGGTTCGCCCCTGCAGGCCCGGGTTGCTCTCGATCTGGGAAGTTGAAAAGGACAACGGACAATATATGAGGCCGGAGAGACGGCACGAACAAGCGAAGCAGCGGATTCACCCGCACGCTCGCGCTATTTTATGTTAAGTTATCCCCTACTTTGAGGGACGGACCTGCAGTACCGGCGCGACGCCCGACCGCACGACGGCCGCAGCGACGCTGCCCTGTACGAGACCGCTGATGCCGCTGCGTCCGTGCGTTGCCATGGCGATCATGTCGACGGAGTGCTCACGCGCATAGTCGACGATGGCCTCGCTCACCTTGTTAGCGACGATGATGTCGGTCTCGACCTTGAGACCCTGATCCCGCAACGGTTTCGCCGCCAGCTCGAGGTAGTCGCGACCTTCTTCTATTGCACGCTCGTTGGCCTGCTCCTCGGACTCCGCCCACACCGGCTCAGAGGGCCTGCCGCTGGACGATGACCTCATCGAACCCGGGGCTCCGGGTACGCCACCGGCGGCGCTTGTGGGGGCACGAGCGATCGATGAGTTTCGGACGGTGCCCGACCGGTGATCGACAACCATGAGGAGGTGGACACTCAACGGCTGCCCCTCAGCCAGCTTTTGGACGGCGGGAATCACCGCCAGCGACTCATCGGAGCCATCTACTGTCGTCAGAATTGAGATCATTTTCATTCTCCAGCCGACTATCGTGCTCATACCTGGATCAGGGTACGCCCGCAAGCTTAAGACTTCGAAGAGCCATCCGGGCCACCGAGTTGCGGGCCAATAGGCCCGTTTAACGAAATGAGCTAGGGCACGGCACGGACGACCAGGACCGGCGCATCGCCGCCCAGCATGCGATCCGTGGTGCTACCGAGGGCGGTACGCAGAAGGCCGCCGCGGCCGTGGCTGGTCATGACGACGAGGTCGATGTCGTTCTCCGTAACGTACTCGGTCAGGGCCTCGGCAGGAGCGCCGAAGCGGGCGGCCAGCGTCGCCCCGGCGAGCGCGGGGGTCGCGGCTTTGACGCGCTCGAGGTAAGCCTGGGCGTCATGCGTGAGCTCCTCTTCGAGCTGGGGGGAAATGCCGGCCCAGACGGCCTCGGTGCCCAGATCGGCAACAGATACAGCCGTGACAAGGTGGAGCTCGGCGCCTACCGCCTCGGCGAAGCGCTGGGCGACCGGCAGGGCCTGTTCAGCCGCCGGAGAGCCATCGAGAGGGACAACGACGGTCTTGACGACCGGCATGAGCATCTCCGATAGCTCCTCTTCGCGCTCGGCTGCCCGAGGTCCGACGACGAGCGTGGGGCATTCGACGGCACGGATCACCTTGTCGGCGACGCTACCGAGACGCCAGCGGGAGAGGCCGGAGGCGCCGTGAGTGGAGATGACGAGGAAGTCCGGGTCGAGCTGGTGCGCCACCTGCTGAATGGCGGTGGCTGCGGGACCGGCGGCAATCGTCGTGGTGACCTTGAGCGATGTCTGCAGGCCCAGGTTCTCGCCGATGCCACGCAGATAGGTCTCGACGAGGTTGCGCTCGCGCGCGGTGTCGTCGTGGCCGGCGCGAGGATGAAACGCAGTGGGGTCGAGGACGCTGACGAGCTCGACCTCCCTTACGCCGAGGGGCACGAGCGTGGCGACATACGCCAGGGAGTGCTCCGCCAGCTTGGAGCCATCGAGCGGGATGAGGAGTCTGCCGGTTGTCATCTAAACCCTCGCGATCTGACTAGCCATGGCCGTTCTTGAGGTAGTCAAGCAGGGAGCGCATCTCGGGCGAATCGCGCAGTTGGGCGAAGGCCCGGACTTCGAGCTGGCGCACGCGCTCCCGCGTGAGGTCGAAGTGCTTGCCGGTCTCCTCGAGGGTCAGCGGCGTGCCGTCGCGCAGGCCGTAGCGCAGGATGATGATCTCGCGCTCACGCGGGGGCAGGACGCGCAGCGCCGTCGAGAGGTCGTCGCGCAGGAGCTGGGACTCGGCCTCTTCGGCCGGCGAGGCGGAGACGTGCTGGACGACGTCCTCCAGGCGTCCGTCGCCATCGCGGATCAACGGGCGCTCCAGGGAGACGGGCTGGCGCGTGAGGGCCTCCTGAATCTGCTCGACGGCTTCGGTCGTCGTGCCCATCTGGGTTGCGATCTCCCCGACAGTGGGCTCGCGGCCGAGGGCGGAGAGCAGGGCATCGAGGGCCTTGCGATACTTGTTGGCGTTCTCGACGACGTGCACGGGCAGGCGCACGGTGCGCGATTTGTCGGCGAGGGCGCGGGTGATCGCCTGGCGCACCCACCAGGTCGCGTAGGTGCTGAACTTGAAGCCGCGGCGGTAGTCGAACTTCTCGACGGCGCGGATGAGGCCGGTGTTGCCCTCCTGGATCAGGTCGAGGAAGGGTAGGCCGCCGCTCTGGTAGCGCTTGGCGATCGAGACGACGAGGCGCAGGTTGGCGCGCAGCATGTGGTCCTTGGCCTCGCCAGCAATGCGCTCGGCGCCATGCAGCTCCTCGGCCAGGAGGCTCACCGCCTCGGCGTCGTCGGGGCCGGCGTCGAGCTCGGTGGGTGAGACGAGGCGGCTGCCGACCGAGAGCACCCAGAGGTCATCGGTGACCTGGCCGCCGGAGGTGCCGACGATGTCGGCGACGGCCTCGGCGAGGCTGGGGTCGATCTCGCGCTCGATCGAGCGCTGGAGAGTCGCGGCGAAGAGCAGCTGCGAGTAGGGCTCGCCGTGGCCGTCGAACAGCGGGCGCATGCGGTCGAGCAGGCGCCGCATCGTAACCAGGAGGTAACGGGCGAGCGCGGGATACGAGAGCGACTCGCCTCGGGATGCGATCTCTCGCTGCAGGCGGGCGAGGAGGCGTCCGTTCTCGATGTCCTTGGCGAGCTCGACCTCCTGGGGCCCCTTGAGTAGCGGGACAGCGCCGATCTCCTGGAAGTACAGCCTGACCGGATCCGGCAGCTCCGCTTCTTCGGACGGCGACAGCTCCTCTTCGAGCTCTTCTTCCTGGACTTCGGCCTCAACCATATCGATCACCCTACCACCCATGAACTGCTCCCGCTGACGTGCAATCGCCACGTCGCAATGGCCGCGTCTTTGGGCTGCATCTATCTTCGCTCAAGTCGGGGGCAAACCAAGAGCCAAATGACTTGCTATTTCGTGAATATCGGCACATTCAACCTGCTGGCCACGGTGAAATGATGGTGATGAAGGGCTACGCTTCAGAGGCGGGCAATAGCAAATGGGGATAAGGAAGCCGTCATGACGGACTACGGTGTGACATTCGATACGACGCCACCGGTGAAATTCGCGCGCGCGCAAGTGTTCTTGCGCATCCTAATTATCGTCCTGCTCTCGATTCTGGCGGGCGCGTTCGGCTGGATCTCGGGGCTTCTCTACCTGAGCATCCCGATAGTGGCAGCGGTCCTGATCTCGCAGAAGGGGCCGGAACGCTATCTCGCCGAATCGGGTGACACGATGACGAAGTGGTTGCGGATCATCGTGGGCTTCTACGCCTACCTGACGATGCTAACGGACCGCCTGCCGGCCGGGACCGACAGCGACGATGAGGTGTTCCGGTTCGAGGTGTATACCTCCGGCACGCCTTCAACAGGCAACGCGCTGCTGCGACTCCTCCTCGCCCTGCCGAGCGCGATCGTGCTGTCGGTGCTGTGGATCGTCGGTGGTCTGTTCCTGATAATCGCCGCGGTGTCGGTGCTGGTGAACGAGAACTACCCGCCGGGGCTGTACGACTTCATCCGGGCGTTGAACCGCTGGGACGCGCGCCTGCTCGCGTACCTGGGCTCGCTGGTCGACGCCTACCCACCGTTCACGCTCGACACCGGCGCGACGGACGGCCCAGCCCCTGAAACACGGTATCCGGGGACGTAGGGCTCACTGATCGTAGTGTTGGGACTCTTTCGCTGGACGACGGAAGGCTCTGCGTAGTGGATGGCCGGAGTCTTCCACGGCAGCGAGAGATTCCAGAGGACAACTCCGCCCGGCTGGAAAGCCTCGCCTTACGCTGGCGAATAGCACCCCCCAATCCTGAAGAAGTCGAACGGTTCAGTTGCCCTGGGCGGTCTCGGTGATGCGCTCGGCGCGGAGAACGATGCGCTTGTCGTACTCGCGCGAGAGGGTGTCGAAGGAGCCGCCGCAGGTGATCAGGGTGACGACCTCGCCGTCGGTGGGGCCGACGATGTCCTGCACGGGCGCGGTGGCCTCGTCGTACGAGGTGACGTTGAGGACCCGATAACGGGCGACTGAGCCATCGACGAGCACGAGCTGGAGCTCGTCGCCCAGGTGGGCGTCCTTGAGGTGGTAGAAGACGGCGGGCCCGTAGTTCACGTAGTCCAGGTGCCCCGCCATCACGATGTTGCCGATCTCACCGGGGCGGGCCGAGAAGTTGTACCAGGCCACGTCCGTCGGGTTGTTGGGGGCCTGCATGGCGCCATCGGCGTCGACACCGAGGGCAACAATGGGGGCATCGATGTCGAGGCTGGGCACGACGAGACGCGCGACGTCCTGGGCCTGCGGCACCGCGGTGGGTGTGGGCTCGATGGCCTCGACCGCCGCACCGGCGATAATCGGGGCACCCGGTACCGCGGTGGGCGACGCCTGTACGGCCTGCGACGGCGCATCCGTGCCGCCGGAACCGGAGGTAAGCACGTAGGCGCCGCACGGCAATCGCCAGGGATACCGGGGCAGCAGTACCAGGCCGTAGCGCAGGCGCGTACTTGCACGGCCGGGCGGGCGCTGGCTGGTTGGCGGGACAGACGGAGTCATGGTTTCGACCTCGGCGAGAGAGGCTGATGGACGCGAGCGGCGGGAGATTAGCTGACCCGCCAGCACTGCCAGTGTAACAACGAAAACCAAGAATAGAGCCGCCCGGATCACGACGTTGCACTCCAGTTAATTCCGCGACTCAAAGAAGCCTTCTTGAATCGCTATGAACCCATGCACTCATGCCGCCAGGCGGGAGCGGCAGTTTACAGGTCGGGGTCAAAGGGAGATCCCCGTGACCCCGACCCGAAGATCGCTTAGCGCGTGCTGCGGTGTCGTCGCAGACCGAGGACGGCGAGTACCGTGCCAGCGAGTGCAGACATCGGCCAGCACGATAATCCACGGGAAGGACGCCCCGTCAGAGAGATAGCCGCCGTTGCCGGTGCTGGGCAGTCGCCGCACCTGCTCGATCTCGCTGATCAGGCCTGGTGTTGCGGTTGCCTGAGGCTGAGTCGTCGGCGTTGGCGTGACTATCACGCCCGCAATGTCGTTGGTGAGGGCGGCGTGGCCGTAGGCGTCGGCGTCGGCTCCTCATCGCCCGTGATGTTCACGGTGGTTTCGACGTTGTTGAACAGACACGTTATGTCATCGCCCGCCCGAAGGTTGATCGTCGCGGTTTCGGTACCCACGTTGATCGTGCCGGCAACGTCGCCGTTGAGGCCCGCGTTGGTGCAGGTGATGTCCGTGAGGTCCCAGTTACCCGGCAGGTTGGACTCGGTGATCACGTAGCTGCCAGGCTCCAGATTGTCGAAGCTGATGCTCTGGTCATCTTCGAGGTCGAAGCCCGGGAACGAGCCCGTGAAGTCGAAGGCGATGCCGGTCGTCTCCGGGTCCGTGTCCTTGACGATGGTGATGGAGCCACAGGTCACGACCGTGGTGACCGTATTGCTCGTGTTGGCATCGGGCGTCACGACCGGGTTGTCGCCGAATCCCGGGTCGTTCCAATCGACCGTCGCCTGGTTGACAAGGTCATCGCAGGAGTCGACCACGGCGCTGACGAGCACCCAGCGCGTCTCACCGACCCCGATGGTGCCGATGTTGCAGCGTGACACGGTTGCCACCGCCGACGGCACAGGCCGTGCCGTCTACGACGGGTCGTCGTCGTCGTCCCAGAAGGCGGTCGACGTTGGTCAGGCTGTCGGCGAGGTTATCGCGTGACGACGACGTCGTTGGCGGGGTTGCTGCCGGCGTTGAACACCTCGATGAGGTACTCGACGGTATCGCCGAAGAGGGCGGCGGTGTCGCCGGACTTCGAAATATCGAGATCGCTGATGCAGCCGTCGACGTTGGTCGTCACGGTCGAGGAGTTCTCGGCCGTGTCGGAACCGGCGTCGGCGCCGCTGACGACAGCGGTGTTGTCGAGATTGTCGCAGTCGTTCACCGGCGCCGTGGCGGTGACGGTGATGTCGGGTGCGGATGCACCGGCAGCAATCGAGCCGCTGTAGGTGCACTCGATGCTGGACGACGCCGTGGGACCGGCGATGCTGGCGGGGTCGCAGACCCAGTCAGTGCCACCAGCTGTGACGTTGGTCAGGCCGTCCGGCAGCGTGTCCGTGACGACGATGTCAGCGTTGGTAGGACCGTCGCCGTTGTTGGTCACGGCGAGCGTGTAAGAGAACTGGGTGCCGTGGGGCACCGGGTCAGTCGGGCCCGTCTTGACGATGTCGGTGTCAGGCGCCGTGACCTGGAAGCACTCGAAGTTGGTCGTGTCGTCGTAGTGACGCACGGCGTTGTAGAGGAGCTGGTTGTCCGGCGTGAAGTCGACGCCGAAGCAGTAGTAGCCCGGCAGCGTGGGGGTCACGTTGCTGGAAGTGGCCTGGCCGTTGCCGTCCAGAGCACCACCACCCTGGGCGCTACCACCGGTGGCACAGGTGTCGAAGGCGTCCGGCGAGTAACAGAGGGAGAAGGTGACCGAACCGGCGATGCCGTTGCTATCGCCGTCCAGGACGGTGACCTGGTCCGTGATCGGGCCGGTGCCGTCGCCGATGTTCAGTGAGGTCTGGCTGACCTGAGTACTGATACTCGGGTCGACCGGGACGTAGGTGTTGGTAACGGCGCATCGGCGGTTCTGGCCGAGGACGGGCGTGATCGAGCCGGTCGCGCAGTTATCGCCGAAGCTCACGACGTAGAGGCCCGCGATACCGGAACCATCGCCGAGGGTCTCACGCACGACGTAGGGGCCGTCCACCGGGAAGGTGAACGGTGTCACGACGCCGTCGCAGGCGATGTCGTCCGCCACGAGCTGGCCGCCGACATAGATGTCGAAGAGGGCGCCCGTGTCGACGTTACATAGCTTCTGAATCGAGATCGTAGCGACCGTGTTGGTGATCGTGCAGGAGGCACGTGTGGTGCCCTGCGCCGGGTTCAGGTACAGGTCGGTGCAGCCGTTGGTACCGATCTGCCAGTTCTCCGGCAGGCCAGTCTCGTCGACGTGGTAAGTGTGCTCGCCAACGAGGTCTCGGAAGATCACCTGGTTCTGGCCGTCGGCGCAGCTAATGCTGTCGCTCGGCAATCTTGCCGTTCTCATCGTAGAGGGTGACGGTGAAGCTGGCGGCGATGTTCGCGGGGTCGCAGACCTTGTCGACGATGATGCCGCCGGTCACAGGAGGCGTCAGGGTATTGACGAGCAGGCAGTTCGTCGTCTCGCCAGTCACGACGGTGACGGAACCTGCCGTGCCGCAGTTGTCCAGGTTTACCGTGATGCTGCTAGTGTCGGAGGGGTCCTCGCTTACGTTGTAGGTGTTCGCCGTCAGGGTGATGTCGACCGCGTTTCCACCACAGGCGATTGTCCTGTCCGCTGTCTCGCCCATCGTAGAGGACACCGAAGCGGGCCGTTTACGCCGTGGTCGCAGACCTTGTTCACGTGCAGGGTACCGGTAACAGGAGGCGGCAGCGTATTCACGAGCTGACAGTTCGTCGTCTCGCCGACCACCACGGTCACTGCGCCAGCGTTGCCGCAGTTATCCAGGCTTACGGTGATCCCGTCAGTATCTGCAGGGTCCTCGCTGACGTTGTAGGTGTTCGGCGGCAGCGTGATGTCCACCGCGCCACCGCAGGGAACGTCCTGTCCGCTGTCTCGACCATTGAGGAAGACACCGAACGGACCGTTCACGCCATCACCGCAGCGCTTCGTCACGTGCAGCGTGCCGGTCGTCGGCGTCAGCGTGTTCACGAGCAGGCAGTTCGTCGTCTCGCCGACCACCACGGTCACGGAGCCGGCCGTGCCGCAGTTGTCCAGGCTTACCGTGATCCCGTCAGTGTCCGCCGGGTCCTCACTGACGTTGTAGGTGTTCGGCGGCAGCGTAATGTCCACCGAGCCGCCACACGCGACGTCCTGTGAGCTATCGCGACCGTTGATGAACACGCCGAAGGGGCCGTTCACGCCATCGCCGCAGCGCTTCGTCACGTGCAGCGTACCGGTCGTAGGAGTGAGTGTGTTCACGAGCTGGCAGTTGGTGATTTCGCCGCCAACCACCGTCACGGACCCAGCCGTGCCGCAGTTGTCGAGGCTTACCGTGATACCCGTAGTGTCGGCCGGGTCCTCACTGACGTTGTAGGTGTTCGGCGGCAACGTGATGTCCACCGAGCCTCCGCAGGCGACGTCCTGTGCACTGTCGCGGCCGTCGATGAAGACACCGAAGGGGCCATCCACGCCGTCGCCGCAGCGCTTGGTTACGTGGAGTGTGCCGGTGATCAGCGTGTTGGTGATTGTGCAGGTGACGTGCTCGTTCTCGTCGACCTGAATGCCCGAGAGGCTGGTGCTGTTGCCGGAGGCCACAGGAGACCTCGAGGCATCTACACAGCTAATCGCCACGGTGTACTTGTCAGTGACGTTCGAAGGGCCCTCGGAGACGCTGTGCGATCCGGCGATGACGCCGAGATTACCTGTGGTACCACCACAAGCGGCACCATCGGCTTCAACATCGCCGTCAACGAGGAGGTTGAACAGGTCAGCGGTCTGGGGGGTACACACCTTGTTTACCGTGAGCGTTCCCATGGGATCGTTGGTCACGTAGTTGCAGCCGTTGTTCCAGATCGCTTGGCCCTCGGTGGTCCAATTCAGGCCTGGGTAATTGTCGTGTGGCGGAATGATGTCGCCCCACTTCTGGTCGTTGTCTTTTAGGTCCTGGGCGACGGCCTGAGAGGTGGCTATCGGACCGGAATGCTCCGAGTGATCCCCCTTACCGTTGTCGTTGCCGGTATCGCCGTCGGCGGAATCGGCGTCCACGGAGTTGGACGTGTACGGGTTAGTCACAGCGTCCGTGCGATGACAAATGTCGACCTTAGGCTTCGGGTCACCCAGGGCGTTTTGGGTGGGTTGAAGCGCCGTCACGAAGAAGACGCCAAGCGTCAGACATGATCGCCACCAGGGCGAATCGGCCGGGCAGGACGCGCCCAAGCTCAGATCGCCCACCTTCGAAGAAGTGCTGGGCGCTCAAGGGGAATATTCGCCGGCGGCGCGACGTGCGCGCCTCCCGTGCATCAGGAGTCAGTCGATCCTTGGACATAAGGCCTCCCTGCCTCTGCATTCCCCGACAGCCACGTCACGGGGTTGGTCCTCATTGACCTTGAACGATTTAAGCCTTTTGACTACTTGAGTGTTCTATCGAAACCTTTAACCGCTTTCCGATAGGTTCGTTACATATAAGAACACATTTTCCTGTATTAGGAAAGATGAAGTGCTCAAAATGCCGCTTATGGCAACTTCAGTAGCAGTGTATGGGTTAATAATCGCATCCGCAACCTGACCTTCAATGGGTGCAGGGACGCATGTATCGCAGGCACCTAAAGCTAACCCAGTTAAGAAGCCGCCGGGGTTCCGGCGGCTTCTTGCTCTCGATGCTGCGTGGTGGGATGAGTGAGCTCGGGCGTCTATCCCCAGAGCTGCTTCGAGGCGAGGGCGGCGCCTTCCGAGAGGGCCTTGAGCTTGGCCCAGGCGATCTGCGGGTGCACGCGATTGCCCATACCGCAGTCCGTGCCGGCGATGACGTTCTCTTTGCCCACGAGCTCCGCGTACTGGATGATGCGGTCCGCCACGAGCTCCGGGTGCTCCACGACGTTGCTGGCGTGGCTGACGACGCCGGGGATGAGGATCTTGCCGGCGGGCAGCTTGACGTCGCGCCAGACCTTCCACTCGTGCTCATGGCGCGGGTTGGCGGCCTCGACGGAGTAAGCCTGAGCGTTGACCTGCAGCATGAGGTCAACGACGTGCTCCAGAGGGAGGTCGTGCGTGTGGGGGCCGTGCCAGCTACCCCAGCAGATGTGGTATCGCACGCGGTCCTCCGGGATGCCTTCGAGGGCGCGGTTCATGGCATCGACGCGGATCTGGGCGAACTTGCGGTAATCCTCGATGCTCGGGTTGGGCACGATCATGTCGTAGGTGTCCGGCAGGCCGGGGTCATCGAGCTGGAGGATGAAGCCCGCATCGACGATGGCCTTGTACTCCTCGCGAATGCCGTCGGCGATGGCGAAGAGGTAGGCCCGGTCGTCCGGGTAGTACTCGTTGTAGAAGAAGTGCTCCAGCCAGCCGGGGGCGAGGACGCACATGAAGGCGTCTTCGGGCTTGAGGTTGGCCGCTTCGAGGGCGGACTTGAAGATGTCGATGTCGGCCTTGACGAGGTCCTGGCCGATGTACTTGATCGGGCCGTTGCAGACGACGCGGTTCGTGGGCTGCGGGGCCTGATAGCCACCGCCACCGGTACGCAGCTGGTCGTAGAACTCGGCGAACTCGAGGCGCTCGCCGGTGGCGCCGGACATCATCGCCGCTTCGCCTTCCTTGACGGGGCGAGAGGCGAGGCCGGTGAGGCGCTTGCCGTAGTAGTTGAGCCCGAAGCCAATCTTGCCGAGCTCGCCATCGCTGACGATGTCTATTCCCGCTTCGGTTTGCTGGTTGAGCAGGCCGATCATGGACTGGCGGACCAGAGGCAGGATGGCTTCGTAGTCGTCTGACTGGCCTGTCTGGAGCTTTCGGGCGGCGTCGGTGAGCTCCTGCGGGCCGTTGAGGCGGCCGGCGTGAGTCGTGAGTATGCGGTCGGTGCTGCGCTTCACTTCGCTCTCCTTGATGGGCGACGGGGTTCGGGATGCTGCGAGCGGACGACCCACTGACACGAGACGGCCTCGTGCGGGACGTCCGGGGCTGGCTGTGCGGGATCATCGGCCGCGATGAGTGCGCTGTCAACGACCAGGCGCGCTGGTGGCCCGCGTCGGTCGTGTCAGCGCAACAGACGCCCGCCAAGCGTTTCGGGTGCTGGCGGACGGAGCTGAAGCTTCGTCCTTGAATTGATTCTCGCTTTCGCTCGAAAACTGCGGCTCTCGACCTTGTCCTGAGGATTCGTTACGCAGGTTTTATGCGGGTTTTCCCTAACTTGACACCTTACGGAGTGCCCCTTAGCTTTACTGGTTACCAGCACTTATGTAACTAAGCCTCCGGGGACGGAGTTATGACACTAGAACTCGGCACCACGAGTCTCTCTCAGGCCCGGCTCGCTCGCGGCCTGACGCTCGAAGACGCGGAACACAGCACTCGAATCTCGAGGCGGTTTCTGATTGCCCTCGAAGAGCACGACTACAGCGTGTTTCCGGCGCCTGTCTACGCGCGCGGCTTCCTGCGCACTTACTGTCGCTATCTGGGCGTCGACCCGGAGCAGCAGCTTGCGGAGCTGCCCGCCGGCTGGACCGGCACGGCCCAGAACACGCAGCTAACGCCCGTCTCAACCCGCGGACCGATAGCGTTCAACGTGAAGTGGCTGGTTGCCGGCGCCTTGATCGTGGCGGTGATCGGCATCGGCCTGTTCCTGAGCCGTAGCGGTGACGACCTGGGCGACCTGCAGGCGCAACAGCAGGCCGATCTGCAGAGCGAGGCGGCGGGCGGCACTGGTACCGGCGCGACCGGATCGCAGGCACAGCCCACGACCGCACCGACGCAATCCTCGTCGGCCTCGAACGGCAGCCGGCTGCTGGAACCCGGGCTGCCCGGTATCCTGCCGGACTTCAAAGACGTCGACGTCGACGCTGTGACGGAGTTTCTCACCCAGCAGGACATCGCCTACTTGCGCATCGACACGGCCTCGGCCGGCACGGCGAAGGGGCTCGTGATCAGCCAGTCGCCCGTCGCGGGCAGCGATACGAGCGACATCGACCAGGTGACGCTGAACGTGAGCACAGGCGCATCGCCAATCAGCACGACGCGCACGGACTGCGACGTGCTGGAATCGACGAACCAGCGCACGGCGTCGGAGCAGACTTACTACGAAAACAACTGCGGCACTACGACGGATGCATCGCCGGGAGCGCTGCCCGACCGAACGACCTGCGAAGAGATCCGCGGCACGGATTATCGCTCGCCGGCAGAGCGCACTTTCTTCCTCACCTACTGCATAACGCAGTGAGCACTGGCGGACCTGACCGCCGCAACCGCTAATAACGTAGATGGTCTTGCAAGGCGCCCGATTACCATAATCGCTGGCAAGACGTTATTATTGGGCGAGCTTGAGCGGTTTTGGCGGGCCGTTGAGAGCCAGTAGCCCCGGAGGTTTACCCGATCCGGCCCTACCAACGTCCCAACCGTACTTCGACCAAGGCTAGAGGCAATCCGTTACGCACCGCGCCGTACCAGGCGCCGGGCAGCGCACGCTTCTTCCTGCACATCGCCGTCGTCGCGATCATTGGCGGCGCCGTCCTCGGCACCACGATGCTGTCCTCTGCCATCCCCGGTAGCGCATCGGTCGAACATCCAGCCGTCGCGGGTCTGCCTGAGACGATCACGGCGAGCTTCACGCAGACCAGCACCGAACGCCAGGTCATCGAAACGCAGCTAGCGCCGGAACCGACGCCGGGAGACAACCTGCTACTCGCGGTGCTCTCGCTGGAGTCGTCGACGTCATCGGCAGAGGCACAGGCTTCGATGCAGCGCATCCTGGAGCTCGGCGTACCGCAGGAGGCCCCGACGTTCGCAACGCTGGAGGAAACTCCGGCCGGAACGGACGGGCAAAACAAGAAGGAAGCCTCCGACGCGGACGCAACGCCGACCGCTGAACCCGGGGCCGATGAGGAACCGGCGTGCGAGGAGACCGGCAGCGCGGCGTACTGCATCTATGCAGTCGTCGAAGGCGACACGCTCAGCGGCATCGCCCAGACCTTCGGCGTGACGGGTAACGGCAGCCTCTCGCCGGCCGAGCTGCTGGCCCAGAGCAACAAGCCTGACATCGTGAGCTCCGACCACATCGAGCCCGGCCAGCACATCCGTGTGCCGCGTGAGCCCGGCATCGTGCATACGGTGCTGTTCGCGGAGTCAGCAAGCGAGATCGCCGCGGACTACGGCGTGAGCACGGACGCGATCCTGAGCTCGCCCTACAACGCGATCGGCGGCGACGGCATCGTGGTCATCGGTCAGGAGATCTTCATCCCGGACCCGACGCAGCTGCCCGTAAACGAAGACGTCGAGCTGACGCTGGAGGAGCCGACGCCGGAGCCTGAAGCCACCGAGGCGCCGGCGGAAGAGCCGACTGAAGCACCGATCGAGGAGCCGACAGCGACCGAGGCGCCGCAAGAGCCCACGGCCGAGCCGACAGCCACGCCGCCCGAGTTCATCCCGCCGCTGGGTGCGCTCGACACGCCAACGCCAACGCCCGAACCGACTCAGGAGCCAACGGCCACACCGGAAGCAACCGAAGTGCCCACGGTCGACGCGACGCCGGTGCCATCGAATGGCAGCAGCCTGTTCATCTGGCCGGTGCACGGGCCGATCTCCAGCTACTTCGGGCCATCCCACCCGCTAGGCATCGACATCGACCTGTACGCGGACCCGAACGCGGACATCGTGGCGGCGCGTGGCGGCACAGTCGTGTTCGCGGGCGGCGACCCGTGCTGCTCCTACGGCTACTACGTGATCGTGGACCACGGCAACGGGGTGCAGACGCTGTATGCGCACTTCTCCCAGATCAAGGTGTCCGAGGGCCAGCAGGTGGCGCAGGGTCAGCTACTGGGCCAGGGCGGCCGTACCGGCTACGCGACGGGCAACCACCTGCACTTCGAGATCCGCGTCGACGGCAACGTGGTCGACCCGCTGAAGTATCTGCCTTAGGGGCCAGCTACGAGGCGTTCCTGGGCGCTGGTGCGGTGGTTGTTAGTGGTCAGTTATCAGTCTTCAGTTTGGGGCGAGACGAGGCGGTGGCGTGCTTCGAGCCTTCGACCTGGCTCAGGCTGGCGGGCTCAGTCGACGCGTGGAGCGCGACTGCGTCGCTGGGTCTGACTCTAGGGCGCGCTACGTGTAGTATTCGTTTCTAGCCATTTTCGAGACATCGAAACTTAACAAGGAGCCACGGCATGCCGTTCACTTCCAAGGTCTTTCAGGTCGACACCCTGGATATGGGCTTAGGCCGGACGGAGCAGATCGTCAAGGGTGGGAGGCACCTGTTCCCGTTGCTCCCAAAGGCCTTCGAGGGCATCAAGCAGATCGGCGTGATCGGCTGGGGCTCGCAGGGGCCGGCGCAGGCCCAGAACCTGCGCGACTCGCTGGAAGGCACCGACATCAAGGTCAAGGTCGGCCTGCGCCCGGGCTCGAGCTCGATGCAGCAGGCGCGCGACGCCGGCTTCACCGAGGACGACGGCACCCTGGGCGAGATGTTCGAGGTGGTGCGCGAGTCCGACCTGGTGCTGCTGCTGATCTCGGACGCGGCCCAGGCCGAGCTCTACAAGCAGGTCTTCGCGGACCTGAAGCCCGGCGCCACGCTCGGCCTTTCGCACGGCTTCCTGCTCGGCCACATGAAGAACGTCGGCGAGAAGTTCCCGGCGAACGTCAACGCGATCGCCGTATGCCCCAAGGGCATGGGCCCGTCCGTGCGGCGGCTCTACGTGCAGGGCAAGGAAGTCAACGGCGCCGGCATCAACAGCAGCTTCGCGGTGGAGCAGGACGTCGACGGCCGGGCGACCGACATCGCGCTCGGCTGGTCGGTGGCGATCGGCTCGCCCTACACGTTCCAGACGACGATGGAGTCCGAGTTCAAGTCGGACATCTACGGCGAGCGCGGCATCCTGCTCGGCGCGGTGCACGGCATCATCGAGAGCCTGTACCACCGCTTCATCGACCAGGGCATGTCGCACGAAGACGCGTTCCTCAACTCGGCCGAGGCGATCACCGGGCCGATCTCACGCATCATCTCCCGCAGGGCATGAAGGGCGTGTACGACGCCGTGGGCGCGACGGCCGCGCGCGAGTTCGAGCAGGCCTACGCGGCCAGCCTACCCGGCGGCCCACGAGCTGCTGCGCGAGATCTACGACGAGGTCTCTTCCGGCAACGAAATCCGCAGCGTGGTCATGGCGGGCGAGCGCCTGAAGGACGTCCCGATGGGCAAGATCGACGGCACCGAGACGTGGGTTACGGGCAAGAAGGTGCGCGCCGAGCGCGTCGAGGAAGACATCCCGCTCAACCCGTTCACGGCCGGCGTCTACATGGCGACGATGATGGCGCAGATCGACGTGCTGCTGAAGAACGGCCACCCGTACTCCGAGATCGCGAACGAGAGCGTGATCGAGGCGGTCGACTCGCTGAACCCGTACATGCACGCCCGCGGCGTCTCGTACATGGTCGACAACTGCTCGACGACGGCGCGCCTGGGCTCCCGCAAGTGGGCGCCGCGCTTCGACTACGTGCTGACGGAGCAGTCCTACGTGGCGCTGGACAACGACGAGGCGCTGGACGAGAGCCCCGTGGCCGCCTTCCAGGACCACGAGATCCACGACGTGCTCGCGGAGTGCGCGAAGCTGCGCCCGCCGGTCGACATCTTCGTCGAGTAAGCGCAGCGAGCTTCGAGCCATTAGCTGATAGCTGAAAGCTGCGAGCCGCTGCAAGCTTCAGGACCACCAGAAATGTTGATCGTGCTGACGGGTCCTGCGTCCTCAGGCAAGACGAGCATTGCGAAGGCGATCCAAAGCTTCAACAACCGGCGATGGCTGCACTGGGAAGCCGACCGTCTCTGGCCAACGCTTCCACTGCTGGAAGCAAGAGGAGGACGATGAGGCGTTCCGAGAAAGGGTCATTCTCGGCGTTCATCAGTCGATCGCTGCGCTGTCTCGGAGCGACCTTGACGTCATCGTCGACGGCTCGTTGCCCATGGACAAACGGCTTCAGCTGCGGTGCATCGATATCCTGCGGGATGCAGGGGAGACGCGCATCGTCGGGGTCCAGGTGTACGGTTACCGCACTGCGCCAGCGTGAGTCGGCAAGGCCTGACAGGCAACGCGGCTGGGCAGAGTCGCAGCTCACTGACATATTCGACGGTGTCGACTTGGACGCCATGATCGACACCACCTCCTCCTCGCCCGAGGAGTGTGCCAACGAACTCCTGGCGGTTCTGGGCGCGGAGTGAGGTTGGCGGTCTGCCCCTCGAGGCTTGCGGCCTCTGGCCTCATACTGAAAGCCGAGGCCGGGCTTGCGGCACCGGCTGCGAACGAGAAAGGACCCCGTCACGCTAGAGGTAACCGCCATAGAAGCACGAGGCCACACCTTGGACCCACGGAGTCAGTCTGCCGCCTGGCGATTCGGCCCCAGCATGGTCGGTCATACCGTGGAGTTTCAGGTGGTCTTCGAATCCGAGGGCGAAGATACTCGCGCTCGCATCGAAGCGAGGGTGGAGTACCCCCGCAAAGACGGTGAACGCGGCGCCTCGACCTCTTCGGCCATGATCGCCCTCGGCCGAGTCGGGTGCTCGTTTGTGTTCGAGGAGTACGGCGACCTCAAGGTATCGCTATCGAAGGACGGTATTGCTTTCTTCGAGGACACCATCGTCCTCCAGTCGTGACAGTCTTCCAGATACGCGGCCGGCCGCTCGGTAGGTGAGAAGGCCGGCTCTTATCGCTCTGTTTGGGGCGAGTTGATAGAATCAGATTCGATATGACACAGACTCAGCAGACCGAAGGACGCATCGAGCGGTACGACCCGCCGGCGATCGAGACGAAGTGGCAGGCTCGCTGGGAGCAGGACGGCCTGTACGAGGCGAAGGACGACGACCCGCGGCCGAAGTACTTCTTCCTCACCATGTACCCCTACCCGTCCGGCGACCTGCACATCGGTCACTGGTACGCGGAGACGCCGCCGGACACGAAGGCGCGCTACATGCGCATGAAGGGCCACAACGTCCTGTTCCCGTACGGCTTCGACGCCTTCGGGCTGCCCGCGGAGAACGCCGCGATCCGCAACAACATCCACCCGTTCAAGTGGACGATGGCGAACATCGACCGCATGCGCGAGCAGGCGAAGCGCATGGGCACGATGTTCGACTGGTCGCGCGAGGTCATCACGTGCCTGCCGGAGTACTACAAGTGGAACCAGTGGTTCTTCCTGCAGTTCTTCAATCGCGGGCTGGCCTACCGCAAGATGGGCGCCGTCGACTGGTGCCCGAACTGCAATACCACGCTGGCGCGCGAGCAGGTGCACGGCGACGACCGCGTGTGCGAGCGCTGCGGCACGCCCGTGGAGAAGCGCAACCTGGAGCAGTGGTACTTCAAGATCACCGACTACGCCGAGGAGCTGCTGAAGTTCGACGGGCTGGACTGGCCGGAGCGCGTCAAGACGATGCAGACGAACTGGATCGGTCGATCCGAAGGCGCCAATATCACATTTAGCCTGGGGACACCCCAGACCCCGCTGAAGGGCGACTCGGAAGACTCGATCACCGTCTTCACGACGCGGCCCGGACACGATCTACGGCGTCACGTTCATGGTGCTGGCGCCGGAGCACCCGCTGGTCGAGACGCTGACGACGCCCGACCGCAAGGCGGACGTCGACGCGTACGTCGAGGCGGCGAAGCGCCAGACCGAGATCGAGCGCACGGCGGCGGACAAGGCGAAGACAGGCGTGTTCATCGGCGCCTACTGCACCAACCCGTACAACGGCGAGCAGGTCCCCGTCTACGTCGGCGACTACGTGCTGGCCGGCTACGGCACCGGCGCAGTCATGGGCGTGCCGGCACACGACCAGCGCGACTTCGAGTTTGCGACGAAGTACGGCATCGACATCAAAGTCGTCATCGCGGCGCCTGATTATGACAACTCACCGTTGGCCGAGGCTTACGTCGAGTCCGGCACGATGGTCAACTCCGGCCCCTTCGACGGCACGCCCAACGACGAAGGCAAAAGGAGCGTCGTGGCCTACGGAGCCGAGCGCGGCTTCGCGGAGTCGACGATCACGTATCGATTGCGCGACTGGCTGGTGAGCCGTCAGCGCTACTGGGGCACGCCGATCCCGATCATCTACTGCCCCACCGACGGCGCCGTGCCCGTCCCCGAGGAAGACCTGCCGGTACTGCTGCCGGAAGACTCCGAGTTCGTGCCCACGGGCGAGTCGCCGCTGAAGCGCGACGAGCGGTTCTGGAAGACGACCTGCCCGGTATGCGGCGGCGACGCGGTGCGCGAGACCGACACGATGGACACGTTCGTGGACTCGTCCTGGTACCAGTACCGCTACCTGAGCCCGCACTTCGGCGCCGGGCCCTTCGACTTCACGGACGAGCGCGTGAAGCAGTGGCTGCCCGTGACGCAGTACACCGGCGGCATCGAGCACGCGACGATGCACCTGATGTACTTCCGCTTCTTCACGAAGGCGATGCGCGACCTGGGCCTGATCGACTTCGATGAGCCGGCCGTGAACCTGTTCAACCAGGGCATCATCCTGGGCCCGGACGGCGAGAAGATGTCGAAGATCCGCGGCAACGTCGTCAACCCGGACGATTACGTCTACTCGTACGGCGCCGACACGTTCCGCTGCTACCTGATGTTCATCGGGCCGTGGTCGGACGGCGGGCCTTACCGGCCGGAAGGCATCGAAGGCCTGTCGCGCTGGCTGAACCGCGTCTGGAGCGTGGCGCTGGAGCCGCCCGCCGGCGCATCGGTGGACGAGAGCGCCGTGCGCGAGCTGGAGCACCAGCGCCACCGCACGATCAGCATCGTGACGGACGACCTGGACAACTTCCGCTTCAACACGATGCTGGCGCGCCTGATGGAGTTCACGACCTACCTGGGCAAGGTGCGCGAGGCGGACAACGTCGGGCGCGAGCGCCTGGGACCAGGCAGTCGAGTCGCTGCTGCTGATGATGGCGCCGGCCGCGCCGCACATCGCCGAAGAGCTATGGGAGCGCACGGGCCACGCCTACAGCGTGCACCAGCAGTCCTGGCCCGAAGCAGACCGCCGAGCTGGCCAAGGCCGAGACGTTCACGCTGGTCGTGCAGGTCAACGGCAAGGTACGCGACAAGTTCGACGTGCCGGTCGAGATCGATGAAGCCGCCGCGAAGGAGCTGGCGATGTCGAGCGCGAACGTGGAGCGCCAGATCGCCGGCAAGGAGATCGTGAAGGTGCTGTTCGTGCCGCGGCGCCTGGTGAACATCGTCGTGAAAGGATGAGCCGCGTCCGCGTCGAGGAGCTGCTCTACTTCCTCGACACTGCCTTCGAGGGCAGCCGCTGGCATTCGCTGATGGCCAACCTCAAGGACGTCAGCGAGGACGACTATCACTGGACGATGACGCGCGAAGGCGCCGCCGACGACCAGGGGCGCTCGATCAAGGGCATGGTGCGTCACCTGGCAGCCGCGAAATTCGTTTACAACGACAACGCCTTCGGCGATGCTTCACACGTGTGGGCCGACATGCAGCCTCGTATCAACGACCCGGCCGCTTCGATGGCGGACGACATGAAGTGGCTCCGAGAAAACCACGAGCGCTTCTGGAGCAGCGTAGCGAGCCTCGATGACGCGGACCTGGACACGCCGAGGCGTACGCACTGGGGCGCCATGCTCGATACGCACGGAATCGTCTCGATCATGATCGAGCACGACATGTACCACGCCGGCGAGATCAACCACCTGCGTGCGATCCGGCAGGACACGGACTTCTGGGCCGGAGCGAGACGCACAACCTGAGAGACACGATGCCCCGTCCCCTCCTCGCCCTCGCCATACTCATCGCAGTCTTCGCCCTTGCATGCGGCGGCGGGGACGACGACAGACGCATCCGGCGCCAGCGTGACGGGCGCAGGCACGATCGCGACGGCAACGGCGACGACAGTCGAGAGCAGCGGCGAGAAGCCGACGCCCGCACCGACGCCTGAAGCCAGCGAGATCAGCGTGGCGAACGAGCCGATCTCGGTGGAGACGGCCGACGGCGTGGTGCTGAAGGGCCATCTCTACAGCACGAACGGCCCGAAGCGCCAGGCCCTGGTCATCGTGGCGCCCGTGGAGCAATCGACCTGGGCCGAGAGCACGCAGGCGTTCACGAGCCAGGGCATCGCGGTGTTCACGTTCGATCCGCGCGGCTTTGGCGAGACCGGCGGGGAGCCTGCACCCGACAAGCTTGCGAGCGATGCGGAGCTGGTCGCCCACTTCGTTATGTCACGCGAGTATCCCCTGGTGTACCTGATGGGCGTCGGCCTGGACGGCGGCACCGCGGTTTCAGACGTCGGCGAACTCTCTCGATGAGCTGTCGGGCGTGGTGACGTACGGCGCCCCGGGTCGGTCTGACGCTGCGAACGCGCTATCGCTGGGCGGCGACGCAACGTGGGACGGCGAGGACGTGCTGGCGATACCGGAAGTGCAACAGATGGTGCTGTCGTTTGTGTTGGGCGGGAACTAGCTCGACGCGTCTTCCCACCACCGCATCTCGCCGGACAGGAAACACAACATGCCTCGACGACGTCTCTCCATGAGGCGGGCTTCACGTCGGGCGTCGTTGCCCAAATCCTGCCGCCTGACACGCTGAGACGGTGACGTCCTTCGACAGGCTCAGGATGCCTGCGATGAGGCATTGTCGATCGACTGAAGAAGGGTGACGGGTCTAGCGCGGGGGTTGGTTGTTGGGGTCTTCGTAGTACTCGTACTGGCCGTCGGGCTGAGCCTGGGCCTGGGGTTGGACGCCGTCGCCGGTGCGCTCTTCGAGGGCGTCGATGCCGGTGCGGATGGTGGTGCTGAAGGCGTTTAGCTGGGCATCGAGGCGGCGGAGCATTTCGAGGGCGTAGCGGTCGGCCTCGTCCATCTGGTTGGTGGAGGCCTGCTCGGCCTGGCGCAGTCGCGCCTGTACCTGCTGCTGTGCCTCTTCCAGCATGCGCTGCTGGCGCTCATCGGCGCGGGCGAGGACGGCTGCAGCCTCTCGCTCGGCGGCCTGGAGGATGGCGGTCTCGTCCAGCTTCTCCTGGGCTTCGATCTCGGCGCGGTGGATGATGCCCTCACCCTCACGGCGCGCCTCTTCGACGATGTCTTCCTTCTCTTTGACGATGCGGTCGGCTTCTTTGACCTCCCACGGCACCGTGGAGCGCATTTGGTCGACGAGCTCGAGCAAACGGCGCCGGTCAACGACGACACCCTGACCGATAGGCATACGCCGCGCTTCGGCGACGAGCTCTTCCAGTCGATCGATGAGATGCAGGATGTCCAATCGCTTCTCCCCAAGCGCTTCGGTTTGCTCTAACTCTGACTGAATTTCTTCTTCAGCGCCAGAGCGACATGCTCTGGTACGAGCCCCGACACATCATAGCCGAGACGCGCCACCTCACGTATGCGAGAGGCGCTGATGAACAGCCACTCGAGGCGTGTAATGAGATAGACCGACTCGATCTCGGGCGCCATGCGGCGGTTCATCAGGGCCTGATCGAACTCCGTCTCGAAATCGGTGCCGCCACGCATGGCGCGGATAAGGACGTTCGCACCCTGCGCCCGAGCGAAATCGACGGTGAGGCCGCTATAGGGCAGGACTTTGACGTTCGGCCGGTCTTTCACGGCCTCGCGGAAGAAACCGACACGTTCTTCGGTGTCGAAAAGCGTGGTTGGGCCCCCGACACCTCGGTTACCGGACTGTTCGACGCCGACGACAAGGTGCTCGAAAAGCTCGGCCGCACGTAGGGCGATATCGAGGTGGCCGTTCGTCAGAGGGTCGAAGCGGCCGGCGAAGAAAGCGGTGGGCATTCAGGGCTCCTAGCGATAGAGGGTGACTCGAGTGTCGCCATAGCGACGTGAGGTGAGCTGGGCGCGCCCCCCGAGGGCTTGTGGCCACGGCTTACGCTGCGAGTGCTCGACCGCCAGAATGCCATCCTTTGCCAGCAAGCCGCTAGTGATCACCTGAGTCAGCTCAGACTCCGCCCGATCATACTCGTAGGGCGGGTCAGCTACCACCAGATCGTACGGGCCCTGCACGCGGGAGAGCGCCCGCGCGACCTTCAGCGGATAGAGCTTCGTAACGTCCAGCAAGGCGGTGCGCGTGAGGTTCTCCCGGATCACGGCCTGGGCCTTGGGGTCAGACTCGACGAAGTCGCACCACTCGGCGCCGCGGCTGAGGGCCTCGATGCCGACGGCGCCAGTGCCGGAGTAGAGGTCGAGGACTCGGGCGCCCTCGACGGCAGCGCCAAGGACCTCGAAGAGGGCTTCGCGCACGCGGTCAGCTCGTGGGGCGCACGCCGGTGCGGGGCGGCCCTTCCAGCCGCCGCCCACCCAGAGAGCCGGCGATGATGCGAAGGGGCATCAGTTGCCCGCTGTCGTGGTCGGCGTCGTGTCTGGCGTCGTCGTAGGGGTTGAGCCCGTGCCCGGGGCCGGCGCCTGGACTTCGAGCTCGATGCTGCGGGAGGCGCGGATGACGCCATCGGAGACGATGAGGGTGACCTCGTAGGACCCGGGCTGCTGGGGCGCCGTCCAGACCAGGTTGCCCTTGGACTCCGGCTGGGGGTTGCCCGCCTGCACCTCCCACTCGGGGCGCAGCATGGTCGAGTTGGCCGAAGCGGGCTGGATCTCACCGGAGGCGCTGTAGACGCGCAGGGGCTCCCAAAAATCGGCCTTGCCGGTGGTATCGGAAACGTCTGAGATGACGACGCCACCCAGGCCGTACTTGGCGGCGAGCTGGAGCTTGAAGGCGAGGCTGAGACTGTTCTCCAGCCAGACCGTGCGCGTACCGCCGCGGCCGGGGTAATCGAACGAGACGGCGTTGGCCTGGTCGTCCCAGACGAGGCCGCTGGCGCCATCGTCCTCGAAGATGTTGCGCCCGACGATGACGACGGAGCTGTTGGGCGTGATCGTGGAGGCCGTGCGCACCTCGATTTCGCTGGCGAGCGAAAGGGCTTGGTAGAGGGTCATGGAGGAGAGGCCGTCCGAGGCGCTTTCGTGACTATCGCGGCTTACGACGAGGGCGACCTTCTTGAGATTGACACCCTGGCTGCCGAGGTAAGCGAGCGCATCGTTCACGGACTGGAAGAACAGCGAGGGGTCTTCACCCGGCCTGAACTTGATCAGGTCGGCCTGGGCGACGATCTCCTCCCAGTCGTAGGCGCCGGTGTCCCAGCTCACGCCGGAGCGCGCCGGCGAGGGCAGCGTGACGCTGAGGGTGCGGTTGGCCTGATGGAGCTGGCCGGCGAGCACGGTGATGAAGGCCGTGAAGTCGGCCTTGCGCGCCGGCGGGACGCGCGGGTAATCGATATCGATGCCGGCGTTGCCGTTCTGCAAGGCGAGCTGGACAAGCGCGGTGACGTGCTCGTCCAGCAACGCGGGCGAGGCGAGGATGGCAGCAACGGCGCCGTCGTCGTCGGCCGTGGTGGCGCGCACCGTGGGCACGACGTTGCCGCTGGCCCCGGCGATCGTCTGAGCGGAGCCAGTGACCTTGCCATCGGCCGCGGGCGCGTAGCCCGCCGGATTAATCGTCGTCAGGACGTCGAGCGCGTCGGGGTCCGGATTGGCGCCCGCCGGCAGCCAGCCCGTGATCTGCACGGCGCTGCTGAGCAGTCGCAGGACGGCGAGGTTGGAGGGCATCTCGTCGACTTCGCCGCTCGCCGCCGTGCCGTTGCTCACGAGCGTCGCCGCGGCAACCCGCGTCCATTTGCCGTCCTTGAAGGTGTAAAGGCCGAGGTTGCGACCGTCCGAGACCTGCTCCAGCAGGGGCATGGTGAGGGCGTAGGGGCCATCGGCGTTATCGGGCGCCTTCAGGTCCTCGAAGTGGATGCTCAGGGCCTCGAAGCCATCGGGTACGCCGGGGGCATCGCCGCTGCCGCTGAGGGTGGTACCGTCTGTCTCGCCGCTGCCACCACCACCGAAGACCGAGAACGGCCACACGAAGAGGGCGAACAGGAGCACGCCTATCGCGCCGAGGCCGATGAGGACCCGGCGGGCGTTCTCAGCCTGCTCGCCATCGCGGTGGCGGAAGGGTCCCTGCTCGCTCATTCTCGCGGCACCAGTTGGACGCTGATCTGCATGACGTCGCCGCCACGCAGGAGCTCGACGGGGATGCGATCATCCGGGGCGACGAGCGTGAGGGTGTTGAGGAAGGTGTAGTTCTCCGTGATGTCGACGCCGCCGACGCTGAGGATGACGTCGCCCTCCTGGATGCCGGCGTCTTCGGCGGGGCTGCCGCCATCGACGCCCTGAACCAACGCGCCTTGCGAGACGGGAAGACCGAGGCCGGCAGCGGTGGGGACGTCGAGGTCGAGCTGCTGGATACCGAAGTAGGGCCTGGGGTAGCTACCGGTACGGAGAATCGAGTCGATGATCGGCACGATCGTGCGGGTGGAGATGGCGAAGGCGATACCCTGCACGTTCTCGATGCCGTTGACGCTGCGCACTACGTTGGAGACGAGGCCGACCATGCGCCCATCCATGGTGACGAGCGGGCCGCCGCTGTTTCCGGTGTTGACGGCGGCGTCCGTCTGAATCAGGTCTTCCATGTAGATGCCTTCGCGCAGGTAACGGCGCTCGAGGCCGCTGACCACGCCTGAGGTGACGCTGTTGCCGTACTCGTAGAGGGCGCTGCCGATGGCGAAAACGGGCTGGCCGGCCTGCAGGTTGGCGGAGTCGCCGATAGGCAGCGCCGTCAATCCACCGTCCGGGATCTGCAGTATCGCGAGGTCCGTGAAGGGCGCATCTTGAGAGACGAGTATGGCGGGCCTCTGCTCCCCGTTGTTGAGCACGACACTCAGGGTACCGGGTTCGTGCACAACGTGCTCGTTGGTGAGGACGAAGCCGGTCGAGTCGATGATGACGCCGGAACCGCTGTTGACGGTCTGGACCTCGAGGCCGTTTTCGATGCGCGTCTCGCCCTCGTTGAAGACGGTGACCACCGAGGCTTTGGCGGCCTCGGCGACCTTGACCATGGTCTCTTCGGGCGTCAGCGTACGCGTGGGCGAGGGGCTGCGCGTGGGCGAGGCATCGGCGTGGCTCGCGCTATCGCCGTTGTCCATGAGCACGGCGACGAGGGCACCAGAGGCCAGGCCGGAGATCAGGGCGACGGCAACAAAGGCTGCGATGAGAACCGGCGGTTTCAGTCGAGTCCCTTCCAGCTACCCCACCCCCAATGATTGATCAGGAGACTAATCAATTCTGGCGACGATTTTATCACAGGCCTTGCACGCGCTATGCTGTGCTGGCGAGTCCTTCTGTGGCGTAACCAATGGCGGATTCTTGCTACGACGCATTTCGTTGACTTGTCCACGACTCGCCACCTAGAATTAGCAAGTTATCGCGGGCCTGTAGGCGCGCGGCCTTTCATCGCGACATCTGCAGGAGCAAAACTTGGCGACATCTCTACGCGACTACGAACTGGTTGTCATCCTTAGCCCAGAGGTTGGGGACGACGTGATTGCCGAGAGCCTGGAACGGCTGAGCCAGGGCGTAACCAGCCGCGGCGGCGAGGTCGTCGAGGTTAACCACTGGGGGCGGCGACGTCTCGCCTACCCGATTAGCCGTCACTTCGAGGGTAACTACGTGGTGAGCCAGATCAAGCTGGACCCTTCCGAAGTACCGGGCCTCGAAGGAAGCCTGCGGATCTCGGAAGAGGTTATCCGCCACATCGTCGTCAAGACGGAAGACTAGTCAAGCAGAAGAAACGCAGCAAAAGGGATAGGCGCGAATGCCCGACGGGCTCAACCGAGTAGAGATCATCGGCAACCTGGGCGTCGACCCTGAGATGCGATACACGGCCAACGGCACGGCGGTCACGACGTTCCGAGTGGCAGTTGGGCGCACGTTCACCGTCGACGGCGAGCGGCGCGAAGAGACAGAATGGTTCCGGGTCGTCGCCTGGAACAAGCTGGCAGAGCTGGTGCAGGCACACCTGACGAAGGGCCGCAAGGTCTACGTCGAGGGGCGCCAGAGCACGCGAAGCTGGGATGGCCCCGACGGCCAGAAGCGATACATGACGGAGCTGGTCGCCAACCAGGTCCTGTTCCTGGACCGGCCACAAGGCGTGGGTATGCCGGACGTTGGCGGCGACATGGACCCGGACGACCTACCGTTCGAACCTTAGGAGTAAACGACAGTGAGCGAATCGACAGAATCAGGAGCACCGCAGGCGCAGCCGGCGCCGCAGGCCATGAACACCGCCCCGTCCGGCGGTGAGAGCAGCGGATCGCAGGACCGCGGCGACCGTAACGAGCGACCGCGACGCCGTAGTGGCGGCGGTGGTGGTGGCCGCTTCGGCCGCCGACGTGTGTGCGCCTTCTGTGTCGACAAGATCGACCACATCGACTACAAGGAGCCGGCGAAGCTGCGCCGTTACGTGTCCGACCGCGCCAAGATCGAGCCGCGACGCAAGACAGGCACCTGCGCGAAGCACCAGCGCATGCTGACGCTTGCCCTCAAGCGCGCCCGGCACATCGCCTTGCTGCCTTACACCGCGATGCACATCCAAATGACCGGTGTATTCCCCAGCCGCTCTTGATTCACGCTTCAGCCTAAGACGAGAATAGGCATGATGCCACTCGCAGAGGGCGCCCCTTGTTGAGCCGAATACAGAATCTCTTCCGAATCGACAGCGTCGATCCCGAGAGCCGCAACCGTGTCCTCCTGATCGGCGGACTCGTACTGGTTGTGGCCTTCGCTCTAGGCTTGATCGCGTACGGGTATTATGTCGACCGCGTTAAGCCCAACACTGAGACGGTGTTCACGGTTGGCGAGCGCAAGTTCAGCTACTCCTACCTGCAGGACAGGGTGGAAGCTGCCTACACCCAGAGCAGGTTCGACACTAGCAACTTTACGGTGAGCCTTGGACAACTGGTCGCCGACATCGAGAACGAAGAGCTGACCCGCCTCATCGCGAAAGAGGACAGCGTCACGGCCACGGATGAAGAGGTCGACGCGGCGATGAAGGACGACCTCGGCCTGAGTCCGGAGGCGAGCCAGATAACCCTGGCATCGGCGTTGCGCAGCCGGCTCAAAACGACTGGGCTTTCGCTGGGGCAATACGAAGAGATGATCAAGGCAAGCGCGCTGAAGCAGAAGCTGACGGACCAGATCCAGGCCGGCCTCCCTTCCGAGTTGGAGCAGGTTGAGCTAAACGTCATCCTCGTCGATACGGACGCCGCGGCCGTCCAGGCGAGGCAACGCATCGTGGACGGCGAGGACTTCGGCGAGGTGGCCAAGGACGTTTCACAGCACACGAGCGCGAGCGATGGCGGTGCGCTGGGCTGGACGCCGAAAGACCTGCTCGTCGACCAACTGGCAGACGCCGCCTTCTCGCAGGAGATCGGCGCGCTCAGCGACATCATCGAGACCGACAACGGCTTCTACATCATCCGCGTCGATGGCAAAGAAACACGCGAGCTCGAAGAGACGACGAAGGTTCGGCTCGCTCGGTCGAAATTCGCCGACCGGCTGCAGGCGGCAACGGACCAGTACGAGATTCAGAACCTGGTGACCGTGGGCCAGGCCCAGCGCATCGCGGACCACCTGCAGAAGGTGTCTGTTGGCTAAGGATGGCGCCATCAGGCTCGCCCTCCTCGGCGCCGGCACAGTGGGTGCGGCGGTTGCCCGTACCCTCGTGCAGAAGGCCGACCTTTACGCATCGCAGCTCAGCCGCCCGCTGGTCATCGACTCGATCCTGGTCAAGGACCTCGCGAAGCAGCGTAACGGAATCGACCCTGCCCTGTTGACCACAGACGCCACGCGGTTCCTCCAGCCCGAGATCGATATCGTGGTCGAGCTGCTGGGCGTGGAAGACCCGTCCGTGGACTACATGATCGCGGCGCTGCAGGCGGGCAAGGCCGTCGTGACGGCGAACAAAGAGGTCATGGCCAAGCACGGGGCCCGGCTGCTCAGCGTGGCGCAGGCGAACAACACGGAGCTGCTGTTCGAGGCGAGCGTGGGTGGTGGCATCCCGATCATCCAGCCCCTGCGACGCGACCTGATGGCGAACAGCATCAGCTCCATCTCCGCCATCATCAACGGCACGACGAACTACATCCTCACGGCGATGAGCCGCGAAGGCGCCGACTTCGACGATGCGCTGGGCCGCGCACAGGCGCTGGGCTACGCCGAACCCGACCCCACGAACGACGTCGAGGGGGAGGACGCGCGCTACAAGCTGGCGATCCTGGCCAGCCTGGCGTTTCGCACGCCCGTCGAGCGCGAGTCGATCCACCGTGAAGGCATCACGAAGCTGACGGCGAAGGACTTCAAGTACGCGGCCGAGTTCGGCTATGCGATCAAGCTGCTCGCGCTGGCCAGCGCCCAGGACGGCGGCATCCAGGCCCGGGTGTACCCAGCGCTGCTGCCCGCGGACGCACCGCTGGCAAAGGTGGACGGCGTGCTCAACGCCATCCAGGTCGAAGGCGACCTCGTTGGGCGCGTGAACTTCCAGGGCCCCGGCGCGGGCTTCCCGACCGTGAGCTCCGTGCTCGCGGACGTGCTCGAGGCGGCGCAGGGGATCATCAGCGGCGGACCCGTGATCCGCACGCTGGAGCAGGCAACACTGCCGATCCTCCCGATCGCAGAGCTCGTCACGCGCTACTACATCCGGCTCACGGCGAAGGACCAGCCGGGCGTACTGGCGCAGATCGCGGCGGCCCTCGGCGAAGCCCAAATCAGCATCGCCACGGTGATCCAGAAGGAGTCAGACCCGGAGTCAAAGACGGCCGAGTTGGTTATCATGACCCATGAGGCCCGGGAGGCTGCCATGCAGAGCGCCCTGAAAGCCGTCGAAAATCTGGATGTGGTCCAGGAAATCGGCAGCTTCCTCCGAGTAGAAGAGCAGTGACGACGAGACGAGAGGTCCCGCTGGGCGGCGATGTCCTCGCCTGGGTGCACTCCGAGATCTCGGAGATCAAGAGCCGGCTCGCCGTCGTGGCCCAGGCGGCGGACCAGAGCCGCACGGTCGCCTCTGACGCCGCCGACACCTCGCATCAGGTCCACGCCGCCCTCTCCCAGTTCGATGGCCTCGGCACGGCGCTCATGCACGCCCAGGACGACCTGCGAGCACTCCGGGACGTGGTCGTGCGCAGCCAGGACGACATCAACAACCTGCGGCACACCCGCGAAGAGTTCGAGCGACGCTTCCAGGAGGAATCGGAGGTCGTCCGCCAGGACAAGAATGGCTATGGTCGCCGCTTCACCGACATCGAACGCGCGCTGGAAGCCTACCCCGAACGCATGCAAAAGGCGGAGGAGCACAGCCGCCGCAACCTCGACCTGATCTCGCAGATGACGATGCGGGTCGAGATCCTCGAAAACGCCATCGCGGACAACGAGACGAGCCAGTCGCGCACAATCTCGACCCTCAGCCGCCTCGACCAGGAGATCACGCGCCTCTCCGGCACCCTGATGGCCCTGCAAAACGAGGACGTTACGCAGCAGGAGCGCGTGGGCAGCAACGCCGAGATGCTTCGCCGCCTGGAAGCAGAGCTGGCCGTGATGCGCAACGAGACGAACAAGATCACCCGCATCGATGACCGGCTGGAGCTGGTGCAGGCCGAGCGCACGCGCCACAACGAACAGATCAACGCGATCGTGTCCAACATCAACACGATCGACGGCCGGCTGAACTCGCACGACGAGCGTTCGTCGCTGATCGAGGCGCGCATCACCGGTTATCAGGACGACCTGCGCAAGCTACGCGAGAACCTGCAGATCGAACGAGAGCAGATCGGCGCGTACCTGAACGGACTTCGGGATTTGGGTGCTGACTTCCGCAAGCGGGAGATCGGCGCATTAGAGAAAGAGATAAAGGACCTCCGTGCCCGTACCTTCAACGTCGAACCGGAGTAACCAGCGCCGCGGCGTGCTGACACGCTACGCGGACTTCCTGCCGCTTACCTCGGCGACGCCTATCGTCGACCTGGGGGAGGGCAGCACGCCCCTCGTGAAATCGACCCGCATCGGGCCTTCGCTGGGGATTAGCGAGCTGTACTTCAAGCTCGAAAGCTGCAACCCCACGGGCTCGTTCAAGGACCGGGGCATGGTCATGGCCGTCGCGAAGGCGATCGAGGAGGGCGCGAAGGCCGTCCTCTGCGCGTCGACGGGCAACACGAGCGCCTCGGCTGCCGCCTACGCGGCGCACTGCAACCTCGACGCCTACGTGTTCCTGCCGAAGGGCCGCACGGCGATCGGCAAGCTCACCCAGAGCATCGCTTACGGTGCGCAGGTGGTGGCAATCGACGGCAACTTCGACGACGCGCTGCGCCTGGCGCGCGAGTATACAAGCAGGCACCCGATTGCGCTGGTGAACTCCGTGAACCCGTACCGCATCCAGGGCCAGAAGACGGCGTCGTTCGAGATCGTCGACGACCTCGGCGAGGCGCCTGACCGCCTGTTCGTGCCGGTCGGCAACGCCGGCAACATTACGGCCTACTGGGCGGGCTTCAAGGAGTACGAGGAGCAGCACCTCTCGACCCGCTTGCCCAAGATGATGGGCTTCGAGGCCGCCGGCGCCGCCCCAATCGTGCGCAACGAGGTCGTCGAGGACCCGCAGACAATCGCGTCCGCGATCCGCATCGGCAACCCGGCGAGCTGGAAGCTGGCAACGACGGCCCGCGACGAGTCCGAGGGCGCGATCGATAGCGTGACGGACGACGAGATCATCGCGGCCTACCAGCGCATGGCGACGGAAGAGGGCCTGTTCTGCGAACCGGCCTCAGCAGCGAGCGTCGCTGGGCTGATCAAGGTGGCGGAGCGCAACGACCTGCGCAACCTGACCTGCGTGTGCATCATTACGGGCATGGGCCTGAAGGACCCGGACACCGCGGGCAAGGCCTTCCCGTTCAACGAGCTGAGCCTGCCAGCAGATCTGAAGATGATCGAGGACGCACTGGGCATCCGGTAGAACAACAACCACCCGCAAGTGCCTCAGATTGCCGGGCGAACGTCCGTGAAGCCGAAGTCACTTCCCTTGAAGAGAAGCGCCTCCCCGGATTGCTTCGCGAGAGCATAGGCAAAGCAATCGCCGAAGTTAAGCTGGGCGGGATGGCCGCTGCCCTTGCCAAAGTCGCGGTAGGCTTCGCGACCGATGCGCGCGTGTTCTTCGGTAACTGGCTCCACGAGTATTCTGGCCTCCACCACGAAATCGTCGAGCCGACGCCGACCCACTACGTCGGTCCTTGCATCCACGACAATCATAGTTTCGAGAAGCGTCCCTGCGGATACCCTGCAAACCGGCGCGTTGTATATCAAGCTGACAAACTGCCGGACCTCTGGCTCTTCTCGAACAATTGCAAGCAGAGCCGAGGAATCTACGATCACTTCGGCAGACCGAGCTCGTCGTACAGCATTTCGGCGTGATCCTCCGAGCGAAAATCAGGATCGAAGTGTTGAGCACATTCGTGCGCGATCTCAAGGAGGCGCTCGATACCCGCTTTTCTTGTCCTTTCCGCCTCAAGTCGCTCCAGACGCTCTCGAAGCGCTTCAGTGACGGCCTCCGTCATGCTTTCGCCCGTGAGGTCTGCAAGCTCTCTGGCCAGCCTGTGGGCCTCTTCGTTCTTAATGTTCATGCTCATGGCGCGATCATTCTACCATCCTTTGCGATGTGTCTACCATTTTCTCAGGAAGTCAGCAAAACGTAATCTGGCCTCGTTGACCGTCTATCGAAGCTAACAGTAAGATTTACAGCGTTAGGGAGGGCGAGCCCGAGGGTTACGCCCGGCTAGGGAATTGAGGTTTGGCTTGCAGGAAACGGCACAAGGAACATTGGTAGACCTCGACCCGACGCTGGAGGCGCTGCTGGCTCGCCAGAAGGAGCGCCTCCCCTTCCTGCACCCTGCCTGGCTGCGCACCTGGCTCTCCGAGTTCGGGGGCAACGTCGAGCCGCTGATGCTCACCTGCAGCAACGGAGAGGTCATCGGCGTAGCGCCGATGATGCGCAGCGACGGCCAGCTCAGCTTCATCGGCGACGCTCAGATCTGCGACTTCATGGACGTGCTGGTCGACCCGGAGAACGCCGACGCCGCCTACCAGGACCTGTGGAACCAGCTCTGCAACGAGGACTGGAACGAGATCGAGCTATGGGGCCTGATGGCCACCTCGCCAACTCGAGAGCGCATCAAGGCGTACGCGGCGGAGAAGGGCTACGAGGTCACCGAGGAGCTCGAGGCCGTGGCGCCGCGGCTGCCCCTGCCCGACTCGTGGGAGGGCTACCTGGCGACGCTGGGCAAGAAGGACCGCCACGAGCTGCGCCGCAAGATCCGCAAGCTGTACGAGAGCGGCGCCGGCGTCACCTTCGACGTCTTGAGCACGCAAGAAGAGGTCGTCGGGGCGATGGACGAGTTCCTCGACCTGCACACGCGCAGCCGCGCCGACAAGACCGAGTTCATGACGCCCGAGATGGAGGTCTTCTTCCGTCGCATGGCTTCCGCGATGGCGGCAGAGGGCCTCATTCGCCTGTTCATGCTGCGCGTCAACACCAAGCCGGCCGCTGCGGTGCTGTGTTTCGACGCCGGCAGCTACCTGTACCTCTACAACTCCGGCTATGACCCGGAGTTTTCTTCGCTCTCCGTCGGCCTCGTATCGAAGGCGCTTTGCCTGCAGTGGGCGATCGAGAACGGCATGACCGGGCTCGACTTTCTGCGTGGCGACGAACCGTACAAGTACGACATGGGCGCCAAGGATCAGGAGATCTACCGTATCCGCCTCAGCCGCTCCTCGTAAGACACCCATGCGCATCGCCGTCCTCAGCGTTCACACGTCGCCCCTGGCGCGTCCCGGCGGCGCGAAGGCCGGCGGTCTCAACGTGTACGTGCTCCAGCTCGCCCGACAGCTCGTGGCGCAGGGTTGTTATGTCGACATCTTCAGCCGCGCCACCCTGCCGGAGCTGCCCGAGGTGGTCGAGATTGAGCCGGGCCTGCGCGCGGTGCACATCGAGGCCGGTCCGGTGGCGCCGCTGCTACCCGAGGACATCTACAACCACCTCGATGCGTTCGAGGCGGGCGTACGGGCATTCGCAGAGCGGGAGCACCCCTCCCCATGTCCCCATCGACGGAGAGGGGGGATAGCGCGCCTTATGACGTGATCCACAGCCACTACTGGCTATCGGGGCTCGTCGGCGAGGCGCTCAAGACGGCGTGGGGGGTGCCGCACGTGGCGATGTTCCACACGCTGGGCGAGATCAAGAACCGCAGCAGCGTGCAGGAACACGAGACGGCCCTTCGCATCGAGTGCGAGCGCCGCGTGCTGCGGGACGCCGACCGGATCATCTGCGCCACGGAAGCTGAGCGCATCGCCATTCGCTCGCTGTACGGCGGCGACCTCGACAAGGTCACCGTGATCCCGCTGGGTGTCGACATGGAGCGCTTCCGGCCGGCGGCGAAGGCAGACGCCCGCGAGCGCCTGGGGCTGGGCGACGAGCGCATCATCCTGTTCGTGGGGCGCCTGGAACCCCTGAAGGGCGTCGATATCCTCATCGGCGCCGCGTCCATGCTCGATAGCGACGTCGACTGCAGCGTGCTGATCGTAGGCGGCGACGAGACCTCCGCTGCGCAAGTAGAGCAACTACAAAGCATGGCGCACGCGCTGGGCATCGGCGAACGCGTGGCGTTTGCGGGGGCCGTCGACCACGACATGCTGCCGCTGTACTACAACGCCGCCGACGTGTGCGTGGTGCCTTCGCATTACGAGAGCTTCGGCCTCGTCGCCGTCGAGGCGATGGCGAGCGGCGTGCCCGTGGTGGCATCGCGGGTCGGCGGGCTGACGGGCACGGTGAAGGACGGCGAGACCGGCTACCTGATCCCCTGGCTGTGCCCGGAGCCGTTCGCGGAGCGCATCGAGCTGCTCCTGGACAACGAGCCCTTGCGCGTGAGTCTGGGCGAAGCGGCGCGAGAGGCCGTTTCACGCTATCGCTGGGAGAACGTCGCGGGCGCCGTGCTCGAAGTGTACGAGTCGCTAACGGGCAAAGAGCCCGTCGGCGCCGGGAACTGACAACGCCTCCCCGTAGCCGAGGTGCCCACACCTCGGCGGTCATGCGCAAGAGGACGTCTCTATGCCGCAGCGCTTCATTCTCGAGAACCCCGTGTACCACACGATCTCGGTGACTCACCGGCGTACACCGTTCTTCAGCGACAGCAAGGCTGCAAGCACACTCATTGAGGCGATCCGACGCGAGCGGGAAGTGGGCCACGCATACGTCCTAGCCTATGCGATCCTTCCTGACCACATGCACCTGTTATTCGTGCCGAGGGAGCCAGCAATGGACGTCTCGAAGCTGATGCACAACCTCAAGAGTTTCTCGGCCAAGGAGATCAACAGGATGCTTGGCCGGAGCGGACGGTTTGGCAACCAGGCTTCTATGACCGCGTGATTAGGGACGAGGAGCAACTCAGAACAACCATCGAGTACATCCACTACAACCCGGTAGCGGCGCGAATCGTCGACAGAGCTGAGGACTATCGCTGGTGTTCGGCGCATACGTCGGCGCGAACGGACGTTGAGGCGTGGTTAGGCGAATGACCGCCGAGGTGTGGGCACCCCGGCTACGGCGTGGGGGCCGGGCGAATGTACAATCGACAGAACGCGAACTCTAGAAGAGGCCACATATGCTCAAGCTGTTCGGCAGCAAGATAAGTCGAACGAAGAAGGGCGCCAATCCCTTCGACTACGGCGAGGACGTTTCGAACCTGCCGCCGATCGGCCATGACGGCCCGAAGACGCTGATGGCGATCATGGCGCACCCGGACGACATCGACTTCGGGTCCTCGGGCAGCATCGCCAAGTGGTGCGCCGAGGGCTGGACGGTGTACTACGTCCTCGACCACGTCGGGCGACAAGGGCACGCACGAGCCGAGCATCTCCGGCCAGGAGCTCGCGGCGATTCGCGAGGAGGAGCAGCGCGAGGCTGCCCGCGTCCTCGGCGTCAAGGAAGTGTTCTTCCTGGGACTGGAGGACGGCTTCGTGGAGCCGAATGCCGAGCTGCGAGAGCGCCTGGTGTGGCTGTTCCGCACCTACAAGCCGGACGTCGTGCTGACGTGGGACGGCTTCCGGCCCAGCTTCAACCACAACGACCACCGCAACACCGGCATCGCCGTGCGGGACGCGATGTTCCCGGCCACCCGAGACCGCCTCTACTTCCCTCAGCACACCGACCAGGGGCTGGGCGAATGGCGAGTGAATGAACTTTTGATGGTTGGGTCGCCCGATCCGAACTACTTTGTCGACATCAGCGGCTTCATCGAAAAGAAGGCAGACGCTATCCTAGCTCACAGGAGTCAGGTGCAATCCCACGACCGCAACGAGCTGCTGAAGCAGATGCGGGAGCGAGGCAAGCGCCCCGGCGGCCGTGGTCTGGTCGAGAGCTTCAAGCGCGTGCACATGCGGACCTCGCAACGGGCACAGAAGGCGGAAGAAGAAGCTCGTAAGCTGGCAGAGACCGAGGCTGCAAAAGAAGGGGCTCCGGTGGGAGCAGGACAATAGAAGCCCTAGCCTATTACACCTTCGTCAGCGGATTCGTCGTGTGCTGTCTGGCCGCGACGACGTATATCATGACCGCGCTCGGCGGCTGGACGACGTATCGTCAGGCGGCGACGGACGCGGGCACGATCAGCTTCCCGGTCTCCGTCTCCATGCCGACCGGCATCGAGGCGGTTGGGCGTCCCCTGCTCTGGCTGACGTTGCTGCTGCTGACGCTCTCGATCGGTTTCCGGGCCATCGCCGTCGAGCGGCCGCCGATCGGCAACCTGTGGGAGTACACGGTCGCCCTCGGCTGGGGCATGGTGCTGTTTACGACGGCGTTCGAGCGCGGCTTCAAGGAGCGCGCGATCCCGACCGTCATGCTGCCCATCGCGGCAGCGATGATGGGCATCGCGCTGCTCTTCTTCCCCTCCGACGATCTCGCCGCTCGTGCCGGCGCTGCAATCGAACCGCATCCTCGGCATCCACGTGACGACGATGGTGATGGCGTACAGCGCCCTCTCCGTGTCGTTCGGCGCATCGGTGCTGTATCTCATGCAGGCCAACGCATCGGGCAAGCGATTCGCCCGCCTGCCGGACGCCGAAACGCTGGAAGAGGTGGCCTACTGGTCGGTGCTGGTCGGGTTCCCGCTGCTGACGCTGGGCATCGCCCTCGGCGCCTACTGGGCCAACTCGGCATGGGGCCGCTACTGGGGCTGGGACCCCAAGGAGACGTCGGCACTGCTGACCTGGTTTGTCTATGCCGGTTACCTGCATGCCCGCGGCCTGCGAGGCTGGGAGGGCAGGCGAGCCGCCTACCTGCTCCTGGTGGGCTATGCGGCCGTGCTGTTTACGTACTTCGCGGTTAATTTCCTGATTTCGGGGTTGCACAGCTACGCGGGCGTTTAAGAACCGGCCCGTCAGCCACTACATCGCCGGTGGCATCGCGCTCATCGTGTTCATCTACCTGGCGTCGACGTGCCAGTCGGTCGACCAGGCGGACGCCTGCGCGACGCCCGTGCCCGGCTCCGAGGCCGAGCGCCTGATCAACGAGGCGCGCGACCAGGCCGGCTTCCCGCTGGTGTTCCCCTGCTACCTGCCGAACGCCGAGGACCTCGAGTCGACGGCCGTGACGGGCGAGCCGGGGCAGCAGGCCGCGTCGTTCGTGTGGACGGGGCCGTTTGACTTCACGATCCGGCAGTCGCAGATCCCGCCGGCCGTCTCACCCGACCCCTCCGGTGCCTCTCGCGTCACCATCGACCTGTTCCCGAGCATTCAGGCAACGCTGATCGAGCAGAACGATGCCAGCGGAGATGCCCTCTACCACCTGTTCTGGACGCAGGAGAACGTCTACTACGAACTGCAGGCCTACGGTCCGCCGCAGCAGCGCCGCATCGTCCTGCAAATCGCGCGGTCGTTACAGTAGGACGCCCAGAAACAGCCTGAGCGCGACGCCGGCAAGGGCGATGGCCAGCAAACGTATCAGCAGCGAGCCCGCTACCCGTCTCGACAGCTTGGCGCCAATTTGGGCACCAACGAGGACGCCGATCGCGAGAGGCGCGAGCCGGTCGTATCCGCCATCGAGGTTGCCGTTGAGGACGTGGACAATCGTGCCGGCGAGGGCCGAGATCGTCAGGACGTAGTGCGAGGTCGCGGTGGCGACGTGGGCGGGGAAGAGCAGCAGCTGGACCATGACCGGCACGTGGATCACGCCGCCGCCGATGCCCAAGAGACTGGACATGAAGCCGACGAAGACGCTGCTGGCGATGCCGATCCACACGTTGTAGGAGTAGACGTAGGTATCGCCTTCGTGGTCGGTGAGGGTGCGAGTCACCTGACCTCGCCGGCTCGTCCGCTGCACCACCCTCGCGGCCGGGCGGGCGAGGAGAAAGGTAGCGATGAGGAGGAGCATGGTCGCGAAGATGATGTCGAAGAGACTACGGGGTAGCAACGCGACGACCAGGGCGCCCGCGACGGCACCGGGGATGGTCGCGAGGGCGAAGGAGTTCGCGGCCAGGAAGTCGACGCGACCCTGGCGGATGTAAGCGGCCGTACCGGAGAGCGCGTTGAAGAACACGACGGCGAGAGAGATGCTCGTAATCGTCTCAGGCGAATCGTCGGGGTAGATGAGTAGCAGTATCGGCACGAGGACGAAGCCGCCGCCTGCGCCGATCATTGTGCCGTAAGTGCCGACGAAAACGCCGAGCAGGATCAGTGCTAACCATGTGAGCACGTCGGGCATAGCTCATCATGGCCGATGTTGACCGTTGCGCTCAACAAAGCCGGGCGCTTGCTATGATCGGCGCGTGATTGTCGACAGCCATACGCACATCTTTCCGCCCGAAGTGATCGAGCAGCGCGAGCGCTATCTGGGGCAGGACGCGACCTTCCGGACTCTGTACGAAAGTCCGAAAGCAAAGCTCGCGACGGCGGACGACTTGCTGCGCAGCATGGACGAGAGCGGCATCGACGTGTCCGTGGCGGCTGGATTCGCGTGGCGAGACGCGGAAACCTGCCGCCTGCACAACGACTACCTGATGGGGGCCGCGGCGGGGAGCAACAGGGCGCATCGTGGCGTTCTGCACGCTGCCGCTGGCCGCCGCGCCCGATGCCATCGAAGCTGAGATGCGGCGCTGCGCCGGGAACGGCGTGCGGGGCTTCGGGGAGCTGCGGCCGGAGAACCTGGGATTCGACCTCAACGGCGATAACGGTGCGCGATTGGCAACCGTGGCGGAAGAACTGGGCCTCGCGCTGCAGTTCCACGTCTCGGAGCCGGTGGGACACGCGTACCCGGGCAAAGAAGGCCTGAACGTCGGTGCCTTCTATCGCTTCGTCGCGGCGCATCCGGGCGTGAGGGTCATCGGCGCGCACTGGGCGGGCGGGCTGCCGTTCTACGCCTCGATGCCGGAGGTGCAGCAAGCGTTCGAGGCCAACATGTACGTCGATACCGCCGCGAGCAGCCTGTTGTACGGCGACGGCATCTACGAGCGAGGCGTTGAGCTCATCGGATCCGAGCGCGTGCTGTTCGGCAGCGACTATCCGTTGCTGGGGCAAGAGCGAAGCAAGCGCCGCATCGAGGAGTCAGGCCTGGACGAAGACTCGAAGGCGCGGATCCTTGGCGACAACGCGGCAGAGTTACTGGGCCTGTCGTGACGAACGATACGTCACGTCTCCTACGCCTGTTCGTGGCGATCGAGCTGCCGCAGACGTGGCTGGAAGGCCTTGCGGAGACGCAGGCACGCATGAAGGCGGCGCTGGCGGCGGACGCGACAACGGCGGCGCTGCGGCTGCGCTGGGTGCGCCCCGAGGGCATTCATCTGACGCTGAAGTTCATCGGCGAAGTCGAACCGGAGCGCCTGGAGCCGATCCGGGAGCAACTCGGCAGTGCGGTGCCGGAGGTGCCGGAAGCTACGCTGTCGCTGGCGGGCGTGGGGTCGTTCGAAGACCGGCGGGCGCCCCGAGTGATCTGGGCGGGCATACAAACTGAGCCGGCACAAACTCTGCTGCGACTCGCGGAGAGCATCGAGACCTGGCTGGCCGCCGCTGGCGTGCCCCGGGAGCGCCGGGGCTTTCGGCCCCACCTGACCCTGGCGCGGCTGCCGGACGGCCTCTCGGACGCGCAACGCGAGCGGGCGGCGGCGATCACGACGGCCGTCACGCCCGCCGAGTTGTCGCCGTTTCGCATCGAGGGCGTAAGCCTGATGCGGAGCCTTCTAGGGCCCGGCGGCGCCCGTTACGAGCGCCTGGGATACTGGCCAAAGCGACCTTTACAGGCCTGAATCGCTGGGACTATGATCCGGCGAGTCGATGGCGACAGGACGGCTGAGGCGAAATACGCCTCAGTTTTCTGTTATCTAGGGGCATGAAAGGCCTAATCCCAGTATCGACAGGAGTACCCGATGGCCGAAAAGGCTGTTCCTCTCACCAAAGAAGGCATGGAGCGACTGAAGGAAGAGCTCGCCCACCTGATCAACGTGCGCAGGCACGAGGTGGCAGACCGCATCCATCAGTCCAAGGAGCTCGCGAGCGCCCAGAACAACTCCGAGTACGAAGAGGCGAAGAACGAGCAGGCCTTTGTGGAGGGCCGGATCATGACGCTGGAGCATATGCTCCAGAACGCGTCGGTCATCGACGAGGAGGCGGCGCATCACGCCTCTCGCGTGCAGATTGGCTCCACGGTGCACGTTAGCGACGGCAACGGCAAAGAGATGACGTACACGATCGTCGGCGGCGCCGAGGCTCAGCCCACGAAGGGCCTAATCAGCAACGATTCGCCGGTGGGCCTGGCGCTGCTGGGCAAGCGTGTCGGCGACATCGTGCAGATCAGCGTGCCGAAGGGCGTACTGAAGCTGACGGTGACGAAGATCTCGTGAGGCTACGCGGCTGACCTGCCGTCCCATTACCTCTTCCCTATCGACGCTTGTACAGGCTGTCCCCTCGCCCCTCTGGGGAGAGGGTTAGGGTGAGGGGTTGTCAGGGTGTCGACGAGGGATAACGCTTCGAGGCTGTGCCTGACTCACTCCCTGCCCCTCTCCTTGCGAGGAGAGGGGTGAAATCTCAATCTCTTATCCCAAGGAAGCCCTCTTAGACGAAGCTCCCCGATGTCCTGCTCGGGAATCACACCCTTGCGCGCAGCTCTTCCAGCAACGGGTCTTCCGTGACGTGATGCTCCGGCAGGCGGCGGCCGATGAGGCAGGAGAGGTGGCCACCGGAAGGCATCGCCGCGATGCGGAGCCGGGCGAGGTCGCCGCTGGGTGGGGTCTGCATGACCTCGTACCAGCGATCGTCGGGGCCGGTGATAGCGGCGACGCCGTCGAGGATCGAGACGGGGCGCCCCGTTTCGTGCAGGACGCGGCTGGCGTGCCGGTCAGAGGGCACGCTGTCCAGCTCCAGGACGGTCTTGTCCTTGAACATGCGCAGCACTTCTTCGAGGGATAGCTCAGTGCTGCCGGTGACGGCGGACCGGCGGCGCTCATAGCGCCGTCCGGCGAGGGCGAGGCGATCGAGCAGGTCCACGTTACGCTCCGGTTTCCATAGTGTTTCAAGAATCTTAGGCCGTCGCGCGCCGGTTCGCCAGCATCGAGGGCCATAGCGGCTGGACGAGAGGACGGCTCGACCGTGATTTCGGGCGTCTGTATGCTGACGGAGTATGCCAAGCGAAGAGGAGCTGTTTCAGGAGCGCGTCACCAAGCTGGAGCGACTGCGCGCGCGCGGCATCGACCCCTACCCTGCCCGCTACGACCGCACCCACACGTCGACCGCCGCCGTGGCCGCCTTCGAAGCCTGGGAAGCCGCGCCGGAGGGCGATGCGCCCACGGTGACGGTCGCGGGGCGAGTGACGGCGCTACGCAACATGGGCAAGGCTGCGTTCCTGGACTTGCGCGACGGCGAAGGCCGCATCCAGGTCTACGTGCGCCGCGACAAGGTGGACGAGGGCGACTTCGAGACGCTGAAGGACACCGACCTGGGCGACATCGCCGGGGCGACCGGGCCTCTGTTCCGCACCCGCACGGGCGAGATCACGGTCGAGGCGTCGTCGTTCACGATGCTGGCGAAGGCGCTGCAGACACCGCCGGAGAAGTGGCACGGGCTCTCGGACATCGAGCAGCGCTACCGGCAGCGCTATCGAGACCTCATTGCCAACGAAGAAGTGCGCGAGATTTTCCGCAAGCGCGCCGGCATCATCTCCGGCATCCGGCGCTACCTGGACAACCGCGGCTTCATCGAGGTCGAGACGCCGGTCCTGCAACCGGAGGCCGGCGGCGCGGCAGCAACGCCGTTCACGACCCACCACCGGGCGCTGGACCAGGACTTCTTCCTGCGCATCTCGCTGGAGCTGCACCTCAAGCGCCTGATCGTCGGCGGCTTCGACAAGGTTTACGAGATCGGGCGCATCTTCCGCAACGAGGGCGTGTCCTGGAAGTACAACCCCGAGTTCACGATGCTCGAGAGCTACGAGGCCTACGCCGACTACAACGAAGTCATGCGCATGGTGGAGGAGATGGTCTCCGGCATCGCCATGCAGGTGCTCGGCACGACCACGACGCAGTTCGAGGAGCACACGATCGACCTCGCCCCGCCCTGGCGCCGCGTGACCATGCGCGACGCCCTGATCGAGTACGGCGACATCGACTTCCTGGAGTTCCGCACGCAAGAGACGCTGCTGGCGGAGCTGGAACGGCGCCACCTGCCGAACCTCGACCCCGGCTGGTCGTGGAGCAAGCTGCTGGACGAGGCCGCCACACATTATGTCGAGCCGAAGCTGATCCAGCCCACCTTCCTCACCGACTACCCGAAGGAGATCTCGCCCCTCGCCAAGAGCAAGCCGGACTCCGACAACCTGGTCGAGCGCTTCGAGGTGTTCATCGCCGGCTTCGAGGTCGGCAACGCGTACTCGGAGCTAAACGACCCTGTCGACCAGCGAGAGCGCTTCGAGGTGCAACGAAAGCTCGCCGCGGCCGGCCTCGAGGAGGTCGAGACGCTGGACGAGGACTTCCTGCACGCCCTGGAGCACGGCATGCCCCCCACCGGCGGCCTCGGCATCGGCATCGACCGCCTGACGATGATCCTCACGGGCCAGCGCTCGATCCGTGAGGTGATCCTGTTCCCGGCGATGCGGCGTCTGGAGTAGTTACCCCTCCCTTAATCCCTCCCCGCTGGCGGAGAGGGACATTTCGCTGTATTGAGATGGGGCCATCTTGGGCGCCTTTGAAGCCTCACTGCTCTACTCCGTAGCCGGGGCGTCCCCGCCTCGGCGGTCATGCGCATGACGGCGTCTCTACCCCTCCCTTATCCCTCCCCGTCTCCACGGAGAGGGACACCTGGCTGTACCAGGGTCATCGCCATCTTGGGCGCCTTTGGAACTGCCATAACCATCGGGATGTTCTCTTGGCGCACGTTCTCTTAAGGTGAGTAGGACACGACACTGCGGGATGAATCCCGCACCTTCTCGGACCGAAGACTGGAGCCCCCACCTGACCACCCCTTACGAAGCCGTGGTGTTCGATATGGACGGCGTGATCGCGGACAGCGAGCCGCTGTACTTCGTCGCGATGAAGGATGTGCTGTCGCCGCTGGGCTATGAGGTCACGGACGTGCATCAGCGGGCGATCATGGGCCACAGCATCCAGGACACGTGGGCGTATCTGCGCGAGGCGTTCTCACTGGAGGGGCCGCTGGACGCGCTGGTGCAGGCGTACGACGACGAGCTGGTGCGACTCCTGGGCCAGATGCGGGAGACGCTGCCGGGCGTGCGGGAGCTTATCGAAGCCCTGCGGGAGCGCGGCGTGCCGATCGCGGTGGCGTCGTCGTCGCTGCCGGGGTGGATCGAGGCGCTGCTGGGCGGAATCGAGCTCGACACAGCCTTCGACGCGCTCGTGTCGGCGACGTTCGTGGCCCACCCGAAGCCGGCGCCTGACGTCTACATCGAAGCCGCGCGACGCCTGGGCAAGGCGCCGGAGCGCTGCATCGCCATCGAGGACTCGCCGCCGGGCCTGAAATCGGCACGGGATGCCGGGATGCTGACGGTGCAGGTGCGCTCGTCCAGCGTGGCATGGCCACCGCAGGAAGACGCGCACGTGGTGCTGGAGTCGCTGCGGGACTTCGACCTCGGGCTTCTGAAGGCATAACGGCCTTCCTTGTTCCTGCCTGGGCCTCGAACCTATAATCAGGGCGCGTGAGTCCCGAAATCCCGTCGCAGCCAGGCTCCTCGGAGCATCGATACGTCTCGGTTATTGCCATTGACGGGCCGGTTGCTTCGGGAAAGAGTTCCATTGGGCGGCGCGTGGCGGAGAAGCTCGGGGGCTATCGCTTCGTCGATACGGGCATGATGTATCGGGCCGTCACCTGGCTCGCCCTCGACGACCACACCGACCTGCCGGACGAAGACACCCTGGTATCGATGGCGCGAGACGCGACGATTCGCCTGGAACGCGGCGCGGACGGCGCCCCGATCCTCTACCTGAACAACGAGAACGTCACCGGCCACCTGCGGGCGCCCCACATCGACCGCAACGTGCCGATGGTGTCCGAGGTGCGCGGCGTGCGCCAGGCGATGGTGCCGCACCAGCGCGCCATGGCCGCCGAAGGCCGCCTCGTCATGGTTGGCCGCGACATCGGCAGCGAGGTGCTTACGGACGCGCCGCTCAAGGTATACCTGACGGCATCGGCGGAGGAGCGGGCACGACGTCGCCACGCCGAGCTTGTGGTGCGCGGCGACCGTCGCAGCCTGGAGCAGATCCTGGACGAGGTGCTGGAGCGCGACCGCATCGACATGGGCCGCGAGGTGTCGCCGCTGCTACCGCCACGCGTCGACGCCCTGCCGGCGGGCACCTTCCTGCTCGACACGGACAACCTCAGCGAGGACGAGGTGATCGAGCGCATCTTCGCGGCAGCGATGCGGAGCTGATGAGCCCCTTCGTCTACCACCTCGCGACGAAGGTGACCAAGTACTTTCTTCTGCCCCTTTATACGCGCATCGAGGTCAGGGGCATGGAGAACATGCCGCTGTCGGGGCCGGTAATTATCGCTTCGAATCACCTCAACGACGCAGACCCCGGCATCCTGTGTACGCGCATCGACCGCGTGATCGTGTTCATGACGAAGGTCGAGCTGTTCAAGATTCCGGGCCTAGCGCAGTTCCTGCGGGCGTTCGGCGCCTTCCCCGTGCGCCGCGGCGAGGCCGACCTCGCGGCGCTGCGACTGTCCAGCGCCGCGCTCGCCGAGGGCAAAGCGCTGTGCATCTTCCCCGAGGGCACCCGCGAAGGCCCGCCCGAGGTCCTCGCGAAGGCGCACCCGGGCGCCGCCCTGCTGGCGTTGCGCCACGACGTGCCGGTAGTGCCCGTGGCGATCCAGGGCAGCGGCAAGCTGACGCTGCCGAAGATGTTCCTGCGCCTCGACCGCAGGGAGCGCGTGATCCTGACGATCGGCGAGCCCTTCCGGCTGGAGAAGCCGGCGCGGCTCAACGGCGAGGCCGTCGGAGCCGGGACACAGCAGATCATGGAGCGCATCGCTGCTTTGCTGCCAGAAGGGCATCGAGGCTACTATGAATACATAAGCCACGAGGGCAGCGAACCCGTCGCCCCAGAATCGTAGCGGCGACCTTTACGGTCGCCAGGGAGTCCTCCGCCATGCAGATCATTCGCGCCAACGAGATGGGCTTTTGCTTCGGCGTCCGGCGAGCCGTCGAGATGATGGAAGAGTCGGTACGCGAGCGAGGGCCCATGGTCAGCCTGGGCTCCGTCGTGCACAACCCTCAGATCGTCGGCAAGCTGCGCGACGAGGGCCTGGACGTGATCAAGGACCCGCGCGAGGCCAGCGGCCGCGCCGTGGCGATCACGGCGCACGGCGTTTCGCGGCAGACGATCCTGGACCTCGAGTCCAGCGGCGCCGAGATCATCGACACTACCTGCCCGATCGTGACGCGCTCGCAGCAATGGGCACATCGGCTCTCCGAGGAGGGCTTCGCCGTCGTCATGTTCGGCGACCGGGACCACAAGGAGGTACGCGGCGTCCTGGGCTGGGCCCACGGCCACGTGCAGGTCTGGTCCTCCGAGGACGACGTGACGCTGCTGCCGGATGGCTTCCCCTCCCGCGTCGGCATCCTGTCGCAGACCACGGAGACAGAAGCCCGATTCGCCAGCTTCGTGAAGAAGGTGTTCGAGACCAACATGGACCGCATCTCGGAGCTGCGCGTGCTCAACACGCTCTGCCACGCCACGACGGCGCAGCAGGCCGCCACGATGCACCTGGCCGCCGAAGTGTCGCTGATGATCGTCGTGGGCGGACGCGAGTCTGCGAACACGCGCCACCTCGCCGTCGTGTCACGCGAATGCGGCGTCGAGACCTATCACATCGAGACGGCGGACGAGATCGACGCGGCCTGGCTGCCGGGCCACGAGAAGGTCGGCGTGACGGCAGGCGCCTCGACGCCGGACTTCATCATCGATGAGGTGGTATCGCGCCTCGAAGCACTGGGGTAGCACGCCCAACCATTGAGCACCGCGCTCGCCCGTATCCCGCCAGTCCTCGTCTGCGCCGTTGGCCTGGGCCTGATCGCCTGGGCGGCTGACCACGTTTCCAGCGATTCGACCATTCCTGTCGCCGCCGGCCTTGGTAACTTCCCCAGCCACTGGCTTCTGACGGCCTTCCTGGTCGGCGCCATCGCCCGCAGGAAGCTCGCCGGCGCTACGCTCGCCACTCTCGGCCTGGCGCTGGCCGTCATCGTCTATTACGGAGCGATCAAACTCTCAGGTGAGCGAGCCGATGCCGACCTGACGAGAGCCGCTCAGGCCTGGCTCGCAGTTGCGATCGTCGCGGGACCTGCTTTCGGTCTCGCCGGCGCCACGTGGATTTCCGGGCCCAACCGCTATCGGCCGTGGGCTGTCGCACTGCTCGCGGGGGCGCTAGCGGGCGAGGCCATCTACCTGGCTGATAATCTCGGGTTCTTGGCCCGCTTCACGCTCGATGACTCGCGTACCCTGTTTGCGGTCGTGGACGGCATCGCCGCACTGCTCCTGCCTTTCCTTATGCTTCGCCGGGCGGGCGACAGGGCGACCGCGCTACTGGCCACTCTGGTCTGCGCGCTGGCCATGGCCCTCGTTATCGCCGTGGTTGTGGATTCGGTGAGGTACGTACTCTCGCCTTTCTAGCATCGCATTGCCCTTCGTCCGTTCGGGCCTTAATCTCTGCCGGAGTTGGAAGGAGCATCGAAGATGAAGTACGGCACCAGCCTTTCGTTTACGGGCATGAAGCAGGACCCGAAGTTCATTCGGGAGTTCGCGCAGACGCTGGACCGCGAGGGCATGGACTACATGACCATCGCGGGCCACCTGCTGAGCCAGCCCGACGGCACCTACACCGATCGGCCACCCGCGACGTTCGTAGGCCCGTTTCGTGAGCCGTTCGTCATGTACGGACACCTCGCCGCGCTGACGAACCGCCTGGAGTTCTTCACGTCGATCATGATCTTGCCGGAGATGCCCGCCGCGATGGTCGCCAAGCAGGCCGCCGAGCTGGCAATCTTCAGCGACAATCGCTTCAACCTGGGCGTGGGCCTGAGCTGGAACGCGGCCGAGTACGAGGCCCTGGGCGCCGACGTCCACACGCGGGGCGCTCGCATGGCGGCCCAGATCCCGCTGATGCGCAAGCTGTGGGCGGAACCCTTCGTCACGCACGAGGACAAGTTCCACAAGCTGGAGAACATCGGCCTCAACCAGTTGCCGACTCAGCCCGTGCCGATCTGGATCGGCGGCGGCACGGAGGAGCGCGTGATGCGCCGTATCGCCCGCCTGGCGGACGGCTGGCTGCCGATGGGCGACCCGGCCCCGAACGTGGAGCGCATGCACGGCTACCTGAAGGAGTACGGCCGCGAGCCGTCCAGCCTCAAGCTGATGGGCCGGTTGGGCGCCGCCCAGGGCAGCGGCGACGACTGGAAGGCCGAAGTCCGCCGCCTGAAGGACCTCGGCGCGACGCACGTGACGATCGGCGTGGCGCCGGACCTGACGCCGGCGCAGGAGCTGGAGACGGCGCTGCGAGTGCGTGAGGCGCTGGCAGCAGACACGAGCCTGTAGCAGCGCGCTCGGACCGCGCCCGTGACGCTTCGATACGCAGTGCTTCTGCCGAAAGGATGAAGTGCTTCATGCCGTGTCGCTCCTTGTGCCCGCCTGAGATCAGGCTATCGGCCGGCAGCGGTGAGCGCTAACGGGAGTTGGTACAGGGTGTGGATGGCTAGGAAGTCGCAAACGGATTCTCGACTCGCAGGCCTTCGATAGTCTGTCCGGATTGCAGGTCCTCACTGAGGAGGCGCGTACAGCCGCTCAACAGGGCGGCTGCAACGATGAGCGAGTCGAAAAAGGAGAAGCGATAGCGGCGTTGTACGCCGAGAGCGCGTTCATAGAGTAGCGGCGTAGGCATTACGCGCCAGAGCGGCACCAGCACGCCGTCTAGAAGCGCCTGCGCATCGGACGCAGTCATGGGAGGCTGCAGGCGCCGGGTGGCAACATTCAGCACCTCCTGAACCACCTGGAAGCTGATAATCCCAGTCCCTTCACGCCGCGCAGCGTCGACTAATCGAGTCGCGACCTCGCGTTTGCGTTTGTCTACGGTGTCCAGCGTGTACAAGACGATATTGGAATCGAGAAAATCAGCGCTCATTCAGTTCATCTCGTGTGAACTTGCGACCGCCCGTCGTGTACTTTGCCTGCAACTCCCGAAGCACTTTCAGTGCTTCATCCGCCTGCCTGTTCAGGCCCACATAATCAGCCAACCAAATGCGGAACTGCTCGTTCAACGTCGTATGCTCTGAGCGGGCGCGCTCCCGCGCAGCTTCGATAAGCTTCTCGTCTGCACTCAAGGTGATATTCTTCATGCCAGACCTCACACGAGAATAGTGTACACGAGAGTAGTGTGATGACCTACCCCTCCCTGACCGCTGTCGGCACCAACCGCACCGTTGATGTCACCCAGCTCGACCGGGCCGCGGTATTTCTGTGCTTCGCGCAGGCGACCGAGCACGAACCGGAGCCCATCGAGCAGGCGATCCGGGCGCAATACAGCGCCGCCGAGGTGCTAGTGGGCCACGTCATCGACCTGCGCAGCGTGCCGGCGATGTTCCGCCGCATCGCCGAGGGCGTCTTGCGCACGGAGTACGAGAAGGCGCTGAAGAGCCTTCCGGCCGGTGAGACGGCGGAGGACTATGTGATCATCCTGCCGGACTGGGACGGGCGCTTCGTGAAAGCGCTCGGGTTCGCCGAGGACGTATCGAAGCGCATGGGCGTTGCCGTGTTCGGGCGAGACGGGACGTTGTTGGGCACGGCGCAGGGGGAGGACGCGGCGGACGTGTGCCTGGAGCTGGTAGCCAAGGCCTGACAATGACCGCTACGCTCACCGGAAGACGCATAACGTTGCGCCCGCCAGTGCCTCTCGACAAGACCCAACGTCTGGCCTGGACCGCAGCACAGCCAGCCTGGCCCCGTTGACCAAAGCCGAACGCCTGGTGGCGCTCGACGGGTACCAGGTCGTCCGCGCTAGCCCTGGACTACGCTTGCAGCGGCCCCACTAAACACAGCATTCAGGGGCGCCCCATGCGGTGCAGCAATCCCCGTCGATCACCAGAGTCACCTCATCGAATGCAGATGGGAATGCCGAAGACGAGCCACCCTCCAGGACGATTACATAGCTCAGGGTCTGGGACGTGGAATCATACGAGGGCTTCGTGAGCTCTGCGACCTCGACTATCGCTCGTTCCTCACTGGCGTCGATGACGATTGCCGCGTTGGGCGGATCATCGGCAAAGTCGTCGACGCCGGCGTCCCAGTCGCCCACATAAACCGCGGTCTGTTCTGATATCACGCTACGGTCAGGACGATCTGCGAACAACACTGTGGTCGCTGCAACCTCGTAGAGCTCTAGGAGGTATGTACCTTCATCGAGCGGGGTGATTGAGCCCGACTCTGCTCTCTGGATGGCGAGGAACTGGGGAGCCTCGTCCGCCGGCTCAGAGGCATCACCGCCACAGGCACCAGCCATGAAAAGCACGGCCAGTGGAAGTAACCTCGCTATCAACTTCATGCGTTACCTCCCGGGCAATTCGAATAACGGGGACGTAAGGGCCACGAGCCTTTAGGCTTCCTCACGCAAAGACCGGCGCTGGCGCATCTGAGCCTGCTGTTCCGTGGCCTGGATGTCGATGAAGCCGCGGGCTTTCGCGGGGTCGTACTGGTCCGAGGCCGTGTCGAAGGAGACCATCGACTCGCTGTACAGCGAGTGCTCGCTGTAGCGGGCGACGGGCAGGATGTGGCCCTTGAGCAGGCGCACCTCGCTCCAGCCCGTGACGCGCTCCTGCTCGACGGCGTTGGCGGCGAGCCAGGACTGCATCTCCTGCACGAACCACTTGCCCTGGTAGACCGATTCGGCGGCGTCCAGGGCGCGCTTGGCCTTGTCGTGCAGAACGCGGTGGTCGTGCACCAGCGACTCGAGGTCCTCGTGGGCGGCGAGGAGGATGGCGTGGGCGGGCGCCTCGTAGACACCGCGTGACTTCAAGCCCACGTAGCGCGACTCGACCATGTCGAGCAGGCCGACGCCGTGCTGGCCGCCGATTTCGTTGAGGTACTCGACCACCGGCAGGATGGAATCGTCCGGGCCGATGTCGATGCCCTGCCCTATAGGGTTGCGCTCTTCGTCGAGCAGCTCGACGCCGACGGGCTTGCCTTTGAGGAAGGCAATGCGCAGCCGCACTGGCGCATCGGGTGTCTGGTCCCAGCGCTTGAGGTAAGTGAAGAGGACCTCGCGGTGGTCGTCCTCGGGCTTTTCGAGTGCGCGGCCCTCAGAGCTTATGTGAAGTACGTTCGCGTCCTGCGAGTACGGCGGGCCCTCGTCGGTGCCACCACTGGGAAGCGGGATGTGGTGCTCCTGCGAGTACGCCGTCATCACGCGCCGTCCGCCATCACCGAAGCGGGCGAGGAAGTCCGGCTCTTTCCAGGGCGCATAGATGCCGAAGTCGTTCAGGGAGTACTCCGGGTCCTCCTGCAGGACGCGGTAGACCGTCTCGAAGCGCACCTGGTCGTTGCCTTTGCCCGTGGAGCCGTGCACGAGGACGTTGCCGCCGATGCGCTTGGCGTATCGCATCTGGCCACGGGCGGTCGGGATGCGCGCGATCGAGGTGCCGAGGAGGTAGCGGTTCTCGTAGCGGGCGTGCATCTGCAGCACGGGCAGGAAGAACTCGTCGACCAGCTCGCCGCGCAGGTCATCGATGTAGGCATCGACGACGCCGAGGGCCTTCGCCTTTTCGACGGCGGCTTCGAGGTCGCCGTCGGGCTGGCCGAGGTTGGCGGTGTAGGTGGCGACGTCCCAGCCGTTCTGTCGCAGCCAGTGGAGGATGACGGTCGTATCGAGCCCGCCGCTGTAGGCGAGCACGGCAATTGGGTTAGGCATATCTCGCCGATGATAGCGCGACGGGCGCTTATAGGCGCGCCCGCGGGAGCCGGTAGACTGGCGGGTTGCCCTGGCCAACCCACCGAGCCGGCGAACTGACCGGATAAGGCGGGCGCGCGAACGACTCTACAGCTCAGACCCCCGACGTCGTCGGATCGCCGTGATCAGCTGCGTCTTGTTCATGCGGCTGCGGCCCTTAATGTCGTGCTCCTCCGCGAGGTTGTAGAGCTCGTCCTTGGAGCGCTCCTCTAGCGGCGCACGCGGGTTGCCGGTGCCCATAGTGCGCCGGTTGGCGGTCCGTCCTTCCTCACGACGGTACTTGTTGACCGTGCGAGCGGCGATCTCGCTGGCGCGGCCGTTGCTGCTACCGCGGTCCATCACGCTCTGCTTCACGTGTTCGTACTGCCGCTCATCCTTGGCGGTCCAGGTTTCAGGCACGGGGCTACCTCCGAGATGGTGTGATGCCTTAAGGTAGCCGCGCGGGTGGTCGAGAGACCGTAAGCCAGACGTTGCGATCGCGTGCCTCCGCATTTCGAATCCATCGCGCCAGCTTCGATTGTTCCAACCTGACGGAGCGTTTACGCTCGGACTACGAACCGGCGACAAGGAGGCTGCGATGCTCAGAGTGGCGATGTTCATTGGCTTCGGGCTGATCGTCGTGAGCGCCTTTCTGACGTGGTCGGACAACCCACCCTTCTCCGAGGCCGGGATCGAGCGCGCAGGCGGTCTCTTCGCCCTCGTGGTCGGCCGTGGGGGCCGGTCTCATCGCGCTAGCCGACCGCCGGCCGCGCGGCGCGATCATCGCGGTCTCGGCGGCGGCGCTAATCCTGATCGCAGTCGTGATCGAGTTTCTCGACATCTCCTCAGGCTCAGGTTCCGTGGGTACGGGCCTCGTCCTGGCGCTCGTGGGTGCGATCGTCGCGACGGTCTCCTCAGGATTGCTGACGTTCAGTCTGTTCAAGAAGCCGACCGGCTAAATCACTCTTGTCGGCGTAACCAACACCGGGCCTTTGTTATGGCTTTGCCATCTATCGGTACCGCTGTAGATGCGCCTGCCGTTTGCCTCGGCGGACAATGGCAGCAGCATGAGAGCCATGGAGCATCGTTCCCCGTTCCGCGATAGCATCGGCAGCACCGCACTCGTGCCCCGGACGAACGCACCGCGCCCCGACGACTACGAAGCACATCCGAGGCCGTGGATGGGCATTACGGTGCTCGCCGCACTCGCTTTCTTGCTGGCGTCCGTGGTCTCATGTGTCGCGATCCTCGTGGCCTGAGGCCGTGTGTCCGTCCAACTAGAGTTCCAAGCCTCTTTCCTCGGGCCAGCCGGCCCGATAGTCTGAAAGCACGATGAGAAAGATCCGACGCTACATCTCGCTGTTCTTCATGCTGATCACGGCTGCGGCAACCGTCCAGGAGCTGATGAAGCCAACAGAAGAACGCGACTGGCACGGCGAGGTACTGTGCGTGCCGTACGATTTCCGGCCGTTGAACCCGAAGCGCATCCAGGAGCGCTGGTGGAACCCCGAGGACGAGCGCCTGTTCACGCCGCACGTGTTCGGTGTGGGCTGGTCGGTGAACCTGTACCGGCTGAAGGAGATGCTGGCGTCCTCGCCGCGCACCAACGGCGACGGGTAGCTCGGCACCAAGCGTTGCACGAAATCGTGTAACATGGTGGCATGGATGGCGGACCGGAGATCGCCAGATTCCATTGGGATTACCGACCTCGAGTCAACGCTGACCACATTGCCGCGAATGGGGTGAACGTCGATGACGTTGAGGAGGTTCACAGCCTCACTCCGCGCTACTTCTCCAATCGGCGTGACCCGCAAGGCCTGATCATGCTGGGGCCGAACACCGCCGGCCGCTTCCTGGCCGCAATCGTCTATCCAACGTTCGAGCCGGGTGTGTGGGTGGTTGCTACGGCGTATTGGCTCGAACACCGCCGCGCGGAACGCTACTACGAAGGAGGGACATGATGAGGAAGGAGTTGGAGAACATTTCCCCAGAGGAACTTGAGCAGGCCGCACAAGAAGCACGCGAGCAGCGAGCGCATGAATGGGATGCCAAGTTGGCGGACGAGAACTACGACCTCGCCGCGGACTTCGATTTCGACCATCCGGTGAAAGTTAAGCGTGCCAAGCAGGTAGGCGCCCGTGCAACGGTCGGCTTGCGACTCGCGCGCGGCGAAATGGGCCTCATCGACGAGGCCGCTAAGCGCCGCGGTGTCACATTTTCAGAGTTCGTGCGCGACGCAGCCCTTGCGGTCGCTTCTGGTTCAGTTTCCCTGGAGGAAACCGAGATCGCCCTCCTTCTGTCAGACCTGCGATTGCGCGTGGCCGAACTTGATGAGGCACTGAATCGTGTTCTAGCGAGAAGGCGAGCGCCTACTGCCGGCCGTTAGACTCGAAGCTTTACCCTGGCTGTGCTGGCGTCCTCGCCGCGCACCAACGGCGACGGGTAGAGCCTACCCAGCCGGCTGCAGGTGACGGTTGAAGAAGCCGTACACCTTCGCCAACGCCTCGTCACCCAGCGGCTCGTGGCCCTTGCCCGGCACAACCGTAAGCTCCGATTCGATACCGGCCTTCTCGAGGGCCGCGTGCAGTAGCTCGCTCTGGTTCAGCGGCACCACGGCGTCCTGATCGCCGTGCATGATCAGGAACGGTGGGCAGGCGTCCGAGATGTGATTAATGGGGTTGACGCGCGCGGCGGCTTCGAGGTCCTCCCGTGGGTGCCGGCCCAGTAGCAAGGTTGAAGCTTCGTGGGCCGATGCGAAGGCGTCGTCAATCTGCAGCAGGTCAGACGGCCCGTACCAGTCGACCACCGCCTGCACCCGGCTCGATTCGTCGGGCCAGCCGCCATCGCCCTCGAAGCTCGACTCGTCGCCCGCGGTGCCCATCAGCGCCACGAGGTGACCGCCGGCGGATGAGCCCCAGACGCCGATGCGGTCGGCATCGATGCCGAGCCGTGTTGCGTTGGCACGCAGGTAGCGCACGGCGCACTTGCAGTCCTCGATCTGGGCTGGGAACTTCGCTTCCGGCGTGAGGCGGTATTCGATCGCAGCGACGAGGTAGTCGTCCTCTACCAGCGGGATCAGGAGCTCCGGGCGCATGAGGGCGCTACCGGCGCGCCACCAGCCACCGTGCACCCAGACGACCACCGGCAGCTTGGCAGCCCGGCGCGTGCGAGGGCGCAGCAGGTTCAACGTCAGGCTTCGGCCACGGACGTTCCCGTACTCGATGTCCTTCGCGAGAACGACCTTCTCCCAGGAAACGGCCTCTGCAGTCATCGACGGACTCCTCTGGGCTACGAGAACTTGGCTACAGCGTTCTCGATGATCTGGAGGGCCTTGTCGACCTCCTCGTTGCTCACGGTGAGCGGCGGGGCGAGACGGACGGCGTTGGGGCGCACGTTGTTGACGATGAGCCCGTTCTCCAGGCAGTCGAGCACGATCTTGTCGGCGATGTCCTGGCTCAGGGTCATCGCAAGCAGGAGGCCCTTGCCACGGCAGCCGGTGACCAGCGGGTACTTGTCACCCAAGCCGGCCAGCTTGCCTTGCAGGTAGCCGCCGACCTTCTCGACGCGCGTCGCGAGGTCGTTCTCCAGCATGTAGTTCGTCACAGCGAGGGCGACGGCGGTGACGAAGGGGTTGCCGCCGTAGGTGGAGCCGTGGTCGCCGGGAGTGAAGACGGCACAGCTGTCCTTGGCCAGGATGGCGCCGATCGGCACGCCGGAGCCGAGACCCTTCGCGAGGGTCATGACGTCCGGCTCGAAGCCCATGCCCTGGTAGGCGAACAGGGGGCCGGTGCGGCACATGCCCGTCTGCACCTCATCGGCGATGAGAAGGATGTTGTTGTCGTCGCACCACTTGCGCACGGCCGGGAAGTAGCTGGGGTTGGGCACGTTGACGCCGCCTTCGCCCTGGACCGGCTCGACCAGGATGGCGCAGGTCTGCGGCGTCGTTGCCTGCTGCAGCGCTTCGACGTCGTCGAAGGGGATGTGGACGAAGCCGCCCGGCAGGGGCCCAAACGGCTCGCTGTAGCGCGGCGTGCCGGTCGCCGTCACGGCGGCAATCGTGCGGCCGTGGAACGAATCGGTCATGGCGATGATGTCGGTGGCGCCGCCCTTGCGCTCGCGGCCCCACTTGCGCGCGAGCTTGATCGCGGCCTCGTTGGCCTCGGCGCCGCTGTTCGTGTAGTAGATCTTGTCGAAGCAGGAGTTGGACTCTAGCACCTCGGCGAGCTGGAGCTGCGGCACAGAGTAGACCGCGTTCGAGACGTGGATCAGCGTGCGAGCCTGCTTCTCGATCGCCGCGACGACGACGGGGTGGCAGTGGCCGAGGCTGTGGACTGCCGGCCCACCAAAGAAGTCGAGGTACTCCTTGTCGTTGTCGTCCCAAGCACGAGTGCCTTCGCCACGGACCAGGACCACGGGCATACGACGGCCCGTCGCCATGAAGACTCGGCTCTCGACTTCCATCCAGTTGGTCATTGGGACGAACTCCTTCTTTCAGGTGTTGCAGTGCCTCACGGGGCACGGCTCCGCATCGCTGTCGCGCTGCTCCGCAACGGAGGGAGGAAGAAGAGGTGGGGGGACGCCCCCCACAGCCCCCCGCGCGTGGGCTGCGCCCCCACGTCCCCTGCCCGACCCGGCTGGGCCGGGAACCAACGGCTTTGGGAACGAAGAGCGTCCGAAAAGCACCCTGATGTGGGACTCAGCGGACGAGGCCAGATTGTAGCACGCGATTTCGGTTGAACGACCTACTCTTCAGGACAGGCAGGCGTGCTCCTCGGCGGACGAGTCTCCGCACTCCGACACATCGAAGAGGTCTTTTCGAGCCAGGGGCTACCGAGGCCTACGCTGCCTGCTCTGTTAGCAACGGCAGGCGGGCGACGCGGGCACGCCAGACCCCGAGCAGCACCGACGTGGCAACGATGATCACGCCGAGGGCGAAGAGGGAGGCACGCTCGCTGGAGGCATCGGCGGCGATGCCGAGGAGCAGGCCGAAGAGGTTGTTCAGGGCCCAGCCGATGTTCGTAAGGGCCATGACCCGCCCGAAGTACTCCGGCGCGGAGGCGCGCAGGATCGCGGCCATGATCAGGGTCTGGAAGGCGCCCGCTGCGCCACCGACGACGAAGACCATCACCATGGCCGTGAGGAAGCTCGGCATCACGGCCATGACCGAGACGCTGACGCCAAGGACCAGGCTGCTGCCCGAGCAGGTAGGCGTTCAGGCTCCTCGAACTGGCCTTGGAGGCGACGAAGAGGCCTGCGACGAGGCCGCCGAGGGCATGGGTGCCGAACATGATGCCGAAGCCCGCATCGCCGGCGCCGAGGACGTCCTTGGCGAACGCGGGCAGCACGACCATCATCGAGAACGCCAGGAGGATCGTAACCACGAACGAGGCCATCACGGCGAGAAGCAGCGGGCTCTCCATGACGTGCGCCAGCCCGAGGCGCATGTCGCCCAGCATGCTGCCGCGCGCGACCTTCTCGACAGCCACCTTGGCCTTCGGGATCAGGGCGATGCTCGCGATCGTCGGTACAAGCAGGATGGCGACGGCCACGTAAGTGCCGCCGAGGCCGATGGCGTTCCACGACAGCAGCGCGGCGCCAACGAATGGCGTGAACGAGCGCGTGAGGTTGAGGGCGATCTGGAACAGCGCCGCCCCGTTCGATTGCATCTCCGGCTCCACGGTTTCGCCCATGCAGGCCGTGATCGCGGGCCAGAAGAAGGAGATGCTGGTGCCGAAGACGAAGCCGAACAGCATCATCAGCTCGATGGTCAGGGCGTCGGCGTAGAGCAGGGCTGCCAGGCTACAGGCCATGACCATGAGCAGCGACTGACAGAGCAGGAGCAGGAGACGCTTCGAGACGCGGTCGGCGATGGCGCCGGCGAACGGCGTCGTCAGCAGCAAGGCGATGCCGATGGCGAATGAGAGCAGGCCGACGGAGCTGTTCTTGCCGGTGATCTCGAAGGCAACGGTGTTGTGGGCCGTGAACGAGAGGTGAAAGCACGCCAGCACCAGCGATGCGTTGAGCCAGAGCACGCGGTAGGCCGGCGAGTGCAGGGCGTAGAAAGTCGAGCCCGCGGCTGGAGGTGTCGACGGCGAACGTCTTGGCGAGGGGTCGTCGCTTTCGCCGCCCCCTTCGGTTGCTACCTGCTGCGCCACCCTACTGCTGGCCCGTTAGCTCAACCAGGCGCTGCAGGAGCTGCTTCACGTTCTCGATCTCCTCGCCGTACTTGGCGAAGTCGCCGGCCTGCAAGGCGGCCTGGGCGCGGTCATAGGCCGCAGAAGCCTGGCGCGCCAGCTCAGCCGCGTCGCCGGTCAGGGGTATCGGCGTGGCCGTCGGGCCGGCGGCTGTCGGCGTGGGCGTGACCGTCTCGTCCTGGGCAGAGGGTGTCGGCGTGGCCGTCGAAGTTGCCGTAGGTGTACCTGCTCCCGGCGTCGGTGTCACAGTGGTGCTCGGCGATGCGCCGGGCGTGACATCGGCGGTCGTGGGCGCCGTGGGCTCGGCTTCACCGAAGATCACGGCGAGGGCGCGCTCGAGCGTGGGCTCCATGGCGATCTGGTTGCCGTTGACGACGATGACGCGCTTGAGCTCGGGGAGCTGGCTGGTGCCGCTCTGTAGGTAGATCGGCTCGACGAACAGGTTGCCGTCCCCGATCGGGATCATGAGCAGGTTGCCGCGCACGATGCTGGCGTTGGACTGGCGCCAGAGGCCGAACTGGGCCGCAATCGTGCTGTCCTGGTCGATACGGGTCTCGATCTGCTTCGGGCCGTAGACCAGCGAGTTGGTGGGGAAACGGAAGGCCAGGAGCTTGCCGTAGTTCTCGCCATCTGAGCGCGCCGCCACCCACGCGATCGTGTTCTGGCGGTTGGCCGGCGTCAGCGGCATGATCAGCGCGAACTCCTCTTCCTGCTCACCGGGAATGCGCATGATCACGTAGTACGGCTGTACAAGCTGCTCGTTGTCCTGGAAGACCTCCGTCGGGATGCTCCAGACGTCCTCCTGGTTGTAGCGAGCTACCGGGTCCGTGATGTGGTACAGCAGGTACTTCTCCACCTGGGCCTGGAAGAGGTCCTCCGGGTAGCGGATATGCGCGTGCAGGTCCGCCGGCATCTCGTCGAAGGGCGTGAAGAGGTCCGGGAAGATCTTGGCGTAGGTGGCGGCAATCGGGTCATTGGGGTCGACGAGGTAGAACGTCATCGAGCCGTCGTAGGCGTCGATGACGACCTTGACGCTGTTGCGGATGTAGTTGATCGGCTGGCCGGTCGCGGGCAGGATCTGGGGCTCGGAGTACGGATAGCGGTCGGTCGTCGTGTAGGCGTCCTGCATCCAGTACAGGCGGCCATCGTCCGAGAGCACGAGGTAGGGGTCGTGGTCCAGCGTGAGGAACGGCGCGACGGTGCTGACCCGCTCCTGGATGTTGCGGTGGAAGAGGATGCGACTCTCGCCGGTCAGGCTGTCGGAGATGAAGAGGTTCAGGTCCTGGAACTCCCAGGCGAAGAGGGCCCGCCTGATGATCGAGCCCAGCTTGACGCCGCTGTCGCCCTGGAACACCGTCGTCGTGTTGCCGTTCTCGACGGGGTAATCGAACTCCTCGTCGTTGCTGTTGACGATGACGTAGTGGTCCGGCTCCTCGCCGTAGTAGATCTCGGGGCGGGTGACCTCGAGCTCGCCGGTCACGGGGATGTCGCGCAGGAACAGCGAGGGCAGGCCTTCCTGCACGACCTCGTTCACGGGCGACATGACGATGCCGTAGCCGTGCGTGAACTGCAGGCGCTGGTTCACCCAGCTGCGGGCGTCCTCCGGCAGCCTGTCGGACGACAGCTCGCGGGCCCCGACCATGACCTGGCGGCGCTGACCGTCGACGATGTAGCGGTCGACGTCCACGTCATTGAACTTGTACAGGGGCCGGATGTTCTGTAGCTGGCCGTAGGTCGCCAGCAGCGGGCGCACGTCCAGCAGGCGAACGTTGTTGATCGTCTCCGGGTTGTCGGCGATTTCGGCCGAGGTGACCTCGACGTTCGCGGGGTACGGCTGCTCATCGACCTCGTTCAAGCCGAAGGCGTGGCGCGTCGCCTCGATGTTGCGCTGGATGTACGGCAGCTCCTTCTGGAGCTCGTTCGGGTCGACCTGGAAGCGCTGCACGCTGTCCGGGTAGATAGCACCGCCGAGTATCGCGATGACGGCCCAGGCAACGGCCACCCCGATGGGGATGAGAATGCTGCGACCCAGGGCGGCGGCAATGAGACCGACGGCCGTGGCGCCTGCCATGACCATGCCCACGTAGAGGAAGGGCAGGCGGGCGTGAACGTCGGTATAGGTGGCGCCGAAGACAGCGCCGCCGTCCGAGAAGTTGAGGTCGAATCGGGCCAGCCAGTACCGGAAGATGAACAGCAACACGACCACCACCAGCAGGAAGGCAAGGTGGATGCGCGTGCGCACGACCGAAGAGTCGTCTGAGCCTTCGTTGAGGTAGCGCAGGAGGTAAAGCCCGGAGACGGCGAGGACCGTGAGCACGGACATGCCCATGAGCCAGCCGTAGAAGAACCGGAGGGCCGGTAGCTCGAAGACGTAGAAGCTGATGTCCTTGCCGAACTGGGGGTCCGTGATGCCGAAGGACTGGCCTTCGGTGAAGCTAAGCACGGTATCCCATTTGCCCGCCGCAATGGTGCCGAAGATCACGGCGAAGAACAGGGTGGCGGCGATCAGGCGCGAGCTGATAGACACGCCGGATCACCAGGGCCTCATCGTCGCTGCGGGAGCCTGACGCGCCGCTGATCAAGGGCCGTGCGGCCAGGAAGACGTTGACGCCGAAGTAGACCAGGAAGATCAGGGCGCCACCGGCGAACAGCCAGGCTTCCGTGACGATGCGCTTCTCGTAGACGGAGCCGAATCCGGTGCTATCGAACCATAGGTAATCGACGTAGATCGTCTTGAGCGTGCTGAGGACGACGTAGGTCAGCAGCAGGGCGACGGCGATAAGGATGAGCTTGTTGTAGTTGCCGAAGCTGGGGAACTCGACGTGGCGGCGCCGGATACGGAACGGCGGTGGCGGAGGTCCCAGGTCGTCGTCTTCCCGACTGGGAGGGAACTGCCAGCTCACGTTAGGCCGTGATCCTCGTGCCCGATGGCGAACCGTCGAGGACGTTGCGCAGGGCTCGCGCCTCGCGACCGTCAACGATGCAGCAGCGGGCGCCTGCCTTCGCGGCGGTGACACCGGCACGTAGCTTCGGGATCATGCCGCCGGAGGCGACGCCGGACTCGATGAGGGACTCGACAGTGCCTGCCTTGAGCTCGTTCAGTGCTTCGCCCTCGGCGCCGCGCACGTGGGCAACGTCGGTGAGGAAAACAAGGTCTTCGGCACCGACGGCGGCCGCGACCTCGCCCGCGACCGTATCGGCGTTGACGTTCATGAGGCGGCCGGGCTGGTCGCCCCAGTAGCCTACGGAGGAGATCACCGGCATGTAACCGGCGCTGAGCAGAGCATCGATAACGCCGCGATCGACGTGCACAACCTCGCCGACGAAGCCGAGGCGCTCGTCGACCTGGCGGGTGCAGAGCAGACCGCCATCGACGCCGCTGATGCCGACGACACGCGCACCCAGGGCCTGGAGCCCAGCGACGAGCTGCTTGTTCACGAGACCAGCGAAAACGGCCGTAACGACATCGATAGCGTCGGGGCCGGTAACGCGCAGGCCGTCGACAAACTCGCTGGCAACGCCGTGGATCTTGAGCCACTCCGTCGCTGCGCTGCCGCCACCGTGCACGACGACAAGCTGCTTGCCCTCGGCCTGCAGCGCGGCGATGTCCTCCATCGCCGTGTCGTGGCTACCGAGGGTGCTGCCGCCGATCTTGATGACAGTCAGTTCGCTCATCGCGGCAATTGTCCCCTCTATTGCCTCAAACTAGCAAACGACATGGAACTACTCAGCGCCGAGGGACGCGCAACTCTGCTGAAGAACCGCTCGCGGTCGAACGGCGAGGCGGGCGCGAAGTTGGGTCGAAACCCTGCCCGAGCTCGTCGAGCGCATGGCCGCGCAATGGTCGCTGAGCCTCGAACCGCACTTCGAGAACCTGAGCTACAACTACGTCGCGCCGGTGCGCACGCAGCGACGGCGTGTCGGCCGTGCTCAAGCTCTGCCTGCCCGACCACGAATTCCTCTGCGAGGCAGAGGCCCTTCGCGTTTTCGACGGCAAGGCCTGCGTGCGTCTGCTACGGGACGACCTCGCAGCCGGGGCCCTGCTCCTGGAGCGCCTGATGCCCGGCGTGGAGGTGCACACGCTGGAGGACGACGTGGCGGAGACCAGCGCCGTCGCGGGCGTGATGCTGGCGCTACAACGGCCCTACAGCGGCATCTTCCCCTTCCCCTACGCCACGGAGTGGATCAACGAGGCCCTGGACCCCAACGCGATCCCGAAGCTCAAGGCCGAGCACCCGTGGATCGACCGCGCCCTCGACCGCATCGTCGAGATCGCCTCGGAGCCGGGCGAGAACGTACTGCTGCACGGCGACCTGCACCACATGAACGTGCTGCGCGGCCGCGAAGGCGAATGGATCGCCATCGACGCCAAGGGCGTGATCGGCGACCCGGCATGGGAGCTGGCGCCATTCCTGTTCAACTGCCTCTCGCGCTACCCCCGCGACGACTGGCCCTCGATCATCCGCCGCCGCGCCGACCAGTTCGCCGAGGCGTTGTCGCTGGAACGCGAGCGCGTCTACGCCTGGAGCGCGGTGCGGGCGATCCAGAGCGCCTGGTGGTCCCTGCGAGACAACCCCAACGAGGATGGGGTCGCCTACGCAGGATCGGTGGTGTGCGCGCAGGTGCTGGCGGAGGCGTGAACCGCGGGACCCAGGCATCGCATTACGGCATAGCTGAGCTTGTCGAAGCACGTCCTCGCTGCATGCGCATGAGGCAATCTGGACACGCCGAGACGCTTACGTCCTTCGACAGGCTCAGGATGCCCTGTTCGGGTGGCCGGTCTGCGGTCGAGAACCTGTAGGGGCGCATGGCCATGCGCCCCTACGGCCGTCCCATCCCTCGGGACATAACGCGGTCAGCCGGAATGGACGCCCCACCCCGGGCTGAACCCCGGGGCATCGCGACGGGAGGCTCGCAGCTCGAAACTTGCGGCTCGAAGCTCTCCGCTACGTGCGGTAGTCCGCGTTGATGTGCACGTACTCCGTCGTGAGGTCGCAGCCCCAGGATGTCGCGTCGGCCGTGCCGCTGCCGAGGTCGATGGTGATGACGACCTCTTCGTGCTTCATGAGCTCGTGCAGGGCGTACTCGTCGAACGGCAGGACCTTACCGCGGTCGAAGAGCAGCTCGCCTTGCAGGGTGACGCTGGTCTTCGTGGCCTCGACGAGCGAGCCGGAGCGGCCGGCGGCAACGAGGATGCGGCCCCAGTTCGGGTCGTTGCCGGTGACCGCGGTCTTGACCAGCGAGGAGAGGGCGACCGTCTTGGCGACGTTGCGGGCGATCTCCTCCGTGGCGGCGCCGGTGACCTCGACGGTGACGAGGTGCGAGGCGCCCTCGCCGTCACGAGCGAGCAGGCGGGAGAGCTGCGTGCAGACGTCGAGTAGGGCTGCCTTGAACTCAGCGGCTTCAGGCGTGTTGGCAGCGATCACGGGGCCACCGGCGGCGCCGTTCGCCATCGCCAGCAGCGTGTCGGAGCAGCTGGTGTCGCCGTCGACGGTGACCATGTTGAAGGTGGCGTCGGCGACCTCACGCACCACCTGCTGCATGAAGCTGCGCTCGACGTTGGCGTCCGTGGTGACGTAGGCGAGCATGGTCGCCATGTTGGGGTGGATCATGCCGGAGCCCTTGCAGCAGCCGCCGACGGTGTAGAGGGTGCGGTCGCCATCCTTCACCGCCACTGCCGTCTGCTTCGAGACGGTGTCGGTGGTCATGATCGCCGTCGCGAAGTCGGGGCCGCCGTCGCGGGTCGGCTCGATCCCCGACACGCCGGCGCGAATCTTCGCCATCGGGATCAATACGCCGGTGACGCCGGTCGAGCACACGGCGAACTGCTCGCCGGGCGCACCGACCTTCTGAGCCCCGATGGCAGCCATCTCCGCCGCTTCGGCAATGCCGGCGTCGCCGAAGGGCGCGTTGGCGTTTCCGGAGTTGGCGATCACACCGCGGATGTTGCCGGCGGGAAAGCGCTTCTCGTTCACGTACACGGGGGCGGCCTTCACCATGTTCTGCGTGAGCACGCCACCCGAGGTGCAGTCGCGGTCCGAGTAAAGGATGCCGAGGTCGAGGCCACCCGCCTTGGGGCCGGAGGCGTACATCTCGGCGCAGACGGCGCCGGCGTAGAAGCCCTGGGGCGTGGTGGCATGTCCGCCTTCGATGGTTTCAATGGTCATCTTCGTTATGTCTCCTACTGAGGGGCAGGCCCACCGGGCGCTGCCCTGCCAATGCTAATGAACCCGGACGCCTGCTGCGAGTGGTTTCGGGATGACCTGCTGCGCATCGCTATCGCGCTGCTTCGCACCCTTATGAAAGAAGAGGTTGGGGGACACCCCCAAGGCCCTCCGCCGCGTCGGCTGCGCCCCCACCGTCCCCTGCTCGTTCGAGCCAGGGAAGAAGGAAGCCGCTCTGGCCGCGGCTCCCTCAGGCGAAGAAGGGCAACGAAGCCGGCAGCCTTTACTCGAGAGGTTCCGGGAATGACGGATGAATCTGCCCGATGCTCTACGCGAACAGGGCAGAAACGGCGGTCAGCCGCGTCGTACGGAGGCGGCCGGGCAGTTCGATGCTGCATTAGACATGCGAGAGGCCCAGCATGAGCTCGAGGTTCTGGACGGCCTGGCCGGCGGCACCCTTACCGAGGTTGTCGAGCACGGCGCAGACGACGGCCTGCTCGCGGTCCTCGTTCCCGAAGACGTAGAGAGTGAGCCCGTCCTTGCCGTAGAGGGCTTCGGCGTCCAACGAAAGGCCGGAGAGCAGGTTGTGCGCCCTCTGCGAGGCGGTCGCTTCGAGGGAGGCGACCGCAACACCCTGCGAGCCGCTCTCGTCGGCGTAGTGGTCTGCAAGGGCTTCGTGCAGGTCGCCGGGCTTGGGCTTGCCGGGCAGGGACCAGAGCTGCAGAGGCAGCGAGACGATCATGCCCTGGGCAAAGCTGCCGACGCTGGGCACGAACAGGGGCCGGTGCGTGAGCTGGCCGTGCTTCTGAATCTCTGGCACGTGCTTGTGTTCGAGGTCGAGGCTGTAGAGGAGGAAGTTGGCGTCCGTGGCTTCGGGCGCCTCCTCATCTTCGAAGGCGGCGATGAGCTTGCGACCGCCACCGGAGTAGCCGGAGACGGCGTTGATTGTCACAGCATGGTCCGCGGGCAGCAGGCCGGCTTCGACGAGGGGATGCAGCATCGAGATCGCACCGAGGGCGTAACAGCCGGGGTTGGCGACGCGCGATGAGGCCGCGATCTGGGCCGGGCGCTCCGGGGCGTACTCCGGGAAGCCGTAGGTCCAGTCGTCCAGCGTGCGGTGCGCCGTCGAGGCGTCGATGACGCGCGCCGAGGGGTTATCGAGCAGCGAGACGGCTTCGCGGGCAGCGTCGTCGGGCAGGCAGAGGATGGCGACGTCGGCGGTGTTGAGCAGGTCGGCGCGCTTGCTGGCGTCCTTGCGGTCGGCGTCGCTCAGGTGCAGGAGCTCGATGTCGCGACGCTCGCCGAGGCGCTGCCGGATCTGGAGTCCCGTAGTCCCCGCTTCGCCGTCGATGAACACCTTTGCCGTCATGTCGTTCCTGAGTCCTTATCGTCCCGCCAGCGCTATATGTCTATCGTTGGGAAAGGCGAAGTATAGCAACGTACTTTCTATAGTGCTACATCGTGGGCCTGTACGTATGGACACGTCGCACTCAACGCGTTCCCTCCGGTGGTGCGGGGCGAATATCTACAGCTACGAACGCCCTAGACTGAAGACCAACTCAGGACGAAGGAGCCCCCGCATGGCAAAACTGATCTACACGGCAAATACCTCTCTGGACGGCTACATCGAAGACAAGAACGGCAGCTTCGACTGGGCTGTGCCGGACGAAGAAGTGCACAAGTTCTGGAACGACGTCCTCCGCCCGGTCGGCACGCACCTGTACGGCCGACGTCTTTACGAGGTGATGTCGGTGTGGGAGACGATGGGCTCCGACCCCAACGATCCAGCCGTGATCCGTGACTTTGCATCGGTCTGGCGCCCGGCCGACAAGGTGGTGTACTCACGCACACTAGCGGAGCCCGCGACACCGAAGACACGCATCGAGCCATCCTTCGACCCCGAGGCGGTGCGGGCGATGAAGGCAACGGCGGCGACCGATCTGCTCATCGGCGGGCCAGAGCTGGCCGCGGAGGCGTTCCGCGCCGGGCTGGTCGATGAGTGTCAGCTCGTCATCCATCCGGTTAGCATTGGCGGGGGCAAGCCGGCCCTGCCAATGGACCTCATGGTGGAGATGGAACTGCTAGAAGAACGCCGATTCGCCAGCGGCGCCGTAAATCTGCACTATCAGGTGAAGTAACCCGTTCGAGAAATGGGCGGCACCGTGACGTAACGGCAACTTCCACCCCGCCCCGCCCTGTGCTACAACCGTGAGGATGCGTTGGCGCTTTCGCCGGCGCGCCCCGGAGGTCGTACTTGATCAAGAAGGTCCTGATCGCCAACCGAGGCGAGATCGCCGTGCGTGTCATGCGCACCTGCCGCGACATGGGCATCAAGAGCGTCGCGGTGTACTCGGAGGCGGACGCTACGGCCCTGCACGCCCGCTACGCCGACGAGGCGTACTGCATCGGCCCGGCGCCGGCGAGCGAGAGCTACCTCAACGCCGCGAAGATCATCGAGACCGCCCTGGCGTGCGGCGCCGACGCGATCCATCCCGGCTACGGCTTCCTCTCCGAGCAGTCAGACTTCGCGCGGGCGTGCGCCCAGGCCGGCATCGTGTTCATCGGGCCCTCGCCGGACACGCTGCACATGCTGGGAGACAAGGTGCAGGCGCGGATCATCGCTGAGCGCGCCGAGGTGCCCTCGGTGCCCGGCAGCGACGGCCGTGTCAGCGCCGATCGAAGCCCTGGACCTGGCGCCGCAGATCGGCTTCCCGCTGCTGATCAAGGCGGCGGCCGGCGGCGGCGGCAAGGGCATCCGGCTGGTCGAGAAGCCGGCCGACCTGGAAGCGTCGCTGCGCATGGCCGCGACCGAGGCGCTGGCGAGCTTCAACGACGACGGCCTCTACCTCGAGCGCTACCTCGACCCGGTGCGCCATATCGAGGTGCAGGTGCTGGCCGACAGCCACGGCAACATCGTCCACCTGGGCGAGCGCGAGTGCTCCGTGCAGCGCCGCAGCCAGAAGGTGCTGGAGGAATCGCCGTCGGTGGCCGTCGACCCGGAGACGCGGGCGCGCCTGGGTGAGGCGGCGATCGCGATCGCGCGCGAGTCCGGCTACGAGAACGCGGGCACGGTCGAGTTCCTCATGGACAAGCACGGCGACTTCTACTTCATCGAGGCGAACGCCCGCCTGCAGGTCGAGCACCCTGTGACGGAGCTCGTAACGGGGCTGGACCTCGTGCAGGAGCAGATCCTCGTGGCGTCCGGCGAGAAGCTCACGTTCACGCAAGAGGACATCGAGCTGCGCGGCTGGGCGATCGAGTGCCGGATCACGGCCGAGGACGCTACCAGCGGCTTCATGCCCAGCCTGGGGCGCATCAGCCACGTCTCGGAGCCCTCGGGGCCGGGCGTACGCGTCGATAGCAGCCTGTTCACCGGCATCGAGGTGGGGCCGCACTACGACTCCCTGGTCTCGAAGCTGTGCGTCTGGGGCGCCGACCGGGCCCAGGCCCTCGCCCGCCTGCGACGCGCTATCGACGAGTACCAGGTCGCCGGCGTGAAGACGACACTCGGGTTCCACCGCGACTTGATCAGCCACCCCGCCTTCATCGCCGGCAACCTCGAGACGCGCTTCCTGGAGCGCAACACCCTGGGTAGCGAAGCACCGGTCGCGCAGGACGAAGCGCTGCTGGCCAGTGCCCTGCTCTCACACGTGCGCCGCGATAACAGCGCTGGCGTGACGGTCACCGCCACAACGAAGGGCAACGCGTGGCGCGAGCGGGCGAAGGGTGGCACAGTCGTCCGGGGCAAGGGGGCTTCGTGGCGCGATACTTTCTAAGGCTGGGCGACCGTGAGGTCGAGGCCGAGCTGGAAGAGACGCCGGACGGCCTCCGCGTCAACCTCGACGGCGAGTGGCACAACGTGCGCCTGCAGCGCCTCGGCGTCGGCTCCCGCTACGTGCTCGTAATGGACAATCGGCTGGTCGAGGTCCTGGTCTCGGAGACACCGCAGGCGTTCGACGTGCAGATCGGCGGCCACACCTACGAAGTCGAGACGGTACGCCGCAGGCAGGGCGCCCGGCGCGAGGAAGCAGACCAGTTCGTCGACGGACGCTGGCTGCTGCGAGCGCCCCTGACCGGCGTCGTGGTCGAAGCGCGCGTCGCCGAGGGCGATACGGTCGCGCAGGGCGACGTGCTTATGGTGGTCGAGGCGATGAAGATGCTCAACGAGCTGCGGGCACGCGTGCCGGGCCTCGCCGCCGCCGTGAACTTCAGTGCAGGCGATCGCGTCGAAATCGGCACCGTCCTCGTTGAGATTCACGAAGAGGCGTAGCTAGACCTCCCGCACTTCCTCCGGGTCGGACATACCGAACAGCCGGAACAGAAACACCAGCGACGGCACCAGGATCAGGCTACCGATGGGCAGGACGATGAGGAACGCCTCCAGCGTGGCGTCGCCCGCCGCCGCGTCTTGGATGCGCAGGTCCGGCAGGATCATGTACGGGTACTGCGCCGCCGCCCACGCCGCCAGCACCGCGACGACCGTCGCACCCGCCACGACCGGCGTCAGCCTGTCGAGACCGCGCAAGAGCACGAACAGGGACGCCAGCCCCATCATCACGGCGACCACGATGGCGGCGATGGCCCGCGGCTCGTCCAGGCGATCGCTGAAGGCGTTGGCGTCTGCGAAGGCGACCGGGATGGCGAGCGTGGTCATGGCGCCGAGGAACAGGCTGCCGGCGAGGGCGCTGCGCCGGAAGTCCTCTCGCAGGTCGCCGACCGGCCGCAGCAGCATGTAGGCCGGCGTCAGGAAGGCGATAATCCCGAGGGCGATGAAGCCACAGACGATGGGGAAGGGATGCAGCCAGGCCTCGAAGATCCCCGTCGCGGTGGCGTCAGGGTCGAGGTGGCCGCCGGCGACGGCGCCGACCGCCACGCCCATGGCGAACGGCGTGACGATGCTGGCGATCGAGAACACGAGGCCGGTCGCCGGCAGCTCGTTCTCGCCCGGCGAGCCGTAGTGGCGGAAGGCGAAGGCGGCGCCCCGGAAGACGATGCCGAGCAGGGCGACGACGAGGGGCAGGTAGAGCCCCGTGAACACCGCGGCGAACACGGACGGGAAGGCCGTCCACAGCACGACGAGAACGAGGATGAGCCAGACGTGGTTCGTCTCCCACACCGGCCCCATGGCGTCGAACATCGCCTCACGCTGCTCCGACGCGGCGCGGCCGAAGGCGAAGGCCATCCAGAAGCCCGCCCCGAAGTCGGCGCCGCCGAAGACGGCGTAGGCCGCAAGCCCCGCGAAGAGGACGAGCGCGCAGAGGAACTCAAGTGACACCGGGCACCCTCCCATCGGTCGCCGCAGCCTCTGCATGAGGTCCGGCACCAACAAGAGCAGCAGCAGGCCGGCAGTCAGCGCCACATAGACGGCGGAGAACACAAAGAGCAGGACGACAACGCCCTCCTGCGGCGTCGCGGCCTGATCGACGCGCATGACCTGGCAGACGATCCAGGGCTGGCGGCCGAACTCCGTGACGAACCAGCCCGCCTCGATGGCCATGAAGCCCATCGGGAGCGTCGACGCGACGAGCAGCAGCATGTTCCGGCCCAGGGGATAGACGTGCTTCAACGACCCGCCAGCCGAAGAAAGCCCCGGCGACGAACAGCATGTAGAAGCCCAGCCCGACCATGACCTGGAACGGGATGTGGACGAATCGCGCGTCCGGCCGCTCGTCCTCCGGGAAGGCTTCGAGGCCATGCACCTCGGCGTTGAAGTTGTGGAAGGCGAGGAAGCTCCCCATCTTCGGGATCTCGATGGCGAGCTTCATCTCGCTGGCGGACGCGTTCGGGTATGCCGCCGATGCGTCAGTGGAGCGCCGGTTTCGGTCTCGTACACGCCCTCCATCGCCGCGAACTTCGCCGGCTGGTTCGTCGGCGGCGAAACGCGCGCTGAAGTCGCCGCTGACGATCTGCAGCGGTATCGCGATGCCGCCGACGGCCAGCGTGAGCAGCAGGGCGCGCCGGTTGTAGTCGGAGCCGTGGCCTCGCAGCAGGGCGATGCGCGTAGAAGCCGGCGAAGGCGAACCCGGTCGCCACGTAGGAGGCCATGGTGCCGTGAAAGACCTCGTAGGGCATCGCCGCGTTGAACATGGCGTCGAGAAGGTGGACGTTGGTGATCTTGCCGTCGACGAGGTCGAAGCCGTCGGGCTGGTTCATCCAGGCGTTGGCGCTGATCACGAACAGGGCGGAGGCGGCGGAGCTGACCATGATCGGGATCGTCACCAGCCAGTGGGCGCGGCGCGAGAGCTTGTTCCAGCCGAACATGTAGATGCCCAGGAAGATCGCCTCGGTGAAGAACGCGAAGCCTTCGAGGGCGAAGGGGAAGCCGAACACCTCGCCCCACTGCTCCATGAACGGCGACCACAGCAGGCCGAACTCGAACGAGAGGATGGTGCCCGAGACGGCGCCGATGGCGAACAGCACGGCGGCGACGCGGGTCCAGTTGCGCGCCATCTCGCGGTAGGTGTCGTTGCCCGTACGCAGGGCGATGCCCTCGGCGAGGAAGAGGAGGAACGGCAGGCCGATGCCGATCGCCGTGAAGCAGATGTGGAAGGCCAGCGAAAGGCCCATGAGGCTGCGGGCCGCCGTAACTGTGTCCATCCTGATCTCGATTGTAGATGCGAATTGCTCACTTGCCGAGCAGAAAGCTTCGATGCGCCGGATGGACGAATACAGAGAATATTTGTCCTAATAAGTCTTGACATGCCAGCACGCCCGTTCTATTCTCCGAACAAACGTACTGGAGGAAGAACCGTGGACAGCCTGATTATCGCAACCTTCGTCGTCATCTCCTCGGCCTACCTGCTGTGGCAGTTCCTGGACCGGGGCCTTCTGGACGACCGATAGCTATCACCTCTCGCAGGGAGGTCACCATGATCGATGCTAGAATCGGACTGAGCACTGAGGCGCCGCTGAACGGCTCCGGACGGCTCGGCCGCCATGACCCTGACGCCCATACTCACGCTGTTGCCGCTCGTGCTCACATCCGCCCTCGACGTTCTCGAATGGCTGGTGAAGCTTCCGGTCGAGATCTTTCATGGCTACAGCTCGCTGCTCCGATGGGCTGCAGACTCCGTCCAGAGTCTATTTGAGGATTACGGCTACTGGGTCGTCTTCTTCGGCACCCTGTCGGAGAACACGCTGCTGGTCGGTCTCATCGTCCCCGGCGCGCTGGTGGTCATCCTCGCCGGGCTGGCGGCGCACGACGGCACGATCTCCCTACCGCTCTCGATCCTCCTCGGCATCGCCGGCACGATCATCGGCGACACCCTGAGCTACTTCATGGGGCGCTACGGCTGGTCGCGCTTCGGGCACATGAAGATGCTCCAGGAGCTGAGCGAGAAGGTCCGCGAGCCCCTCATGCGCAAGGGCGTGTGGTTCGTGCTGTTCTACCACTTCGCGGGCTACACGCGCGTCATCGGCCCCACGGCGGCGGGCCTCCTGCGCATGCCGTACCACCGCTGGGCCATGGCGGACTACGGCGGCGCCGTGCTGTGGATTTTCGGCTACTTCTCCATCGGCTACCTGCTGGGTGTCGCCGGCCTCTCCCTGGACTCGACCGACCGCTGGTTCCGCATCGCCGAGTGGGGCCTGCTGGTCGCGATGATGGTCTGGGTGAACATGCTGCTCAAGACGCGCACAGAGCTCTTCGGGGAGAGCACAGCATCCCGGGCGGAGCGCAAGGCAGCGGAGCAGGCAGAGCTCGCCATCGCCGGCGATGCTATCGAGGTGGAGGACGACGCGGCTGAGAACCCAGAAGAGGTCGAGCCCAGGCGGTAGGCGTTTCGACACCGTGGTCGAAGCCCGCAGCTACGTTGGCGGCGAAACCTGACGTTTGCTGCCTGGCACGTCGAGAGGTTCGAAATAGCCTGGAGCTCCCCTCACCCATCCTTTCAGGCACTTCGAAGACACCAATGGCATTACGCCTCTCCCTCGAGGGCAAAGTGAGGGCTCGAGGGCGTTTCGATATGCTTCTCGACTCGGGTGAGGGGGCGTCAGCCTCGCCAGACGACATTACGAAGTCCAGCGGGGGCCAGGGGTACTCGTCACCCCAAGGCGACTGCGAAAAAGGAAGCGGCGGGTTAACCCCGCCGCTTCTTCATGCATGCGAATGCAGCTCAGGCGCTGCTAGGCGTTCGAGAGCGAGCGCGGCAGCTCCGTCTCGCCCATGAGGTACAGGTCGACGCAGCGGGCGGCTTCTCGGCCCTCTGAGAGCGCCCAGACGACCAGCGACTGGCCTCGGGCGGCGTCGCCGGCGGCGAAGACGCCGTCGACGGTCGACATCTTGTTGGCGTCGGTCTTGACGTTGCCGCGCGGGTCCAGCTCGACGCCCAGGCTTTCGAGCAGGCCGACGCGCTCCGGGTGGAGGAAGCCGAGGGCCAGGAGCACGAGGTCGGCGTCAACGTCGAACTCGGTGCCGGGCGACATCCACCATCTGCATGCGGCCGTTGTCGCCGGTCTTCCATTCCAGGTTCACGGCGTGCAGCTTCTCGACCTGGCCGTTGCTGCCCGAGAAGCTGCTTGGTGCCGACGCTGTAGTCCAGCGTGCCACCCTCTTCGAGGGCGTAGGAGCGGCGCAGGATCAGGGGCCACTGCGGCCACGGGTTACCGGGGCGGCGTGCCTCCGGCGGCTCCGGGATGATATCGAACTGGCGCACGATCTCGGCGCCCTGGCGGTGGGAGGTCGCGAGGCAGTCGGCGCCGGTGTCGCCGCCACCGAGGATGATGACGCGCTTGCCTTCGGCCGAGATGCGCTCGTCCTCGCCGAAGGTCTCGCCGGACAGCAGCTTGTTCTGCTGCGTCAGGAAGTCCATGGCGAAGTGAATGCCCTTGAGCTCGCGCCCGGGGACGTCGAGGTCACGCGGGATGGTCGAGCCGATGCAGAGCACGACGGCGTCGATGGTCGTTCTTGAGGTCTTCGACGGCGTAGTTCTGGCCGACGTAGACGCCGGTGCGGAACTCGATGCCCTCGTCACGCATCTGCTGCACGCGGCGCTCGACCAGCTTCTTCTCCAGCTTGAAGTCCGGGATGCCCAGGCGCAGGAGGCCGCCGATGTAGTTGGCGCGCTCGAACACCGTGACGGTGTGGCCGGCGCGGTTGAGCTGCTGGGCAGCGGCCATACCGGACGGCCCGGAGCCAATGACGGCGACCTTCTTGCCGGTGCGCGTCTTCGGGGGCTGCGGCTTGATCCAGCCCTCTTCCCAGCCACGGTCCGCAATCGCCTTCTCGATGTACTCGATCGTCACCGGGTCGGTGTTGATCGAGAGCGTGCAGGCGGCCTCGCAGGGCGCGGGGCAGATGCGCCCGGTGAACTCCGGGAAGTTGTTCGTGGACTGCAGGGTGGCGAGAGCGCGCTCCCACTGGCCCTTGTACACGTAGTCGTTGAAGTCCGGGATGATGTTGCCCAGCGGGCAGCCCTTGTGGCAGAACGGGATGCCGCAGTCCATACAGCGGGCTCCCTGGCCACGGGCTTCATCTTCCGTCCAGTGCAGGACGAACTCGTTGTAGTGCTGTACACGCTCGCCCGTCGCCTCACGCGGTGGCGGTTGGCGCGAAATATCCTTAAAACCAGTCGGTTCGCCCAAATCGGAGTCCTCTAGCCTGCTACGGAATCGAGCGCCGTCTGACGGTTCTTGCGCTCAGCCAGGACGCGCTTGTAATCGCGCGGCATCACCTTTACGAACTTCGGCAGCATCTCGCTCCAGTTGTCGAGCACGCGCGCGGCGTTGACGCTGCCGGTGTATTGCTTGTGCGCCTCGAGCAGGGTGCGAAGGGCGATCTCGTCCTCCTCTGCCACCACTGACTCCAGGTCCACCATGTCTTGATTGCAGAGCGCGGTGAAGACGCCGTTCTCATCCAGGACGAAGGCCTCGCCGCCGCTCATGCCGGCCGCGAAGTTGCGCCCCGTGGGGCCCAGGACGACGACGCGGCCGCCGGTCATGTACTCGCAGCCGTGGTCGCCTACACCTTCGACGACGGCCTCGGCGCCGCTGTTACGCACGGCGAAGCGCTCGCCCGCCATGCCACGGATGTAGACCTGGCCACCGGTGGCGCCGTAGAGCACCGTGTTGCCGACGAGGATGTTCTCCTCCGGCACGAAAGTAGCCGACCTCAGGCGGACGGACGATGATCTTGCCGCCGGAGAGGCCCTTGCCGAAGTAGTCGTTCGCGTCGCCTTCGACGGTGAGGGTGACGCCGCGCGGCCAGGAAGGCGCCGAAGCTCTGACCGGCCGAGCCGGTGAACTTCACCTTCAGCGTGTCCTCCGGCAGGCCGTCCTCGCCGTAGCGCTTGGCAATCTGCGTTGCTCAGCATGGCGCCGACGGTGCGGTTCGAGTTCAGGATCGGCAGCTCGATGCTCACCGGCTCCTTGTTCTCGATCGCCTTCTGGCCCATCTCGATCAGCTTGTGGTCGAGGGCGCGTGTCCAGGCGGTGGTCCTGCGCTTCCTGGCAGTAGGTCGCGACGCCGGACGGCACGTTCGGGCGGTGCAGCAGGTGCTCGAAGTCGAGGCCGCGCGCCTTCCAGTGCTCGATAGCGGCGCGGCCGTCGAGCTTGTCGACGCGGCCGACCATCTCGTTGACGGTGCGGAAGCCGAGCTGGGCCATGATGGCGCGCAGCTCATCGGCGATGAAGAAGAAGTAGTTGATCACGTGCTCGGGCTGGCCGGCGAAGCGCGCGACCAGCTCCGGGTCCTGCGTGGCGATGCCGACGGAGCAGGTGTTGAGGTGGCACTTGCGCAGCATGATGCAGCCCATGACCACCAGCGGCGCCTGGGCGAAGCCGAACTCCTCGGCGCCGAGCAGGCAGGCGATGGCCACGTCGCGGCCGGTCTTGAGCTGGCCGTCCGTCTGGACGACGATGCGGCCGCGCAGGTCGTTGCCGACGAGCACCTGCTGGGTCTCGGCGACGCCGAGCTCCCAGGGCAGGCCGGCGTTCTTGATCGACGACTCCGGCGAGGCGCCGGTGCCGCCGCTGTCGCCGCGAGATCAGGACGACGTCGCCGTGGCCCTTCGAGACGCCGGCGGCGATGGTGCCCACGCCGAACTCCGAGACGAGCTTGACGTGGATGCGGGCCTGCGGGTTGGCGTTCTTGAGGTCGTGGATCAGCTGCGCCAGGTCCTCGATCGAGTAGATGTCGTGGTGCGGCGGCGGCGAGATCAGCTCGACGCCGGGCGTCGTGTGGCGCACCCAGCCGATGTAGTCATCGACCTTGTGGCCGGGCAGCTGGCCGCCCTCGCCGGGCTTGGAGCCCTGCGCCATCTTGATCTGCAGGTCGTGCGCGTGGGCCAGGTAGTTGATCGTGACGCCGAAGCGGCCGGACGCGACCTGCTTGATGGCGCTGTTGCGCGAGTCGCCGTTGGCGTCGGGCGTGTAGCGGTGGTAGTCCTCGCCGCCCTCGCCCGTGTTGCTGCGGGCGCTGATGCGGTTCATCGCGATCGGCCAGCGCCTCGTGCGCCTTGCGGCTGATCGAGCCGAGGGACATCGCGCCGGTGGCGAAGCGCTTGACGATCTCGGCGGCGGGCTCCACCTCCTCGATCGGGATGGAGTCGCTCGGGCTTGAAGTCGAGCAGGCCGCGGATCGTGCAGAGGCGGCGCGTCTCTTCGTTCATGAGGCTGCTGAACTGCTGGAAGGACTCGAAGTTGTTGGAGCGCGTCGAGTGCTGCAGCAGCGAGATCGTGTCCGGGTTGTACATGTGGTACTCGCCGTCACGACGCCACTGGTAGTAGCCGCCGGGCTTGAGCTCGAGCATGCCGGGCGATCTCGCGCACCGGGTAGGCGAAGCGGTGGCGGGCCAGCGTCTCGTGCTCGATCTCGTCGATGCCGACGCCGCCGATGCGGGAGGGCGTCCAGGTGAAGTACTGGTCGATGAACGTCCTGGTTGAGACCGACGGCCTCGAAGATCTGGGCGCCGCGGTAGCTCTGCAGGGTCGAGATGCCCATCTTGGACATGACCTTGAGCACGCCCTTGTGCAGCGCCTTGACGTAGTTCTTCTCCGCCGTGTGGAAGTCGACCGGCTTGAGCATCGTGCCGCGCTCGCATAGGTCCTCGATGCGTCTCGAGGGCGAGGTACGGGTTGATCGCGCCGGCGCCGTAGCCGATGAGCACGGCCATGTGGTGCACCTCGCGCGGCTCGCCGGACTCGACGACGAGGCCGACCTTGATGCGGGTGCCCTCGCGGATCAGGTGGTGGTGCACGGCAGCCGTCGCGAGCAGGCTCGGGATGGCGACGTGGTCGCTGGTCGACGCCACGGTCGGAGAGGATGAGGATCGACGCGCCGTCGTCGACGGCCTTCGTGGCCTCCTCGCAGAGGCGCTGCACGGCGTCGCGCATGGCGCCCTCGCCGGCGGCGGCGTCGAACAGGGTCGAGAGCGTCTCGGAGCGCAGGCTGCCCTGGTTGAGCACGCGGATCTTCGCCAGCTCCGCGTTGGTGAGGAAGGGCTCCTTGAGACGCAGCTGGTGGCAGTGCTCCGCCGTCTCCTCGAACAGGTTCTTCTCCGGCCCGATGAAGGTCTCGAGAGACGTCACCAGCTCCTCGCGGATGGCGTCGAGCGGCGGGTTGCAGACCTGGGCGAACAGCTGCTTGAAGTACTGGAACAGCGGCGGGTTCATGTCCGAGAGCACGGCGATCGGCGCGTCGTTGCCCATCGAGCCGATGGGCTCGGCGCCGTTGGTCGCCATCGGCTCCAGGATCATGTCGAGGTCTTCGCTGGTGTAACCGAAGGCGCGCTGGCGCTCGACCAGCGTCTCGAGCTCGAGGCCGGGCACGTCAGTTGGCTTCGGCAAGCTTCGAGAGGTCGACCTTCTGCTCGGCGAGCCACTGACCGTAGGGCTTCTGGTTGACGAGCTTGCCCTTGACCTCGGCGTCCTCGATCAGGCGGCCCTCGCGGAAGTCGAGCAGGAACATGCGGCCGGGCTGGATGCGGCGCTTGTAGCGCACCTTCTCCGGCGGCACGTCGAAGCACGCCCGTCTCCGAGGCCATGACGAGCACGTCGTCGGTCGTGACGAGGTAGCGGCAGGGTCGCAGGCCGTTGCGGTCGAGGATGGCGCAGATCTGGGCGCCGTCCGAGGCGAGGATGAGGGCCGGGCCGTCCCAGGGCTCCATCATCGCCGAGTGGTACTCGTAGAAGGCGCGCTTCTCCTGCGACATGGGGATGTGGTCCGCCCAGGCCTCCGGGATCAGCATGAGCATCGCGTGCGGCAGCGAGCGGCCGGTGGCCAGCAGCAGCTCGAGGGCGTTGTCGAAGCTGGCGGTGTCGCTCTGGCCGCTGGTGGCGACGATCGGCAGCAGCTTGTCCATGTCGTCACCGAGGACGGCGGACTTGAACGACGTCTGGCGCGACGTCATCCAGTTGATGTTGCCGCGCAGGGTGTTGATCTCGCCGTTGTGCACGACGTAGCGGTAAGGGTGCGCGAGCTTCCAGGTGCCCAGCGTGTTCGTGCTGAACCGCGAGTGCACCATGGCGAACGCCGACGTCATCGACTCGTGGCTGAGGTCGTGGTAGAAGGGCTCGATCTGCGACGAGATCAGCAGGCCCTTGTAGACGATGGTCCGCGACGAAAGGCTGCAGACGTAGAAGTCGTCTTTGTCGTTGATGTCGAGCGCTTGAATCGTGTTGTAGATCACCTTGCGGAGGACGAAGAGCTTGAGCTCGAAGGTGTGCTCGTCGCGCAGTTCGCGCGGGCGCTGCACGAAGAACTGGCGGATGCGCGGCATGACCTGCGCCGCCAGCGTGCCGATGGCGCTCTCGTTGACCGGCACGTCGCGCCAGCCGAGGAAGCGCATGCCCTCGGCGGTCGCGCTGTTCTCGATGATGCTCTCGCAGCGCTGGCGGGCGTGGTGCTCGCGGGGCAGGAAGACCATGCCGACGGCGTACTCGCCCTGATGCGGCAGGTCGATGTCGAGCTTGGCGCACTCACGATGGAAGAACTCGTGGGGCATCTGGATCATGATGCCGGCGCCATCGCCGGTCTCCGCGTCCGCGCCGGCGGCGCCGCGGTGCTCCAGGTTGATCAGCACTTCGATTCCCTGCTCGATGATCTCGTGCGACCTGATGCCCTTGATGTTGGCGACGAGGCCGACGCCGCAGGCATCGTGCTCCTGCGATGGGTCGTAAAGGCCCTGCTTGGTCAGTCGGGGGAGATCGGGAAATCGATAGCTCTGGCTCATGTGAGTCTTCTAAATCCTGCTGCGATTGGGGATGGATAGCTGCCCTAAACGGGCTTTGGCGGAGTCCCGTCAATTAAGCAAACCGGCCCAACTGGGGGGCCGGCAGCTTAGCCGGATAATAATCACCTATCGGACAACACGCAATACTTTACGTTCCGCTTATCGATAGGCCCTGGACGGATTACCAGATGCCCAATTGCATCTTGATCTCGTCGTTCGCCATCGTGCGCGGGTCCCACGGCGGCGTGAACGTGATCTCGACGTTGACGTCCCTCACGCCCTCCAGCTCCATCACCGCATCCTGGATCTGAGCGATGATCAGCGGGCCCAGCGGGCAGGCGGGCGTCGTCAGGGTCAGGAGGATGTCGACGACGTTGTCCTCGTCGACCTTCACGTCATACACGAGGCCCAGGTCGACGATGCCCATGCGCAGTTCGGGGTCCTGCACCGGCATGAGTTTTTCCATCACGTCTTCCGGCGTGATTGTGGTGCTCTGCGTCATCTCGCTGTCCTCCGTAGGTCCCATCTGAACCGCGGGCTAATCCCCGCGGCATCGTCCGGACTAATTGCCACTTTCGTTCTTCTCAAGCCCTTCTTCGAGCACGCGCCAGGCCAGCGTGGCGCACTTCACCCTTACGGGGAACTTCGCCACGCCCTGGAAGGCTTCGAGGTCGCCCAGCAACGCCGGCGGCTCGTCTTCCGGGTCGGTCATCATCTTCGTGAAGGCGCCAAGGAGCTCGCGCGCCTCTGCCTTCGTGTGGCCCTTGACCGCGTCCGTCATCATCGAGCTGGACGCCTGGCTGATCGAGCAGCCGCGGCCCTTGAACGCCACGTCCTCGATCACGCCCTTGTCATCGACCAGCAGCTCGACCTCGATCTCGTCGCCGCACAGCGGGTTGTAGCCCTCTACTCGGACGCTGGCACCTCCAGCTCGCCCTTGTTCCGCGGGTGGCGGTAGTGGTCGAGGATCAGCTCTCGATAGAGGTCGTCGAGTACGGGTTCCGGGTAGTTCGTCATGTCCTAATCCTAAGTTGTCGCCTGCGCCGGCTGGACGGCGAAGTACTTGCCAGCTTCCTGTACGGCCTCCACCAGCACGTCGACCTCCGCCTTCGTGTTGTAGAGGTAGAAGCTCGCCCGGGCCGTGGCAGCACAGTCGAGGCGGCGCATCAGGGGCTGGGCGCAGTGGTGGCTGGCCCGCACCGCGACGCCGAACTGGTCCAGCATCTGGCTCAGGTCGTGCGGGTGAATGTCGCCGTAGTTGAACGAGACGACGCCGACGCGCGAATCGACGTCCATGGGGCCGTAGATCGTGACCTCCGGGATGCTGCTCAGGCGATCGAGGGCGTAGCCGGTGATCTCCTTCTCGTGGGCGCGAATGTCTTCCATGCCCAGCGACTCGAGGTAATCGATCGCGGCGCCGAAGGCGATCACGTCGGCGATGTCGGGCGTGCCGGCCTCGAACTTGTGCGGCAGGTCGGCCCAGGTCGATTCCTCCGGCCGCACACGCGAGATCATCGAGCCGCCGCCCAGGAAGGGGTCCATGGCGTCGAGCAGCTCGGGCTTGGCCCAGAGCACGCCGGCGCCGGTGGGGCCGCACATCTTGTGGCCGGAGAAGGCGAGGAAGTCGCAATCGATCGCTTCGACGTCCACGGGCATGTGGGGCACGCTCTGGGCGCCGTCCACGAGCACGAGGGCGCCGTTACGGTGCGCCAGGTCCGTCACGTACTCGATGGGGTTGATGCCGAGCACGTTGGAGGCGTGCGCCAGCGCTACGAGCTTGGTCTTGGGGCCGATGAGCTTATCGAAGTCATCGAGGCGCAGGCGTCCCTCGTCGTCGATGTCGACGAAGCGCAGCACGGCGCCGGTGTCGCGGGCCAGGAGCTGCCACGGGATCATGTTGCTGTGGTGCTCCGCGATGCTGAGCACGATCTCGTCGCCGGGCTGGACGAACTTGCGTCCCCAGGCGTAAGCGACGAGGTTGATCGCCTCCGTCGTGTTGCGCACGAAGACGATGGCCTCGTCGCCGTAGGTTGAGTTGATCAAGCGCGAGACCTTGGGACGCACGGCCTCGTACATCGTCGTCGCCTCTTCCGCCAGGGTGTGGATGCCGCGGTGGATGTTGGCGTTGTGGTTCTCGTAGTAGTCCACGAGCGCGTCGATGACTTGATGCGGCTTCTGGGTCGTGGCGGCGTTGTCGAGGTAGACCAGCGGTTTGCCGTGGACCTGGCGCTCCAGTATGGGAAAGTCCTTGCGGACGTCTTCGACGTTGTACATGACCTGTTACCTGCTCTGCGGTCGGCCTTCGCCGACGCACTTGAGGCCTGCGGCCTCGACTTCATCCCCGCTGCTTCGCAGCGAGGAAATTAGAGAGTAAATCTTCTGAGGGGACACCCCTCAGACTCCCCGCGCATGGGCTGCGCCCCCGCTACCCCCGGTTTAGCAATCACTTCACTCCACCTCGACCTTGATGTCTTCGCCATCGACTTCGACCGGGTAGGTGCGCACCGGCTTAACGGCCGGAAGGGCGCGCGACGGCGCCGGTCTTGAGGTCGAAGCGCGCACCGTGTCGCGGGCATTCGACGGTGCCGTTTGCCAGCTTACCTTCGCCCAGCGGGCCGCCATCGTGCGTACACAGGTTGTCGATGGCGTAGAAGTTCTCGCCGTCCAGGTTGGCGACACAGACGCTGCGTCCGCCGACCTCGAACACCTGCACGGTGCCGGCCGGGATGTCTGATTTGGTGCCGACGCGCTCGTTTGCCATCAGTTGCCCACCCCGATCTTGCTGCGGATCGCATCCGCGATCGCCTCGTGGTCCACTCCGGCCGGGAGGCGGTCGATGAGCTCGATGAAGAACGCCTCGACCAACAGCTCCTGCGCGATCTGCGGCGGGATGCCGCTTGCGATTCGAGGTAGAAGCGCTGCTCCTCGTCCAGCGGGCCGGCGGTGGCGCCGTGGCTGCACTGCAGCACGTCGTACGCTTCGATCTCCAGTACCGGGATCGGCGCCGCCTTGGCGTGCTCGCTGAGCAGGAGGTTGCGGCTGGTCTGGTGCGCCTCGCTGAGGGCCGCCGTCTTCTGAATGTGCGCGGTGCCGTTCCATACGGTGCTCGATTCGCCGTCGAGCGCCGCCTTGAAGGCGAGGTCGCTCGACGTGCGAGGCGCGACGTGGTCCTGCAGCGTGGTGTAGTCGAAGTGCTGCTTGCCGTCGCCGTACGTGAGGCCGAGAAGCTCGGCGTGGGCGCCTTCGCCCTCCAGCGTGACTTCGAGCTTCGTCCGGCTCAGGAGCGAGCCGATGCCGACGAGCGACGCCGATAGCTGGGCGCCGCGTTCGAGGCGGGCGCGGATGGTCGAGAAGGCGTAGACGCCGCCGGTGCCCAGGTTCTGCACGTCGACGTACTTCACGCGCGCATCGGGCTTGCAGACAATCTCGACGGCGCCGTTGACGAGCGAGTAGCCGCTGGCAGCCTCGCCGCGCGACTCCTGAACGATCGTCACGTCGCTGTTGGTCTCGGCGACGATGAGGAGGTGCGGGTACGCCGGGGCGCCGTTCTGGGTAACGAGGTAACGCAATGGAACCTCAAGCTCTACCCCACTCGGGACGTAGAGCAGGGCGCCATCCTCCCAACCAGCCGCCTGCAGCGCCGCGAGCTTCCAGTCTGTCGCCGGTGCGAGGCTGTGCAGGTGCTCCTTGAGGATCGCCTCGTGCGACTTCGCGGCTTCGTGCAGGTCGATGAAGACCGCACCCCTAGACGTCGCGCCTTCTCGTATAGCGGTCGCAACGCCGGTCTGCGCCAGCGCCTCGGCGAAGTCGAAGCGGCTGATGTCGGTGCGACGCCACTCTTCGGCGCGCGGGTCTGGCATCGCCATGCCGTCGAAGGCGCGCAGGGCCGCGAGGCGGCGCTCCAGCAGCCATTCGGGCTCCTGGTGGCGGCTCGAAATCTCTCGCACCGCTGCTTCGGTCATCGTGGGCGTATTAACGCTTGTCGTCATTCCTGCCTCATGGTTCGTTGCCCCATTCGTCGTTCCGCTGCCGCAACGCACGAATGTGATTGAATTCGCCGGCGTGATAGAGGTCGTGCTGGATGACCTGCGTAATCAGCCAGCGCGTCTCATGCTGCGTACCCCAGGGATCTGCCCGAAGCACCTGAAGCTCCGAGTCGTCCGCCAGCCCCGCGACATTGGCCCGCAGCCGTTGTTGGCCCTCCGTGAGCCAGCGCACAACCTCATCGCGGGGCGTCGTAATCTCGATGGTTGGAATCGAGCCCGGGTTGTCCCAGTGCATCGATCCGTCGCCAAACACCTGGCTGTCGTAGGCGTACTTGACCATGCCCGCGTGCTGGACGATCTCGAAGATCGACCGCTGACCGCCCTCGGGTACCCAGGTCCAGTCGTCATCCGTGACGTCGCCGAGGTTGACGAGGAACGAATGCCAGGTCCCGAAGGACGTATCTGCATCGAAGGATCGATCCAACATGTACAGCAGCAACTCGATTCCGGACCGTGCCATGCTTTCCCCGCGGGGGTAACGTAGGGGCGGTTCGCGAACCGCCCCTACAGCGTCCTTTACTCGGTCTATCAGCCCGTCCAACTAGCCGACGGAGCCCTCCATCTGCAGCTCGATCAGGCGATTGAGCTCGATGGCGTACTCCATCGGCAGCTCCTTGACGATCGGCTCGACGAAGCCGTTGACGATCATCTTTGTCGCTTCGGTCTCGTCGATGCCGCGGCTCTGCAGATAGAAGAGCTGCTCATCGCCCACCTTGCTGACGGTCGCCTCGTGGCCGATAGTCACCTGCTCCTCGTCGATCTCCATCACCGGGTAGGTGTCGGAGCGGGAGTCCTCGTCCAGGAGGAGCGCGTCGCAGCGCACCGTGGACTTCGCGTTCTCCGCGCCCGGGTAAACCTTGAGCAGGCCACGATAGCTGGTGCGGCCACCGCCCTTGCTGATCGACTTCGAGATGATGGTCGAGGTCGTGTTCGGCGCGACGTGGACGATCTTGCCGCCGGCGTCCTGGTGCTGACCGGGACCGGCGAAGGCCAGCGAGAGGATCTCGCCGTGAGCGCCGGGCTCCATCAGGTAGACGCTGGGGTACTTCATCGTGATCTTGGAGCCGAGGTTGCCATCGACCCACTCCATCACGGCGTTCTCGTACGCGGCAGCGCGCTTCGTCACCAGGTTGTAGACGTTCGTCGACCAGTTCTGGATCGTCGTGTAGCGGACGCGGGCGCCCTTCTTGACGATGATCTCGACCACGGCGCTGTGCAGCGAGTCGTTGCTGTAGGTCGGCGCCGTGCAGCCCTCCACGTAGTGAACGTAGGAGCCTTCCTCGGCGATGATCAGCGTGCGCTCGAACTGGCCCATGTTCTCCGTGTTGATGCGGAAGTAGGCCTGGAGCGGGATGTCCACCTTCACGCCGGCGGGCACGTAGACGAAGCTACCGCCCGACCACACGGCCGAGTTCAGGGCGGCGAACTTGTTGTCGCCGGGCGGCACGATCGTGCCGAAGTACTCCTTGACGATCTCGGGGTGCTCGCGCAGGCCCGTGTCCATGTCGGTGAAGATCACGCCGAGCTTCTCGAGGTCCTCACGGATCTTGTGGTAGACGACCTCGGAGTCGTACTGGGCGCCGACGCCGGCGAGGAACTTGCGCTCCGCCTCGGGGATGCCGAGCTTATCGAAGGTGCGCTTGATCTCCTCCGGCACTTCCTCCCACGTCTTGCCCTGGCCTTCCATGGGCTTCACGTAGTAGTAGATGTCCTGGAAGTCCAGGTCGTAATTCTGGATGCTGCCGCCCCAGAAGCCTTCCGGCATCGGCTTGGCCTCGAACTGCTCCAGGGAGTCCAGGCGGAACTTGCGCATCCACTCCGGCTCACCCTTGAGATCTGAGATCTGAGCGACGACGTCTTTGCTCAAGCCCTTCTTGATCTCATTGATCGGCTTGTTATCGGCGTCATGCCATCCGTACTTGTAGCCGGTGACGATGTCGCTGGGGTTCTGTGTCGTCGTCATACGCTTACACCTTCCTCCGCGTCGATCGCGTTGGTAATCCAGTCGTAGCCCTTCTCCTCCAGCTCGGCCGCCAGTTCGCGACCGCCGGAGCGCACGATACGGCCCTTGTAGAGCACGTGAACGTCGTCGGGGGTTACGTAGTTCAATATGCGCTGGTAGTGCGTGATGAGCAGGATGCTCATGTCCTCGCCTCGCAGCGCGTTGATGCCTTCCGAGACCGTGCGCAGGGCGTCGATGTCGAGGCCGGAGTCGGTCTCATCCATGACGGCCATGGCGGGTCGCAGCAGGCTCATCTGTAGCACTTCGGCGCGCTTCTTTTCGCCGCCGGAGAAGCCTTCGTTGACGTAGCGGCGGGCGAAGGACTCGTCCATCTTGAGGATGGCCATCGCCTCCATGAGACGCTCGCGGAACTCGCGTACCGGTACGTCCTTGCCCTGCACGGCTTTGAGGGCCGCGCGCAGGAAGTTGACCATGGTCACGCCCGGGATCGAGGTCGGGTACTGCATCGCCAGGAACATGCCCTTGCGAGCGCGTTCGTCCGGCGAGAGGTGCGTGACGTCCTCACCCTTGAGAATGATCTGGCCGCCGGTCACCACGTAGTGCGGGTGGCCCATCAGCGTGTTGGCCAGCGTGCTCTTACCGGAGCCGTTGGGCCCCATGATGGCGTGTACTTCTCCTGCTGGCACCGTCAGGCTGAGACCGTTCAAGATCTGCTTGCCTTCGACCGTGACTTTGAGGTCGTTGACCTCCAGCACTGCCCCGTTGCTCGTCATCCGCTCTCCTTAACCGGTTTCCATTTGTCCTCTTGCCCCGCTGGGGAGAGGGTTAGGGTGAGGAGTCTCCTCCTCATCGAGAAGCGTAACGGGCTGCGGCCGTACGATGTACTCGCAGGCCGCAGCACCATCGACGATGCGCAAGGTCTGCTCGACCTCGGCGCCGATCAGCAACTCGATGCTTCTCTTGTCGGACTTGCACGCCGCGTCGCTCATTTCAGCGAGACGCAGATACGGGCATTCCTCATTGACGATGTGGTAGGTGCCGTTGTCGAGCTTCTCCCAGCTATCGACGATGCCTTCGCGCTCCAGCGCCTTGCTGGCTTCGTCGATGCGCTGGGCGAGGGTGACGCCGTGCATCTCACTCAGGTGGTCGGCCGCCATCTCTGTCGCGATGCCGCCAAACACCTGCTCCAGCACCTGGTGGCCGTCCGCTCCGCTCACCTGTGACGCATCGAGCTTTTCGAGGTGCTTGAACAGGCGCGTGAGCATCTGCAAGTACGTGCGACCCGCCAGCTCCTCGCCGCGCTCCGTTGTATAGAACAGCAGCGTGGGCCGGCCGACACCGTGGCGATCCTGCTTGACGTCTACCAGCCCATCTGCCCGCAGCCCGTCCAGATGGCGGCGAACCGCCTGCTGGCTCAGCTGCAACGAATCGGCAAGCTGGGCAACCGTCGTGTCGCGACGGCCACGCACGTAGCGAAGAATTTGCTCTCTGGTGCTTTCCACGTAGTAACCGTATCTAAGGGTCCGGGCCTTTGTCAACAATAAGCAACTTTTTATGCGCTTATGTTGCTAAATCTGGCACTGCGACACGGAATGAGGCAAATAAGGCGTGCTGATGCACAGGTTGGCGGGCATCGAGGGGCGCTGTCAAACCTCACCCCCTGGCCCCCTCTCCGAGAGAGGGGGAACTTGCTACGGGGGGATGCACTGCGCATCGAAGAACGTACGCCGTGTCCCCTCGCCTGCTGGGAGAGGGTTAGGGTAAGGGCTAGCAGCCTCGCTTGCCTTACCCGCCTCGACGTCTCTGGCGGCTGGCGTAGGAGCGGATGGCGCGCAGGAAGTCGATCTTGCGGAACTCAGGCCAGTAGACGTCTGCGAAGTAGTACTCGCTGTAGGCGCTCTGCCAGAGCAGGAAGCCGGAGAGCCGCAGTTCGCCGGAGGTGCGGATGATCAGGTCGGGGTCTGGCACGTCGGGCGCGTACATGTAGCGCCCGATCTCGTCCGGCTCGAGGCCGTCGGCGATGCCCTCGAGCGAGTCTCCGCGGCGCACGCGGTCGGCGATCATGCGCTTGACCGCGTCGGTGATCTCTTCGCGGCCGCCGTAGCCGATGGCGATCATGAGGTCGTAGGGACCGTTGTCGGCGGTTTCGGCTTCGACGCGGGCAATGGCGTCCTGGGTCTCCTGCGGCAGGAGGTCGAGGCGGCCCACGGCGCGGATGCGGCGCTGGGAGTTGCGGTGCTCCGCCTTGCCGAGCGCCGCCACCTTGTCCTCGACGATCTGGAAGATACTGTCCATCTCCTCCGGGCTGCGCTTGAAGTTGTCGACCGAGAGCACCCAGACCGTGATGCAGGGCACGCCGAGGGCGTCGCACCAGCGCACGAGCTCCTCTGCCTTGTCGGCGCCGGCGCGATGGCCCGCACCGATATCGAGGAGGCCTCGCTTCTTGGCGAAGCGCCGGTTGCCGTCGAGCACGACACCGACGTGCTTGGGCATGCTGCCGTGACGCACCTCACCTTCGAGGCGCTTCTCATAGAACTTGTAGAGCAGATCTGTCAGGAACAACCCGTCTTCTCCCATCCGCCCGCCACTGTGGCCCAGCGCACAAGCCGTCTCGCGATCGGGCACATGCGACTTTCCTATGATAGCGCTCCGCACCTGCAGAGGCGCCTCGCGGAGCTACAGCGATGATTTCGCAATGCGTTACGCATTTGACGTTTACGAGAAGCTGATGAATCCGGGCCTACCGTCGTGATGCAGCGTCTCCGAAGCGCTGCCGAGCAAGGAGGTACTGGTAATGGCTATCAGTCAAAGCGGTACAGGTACTTCGGTATACGTCGGGTCGACCGTCATGAGTGCTGACGGCAAGCGGCTCGGCGTCGTCAAGGAAGCGCGGATCGGACCGGTTCCTGGTCGACGTGCGGTGGGCGCCCGACTACTGGCTGGGTACCGAGACGATTGACAACGCTTCCCCAGAGTTGATGCAGCTCATTTTGACCAAGGAGGGCATCGGACCGGCCAAACTGCGTAACGAAGTCAGCGGCCCCGGCCTCGGGATGGATACCGCGGACCTTGGCGGTCCTTCGCCGGCCAACCGGCCGCCACCGTCCCTCTGAGCCTCGGTCCGGCCTCCGGTGTGCGACTCAGGCGCCGGAGGCCGCCGCCGGCTCTTCGACCGGCTTCGGGTCGGTTCGCCCTTGTCATCATTGCCCCACTGCGAGTGGGCTTCCGTCTTGTAGTCGTATAGCTCGTGCAGGCGCCAGCCGATTGCGGAAGTGACGGCGATGGCCGCCGCTCCACCGCTGACGACGGCAAAGGTGGCGGTCGTGATGGCGGCGACGAAACCCGATTCCATCGCACCCATCTGGTTCGATGCCTGGATGAACACCTGACTCACGGCGCTAACCCGGCCTCGCAGCGCATCCGGCGTCGTGAGCTGGATGATCACGTTGCGCATGACGACGCTGATCTCGTCCGCGGCGCCGATCAGCATGTACAGCCCGATCGAGAGATAGATGTTGCGAGAGAGTCCGAACGCCATTGTAAGGACGCCAAACATGGCGACGGAGTACAGCAGGGCCCGGCCGGTGCGATAGATCGGGGGCCGCATCACAAGCGCCATCGCCATGATGAAGGCGCCAATGTCGATCGAGGCGATGAGCAGGCCGTAACCCAAACCGCCCACCTGCAGGATGTCCTTCGCGTACACAGGCAGCAGACCCTTGGCGCCACCGAAGATCACGGCAAACATGTCCAGCGACATGGCGCCGAGGATGACCTGATGCGAGCCGACAAAGTGGAGGCCCTCGCGAATGGCGGCGATGCTGACGCTGCGACGGGGGCCATCGTAGGACTGCGTGTAGCGCAGGAGCCCCATGCCGGTGAAAGCGCACCCAATAGCCACCGAGTAGGCAACGTAAGCAGCCCCGAGGTCGAAGACGGCAAGAAAGCCGCCGATCACGCCGCCGGTTACCATGCCCAGGCTCTGCAGCGTGGAGCTCACGGTAACAGCGTTGGCGAAGGTCTCAGGTTTGACAATCGAGGGCAGGAGGGCCAGCCTCGCGGGGTTCTCGAAGCTGCTGGCGAAGCCCACACAAAGCACGAGGCCGTAAATCAGCTCCGGGCTCACCCAGCCGTTGAAGGTCGCAATGGCCAGGATGATGCCGCAGGTAAGGGGCACGGTCTGGGCCGCCATGATCACGTTCCGGCGGTTATATGTGTCGGCGACGGCGCCGCCGACCAGCGACATGCCGAGTGCCGGCAGAAAACGGGCGAGACCAAGGAAACCGAGACTGAGCGGCGAGTCCGTCAGAGCAAAGACGTGCCACGCCAGGATCGCCTGCAGCATGGCGTTGCCGATCGACGACGACATGCGGCTGCTGGTGTAGAGGACGAATTTGGGCTGGCGAAGGGCCGCCAGGGGATCGTGCTTCGCCGGTAGGTCGGAGCTGTGGGATTCGCTCAAAGCGCCTTCCCCGGCCTAACGATTCTTGGGTTGTCGATTGAGGCGGCCTGACCGCCCTTGGTACTCATATAGTGGCGCACATTCTAGCAAAACTTCCCGTTTATCGTTTAGAGACTTAATTGCCTCGTCGAGCCGTGAACGAGGCCTTGATGACAGCATTTTGACGGCAGTCTGATGTCACAGTTGCCCTCCGTCAGCGCGCCATGCGCACCAAATCTTTCGTCAGGCCAGATGAACATCCATCCAGCGGTGCTCGATGCCGGCGTCCAGGAAGACCTCGCCGTAGACCACGTAGCCCAGGCGCTCGTAGAAGCCGATGGCGTGGAGCTGCGCCGCGAGCGTTATGTCACGTACGCCCTGCTCCCGCGCGACGTCGTGCAGGGCCAGCATGACCGCCCGGCCGTAGCCCGCACGCCGGCGCTCCGCCAGCACGGCGACGCGGCCGATGTGGGCCCGGCCGTCCTCGTGCGCCAGGAGCAGGCGCCCCGTGGCGACCGGAACGTCATCGTGTAGGGCGAGGACGTGCAGCGCCGTCGTGACGGTCGCCGGGTCGCCGTCGTGCGCGTCGATCTCCTCGGCCTCGGGGACCTGCTGTTCTTCGATGAAGACGCGACGCCGCACTTCGAGGGCCTGGAGCATTTGTTCGAGATTCGTCACCCGGATCACGTGTAAACCGGCCATACGCGCGATATAATAGGTCACGTACTGGGGACGACAGGATTCGACAGGGAACGGCGTACCCGGATTGCAAGCCGAGGTGTCATCACCCTCGTTAAACAGGTGGCACAACATAACTGGCGAACGTAACCAAGTCGCCCTCGCAGCCTAACTAGCTGCGACGTTGACCCTCATCTCACCCCGATGGGTGGGGAGTCAGCGACGAAATGTCGGGGTGCTGTTCTGGCAACACCGGGAGCCAGGACCTAAGACTACCGGACGTGCCTGTGATCAGCCTGCTGGCGCGGCGGGTCATAAGGCGAGATAAATGCCCAGATAAGCTTGTAGTAGATCCCTGACGTTTTTCTTCTGGACGGGGAGTTCGATTCTCCCCCGTCTCCACCAACTCCAAACTCCGAGTGACTCCATCTCCGTCTGGGAACCAACCCAGACGGGAGAGCCGCTCTTTCGTACCGCACACTGCAGTAGAGCCCGGAAAGCCGGTGTGGGCGTGATCGCCCCTATCAGCTTCAGCTCCATGTCCACATAGACGCGCTCGATCAGCGGGCTGACGAGCTTACGACGTTCCTCCTGCGTAGCCTCCTCCCAGAGTGCATCGATGTTCGAAAGCAGTATGGCTGCCTCTTCATAGGAAGGTGGCACAACCGCACTAGTTGCCTTGAGTTGTTGTTCCAACTCAGCCTTTCGATGTTTGAACTAGGCGTCCGACATACCTGTATCAACGTAAGCCACGCCGAGCTTCCTAAGCTGGTTCCGAAGCTTGGCTTCAGTAGGTCCTCGGTAACCGGACGTGGCCATACGAGCGATACGCTCACACCACCCCTCCTCAAGTTTGAGACTGGTGAGGACCTGGCCCATCTGGATGTCGGAGGCATCTGCCATGACGGAGTGACCGTTGGTTTCGCACTCATGCCCTCCTTGGCGGGGATAGTCGGGCTGCGGCTGACTGGGCTCTCTTGGGTCCTGAGACCGGCTCCTATTAGGTCAAGCCCCTGATGCCCGACAGGCTGGAGGACAGATCGCATACAAGGCAGAAGCTCGCCACGTCATAAGTAGGGTCACTCCAGCCTGCCTGGCTGATGCTAACCCTACAGAGAGCCGTCATTGTGTAAGAGCCACGTGCTCTGCTCGAACCACCCCTGATGAGTCGCCTAATGCACGTCGAAGCCGACCGACTGCTCGACGTGACGAACCCGAGCGGGCTAGTCTTTGCCGAAAGGAGATACGCCCGATGGCCTATTGGTTGTTCAAGTCTGAACCGCATACTTGGTCATGGGATGATCAGGTTGGACGCGGGCAACAAGGCCAGGAGTGGGACGGCGTCCGCAACTTCCAAGCGCGCAACAATATGCGCGCGATGGGCAAGGGCGACCGCGGCTTCTTCTATCATTCCGGTGATGACAAAGCGGTGGTCGGGATCGTCGAAGTTTCGGCCGAGGCCCACCCCGATTCGACCGATATGGATTGGGAGTGCGTCGACCTCGTCGCGATCGAGCCACTGCAAAGGCCAGTGACCCTTGCCGAGATCAAGGCCGATCCCGCACTGGGGGGCATGGTCTTGGTGAAGAACTCGCGGCTGTCGGTGCAACCGGTGACAGACACCGAATGGGAGTGCGTCCTCAGGCTGGCTGGCACACGGCTTAGGACTCCAAACTCACGATAGAAGGCAACAGTCGGTCAACTTCCAGCTAGCGTGTAACCGTGCTCGAACGACTTGAGGTGAATGCGATCCTAGAGCTACTCACCTATTGAGCATCGCTAGTCACACAATGGTTTCACAGTGCCGGCTGTTGGTAGCTGGACGAAGCTGGGGAGTTTGTCTACTGTGCCTCCAGACTAGTTTGAATCGCAGGAGGTGGAAGATGACCCAGGCACAGCCAGTAACCTTTCAGCAGCTGCTCGATGAGCACGCCCCTGACCTCGCAGCCACGGTGGCTGGCGCTCGTAGCTCCATCACTGACGACGCGCTCTCCTCGAAGGTTAAGACCCTCATGATGATGATCTGCGATTCGCTTCTGAACCACGAGTGGCGTGACCAATCTGGCCATCCGCGCTCGTGCCCGGGGGCTTCCAAGATGAAATCAAGGAGGCGCTAGGCGTCGCTTATCTGATGGGCGGGCTGCCGGCGATCGTTGCCGGTTCGAACGCGTTCCGAAACATCCAGGAGGTTGAGTCCCCAGTTCATTGGTGCGCATGAGCGAGCACGGAGAGACCTGTTGACACGGAGTCTGTCTTTGCGATTTCAGCTAGACCGGCGGCGCTACTTCAAGTGCGATGTGTAGGGGCCAAACAAGTAACGATGTCCTCATCGTGTCACGATGGCCAGCGCTCGGCTGCAAGCCCACATTCGCACCGACCTCGAACAGCCTCACCTGCTGGCGCTCCATCGCCTCAACGAACCAACCATGTGACCGAGTCATCTCCAGATGGACGTTGATCCGGGACGTGACCAGGGGACGAAGGCCGTCGCGAACTTCTCTCCGCAGAGGTTTGCCCGCCGGGCCTCGACTAGACCCCAGACGAACCTTCGGGGCCTCTCACTCCGACCGCCACACTACAAATCCCTGCTCAACTTTCGAGGATCGCCCTCGAAGTCAGCTTCAATAGCTCAAGTTGCGACAAGTGCGGCTGTCCAGAAGAAATGAACCCAGAGCGACACGATTTGGTCATCGTGTCGCTCTGAGTATGTGCCCAGATTGATGGAGGTCCGTTAGCTACGAAATGATCGCCAGCCATCTCGCGTTAGGGCGTCTGAACCACGAGTGTTCCTTGACCTCCTAAGCGCGTCCATTCGAATTCCTTCACCCGGCTGCAAAACCAAGATGCCCTCGGAGGAGAAGAGTAATCTGGCCCATCCCCGAGCGTAGCGCTATCGGAGAGTATTGACACGGACCCGCAACCGCACTTCGACTTCCTGACAGCTCTTGGGTGGTTGAGCTGTGCACTCTGGCCTTGCCATTCACGTTCCCCTCAAACGAAATCACGCGGGCCCTGGGCCCCCGCAGCGCGCCGCGAGAAAAGCCAGACATAGCGCCTGAGCCAACTTCCACGTGTAGCAGCAGGTCCTGACCAATGCCAACAGTGGCGCCATCAAGTCCAGAAGCAAGGCAATCGGGGTCGTCTTCGCAGTCGATCACGCCGAAGCCTCTCAAGCCCACCGTGCGAAGCTCGATTACTCCTTCTCCGATGGGTCGGGCGGTGGTGTCACCGAGGCCGGGAAATTGATCGAGCCAATTGGGATTGCAAGCACTCCCGCATAGGACGTCAGCGGGAAAAACAGCACTGCAATCAGGGCCAGAGCTATAGCCGTGCGCTTCATAGGATTCCTCAAAAGGATGTGCCGATAGGCGAATCCATCGGATGCGGGGAACATAGGTGTTCCCCAAGGCGTTGTCAACGAGAGGTGGGTTTGGCGAACTATCATCGGGGCACGCATTGACGGTCGAAGGCGTCGGAGTGCTCCACGGGCGCCTCGCGGCTACAGGCTAGAGGGAGAGCCGCCCAGCCAGTGGTGACACTACGGGAAGATCGTGTCAGCCCTGTGCTGCTGCTTTGGCAGGCCTGGAGTGCGGAATTCCTGCTGCTACGGCGCCAAAGGATCACAAGGCTGCCACCGACGTTTCCCTAATCCCCGGTCGTCTTGTCCAGGTGGCACAGGTCGACTGACAATTGAGGTTGGAGCTTCGCCGCGTCCAGCACGAGCGCTTCGGGTTCAGCCGAGCCATCTTGGGAGAGCGCGATGACGAGAGATTATCTGAAGTCGATGCCGAAGTCTGAGCTGCATGTTCACCTGGAGGGCACGATTGACCCGGAGGACATGTTCAGGTACTCGGCCCGCAATGGCGTGTCGTTGCCTTGGGAATCGGTCGAAGCACTCCGCTCCGCCTACTCCTATAACAGCCTCAACGAATTTCTCAGCCTGTACTGGAAAGGCTGTGAGGTGCTTTGCACTCGCACAGACTTTTATGAGATGACGCTGACTTACCTGCAGCGGGCCGCAGCGCAGACGGTTCGACGAGCCGAGATGTTCTTCTCTCCTCAGAACTTTCTTCCACGCGGCATCCCAATGGCTGACATGATGGCCGGCCTAACCGAGGCGATCTCGGACGCTGAAGCGGGACTCGGGATCGTCGGGGCAATCATCATCATCGTGCAGCGACAGCGTTCCGAGGCTGAGGCTTTTGATCTCCTTGAGACTCTTCGTCCCCACCGGGATTCAATCCTAGGGATAGGACTTGGAGGCCCGGAGATTGACCACCCACCCTCGAAGTTCGCGCGGCTCTTCGCCGCCGCCCGTGACGAGGGGTATCGACTCACCGCTCATGCAGGCGAGGAGGCTCCCCCTTCCTACATCCGAGAGGCGCTCGACTCGTGCTATGTCGAACGCATAGATCACGGCTACACGGCCTACAAGGACCCTGAGCTTGTCTCTCGGCTGGCAGATGAGGGTATCGCCCTTACCATGTGTCCGCTTTCAAACCTTCGGCTCAAGGTAGCTGACCGCCTCAGTGCCTACCCTATCGAGCAATATATGAAGGCTGGAGTGGTTGTCAGTGTGAACTCGGATGACCCACCCTTCTTTGGGGGGTACATCAACGAGAACTTCGAGGCTCTAGCTGAGAATCTAAATTTGGGGAGTGCTGCACTTGCGACGCTGGCTCGCAACAGCTTCGCGAGCTCCTTTGCATCGCCCCAGGAGATTCACGCAGGCATTGAAGAAGTCACGCGCTACATGTCCGGCGCCCCGCAGGCAGAAACAAAGCGGAGATGAGTTCGGAGACAGTAAGTCCAGTCGTTCCATCCAATCCGGGAGCTGGCTATTCGCGACAGGCGTGACAATCGGGCGATCGTGCTGGGTTCGTAAGCTCGTTCAAGCACGAGGGCTGGGGTGAGATGCGGCACCGGCACGTTCGGTGCCGCATTCAGAGTCCCACTACACGCCCCAGGATTTGATGCGGGTTACTAGCTTGAGGCAGATATCTCGATCGCTATCTCAATGCCTTCTGAGCGCATGAAATGAACATCCTTGAGAAGCGACATTCCGTCAACGCCCTTGGGTAGGAGCGCGCCTCCCGAGCGCATCTGGAACAGTTCTGGATCGTCCACGCCGGCGGGTATGGCGCCGCTATCGCGATAGGCCTTGGCCGCATTGATCAACCTGCGTCGCGTCTGAATGATCATGTTGTCTGAAGTCGCCAGGTGCTCCTGAGTGCGATCGTAGATCGCGCCCATCGTCTCCTGGGCCATAGGGTCCTGTGCCGGATTAGGTAGGCCGGTGTAGGTGCCGGTCATATCCCGAGTTGGATCCGTCTCTATGGTCATCAGATCCCGGTCGATCAAGTAGTCGTTGCTCTTATTGGCAATGGGCCGGAACTTGCCGAGCCAGTCAGAAGTGTCTGGCGCAAACATGCGAATGGGCTGAATCTGCTGTCGAGCCTGGCGTCCCGGGTAGGGGTCGTACTTGCCCTGTGGGTCAGCAGTCAGCCGCACGCCGACCTTGAGCCCGCCGATACCGGTGGCTTCCGGGTCGAGTCGCATCTGCTGCTGAGGGCCAATGCCCCACACCATGGTGTTTTCGTCATCCAGCGGCACCCAAGCGTTCATGCTGTTCTTGAGCGGGAGCACACCGGGCGCATTCATCGTGAAGAAGGGCATCAGGAAGTGGCCAGTCCGCCAGTAGTCAGTGCCCTCTTCGGCCGGGCGGACGGCGGCATACGTGGCGCCGATCTCGTGTTCATACGTAAGGAAGCGTGCTTCCCGGCTCTTGATGGCGTAGTAGTCGGCGCTGCCACGCAGCAGGTCTCGTTCGGCGATCAAGTGTCCGACGTGCAGGAAGCCGAAATGGACGGTATCGATGTCACCTTCGAGGGCCTGCATGTAGTTGCACTCTTCCAGGCGCCGGATGACACGACACTGCGGGTCCAGGTTAGGTGGTAGCTGGGGCATCGGCGGAGGGACGTCTCGCGGACCCATGTAAGCCCAGATCACGCCATTGCGCTCGACCAACGGATAGGCCCGGGCACGTACCTTGCTCTTGAAGTTGCTTTCCGAAGGCTCAGAAGGCATGTCGATACAGGCGCCGTTTACGTCGAACTTCCACCCGTGGTAGACGCAGCGCAGCCCGTCTTCCTCGTTGCGCCCGAAGAACAGCGAGGCTCCTCGGTGTGGACAAGCATTTTGAATCAGGCCGTAGGCGCCCGATGTCGACCGAAACGCGATGAGGTCTTCGCCGAGCAGCCGCATTCGCATCGGCGGACCATCGGGTTCCATGTCATCCGGCGTGAGGGCAGGAATCCAGTATTGGCGAATCAGCTCTCCCATCGGCGTGCCAGGTCCAACCCTTGTCATGAGCTCGTTGTCTTGTTTGTTGAGCACCCTTGTGATCCTCCAACATTCTTCAGTGAGCCAAGCATACGCCTGTATGCAAGTAGGTTAGGAAACAGTAATGAAAGGATCGCTTAGGTGAGTTTGGGACGCGTTGGAATCTGTTAGAGCCTAGCCACAGCCAAACAAGGAACTGGTCCACCCAGCCTTACGCTCGATCGCGAGACATTCACGATCCCGCATAGTGGCAGCGCTGCTTCTACGAACGCCACAGCCGTTGTGTTGCGATGCGAGCGCCCTCCGCGAGAGCTTGAAACTTGGCCCACACCACTGTGGGATGGATGTCGTAGTCCCGGATAGCGCGGGCGGCGAATCCGCAGTCGTTCGCGGCGATGACATGCTCGCGCCCGACAATGCGCGCGTAGCGCTCTATGCGCTCGGCTACGAGTTCCGGGTGCTCCACGAGATTCGTGGTGTGCGTTATCACGCCCGGCATCAGGATCTTCCCCGCCGCCGGCCGCTGCTCCTCGAAGACATGGTATTCGTGCTCGTGGCGCGGATTAGAGGCCTCAAACGAGAGCGCTTGCGCTTCAATTCTCAGCAGGAGGTCGGCGACGTACTTCAGTTCCAGTTCGTGAACCCGCGGACCAACGTCGATGCTGTAGCAGGTGTGGAATCGGATCATTTCCGCAGGAAGACCCTTAATCGAGTAGTTGATTGCCTCGACTCGTGCCTCGGCCCAGCGTCGGTACTCCTCGACATCCATTTCCGGAGAGAAGGTGTACTGCGTGATCAGCCGCGGATCATCGATCTGAAGCACGGCGCCGGCTTCGATGATGGCGTGATACTCCTCACGCATCGCGTCCGCCAGCGCCTGCTCGTACTCCTCGTAGCTTGGGTAGTACTCATTAGGCACAGTCGCTGCGATATAGGACGGAGCGACGGCACAGACGAAAACATCTTCCTGGCGACGTCGACCGATGACGCTCCGAAGTCTCTCGATGTCTTTGAGCACCCCGGCCTGGCCTCGATAAGAGATCCGTCCAATGCAGTGGCCGGCGTCCAGCGTCCCGCCTTCGGCACTGGCGCCCCTGGCCTTGTCGGCATAGAACTCTGGAAAAGCAATGTACTCGCGGGAGCCGGCCCGAGGATTTGCTTCGCTGGCAGGCCTTTGTCGCCGCTCGAAGCCGGTCAGACGCTCGAAAATATAGTCGTGGAAGTTGGGGCGTGCCTGCTCTCCGTCGTTAATGACATCAATGCCTGCGGAAAGCTGCCTGTCGACCACGTCTTCTATGGCGTTGAGCGCGGTCTTCTCGAAAACCTTGTCATCAATCACCCCTCCGCTTTCGCGTTGCCGCAGAAGATCTACAAGGCCGAGTGGACGTCCAATGCTGCCCGCGTGAGTCGTGAGGATTCGGTCCTTACTGGTTTTCATTGGTAAGACTCCCTAAGCAATGGCCCGCTTATACCATGCTCCGGCTCACCATGCACGAAGAAGTCATAGTGTTACTGGTGCAACCCTTACCCACTACTCGCCAACGCTCTCGGCACGAGCGCGCGCACCCAATCTTCGACGCGCCGCAGCGTCAAGAGGACACTTCCAATAGCACCTAGAAGCGGAAGTGGACGAAGAGGCGGCCCCAGTTGTCGCTGTCCTTCTCGATGCGGTGGTAGCGGGCGCGTACGTCCTTGCGGTCCAGGTAGCGCAGCACCTTCTTCTTCAGCGCGCCCGACCCCTTGCCGGGGATGATCTCCACAAGCCGGATCCTTTTGTCGATGGCGTCCTGGATAACCTGATCGAGGGCGCGGTCGATTTGGTCGCCCCTGTTGTAGATGTCGTGCAGGTCGAGGACCAGCTTGGCCATGCATCGATTATCCAGGAACAAGGAACAGCGGGACAGAGAACACCCGCAGCGCTGGACTCGACTACCTCAAGCATCCACGCATCGATCCTGATAGACAGATTCCGAGCCAGCGGTAAACACTACGTGGCCATAGTGTTCCTGTCTCCGGGGCACAGGATGAAGCGACGAAGTCTCGTGTCTCTGGCCATCCTCCACCAACAAGGGGCCGTGTGCTACTGAACCCGGCTCAGCTTTGGTAGACAAGGGTTAGTGCGGTGGCGTAGACGTGACCCAGTCGAGCATCTCCTGGATGTCATCCTCGGAGGGGTCGGGGAGAACAACATCGATGCCGAGGGCAAGCAAGTGCTGCTTCACCGCCAGCAGCTTCTGCCGTACCCTTGCGCGGCAAGCAGCGGTAGCCAACAGCATCAAGGTCTTCTTCTGTCAGCCCTCGCCGAAGGAGGTCTGCCCGACTCTCCGCACCCAGACTAAAAAGGTCCAGAGTCGCGGAGTAGACCGCATGTCGCTCCCCCAACTCCAGGCTCTCGGCTTGGTCGCGAGACGGTCGTGGAGCATATGAAACCGGGCCGAAGCCATGCTCAACTCCGCAGGCACAACCTCCAACGAGGATGTGCTTGTAAGCCGGCGTTCCACTGTTATGTCGAGTGGTGCGCCGCCGGCGAGTTCCTCGCGAGTACAGTACGCAGCGATTCCAACGGTGAAGCCCGCGCACCGGATTCCTCGCCCCTGTGGCAGTGCCGCGTGTCCACCGCAGACAGGGCACGGATAGCCACGGTTGTGGCGCTGAAAGTTGGCCTTGTACGGCGCAACCAACGTCTGGCCCCGCCCTTAGGCCACCCACCCAACTGCGAACGCGCCCCAATGTGCCTGAAGTGAATGCGGAACGATGATTTCGCGGGTTTGGAGTTGTGGGAGACGGATTCTCCCCCGTCTCCACCAAGAATCACAGCCTCACCTAACCTGCATCAGGGCTCCGAGAAGCCCTTC
>CAVYJE010000017.1:0-28785 GCA_963768705.1 uncultured Chloroflexia bacterium
TCCATGTTCAGCGAACGCCAAATCGTACACGTCCCTTTCAATCTGCTTATTTCGCTTGGCTGAGGCAACCGAGGTCTGCAAGACGCTAGGATTGAAACCTCAGGGTCGAGTCAATGATCGCACCCTGATACCCCATCGGCGTCTTGATCACTCCGATGATGGCCAAGGCGTCCTTTTGCACTCAACTCCCAAATTCTTAGAGGTCCCTTGTCCGAAGGCACATGGTTCCACAAGAGCAAGACTAACGTCCTGGCATCACAATTTTGGGGCGCTTCACCCTTCCTACAGCCCTTCGCGGCCAGGGATAGATAAGGTGGTCCTGACTCAACACTATCGCCTCGCAATCAGCGACTGCCGCGCAAACGCGGATCGAGTACGTCACGGAGGGCGTCGCCGAAAAGGTTGAAGGAGAACACCAGCACGCCGATCGCGATGCCGGGGTAGATCGCAAGTCCTGGCTGGCTGCGCATGAACTGCCGCCCATCAAGGCTCAGCATCTGGCCCCAACTTGGGAAGGGCGGCGGCATGCCGTAGCCCAGGAAGCTGAGCGACGCCTCCAGCAGGACGATGAGCCCGAGGCGAAGCGTGGCCGTTAGGATAATCAGGGGCATCAAGTTCGGCAGGATGTAGCGCCACATGATCCAGACGTCGCCAGCGCCGATCACGCGCGCCGATTCCATGAACGGGCTCGACTTGATCGCGATGGTCTGACCGCGCAGAGCGCGACCCCCGAAGCCAAAAAGGATACCGATAACGATGATCATCGGCCAGAGACCGGAGCCGAAAATACCCAGCACGGCGATCAGGACGATCAGAGGACGGCAATGCATCTGCGACGTCCACCAGCCTGTACATCAGCTTGTCGTACCAGCCGCCATAATAGCCCGCAGGCACGCTGATCAGGATCTGGAGCACCGCCGAGATCAAAACGGCGCCAAAGGACACCATCACGGCCGTACGAGCGCCGTAGACCAGCCGACTGAAGATGTCGCGGCCAAGCTGGTCCGTGCCCAAGATGTGCTCGGAGCTGGAACCCTGGAGCCGGCCTCGCAAATTCTGGAAATCGTATGGGTAGATGAAGCCGACGTGGTTGGCCAGCTCATCGGCCAGGTACGGAATCGGTTCGTCAGCCAGACCCGTCACGTCGATAGCCTTGTTCGCCGTCGCCGGCACGAGGTCGCCGACGATGACGAAGAACAGCACGATGAGACCGCACGCCGCACCGAGTGGCTTGCGGCCCATGAACTTTAGAAGCGCGTCAAGCTTCTCATCGAAGAACGGGCGGCGCGCCGGCTGCAGCCAGCCTTCGGCCTCAAACGTGCTCTGCAAGTCCGGCGTGGCCATCGCCCGTTAGTACCTGATCCTGGGATCGAGGATGGCGTAACTCAGGTCGACCAGGATCACGCAAAACAGGAGGAGCACAGCGAAGATCACGGTCAGGCCCTCGATAATCGGATAGTCGTAGTTGGCGACGGCCGAGATGAAGTAGCGGCCCATCCCCGGGATATTGAAGATCTGCTCGAAGATCACGGTGCCGGAGACGATGCCCGGCAGCCCGACGCCGATGACCGTGACGATGGGAATGAGCGCGTTTCGCAAAGCGTGCTTGTAGAGCACCGTGTTCTGGCTTAGGCCCTTCGCCTGAGCGGTACGAATGTAGTCCTGTCTAAGCACCTCCAGCATCTGAGTCCGCACCAGACGTATCAGTCCCCCGCTCGGCGTGAGGCCGATGATCAAGGCTGGTAACGCCATGATCTCGAAGTGGGCCACGGGGTCGTCCTGAATGAACTTGAAGGTCAAGGGCGGGGCCCAGTTAAACCACAACGACCCAAAGGTGATGATAAGGACCGCGATCCAGAAGCTGGGTACCGCCGCTAGCATGATCGCGACACTACGTAACCCGTAGTCCGGCCACTGGTCCTGTCTAAGGGCCGAGTACACCCCCAATGGTACAGAGATAGCGATTGCTGAGAGCTGGCCCCAGAGACCGAGCTCGAAGCTGACCGGCACGCGGCGTTTTACCTCATCGAGCACGGGCTTGCCGCTCTTAATCGACTCTCCGAGATCGCCCTGCAGCAGGCCGGTGCGGCCGCCGTAGAACCAGGAGATGCCGGACCACTCGAGATACTGCTCGGGCATGCTGCCGCTGATGCCGAGCTTCTCCTTGAGGATGTCGCGAATCTCCGGGTCGTCGAAGCTGTACTCATCCAGGATCAGATCGAGGACGTCACCCGGAAGGACGACACGCAAACCGACGAAGGTAAGCAGGGTAATGATCACCAGCGTTGGTATCGACAAGATGATGCGTTGAGCGATGTACTTCTGCATGCCCTACCTCACGAGTTCCGCTGCCTGACTGACGCGAGGTAAGGGGCCGAATCGGCCCCTTATCTCTTTTCATGCAAGCGGCTTAGCTTACACGACTGCCTACGACTTCTTGCTCTTGTCGAACCAGCGGTAGGTAAGGAGGGTCTGCGAGATGTTGGCAAACGCCGGGTCCACAATGGGCGAGATGTGGTAGTCGAAGTTCATCGTCCAGGGCTGGTGGAGGGTGAACAGCAGCCACTGACCGGGCTGCGGGATGCAGAACATGTTCTCGCACAGATACCGCTGGAGGTCCTTCAGTGACTCGGCGCGGTCCTCGCCCACTACCTGGCGCTGCTTGGTCACCATCTCGGTCAGCTTGGGGTCATCGCCGAGCCCGATCTGCCAGTTTGGGGCGGAGCTGGGGGCGAAGATGCCGTACAGCGTGTGGTCCGGGTCGGCGTTGTTGCCCCAGCCCACGAAGCCGGTGCCTTCGAAGTCACCCTTGGACTCGCGGATCTTCTCGTTGAAGTCCGGGCGGTAAGTCAGCACATCGACGTTGTCGAACGAGAACAGGCCGGTGGAGGCGATGCCGCCGCGGATGGCCTCGCTCTCGTCACCGTTGGTGATGTCTGCGACGTTCCAGGTGGCGTCAACCGGGTCCGTGTAGCCCGCGGCCTCGAGCATCTTCTTGGCCTCGTCCGGGTTGTACGTGAAGAACTGGCCGGACGGACCTATCTCGCTGCCCTGTGGGTCGAGGAAGTAGTCCGGGTAACCGGCGCCGAGGAAGTTGTAGTAGGAAGTCGAGACAGGCAGACCGGCCGCCTCGAAGGCGTCACGGCCGCTAAAGACGTCGATGTAAGTGTCGCGGTCCATCGACATCGACATCGCCTTGCGGACGCGGTCGTCTCGGAACGGCGAGTCGGGCTGGAACCCGAAGAACAGCCACGTACCGGGGTTGTTTCGCCACTTCGCGTCTTGGCCGACGATCAGCTTGTCGACGTCCTTCTTCGTCGGAAGAATGTCTTCCTGCGTGACGTCGAAGCGATCCAGCGCGCCCGTCTTGAACTGGGCGAGGCCTGCCGCGTAGTCAGGAACGATATTAATGGTGTAGGTATCCAGGAACGGACGGTCCTTGATGTACCAGTCCGGGTTGCGCTTGAAGCGGATGAAGTTCGCCTCGGAGTACTCGTCGAGCGTCCAGGCGGCGGCGCCTCGTGCTTCGCTGCGTGTCTCGCCGAGCTCGTCGACCTCCTTCGGGTAGACCAGCGGGAAGGGGTTCACCGCCAGCAGCGGCAGGAGCGGCGAGTACGGGAATGCCAGATGCATTATCATCGTCTCGGCGTCGGGTGCCTCGACACCGGTCACCGGCGAGTTCGGGTCAACGTCGTTGACGAGAAGCGAACGTCGTGGGTTGGCGTCAGCCCAGCGGTTGTAGCTGAAGGCCATGTCGGTCGCGTCGGCAGTGCGACCGTTGGTAGGGGCCTCTGCGGCCCAGGTGATGCCCGGGCGGACCTTGAAAGTCAACGTCAGGCCATCTGGGCTGAGCTCGAAGCTCTCCGCGAAGTCGCCCTCGACATCGCCGGTTGGTAGCGCGTCGACCGTCCCAAGCTTGGACTTGACAAAGTGCGGGTAAACCCAGCCGCCACGACCGGGGTTGCCGGCGCCGTTGAGATTCTGGTCAAAGCCATAGTTCTCAAACGCCGAGTTGGCCCCGGCTCGGTCGTTGAAGTTGCCACCTTTGACTGCAGTGCTCGTTGTGTCGACTGGCTTACTGAAGAGGCTGCTGGAGCCGGACGAGCTACCGGTACTGCCGCCCGTGCTACTGCTACCGGTGGTCGCACCGGTAGAACCACCAGTGGACGCATTACCACCAGTGCTACCCCCAGTACTGGCGTTGGAGCCGCCGTCGTCGTCGTCGCCGCAGCCAATGAGGCTGAGCGCCGCAGCCACGCCGGCAGTGGTCCCGATTAGGGATAGAGATCGCCGTCGCGTCATGCGACTGCGAAGCACGCCGTCCCAGTAGCTTTTCATTACATCCCTCCTGCAAAGGGCACTCAGAGAGCCCCCCGTCGTTCGGGCTGCACTCTAACCTTGACAGAAAGCGGCGGGTTATGAGCCAGAGAACTCAAAGGCTGTAATCCAGCTAACATCAGTTCCTGAAACGACGGGGACTAACGGGGACTAATGGGAGGCAAATCGGAGCAGGGCCGCCTTGTCCAGAATGCGGAGGTTCTTGCGGTCACTCTTGATCCAGTTCCAGGCCGCGAACTGCTTCAGAGATTGGTTCACACTCTCCCTGGAGGTCCCAACAAGAAAGGCCAGTTCGGTCTGGTTCAGATAGGCAGGAACCAGCATGTCGCCGTCGCCACCTTCCCCCTCTGAAATCGCATATTCAAGCAAGGCCTTGGCCAGGCGCATCGGCACGCTGAGGAAGGCCTGGTCGTGCAGCATCATCTCCATGCGACGCGAGGAGGCGACGTAGCGCTGAAGCAGGGCCTCGGTCGCTTCCGGGTGTCGCTCCAGGAAATTGCCGATGATGTCGCGATCGATCACGAGCACTTCGCAATCGGTCAGGGCAACTGCATCACTGGCCCTGCGCTTACCGTCGAGAACGCTCATCACGCCAAAGAAGCTGGCGGGGTTCTGGATGTTGTGGGTGATCTGGCGTCCATCCGGCGCCAGGAGCCGGTGCTTAACGTGGCCTTTGACGATGATGAACACGTCGCCGGCGACGTCGTCTACGTGGTGGATCACCTGACCACGTTGGTAGGCGCGCCTTCGGGCATGACTGAGGACTTCGCCCAGCTCCTCTTCGGAGACGCAGGCGAAGATAGAGAGGGTTCGTATCTCCCCTAGATCCTCGGTCGGAACGAGCTGTAGTGCTTGCATCCTCGCGACCCTCAGAAAAGTTTGCTTAGGTTAACACTTTGCTAATGAAGTGACGAGGCGTTTCGAAACATGGTGTGCCCTCCGTGTTAGCTATTTCACAGCGAGTTCCCGCCCTGGGTCATACCCGCGCTGCAGCCGACTCGACTTACAGTAGCTCCGCCGCGGTCCGGCGGACTTGTTTGGCCGGTTCGAAAGGATTGAGTCATGGAGCAGCGCTCGCTCGGCGCCACGGGCGTACAGGTTTCAGCTCTGGGTTTTGGATGCGGCGCCTTCGCCGGCTTGCTCGTGCGCGGCGAACGACATCAGCAGATTGAGGCCGTCCGGTCTGCCGTCGATGGCGGCATCACCTACTTCGACACGGCCGCCCAGTACGGCGACGGCGTCTCCGAGACGAAATTGGGTGACTCGCTTGCCGCTATCGGAGCGACGAACGACGTAGTCATCGGCACGAAGGTGCGGTTCGCCACCGAGGACCTCGATAACCCCGGGCCAGCCATGCGTGCCTCTTTGCAGGAGAGCATGGCTCGGCTGCAAAGAGATGTAATAGACGTCTACGTCCTTCACAACTTCCCTCGCTCCTCGACGGATCGGAACGGCGTCCTGACCTCGCACCTCTCGCTCATCGCGAGTGAGATGCGGGCGCTGCAGCGGGAAGGGCTGGTGCGCAGCATCGGCCTCACGGGTGTGGGTGAGACGGCCGCGATCATCGAGGCGGTCGAGTCCGGTCTGTTCGATTTCATCCAGTGCTACTTCAACGTTCTCAACCCCAGCGCGATCAATGGCGGCGCAGCGGGAGGCGGTCAGGACTTCGAGGGTGTGGGCGCTCTCGCCGTGCAGCGCGGTCAGTCCGTAATGGGCGTGCGCACGATGGCAGGTGGCGCCCTGGTGGCAAACGATTACCGCTCCGACATCGCGGGCCCCGTGGGAAACGGCGGCGGCCTGGGCGGTAGCCCCTACGCTGCCGATCTGGAGCGAGCCAAAAAGCTCATCCCTGTGGCCGAGGCCGCGGGTTGTGAGGACGTGGTCGAGTTTGGCCTGCGATTCGCGATCAGCGAGCCGCGGGTCGCCACCGCGCTCGTGGGGTTTTCGGACGTCGAGCAGGTAGAGACGGCGCTGCGGGCGGCCGAGCGAGGTGCGCTCGCCCCATCGGCGGTCGTAGGTGCCCTCGCCATGGCGAGACAAGCAGTCGGCTTCAAGTAGCCGCAAGGAGGAGCCCTCTGTGAACCCGCTCGTTTTGTCGCCGACCACCCTGATGCGCACGCCCCAGGTCGAATTCATCAAGATCGCCCAGGAAGCCGGCTACGACGGCATCGGTATCCGCCTCTATGCATCGCCGGGTATGACGTTCCACCCGATCATCGGTGACTCGAAGCTCGAGGGTGAGGTTCGCAGCGCTCTGGCAGACTCCGACCTCACCGTCTACGACATCTTCACCTGCTACCTCCAGGAGGAGATGGACTTCGACGCCATGAAGCGCGCACACGAGTTCGGCGCGTCGCTCGGCGCAAAGTATGCCCTCGTTATTGGCGACGACCTGGAATGGAACCGCATGGTCGATAACTTCGGCCGCCTCTGCGACAACGCCGCGGAGGTGGGAGTGACCTGCGCCATCGAGACGCCGGTGAACGTGCGTGTGCTGAACTCACTGCCGCGGATCCTCAAGCTCATCGAGGAGTGCGGGCGTGAGAACGCGGTCATGAACATCGGGCCGGCACAGTACTACCGTTCTGGTGGCACGCCCGCGATGCTTCGGGATGTCGACCCGCGGCTGATGCCTTACGGCCAGCTGGACGACTGCGACACGATGATCCCGATGGGAGCGTACTGCATGCCCGGCGACGGCGATGTGCCGCTTACCGAGCTGCTCGATGTCATGCCGGAGGGCATACCGCTTAACGTCCATTACCACCACCGAGACCAGCGTTACGACGACCTTTCCTGGGCCACGCACGTGCTCGACGGCAGCCGGCGCTTCCTTCGCCGCTACTACGAGGCGAAGCACTCATGAGGCATCCGTGCTCCCGGCCAACCCGGTCGATGCTGAGAAAAGGAGGCAACCGATGCACGATGTCGTGATCCGCAACGGCACCGTCGTTGATGGGACGGGAGCGCCCCGCTACGTGGGGGATGTCGCCATCGACGGCGGCCACATCACTGCCGTCGGCCAGGTCGGGCCAGAGGCAGCGCAGACGATCGACGCGACCGGCCGCATCGTGACGCCGGGGTTCGTCGACGTACACACCCATTACGACGGCCAGGCGACCTGGGATACGACGCTGGCGCCCTCGGTCTGGCACGGCGTGACCACGGTTGTCTTCGGCAACTGCGGCGTCGGCTTCGCGCCCGTCGCACCGAGCCGCCACGAGCAGCTAATCAAGATCATGGAAGGCGTCGAGGACATTCCCGGCACAGCCCTGCACGAAGGCATCGACTGGGAGTGGCAGAGCTTCCCGGAATACCTCGACAAGCTGGCTTCACAGCAGTACCTCATGGACATCGGAACCCAGGTGCCACACAACGCCGTGCGCGCCCACGTCATGGGCGATCGCGCCTCCCAGCCTGCGACCCGAGACGACGTGCAGCAGATGTCGGCCATCGTACGGGAGGGGATTAAGGCCGGAGCCCTCGGCTTCTCCACATCCCGCACTGGCGCCCACCGCGACAGCGAAGGCCGCCCCGTCCCCAGCCGATACGCGCTCGAAGACGAGCTGCTCGAAATCGGTCGTGTTTTGGGCGACCTGGATGCCGGGTTGTTCGAGGTGGGTTCGGCTCAACCGGTGGCAGACGACCCGCGCCTGCCCATGAAAGAAGCTGTTTGGCTGCGCAAGTTCGCCCTCAACCGGCCGCCGATCACGTTCACGCTCACGCAGCAGTTCGGCAACCCCACCCACTGGAGGGAATCCTCAACATCTCGAAGGCTGCCGCGGAGGACGGTGCCGCATGCGGCCCCGAGCCTCGGACGGCCCGTCGGTGTGCTGGTCGGCCTGAACGGGCGTCACCCCTTCGAGTTCCACGCCACAGTGGAAGTCGGAGCTCGATGGCCTTTCGCTCGCCGAGAAGGTCGGGCGTATGGGCGACCCCGACACGCGCAAGCAGCTAATCGAGGAGGGTCTGGCGCTACGGCCCGGCACGGGAGGCCTCAACGGCTTCGGTAACGTGCGTTACTCCTTCGCCCTGAGTCAGGACGGTGAGACGCCGGACTATGAACCGGAGAAGGAACGCAGATCGCCGCCATCGCGGAGCGAGAGGGGCGGCCGGAAATCGAGGTGTTCTACGACCTCCTGCTGGAGCACGAAGGCCGGCAGCTAATCTTCCGCCCGATCAGCAATACAGGACTACGACCTCGAAGTCGTGCGCGAGATGCTGACGAACAAGATTTCCACCCTCGGCCTCAGCGACGCGGGTGCCCACGTACGCTCGATCTGCGACGGCAGCCAGCCGACGTTCATGCTCACGCACTGGGCCCGCGACCGACACCGCGGTGAGCGCCTGCCCCTGGAGGCTGGTAGTCAAGAAGCAGAGCTTCGATACCGCGACGTTGTACGGCCTCAACGATCGCGTGTCCTCATGCCAGGCTTCAGGGCCGACGTCAACGTCATCGACTACGAGAACCTCACGCTGGAGATGCCGGAGACCGTGACGGACCTGCCCGCGGGTGGCAGCCGCTTACAAAAGGCCCGCGGCTACGACTACACGATTGTCAACGGCGAAATCACGATTCGAAACGGCCAGATCACCGGTGCCACCCGGGCAGGCTGCTCCGAGGCGAACAGCACCTGAGCCATATCTATCGCCAGGCTGCTCTGCAAGCCAAACCCATCGAAGTTTAAGAAGGAGACTCAGGTAATGAACCCAATCGCCCTCGCGCCGACCTCATTATCGAACGCCGAACCGCTGGAATTTATTGACGCCGCTGCCAGCGCAGGCTACGACGGCATCGGTTTGCGTGTGTTTCGCTCCCCCGGCATCAACTACGCCTTCCACGCCATCGCGGGCGAACCGCAGATGGAGACCGACGTCAAGGCCGCGCTCAGTACGTACGGCCTCAAGGTCTATGACGTGCTGAGCTTCTACATGCAGCCCGAAGTCGACTTCGAATCGATGAAGGAGCCGCTGCGGTTCGGGGCCGAGATCGGGGCTGACTACGCCCTCGTCATCGGCGATGACCCGGACTGGGACCGCATGGTGAAGAACTTCGCGACGTTCTGTGACCTCGCGGGCAGCTACGGCCTCAAAGCCAGCATCGAAGCGCCGGTCACCCAGCGCGTCGTAAACAAGCTCCAGATGGCGGTCGACCTCGTCGAGCAGAGCGGCAAGGACAACGCCGTGGTCTGCCTCGACCCGTTCCACTTCTTCCGCACGGGCCACACGCCGGATGACCTCAAGCGCTACGACATCAAGCTCTTCCCTTACACACAGCTCGACGACGGCCTCGATAACGTGCCGGCGCCGGCGGGCGTTGTGCCCCCGGCGAGGGCCTCGTGCCCCTGAACGACATCCTGGACATCCTGCCGCAAGAGCTGCCGCTCAGCCTGGAGTGGGGACCCGGGCGTGACTCCGGCTACTCCGCCGCCGAATCGGCCAAGGTTGCAATCGACACGACGCGCAAGTACCTCGAGGGGTACTACGCCAGCAGGAAGAACTAGGCGATGACCTCCGAAACCGCAATGAACCCTATCGTCCTGGCGCCGACGTCGCTCAGCAACACGCCCCCGCTGGAGTACATCGATCCCGCCCGGCGCCGGCTACGACGGCATCGGCATTCGCCTGTTCCGTCGCCCCACATGCCTTCTTCCCGGTCGCCGGCGACGCCAGCCTGATGCGCGACGTTCCGCAAACCCTGGCCGACGACATGAAGGTCGACATCCTCAGCTTCTACATGCAGCCGAAGACGGACATCGAAGCATGAAGCCGGCGCTGGTTCGGCGCCTCGATCGGCGGCCGGTACGCGCTGGTGATCGGCGATGACCCGGAGTGGGGCCGCATGGTCGCGAACTTCGCCGCCTCTGCGAAACCGCAGCCAGGCCGGCATCGTCTACCCTCGAATCGCCGGTGCAGCGCGCCACGCTCGACAAGGCGGAGTCAACCTCAAGCTCAAGGACGCGGGCGCGAAAACGACGCCTTCAGCCTCGACCCTACCAGTTCTGCCGCGGGCCACACACCCGACATGCTCAAGGGCATCGACCCGGCAATGCCGCCGTACACGCAGATCTGCGACACCGCCGGTGATACTCCCGGACAGCCGTACTGCGTCCCCGGCCATGGCATCGTACCCCTCAAGGAGATCATGGACACGCTGCCGCAGGGCATACCGCTGAGCCTGGAGTGGGGTCCAGCCGCAGCTTCCAGGGCACGGCCGCCGATTGGGCCAGACATGGCCCTACCGAGTCCCGCGACTGGCTGGCGCAGTACTATGAGGAGAGAAACTCATGAGGCGAAAAGGCCCTTTTCGCTTCGCCGTGCTGGACACCAGCGCATTCCCTGCGCAGTGGCAGGAGCTAGCGCGCAAGGCCGAAGACCTCGGCTATCTCCACCCTGGTCATGCAGGACCACTTCGGCGACCAGCTGGCGCCGTTCCCTGCCATCGTCGCGGCAGCGGCAGTGACCTCCCGGCTGCGCTTCGGCAGCATCGTGCTCGATAACGATTTCCGTCACCCGGCGTTGTTGCCAAAGGAGGCGGCGACGGTCGACGTGCTGACGAAGGTCGCCTGGAGCTGGGCTCGGCGCGGGCTGGATGGCGGCCGACTACGAGAAATCGGGCATCACGTTCGATGCGCCCGGCGGTGCGCATGTCGGCGCCTGACCGAAACCATCTCGATCTGCAAAGGCTTCTTCGAGCGGCGAAGCGCCGTGAGCTTCGACGGGCGAGCACTACCAGTGACGAACCTGGACGCCTTGCCGCAGTCCGTGCAGAAGCCGCGCGGCCGCCGATCATGATCGGTGGCCGCCAGAAGCGCATGCTCTCGTTCGCCGCGCGCGAGGCCGACATCGTCAGCATCTCGATGCTGGACCCGCGCGGCCCAGACCTGCCGAAGCCGCCAACGTTCGCCGAGAAAGTCGGCTGGGTGAAGCAGGCGGCTGGCGAGCGCTTCGAGACGATCGAGCTGCACGCGAACTCAGGCGGCCTTGTGGTCACCGACGACCCGGAGTCGGCTCTCGCAGAGGCGGCGCAGCGCCTGAAGATCACGCCGGAGGAGGTACTACTGAACCCAGCGAACCTCATCGGCACCGTCGACGGCATCGTCGAACAGATCGAGGCCTGGCGGGAGAACTGCGGGCTGAGCTACTTCGTCGTGCCGGGCCGCAAGATGATGGAGATGGCGCCGATCGTCGCCCGGCTAGCGGGGCTCTGAGCCTGCTTCGTTCGCGAGCACTCAAAGCCAGCAGGGAAATAGGACCAACAAGAATGCAGCCGGGCCAAGGCTTCGACTGCGCTGAAGGCATCATCCGCCACGATCACCAAGTCACAAACATCGGCATCTATGTTCAGCGGGCGCCAAATCGCAAGCGTCCCATTTGACCTAACTCTTACGTTTGGCGAGTAGGTTCAAATTGGTCGCCCCATTTGCAGCTCACACCAAAGCCAGAGAATGACGTCTAACTCAAAACGGGCGAAAAGCCTGGCGGGATGGCTGGCGCTTGCCCTTCGTAGCCCAGGTAGTGCGAGATGAGGCCTGCGGTTGAGTGCAGTTGCTCCAGAAGCTTGACGCCCGGCTCAGCGTCCAAGCTCCTCCACCGGCAGGACCGAACCGACCGCAGCGACGGCAACATTCGACTGATCGAGAACCGGCACGACAATGCCAATGATGCCTGCCGGCCATGGGTCCAGTGGACTTCGCGCACCCTGTGGACGAACCTCGTCCAGCTCTGCTTCCAGCTTCGCCCTGTCCGGCGGCGTTCGTCCCTTCAGCTGATAAGTCCGGCTCAAGAGGGCTCTCCCGGTCCTGCTCCGATGAGAACGCGACGAGCGCCTTACCTGTCGCGGTCTCGTACCAGATGCGGCGAGCCGAAATGAACCGGTTGATCGGCACGCCATCGACGAGTTCGTACCGCTCCACGATCACGGCATCCAGGTCTTCCATCACAACGAGGTTGCACTGGCGTTTCGTCTCCATCGTCAGCTTGACCAGCTCTTTGCGTGCGATGTTGATCGGCGCCCAGGACTGAATCGCCAGGTTGGACCACTCGCAAAAACGCAGACTCAGTCGATAGCGCTTCGAAGCGTCCTTGACCAAGACCGACTCTGATGGCAGGCTTTCCAGAAGCCTATTGGCGGCCGGCCAGCTGAGATTCGCGGCCGCAGCCACCTCCGCGACCGTGAGGCCGGAAAGCGACCTTCCCACCGCCTCGATGCACCTGAAAGTATTCTGAATCGTCGTGCTCACCCGACGTCCTTCCCGTACCACGTGTTGGCCAGATCGAATCGCCGAGGCCGTGACGTGCGTGACAGGTCACACAACTCGCTCGAGCCACGGCAGCTCCACATATCCTACTGCGTGCGGCCGTTCACGAGTAATCAAGACTGTTAAGGGTTCAGACGCTGACCGGGGACCTTCATACGCAGCCGATAGATGGAGGTCTGTGCAGCGACGTAGAGTGTCTGCCAATCGTCGTCGCCCCACGCGAGGTTGGCGGGACGTTCATCGAACTTGATGAAACCCAGCAGCACGCCGTCCGGGTCATAGACCCAGAGGCCGTCGTCCGTGTTTGCCGCGATGTAGAGGTTGCCCAGCGCATCGAACTTCATGCCGTCCGGCCGGCCAATAGAGTCTTCCCAGGTCAGATCGGCGAAAAGGCGCCCTTCACCGACCGCTCCCATCCGGCTGGAAGTCGAAGGCAAGCACCTGATGACCTCTCGTGTCCGCGACCAGGAGCTGGGAGTGGTCGTCCGTGATTACGAGGCCGTTGGGTGTCTCGAGCCTCGGCCGTGAGCAGGTCGACGGACCCGTCGAGATTGACTCGGTAGACCCCGTTTACGCCGGTCTCACTCTCATCGACGCGCCCATCGCTGTGACGGAGGCCGAACGGTGGGTCGGTGAACAGGATGGACGCCATCGGAGAGGCACACGATGTCGTTCGGGCTGTTGAGGTGCTTGCCCTGCCAGTGACTGGCGACGACCTCGATCTCGCCACCCTGATTGGTCCGGGTCACTCGCCGCGAGATGCGCGACTCGCACGTCAGCAGGCGACCTTCCAGGTCATAGGTGTTTCCATTTGCGCCGTTGCTGTTCTCCCGAAACAGACTAAGGCCGGCTTCACGGGACCACTGGTGAATTCGGTGACCGAAGCTGTCGCTGAAGGTGAAGATGCCTCTCTCGGCTATTCCAGACAGGACCTTCGGTGAACCGGAAACCTGTGGCGATTAGCTCTGGCTCTTCCGCGGCATCAACGAGCTCACTGAGCCTGTCCTCAACCCTGACGATCATTTCGACTACCTCCTCCGGGAGCTATGTTCCGGCACAGAGCAAGGCCGCCTGGACATGCCACAGCGAGCGATCCAGACGGCCTATCTGACTAAACTGCGACTAGGACTGACGCTTCGACTCGTCGATCCACATCTGTTCAAGCGACAGGACCACCGCGATCCTCAAACGTGCCGAAGTTGCCGACCCAATTCCAGCCAACCTGGAACCGAGTGGCGTGCCCCACCGTGGGGATGATGTACATCTTGCTCGCGGCGTAGCGCTGGAAGTCCTTGATGATCGCTGCGCGACTCTCGGGGTCCTGTTCCTTCTGCTGCGCCTCCAGCAGCGAGTACCACTGGTCGCTCGCCGGCGGGTAGTCCTCCTCGAACTTGAAGTAGGGGCCGCCCGGCATGAGGTGACCAGCTGAACCAGGAGTCGACCTCTGGGAACTCTGCGACGCCGGCCATGGCGACGCCCTTGAAGTCGTGTCCGCCCGTCAGCCTGGCGCTGCCACTGATCACCCGTGCCCAAACACTGCCGTAGTCCACGCTGTTGTTGGTGAAGACAAATGGCCCTTCTTCAAACATCGCCTTCAAGATCTCGTGCGCCTGGTGGTACGCAGCGCCGTACACGGGCGGATTGGGGAAGTTCAGGACGCTCTCGAACTTGTCCTCGCCGGTGGCGGCCTGCACCAGCTTGGCCGCCTCTTCCAGGTTGAGCTGGAAGTACTTGGCGTTTTCGCCGAACTCATCGCCCTTGGGGTCGAGCCAGAACTCGGACTCACCTACGCCGACAAACGAGTTCCAGTACAGCTGGGCGTCGATGCCTTCTTTGCGCATGCCCGCCACGTTCCAGATCGTGTCGGTAAGGATCTCTCGATCGATGGTCATCGATAGCGCCAATCGAAGGCGATCGTCCAGCCAGGGCGAGCCCGGCAGGAAGTTGAAGTGCAGCGGATCAATGACCGCCGTATTAAACGGCCGCTCCTGCATGACCACGCCTGCGCAGGTCCCGCTTCGTCGGGATTTGGTCTTCGGCGCTGACGTCCATGGAGTAGACCTTGCCGGCGCGGAACTGCGCCAGCTCCGAGGCGTACTCCGGGACAATCGGGTAAGTCGACGCCGTCCAGATAAGGACGACTGGAGTCGTAGTAGTTCGGGTTGCGCCGGTACTGGAACGTCACGCTCGGCTCGTACTTGTCCAGCAGCCAGGGACCGGAGCCGCGCATCTCCACGTTGGCATCGAAGTCACTCTCGGCTTCGACTGGGTAAACGAAGTTCCCGAACAGCGTGAAGCCCAGGTTGGGCAGGATGGAGGGTGAAGGGTGGGCCAGGTTGAACACCACCGTCTGGTCGTCCGGCGTCGTGATCGACAGGACCGGCGCGGTCGGCGATGCCTCATTGGCGATCAGGCCGCGAGTCTTGCTGAGCTCCCGGATCTTGTCCCAACTGTAAAGGACGTCCTCCGTGTTCAGATTGCGACCGTTTGTCGGCGGTCGCGGATCGAGCCCTGCGTTGGGTCGCATTCGTCCCGTGATAGTGAGGCCGTCCGGAGAGATCTCGAACGACTCGAGCAGGTCGCCTTCGACCGTGGAGGGCGGAACCTCTCCCTTGGCGCGATTCGCGAGCACGGGCTTAAAGAACTTGCTGTAGGCCCTGCCGTTCGCGGTCGAAACGCTGAACGACCGGTGAGGGTAGACGCTGAAACCGTCGACGTCACCGTTGATGATCGCCGGCAGAATGCCACCCTTCACGGCCATCGACGTCGTGTCGACCGGCGCGGAAATCAGACCGGAAGGGGCGCCAGCTGGAGCCGGAAGCACCCGATGCCGTCGGGCTGGCACTGCCGCTGCTGCGCCGTCTGGTCGCGGCCGGTGCTGCCGTCGAAGTCGCGCCGCTAGGCGCTCGACCGCCGCCATCGTCGTCACCGCCACAGCCGATGAGGCTGAGCGCGACGGCGCCGAGGCCGAGCCCGAATCCACCTTTCAACGCTGCGCGGCGGCTCAGTCGTCGTCGCATCACGACAGAAGCCCAGTAGTCACTCCTCATTACGGTCCTCCTCTACTCCCGTCGGTGCGATGCCGTTCTCGGGTTCACCGCTTCAATCCAGTTGCTGCTGGACATGGACCTGCTCAGGAGACTCGAAATCACCTCCTCGAGAGCGGCCAGGACGCTTTCTGTATGCTCCCCAAGCCCCGGTGGGCCGCTCTCGATTCGCATGGGTGTTTCCGTGAGGCGCCATGGCGAACGCACCACCTGCACTTTCTCGCCGCTGCTCAGCGTGACCTCCTTCAGCAGCTGAAGGGGCATGACCTGCGGGTGCTCGAACAGCTTCTGGTAGTCGTTGACCGGGTATCCGCCGCCGCCGTGACGCTGGATGATCTCGATCACTTCGTCCGTCTGAACTGGGAGAACGCCGCCTCCCACAGGGGCGCGATTCCCATCCACGCGGGCTGGTGTCCGGGTTGCCGATGGCTTTCAGAAGGGCGATCTTCTCGGCGTCCCGCTCGGCGTCGAAGCCCAAATCGCCGAGCAGCGCCAACCACTCTGCCTCGGAAAGCCGGCCGAGCGTGATGGCGACGATGCCATCCTTCGTCTTCATGACCGGACTCGGGCGGCTTGCGATAGCTGTCCAGGTGGAAGCCGGACCAGTCGTCCGGGTTGCTCAGGGCCGCCCACATGATCGAGCGCAAGCACGACGAGACAGCCGTAGAGCGACACGTCGATACGCTGCCCCAGGCCATCGCGCTCGCGCCGGTAGAGCGCGGCGAGGATCGCCTGCACGCTGTAGATGCCGGCATAGGTGCTGGCGAGGTCGGCCCCGACCCGCACCGGCGCCTCTCCGAAGCGCCCCAGCGACGTCGTCACCTCGGCCGCCAGCTGGGCGCCGATCTCGCTGGCGGGAAGATCGGCCCAGGGCCCCTTCGGCCCCCAGCCGCTGATCCGGCAGTGAACCAGGCACTCTTCGCCCTCCACGAGGGCGTCGACCTCGAGGCCCAGCTCGCGAGTGAGGTCGACGTCTTCGATGAGGACGTCACTGCCGGCGATCAGGCTGCGCAGGCGCGGCTTTGCCAAACTCGGAGGTCAGGTCCAGCTGAACACTTCGCTTCCCGCGGTTGAGCTGGATGAAGGCGGCACCGAGGTCATTAGCGCCCCTCGGCTGCCAGGTCCGAGCGACGTCGCCGGTGACGTGCTCGACTTTGATGACGTCAGCGCCCGCATCTGCCAGTTCGACGCCGGCATAAGGCCCGGAGATACCCTGGGCGAGCTCCAGAACGCGATAGCCCGTCAGCGGCGGCCTCGTGTCGTCACCGGGGCTTTCGATCCATGCCGGCTTCGGCGAGCGGCGGGAGATGGTCGACCTCATCGAAGATCGCCGGCGTATCGACACCGACGGCATGCGCGGCGTGAAGCTCCGACGGGCGTGCGAGAGAAGGCCCAGGGCAGGCCACCCACGTAGAGACGGCCCCATTGCGGCGTATCGATCTCGCGGATGTAGCCGTTCTCCCTGGGCTGCGGGTGATTGACGAGCTCGTCGAATCGGGTGAACTTTCCGTTCGGCACGCCCGCCTTGTTCAGCTTCAACTGCCACCATCGCGGCTGCCGCGTGATCAGCAGGCGCCCGATGATCTCCCGCAGCGCCTCGCGGTTCTGCACCCGGGCTGGCGTTGTCGGCGAAGCGAGGGTCGCCAGGAGGTCGCTGGAGGCCGAGAGCGTCGCAGAGATTGCGCCACTGCTGCTCCGTACGCGCCTCAATGCCGAGGTACACGCCCTCCTCGCAAAGGAACGCCTCGCTGGGCGCGATGGCACTGCTGGCGGACCCGAGGTTCTGCGGCTGATCGCCCGTCGCCAGGTACTCACCCAATCGAGAGGTCTGCAGCGCCACGGCCGCTTCGAGCATCGAGATGTTCACGAGCTGCCCGCGGCCCGTGCGCTCGCGGGCGAGCAGAGCAAGGAGGACAGCCTGGGTGATGTAGTTCCCCGTCGAGCCGTCCAGCTGGGTGTAGTGCCGGTACATCTCGTTGCTGGTGCCGGGCGCGCCGTTGAGCGACGAGAAGCCGGCGAAGGCCTGGATCCGGTTGTCCGTCGCCTGTCCCTGCGCCATCGGCCCGGACTCGCCCCACCCGGTGACGGCCACGTAGACCAGCCTGGGATTGATCGCGCTGCAGCTCCTCATAGCTGAGCCCGAGACGATCGACGACCCCGGGTCGCATGTTTTCCACGAAGACGTCACAGGTGGCGATCAGGCGCTTGGCCACGTCCCGGTCAAAGTCGGCCTTCAGGTCGAGGAACATGGAGCGCTTGTTCATGTTGCACGTTATGTAGACCACTGAGGTGCCGTTGATGGAGGGCGGCGTCCGCCCTCCCAGGCTGGCCTCATCCGTGCCGCCCCGCTCGACGTGGAAGACCTCGGCGCCCATCTGGCCCAGGTTCTGTGTCGACCAGGGGCCGACCATCATCAGCGTCAGGTCAAATACGCGAATGCCGTCTAAGGGCCCCAAAATCTGCAACCTCCCGCGCCAGCGGTCTCATCGTCAATCGAAGTTTCGCGAAGATAGATCATCCAGAAAACGATTACAAGTCTTCGCAATACGACTATCTAGATGCTATGTTTCGTCTAACTTGCTTCGGCAGCTGGATTCCGGAGGTGATATGAGCGCACGGGAGCTGGCAGACAAGACAGCGGTGGTCGGCATCGGCACCACGGATTTCGGTGCCCTGTACAGAGATCGCGATCCCGAGCGCACCCCCTTCGACATGGGAGCGGATGCCTTCGTCGCCGCGCTGGACGACGCCGGCCTGACGAAGGACGACATCGACGGCGTACTGGTGTGCGGCGTCCCGGACTACGGCCGAATGTGCGACATCCTGGGCATTCGCCATCCTCGTTTCGTCAACGTCATGCAGGCCGGCGGCCGTCAATCAGCCTCACGCTGCAGTTCGCCTCGCTGGCGGTCAACGCCGGCCTCGCGAACACGGTTGCCTGCATCTACGGCAACGTCGGCCGGTCAGCCGGCAATCGCTGGGGCGGTGGCGAAGGTGGCTCGGCGGCCACGGGCATGAACGACGCCGCATACGGCATGACCTCCCCAGGTGCCGCCGTGGCGCACATGTACCGACGCTATCAGCACCTATACCACCCGCCCGAGGAGACGCTGGGCTACTTCGCGGTCAACAACCGCCAGAATGCCTCTCTCAACCCCCTCGCCGTCATGCGCTCGCCGATCACGATGGACGACTACCTGGCCTCTCGTTACGTCGCCGAGCCGCTGCGCCTGCTGGATTACTGCCTGATAAATGACGGCGGCGTCTGCCTCATCGTCACCTCGGCAGAGCGTGCGCGAGACCTGAAGAAGCCGCCGGTATACATACACGCCTCGGCTTCAGCCGGCGACTTCTCCTACCAGTACACCGTCGACGACTTCTTCTGCGATGCGCTGGAGATGGTGGCCGACGACCTGTTCGCCAACTCCGAGATTCAGCGCGAGGACATCGACGTCGCCCAGATCTACGACAACTTCACGCCCGTGTTCCTGTTCACGCTGGAGGGAATGGGGTTCTGTCCCCGGGGTGAGGCCGCGAACTGGGTGACGCCGGCTCGCATCGCCCGCGACGGCGACTTCCCGATCAACACCTCCGGCGGTCACACAAGTGAGAGCTACATGCAGGGCTGGGGCCTCCTGGCCGAAGCCGTACGCCAGGTCCGCGGCGAGGCGGGTGAGCGTCAGGTCGCCAACTGCGAGAACGCCCTGTTCGCCAATGCGGCGCCGATCTCGAGCGCCATCCTGTTCCGGAGGTAGTCGCCGTGCCCGAGAAGACCTACGAAAAGCCGCTGCCCAGGCCGAACAGGCTCAGCCAGCCCTACTGGGACGCCGCCCGCAACCATGAGCTGAAGGTCATGCGTCTGCTCGTCCTGCGGCCACTGCTGGCTGCCGCCGGCCGACCGGTGCCCGAACTGCCTCAGCAAGGACGTCGAATGGATGACGGCCAGCGGACGCGGCAAGGTCTGGTCCTGGATCGTCATGTGGCAGCGCTATTTCGCGGCGTTCGAGGACGACCTGCCGTACAACGTCGCGTACGTCGAGCTCGAAGAGGGGCCGCGCCTGATGACCAATCTCGTCGAGTGCAACCCCGACGAGATCCACTGCGACATGGAGGTCGAGGTCGTATTCGACGACGTCACGCCCGAGATCAGCCTGCCCAAGTTCAGGCCGACGCGCGCCTCATGACGGGAAGACGTAGCGATGCACGCGGCCTCGCCGGCTGCAGCGAGCGAGGACCAGGGACATCAATGAGCAACGATAATTCCCCCTGCACGGCGTCCGCGTCGTCAGCTTCGAGCAGGCCGTTGCGGCGCCGCTCTGCACGAGGCACCTGGCCGACCTCGGCGCCGACGTGATCAAGGTCGAGCGCCGGGGAGAAGGCGACTTCGCCCGCGACTACGACAGCGCCGTCTACGGCACCTCCACCTGGTTCACCTGGCTCAATCGCGGCAAGCGCAGCATCACACTCGACCTCAAGACGCCGGACGGCCTGCAAGTTGCCGAATCGCTTATCGCCAGCGCCGACGTCGTCGTGCAGAACTTTGCGGCCGGCGCTTTCAATCGTCTGGGCCTGGGTACGGAGCAACTGAGGCAGCGCCACCCGTCCCTCATCGTTGCGTCCATTACCGGCTACGGCGACACCGGACCCTACCGGGATCGAAAGGCCTACGACCTTCTGGTCCAGGCTGAAGGCGGCGTTTTGTCCGTCACGGGCACGCCGGACCAGCCTTCCAAGGCCGGCGTCTCCCTGATAGACCTCTCATCCGGTCTCTATGCCTTCGGCGCCATCGTCACATCGCTGCTTCACCGCAAGGAGACCGGGGAGGGTGCCGGCATCCGAGTAAGCCTGTTCGACTCGATCCTGGAGTGGATCTCGCCTCTGGCCCTCATGGCGACGCACGGCCCGCATCCCCGTCGCTCGGGCGCCCACCATGCTAGCGTTGTGCCTTACGGGCCTTACAACGCAAGAGATGGCAAGACCCTCATCCTGTCCGTCCAGAACAACCGGGAATGGAAGCGTCTCTGCACGGACGTACTCGACGTGCCGGAGCTCGCCGAGGAAGTACGCTTCGACACCAACGAGAAACGCCTTGCCTTGAGAGCCGAGCTGGAGCCCTTGATCAACGACGCCCTCTCGCGCCTCGACGTGGAGGAGGCAGAGCGGCGACTCGAGACCGCGGGCTCGCTCGCCTTCAGCCTCATGCGAGACGTAGCCGAGGTCTTCAAACACCCCCAGGCGCTGGCCCGAGACAGGCTACTCGACGTTGCTGTGCCGGGCGGCATCGCCCGGGTGCCCCGGACCCCGTTCAACATCGATGGCTTCGAAGAGCCGGCGGGCAGGATTCCCAACCTGGGAGAGCACACGGATGAAATACTCGCGGAAGTTGGCTACGAGAGAGACGCCATCGAGGCACTTCGTGAGAAGCACGTCGTCTAGATTTAGCCTCGGAGTGTAGGAACTACAATCGAGGCCCCAGAGGTTAAGATAGGAGAGGGGCATGCAGGAGTCGATAGACACCGCAGTCTATCAAGGACAAGGTCGCCTTCGCCGGGGTCGGGACCACGAACCGCTTCGGCACCATCCCGGAGCTCGATGCGTTCGGCATGGCGGCGGAGGCATTTCGCAACGCCCTGGAAGACTGCGGCCTGAAGAAGGAAGACATCGATGGCGTCATCGTCGGGACCGGTACCGGCCAGCCGACGCCGTATGACCAGATGTGCCACACGCTGGGCCTCTATCCCAAGGTCATGCTGCCTTACAGCAACCTCGGCAGGCTTGCCGGGCCGTCCGTTACCCTGATGGCGTCCCTGGTTAACAGCGGCGCCTGCAACTATCTGGCCTTCATCTATACGAACAACTCGCGTACGGCGAAGATTCGTTTCGGCGGCGGCGACGAGGCGAACAGCCCCATGAACGCCGTCTACGGCTACACCTCACCGGGTGCGGCCGCAGCCATGCACCTGCAGCGGTACATGGCTTACTTCGGCGGTACGGAAGAGGAGCTCGGCGCCATCGCCGTTGCCCAGCGCAAGTACGCCAACCTCAACCCGATGGCCGTGATGCACGACCGCACGCTGACCCTCGAAGACTACCTGGAGCCCGCTACATAGCTGCCCCGATGCGACTGTTCGACTACTGCATCATCAATGACGTGGCCGACCGTGATCATCATGACGACCGCTGAGAGGGCGAAGGACCTGGAAAGACGCCGATCAACCTTGTCGGGACCGGCCTGCGCTCCGGCTACAGCCACTATCGCTTCGACGATGACTGGCTCTACCCCTGCTACAGCGACGTAGCCAACCAGGCCTTCTCGATGGCGGCATCGGCCCGGAAGACATCGACGTCCTCTCGTACTACGACGCGTTCTCGGGCTTCCTCCCATTCCTGCTGGAGGGCTTCGGCTTCTGTCCGCAGGGTGAAGGTCTGCACTTCATCCAGGGCGGCAAGATCGAGCCGGGCGGAGACCTTCCGATCAACACGAGCGGCGGCCACCTCTCGGAGACCTACGCCCAGGGTCGAGGCATCCTTGTCGAGAACATCCGCCAGCTCCGAGGCGAATGCGGCGAGAGACAGGTTCAGGATGCGGAGTACGCCATGTTCATGGGCGTCACGCCGGATGCCAGCGCCTACATCTTGAGGAGGGCCTAACCATGGCTTACGAGAAGCCCCGACCGAGGATCGATGAGCACACACAGCCTTACTGGGACGCCGCGAAGCAGCACCAACTCGTCTGCCAGCAGTGCGGCACTGCGGCGAGCTCATGTTCCCGCCCACGACAGTCTGCGAGCGTTGCCTCTCACCGAACCTGCATTGGACTCGCCTCTCCGGCAAGGGGACCGTCTGGTCCTACATCTTCATGTACCAGAAGTACTACGAGTCCTTTGCGGACGACATCCCGTACAACGTCGCCGTCATCCGCACCTCGGAGGGACCCAAGTTCCTCACCAATCTCGTCGGCATCGAGAACGAGGACATCAAGGTCGACATGCCCGTCGAAGTCGCCTTCGAGGAGGTCGACGAGGAGCTGACATCCCGAAGTGGCGCCCGTCCCCGCAGGAAGAGCCCTAGCCGCCGGCCGAGTAGATCGTTCCGTTCGCCGCCAGTCTCGGCACGCTCCTCCGCGGAGACGCCGAGTGCTTCGAGTACGCTCACGGTGTGTTCACCGAGTCCGGGCACACGGAGGTGCTCGACCATCTCGTCCTGGCCTGGCTCAACGTCGCCCATCCAGGGACTCGCCAGTGCGTGAAGGCCATTGGACATGCGCAGCGTGCCGAGGCCGAGCGCCTTGACGTGCTCGTCGTCGAAGAGATGCGGGTAGTCATTGAAGGCGACGGCATTCGAGCCGACTGACCTGAGAAGGGATAGGAGGTCCGACGTGGGCTTGCTTGCGAACGCCTCCTCGAAGCGCGCCTTAACGCCCGGATCGCTTGCGCCCGTGCCCGTAGCGCCCCGGCCGTAGTCGCCGAACCGGGGGTCGTCCATCACGTCCAGCATGTCGAGGCCGATGAGTAGCCTGTCCCAGTCCTCGCTGCTACCGCGATGCAGGGTGAAGTACGCTTGCCCGTCGGCGGTCTTGTAGGCGGTCGCCGGCGGCCAGAACTCACCCTCCAGGTGGAAGCCCGTCCACTCGTCCGGGTCGGTTTGCGCCGCCCACGTGATCGAGCGCATGTGCAGGAGCGTGCCCAGCAGGCTCGTCGAGATCGCCTCGCCCACCGGAGCTCTGCCCGCTTCCCACAGGGCGGCGAGGATGCCGATGGCGGAGTAGAGCGCCGTGTTAATCTCGCCGATGTCGGCCCCGACACGTACCGGGTCTTCGCCATGCACACCCAGCGGTGCGCAGAAGTTCGTCATCGCCTGCAGCACCAGCTCGGAGCCCTGCATCCCGCCATCGGTCCTGCTTCGCCGTAATCGGAGATCGAGCAGCTCACGAGACGGCCGGCGTGGGGGCTGAGAATCGGGTCGAGCGCCACTCGATGGGCCGGCGCGACGCGATGCACCACGACGTCCACTGTGTCGATCAGCCGGCTCAGCAGAGCTGCCCCTTCCGGGGCCGTCCAGTCCAGAGCGATGCTCTGCTTGCCGCGGTTGAGCGATGCGAACAGGGCGCTCTCGGAGCCGGCAAGAGGCCCGATTGCCGCAGCGAGTCGCCGCCGACCGGCTCGATTCTTGAGCACGTCGGCGCCGGCGTCGGACAGCACGCAGGCCGCAGTAGGCCGGCGCTATACCATCGCCGATCTCCACGACCCGCACGCCCTCCAGGAAGTTATCGAGGTCACTCATTACTCGGCTCCCCGAATCACGGCGGCAGCTCGCCGGCCTCCAGCTCGGCCAGCACCGATTCCGTATCGAGGCCGGGGCTCGTGCTATGCGGGGACGCCGCGGGCCAGCCCCCGAAGGCGATCGGCGATCCGCCGGCCCACAGTTTGCCAAAGGGCGTCTCGTTCTCGGCCAGATAGCCGTCGCGGTCACCTGCGGGTGGTTTAGCAGCTCGTCGAAGGAGAGGAAGGGCCCGTTCGGAACGCCCGCGTGCGTTAGCCGAAGCTGCCACCATCGCATCGGCTTGTCAGGAAGACCTCCCTCAGCTCGCCGGCCAGCTCGGCTCGACACTCCAGCCGCGACGCATTGGTCGGGAACCGCGTCTGCAGGTCGTCCAGGCCGATCGCGCGTACAGAAGTCGCCCCACTTCGCATCGTCCTCCACGGACACGGCGATGAACCGGCCGTCCTGGCAACGAAATGCCTCGTCGGGCGCATATCTCGAGGCCGAGGTGCCCTGCGGTGCCGGGTGCTGACCGGTCGCGAAGTACTCGGACAGACGGGTCGGTCTGGTTGCCCAACGCCGCGCGGAACATCGGGATGTTCAAGCGACCGCCCATGCCGGTCCGCCGCCTTCGCACGAGCAAAAGCAGCGCCGCGATGGTGGCGTACGTACCCGAGGTGAGGTCCAGGTGGGCGTAGCTGCGATGCATCTCGCCGCCGCTGCCGGGCGGACCGTTGAGGCTGGCCCAGCCGGAGTAGGCCTGGATCAGCGGGTCGGTCGCGGCCTGATCGGCCAACGGCCCGACCTGCCCATAACCGTTGATCGAGACGTAGCAGATGCCCGGGATTAGCCGCGCTCAGCGCCTCGTAGCCGAAACCGAGGCGGGCGGCGACGCCCTTGCGCATGTTCTCGACGAACAGATCGCAGGTTGCTGCGAGGCGATGGCCGATCTCCGCGTCCGCTGGCTCCTTGAAGTTCAGCGCGACGGACTGCTTGAACATGTTGCAGGTCAGCCACGTCGTGCCAAGGCCGTCTTTCGTTGGCAGGATGCGGGCGGACATATCGCCGCTCCACTTCTCGCCGGGCGGCTCGATGCGAAACACGGTCGCGCCCAGCCCTCCGAGCAGTACGGAAACCCAGGGACCGGCCGCGACTTGGGTCATATCGAAAATTCGCAGACCCGCAAGCGGGCCCGTGCTGGAAGTCTTGGTCTCGTTCGACATTGGCACCACCTCGCCCTGTTGCTAATTCAGGCCAAGAATACGCTTGGCGTTTCCACTTGCAACCAGCTCGTATTCCCCACTCGTGAGGGGAAGACTCGCGAGCACGTCTGAAAATTGCACCGGGTCGCAGATCGGGTAGTTGGTCCCGAAGAGGATGTGCTCCGCGCCGCACTTCCGGATGAACTGCGCCATGTCTTCTGTCGTCATGCCGTGGTCTTCCAGGTTGTGCAGTCGCATGGACAGATCGGCATAGAAGTTCGGGAAGCGGCTGCAGAGATCGAGGATGTCGTCCTCGTAGCCCTGGCCAAGATGGGCCGCCACCACGGTGAGGTTGGGGAACTCGGCAAGCGCTTCTCCGAAGTACATCGGCCGGCCCCAGGCGTCGGCGCCGTCGGCGAGCTGCCGGCCGCCCATCTGCGACAGCATGGGGACGCCCAGCTGCGGAAATGCGCTCGTAGGCGGGCCACAGGCGCCTGTCGTTGCCGTAGATTTCGAGCGCCGTCGGGACGATCTTCACGCCCATGGCACCACGACCGACCTTGTCGTCGATCTCGGCGACCATGGACTGCGGCGTCCATGAACACGGGCTCGATACCGGTGAAGCTGATGAGTTCCGGATGGGCCTTTGTCTGCTGCAGCTGCCACTCGTTGTTCTCGATCGCGCGCTGCACCATCAGCGCCTTGATCGCAGACTCGGCCTGTTCGCGCTCCTCGAGGTCAGACGGTAGCTCCTCGCGGGCCACCCTCGCCTGGTACATATAGCGCGTCGGCGTATAGCTCAGCATCACCGACCGGGAGATGCCGGCTTTCGCCATCAAGGGAAGCAGTTCATCCAGCGTGCCGTTTCGCACGGCATCTCGTTGGCCGATCGATCGTTGCCAACCCAGACCACGATCGGGAGTGGGAAACGTATGCGTGTGAAAATCAATCAACTCAACATCAGCCACCAGGCACCTTCCCTCTCTTAGTCACCGACGCAACACGCGAGTCGCATCCGGGCAAACCACGGATCAATCGCACGTCTATGCGCCCCGATAACCACCGCTTCACCACGTCAGAACTCGGCTCGTGCTCGTCCGGCCGTGGCGCCGCCCAGACCCGGCCGCGCAGCGGTCAGTCTACCAACCGGCGCAACTTAGACGAACAATAGCATTCTATAGACGCCTTTCGAAGACTTGTAATCGTGTTTTGGATGATCTATCTTCGCAAAGCTTCGATTTATAGGAGATCGAAGGCCAAGAGGGTGGCCAGGGGGTTACCCGTGACGTGTCCCGGAGCCGCAGTTCGAAGCGATCGAACACGGACCCGAGCTACGTCATGGCTACGCACTTGCGCGGTGAGTCGGGCCTTTTCACATGCTCCGAGTGGCCGAGCCCCTCCGGCCAGCAATCCAGCAGGACGAATCCAATCAGAGGAAATAGGAGGCCATTCGTGCCGGAAAACAACTACTGGAATCGATTAACAAGGACTCGCACACGGAGGCGCGCTGTTCTGGCGGCATCGGGCGGCGCAGGCGTGCTCGCTGCGCTCAGCCTCGCCGGGATGCGGCGATGACGACGACAGCTCAGGCACCACGTCCAGCCCCACGAGCGGCCTCAATCAAGCTCTACCGGCGCGACAGGCGCGCGCCTGCGGCCACGACCGGCGCGACAGGCTCGAGCGGCGCTCAATCTTCCGGGGCACAGTCTTCTGGCAGCTCCGGCCTGCTGGCAGTCCCGACCTACACGGAGCCAAAGCCCGGCGGCGTGCTGCGACACTTCGCCACCGCGGAACCACCGAACTTCAATCCGCTCCTTGGCGGCTCCAGCATCGTCGTTTCAGGCGGGGCGAACTACACCTACCCCCGTCTCCTGAAGTACAAGGTGTCCAACTACCCTGAGCCTGGCCACCGGAGACTCCGAGGGCGACCTGGCGGAGTCCTTCGAGCTCAGCGGCGACAAGTTGCAGATGACGTTCAAGCTTCGAAAGGGCCTGCAATGGGACTCGCGCGAGCCCACGAGCGGCCGCGAGATCGATGCTAGCGACGTCGTATTCAGCTGGAACAAGTTCGCGTCCATCAGCACTCTGCGCGGCGACATCGCGTACAGCGATTCGACACCGTTCGCTCCGGTCGAGTCCGTAAGCTCGCCCGACCCCTACACGGTGGTCTTCAAGCTGGCGCAGCCGGATGCTTCGATCGTCGGTCTGTTCAGCTCCCCACGTCACCTGTCCATCATGCCGAAGGAGTCCGAGTCCGCCTTCGACCCCAAGTCGGAGGTCCGTGGCTACGGCCCTTACACGCTCGATAGGCTGGAGCCCTCCGTGGGCATGACGTGGGCGAAGAACCCGGACTACTACGTCTCCGGCAGACCCTTCCCGGACAGCATCGAGGTGCCGTTCATCGGCGAATACGCCTCGAGGCTGGCTCAGTTCAGAGACGGGAAGATCTACAGCAGCGTCGTCACGCCGCAGGACGTGCTGATCACGAAGCACGACGTGCCCGAGACGCGACTGCTTCAGCCCCAGAACTGGGAGCTCTCCCACCGCGGATTCAAGTTCGGCTACGAGGGCGACTCGCCGTTCAAGGACCAGCGCATGCGCCAGGCCGCCGTGATGCTGATCGACAACGACGCGTTCGGCGAGGCGGACACCGAGGCCCGTCAGTTCACCGACGCGGGCCTGGAGTTCCCGGTCAGATACAACACGATCGTGGCGCCCGGGTTCCCAGACTTCTACATGGACCCGCGAGAGGATGAGTTCGGCGAGAACGCCAAGTTCATGCTCTACGACCCGGACGAGGCTCACAAGCTCATGTCCGCGGCCGGCTACCCGGACGGCGTCGACACGAAGTTCTGGTACAGCGGCGTTCGTCTCCCCCCGCAGTACGGCAGGGCGGCGGAGATCCTGGCGCAGATGCTGACCGACGGCGGCATCCGGTCCGAACTCTCGCCAATCGCCAACTACGACGACTTCATCAACAACTACCTCTACGCCTATACGGCCGGCAACACCACCGGCTTCAACGGCATCTGGTACGTGTGGGAGAACCTGGCGCCCACTTGCGTCGCGCAGCTCTTCGCGGTCTGCCACAAGGACGGCGGCCGCTTCCAGGGCATGTCACCGGACGGCAGTCAGGCCTGGAACGGCGACCCGAAGGCGAACTCGATGATCGAGGAGATGAAGCGCGAGTTCGATAACGACCGGCTTGTCTCGATGGTCAAAGACTTCACCCGTTACTTCCACTTCCAGGCCTACCGAAAGGTGAACGCCTGGTCCACGCTGCCGTTCCAGCTCACCTGGCCGGCGATGGCCAACTACGGCTACGGGCAGACGTTCACGGGCGGCAACACGGTCGTGGAGTCCGACCTGGACGTCTGGATCGACGACACGCAGGCTCCGTTGGCCTAGCGGCGGCATGCCCGCCAAGGCGCAACGGAAATGACGTAGCCCCCCGCCGACCAGTAGCGGCGGGCAGCTTCTCGGAGGGGCGAGGACAAGTCTCCTCGCCCCTCTCACTCTATGCGAAGGTTATTTCGTCTGTCGGCCGAAGTAGGAGATCCGAAATTCTCTTGCGCCATCTTCGGAGCATCTCGAAGTCGTCTCTCAGGCCCGCGGCGGCAAAGTCTCGCGCATTCTTCCGAGCTGTCACCACTGGACAAACATCGGCATGATAAC
>CAVYJE010000018.1:0-45981 GCA_963768705.1 uncultured Chloroflexia bacterium
GGGTCCGGTCTGGGCCTCTTTGCCAGCGAATTCCTGGGTACTTACGCAGAGTTCGGTCTGCTGCAGGAGCCAACGCTTGGTCTGCCTGCGACACGGGTTGCAGCGAGCATCAGCGCCTCGACGTGGACTGTGTTCATGGGTTTCAACCTGTACCTGGTCCTGCTGTTTCCGTCAGGGCACTTTGCATCGAAGCGATGGCGAAGGCTCGCACAGGTTGCCACGGGGCTGCTTATCCTGGTGACCTCGCTGATTATCGTGCTTCCGAACCACTACGACCCGCCGCTGGATGCCTACTCGAATCCGCTGGGTATTCCAGGCGCCGACAATCTTGTCCCGTTGCTGGTTGTGTCGTTGCTGACGCTGCTGGTCTGTTTTCTCTCTTCGGCCGTTGCTTTACTTCTGCGCTTTCGAAAAGCGACCGGTGATGAGCGTCAGCAGTACAAGTGGTTGGCTCTCTCGGTTGGAGTTGTCCTCGTCCTCCTGCCGGTAAACGCCGTGATCAACGTCATTCGGCATCGAGGGCTTCCTCTCCGGCGCGGCGGATCTCGGGTTTGCCCTCGGCATCGCGGGCATCCCGTTGAGCGTCGGCCTGGCGGTGCTGAAGTACCGCCTCTACGACATCGACTGGATCATCAACCGGACGCTCGTCTATGTGGCGCCTGTCCGGCCGCGCTGGTCATTGTCTACCTCGCGGTCGCGTTGGGCAGCCAGGAGGCGATGCGGGGCCGGCTTGACGCGGCGGCGCCGCTGCTCGCGGCGGGCGTAGTCGCGGTCGCTTTCGCGCCGCTGCGGGAGCTGCTGCAGGCGACGATCGACCGTTGGATGTTCGGCCAGCGGCGTAACCCTTACGAGGCCGTCTCAAGCCTATCGCGCCGTCTGGAAGCGCTGGTGCCACTGGACGACGTGATGCCGACCCTGACCGAGACGATCGCGACGGCGCTTCGATTGCCCTACGCGGCGATCGAGCTGAGCAGCGGCGACGCGTTCACGCTGGAGTCGGCCTACGGGGAGCTGCACGGGCCGAGCGAAGCCTTCCCGTTGCACTACCGGGGCGAGACCACCGGGCGGATGATCCTGGGCGTGCGCACGGGCACGGAATCGTTCTCGATGGCGGACCGGCGGGTGCTCGAAGGGCTGCTGGCGCACGCGGGCGTCGCGGCATACTCGGTCGGGCTGACGCGCGACCTGCAGCGCTCCCGTGAGCGCATCGTCCTGGACGGGAGGAGGAGCGGCGGCGGATCCGGCGCGACCTCCACGATGGCCTGGGCCGGAGCTGACGGCGGCCGCATTTCGCATTGACCTGGCGCGCATGCTGCTGGCAAGCGAGTAGAACGAGCCGACAAGGAGCTGCAGGACCTGCGGCGCCAGCTCGGCTCCGTGATCGAGGACGTGCGGCGGCTGGTGTACGACCTGCGACCGCCGGTGCTGGATGAGATGGGCCTCGTCGGGTCGTTACGGGAGCACGCGGCACGGCTGAGCAGCTCGAACGGCGACTCTGTTGGCGTGTTCCACGTCCGGTCCGACTGAGCTGCCGCGTCTGCCCGCCGCGATCGAGGTCGCGGCGTTTCGCATCGCCATGGAGGCGATGACCAACGCGGCGCGTCATTCGGCCGGCAGCCGCTGCGAGGTGATGCTCGGCGCCGATAGGCGCTGGAGCTCCGCGTGCTGGACGACGGGCACTGGCAGGCCAGACCACCGCGACGGCGTCGGCATCGCGTCGATGCGCGAGCGGGCGCTGGAGGTGGGCGGCAGCTTCAGCGTTGGGCCTGCGCCGGAAGGCGGTACGCTGGTGCAGGCCACGCTGCCCTTGAGAGGGGCGAATTGAACCGACCACACCCGCATCGTCATCGCCGACGACCATCCGCTGCTACGCGACGGGCTGGAAGCGGTGATCGGCGCCCACGCGGGCTACGAAGTCGTCGCCAAGGTGGGTACGGGCGAGGAAGCGGTCGAAGCGGCGCTGCGCCTCAAGCCTGACGTGGTGCTGATGGACATCCAGATGCCCGAGATCGGCGGCATCGAAGCGACGCGGGCGATTGTCCGGCAGGACCCGGCGATCGGCGTGCTGATCCTCACGATGTTCGACGACGACGACTCGATCTTCGCGACGATGCGGGCCGGCGCTCGCGGCTACGTGCTCAAGGGCGCCGAGACAGACGAAGTCATGCGCGCCATCGATACGATCGCGGCCGGCGGCGCCGTGTTCAGCAAGGCGATTGCGAGCCGCATCGTCGGGGCGCTGTCGGGCACCCGGCCGTCCGACATCGCCGTTCCCGGAGCTATCGGCACGGGAGCAGGAGGTGCTGGACCTCATCGCGCAGGGCCTGGACAACCGGCGCATCGCCGACCGTCTGATCCTCAGCCAGAAGACCGTGGCCAACCACGTCTCCAGCATCTTCGCCAAGCTGGAGGTGGCCGATCGCGCCCAGGCGATCGTCAAGGCGAGGGATGCCGGTATGGGCCAGCGTCCCGAGCAGCAAGGCCTAGCTTCCCGCCTCAACCTCCCGGCATTTCGGGAACCGCACCTCATGCCTCCGGACTGGTCCAGGCGCACGCTCGACGTGTCCTGAGCGCCATGTTCCAAAGGAGGTTTGCGATGGCAACACAGGCAATGGTGGGAGCCCGGGCGGGTTCCTCGTTCGGCGTCAGACAACTGGGTGGGATCCTCGCGATCGGCGGCGTAGTCCTGGTGATGGTCAGCGTAATCGCGCTGGCCGGAGACGTGCCCGACCTGAGCCGGTCACCACAGGAGGTTCGTGCCTGGTTCGAGGACAACGGGCAGCGATACCTCGTTGGGCAGTACTTCATTGCGGTGGGGTTCCTGCTGTTCATGCTGCCTGCGATGGCGGTCGTCAATTCGATGCTGTCAGAGGCGGAAGGCGACGGCGGCATCTGGTCTCGTCTCTCTCTCCTCGGTTTCATCTCGTACTTCGTCGTGCTCGGCGTCTCCAGCGGCGGCACGGTGGCGCCTGGCGTACCGCATCGCTGACATTCGATGACACTGCGATTCGTGCTCTCCAGGCCATCGAGTTCTACGGAGCGAGCTCGCTGAGCCTTGTCTTCCTGGCTCTGTACTTCTGTGGTGCAGCGATCGTCATTCTGCGGACCGGCGTTTTCGGCCGGTGGTTGGGCCTGCTCGGCCTCCTGTTCGGAGCGGTTGCCTTAGTGGGTGCTGCGTCGCCGATCGACAGCGATCCGGAGGGCCCCCTGACCATCCTTCGTGACCTCTCGTTCATCGGCAACATGTTCTGGCTGCTGGCATTCGGCATCAGTTTGCTTCGGATGCCGAACGCCAGCCACTAACGATCATTAGAAATCAGAAAGGACACACCTCGGTGAGAAGGTTGATATATCTGGCGGGCGCCGCGGTGGCGCTCACACTCATGGCAAGCGTGCTTGCCGTCGGCCGAGGCGCCCCTGCGCAAGCGGCGGACCCCCAGCTCGAGAAGGCTATCGAGGACACCGTCAACGCGGCTGTTGAGGCCTATAACCAGGCTGACTTCGACACGTTCACCGGCTACTTCACGGACAAGGGCTTCCAGGCGTCGTTCGAATCCACCAAGGCCGAGGCGAAGGGCAGCGATGAGCTGTTCGGCGACCAGCTGGCGCTGCGCTCCCTCCACGACGTCAAGGAGACGGCGACCGGCGCGACGGCGATCATCGAGTTCGAGTCCGGGCTCGGCATCGATGCTCACGAGTTCACCTTTCTCAAGCAAGGCGACAAGTGGCTGATCGATAACGACAAGCCGGCCACGCCCACGATCGACCCCGGTACCAGGGTGGTCGACCTGACGCTCCAGGAGTATGCCTTCGTGTACGACGCCTCAGCGCTTGCTGATGGCAACGTGGCGTTCAAGGTGACGAACAAGGGCCAGAAGAGCACGAGATCCTGCTCGCCAAGGTGGACGACTCCCTCTCCGCCTCCGACTTCATCGACGAGCTGACGCAGGGCGATGAGTCGTCGCCTCCGCCGTTCCAGGACTTCGGCTACTTCGGCAGCTACGACGCCGGGCGAGACGCGGACCGCGGCGCTGGCTCACCCGCTGGAGCCGGGCACGTACGTCTTCTTCTGCGCCATCACGGCGAGCGGACGGTGCGCCGCACTTCATGAAGGGCATGGTCAGCGAGTTCAAGGTCGGTCAGAGCGGCGGTTCGATTGCGCCGCCTTCGACCGGCGACGGTGGTCTGCTGCCGTAGGCGTACAGGCAAAGGGTCACGACGACGCGAGGCAATATCGTCATCGCGTCTTCGTGATCCTGACTGCTTCTGGGGTCCAGTTCATCGCGCGCAGAGAGGTGGCACACGATTTGGCATCGTGATGTAGCGACGTGAGGTTACCCAGGCGCCGGATACTCAACTGAGCACACGATGAGCTCGGTGGCCGGGGGCTAGCGACGCTTCTTTGGTGGCCGATAGGTCGAGCGCGCCTTGGGCGGCGGCGCTTTCCCGGTCCCGCGCGCTCTCATCTCGCATCGTGAACAGAGGGTCTGACTGGGGTCGATGAGGGTTGAGCAGGTTTCTGAACTGCACTTCTTTAACTGATTCAATAGCTCTCCTTGAGTGGCTGGTCAAGCTAGATTGTACTACGCCTTCGACCAGCCAAACCTGCAATGGAGCCTGCGATGCTCACGACCGAGTACCGCCTGCGCAGTCCTGCAGGCGTGCTCGCCACCGGACTCACTCGACGGCGCCCCGGAGCAGCCGATCTGCCTCCGCCGTGAGCGTCGCGCTGAAGCCGTCGAAGACTGCCTGCGCATCTTCCAGATGAGCGGCCGATGGCCGTGACGCCCAGACGGCCGTTCTCCCCGACGTCGCTGATCATGTGAAGAACAACGCCGCGTTGCTCGGTGTGGTTGAAGTGCAAACCGTGGTCGCTGATCAAGTCGAACACCCCCGCGGTGTCGAACGCCTTATATGCCTCCGATTCCACGTGGTCGCTGGAGACGTAGTACCGAGGCGCTCCTTCCGCCGTGAGGAAGAGCCCCTTCTCATGGTCGTACTGACCGTCCGTAAGGAACTGCGTGATCAGATACGGGGCGGTCGTACCGCCCTTTCGCAGGTTGATCTCGATCGCGTAGCTATCCCAGGTTCCGGCGACGTTCTTCACGACCAGGAAGTCGATCGCGAACCGGCCCAGGACACCCTCCTTCGGCCAGCCGTTCTCCGATCTTGATCCCATCCTGGGTGATGATGCGGCTGTACTCGGGGTGGGCCGGAAAGATCGCGCCAAGGAAGGCCTGCCCGTTCTCGCCGCCGAGTAGCTGGTCGTGCGTCGAGAGCACCTGCACGTCGCCCTCCGGCGTGATGCGCAACTGCACACTCGGGCTCCTGAACTCCGACCCCGAGATGAACTCCTCGACGATCGCGCCCTCGCTGGCGATCTTGCTCACGTAGGTGTCGCCAGACTCGTCCGGCTCACTGCCACGCGACACGATCTCCTGCAGCACGGTCGCTGCTAGCTCCGTGCCTGCATCGAGATCGACGTCGATGAGCATGTTACCCAGGCCCGCAACACCCTCATTGAGTTTGACGACAACTTGTCTCGTGGACGGCTGCTGGGCCTTGATCGCCAGGACAGCTTCGACCACCGCATCCAGGCTTCGCAGGTCCTGCATGCCGAGCGGGTGGCGGATGCCCTCATCGGCAAACAGGTTGCGGCAGCCCGTCTTCGTACCGAAGTGGAAGTAGCGCGGGTCCGGCGCGAACATGGCACCCGAATCTGGAGAGCCAGCTCGCGCTCGAGGTCGGTCGTGTTGAACGGCACCAGGTGGGCGCGGTCGAAGTCCGGGATTAGAGCGCGGATGTCGCGCAGCAGATGGGGTCGAGTCAGCAGCTTGCTGCTCATCGGCCGAGCCGAGCCGTCCTCGGGCGAGACCAGGTGCAGACGCCGGCGGGCGTTCGAAATCACGATGCCGGGGATGAGCTGGAGGTAGTAGTCGACGATCTCTGGATGCACGGGCTCAGATGTGACGAAGATGACGTGAATATCCGGGTCTCGCAGGAGGAGGAGCATGAACAGCATGCGCTCTTCGTACGCCTTGAGCGCTGCGGTGGTGAAATCGACGTCGACCGTGATCGACGGGATGACGACGACCGTATGTTGGTCACGGGTATCCGCCGTGAGCCGTGCGCCGATCTGAGGCCACATCGCCGCGAGCTTGTCCTGGAGTCTCTGGAATTCGTCGCTCGATCCTGCAGCGCTCTGCGTCGTCATCGGTAGCTGGTCAGCCCTTTCATCCACGCCATCTCGCGTCGATATGTTAGCGCGCACCGACGATACCCTCGAAGTGCCTGGCTGCTAAGCCTCGATCGCCTGGGCGTCGATCGTTAGTGTCACCTTGTCGGCCAGCATGTAGCCGCCCGGCATCGCCACATTCCAGTCGATGCCCCAGTCCTTCTGCGAGATGTCGCCGGCAACGTCGAAGCCGATCTTGCGCTTACCGCTGATCGGGTCGTCGACAGGCCCGTTGTAGTCACCCACTAGCTCGATTGGCCGTGTCACGTCGCGGATCTTCAGGTTCCCCGTGACCTTGAACCGGCCCTCGCTCAGCTGCTTCACCTCGCTGCTCTCGAACTCGATGTGCGGGTACGCCTCGACGTTGAAGAAGTCGCCGCCCTTCAGGTGCCCGTCCCGGTAGGCGTCGCCGGTGTCGAGACTGGCGACATCCAGCACCGCCTTGAGGCGAGCCGATTCCGGGTTCTCCTCGTCCAACTCGATAGACACCTCCGCCGGTCGCATGTTGCCCCGGATCAGGGAGATGCCAAGGTGACGAATACCGAACGACACTTGCGTGTGTGCCAGGTCAACCTTCCAGTCCATCATCGCTCCTTCTCGTTTGGCGGCTGCATGGTTCATTCGCGTCGCGAAAGATGCACCGGAGCCTAGAAGCAAGGGAGGAGCGCGTCAACCGGCAGTCTGCCGAAAGGGGCCTCGGGACGAGCGACTCTACCCCTCACTTCTGCGGCGAGCTGCTCCGGTTTCCTATCGATGCAACCGATACTTCCTGTGATGCATCCTGAAGAAAGACCCCCGCACGGAAGTGCCTCCTGGACAATGCCGTTCGTCGCTACGACGGTCGCCACGCTCGGGCTGGCAGTCGGCATACTGCTGAGTCGGCTGCGGACGCTCGAAGCTCGTACCCAGTTGAAGCAAGTCGCGGCAGATGCGGCGACGGAGGCCCTGCGCCAGCGCAACGCTCAGCTGACCGCCCTCTACAACGTCTTCAGTGAAATCACCGAGACTCTGACCCTCCGATACGTCGTCGATACGACCCTCCGAGAGACTCAGAAGATCATGGCCGCCGACATGGTCGTGCTCCGAAAGCTGGAGGGCGACCAACTGGTAGTACTCGGTGCCAGGGCCGATTTCGGTGTCGAGATCAAGGGCCTCGATGTCCTTTCGATCGACTCCGAGGGTCCGACCAGTCGCGCCGCCCGCAAGGGCCGCTCCATTCGCATTGATGCCGATGGCGAGCTTCTCATGAGCGGCCGAAACACCACGAATTACCCTGAGAGCCCTTCCAGCCAGACCGGCCGTGCCCCGCTCGAGTCTGGGGTTATTACCCCGCTCATTGTCGGTGCGCGCGTCGTCGGCACCATGGCGTGCTGGTCCCGGCAGCCTTACCGCTTCAGTCTGGAGGACGAGCGCCTGCTGGAAATGATGGCCTCTTCCGTCGCGACGGCGATCGCTGCGTCGGAGACGGTCGAGACCAGCAGCCGTCACGCGCATGTCGACTCGTTGACCGAGTTACCGAACCGGCGCCAGCTCAACGAGGACCTGCACGGCGTCCTGGCCAACCTCAGTGCAACCGGTCGCAAAGCCGTGATTGCCATGGCCGACATCGATCACTTCAAGCGCTTCAACGATGACTACGGCCACAAGATGGGCGACCTCACCCTGCAAACGGTGGCCGGCATCTTGATGAAGGCAAAGCGGGAGGTCGACTACATCTACCGCTACGGTGGCGAAGAGTTTGTCCTCATCTTCCTTGATGCCGACCGTAAAGAGGCGGAGCTTCTCGCGGAGCGCCTCCGGGCGGCGGTGGAAGCGACGCCGATCGAGGTGGAAGAGCAGCCCGCTCGCCCGGTCACGATCTCTGTCGGTCTCGCCTGCCTGCCTTCGGATGGCGGCGGTGTCGCCGACCTCATCGATCTAGCGGACCTCGCGATGTATCACTCCAAGACCGCGGGCCGCAATCGGATCACGGTATGGGACCCGTCCTTCGAGGAACAGCGCGCAGCCTAGCCGTATCCAGGCTCCGTTCCCGCTTCGCGCTAGATGCCGCCCAGGCGTCGCTGCCCCAGCACGAACATCAGCCCGATGTTCACCGCCACGGCAAGCGCGAGTACGACCGCCAGCCCACCCACGTTCGCCGCCAGAAGGGCGATCGCTGCCAGCCCGAACACCGCGATCTCCAGCATCAGCCGCTGCGGGTCTGCCAGCCTGTACGGCGCTTTCGGCGCCACATAGGCGCCCCACACCAGGGCAAACGCCAGCGGTGCGCCCAGCCCCAGCATCAGGTTTAGAGCCAACCCGTCGCCCGCCTCGAAGCCCCAGTACCCGAGGGCGCCCAGCGCACACAGCTCCAGGCCGAATCGGACGACGGCATTGGCAGATTCGAGGACGGTCATCTGTGATCGAGCCTAGCAGCAGGCGGTCGTAGCGCCAATCTTATCTGCCACACATCGGAGCCCATCTAGGCGTGTATTCTTTCTGGCATCGTGGTGGAAGACAGCGGCGGTGTGCGGCCTCAGGAGACGGAGTCTCGTCTAGGCGTCCTCCGCAACCGCAACTTCACCATTCTATGGGCCGGCGTGATCGTATCGAACGCCGGCTCCTGGATGCAGATCGTTGCCCAGGGCTACCTCGTCTACCAGATCTCCGGCTCGCCCTTCCTCCTCGGCCTCGTCGGCATGGCCCGCGCCGTCCCGATGATCGTCCTGCCGCCCTTCGGTGGCATGGTCGCCGACCGCGTCGAGCGGCTGCGGCTGCTCAAGTTCACCCAGACCGCTAGCTTCCTCGTTGCGTTCTCACAGGGCCTCCTCGTCAGCTTCGATGTCGTCGAGGTCTGGCAGCTCGCGCTCATCGGCTTCCTCGCCGGCACCGTCAACGCCTTCGACCAGCCCTCGAGACAGGCGCTCCTGCCGGACCTCGTCCCCCGCCCTCAGCTCGCCAAGGCCATCGCCCTCAACTCTTCCGCCTGGCAGGGTTCGGCCCTCTTCGGCCCCACTCTTGCGGGCGTCACCATCGCCGTCGTCGGCGTCGCCGGCGCCTTCTACGCCAACGCCTTCAGCTTCCTCGCCGTCGTCGTCGCCCTTTACTTCATCCGCGGCGTCAAGGAACGCACCAACCTCTCCGCCCGCCGATCGGGCTTCGGCGAGCTCCTCGCCGGCCTCCGGTTCGCCCGCGCGACCTCCCTCATCGGTGTCCTCCTTCTCATGGCGACGATCACGAGCATCTTCGGGCGCTCCTTCCAGCAGCTCCTGCCCGTGTTCGCGGCGGACGTCTTCGATCGCGGCGGTCTGGGCCTCGGCGTTCTCTTCGCGGCGCCGGGCGCCGGTACCGTCGTGGGCGCCTTCGCCATGGCCATGCTCAGGGACACGCGAGCGAAGGGGCCTGCGTTCTTGCTCGGCGCCTTCCTGTTCAGCGCCACGATTGTCCTCTTCGCCCTCAACCGCTCCTTCCCCATCGCCCTCGTGCTGCTCTTTGGTTCCGGCGTAGCGTCGATTCTCTTCAGCTCCCTCATGACCACGATGATCCAGCTCGAAGCGCCGGACGAGCTACGAGGCCGCATCATGAGCCTCGTTACGATCACCATGCAGGGCTTCACGCCCATCGGCGCCCTGCTCACCGGCGCCCTGGCCGACCAGGTCGGCACGCCGGAAGCCGTGGCAGGCTGTGCCGTCATCGTTGGCGTCGCGGCCGTCGTCACCTTCATCGCCTCGCCGTCCGTACGCAACTACGGCGTACAGGAGCGGCCCGAGGCGGTGACGGTCCAGCCGGCCGATGCGTCCGGCCTGACGCGACCCTGACCCAATGCGGCGCTAAGCTGAGGGCATGGACGCCGAATCGCTCACGGTCGAAGTCCGCCCGGACGTCTCGGTCAGCCTGCTTAGGTCCCACCCCGAGGCCGCCGCGAAGGAGGTCGCGTTCGTTTACGCCCCCGGCGCCGGCTCCAACCTCCACGATCCTTTCGGCGCCCACCTCGCGACCGTTCTGCCTCAGCACGGCATCGAGCTCTGGCGCTTCCAGTTCCCGTACATGCAGGCGGGACGCAAACGCCCGGACCAGCCTGCCCTCCTGCAAGAAACCTGGACTGCCGTCCTCGACCGCGCGCGTTCCGAAGGCCCCAAGGCGCTTGTGGCCGGCGGCAGGTCCATGGGCGGCCGCATCGCCTCCATGGTCGTGGCCAAAGGCGCCGCCGTGCAGGGCCTCGCGCTCTTCGCTTACCCCCTGATCCCGCCTGGCCGGACGGCATCACCGCGCTCCGAGCACCTGCCCCGCATCTCTGTGCCCACCCTCTTCTGCTCAGGCACCCGCGACACCTTCGCGACCGTCGACCAGCTCGAAGACGCCGCCCGCCTCGTGCCGGACGCGACCGTCCACGTCCTCGAAGGCGCCGACCACGGCTTCTCCGTGCTCAAGTCCTCCGGCCGTACCCGCCAGGACGTCTGGGACGACGCCACCGAAGCCCTGCTGACCTTCCTGAGCCGGGTCGCCGTAACCTCATGAGCACGCGACGCCAGATGCTCGGAGCGTGGTTGGTCCCGGCCTTGATCGCCGCCGCGACAGCCTTCTGTGCCGCCATCGCTGCCGCGGTCGTCATCGCCATCGCCGATATCTATGTCACCGGCCACGGCGGCGCCTCACTCACGAAGCCCTGGCTGACCTGGGGCTCGGTAGTGGACCTCAGTCCCGCCGACATGCTCCTCTGGTCCGCTACCCTGATCGCGGGCGCCGCCGCCTTCTTCCTCACCCGGCGTCGGCCCGCGCGATGATGGCCAGCCCGCTGGGCAGCTGGGTCGTCTCGGTGCGCGTCATTGCCCTTGCTCTGATCGTCCTTGCCATCGCGGCTTACGCCTTCGGGAGCAGCGGCGGTGACGATTCGCCCACCCAGATCTCCCTCGATGCCCTCGTCCTCGGCCCTGAGCAATGGCAGGGCAAGCGCGTCGAGGTCTCTGGCACCCTCTTGCAGCTCACCGACCCCGATGGCACCGTCTACGACATCCTCGAAGACCCGGCCCAGAACCGCATCGGCCTGCGCGACGTCGATGGGTGGGACGCCCTCATCGGTCAGCCCGTCGTTGCCACCGGCATCGTCAGCTTCGACGACGCCTTCGGCTGGTTCCTCGCAGATCCCTCTGTGGTCGCTGGCCCCAACTAACCCACCGCTGCCGGCGAGCGCTTCGGTTATCGAACCGGCAACGACTTTCCAATAGTTTTCCAACATTTGGCCGCTAGCCTGAGAACATCAGCGATTAGAGGTCGAGGCTCCCATTGCCAAAGCGACACGCAAAACACCGAAAAACCATGTATGTCCCCGGCCCCTCCCAGCCGATGCAGCCGTCCGGCTACACCCGCCCGTCGAAGTCCGGCCCGCACCGCATGCGCCTATCGAGCAGCCTGCTCGGCCTTAGCTCGGCGGCCATCCTTGCCGTCTACGGCCTCGGCTATTTTCAGACCCGGCCCGTTAGCGGCCAGAACGTCGCCGCCATCGCCGCCGAGCCGACGGCGCGCAGCTCGACTGCGGCCACGGCCGGTCAGGCGGCGACACCTGTGCCCCAGGTCGGCTACAAGGACGGCACCTACGTCGGCCGCGGCACCAGCCGCCACGGTGACATCGAAGCCACCGTCGTGGTCCAGGGCGGCCAGATCGTCTCCGCCGACGTCAGCCGCTGCATGACCCGCTACCCCTGCTCCGACGTCGATCGTTTGGTCGAAGAGGTCGTCTCGATCCAGGCCGCACCCGTCCACCACATCTCCGGCGCCAGCGATAGCTCTCGTGCCTACAAGCAGGCCGTCGCGAACGCCCTGGCGCAGGCGGGCTGAGCCATGGGCACGAGCTTCGTAGCCTCCGATGTCTTCATGGACACCCTCGTGACTATCGAGGTCGCCCACTATCCCTCCGAGCGCGCCGTGACTGAGCTCGCCGGCCACGCCTTCGACTGGTTTCGTGAGGTCGAGGCCGTCTGCAGTCGCTTCGAGGCCGACAGCGAGCTTTCGCGTCTTAGCGCCTCGCCCGGCAAACCCGTCGCCGTCAGCCCCATCCTGTTTCAGACCCTGCAGTTCGCCCTCGCCGTCGCCGAGGCCACCGGCGGCGTCTTCGACCCCACGGTCGGGCGCGCCATGGAGCTGGCAGGCTACGACCGCAACTATCGCAGCGGCATGTCGACGGTGACCCACGCTGACGTCCCCGTCCAGGCCTCCTACCGCGACGTCTGCCTGGATGAGGACGAACAGACCGTGACCCTGCTGCGACCGCTCGTGCTCGACCTGGGCGCCGTCGCCAAGGGCTTCGCGATTGACCTCGCGGCCAGCGCCCTCGACGCCACCCCGGACTACGCCATCAACGCCGGCGGAGACGTGCTGGTGCACGGTCGCGCCCCTGACGGTGGCCAGTGGCGCGTCGGCATCCGCCACCCTCGCGTGCCCGGCGCCCTCCTCGATACCCTTTTCGTCACCGACGTCGCAGTCTGCACCTCCGGCGACTACGAACGCCCGCGCGCGGACGGTCTCGGCGGGGGACACATCGTCACGTCCCAGGACGCATCCAGCACACGCATCGTCAGTACGACCGTCGTGGCGCCCACGGCCATGAGCGCCGACGCCCTCTCAACCGCCGCCTACGCCCTCGGGCCGGCACGCGGCATCGACTTTCTGCAGTGCCAGGGCGCCGTCGGCATCCTGGTCTCCGAGACACTTCAGACCTGGGAAACGCCTGGCCTGGGGAGGTACAGAGCTTGATAAACACATCCACCTTCGAAACCGAGATCTGGCCCCGCTTCCTTCGCTTCGGCAAGACGCCCAAGGGCCTCCTGACCGCGATGCTCACGGCCTTCGTGCTCATCGCTATGCCGTTCCTCGGCGCAAGCGACCTCCTGCCCAACGTCATCGCCTGTGTGGCGATCGCCGCCCTCATGGACTTCGCCATTGTCATCGCCCTGCGCGACAAGTTTGAGTTCCCGGACGGCGCCATCCTCACGGGCCTCATCGTCGCCCTCGTCCTGCGACCGCAAGAACCGCTCTCCACCGCGCTCGCCGTCACGGCCATCGCCATCGGCGCCAAGCACGCCCTGCGCACCCGATGGTCCAACGTGTTCAATCCGGCGGCGCTCGCGCTGGTCGCGGGCGCTGTCCTCTTCGGCGCCCGGCAGAGCTGGTGGGGCGCTCTGCCGGACGCCGGTGTGCTCGGCCTCATCGCCGTGATCGCGGCCGGCGCCTTCATGGCCGATCGCATCAACAAGCTTCCCCTCGTTGGCGTCTTCCTCGTCACCTACTTCGGCCTGTTCACGCTCGATAGCTTCCTCGGCACGCCAGACGCCGTCGGCGAGATCCTTCGAACGCCCGACGTCCAGGCCGCCCTGTTCTTCGCCTTCTTCATGCTCGACGACCCGCCGACTTGCCCGATTCGCTACGAAGACCAGGTCCTCTTCGGCGTCATCGTCGCCGCTGCCGGCTTCGTCGTCTTCAAGCTCTTCGGTGTCGACTACTACCTCGCCTCGGCCTTGCTGGTCGGGAATGGCTGGGAGTCAGCCCGCCGCATCTGGGTCCACCACCAAGCCCGAGGTGTCCAACCCCAGCGCTCTGCCGTCGCCTCGAGGCCCGCAGGTTGGGCTCCGCCGCCGCAGCGACGCCAGGTCCTGAGCAGCACCCAGCGCGGCTCGGCCGCCGAGTCGCCCTGGAGGCGCCCCTAGTCAATACGGGCCTCAGATCGGCCTGCTACCGATCCCTCCTTACAAGCGAGGCCTGTTACGAAAAGAGGGAGGCAACGCCACCGGCGCTGCCTCCCTCTTTGTCTACTCGCTTAGTCCTCCGGCGTCACGTCGCTTGCTCAGGGGCATAGGCTCGGCACGTACCGACACCACCAGGGTACCGGCGTCGCGCCTGAGTTCGGCGTCGAGGTCGCGGTCGGCGTGCTCGTTGCCGAAGGCACGGCCGTCGCTGTCGCGGTCGCCGTGGGGCTCACTGTCGCCGTCGATGTGGCCGTTGGCGTCGCCGTCGCGGTCTGAGTTGGCGTCGAAGTCTGGGTGACCGTCGCCGAGGGCACCGGCGTAAACGTCGCCGTCGCCGAAGCCGTGGGTGTGAAGCTCGGCGTCGCCGTCGGCGATTGGCTCGCGGTCCCGCCGCTCGCTTCGATTCGCACGTTGTCCACGTACAGGTAGTCGGATGTCGCGCTGCTGGTCGAGACGAACCGCATCCAGAGCGCACCGCCCGCCGCGTAGCCGGACACGTCGAAGCTGTAGTCGTGGTACTGGTTGTCGTCGTCCCCATTGCCCATCGAGAGCAGGGTGGACCACGTCTGGCCATCGGTGCTGACCTGGATCTGGGCGCCGTCGCCGGACTCCCACGAGCTCGCTTTCACGCCGAAGCTCAGGTTCACCGTCTGTAAGCCACTGGTGTTCGCGACTCGCGTGATGCTGTCCCGCCGCCGTAGCTGAGCGTGATAGACGCCGGACTCCGGCCCGCTGAATCGATAGACCCTCGGGCTGCCGGATGTCGCCCACGCACCCGTCCAGCCGCTACCGCCGCTCCAGTTTCCGCTCTCGAAGCCATCGTCCGAGACCGAGGACGTTTGTGCCGGTACCGTGGGCGTCGCGCTCGGGACGGCGGTGCTCGTCCCGGTCGGCGTCGAGGATGGAAGCGATGTTGCCGTCTGCGTGGGTGTCACCGCCGTCGGCGTCATCGTGGCAACCGGCGTCTTTGTCGGTGTCGATGTTGCTGTAGGCGGCACCGGGGTTGCGGTCGCGGTGGGCTCCACCGAACCGCCGCCACACGTCATGTCGGCGCTGAACCCGTTGTAGGGGTACTGCACCAGCTGCACCGGTCCGCCCGTCGCCGAGGTATCGCAGTACGAGGGCGCACTGGCGGCTGACCCCGGACCGGCCACCCAGTTCGGCATGTCGCTTAGCACCCAGTTGCCGGTGATCTGGCCCCACTGAAACCACGTCGAGTAGACGCCCAGCTGCGGCACACCGGCCTGGTGGAAGTAGTCGATGAACCCCTGCAGAGCGGCTCGGTTCGCGTCGTACGTGCCGTTCCAGCTGTTGGCGACCTCCACGTCCAACCACCAGTTGTGGCTGCGCGCCGCCGACGCCGAAGTCGCGTTGCTCGCGACCGAAAGCGCATCGGCGGAGGCGTTCCAGCCGTAGTTGTAGGCGCACCCCGTATCGGAGTACGAGTTGGGGTCGAAGCAGGCGCGTGGCCCGGAACGATTCCAGTAGGCGGAGATCGGTCCCGGGTTGCCCGTGTTCGTGAAGAAGGCAGGCGGGTTCGACAGCGAGCTCGCCCACTGCCACTGCGTGCCAGGCACGGGTTCTGCGACCACGCCAGCCCGCCAGTAACCCCGACGATGCCGAAGTCGCCGCCGCTGGGGACGCTGCTCGGGCACTGGGGAAATGAGATGTCGTAGCCCACGAGAGTCGCGCTCTCGGTCGTGCCCCTAAAGGCGAACGACGCGAGAACGATCGCAAGCGCCAGGCCTGCTAGGCCCAGCGTTCTTGCCAGATGCATGAGACCTCCGTCGACGACGGTTGATTTGAAACGTGAGGGGGTGGTGAAGGGTGGGTGGGTTCACGCTTGCCGCCAACCAAAGAACGCCTGCAGCTTTCGAAAGGTTAACGAGTTACAAGTCTGGAGGGCCTCCGTAAGTCGCATGTAGCTTCTCGCTGGCGATCTCTGGCACTCGGTTCGACGCCGAGAGGCAGCACCGGTTTTGGCGCTGCCTCTCTCCCCCGCCGCACCCTGTCATGCGGTGCGCTAATCCGAGCCCTCGTCGGGATTCACCCCGACCCAGATCGAGACCGTCTCCCCGAAGCTGTCCGGGTCGCCGCTCTTCGCCATCACCCTCGTCATCTCCTGACTGAGGTCGTGAAGGTCCATCAGGTCGTCGCACTCCAGTACGAACACATCCGATACCTCCGCGGTGAAGGCGCTGGTCCAGTAGCGCCGCACGAGGCTCACCTTGTCGGCGTACTTCGCCATCACCTCTTCGACCGCCTTGCCGGGCGCCGCCTGCTCTGCCTCGGTCAGCGTGAAGTAGCTTCCGGGCACCTTCGCGGCCATGATCGCGCCGAACTTTCTGCCTGCCATCATTGTCCTCCTGATCCGTCGCCCGTTTTCAGGCGAGTGCCGCGCCGGCCGCCATGTTGCGCTCGACGACCTCCATCGTCTTCCCCAGCTCCTCGGTCTGGCTGAACTCGACGTATTCGGTGTCTGCTTCCAGCAAGGGCAGGTGACCGGCCGGCGCGTAGTACACCTCGCCCGCCGAGTAAATCTCGTCGTGGTCGGCGTACCGGTAGCGCAGCGTGCCCTTGAGCACCACGCCCCAGTGAGGGCACTGGCAGCGGTCGTCCTCCAGACCCTGGAACAGGGGCGCCGGGTCCATCGTGCTGACGATGTCGCCCAGCTCGATCGTCATGCCGCCCCACTCCACGAATCGCAGCGTGCCCTGCGGCACCTCTAACGCGGCCGGGATGTCTGTCTTCTTGCTGTGCATCTTCCTTTTCTCCTTCTGCTATCGCGTTTTGTCTGCCCCGCGCCCGCCGGGTGTGCACGACATCCGGCGAGTCACGGGACACTCGAAGATTAGAAAGAAGCGGAACCGGCGAGATGAGGGCACGCACGTAACTTGTGCGCGCGGGCACACGTAGACGCTATCGGGTCTACGTGTTGCTTTGAAGGCTGACGGCGATTGCCGCCGCCGACGCGCGGGCTGCCGGACCCTGAACCTGCAGCTTCTCGTAGATCGTCGAGATGTGGCGCTCGACCGTGCGCACGCTCAGCACAAGCTGGTCCGCGATCTCCTGATTCGTCTTGCCCGCGGCGATCAGCCCCAGGACGTCAGACTCGCGCGGCGTGAGGTGATAGACCTGCATGACCTGCGTCGACACCTTTGCGCCCGCGCCGAGGCTCGAGACCAGGGACGCCGTACGGTCAGCGTAGAGGACGGAGCCCAGGCGCTTGAACACCTCCTGCGCCAGCATCGCCTGCTCGATCGCCGTGGCCTCGCGTCCCAGCTCCTTCGTCACCGCCGCCAGCTCGAGACGCATTCGGGCGGCATCGAACTCCGCATTGCACAACTGGAACAGGTCGACCGCGTCTTCGTAGTGCAGCTTGGCCTTGTCCAGCTGACCCTGCGACCTCGCCATCGCGGCCTGGGCTGCGTTCGCGGTCGCCCGCAGCGGCTGCGTCCCGGCGATGCTCACCGCCGCCTCGAGTTGTCCCAGATAAGTCGCCGCCTCGGCAGTCTCGTCGGCCGCGATCTTGGCCTCCACCATCAGGCCCAGCGCGAAGGCGTGCTCGGCCACGTCCTCTTCGCCCATGCGCCTGAGCTGGTGCGCCAGCAAGTCGATGGCCGTGGTCGGGTCCGCGCGGTCGAGCGCCAGGGCGGCCCGTCCCATGAGGGACAACCGGTGCGGGTCCGCCTGCTGGAACAGCGCTTCGGCCTCGTCCAGCCGTCCCTGCCGCCGTCGCAGCTCGCCGAGTTTCGCGAGGCCTTCCTTCACGTACGTGGGCCGAGTTTTTTCGAGCTGCTGCAGCGCCGCCGAGAGCTCGGCGTCCGCGTGCTCCCAATCGCCGTTCCAGATCAGCACCGTCGCGTAGTAGGTGCGGCAGATCGCGAAGAACGCTTCCATGCCCATGCGGCGGCAAAACGCCGTCGCCTGCGAGCACCACTGCGCCGCGCGGTCGTAGTCCGCCACAGCTTCGCAGGCGTAGATCAGGAAGCAGCACGTGTTGCCGATCGCGGGCAGGTCGGACATCTCCCCGCCGACCGCCGCCGTCATCGCCTCGTCCATGCGCACCATCGCGGCAGTGACCTTGCCCTCCCGCAGCAGGATCAGCCCGTCGAGAGCGACCGCCATCATCTGCACGTCGACGTTCTGGACTTCCTTGGCCGTCGCGATCGCGAGGTCGAGGCGCCGATGTGCCTCCGGGAGGTCGCTGTCGAACATCAGGGCTTTGAGACCGCAGTAGACGTGGAGCCAGGCGTGCTCGTCTGCGGTTGGCAAGTCGTCCAGCAGGTGCTCGGCGCGCTGGATCCAGCCGTTCGCCACTGCGAAGTCGCCCCGGTAGTCCACGTAGTCGAGCGCCAGGGCGGTAGCAAGGCGTGCTGCACTTAGCAGGTCGTTGGCCGAACGATAGAGCCGGAAGGCGTGCTCCCGCGTCTCCAGCACCGGGTCGTGCTCATCGAGCCACCACAGCGCCGTGCCGAGGTCCTCGAGCACGGCCGGCGCCTCATCCGCAGCCGCGGCCCGCTCCAGCGCTTCGCGAGCGCCCTGCCAATCGCCGGCCTTCAGCGCTTGTCGCCCGAGTTCGATGTCCTCCGCTGTCGCCACGAGGAGCATTGTAGGCCGGTCCTCAGCGACCCTTCGCGGCGGACTCAGACCCACCCACCTCGTACAATCGAAGCCTATGCAAACGTCCGAACCCTTCACCGTTTCCGGCCCCGACGTGCCCTTCGTCACCGTGATCGTCCCCGTGCGCAACGAGGAAGGCTTCGTCGGCCGTTGCCTTCAGGCCCTCGCGGCCCAGGACTACCCTCGTGACCGCTTCGAGACCATCGTCCTCGACGGCGGCTCCACCGATGGCACCGAGCACGAGGTCGAGCTCACTGCCCAGAACTTCGGTCTCACCGTCTACTACGCGGCCAACCCGAAGCACACCGCCGCTACTGGCTTCAACCTCGGCCTCACCCTGGCGCACGGCGATGTCATCGTCCGCCTCGACGGTCACAGCCGGCCCGCGAACGACTTCCTCAGCGCCGGCGTGCGTGTCCTTCAGACCACCGGCGCCGACGCCGTCGGCGGCCCGATCGAGACCCGCGGCCATGGCACCGTCGGTCGCGCCATCGCCCTCGCCATGTCCTCACCCTTCGGCATCGGCAACACGGCGTTCCGGGACGAAGGCGCCGGTCTGCAAGACACCGACTCCGTGCCCTACGGAGCCTATCGCCGCGACGTCTTCGAGCGCGTCGGCAACCTCGCCGAGGACATCGACCGCGGCGAGGACGACGAGTTCAACTACCGTCTGCGAGACGCCGGCGGTCGCATCGTCCTGTCCCCCGAGATTCGTAGCACCTACTACTGCCGCGAGACCTTGCAGGAGCTCGCGATCCAGTACTGGCACTACGGCCTCGCCAAGGCCGCCGTCCTCCACCGACACCCGAAACGCATCAGCCCCCGGCACCTCGTGCCCAGCGCCCTCGTGCTCGCCATCGGCGGTGGCTTCCTCCTCGGCGGCATGAGCAAGTGGTTCACGCGCATCGGCTTGCTCGCGACGGGGGCCTACGCAGCCGCCAACGCCCTCGCCACCTTCCGCCTCGCCCGCGACAACAAACGGGAGGCCCGCTACCTCCCCCTCGCCTTCGCCTGCATCCACCTTCCGGCAGGCGCCGGCATGCTCGCCGGCGTCGCCCGCAACTTCCTGCGAGTGACCCGGAACCAAGGTGCAGGTGAATAGAGTGCCCAGTCGCGGCGGACTTCCGCTAGCATCGTTCTATGAGGACAACAGTCGACCTGCCCGGTGATCTGGTACAGGCGATAAAAGTGCGTGCCGCGCGGGACAGTCGGAGATTTGAGGACCTGGTCATTGAACTCTTACGTCGAGGGCTGGAGCAAAGCGCGACCGCAACCGATCAGCACCGAGTGCAATTCCCGCTCATCGAAGGCGGCCGGCCTGCGGTTCCTGGGCAAGAGCTGACACCTGAACGCATCAAGGACATTCTCTTCGAACAGGACATCCAGCATTACTTCGAATCTGTCGGCGAGACACCGCCCGATCCTCCGTATGACTAAAGGAATGCCTGACGAAGAGGGGGCTCGAATCCGCGCTACCGATCCTGACGACCCCGAAGCCGCACGCGTCCGCGCCGCCTACGCCCGCCGCGACCGCCTCGGCCTCGACGCCCGCTACGACTACTGGCGCCCCGACAACCTGTTCATCTACCAGGCCCGTGAGCGCGCCGTCCTCGATCTCCTCTGGGGCGCCGGCTTCTTGCCTCTCGGCGACCGGCGCGTCCTCGACGTCGGCTGCGGCGATGGCGCCGTCCTCCTCGACATGCTGCGCTACGGCGCCACGCCCGATGCCCTCCACGGCATCGACCTCCTGCCCGACCGCGTCGAGAGCGCCCGCGCGAAGCTCCCCGGCGCCCACATCGAGGCCGGAGACGCGCGCGCCCTCCCATATGAAGATGACGCCTTCGACCTCGCCCTCGGCTTCACGCTGCTCTCCTCCGTGGTCGACCCGACCGCCCGACGCCAGGTCGCGGCGGAGATGGCGCGCGTCACGAAGCCCGGCGGCCTCGTCCTCCTCTACGACTTCTGGATCAACCCCACGAACCGCACTGTTCGCTCCCTGCGCCGCAGCGAAGTGCGCGACCTCTTCCCGGGCAAGCCAATCGATTTCCGCAGCACCACCCTGGCGCCGCCGATCGTGCGCGCCCTCTTTCGCCTGCCCGGCGGTCGCGTCGCCTGTACGCTCCTCGACGTGCTAACCTTTTTGCGAACCCACTTCGTCGCCGCGGTGCATATCTAGCTGCGCGGCGACGTCCAACCCGCAGACGTAGCCGAGACTTCCCAGCCTCGGTGGCAGGCAGAGCCGATTGCCAGACGACTTTCTCCCCATCGCCAGACCCGACATCGATGACGCGGACGTCGCGGAGGTCGTCGATACCCTGCGCAGCGGCTGGCTCACCTACGGCCCCAAGACCCAGCGCTTCGAGACCGAGTTCAAGCAGATGGTCGGCGCCGACCACGCCGTCGCGACCAACTCCTGCACCGCCGGCCTCCACCTCGCCCTCCTCGCGGCCGGCGTCGGTCCCGGCGATGAGGTAATCACGACGCCGCTGACCTTCGCGGCCACCGCCAACGTCATCGTCCACACCGGCGCCACGCCCGTCCTCGCCGACATCCGCTACGAGGACCTCAACATCGATCCGGAGCGCATCCGCGAGCGCATCACGCCCCGCACGAAGGCGATCATGCCCGTGCACTACGCCGGTCAGGCCTGCGCCATGGACGAAATCATGGCGATCGCCCGGGAGCACAACCTCGTCGTCATCGAGGACGCCGCCACCGCTGCCGGCGCCGCCTACAAGGGCCGTCCCGTCGGCGCTCTGGGCGACATGACCGTCTTCAGCTTCTACCCGATCAAGAACATGACGACGGGCCAGGGTGGCATCGTCACCACCGACAACTCGGAGTACGCCGAACGGCTCGGCTCCCTGCGCAACCACGGCCTCGACTCGAACGCCTGGAAGCGCTACTCCTCGGAGGCCGCCCGCCCCTTCTATACCCTCAGCGAGCCCGGCTTTAACTACGGTATGTTCGACCTGCTCGCCGCCGTCGGCCTCGGCCAGCTCAAGCGCCTGCCCGAGTTCAACGCCCGCCGCACCGAGCTCGCCGCGCACTACACCCAATGCTTCGCCGATGTGCCGCAGGTCGAAGTGCCCACGGTCAGCCCGGACATCACCTCGAACTGGCACCTCTACGTCATGCGCCTGCGCGACACGACCTTCGCCCGCGACGACCTCGTCACCGCCCTCAAGGCCCGTGGCATCGGCACCTCCGTGCACTACTACCCCGTGCACTACCACCCCTACTACCGAGAGCACTTCGGCTTCCGCGAGGGCGACTACCCCGTCTGCGAGCGCGAGTTCGACCGCATCCTCTCCCTCCCCCTCTTCCCACAGATGACCGAACAAGACGTGGAGCGCGTCGTCGAAGCCGTTAGAGCCATCCTGGACGAGCATGGGTAGCCGAGTTGAAGCCAATACGGGCGTCCGCGCCCGGCAAGGCCCCCCATCAAGGCATGCTGAGCCTGTCGAAGCACGCCCTCGCCCCGTGAGCGATGAGAGGTCTCTCAACAGCCGTCACCACCGCATAGCAGGGATGACGCGTCCTTTGGCGCCAGGAATCGTCACTTCCGTTGCGATGTCCACGTCCTTCGACAGGCTCAGCATGCTGTCCCAAGCCACCACCGTTACATGGAAGCCCACGCTTGAAGTCTCACCCCTCTCCTCGCAAGGAGAGGGGCTGGGGGTGAGGTCAACCCCTTCCGTGAGGCGATCCTGTGACTAACGCGACACCTTCCGAAACGCCGGGCGTTACCCCCTCTCCGCCAGCGGGGAGGGGGCAGGGGGAGGGGTTGCATCGCCTCTTCGACCTCCTCGTAGCCGGCCTCGCCCTCACGGTCTTCAGCCCCGTGCTCGCCATCATCGCCGTGCTGATCAAGCTGGAATCGCCCGGCCCCGTGCTGTTCAAGCAGACCCGCGTCGGCAAGGACGAGAAGCCCTTCGACGTCTATAAGTTCCGCTCGATGACCGTCGCGGCGCCCGAAGAGCAGCGCGTCGACACCGCCATCGGCGACATCGAGACCTTCCAGTTCAAGCCCCGGGGCCACAAGACCGTCATCGGCCGCGCCATCCGCGCCTGCAGCCTGGACGAGATGGCCAACCTGCTCAACGTGATCAAAGGCGAGATGCACATCGTCGGCCCTCGACCGGACGAACCCGAGATCGTCGCTCAGTACCTCCCCGAATGGCGCCGCCGCCACGACGTCGCTCCCGGCATCACCGGCCTCGCCCAGATACACGGCCGAGCCGATCTCACCTATGCTGAAACCATGCGGTACGACCTCGAGTACGTGGACACCCGCTCGCTCTCCGGCGACATCCGCATCATCGTTGGCACCCTTGGCCCCCTGGTCCGCCGTGAGGGAGCCCGATGATCGCGGTATATGAACGTAGCAGCGCGTCTTCAGGTCTGCGCATGACCACCCCGGCAAAACCCGACCACAAGCTGCGGGATTCATCCCGCAGTGTCTTCAAACACCAAACCGCCTCGAAGGGCCAGGTTCTCCCCCTCTCCGCCAGCGGGGAGGGGGCCGGGGGGAGGGGTCACCCATGACCCGCGAATCCTACGCCCACCTCGCGCGCTTCGCCGTCGCCCTCCTGCTCGATGTCGGCATCGTCGTCGCCGCTTACGCCATCGCCCTCGAGCTCAAGTTCGATGGCGACGTGCCTGCAGAATCGCGACGCGCCATGCTCTGGGCCGCGCCCCTTATCGCCGTGGCCTACATCCTCGCCTACCAGGCCCTCGGCGTTTACAGCACCGCCTGGCAGTACGGCAGCCTGCGCGACGCCCTGCTTCTCGCGGGCGCCGTCGCCCTCGTCACAGCCGGCGTCCTGATCATCAACCTCCTGCTCCCCAAGCGACCGATCCCGCTCACCGTGAACGTGATCAGCGCCGCTTTCCTCCTCATCGGCCACGGCGCCATTCGCATGTTCCCGAGACTGTGGAACGCCGCCGGTCAACCGGAGGCCCATAAATCGCAGCATCAGCGCGTCCTCATCGTGGGCGCCGGTGATACCGGTCAGGTCCTGGCCTGGGAGCTCGGGCATAACCGTTCCCAGCCCTATCGCGCCGTCGCCTTCATCGACGATGACCCGAAGCTCAAGGGCAAGCGGGTGCACGGTATCCCCGTCGTCGGCGGCCGCTTCGAAATCCCCAACGCCATCGAGCACTACCACGCCGACCTCGTCGCCATCGCCCTCGAATCCGAGAAGGCGCCACGGCTCCAGGAAGTCCTCGCCCTCATTGAGCCATCGAAGGTGCCCGTCCGACTCGTCCCCTCCATGGGTGACGTCATGGAGGGCCGGGCCCAGCGCGGCGAAATGCGCGAGATTACGCCGGAAGACCTCCTGGCCCGCGAGCCCATGGACGTTGACGAGGCCGCCTGTCGCGCCGCCATCTCGGGCCGCGTCGTCCTCATCACGGGCGCCGCCGGCAGCATTGGCTCCGAGCTCACCCGCCGCGTCATGGACTACGGCCCCAGCGCCCTCCACCTCATCGATTCCAACGAGACCGGCGTCCACGAGCTTCGCGTCGAGATGGTCCAGCGCTCCGGTGGCAACATCCCCGTGCGGCCCTGGCTCGTCAACATCTCAGACCGTCGCGGCCTCCAGGACATCTTCGAGGCCTCCCGTCCCCAGGTCGTCTTCCACCTCGCGGCCTACAAGCACATTCGCATGATGGAGGAGAACCCGGAGCAGGCCTTCGAGACCAACGTGCTCGGCACCCTCAATGTCTTCGAAGCCGCCCAGGCCGTCCAGGCCGAAGAGGTCGTCTTCCTTTCGAGCCACACCGCCGTCAACCCGAGCAGCGTCTACGGCGCCTCCAAGCGCATCGGCGAGCTCCTCACCACGTCGATGAATACCCCCTCTCCGTCGACGGGGAGGGGGTTGGGGGAGGGGTTTTCTCGCCGTACCCGATTCTGCAGCGTGCGCCTCACCAACGTCATCGATGCTCGTGGCACCGTGCTCGGCCTCTTCACGCGCCAGATCTCCGGCGGTGGTCCTGTCTCCGTCACCGACCCCCAGGTCGCCCGCTACTTCCTCACGATCAGCGAGGTCGCGGGCCTCGTTATCCAGGCCGCCGCGCTCGCGAAGGGCGCTGACATCTTCCTCCTCGACACAGGCGATGAGGTGCGCATCGCCGAGCTGGCTGAGCGCCTTATCCGCTCACGGGGCATGGAGCCCGGCAAGGACATCGAGATCATCTACACTGGCCTGCGAGAGGGCGAGAAGGTTACCGAAGCCCTTATCGGCGAGCACGAGCGCCTCGAACCCACCACCCACCCGCGAGTCCTCACAGCCATCTCCTCCGTCCACTTCTCCGGCACCGAATTCCGAGCCGCCATCGGCGAGCTCGACGTGGACCGCCGACGCCGCAGCGGCAACCTCCCCGCCCGCATCCACGCCCTCGCGCGCTTCGACCTTCAGACGGCCGACACGGAAGCCGGCGAAGTAGAGTCACGCCCCCAACGAGACCAGTGACCGCGAGCGCAAGTCAAAGCACCCTCGTGCTGCCCACCCACCGTAGGCGAGGCTTCCCTGCCTCGCCGCCCTGCGCCCGTGATCCTCTTCGAAACGCCCGACTGTGGGGTCCCCTCTCCCTTTGGGAGAGGGCTAGGGTGAGGGCCAACGCCCCGAAACGCCCTGATTCCCTCCGTCCTCCAGAAGCCATCGCCCCAACAAAGACAGGAGCCTCCTCGGAACGCATCTCCACGCTTGGATCAATCAGCTCCCTCTCCCTCGAGGGAGAGGGATGGGGTGAGGGTGACAACAAAACACCTGCAGGCAGCTCGGTACCCCACAGACCTCACCCCCCATCCCCCTCTCCGATTTCAGAGAGGGGGCGCCCCGCTATCGCCATTTCGGTGCCACCAAATTGCAGATGGAGCCCTCGTAGGGGCGCACGGCCGTGCGCCCCTACAGCGCCCCGAATTGCGCCTACGAGCTTGCTCCGCCGCCAACGAAGTGAAGTTCTCCCCCCTCTCCCCGCAGGGAGAGGGGCCGGGGGTGAGGTCAGCCCCCTCCCGAATCGCCCTCACGCTATCGAATCGTCTGCTCCCCCTCTCCGCCAGCGGGGAGGGGGCCGGGGGGAGGGGTTGTCCGCATGAAGCTCCTCTCCGTCGTCGGCGCGCGGCCCCAGTTCATCAAAGCTGCCGTGCTCAGCAAGGCCCTGCGACAGCACTGGGACGAGGTCCTCGTGCACACCGGCCAGCACTACGACGACCTCATGTCCGACGTCTTCTTCCGTGAGCTCGGCCTGCCGGCCCCCGATACCAACCTCGGTGTCGGCTCCGCATCGCATGCCGTGCAGACCGCCCGCATGCTCGAAGGCCTCGAAGCCGTCTACGAGCGCGAAAAGCCCGACCTCGTCATCGTCTACGGCGACACCAACTCGACCCTCGCGGGCGCCCTCGCCGCCGCCAAGCTCGGCCTCCCCGTCGCCCACGTCGAAGCCGGTTTCCGCACCTACGAGCGCGACCTCCCGGAAGAGATCAACCGCGTCCTCACCGACCACGTCGCCACCTACCACTTCTGCGCCACAGCCGCCGCCGCAAACGCTCTCGCCCGCGAAGGCATCACCCGCCAGGTCCACTTCACCGGCGACCTCATGTACGACTCCCTACTAACAGCCCTCCCCCACTCAAAGGCCATCGAAGCCGAAGTCCTCTCCCGTCTCGACTTGCACATCGAACTCCCTCCGACCGAGCCCAAGGCCACCCCAAATCGCCGTCCCCTCTCCCTCGAGGGAGAGGGCCAGGGTGAGGGGGGGCCACGAACTGACAAGGAGCTCTCGAACCGCACTAGCGGGCGCTCCCCCTCTCCGAAGTCAGAGCGGGGGCCGGGCGATGAGGTAACCCAGCCTCGAAACGCCAATCTCCTCTCCGCCAGCGGGGAGGAGATGGCGGCAGCCAGAGGAGGGGTCTCCCCCTACTACCTCGCCACCGTCCACCGCGCCGCCTCCACAGATGACCCCGAAGCCCTGAGGCGCGTCCTCGATGCCTTCGGTCGCCTCGACGTGCCCGTCGTCCTCCCCCTGCATCCGCGCACCGCCGCCGCGATGCGCACCGCCGGACTCGAAGCGCCTGCCAACGTCCGCGTCATCGACCCCGTTGGCTACTTCGAGATGCTCGCCCTCGAACGCAACGCCCGCGCCATCCTCACCGACTCCGGCGGCGTGCGACGCGAGGCGTACTGGCTGGCCGTGCCCTGTGTTACCCTTCGAACAGAATCGGAGTGGCCTGAGACGGTCGAAACCGGCTGGGACGTGCTTGCCGGTACGGACACCGAGGCCATCGTCAGAGCGGCGCAGCGTCCGCGCCCGATAACCTCGCCGCCAGCCCTGTTCGGGGACGGTCACGCCGCCGACAAGATCGTCGAGATCCTGCAAAATGATCCACCCAACCGCAGAAGTTGAACCCGGCGCAAAGGTCGCCGAAAGCGCGCGTATCTGGCACAACTGCCACATCCGCGACGGCGCAGAGATTGGTGAGAACTGCATTCTGGGCTTCGGTGTCTATGTCGATGCCGGTGTGCACATCGGCAACAACTGCAAGCTCCAGAACCGCGTCAGCGTCTTCCACGGCGTCACGATCGAGGACGGCGTCTTCGTCGGCCCCCACGCGACCTTCACGAACGACAAGCTCCCGCGCGCCATCCGTCCCGACGGCACCCTGAGCACCGATGGCGACTGGACCGTCGCGCCGACTGTGGTGCACCCGGGCGCCTCCATCGGCGCCGCGGCGGTGATCCTCCCCGGCGTCACCATCGGCTGGTGGGCCATGGTCGGTGCTGGCGCGGTCGTCACCCGCGACGTGCCGGACCACGGCCTCGTCACGGGCAACCCGGCCTACCTCGCCGGTTACGTCTGCCAGTGCGGCAGCCCCATGGAGGACACCGGCTCCTTCTGGCGTTGTACCAGCTGCGGCCGCGAGCACGACCTCCCGTCCCTCCACGAACGCGTGCGCATCCCCCGAAAACAATCAAACAATCAAGAGCCATCGACGTGATCCGCATCGCGGCATGTATTGATAATTATTCGGAACTGTATGTACAGTTAGAGCAGTGATGTGCGCTTTGAGTGGGACGACGACAATCTGCGACACGTTCGCGAGGAGAGCCCACGCGGCGTGAGTCCCCGACTCGTGAGGGAAGTCGCCGACAACGAGCCCGTGTTGGTCGACAATCCCGAGGGACAGGGGCGGAGCGGTTCTCACAAGATGATTGGTCCAAACGACCGAGGACAGTTCTGGACAATCGTCCTCCTCGACCGATACGACGACTTGTGGCGACCAATCACCGGTTGGCAAAGCTCCCTGACCGAGGTGCAGATTTGGAAGGACGCGGAGTGATGGCAGAAGACCTCAAGCAAGGCGACCCTCGAATCGACGCCCTGAGTGAAGCTGAGCTGACAAAGTATTTCCAAGAGCACAAGGACGATTCGAGGGTTTGGGAGCAAAAGGGCCGGCGGATCCGAGCTCGGCGCGGTCCATCGACCGTGTTCCAGATGCGCATCACGCCTGAAGAGCTAGAGGAGATCGCCGAAGTGGCCGGAGGGAACGTCTCCGACTTCGTTCGCACGGCCGCGCTCGAGAAGGCCCGGCAAGTGAGGGCAGACGAGGGACCGACGGTCGCAGAACAGGTGAAGGAGCAAGTCAAGCACCTCTCCGAGACGGTCCGCAAACTATGATCCGCATCGCCGAACCCCGTATCGGCGACAAGGAGCGCCAGGCCGTGCTCGACGTGCTCGCCTCGGGGCGGCTGACCGGCGGTCCCTACACTCAGCGACTCGAGGAGGCTTTCGCCCGTGACGTCTCCGGCACCGCCGAGGCCGTTGCCGTCTCCAGCGGCACCGCGGCCCTCCACCTCGCCCTTCTCGCCCACGACATCGGCCCCGGCGACGAGGTGATCACCTCGCCCTTCAGCTTCCAGGCCACCGCCAACATGATCCTCGCCACCGGCGCCCGCCCCGTCTTCGCCGACGTCGGCCCCGACGGCAACCTCGACCCCACACAGGTCGAAGCAGCCATCACGCCGCGCACGAAGGCCTTGCTGCCCGTACACCTCTACGGCCGCCTCTGCGACATGCCGGCTCTCTGCGACATCGCCCGCCGCCACCATCTCGCCGTCATCGAAGACGCGGCGCAGGCCCACGGTGCTTCGATGATGGATTCCCCCTCTCCGTCGACGGGGAGGGGGCCAGGGGGAGGGGTTGCCGCCGGCAGCTCCAATACCGCGTGCTTCTCGCTCTATGCCACTAAGAACCTCACGGCGGGCGAAGGCGGCGTCATCACCACCAACGACCCCGTGCTCGCCCAACGACTGCGCCGCCTGCGCTCCCACGGTGAAGCCGAGCGCTACGAGAGTATTGAGGTGGGCTACAACTACCGCATCACCGAGGTCGGCGCCGCGCTTGCGCTGACCCAGCTTGAAGACCTCTTCGAGGCCAACCAGCGCCGCCGCGAGAACGCCGCCTACCTCACGCAGCATCTCGAAGGCGTGGTGACGCCCGAAATGCCCTCGGACGCCCCTTCTCACGTGTGGCACCAGTACACCGTACGCGTCCCCGAGGGTCGTGACGCCCTGCAAGCCCACCTGCGCGATCGCGGCATCGAGGCGATGGTCTACTACCCGAAGACGCTGCCGGCCCAGAAGCTCTACCGCGACCTCGGCTACGACGACGCGGCCTTCCCCATGGCGCGTCGTCTCACGGCCGAGGTGCTCTCGCTGCCGGTGCATCCCGGCCTCAGCGCCGCCGACCTCGAGGCCATCGTGGAGGCGGTGAACCAGTGGACCGCCGCCCACACACCGGGGGAAGCAGTCGCGAAGTGACTCAGGACCTCCGCATCGGTGTCATCGGCCTCGGCTTCGGCGCCAATCATGCCCGCATCCTGCGCGAGATGCCCGGCGTCTGCCTCGCCGCCGTCGCTGACGCCGATCCCGAGCGCCGTGCGCTGTTCGAGGGTACCGACGTTCACACCTACGCAGACCACGCCTCGATGCTCGTTACGGAACGCCTCGACGCCGCCGTGGTCGCCGTGCCAGCCAGCCTCCACGCTGCCGTCGCCCTCGATGCGCTGGATGTCCGAGCAGCCCTGCTGGTGGAGAAGCCGCTGGCGACGAACTACCGAGACGCCAAGCTCGTAGTCGTTACCGCGCAGGACAAGGGCGTACCGCTTATGCCGGGCCACATCGAGCGTTTTAACCCGGCGATCATCGAGCTGACGCGCCGGGTACGGTCGGGTGAGATCGGCCGGGTGTACGACGTGTCGGCCCGTCGCATGAGCGCCATGCGCGCCGGTCCCCACGGCAACCGCCTGCCGCCCACCGACGTCAACGTGATCCACGACAGCGCCATCCACGACGTTGACGCCATCCGGGGCATCCTGGGCCTGGAAGTCGAGAGCGTTTATGCCGTCGCGCAGTCCGGCGTCGTAACCCCGGCGGAGGACGGCATCAGCGCCGTCATGCGCTTCAAGTCGACGGGAGATGTGCCGCCGCCCGTCGCAAGTCTTGACGTAAACTGGCTCTCGCCCCGGCGCATACGCGACCTCACTGTCGTCGGTGAGCACGGCACGCTCGTTGTCGACTACGCCACGCAGTGCCTCACCCTGTACAGAGCCCCCGGCGAGCCAGCGATCGAGCTGCCGGTCACGCATCAGGACCAGCTCGAAGCTGAGCTCAGCGCCTTCGTGGCTGCCGTCCGTAGCGGCTCGCCGGTACCCGTGAGCGCGAAGGACGGCCTCGCCGCGGTCGCCATCGCCGATGCGCTCACCCAGTCGGCGCGCACGGGTCAGCCCGTATCCGTGGAGGACGTGACGCGATGACTACCGTTGCGGTCGTAGGCCTCGGCAAGATCGGCCTGCCGCTGGCGGCGCTTTACGCCGGCAAGGGCTGCGACGTCATCGGCGCCGACATCAACGCCGAGGTCGTGCGCAGCGTCAACGCGGGCGAATGTCACGTCGGTGGTGAGCCGGGCCTGGAGGACGCCGTGCGCGCTGCCCATGACGCCGGCCGCCTGCGAGCGACCACAGACACGGCGGAGGCCGTCGCCCAGAGCGACGTGGTGGTGGTCATGGTGCGCGTCGGCCTCGATGCCACCGGTCACGCTGATCTCCATCACCTCGACCTCGCCGCCAACGCCATCGGCCGTGGCCTCAAGCCCGACACGCTGGTGATCCTCGAGAGCACAGTGCCGGTAGGCGCCACACGAGACCGCTTTGGACGCCGTCTTTCGGGTGCTTCGGGCCTTAGGGCGGGGAGCGAGTTCAAGCTCGCCTACAGCCCGGAGCGCGTGTCCTCCGGCTCGATTTTCCGCGACCTGGCGACGTACCCGAAGCTGGTGGGTGGTATCGACGAAGCCAGTGGCGAAGCGGCTGCCGGGTTCTACCGCAACGTGCTCGACGCCGAGGTCATGCAGCTCCGGGACACCGAGACGGCAGAGTTCGCCAAGCTGGCCGAGAGCATCTACCGCGACGTGAACATCGCCCTGGCTAACGAGCTTGCCGTTGCCGCCGAACGCCTTGGAGTCAATTACGCTGAGGCGGCGCGAGCGGGCAACTCTCAGCCGTATTCTCACCTGCATTCGCCTGGCCTTGGCGTCGGCGGGCACTGCATTCCCGTCTATCCCTACTTCCTCACCCAGGCGGTCGATGCGCCGCTTATCGGCCTCAGCCGTGAGGTCAACGACGGCATGGCGGAGCATGGCGTGCAACGTCTCGGTGAGGCCTTGGGCGGACTGGAGGGTAAGACGGTGCTCATCCTGGGCCTGGCCTACCGGGGCGGAGTCAAGGAAGCAGAGCTATCGAGCGCATTGCTGGTTGCCGATGCCCTCCGGCTGCGCGGCGCCCATGTCGTGGTCAACGACCCTCTCTACACCGAGGACGAGCTGGCTGCCTATCTCCTCGAGGCCTCGCCGTTGCCGCCGAAGTCGCCTGTAGACGCCGTCATCCTGCAGGCCTCGCACGCCGAGTATGCCTCGTTGGACTATGGGGCGATCGACGGCTGCAAGGTCGTGCTCGATGGCCGGGGCGCCCTCGACGGCGCCGCTATCGAGCGCGCCGGTTTGCGGTACATCGCCATCGGTCAGCCGTAGCAACGAAAAACGCCCTGCCGGAGCAGAGCGAAGGTGTGTCTTCTGAGTCGATTGACTATCGGCTATAGCGAGGCGTGTGGATAGCGCCGTTGGAGATGGGCTCGTCGATGTAGAGGTCGCCGTTGCGGATCTTGAGGTTAAAGCCGCATTCGGGGTTCGTGCACACCCAGGCCTTGTAGTGGATGGCTGCACCCTGGCTACCGAAGTCGGACAAAGGCACCAAGTCGCCAGTCTTGCACTTCTGGCACTTGGGCAAACTGGAGATTTCCACGATCTCTACCACCCCTGAACCCGTCGCCGAAACGGGCCTCTCCTCCCGGAATTGACGGGAGTATAGCAGAGCTTACGTAAAGGTTACAATGCGACTCTTCGTTAAAGTCTTATTGCGCACGTGTCAGCTGGCGGGCGCTTCCAGATTCAAGAATCGGAAGCAGTTGTGCCACGTAATGTCGTCCAGCACCTGCTGCGAGAGCCCCATCGACGCCAGCGTCTTGCCCACCGGCTGCTCCATCGCCATGTACGGGTAGTCGGTGCCAACCAGCAGCTTCGAAGGCTCGATAATCTCCAGCAGGTAACGGATCGCGCGTGCATCAAATAGCAGCGTGTCGTAGTAGAAACGGCGCGCGTATTCCGCGGGCGAGCGCTCAAGGTCAGCGCCACCCATACCGCCGATAGGCGTCTCTTCGTTCCAGACGCCGGCCCAGTTGTGCATGTAGCGAGGCAGCATGAACGGGAAGGTGCCGCCGCCGTGGCTGAAGGCGATTCGCAGGTCCGGGCACTTCTCCGCGAGGCCACTACCGATGATCGAGGCGATCGTCAGGCCGGTGTCGGTGGGGAAGCCGATCGGGTTCATCTGGGCGCCGCTGATCCGGCCCGCGACGGTCGGGTGCAGGGCGTGCACGAAAATCGGCACGCTCAAGCGCTCCGCCTCCTGAAAGAAGCCCCAGAAGCGCTCATCGCCCAGCGACTTGCCGAGAATGTTCGAGCCCAGCTCGATGCCGGCGAGTCCCATGCTCATGACGTTCGACAGCTCTTTGGCGGCGAGGTCCGGGTCCTGCAGCGGCACGGCGCCGAGACCGAAGAAGCGCTTCGGAGCGGCCGCGCACATCGCCGCGATGAACTCGTTGACGTACCTGCAGAACTCCAGGCCGTCTTCCGGCGTGAACCAGTACGAAAGCAGCTCCGGCATCGGCGAGATCGCATGCGCGTCGACGCCGTGCGCGTCCATGTCCCGCAGCCGCCGCTCGACGTCCCAGTTGCCGGAGTGCACCGTGCGATAGTTCTGGCCGGCGATCATCACGTTCGCCCGACCGGCTCGAAGTGGTCCATGCTGGGCCACCGATCAGCGCTTGCCCTGTTGCCGGCTTCCGGGAAGTTCTCCGGGATGATGTGGGCGTGCATATCGATGAGCATCAGTGCCTCCGAGTAGGGCTAAGGGAAGACGAACAGCCCGGCTATTATACGGAGCGAGGCACAAACAAACAGCGCCACGGTTACGTGACGCTGTTTCGTATTACTGCGGAGACAGGAGTCAGGCTTGCTTTCGGGGTCGTCCGCGCCGCGTGACTTTACGGAAGTACACGTGACCGTTGACGTCCCAGATGTCGATGTCGGAGTTGAGGCGAGAAGAAGCCCTGCGCAGACGCACCTTTACACTGCGAACGTTTTCGCCGGGATCGAGCTCCAAGTCGCCAACGTCGTTTGTATCGATTCCCCGAATGAAGTTGTCGTACTTTTCCTGCTGCTCTCGGACTGCCTTGGAGGATCGAGAAGGAGGAGGCGCCTCATTGGGCTTGCGGACATGTAGTTGTGGCATGTAAGAACTCCTGAAAAAGCGTAGTTAAGCCTCACGAGTTTATGGCCTTCTATCGTCTCGATCAAGCGTCAAATTTGGCATCCTGCAACCACTCGCATTTCAATTCCGTATAGCTGGCCGTGGATTCTAAGGCCGCGCGTTTGCTAGAGTGTTGTGACCCCCCGCGGAGAGGTGCTGGAGTGGTTGAACAGGCACGCCTGGAAAGCGTGTAGTCTCGGCAACGGGGCTCGTGGGTTCGAATCCCACCCTCTCCGCCAGCCTCATGTCCGAACAGCCGCATCGTTACGATGCGGCTGTTTCTTGTCCGGTCTGGTTGGGGAGATGTACGGACGGGCGTAGAATTACTCGTAATGGATGCGCTCTACGACCTGATCCAGTCGCTGCACGAGATTCCGTTCTGGCAAGCCACGGTCTGGGTCATGCTCGCCAACGCCGGCATGTTCTTGGTTGCGCTGGCTGCGGGCGATCGGCTTACGCGTTACTTCGCGAGCCGCCGCGTCACACCGCTCCCGAATCCCCTGACCCGCATCGAGGTCGTGTTGGCCGCGATATGTGTCGTGATCAACGGCGGCGTGGCGGTGGCCGGTATCTGGTTGTGGCGGGACGGCGCGATCGACCTGCGGCCCTACGGCCAATACGGCGCGCTCACGGTGCTGCTCGATGCCGCCGTTCTCTTCGTTGTGATGGACTTCGCCATGTACGTCTTCCATCGCGTGGCCCACCTGCCGCTGCTCTATCCGATCGCCCATAGTACGCATCACCTGTACGAGAACCCGCGACCCCTCACGCTGTTCGTGCTCAGCCCCATCGAAGTGCTGGGCTTCGGCGCCCTCTGGCTGGTCGTGCTCCTGGCCTACACGTCGTCTATTGAGGGCATCCTTATCTACCTGAGTCGAACCTGACGTTCGGGCTGATCGGACACCTGGGTGTTGAGCCGGCGCCGGAAGCCTGGGTGCGCGTGCCGCTGCTGCGCTACGTGGCGACCAGCACCTTCCACGCCGAGCACCACACGGACCGGCGACTACAATTTCGGCTTCTATTTGCTCGTGTGGGACCGTCTCTTCGGGACGCTATCGCCGGAATACGTCGCCGATTTCAGGCGTGCGGGACAGCCCGCGAGGCGTCATCCGTAATCAAGCGCGCCGTAGCGGGGCTTCCGTCCGCCTGAATTCTTGCTCGACGGCAAATGGCAATCTGCCCCGCTCTCCTCCGCGCACTGCCCTGAGCCGGGTCGAAGGGCGAGAGGCCCGGGGTGAGACGCGTTGGCACGCCGCGAGCCCGGTCGGGCTGCAACCCGTTGGGGCTCAGCTGGACTTCAGTGGGACTTCAGGCGAATCCGTGATCCCTGAGGAAGAGCCCGGTGTGCGACTAGGGCGTGGCTTGCGATGCACCATGTTGTCGTACATCTGCTGCATCTCGGCTTCTTTTTCGAGCTTGGCTTCCGGGCGGCGTCACGTGCTTCGTTCATCTGTTGCTTAACGAGGCTCACGACTGGGTTGACATGCTTTGCGGCTGCGTCCGCCGCCGCTGAGCGTAGCGGCCGCCTCTTCTTGCATCTTCGCCATGACGGACGCGATGCCGCCGCCGAGGAGAAAACCGAGGATGAATCCCAGTCGCATCGCTACTTGCCCCGTACTTTGCCGAGGATGCCCAGGCCCTTCTTGACGCCGGCCATGGTGCCGTAAGTCTTCACGACAGGCGCAATCGCCGTCTTGCTCACGAACTCTGTGGTGCCGCGCACCGTATCGGCCGCTTCTTTGACGGAGCCGAGCGTGGGTTTCACGCTCTCGTCCATCAGCTCGTGCACCTTCTTGAGCAGGCCCTTCACCGAGAAGCCGATGATGAGTAGCACGATGATCGCGACGAAGAAGAAGATCGCACTGATGATGCCCCAGACGATGACAACAATGTCTCGCAGATCTCCCAATGAAACGAGCAGGGGCATGCAGTGCTCCTTCTAACTAGACGCGGGGGTTACAGATTCTCGCGCAGTATAGCAGCCGGTTCTCCGGCCGAAACCGCACGCGCAATCGTGGCGCCGCCGATGACGCGGTCGCCTTCGTACATCACGGCAGACTGGCCCGGCGTCACCGCCCGCTGCGGCCGGCTGAACTCGATGCGCAGCGAATCGCCCTCGACGCGTACGCGGGCCGGTACCGGCGGGCTCTTGTAGCGCACCTTGACCTCGGCATCGAACTCTTCGCCCGGCGCGACGCCGTCAATCCAGCTCGGCGTCTCGGTGACCAGGCTCGTCGCCAGCAGGTCCTCCTCGTCGCCGATCGTGATCACGTTGAGCTCCGGGTCGATCTCGGTGACGAAGCGCTTGCTGCCGAAGGCGCCCAGGCCCTTGCGCTGGCCGATCGTGTAGCCGGCGACGCCATCGTGCTGGCCCACGACGCTCGCCGTGCGGCATCGACGATGTCGCCGGGCCGCTGCGGCAGGCGCTCCGCCAGGAAGGCGCGATAGTCGTTGCCGGGCACGAAGCAGATCTCGGCGCTGTCCGGCTTGTCGTGCAGGGGCAGGCCCATCTCGAACGCCATGCTGGCGGATGTCCACCTTGGGATACTCGCCCACCGGGAACAGCAGCCGCGATAGCTCGGCCTGCTGCAGCGTATACAGCACGTAAGACTGGTCCTTGCTGTCGTCCAGCGCCCTGTGCAGCTCGAAGCCAGCAGCGCCCTCGCGCACGCGGGCGTAGTGGCCGGTCGAGAGGTAGTCGGCGTCCAGCGCCACGGCGCGGTCGAGCAGGGCGCGGAACTTCACGTGCTCGTTGCAGGCCAGGCAGGGGTTGGGCGTGCGGCCGCGCGCGTACTCGTCGACGAAGTAGTCGACGACCTTGCGCCCGAACTCCTCTTCGAGGTTCAGCGTGTAGTGCGGGATGCCCAGCACGTCCGCCGCCGCGCGCGCATCGTCGATGTCCTCCACGCCGCAGCAGCGCTTCTGGTTCGCGCGCGCCTGATCGTCGTCGCGGCGTCCACAGGCGCATCGTGATGCCCACGACGTCGTAGCCCTGCTGCACCAGCAGCCCGGCCGCCACGGCGGAGTCGACGCCGCCGCTCATCGCCACGATCACGCGCTTCTTGCATGAACCCATCTTAAGGGACGTGAAGCATCGAGCCAAAAGCACGACGCGGCTGCCTGCTATGATCCGGGCGTGACTGAAGTACTACCCGAGCCCTCCGAAATCGCCCAGACCATCGTCGATGCCCTGTCCGAGCACCAGGCTGAGGACATCGTGCTGCTGGACATCAGCCAGAAGTCGTCGTTTAGCGACTACTTTGTCATCGCCACGGCGCAGAACCCGCGCCACATGGACGCGCTGATCAGCGTCTTCGACAAGGACCTCGCCAACCAGGGCATCGACGCCTTGCGCCGCGAAGGCGACTCCGACTCCGGCTGGGTCCTGGTCGACTTTGGCCCCGTCATCGTCCACCTGTTCACGGCCGAAGACCGCGAGTTCTACGACCTGGAAGGCCTCTGGAGCCTCGCCGGCGTCTCCGCCGTCCGTTTCCAGTAGGAGCGAGTCGTCAGTATTCAGTGTTAGTTTTCAGTCGTAGTTGTCGGTAGTGGTCCTCGTTGCGAGCCATCGCGACATCGAGGCGAAGCAATCGTTCAGCCCTGCGACGCCACCTCGGACGGAATGGCGAGTAGCGCGGCGCAGCTAATCCTCCGGTCATCGAGTCCACGCCGAGGCATCAGGGCCAATCCCGGATCGGAAGCAATGTGCTCTCACCGCAGCGCCGGACATCTCAGGACTCCGTTCGTCCTGAGCTCTCGAAGGACGAGGGGCGATGTAGCCTATCCGCGAACGGTGCGAAGGCGCCCTCGAAGCGGATCGGGTGAGGGTGACCTTGAAGCGTCGGGTCACTACTCGAACACCCAGGGGTCCACGTCGCGCTTCACGTCCAGCACCTCGGGCGCCGCGAAGAACAGGCCGACCTCGCGCTCGGCGCTCTCCGGCGAGTCGGAGCCGTGCACGAGGTTGCGGCCGATTTCGAGGCCGAAGTCGCCGCGGATCGTGCCGGGCGCGGCGTCCTTCGGGTTCGTCTTGCCCATGGTGTTGCGCACCGACTCGACGGCGTTCGTGCCCTCGAACACGGCGGCGATGATCGGGCAGGACGTGATGTAGGTGACCAGGCCCTCGAAGAATGGCTTGCCGACGTGCTCGCCGTAGTGGCGCTCCGCCAGCGCCGCGGTCCACCTGCATCAGCTTCAGGCCGACGATGCGCAGGCCGCGGCGCTCCAGGCGCCCGAGGATCTCGGTGGCGAGGCCGCGCTGCATGGCGTCCGGCTTGATCAGTACGAGGGTGCGTTCCATAGGGTGTATCTCGATCCTTTCTCGAAGAAGAGGGTTGGAATGGCTTAGCGAGGCGGCTGCGGCCCAATGGCCGGCGCGCGCAAATACAGTGGCACAAGCGTATCGGGATTGTCGATCTCGCCCCGAGCAAGTCGCCGCAGGCCCAATCGCCCCAGCGAAACGGCCCGCGGCGCCGTCGAGGTCTGCAGACGGCAGCCCTTCGCGACAATCGCCGCGACGGTGGCCTCATCGAGGCGATCGATCTCGCCCGTGATGATGTCGCCTGCCTGCAGTGCGTCGAGCACGACCTGCGCCGAGCCCAGCCCCGGCTCAATCAGCTCTTCGAGCACACCCTCAGCCTCTCGATACGCCGCGAAGGCCAGCTCGGCGCGACCGGCGGCCTGCACCGCCACGACCCTGCTCTGCGTCGCTTCGGCCAGCGCCAGCGCGTCTGCCTCCAACCTGCCGATGCCCACCAGCGGCAAGTCGAGAGCGTATGCGAGCGTCTTCGCCGTGCTCAGCCCGACGCGCATGCCCGCGTACGAGCCCGGTCCCAGGCAGACGGCGAAGCTGCCGATGTCGTTCTTGGTGCGGTCGAGCAGCCCGAGCAGCCAATCGATGGCGGGCAGGAGCTGACGGGAGTGGCTCTGACGCGTGCGCCAGGTCGTTTCCGCCAGCAGGCTGCCGCTCTCGAACAGCGCGATGCCGGCAACGTCTGAGGCGGTATCGATGGCGAGGCAGAGGCCGTCGGTGGGCTCAGCCACGCTTCTTCACCTTCGCCTCGTAGTCATGAAGAACGGCCTCGTAGTGGCTGCCCTTGGCCTCGAAGGTGATACGCCGCGACTTCGCCCCCGTGCTCTCGAAGCGCAGCATCAGGTGCTCCGGCGGCAGCTCCTGCGGCGCCCGGTCCGGCCACTCGACCAGCAGCAGACCGTCGCGCGCGTTCTCCTCCAGCCCCAGCTCGAACACCTGCTGCGGGTCTTCGAGGCGAAACAGGTCGGCGTGATAGACGTGCAGCCGGCCGTTGTACTCGTTCACGAGCACGAAGGACGAGCTCTTCACCGCCTCCGCCACCTTCAGCCCGGCGCCGATGCCCTGGGCGAAGCAGGTCTTGCCCGCGCCCAGCTCGCCCTGCAGCAGCAGCACGTCGCCGGGCTCCAGCAGGGGCGCCAGTTGGCGGCCGAGGTTTCGCGTTTCGGCCGGGCTCAGGGTCTCCAGCGCCATCGTCATGGTGCGGTCAGGTGGTCCCAGCCCTTGCGGGCCAGCTCGATCTCATCGCCCGCGTCGTCCAGGACGCGCACGAAGGGCTTGTCTGCGCTCACGACTTCGCCAATCACAGTGGCCCCATTTTCCAATGTCGCGGCGTAACGCTCCACCGCCGCCCGATGCCCAATCACGACCAGCTCGTAGTCCTCCCCGCCGCCCAGTGCCAGCTCCAGCGCCTGATCCGGCCAGACGGCCTTCAGTGCATCGCTCAACGGCACCTTCGAGGCCTGCACGACGATGCCGACCCCGCTGGCGTCCGCGACGTGCCCGAGGTCCTGCACCAGCCCGTCGCTCACGTCGATGCCGCAGCGCAGGTCGCCGCGCACCGCCGCCGCACCGGCAGCGACGCGCGGTATCGGCCGTAGCTGCGCCTGCACAAGCTGCTTCTCGGCCTCTGAGTTGGCCGTCTGCGCCTGAAAGCAGCAGCTTCAGCCCACCGGCGCTATCGCCCGGCGTGCCGGTCACCGCGACGAGGTCGCCCGGTCGTGCCGTGTCGCGTCGCAGCACGACGGGTTGGCCGAGGTGCGGCGCGTACGCCCAGCCGGAGAGCGCGATCGTGATGGCGAACACGGGCGAGCGCACGATGTCGCCGCCGCCCAGCGTCACCTCGAAGGCCGTGGCGCAATCGTGCAGGCCGCGGTAGAGATCAACGATGTCCTCGACGCGGAAGTCGGGCGGCAGCATCAGGGTCACGAGCGCCAGGTGGGGCTTGCCGCCCATCGCCGCGATGTCGCTGACGTTGCTCGCGAGCGCCTTCCAGCCCACGTCCTGCCAGGCGCTGTACTCGGTGCGGAAGTGCTCGCCCTGCACCATCGTGTCGGTGGTCCAGATCACGGCGCCGTCGCGGCGCTCCGTCACGACCGCGTCGTCGCCCAGCGGCACGAGCAGCCCCGGCACCGTCTCGCCACGGCTTCGGCGGGTATTCGATGCCGAACTCTCGCGCCAGCAGCTCGATCAGCCCGAACTCGCCGACTTCAGACACCTTCACGGCCCCGATTATACGGAGCAGCGCCTCCGAACCCGATGTGGGGCAGGGCTCGCCCCTGCCCTCGGGCAATGTTTCGCTGTCAGACCGCTATGGAAGGCTGCTGGGCACCCGCGAGGGGTGCCCCTACGGGCTACGTGCGCAGTGTTGCCATGGGCGGCCACATCACCTGTCCCCAGCGCTACAGTGGACGCATGCGAGCCCTCGTAGTCGCCGACGTGCACGCCAACCTCGATGCCCTCGAGGCGGTGCTGCGCGACGCCGAAGCCGAGGGCGCCATCGACGCGATCTGGTGCCTCGGCGACACCGTGGGCTACGGCGCCGAGCCGGACGCCTGCATCGCCCGCCTGCGCAGCTATCCCTGCGAGGCGATCGCGGGCAACCACGACCTCGCGGCCATCGGCGCCATCGACACGCTCGACTTCAACCCGCATGCCGCTGCCGCCGCTCACTGGACCGGCGAGCACCTGAGCCCCGAGAGCCGGCAGTGGCTACGAGACCTGCCCCAGGTTCTCGTGGTGGGTGACGAGTTCACGCTGGCGCACGGCAGCCTCTCCGACCCCGTGTGGGAGTACCTGGTCTACCCGGAAGCGGCCGTGGAGCACCTGCAGCGCCAGACCACGCCCTACGGCTTCGTCGGCCACAGCCACCTGCCGCTCGTGTTCCGGGAGGGTGACTGGGCACGGACCTTGCTGAGTCGATGAGAGCACCCTTGCCCTCGATGAGATGCGCTTCGTCGCCAACCCGGGCAGCGTCGGCCAGCCCCGCGACGGCGACCCGCGCGCTGCTTACGCCCTCGTCGATACGGAGGCGCGCGAGGTCACGTTTCGCCGCGTCGAGTACGACATCGCCTCGGCGCAGGGCAAGATTCGCGCTGCAGGCCTGCCGGAAGTCCTGGCGTCGCGTCTAGCGGTCGGGCACTAGCCGCGCCGAAGGGGCTTGAGCCCGAACGTCGTGCGCAGGCGGTTCGTCTCCACGAACACGTCCTCGTCGTCGGTGAGGAAGGACGAGAGGTTGCCCGTCGTCAGGCCGAGGCGCTTGCCGGTGTCGGCGACGCTGCCTTTGCAGGCCACGAAGACGTCGAGCACGGCGGCGACAGCGGGCAGGTAGCGTGCGTCTCGCTGCCCCACGTCGAGGCGCCCGCGCTTGTCGATGCACGCCTGCACCGCTGTCGGTACGCCTTCGCTCTCGATGGCCTGACGCAGTCGCAGCGCCAGCGCCTTGCGCAGGCGTCTGAGGGCGCGCGCCTTGTTCTCGGGCTGGGAACGGCTCTCCTCGGCGATGACAATGAGGCCGCTGGGCCTGTGGCGCAGTCGCACCGCCGATTCGGTCTTGTTGCGCTTCTGGCCGCCCGGCCCCGAAGCGCGATACGTGTCGACCTCGCACTGGGAGAGCAGCGTTTCGTCTGGAGGGAATCGGTCGGTGGTCACGCGTGCATCTTAGCGAGGCGTCAGTGGGTCCAGGGATAGACCTCGACAAGCAGCGGGTTGCCCTGGCCGTCCTGGATGTTGATCACGCTGGGGGTGAGTGTGCGGTTGGGAGGGGAGACGGTGCCCAGGCCGTTAGCCCGCGGCACGCCGTCCACCACACCGGCGGAGATGTGGAATGTGATGCGCTGTCCCGGCGTCCCGGTGCCGTTAACGGTCTCCGGGTTGATGAACGTGAAGTGGACCTGGATCGAGTTGCCGATGCAGTCGCCGCTGTTTGCCTCGGGGCGTCGCGTGCAGCTGATGGCACCGATGCGCATCTCGCCGGGGCCGTAGCTGTCGCTGGTTCCGCCCGCCCGCGCGACGGAGTCAAACCAGCGCGCCATCGCGGCACGCAGCTCCGATTCTGTGACTACGAGAGCCTCGCCGCCTTGCAGGGCCCAGTAGCCCTCCCGCACCTCGTTCGCCGCTGCGCCCTCGCACAGCCCCGGCGAAGTCCCGGGTGTGGTTGCCTCGCCGGAGCACGTGGCCGTCACCATTGTGGCGTCGGCGAAGAAGGCGTCGATGTCGCCTGTCTTGACGATCGTCTCCATATCGACGGCGAACTGGCAGATCGCGACCGCAACCGGACAAGCGACGCCGGGCTCAGGCCCCGGCTTCGTTGGCACGTCGCTGGCGGCTGCCGTGGTTGCTTCTGGCGTCGGTTCTACGGCGGTTGGCGACGGCTCGGGCGTAGCGGACGTACCGCCGCCGCAGGCAGCAACGAGGAGTAGAAGGGCCAGCATGGGACCCAGGATCAAGCGGCGAGGATTGTTCAAAACAGGAGGAACTCCGGAGAATAGGACGAAATCCAACTTCAACCAGAGTACCGTACCGAGAGCCTAGACCGTCTCTTCCGCACCCCCTAGCATCTTCGACATGGCTAGAGCCCTCACAGCACTGACGATAGGCCCCCTGGAGCCTCGCGGGCAGGACGGCGTCCTCGCCGATGTCAAAGCCTTTTCCGCCCTCGGCCTCCACGGCATGGTCGTTGTTACGGCGATCGGTGATGCTCCCGTCGATGCCGCCACGATCGCGTCGCAGCTCGACTCCGTGCTCGGTCCGGTGCGCCTCGACGCCGCGAAGCTCCTCTGCCCGGCAGATGCCGGTGTTCTCAACACTCATCGCCGATGCCCTGGTTCGGGCCGATGTCCAGAAGCTCGTCCTCGACCCCGGTGAGGCGGTCGGAGACCCTGACTGCCCTCGAAGTCCTGAAGGCGCGACTTCTGCCCCTGGCCTACGTCGCCGTACCGAACGTCCTGGAAGCCCAGGCACTCACAGGCCAGGCGATCGAGAACTGGGAGGACATGCGGGAAGTCGCACAGGCTATCGCGGCCATGGGCGCTGCGAACGTCGTGATCAAAGGCGGCAAACGAGACGGCGACCGCGTCACGGAAATTCTCTTCGATGGCAGCGACTACCGGGACTACACCGCCGAACGTGTCCAGCTCGTGAGGGTTCGCGGCGCCGGCACCACGTTTGCTGCTGCCGTCACGGCCGCGTTAGCCAAAGGCGAAACCGTGCAGCACTCGATCGCCGCCGGGAAGGCCTACGTCACGAAAGCCCTGCAGGACACGTACGACCTGGGTGGGACGCCTGCCCTGCATCACTTCTACCGCTACTGGCGGCCGTCCGCCCTGTGAGGGCCTGGACGCTCGCTCATGGCGGCGCAGAAGCGTATCGTAGGCGGTAGATACGACCGACTAATCGGGGCATTTTTCGGCCAGCGCAGACGCATGAGGCGGTGCTTGCGGCCGATAACTTGGGAAGACACATAAAGGGAGAACACTATGGCGCTGCCTACTCGAATCGGACGGCTGACACTGCCGGTCCTCTGTTTCGTGGCCAGTTCGGCTGACCTCAAGGATGGTGATGTCGAAGCCGCGGTGACCGAAGCTGTCGCCGGTGGCGCAACGATGGTCATGCTGCGTGAGCCCGGCATGGCCGCCGGTAAGCTCGCCGAGCTGGCGACGCGCGTGACGGGCGATCACCCGCGGCAAGGCGCTGCTCGTGATTCACGACCGGGTCGACGTGGCGCAGACCGTCGAAGCCGATGGTGTGCAGCTCGCAGAAGATGGCCTGCAGACGCGGGCGGCCCGCGGTCTCATGGGCAAGTACACCGTCCTCGGACGCAGCGCCGATGACCACGCGACGGCCTTGCAGGCCACCGCGGAGGGCGCGGAGTGGGTGCTAGTCGGCCCGATTTACAAGAGCGCGAGTGACCCGGACGAGAAGCCCACCGGCTCCAAGCTGATCTCCGACATCGTGGAGGAAAGCTCCATCCCGGTCTTCGCTATCGGCGGCATCAGCGTGGACAACATCGATGAGGTCGTGAAGGCCGGGGCCGCCGGCATTGCGGTGCTCTCAGGCATCGCCGCCGCTGCAGACCGCAAGGCCGCCACCGAGGCGCTCGTGACGGCGCTACACGAAGCCTGGTCGCAGCGACCGGAGGACGTGAAGGTCAGCGCCTAGAGCTGTGATCGCAGACCGGTGACCCTAAGCCACCGGTCTGCTAATATCCAGCTCGAAACCAATACCTCGCCAGGAATGGGAGACCGCTATGCCGATACTGGATGCCCTCGCTGAAGCCGACAAGATTCTTCAGAATCCTGCCTGGATCATGTTCGGACTGGCTGGAAGCGTTGGCCTTCTCGGTCTAGCGGCGCTAATTTTCCTGTACCCCTTCGGCCGCGACTAGACCGCTCTCGTCAGCACCTGACTCTAAAGACCGCCCTGTCCGGGGCGGTCTTTGCGTACCTAGACCGTGTACACCTTCTCGTCCGGGCCCTTGAGCATCAGTGCCTCCGAGCCGTCCGGCCGCCAGAACGGGCCGATGAGGTTGTCGCTGCTGCCGCTGTTTAGCGGTTCGAGGCCTCCCTCCGAGGTCAGGCGCATGAGCAGGCCGCCTTCGCCGACCATGAGCGCGTCGTCATGGCCCGGCCGCCAGGCGCCGCCGAGGACGATGCCGCGGGAAGGCCAGCGTACCGTCTGCCACGCCGAGCCGTCGTAGATCAGGGCTTTGTTCACCAGCGTGCCGTCCTGCAGCCACGCGTAACCGCACACGAGAGTTCGGCCAGATGCCGACCAGTCGGCCGAGACGAAGTCGTCCTCGTCGTCCGTCGCGAGGAAGCTCTGCAGGTAGCGCCCGTCGCAGCGATACAAGGGATGAGGCTTCGGGTACCCGGCGAAGCGGCTGGCGTACGCTCCCACGACCGCGTAAGCGCCGTCAGTCCGAAACGCTACGGAGCGCAGCGTGTGCGCCCGGTCGCCCGGCAGGGCCACGAGCAGTTGATCGCGCGCGTCGTAGCGCAGCACCGTGCCGCCGTTGCCCACGATGAGCGCGAAGGCGCCGCTCGGGTGCCACGCGACCCGCCGCAGGTTTTCGTTCGTCGGCGAAGCTACCTCTTCGATCGACTCGCCCCGCAGCAGCATTACGAGCCCGCGATTGCCCACCAGTAGCGCCGCTGAGCCATCGGCCGACCAGGCAGCGCCGCGTAGGTTCTGCCGCGTCCGCGTCTCGACTGCGTCCAGCCTTCGTCCGTCCGACAGCACCGCATAGCCACCGTTGCCGACGCCCAGCACGACGCCGCCATCGGGTCGCCAGTCCAGCCAGCGCAACGTCCGCTGCGGCTGCCAGTCCAGCTCCCTAAGTCTCTCGCCGTCGAATGAGTATGCCGTAGCCATCGGGAGTAGCTTCAAGCCTCAAGCGAGAAGTCGCAAGCAGGCTGGGAGCGCTCAGCCGTCAGCGCTCAGTTTTCAGTTTCAGCGATCAGCCACGAGAAGGTCTGGCTTCGAGTCGCGAAGTGGAGGCAGGCTCCAGGAAGTCGTGACCAGTCGGGAAGCCCCGAGGCTTGCGAAGACCAGGCCTGCGTGTCCCAACCTTCACCTCGCCCCGCTGGGGAGAGGCGAAATGCTTGGTGGTGCATCGAGATGCTCCAAGTCACGGGAGAGGGGTTACATCGCCCCATGCGCCTAAGAATTATCGTCGGCATGCGAAGCCGCAAACGCCCGGATCTGCTCCAGGTGCTCCCGCTCATCTCGAATTGCCGCCCGCAAAATGGCGGCGATCGTGACGGGGCGCCGTCGGCCGGGCTCAGATACCTGCTTCGATAGCTCCTCGGCGCTCAGGGCTCGCAGCGCCCTCACGACCGCCGCCTGCGACTGCTGCAAGGCCTCTCGCAGCGCCCGCCAATCCTCGGTGCCGTAGCGCTCGATCAGTTGCCGGTTGTACGACGCCCAACCCCGGTCCTCGTGCTGGTAGAACTCAGGCACCCGATCCGCTTTGAATGCTTCGATTGCGTCGATGTTCGTGTAGTCCCACCCCACGAGGTGTGCGAGCACGTCCATGAGGTTCCAGCGGCCCACGAACGGCGTCATTCGCAGCGCCGGTGGCACAGCATCCGCCGCTGCCAGCAGGGCCTCCCTCGTGCTCACGAAGGCATCGATGAAGTCGGCGTCATCGGTCATCCAGTGCAGCTTACAGAGGCTG
>CAVYJE010000019.1:0-11067 GCA_963768705.1 uncultured Chloroflexia bacterium
CTGGCCATCTCTGCTCATAGCTGAAGGCCGATCGCTGAGGGCTGACAGTCCACCCAGCTTGCAGCCTGAAGCTCGCAGCTCGTGCTACCGCACATCCCACGTCGACTCGTGCCAGAACAGCACTCGCCGCTCGATGGCCGCCGTGATCAGGAAGAGGCCGACACCGATGATGGCGAGCGCGAAGATGCCGGCGAACGCCGTCGCCATGTCCAGGTTGTTGTTGGCGACGTAGATCACGCTGCCCAGGCCGCGGTCGCCGCTGAACCACTCGGCCACCACGGCGCCGATGACGCTGAGGGGGATCGAGAAGCGAAACGCCGCGAACAGGTACGGCAGCGACGAGGGCAAACGCAGGCGGTAGAACACCTCGAAGCGACTGGCGGCCAGCGACTCCATCAGGGCCAGCGAGTTGGGATTAACGGAGCGAAAGCCGATGAGCGCGTTGACCATGATCGGGAAGAAGACGATCAGCGCCGCGATGAACACCTTGGGCATGAGCCCGAAGCCGAACCAGATCGTCAGCAGCGGCGCGATGGCGACGATCGGCGTCACCTTCACGAGGATGGCCAGCGGGAAGATCGTGCGCTCAAGCAGCCGGGCCTGCGACATCACGACAGCGAGCGCCACGGCGATTCCACCGCCGAGCGCGAAACCCAGCAGCGCACCCTCCAGCGTGTTGAAGCCCTCCCGGGTGAACAGCCACGGGTCCTGGTACATGCGCTCGAACACGGCATGCGGCGCCGGCACCAGGTACGGTTTGACGTCCTTGACCTCGACCCAGGCCTCCCAGGCCGCGAACACCAGCACCAGGCCCAGCAGCGCGGGTACCAGCAAAGCGCTGCTTTGCCGTACCCAGGGACCGATGTCCAGCAGCCACGTCCAGGGCGATGCCGGCGGCGGCTTCCACTCTCGCTCCGGGCTGGCCTGCTTCAGCTGCTCCGTGCTCATACCAGCGCGTGCTCCCGCAGCAGTCCTCGCAGCCTGTGCGTGTAGTCGACGAACGCCGGCGTGATCTCGATCTCCTCGTCGCGCGGCCGCGGCAGGTCGATATCGAGGCTGGCGGCGATTCGTCCCGGCTGCGGCGTCATGACGATGACGCGGTCGGAGAGCAGCACTGCCTCCGCGATGCTATGGGTGACGAAGACCACCGTGCAGTCGTGCTCGGCGGCTTCGGAGCGCCAGACTGCGCATGCAGCTCGTAGCGCATCGCCGTGCGCGTGATCTCGTCCAGGGCGCCGAAGGGTTCGTCCATCAGCAGTACGGAGGGTGACGTCACAAACGAGCGCGCGAGGGCAACGCGCTGCTGCATGCCGCCGGAAAGCTGGTGCGGGTAGTAACGCCCGAACTCGCTGAGGCCGACGAGGTCCACCATGCGATCCGGGCTCTCGCCGTGCCGGCCACCACCGTTGACCTGCAGAGGCAGTCGCACGTTGTCCAGCACCGTGCGCCACGGCAGCAGCGATGGGTCCTGGAACACGAAGCCGAGCTGCTTGCGACGCTGCGCCTCTCGCGGCGGCCGGCCATCGAGCTTGACCGCCGCCGTGCGATGGGCTCTGCAGGCCGCCGATCACGCGCAGCAGCGTCGACTTGCCGCAGCCGCTGGGCCCGATGATCGAGACGAACTCGCCCCGCTCGATGGTCAGGTCGATGCTCGCCAGCGCCTGCAAAGGACGCGGGTTGCCCTTGTAGACCACGTCTACGCCGGAAACGACGATGTGCGCCTCGTTGCTCACGCTTGCCCCGCAGCCTTAATCTTGCGTCGGATCATAAACCTTCCCCACGCACTGGCAGAGGAGCGGCAATTGGCCAAGACAATCGGCATCATCGGCGGCACCGGACCGGAGGGTAAGGGGCTGGCTGCTCGCTTCGCCCAGGCGGGCATGGAGGTGCTCATCGGCTCGCGTTCTACCGAACGCGGCGAAGAGGCCGCCCAGGACGTGCGAGAGCGCGCCGGCGGCAACGTGCGCGGGGCCACCAACGCCGACGCGGTGAAGGCCGCCGAGATCGTCGTTGTCACCCTGCCGTACTCGGGTCAGGCCGACACGCTGACGGCGCTCAAGGACGACATCGGCAACAAGATCGTCGTGTCGACCGTTGTGCCGATGCAGTTCAGCCCCGGCAAGGTCGAGATGCTTATGGTCGAAGACGGCTCTGCGGCGCAGGAGATGCAGCGCCTCCTCCCCGAAGCCCGCGTCGTCGCCGCCTACCAGAACCTCGCGGCCCGCAAGCTCTTCGATATCGAGCACGCGTTGGACGCCGACGTCATCGTCAGCTCCGACGACAAGGAAGCGCTGCGGGAGATCATCTGGCTCACGGAGCAGATCCCCGGTCTGCGCGGCGTTAACGGCGGCGCCCTCGCCACCAGCCACTTCGTCGAAGGCATCACGACGTTGCTCGTGCACATCAATCGCAACTACAAGACGGAGACCTCTGTGAGGATCGTCGGCATCTAACGCCGAGGTCAGGGCAAACGGCAAAGAGGCAAACGGCAAAGCAGACCGTGAGCCGGATGATGGAGCGCTGAAGGCTTACTTCGCGAGGATCGGAGAGGCTTGAGGGGTGTCTCTCCAGTTACTCTCTTCTCAATACACTAGGTGGAGCGGCGCGAAAGCGATGCGAAGCCGTCGGCACGACTCCCGGAGACGAAAGGCACCCCAATGGCCCAGCCCGTAACCATCCTTGGCATCGAAGGCATCCCGGAGATCAACCCCGGTGACGACCTCGGGCGCTTCATCGCCGAAGCGACTGCCGCCCAGGGCGTGACGCTGCAAGACAACGACGTGCTCATCGTCACCCAGAAGGCAGTGTCGAAGTCTGAGGACCGCGGCGTCGACCTCAGTGACGTAGAGCCGTCACCGCTCGCGATCGAGTTGGCGAAGGCTGGCGACAAGGACCCCCGGCACGTCGAGGTCGTCCTGCGCGAGACCAAGCGCATCGTGCGCATGGACCGCGGCGTCATGATCTGCGAGACCCGGCATGGCCTCGTCTGCGCCAACGCCGGCGTCGACGCCTCCAACGTGCCGGACGGGAAGCTGATGCTCTTGCCCATCGACCCCGACGCCTCTGCAGCGCGCATCCGGGCCTCCGTGCAGCAGCACACGGGCGCCGATGTGGCTGTGATCGTCTCGGACACCTTCGGGCGGCCGTGGCGTGCCGGCTACACCGAGGTCGCCATCGGCGTCGCGGGCATGCTGCCGATCCTGGACTACGTCGGTCAGGTCGATACGCACGGCCGCGAGCTCAAGGCGACCTGGATCTGCATCGCCGATGAGCTGGCGTCGTCGGCGGAGCTGGTGACCGGCAAGATGAACCGCGTGCCCGTCGCGCTGATCCGCGGCTACGCGATTCCTCGGGGCGAAGGCTCGGCCAAAGAGATCGTACGGGCCGCTGAGCTCGACATGTTCCGATAGGCACTTCGTTTCAGGTATCGGGGCCTAGGCATCGCTGGTAGAATGAACTGGTCACCCCCCATGGATAACGACTACATACTGAACCTCGACGAGATCCTCCATACGATCGACACGGCGGAAGTCGTGCGCATTCGCTTCGGCCTCCTCGACAAGCGTCTCCTCATCGACAACCGCTACAGCGAGTTCGAAGGCCCGATGATCAAGGTGGTCAACCGCGCCGGCTCGTCCGAGGAGAGCTTCCGCAGCCTCAAACGCCTGCGCCCTCGATTCCCGCTGCCGGAGAAGATGACGGCGATCATGTGGCCGAAATACGTCAGCACGCTGCAGAGCACCGGTGTCTGGGACGCCATCGTTACGCGCATCGCCGCTACCGGCCACGAAGACAGCACCCGTCAGTGCAGCGAGGTGATTAGCGAGCTTCTGAAGCTCGAAAAGCGCGAGATCCGTAACGCTATCGTCGGCGAAGGCTTCCAGACCGTCTGGCAGCGCACCGCCACCTAGCGTCATCGCATGACCCGGCCTCGCGCCGTCCTCGTCTATCGCCTGATCGAAGCCGCCCTCGATGCGCTACCGGACCAGTACGCCGACGCGCTAAGCAACGTGGTAGTCCGCGTCGAGCGCGCCGTCCTGCCCCGCGACCGCCGTCGACTCCACCTCGGCAACGCGACCCTCTACGGCCTCTATGAAGGCATACCGCTGACCCAGCGCGGCGAAGGCTACGACCGCGTCCTCCCTGATCGCATTACGCTCTACTGGGGCCCCCTGCTGCGCGACTTCCCGGACGACGATGAGCTGGCCGAGCAGGTGCGAAACACCCTCTACCACGAGATCGCCCACTACTTCGGTATCGACGAGGAAGGCCTGCACGGCACAAAAGTGCAGTAGCCGGCCCGGGACGACCCATACGCGAGTGCCGGGCCCGCCACCGAGACGTAGCTGCAGGTCTTCAAACCTGCGCCGCGGCTCGTGACCCACACACTCGCCTCGATGCACCACGAGGGGACTCGGGCCCTGTAAAACGGCCTAATCTAACGAGAAGGACTTCACCTTGCGTGAAAGGCACGGCCCAACCCCTTAAGATCGGGCCACATGAGCGTCATCGAGGGCCGCCAGTCCAATGCGCAATTGCGCCGCCTGCAGACGTTGCTCCTGCTGATGCTGCTGTGGGACCTGCTGACGGTGCTGGCCGCCTTCTCCTTCGGCAGCGCTCTCATGAAGATCGACGGTACCGAGATCGGCGGGTTGCTGGGCGCCAAGGCGTCGTTCAGCGGCGCAGGGCTCATCCCCGTCTCGGTCTACTTCTACGGCATCGTCCGCAACCCCATACGGCACCCCGGCGTGCTCTGGGTCGGCGTCGTCGAGCAGGCCGCCGCGATCCTCGCGAGCCTCTACTACGTCGTCGGAAACGACCTGAAGCTCGAGGCCGCTATCGTGACGATCGTCATTTCGGTCGTATTCCTGGCTCTGCTGCTGGTCAACATGCCCCGCGGTGACAGCCATGGCTGACGAACCGGCGTTCGAGGCGCTCGACACCCAGATCAGCACCCGCATCCTGACGCGCATCATCGTGGGCCTGATCGCGGCATGGAGCCTGGTCTACGGCGTCGTGCTCGCCTTGTTCCAGGACGCGTCCACGGGAGCGCTCGGCGCCGGCGTCGAGGACGCGGCGGGCCAGCGACTCGTCGGTGCCCACATGTTGCTGCTCGTGCCCGTCTACGTGCTGATCGCCTGGCACCCGGAGCGCTACCCCATGCTGCACTGGCTGCCATTCGGCGGCCAGCTCGCCGTGTTCGCCGCCGTGGGCTACAGCATGCTCTCCGGCACCATCGGCGTCAGCGACGGCATCCTGCCCGTGGCGGTGAGCTCGATCTTCCTGGGCCTGCTCGCCTTCATCTGGATCACGGAGCAACGGGCGGTGGCGAAGGCAAAGCTGGAAGCGGACGAAGCCTCAATCGCCTGGCACGACGAGCAGTCCAGAATCGATGACGGCCTGGACGCCTCGCACTGACGCAGCTTCGACCTGGCGTGCCGCCTCTTCCGGCGTCGGTAGCGGGCCGGTGCCATCGCTCAGCGCCTCGATAGCCGCGAACAGCCCTGCCGAGGCCTCGTAGCCGTCCCCCAGCATCCCTGCGATGCAGATCGCGGGCTTGCCGGCCGCCTGGGCCAGCTTCGCCACGTACTGCGGCGTTTTGCCGTAAGCCGTTTGGCCGTCCAACCGCCCCTCGCCTGTAATCACGAGGTCCGCCTCGGCGATGCGAGCCTCGATGCCAGCCGCCTCGCCGACCACCTGAGCGCCGCTCTGCAGGGTCGCTCCGAGGAAGGCGATGATCCCGGCGCCCAGGCCACCTGCCGCCCCTGCTCCCGAGATCTCCAGCACGTCCACGCCCAGGTCGCGCCGCACGATGGCGGCGAAGTGGGCCAGCGCTGCGTCGAGCTCCTCGATCGCGTCGGCATCGGCGCCTTTCTGCGGCCCGTAGACGGCCGATGCGCCCGTCGGGCCGCACAGGGGGTTTGTGACGTCTGTCGCGCCGGTGCATCGCAGCTTGCGCAGGCCCGCCGGCGCACCGGAAGCATCGATGCGGTCGAGGCTCGCAAGGGCCGCGCCGCCGGGCTCGAGGTCGCGCCCTTCGGCGTCCAGCAGGCGAAAGCCGAGGGCCTGTGCCATGCCTGCGCCGCCGTCGTTCGTAGCGCTGCCGCCGAGGCCGATGATCAGCTCCTCGATGCCCTCATCGAGGGCTGCGGCGATCAGCTCGCCGGTGCCGCGGCTGCTGGCGCGTCGAGGGTCCAGTTCGTTAGTGCGCAGTCGCAGCAGGCCGGACGCCGCTGCGCATTCGATGACTCCGCGATGGCCCGGCAGCACGCCCCACGGCGCATCGAGGGGACGCATGAGCGGGTCGTGCGCCTGCGTGCTGCGCGATTCGCCGCCGAGCGCGGCCAGCAGGGCATCGGTGGTTCCGGGGCCGCCGTCGGCCATCGGTAGGAGGTCGAAATGCCAGTCGGGGTAGGCAGCGCGTAGGCCCGCCGCGACGGCTTGCGCGGCTTCGACGGCGGTCAGGGTGCCCTTGAGCTCCTGCGGCGCGATCAGCACCCGCAGCTTAGCCGTAGATGTCATCCCAGTTGAACGCCAGGCGGGCGATGGCGGAGAGCAGGATGATCAGCGCGTACAGAATGGCGATGAGCTTGGCCCGCTGCCAGATCGCTACTGCCCAGGGCTTGCGCAGCAAGACGAAGGGGATCAGCAGGACGAGGCTGAGGATCATCAGGAGAATTAGCGGGCCCATCGCCACGCATCATATAGGCGGTTGTCACTACAGGGCATCTTGGCGGCGGTGCTAAGCTATCGGCATGGCTGAGATCCTTGTCGCCGTCCTGATCACGGGGGTGCTCTTCATCTCCGACCCCGATCGCCTGCAGCGCGTGCTCGACCGCATTCGCGAGTTCTCTGCCTGGCTCGCCGAATAGTCTAAGAAATTTTGTTCTAAATCCCCGCCCGGATCCCTTGACGAACGCCCGTTCTAATGCGACCATGTTCGTGTATTAGAACAAACGTCCTTAGGACGTGGAGGCGACACGATGATCCGACGACGCGTTATCCAGCGACCCAACGGCGCCCGCTGCCCCGATTGTGGTGGCCCTGTCGTGCGCGGCGAGAGCTGGTTTCGCTGCGTGATCTGTGGCGGCACTCGCCGGCGCTAGGAGGTGGCCCTGCCCGGCGTTATCCTTCGGGGGCATGTACCAGGTACCGCCCCCGAAGGAGCCCAACGGCTGTCTCCAGACCGCCGTGATCTCGCGCATGATCGCGCAGATCCTTTTCGTGCCCATGCTCCTGATCTTCGGCGCCATCGTCTGCGTCGTCGTTGCCGTCTACGCCTTCGCCAGCAGCATCCTCCTGGGCTTCGGCGTCATCGCTGGCACGATCGTCGTGCTAACGGCGATTTCGAGGTGGGAATACCAGCGCGTCAAGCGCGATCTGCCGCCTCCCGGTGAAGACCCAGCCGACCCTCGCATGCGATAGCGCCCTGTGGCGATGACCCTCTTGAGCAGACGGGCTATGCTGGCCCAGACATGAGCACCATCGCCGAGAACGTTGCTGCCGTGCGCGCCCGCATCGATGCCGCCGCTGCGCGTGCCGGCCGTGACCCTGCCTCGATTCGCCTGATCGGCGCTTCGGCGGCCTTCAAGGGCGTCAGCGTCGAGCAGATGCAGCAAGCGCTCGATGCCGGCCTGCGTGACTTCGGCGAGAACCGCGTGCAAGAGGCCGAAGCCCATATCGACGTCCTCGGTCAGCGCGCCGGCGAAGCTACATGGCACCTCATAGGTCACCTGCAAACGAACAAGGTCAAGGACGCCGTAGATCGCTTTGATATACTCCAGACCGTCGATTCTGTCCGTTTGGCGCAACAGATCAGCCGCCGGGCAGCCACACCCACACGGATCTTGCTGGAAGTGAATGTCGCCGGAGAGACCTCTAAGTTTGGCTTTGCGCCCTCCGAGGTCGCAGAGGCCGTTGGTGCTATTCGCCAGCTCCCCAACCTCGATCTCGTCGGCCTCATGACGATCGCTCCGCAGGTGGACGATCCCGAGCAGGTGCGGCCCTACTTCAAACAGCTATGCGAGCTTGCCCGGCAGCACGAATTGCCGGAGCTTTCGATGGGCATGACGGACGACTTTGAGGTCGCGGTCGAAGAGGGCGCGACCATGGTCCGCGTCGGCCGTGCCATCTTCGGTGCGAGGCCATCATGAAAATCGGCTTTCTCGGCGGCGGCGCCATGGGCGAGGCGATCATCGCCGCTATCACCTCCGGCGAATCGCCCGTCGCCAGAGCGCACGACATCAGGCTCTACGACGTCGTCGCGCCGCGTGTGCAGGACCTCGTGAGCATCTACGGCATCGAAGCCGCGATAACCCCCGCCGACCTCGTGGGCGACACGGACTTCATCCTGCTCTCGGTCAAGCCGCAGGACTTCGAGAAGGCAGTTGCCCCTATCGCGGGCAAGCTGGGCGACACCACGGCGCTCTCGATCATGGCGGGCGTGACGATGACCCGGCTCGGTCGCGTCCTGCAGTCCGACAACATCGTGCGGGCGATGCCGAACACGCCGGCCCAGATCGGCCAGGGTATGACCGGTTGGACCGCCGCGACAGCCGTCACGGACGCCGCCCGCGAGGGCGCTCGCAGCATCTTCGGCGCCATGGGCAAAGAGGCGTACGTGCCGGACGAGAAGTACATCGATATGGTCACGGGCCTCTCGGGCTCCGGGCCCGCCTACGTCTTCCTGTTCATCGAAGCGCTCACGGACGCCGGCGTGCACATCGGCCTGCCGCGCGACATTGCAGCGACGATGGCCCTGCAGACGGTTATCGGCTCCGCCCTCTACGCCGAGAAAACAGGTAAGCACCCGGCCGAGCTGCGCAATCAGGTCACCTCGCCGGGTGGCACAACAGCAGAAGGGCTGAAGGCGCTGGAGCACGGCAACCTGCGCGCGGACGTCCTGGACGCAGTCATCGCGGCCTACGAGAAATCGAGGGCGCTGGGAGAACAAACGAAATAATGATCGCCGAGATCGCCTCGACCACCCTGACCGTCCTGTCCATCCTCATCTTCATTCGCGCGATCATCTCCTGGATCCCCGGCATCATCGACCCTCGCGGCCCCATCGCCGAGTTCCTCATCACGGTCACGGAGCCGATCCTGGCGCCCATCCGCAGCCTCATGCCGCGCATGATGTTCGACTTCTCGCCCATGCTGGCGATCCTGCTGCTCAACGCCTCGGCAAAGATCATCGCTGCGAACGCCTGAGTAACGCACGCCCACGCCAGAGCGCCGCTGCGGCGCGAACGTAGCCGCAGGTCTTCAGACCTGCGAAGCGCGTCTCGATAGGCTCTGCCATCTCGAAGCGCAGTGGACCTTGTGCGCTCGGACTGTCGACAGGCGACTTGAATGCCCTCTCATCCACGGCCAACGGCACTTCGAGGACGTCGAAGGCATTTCGCCTCTCCCTCGAGGGAGAGGCGAGGGCTCGATTGCGTTACGAAGTGCAAAGAACGGCTGGGTGAGGGGGCGCCACATGCGCTCCGGAGCTGCTTCGAGATGCATCGAAACTTACGAGCCTTCCGAGTTGGCTCAGGCGCACTCGAAACGCCGTTCCCTCTCCCTACAGGGAGAGGCCAGGGTGAGGGTGTCTCACCCCAACCTCGATCTCACCTCATCCTCTCGTAGGCCCGTGATGCGCAGCGTCTTCGTGCGCGACGTATCGCCTCGACCACCTCGACGGCCGAGTAGGGCACGCCCACCTGCTTCGCGATCAGCCTGCACAGTGCCTCGTTCGCCTGACCCTCGACCGGCGCCGCGCGCACCCGCACCCGCAGCGCGCCCTCCTGCCAGCCGATGACCTCGTCGCGGCCGGAGCGCGGTGTCACGCGCACCCGGATCAGGCAGGAGACCTGATTGCTCACGGCAGCACCGTTTCGACGTCAATGCGTACTTCGACCGTATCGCCATCCAAGAGCCCAAACGTCCGGCGCAGGTTGACGGCTGCAAGGATCTCCAGCACGCGACGGTCTTCCGCGATCGCCTCAGCCGTCGTCGTGCGCCAGATCAGGGCTGGCGTGTTCTCCAGACTCACGAGGACGCACGGCAGCATGAGGATGTCGCGTTCGCCGCCGTAGTCGGCCCCGGCCATCGTGATTAGATCGGGCGCCAGTCTCGGTGCCCGGAGGCTGAACTCCTCGTCGGTGCGCAGGTTCAGGCTGCCGGGATAGATCGGCATGCCGGTCTTGGCGACGTATGCCGGTCGGAATCGCTCCAGCCAGTAGGAGGCGTTGCCCTGCCCTGTCGTAACTCGTCCGCTGATCTTGATGAATTCCTGCGTCTTGCGGCCTATCCTATTGACAGATCGTACATTCGTTCTAAACTTGGCCTTGTGCTGCAGTCCACGCATGAGGAATTGCTAAGTCTGGCTAACACTATAACGGCTGATGGCGAGGGCAGCCCTAGCGCCTGTCGATGCACTCGACGGGCTGATGCGGAACGGAGATACTGATGACGACCATGACCGATGACCGCTCTCGCGCAGTCGACCTCGCTATCGGGCAAATCGAGAAGCAGTTCGGCCGCGGCGCGATCATGCGCATGGGCGACCAGAAGAACCTCGAGATCGAAGCCATCCCCACCGGCTCTCTGTCCCTCGACATCGCCCTCGGCATCGGCGGCATCCCGCGCGGGCGCATCACGGAGCTCTTCGGGCCCGAGTCCTCCGGCAAGTCGACGCTCTGCCAGCACATCATCGCCGAGGCCCAGAAGCTGGGCGGCCTGGCCGCCTACATCGACGTCGAGCACGCGCTCGACCCCGCGTACGCGCGCGCTATCGGCGTCAACGTCGACGACCTCCTCGTCTCCCAGCCCGACACCGGCGAGCAGGCCCTCGAAATCGCCGAAGCCCTCGTGCGCTCCAACGCCGTCGACATCGTCGTCGTCGACAGCGTCGCCGCCCTCGTGCCGCGCGCCGAGATCGAAGGCGACATGGGCGACTCGCTCCCCGGCCTGCAGGCGCGCCTGATGTCGCAGGCCCTGCGCAAGCTCACCGGCTCAATCTCGAAGTCGAAGACTGCCGTGGTCTTCGTCAACCAGTTGCGCGAGAAGATCGGCGTCGTCTTC
>CAVYJE010000020.1:0-78950 GCA_963768705.1 uncultured Chloroflexia bacterium
GCAGGATGAATCCTGCAGCTGCGTTACGGGGAACCCAAGCTGCGGGTTGCCGCCGCAGCAGTTTCCCGATCCCCTACGCCCTGCCTGCAGCGCGCGCGGCCTCCAGGTCCGGCCCGTACGACCACGCTTCGCGGCCGCCGAGGCCGTTCTGCTGGTTCCATTCGATGGCGACGATTTCGTGGCCGGTGAAGGTGCTTGCGTCCTGGTCTGCCAGGAAGAGGGCGCCGGGCACAACGTGGTCGGGGCGCAGGCGGACGCGCAGGAACTCCTCGCCGGGGTGCTCCTGGGCGTGGATCTCGGCCCGGCCTGCTTCCTGCTCGTCGGAGCCGGTGCTGCGTGTGTGGCCTGGCGTCAGGATGTTCGCGGCGATGTTGTGCTGCTTGAGCTCGTCGGCCAGGTAGAAGGTCATGTTGCACACCGCCGCCTTGGCGGACTTGTAGGGCTGCTCCCGGGTCGATGGGTTGGAGCCGTCCCAGCCGCCGGAGCCGATGTTGATGATGCTGCCTTTGCGGTTCGCCAGCATGGGCTGCACGAAGGCCTTGATCACGCGCAGGACGCCGAAGACGTGCGTGTCGTACATGCGCTGCCATTCGCTGACGTCGGTGTCGATCGTCCAGGTGGCGCCGCTGGGCGGGTAGAGGTTGCGCTGTCGCAGGCCGGCGTTGTTAAGGATGACGTCGACGGTCCCGAAGCGGGCCATCGTGGCCTCGTAGGCGAGCTTGACGTGCGAGTCGAGGCTGAGGTCCATCGTCTGGACGAGGACGTTGGAGTTCGCCTCCAGCTCCTCGCGAAAGTCTGAGTCGTCGCTGCTCACGCCCGTCGGCGACCACGAGAGGTCCGCGGCCACGACCTTGGCCCCGGCCTCGAGAAATCCTCGCACGTGCTCGCGGCCCATGCCCCGTGCCGCGCCCGTAATCAGTACCACTTTGCCTTCGATCGACATGCCGTCCTCCTCGCTGCTCCCCTCGCAGCTAACGCTGCCTCGGCAGGGATAGTAGCGCTTTTCGCCACTACGGCTACGGGCGTTGTGCTTGCTTTGCTGCGTACCGAGAAGGCGAAATGGGGTCCTCGCCCTCCACCGTCGCCGGTAGGGACATCGCGTGCGGCCCAGCAGGCGCCGGTGCTGCTGCTGGACGAGCCGACCTCGTCGCTGGACGTACGGCACCAGGAGATGGTGATGACGGTCGCGAAATCGCTGGCCGCGAAGGGCGCCTGTGTGGTCGTGATCATCCACGACCACAACCTGGCCTCCGCCTAATCGGACCGTATCGCCCTCATGCGCGGCGGCCGCGTCGTCGCCTGCGCCCGACATGCGACGTGCTGCGCGAAGACCTGCTCTCGGAGGTGTTCGAGTGCCGTTTGCGCGTGATCGAGGACATCGATACGCGTCTGATCGTGCCGGAGCGTCGTCAGACGGGCCCTGCGTGATACACCGGTAGCGTTGCCCGAAATGCCAGATGACTTCTCTAAGCCGGGTCCTGGTGGAAGGTTGGCTCGATTTCGGTACCGTCGCCGGGAATCACGCATGTGATCGTCAGGTCGCTCGTGGAACCGTCCGCGGTCGCTGCCCCCTCCAGGGTGCAAGACCATTGCTCACTCAGGCCGGCCGGCGATTTCTCCTCGCTGTTGTCGGCCGCTTGATCACATCCACAATCCGTCGCCGCCTGCGCCAACGCCTGGGCCTCCGTCACTAGCTGGTTGACCACGTCTTGCGCTCGTTCGCAGACCTCAGATGGCAGTTGGCCGGTCCAGTAGTAGCTGTAGACGATCTTGTCGGGTTCTGGTACGGAGGTCGGAGTCAGCGCGCCTTGCCACGGGGTCGCAGTGATTTGCCCTGGAACCAAGGTGGGGATGCCCAACACCGTGCAGTCAGGCCAAGGCTTTGGCGTCTCGGCCATGATTTGGGACGTGAGACTGGTCGGACCCAGGGTGGGGGTGGGTGTCGGCGTTGCGGTCGGCGGGACCGGCGTCGGAACGCCCGTCCAGTCCCACGTGCAGCCGATGGCATTGTCTAGCACCGCCTGTACGTACGTGCCCTCGCACCACCCCTGCGATACGCCCAAACTGGCGTCGCACGCGGGCTCGCCGCTGGGGACGTTCTCGAAGATGCTCCCGAGCCACCCAACTACCTGTGAGTAGGAGTCGCTCGGCCCACCGTTTTCGCATGGGAATACCAGGTTGACGATTGCCTCCGTCGCGTCCATGGAAACGGTCACGTTACCGTTGCCAAACTCCGTATTCGTGGGCGTGCCGTCGATTAGCTCCTGGGGAAAAGGACCATCGGTGTTGAGCGTGCTAAGCACCGAGAAGGGCGGCACGGAACACATTTGCGACGGCTCCGTGATACAGATGGCGAAGTTCATCCCGATGCTGCCCGTCGAGCCATCGACCACGAGGCTGACACTGGCCATCTCGTCCGGAAACTCCACCTGCGCCGTATCGCCCAGGATCGTAACGTCCGATTCCTCGAGGTCGCTATACGTCAGCACAAGCGTTTCGCCTTCAAGGCGTGCCGCTGTAAGGTCCACAGCCTTCGAAGCCACGCTGCCGTTTGCATCCCACGAAATCGCGGCGTTCGGAGGATCCCCGGCGAAGAGGCCGGAGTCCCATTCTGAGATGAACTTATCCAGACTGACGTAGTCCACCTGACGCTGCGGCCGGTCGGTAAACCGAAGCACGTGCCGGCCGACGCCCTGGAGAGTGATCTGGCCCTCACTTGTGGCGCCCGATTCGGCATCGAGGACGAAGAGATAGGAAATCCCCGAAGTGACTGCGGTGCTCTCGCTGGGCGCGACATCGTCGTCGTCGTCACCGCTGCACCCAACGGCGACAAGCGCCAGGAGCGCAAGAAGAAGCACCACAAAAAGGGATTTCGCCACGATAAACCGTCCCAGCCTGTACTATGTCGAGCAATTCGTGAGAGAAGAAACCTGCTTTTACCTTAGCTCCGCATAACCTTAGCGACAACCAAAGCGAAGCCTGGGTAGTGCGAGTCAGGCCGTCCCGAACAGGACGTCCAGCCCGGTCTGTAGCCCGGCGTGTTCTCGCACCAGCGCCCTCGGCGCCATGCAGGTCCAGGCGTTGACGATCAGTGGCTCGATTTCCTCTGGTGTGACCTCGGGCAGTCGCACGAGCACGGCCGGGAAGCCGTTGTAGTGGGGCTCCGTGAAGAACTTCGAACCGTCGAGCGAGAGGATGATGTCCTTCTCGTCCAGGTTCTTGACGCGCACGGCGATGACGTCCGGGTTCGGCACGCGGGCCTTCTTCGGCTGAAGGCGTTCCATCCACACCCAGACGAAGCCCTTGTGCTTGCCCTTGACCGGCACGGAGAAGGCGAAACGCTCCTCGCCTTCTATGGTCTCCGGCAGCGACATCGCGATGCGCCGGACGTCATCCTGGGTGGCCATGGCGCCTCAACCGTTCGATGCGATCTGGATCAGGTTGCCGCAGGTGTCGTCGAAGACGGCGGTCTTGAATCCGCCCATGTCGGCGGGAGGCTGCACGAATCTGACCCCTAGCGCCTGCAAGCGCTCATACTCGGCGTCAACGTCATCGACCTCGAAGGACGCGTACGGGATGCCGTCTGCAACGAGGGCGTCCTTGAAGGGCGCGACGGCGGGATGACTGGACGGCTCAAGTAGCAACTCGATGCCGTCGGGCGCATCTGGCGAGACGAGTGTCAGCCAGCGGTCTTCGCCCATGGCCACGTCGGCCTTCTTGATGAACCCGAGCTTGCCGGTGTAGAACGCCAGCGCCGTCTCCTGATCGTCAACGAAGACGTTGGTCATCACGATCCGCATTTTTGTTGCCTTTCATTTCGTCACGTTCACCAGCAATCTGGTCAGGGAGCCTGCAGTGGTCCTGGTATCGAGGGGTTGGACATGCCACGCATTTTAGAAGCACGACGGTTGCGCGTACGAGCGCGTGTAGGGGCGCACGGCCGTGCGCCCCTACACGGCGACCGTGGTCGTGGTACTGAACTGACGCGCTGGCCTGACGCTGATATGATCACGTCGATCTCGCAGGTGTTGTTAAGGAGGAGACCATGGCCGCAACCAGCGAAAGACTGACCAACTTCCAGAACTCAGTGCTCCTCATCGAGCCGACCGCCCGGTGGATCCGCGGTTACTTCAACGGCGTCGACGTCGTAAACAGCAAGCACGCGATCATCGTCAAGTCGCGCGGCGGCCGGCGGGGACGGCTGGCGTACTACTTCCCGGTGGAGGACGTGCGCATGGACCTGCTGACGCCGACCGACACCGTGACGAACGACCGCCACATCGGCGACGCCACGCACTACAACCTGACGGTGAACGGCAAGACGGTCGAGGACGCCGCGACGATGTTCGGCGAGCCGCACGCCACCGAGGAGGGCTTCACGGACGAAGCGCCCGACCTGCGAGGCTACGTCACGTTCGCCTGGGACAAGATGGACTCGTGGTTCGAGGAGGCGGAGGAGATCTTCGCCCACCCGCGAGACCCCTACAAGCGCATCGACTGCATCAAGAGCACGCGCCACATCAAGGTGACCCTGGGCGGCGAGGTCGTCGCAGAGAGCGACAACCCGGTGCTGCTGTTCGAGACCGGTCTGCGCACGCGCTACTACATCCCGAAGATCGACGTGCGCACGGACCTGCTGCGCCCGAGCGACACGCACTCGGTCTGCCCGTACAAGGGCACGGCGTCGTACTACTCCGTCGAAGTCAACGGCAAGCTCTTCGAGGACTCGGCCTGGTACTACCCGCAGGCCTTGCCGGAGTCGATGCCGATCGCCGGCGGCTACGTCGCCTTCTACGACGAGAAGATGGACTCGGTAGAGGTCGACTAGGGGCAACTCTTCAGTCATCAGTTGACAGTCCGTAGGGGCGCAGCATGCTGCGCCCCTACGACGTTCCTGGGCGCCATGGCTTCGACTTCTGTGAGTCTTGCGAAATCGGCTACAACGAGCAGTCGCTGATAACTGATTGCTGACAACTGACCACTTCGCGCCGAACTCTTTTGCAGCTACTACCGCGCCGACTTAGAATCGACCCACAAGTACATTAATTCTGCGTTTCACGGCGCTGGTTGGCGGGGTTTTCGATGGACAAGGTTACCTACTGGAATGAGTTAGCCGCGCAGCTCAGCGTGGACAGCATTCGATCGACGACGGCGGCGGGCTCCGGCCACCCGACGTCCTCGATGTCTGCGGCGCATCTGGCGTCGGTGCTGTTCGCCGACCACCTGCGCTACGACCCCAGCAAGCCGAAAAGCCTGGCGAACGACCGCTTCGTGCTGTCGAAGGGCCACGCCTCCCCGCTGCTCTACTCGCTGTTCAAGGCGATGGGCGTGATCAACGACGATGAGCTGCTCTCGTTGCGCAAGATGGGCAGCCCGCTGCAGGGCCATCCCGTACCGATCCCCGAGATGCCTTGGGTCGACGTTGCGACGGGCTCCCTGGGCCAGGGCCTTCCGTTCGGATTGGGTATGGCGCTTGGGATGAAGCTGGATGCAGCGCCTGGCCGCGTCTGGGTGCTCCTCGGCGACTCCGAGATGGCCGAGGGCAGCGTCTGGGAGGCGATGCAGGCCGCCAGCTACCACAAGCTCAACAACCTCATTGCCATCCTCGACATGAACCGTCTCGGCCAGCGCGGTCCGACGATGCTGGAGTGGGACGGCGATGGCTACGCGCGGCGGGCCGCTGCGTTCGGATGGAACGTGGTCGAGATCGATGGCCATGACGTGCAGGCGATCGATACGGCCTACGGCGCCGCGGAGCAAGCCGAACAGCCGACGCTGATCGTGGCCCGCACGCGCAAGGGCAACGGCGTCTCGTTCATCCAGGACAAGGAAGGCTTCCACGGCGTGGCACTGAAGCCCGACGATGCCGAGAAGGCGATCGAGGAGCTCGGTGGCGAGCGCAACATCAACGTGTCGCCCCCCTCTCCGGTCGACTTCAAGCCCACGAGTGGGGCGCATGACTTCGAGTTGCCCGTTTACAAGGAGGGCATCCCGACCCGCAAAGCCTACGGCGAGAGCCTGGCAGCCCTGGCGGCGCGCCCGGACGTCGTCGTCCTCGATGCCGAAGTGGGCAACTCGACCCACACCGAGGACTTCGAGAAGGTGGCGCCGGAGCGCTTCGTGCAGTTCTTCATCGCCGAGCAGGTGATGGTGGGCGCCGCCGTCGGCCTAGGTGTGGTCGGCAAGACGGCGTTCGCGGCGACTTTCGGCGCCTTCCTCACGCGCGCTTACGACTTCGTGCGCATGGCGGCCGTTGGTCGCGCCAACCTGCGCCTTTGCGGCTCGCACGCCGGCGTCTCGATTGGCCAGGACGGCCCGTCGCAGATGGCGCTCGAGGACCTGGCGATGATGCGCGCGGTGCACGGTTCGACCGTGCTCTACCCGGCCGACGGCAACTCGACGGCCACGCTCATGGGCCAGATTGTCGACATGACGGGCATCTCGTACATCCGCACGACGCGCGAGAAGACCGAGCCCCTGTACACCGAAGAGGAGTCCTTCCCCATCGGCGGCAGCAAGACCCTGCAGGCCAGCGAGTCCGACACGGTCACGCTGGTCGGTGCCGGCGTCACGGTGTACGAGTCGCTCAGGGCGGCCGAGGCGCTGGAGAAGGACGGCATCAAGACGCGCGTCATCGACGCCTACAGCATCAAGCCCATCGATGCCGCCACGCTGAAGCAGGCGATGGCTGAGACGGGCCTCCTCGTCGTCACGGAGGACCACTCGGATCGACGGCGGCCTCGGCGATGCGGTCCTGGCGGCGCTGGCCGAGGATGGCGCAGGCGCTCTCGGGCCGCGTGATCAAGATCGGGGTCACCGAGATGCCCGGCTCCGGCAGCCCGGCAGAGCTTCGAGAGTGGGCCGGTATCTCCGCCGCGAAGATCGAAGCGAAGGTGCGGGCGGCGCTGGCGTAGTCTTGCCCTTACGAGTTCTCTTTGCTAGGATGAGCCAGCCGAATTCCCCTTGACCACCGTCGCAAGTTGCGGCGGCCGTTCTACGGGTGAGCAGGACGATAGGAGGGTTTTGGTGTCGACAGCAAGCATCCCGATCTTTACCGAGAATGGCTCCAACACGGTGCGCATGAGCTTCAAGTTCACCGTGAAGCAGGCGGATGGCTCCGCGCTCAGCGGCGACGAGTGCACCGTCACGCTGGAGGGCGACGGCAGCCTGGCGCCTCGCCACGACTCCAAGCGCAACCTTCGCACGACCAACGCCGAGGGCACCGCTGAGGTGATCTGGTACCGTCGCGGCATCTACGGCCGCGACATCCACGCCACGCTGACGGTCGAATCGCCGGTCGCGGACAGCAGCGTATCTATCGAGGCGAACGCCCCGGCTTCGGCCTAGAGAGCATCACGCCCGCTGCGGGCGCGCTTCAGAAGCTACAAGAGGATTTGGATGGTGCTCTCGGCTTCAAGCTGGGCAACGAAGTCCCGCAGGACCTGGTTCTGATCCTGGTTCACAAGCTCGGCCTCCACCTCCGCCCGGATCTCCTCCAACGGCGGTAGCTCCTGTTGCAGGCTGGCCTGGTCGTAGAAGGTCTGAATCTCCTCGTCCGTCGGTGGAGCCAGCGCCGCGGCCTCGATGACCGAGTCGAAGAGCGTCTGCGCCTTGATGTCATCGGCGATGAACCCGTGGACATCGGCCTCCGTGAGACCATCGGACGCAAGGGCGGCGTTGAACGTTTCCTCGTCAGGGAAGCTGGCCCGGATGGTCTGGTACTGGGCCTCCACATCGTCAGCCGAGGCCTCAATGTTGCGCGAGGTCGCCTCCTGGAGCACCAGGGTCTGCTGCACCATCTGCTCCACCACGCTCTGTTGCAGCTGGACGAGCTCCTCGCCCTCAGGCAGCGCCACGCCCTGGGCCGCGTACGAGTCTTCCAGCAGCGCAAACTGCGCGTCGAAGTCTTCGCGACTGATCTCTTCGTCATTGACGATGGCGACGGGACCCTGGTCGTCCGGGGTCGTGGTCGCGTCTGCGCTTGTCGCGCTGGCGGTGGGTGACTCGGACGCGGCGCCGGTAGTCGAAGGCGTGTCGTTAGATGAGCCGCCGCAGGAAACAGCCAGGCAAAGGGACAAGAGAGCGGCGCCCAGGCCGAGCAGTCGATATTTCATGGTGTTCTCCCGGCGCGTTGTCAGAAGCAATGCAGTGTCGCGCAACACTCAGATCGAAGCTATCAGGTGACACAGGCCCAAAGGTTGGCATCGTGCTGAGAAAGCGTTAAGAATCCTTGTTTTCGGCTAATTCGCCGCGAGTGGTCTGAGCACGATGACGGGGATCACGCGCTTCGTCTTGCCCTGGTAGTAATCGAACTGCGGATAGGCCTCGGCGTGCAGGGCGAAGAGACGTTCGCGCTCCTCACCGGTCGCGACGACGGCGGTCGCCTCGATGGTTTCGATGCCTACCTCAATCGTGACTTCTGGGTTGGCGACGAGGTTGTAGTACCAGGCCGGGTTCGTCTTCCAGCCGCCCATCGATGCAAGGACGACGTAGCTCTCGCCGTCCGGCCGGTAGATCAGGGGCGTGACGAGGGGCCGTCCGCGTCTTCGCGCCCTTCGTATGCAGCAGCAGGATCGGTCCGTGCGGCGGCGTCACGGTGACGACGCCACCGTTGGCGCGAAACTCATCGATGACCTGGCGATTCTTCTTGTTCATGTAAACCCTTTGGCGAAGTGGGACATCATCGTCCCACACCTCGGTCATCGTCGACAGGGAGTCGACCATTGTGCGCATGGCTCGTTGCTCAGATGCGTCTTCGACTCGGAGAGACGGTGTGATGCGCATGCGCGCCGAGGTGTGGGCACCTCGGCTACGGGTGGTTGGGGTTGCTCAGACGTGATGCGCGGGTCTAGCCCGGATGAGGGCCGGTGCAAACGCACCGGCCCTTGAATTTGTCGCTGGCTTCGTGCGGACGCTAGCTGAGGAAGACGCAGACCGCTGTGCCGTCCAGGAGGTGACCGATGACGGTGCCATCGCCGTGGGCCTTGTGGGCCGGCCAGGCCGAGTCGTTGATCGTCATCACCTTGTAGGTACCGTTGCCGAGCTTGTGGCAGATGTCCATCGTGTCATCCAACGAGTAGGCGGTGACGGTGTGGACGCCGGCGGCGTCCGGCGTGCTCGGTGCCACGTAGGCTCGAGGCATCACCAGCAGCCCGGAGGGGTCGCCGCGGCCCGGCTTGGCAGTCAGACCGAGGTCGTGACCACCGTCGCCGCGACCGCTGCCGTCGAAGCCGAAGCCACCACAGGGCGTGACCTCGAAGCTGGCGTTGGGGACGATGGGGTCCCAGCTCACCGTGACCTCTTCCTCGCAGTCGAAGTCCTTGTCCACCACGTCGATGAGGCCGAGGTCGCCGAAGTCGACCGTGACCGTCACGTTCGCGATGCCGTCCGGGTGAGAGATGTCGCACTCGACGGCGAGCGGGATCTCGCAGTCGATGGTCGCGCCGGCGGCGTGTGCTTTGCCGCCGCCGATGCTCATCGCTGCCGCAAGGGCCGCGAGCCCGACGATTAGGATGCCTGTAAACCTGAATGCGCCTGTCATTGTTGTATCCCTTTCTTGTGCTGATTTCTGATTGGTTGTCAGTCCGGCGTTTCGTGTGTCCTGGGTCTGCTCATCGCGCCTCCACCAGCGTTCTTCTCCGGTTAGACAGGCGATGGCGGCGGTTCTTACAGGCGCCGTTGGAAAATCGGCACAAGAAAAGGAGGCGCCCCGTATGGGACGCCTCCGGCAGATGCAGCGCGGGATTCGGACTAGGGCGCCTCGTGCTCCCAGGAGCCTACGTCCACATTGGCGTCTTCCTCGATCGTGCCGAGGGTGGAGAACCAGTGCTGGTTGCCCCGGCCGCGCACGAGGCTACGCGTGTACCACTGGCCGATGGCGTTCGCGACCGGCATCGGTACCTCCAGGTCGCGGGCGGCTTCGAGGCAGAGACCGATGTCCTTCGCCGAGAGGGCGAGGCTGAAGAACGGGTTGTCCCAGTCGCGCTTGAGGACGTTGCCCATCATCGCCGCCTGGCCGCGACCGCTCGACACGCTCCACACCGAGTGCAGCGACTGCGTATCGAAGCCGGCCTTGACGCCAAGGGTCATGACTTCCTGCAGCAGCAGGGCCTGACCGAGCGCGAGCATGTTGTTCGTGAGCTTGTGGACCGTGCCGGCACCGACCTCGCCGAGGTGGAAGATGTTGCCGCCGATCATGTCGAGCAGCGGTTCGACCTTCTCGAAGGTGTCGCGGTCGCCGCCGACCATGACGGAGAGCGTACCGGCCTCGGCGCCCGCGGTGCCGCCGCTCACGGGCGCATCGAGGAAGCCGATGCCCTGCTGCGCCGCCAGCCCGGCGAGGCGCTTGACGGCCGCGAGCGCATTGCTGGAGAGGTCGACGTGGATCATGCCCTCGGCGGCGCCGGCGTACATGCCGTTCGCGGCCAGCGTGACCTCGTCGATCTGGCGCGGCCCGGGCAGCGACGTGAACACGATCTCTGACGCTGCGGCGACCTCCTTCGGCGAGTCCGCCCATTTCGCGCCCAGCTCGATGAGGTTGGCGCACGCCTCCTTGTTCACGTCGTTCACGGTGAGCTCAACGCCGCCCTTGAGCAGGTTGCGCGCCATGGGGTTGCCCATGTTGCCCGTGCCGATAAACCCAGCCTTCATATGCTCATGCTCCTATCGTTGCGATGTGTGGTGGAAGTGAGGTCAGGATGCGACGGGTTAGGGCCGGTGTCTAGCGGTCAGGACAAGGTCATACAATTCGTAGTACATTTATCGAGTGGACATCGAGATTGTCGACTTCGAGTGGGACTGGGATAGCGGCGGTAACGTCGAGCACATCGCCAGGCACGACGTCTTGCCGGAGGATGTCAGCGAGGTCAAACGGAACGCTCCCCGCTTCGGATTCAACGCCGCGGACAAGAGTGCCACGCACATCATGATTGGGACGAACTCGCTGGCCGCTATCTGCATGTCGCGATGGTGTCCACGATGCGAACGGGCTACTGGTTTGTCGTCACAGCGAACTGGCTAAACCGTAACCGTGGCGAACGGCTCTAAGCCAACTGGGATAGGAGCGAGCGATGACTGAGCAGGAATCCTGGCAGGATATTGCCGAGCGAATCGACCAGCAAGTGGCGGAAGGCCGGGAAGGCGAGGGGTTTGTGCCTGTCACCGCAAAGGTCTCCCAGACGGCTGATGCGGTCTTCTCCATTCGCATGACCTACGAGGACATGGCGCTTCTGCGACGCTACACGCAACAGAAGGGCATCAAGATGTCGGAGTTTGCTCGGGACGCAATGATGAAGGCGATAAGCGAAGATAGTGAGGATCCGTTGACCGGGCTTCTAGCGGGTGCTCAGCAGCTCGCGAAGCTCGCGCGGAAGGTCGAAGCGGCTTCTGGAGCTGATAGCGGCGGTAACTGAACTAGGCCTTGGCCTCCACCACAACCTCCTCCGGCGGTTTGACGTGGGCGAACTGGCGCAGGAGCAGCACGTCGTAGAGCACCTTGACGCCGCCGCCGATGATCAGGGGCCAGCCGAAGCTCGTCTGGGTGAGCAGGAAGCCGCCAAGGGCCGGGGCGAAGGCGGCCGCCAGGCTGCGCGGCACGTTGGTCACGCTGGCGGCGGCGGGGCGCTCCTCCGGCGGCACCACTGACATCACGTAGGACTGTCGGGCGGGTACGTCCATCTGGCCGAGCATCGTGCGGCCAAGCAGCATCGCAACCGCCAGCGGCGCCGTCGGCATCAGGCCGGCCAGGATGAGGAAGATGTTAGCCGGGATGTGGGTGTACACCATCGTGCGGATGAGGCCGATGCGCTCCGCGACGATGGGGGACAAAAGCTGCGACGAAGCGGAAAGCAGGCCTGCGGCGAAGAAGATCGCGCCGGCCGTCTCCACTGAAAGGTCGAAGCGCTTGAACAGCCACAGCACCAGCAGCGACTGCACGACGAAGCCGCCACCCAGCGCATCGATGCTGAACAGGGCCGAGAGCTTGAGCACGATGGCGCGCGACTTCTCCAGGGGGATCTTCGGTCGCGCCGGCCGCGGCTTCACGCTCAGTCGCGTGTAGAGCAGCCATACGGAGACGGCGACGACGGCGTAGATCAGGAAGCCTGCCCGTTCCGCATCCAGGCGGGCGATGTCCTGCCACCGCGCGAACGCGACGGGCACACCGGCGCTAAGGGCGCCGACCGCCGCCGCGAAGGTGCCCGTGAGCGTGTAGCGCGCGAACAACGACGTGCGGTGGCGCGCCTCGATCGTCTCGGTGAGCATCGATTGCTCCGTGGGCAGGAAGACGCTCACGTCGCCGCCGGAGGGGTTCAGCGTGCCGAGGACCGCAACGAGCAGCAGGGGCCAGAACGAGGTGATGCTGGCGAAGCCGATGCCCGTCATCAGCATCAGCCCGCAGGCGACCATGAGGATCTGCTTGGGAGAGAGTTGCCCGCCCAGCAGCCCAACGCCGAGGGTCAGCGCCGCCGAGCCCAGCAGCGTGCCCGTAATCAGCACACCGACCTCGCCGGCCGAGAAGCCGAGGTCGGTCAGGTAGCTCGCGAGCAGCACGCTGACCATGCCATCGGCGAACCCACGCATGCCGCGCGCGATCACGAGCTTCGACGCGTCCGGCGAGGCGCCGGTAGGCAACAGACGTTGCATGAGAAAGCTCATAGGGCACTGACTCTAGCACGGGCCTGTCAGCTCGAATCCAGTGCGCGCCGGTGTGTCGAGCGAAGCGAGGACGACCTCGTAGGGACGGAACTTCAGTTCGGTCCGCTCGGGCGTTTCGGCATCAATGTGATCACGATTCGCTTAATCACGCATCGACGGCCTCCCGTCGAGCGACAGCGATGACACGTCGATGTAGGGACGTACCTTCAGGTCCGTCTGCGTCAACGTCTCGTGCGGTCCACGGCGACTTGTCTTCAGGCGAGAGCGCTGCTCGGACCGAACTGAAGTTCCGTCCCTGCGTTGGTTCTCGCTATCGCTCGAAATCGGAGGTTGACAGGCATCTATGGGCTCTACATACTCGGTATGCATACTGAGTATGTAGAATGAAGTACCCACTGCTTGCGCTGCTATCCTCGGGGCCGGCTCACGGCTACGAGCTCAAACAGGCTTTCGAGAGCCGGTTTGGCGCCGTGTGGCCGCCGGTGAACATCGGGCAGGTATACAGCACCCTGCAGCGCCTGGAGCGCGACCATCTCGTGCACGGCTACGAGGTGGAGGGCGAGGGCCGGCCGGCCCGCCACGTGTTCGAGATCACGGAGGCCGGCCTGCGGACGCTGGCAGAGTGGCTGCATACGCCGGACGGCGGACCCCGTCTGCGCGACGAGTTCTTTATGAAACTCGTGCTCTCCGGGCTGGGCGGCCTGGCGGAGCCGCTGGAGATCATCGAGAAGCAGCGCGAGACCTACCTGCAAGAGCTGCGCGACCTCAACGACGTGGCACGGCGGGCGGAGAACAACAACCCGGTTTCTCAGCTTCTGGCCGAGGGGGCCGGCCTGCACGTCCAGGCCGACCTCAAGTGGCTGGACCTTTGCGAAGACCGAATCAGAAGGGGTGAATCGCTATGACGGCGGTACTCAAGACGGTTGGACTGACCAAGACTTATCGTAGCTTCGGCGAGGAGCTACACGCCCTCCGCGGCATCGACTTCACGGTGGAGGCGGGCGAGTTCGTCGCCATTATCGGGCCCAGCGGCTGTGGAAAGTCGACGTTGCTGCACCTAGTCGGCGGCCTCGACAAGCCGACCTCGGGTGAGATCTACCTGGGCGACCGGCGTGTCGACAAGCTCAGCGAGTCCGCCTGGGCGAAGATCCGGCGCCGTCAGGTCGGCTACATGTTCCAGTCGTTCAACCTCATCGCCAACATGTCGGCGGCGGACAACATCGAGTTGCCGGCGCTGATGGCGGGGCTGTCCCCGGCTGAGGCGCGCAGGCGACGCGTAGCCCTGATGGAGCAGCTCGGGATCCAGGCCCAGGCTGAGATGCCACCCGGCCGTATCTCCGGTGGCCAGCAGCAACGAGTCGCCCTTGCACGTGCCCTGATCAACGAACCAGCCCTGCTCTTGGCCGACGAGCCGACGGGCAACCTCGATTCTCAGAGCACCCGCGACGTGCTGGCGGTGCTGCGCGAGTGTCACGAGCGCGGCCAAACCGTTGTCCTCGTCACGCACGACGCCAACGTCGCCAGCGCCGCCGACCGCGTCGTGCGCATGCGCGATGGCCTCGTCGTGGGTGAGAACCGCCTCGAGGGCCGCGAGCCGTCGAACGACGTCCTGCGCGGCCTCGTGAGCACGGAGGCCTAGTCATGCTGAGAGCGATCTTCCGCAAAGCCGTTTCGGACGTGCGGGGCAGGCCGTTGCAAGTCGCGTTGCTCTTCCTCGTCATCGCTGCCTCGGCGGCCACACTTTCGGTCGCCCTGAACGTGCAGGCCAGTGCCGCCAAGCCCTACGACCGCCTTCGGGCCGAGAGCAATGGCGCCGATGCCTGGGCGGTCACCGTGCCCGGCACCACGGACTTCAGCCAGCTCGAGAACGCCCAGAGCGTTGCGGAGCTGGGGGAGCCGTATCCGGTCTACTGGGGCGGTGCAGGCATTCGCAACGGGGAGCGAAAGCTTGAAGTGGCACTCGTCGGGCTGGGCGCCGAGCTACCTGAGTTCGATCATCCCGTCGTGACGGAGGGTCGTTGGCTGGGGGACGATGGAACCAACGAAGTCGTGCTGGACAGCGGGGCCGCCGACTACCTGGGCCTCGACGTGGGCGATGCGATCGAGCTGCTTACGCGGGACGGTAACGTGCCGTTCACGGTCGTGGGCTTCGCCGTCACGGCCAGCCGCAACCCGGCGCCGATTAACGATCCCGCGTTCGTATACATGCTGCCGGAGGCGCTATACGGCCTGACGCCGGGCGCGGTCTACGGCACGGACGACCAGTACACCCTGCGTGTCGGTCTGCGGTTCGCGCCGGGCGCCGATGTGGGAACCCTCCTGAACGAGATGCGCGGCCAGGCTGGCGGAGACTTCCTCATCCGCACATGGGAAGGCGTGCGCGAGGGCGGCAAGGAGGCGAACCAGTTCGACGTGATCTTCCTGGACGTGTTTGCGCTGTTCGCCCTGTTCGCTTCGGGCCTGATCATCGCCAACGCGGTGGGCGGTCAGGTGCTGTCCCAGATGCACGACATAGGCATCCTCAAAGCGATCGGGTTCACGCCGCGGCAGGTGACGGTGACGCTGCTGGTGCAGAACCTGGGCGTCAGCCTGCTCGCGAGCCTCGTGGGCGTGTTCGCGGGGCTGTTGGTGGCGCCGTACTTCCTCAAACGCAGCGCCGATATCCTCGGTGTGCCCGCGACAGCCTCGTTCAACCCGGTGCTGCTTACGATGACTGTTGTCGTGGTCGCAGCGATTGTCGTGCTGTTCACGTTCCTGCCGGCCTGGCGAGCCGGTCGTGTCGCGGCCATCGCAGCACTCACCGCCAACAACAACGCCGGCGGCGCCGGCGTTTCGAGGCTCGCGAAACTCGCGACGAAGCTGCATCTACCGCGCATCGCTGTCATCGGCATCAAGGACCTGTCGCGACGCCCGATGCGCACAACGATGACGGTCGCGGCGCTGGTGATCGCGGTAATCACGGCGACCTTCAGCCTCGGCCTCGAGTCTACGTTCGCCAAGACGATGGACGATCCCACGGTGATCGGAGGGCCGCCGTACGACATCGGCGCGGACCGAGATACGCTGTCGGACGCCCAAGCGCGCGCCATCCTGGACGCAAACCCGGATGTGGCGCTGTATCTGCCCGCAGTGCACACGGACGGCGGCATCTCACAGCGCGGCGGCTTCAACATCTGGGCGTTCGAGGGCAACCTCGAGAGCCCGTCTTGGGCGCTGCGAGAGGGCCACATGCCTCGGCAGGCCGGCGAGGCGGTGATCAGCACGACGCTCGCACGCAGTCTCGGCCTCTCGGTCGGGCAGCACGTGACGGTCAGCCTGCACAACGGTCCCGTCGAGCAAAACCAGCCCATCGAGACCATGGACGTCGACATCGTGGGCACGGTCGTGAACGAGGAGGGCGAGTCGATGAGCGTCCTCCGCGAAACGTTGCCGGGCGACGAGCCGCCGACTGACTACCTGATCAAGACGGTGCGGGGCGCCAACGATCGCGCCGTGGCCGATGCGCTGATCGAAGCCTCGGGCGGTGTGCTTGACCCGGAGGTCTACTCCGAGACGATCGCCAACATCCGTGACCAGTGGCGCCCCGTGTTGTTCGCCCTCAACGCGGTGCTGTTCGTGATCGCCGGCATCAACCTGCTGTCGAGTCAGCTCCTGAGCATTCGGGAGCGGCGGCGAGACTTCGCCGTGCTGAAGACGGTGGGGTTCACGCCCGGCCAGATCGTGGGCTCCGTGCTCGCGAGTTCGGCGGTGCTTGCCCTCGTCGCCGTCGGCATCGGCATCCCGCTGGGTCTGCTGGCGTCGCGCGTCATGTTCGACATCCTGTCGAGCGCGGCCGGCATCGGTACTGGCGTAGGTGCGCTACCGGGCGTCGTCTGGCTGGCGCCCCTGGTGCCCATCGTCCTGCTCGTTACCGCCGCGGCGAGCGCCGTACCGGCCCGCATCGCCAGCAGCCTACAGGTCGCCGAGGCGCTGCGGTACGAGTAGGGCAAGTCGAGCGAAGCGATGACGACATCGTAGGGACGGAACTTCAGTTCGGTCCGCTCGGGCACTTCGGCGTCAATGTGATCACGATTCGCTTGATCACGCATCGACGGCCTTCTGTCGAGCGACAGCGATGACACGTCGATGTAGGGACGTACCTTCAGGTCCGTCCGTAGTTGCGCCTCGCGCGTTCACGGTGCGTCGTCTTCAGAAGGAGCGCTGCTCGGACCGAACTGAAGTTCCGTCCCTACTCTGGTTCTTGCTATCGCTCGAAGGGCTTCTGCGTTGCCCGAAGTCCTACCGGTACTGCGCCGGGCCCCAGTCGCCTTCGTAGTAGGGCGAGGAGGCTTCTCCGGGCGGCGCGAAGCTGTCGATGATCTGCAGGTCTTCGCCGGAGAACTCGACGTCGAGGGCGCCCATGTTGTCCTGGAACTGCTCCATCGTGCGCGGGCCGATGATCGGTGCCGTGATGCCGGGCTGCTGCAGCGTCCACGCCAGCGCGAGCTGCGACATCGTGCAGCCCTTGCCTTGGGCAATCGGCTCCATGCCCTCGATCACGTCGTAAACACGGTCGGTCATGCGACGGCGGTGCATTGGGGAGGTGCTCAGGGTGAAGCGCCCGTCCTCCGGCAGCGGCTCGCCGCGGCGGTACTTGCCGGTGAGCAGGCCGCCGCCCAGCGGGCTCCAGGGGATGATCGCCATGCCGTACTGCTGCGCGACGGGGACTAGCTCGCGCTCGATGCGGCGGTCGAGGAGGTTGTACGGCGGCTGCTCACACACGAAGCGCACGAGGTTCTGCTTGTCCGAGACCCAGAACGACTCCACGAGCTGCCACGCCGCGAACGTACTGGCGCCGATGTAGCGCACCTTGCCGTCGCGTACGAGGTCTTCGAGCGCCCGCAGCGTCTCGTCGATCGGGATGTCGGTCTGGGGCCGGTGGATCTGGTAGAGGTCGATCCAGTCCGTCTGCAGGCGGCGCAACGAGGCCTCGCACTGCTGGATGATGTGACGGCGCGAGTTGCCGTTGCCGTTGGGGTCCTCGCTGTCCATGTTGCCGTGCACCTTGGTCGCGAGCACGATGGCGTCGCGGCCGCGGCGCTTCAGGGCTTCGCCGACGACCTCCTCGCTGTGACCCTGGTTGTACACGTTCGCCGTGTCGATGAAGTTGATGCCGCGGTCGATCGCCGCGTCGATGATGGCGATGCCGTCCTCCGGGGCGGTGCGCCCGCCGAACATCATGGCGCCGAGACAGATTTCTGAGACCTTGACGCCGGTGCGCCCAAGTGGCCTGTACTGCATGGGGAGTTATCGCTTTCCAGGGGCCGCAAGGCCCAATGAGGTGATGCCTGCATTTCCGATCTTAGGCGCGATGGCGCAGTGTGGGTAGCCGGACCCGTCGTTCGTGCATAATGGCCTCGACATGGAATCTACGGGCGACTCGAAAACATCCTTCTACTCCTACAGCCGCTGGAAGCTGAAGCGCGGCGCCGACGTCGGCAAGGTGCTCGGCATCTACCGGGACGTCGTGCGTCCCGCTTACGCCGAGCTGCCCGGCTTCCTGGCGCTGTCTCTGCTGGAGATCGTGGGCGAAGGCGAGTACCTGGCGATCGCTGCCTGGGACACGCGGGACGACTACGACAACTGGGTGCGGCAGGCCGACGAGTGGCGCGCAACTAACGCGGACGCCTTCAAGCAATGGCAGGCCGTCATGGACTACGAGGACGAGTTCCAGGCAGCGATCCTGTACGAGGGTTAGCGGGGGCCTGTTCGAGGGCTAGCGAGACTTCCTCACTGTATCGAGCCGAGTAGCACAGCCGCTTCCCGCACCGACTCCTCTGCGCCTGCGACTGTCAGTGTGTCGCCGCGTTCGAGCTTCGTCTGACCCTTCGGCACGATGATCGCGCCGTCACGGCGTACGAGCATGACCAGCGCGTTTCCGGGCAGGCGGATGTCCTTGAGGAAGTGGCCGTCCAGCGCTTCATTGACCATGCGTACTTCCAGAATGTCGTAACCCTGGGGCTCCTCCACCATCATCTCGAACAGGTTGGGGCGCAGGACGGCGTTGACCAGCGACGCCGACGTGGCCTGGGCAACACCCACGACGCGCACACCAGCGGCATGAAACGCCTCGGCGTAGTCCGGCTGGTTGAGGCGGGCGACGAGATTCGGTACGGCGAACTCGCGGCGCACGACCTCGCAGGCAGCCAGGTTGGCGTCATCGTCATTCGTGACGGCGACGAATGTGGTCGCCTGCTCGATGCCGGCCCGGCGCAGCGTGTCCACGTCGAAGCCATCGCCGGCGATGACGCGGAAGCCTTGGCCGCCTAGCTCGCCTGCCAGGGCGCCATCGCGGTCGATGAACGACACCTGGGCGCCACCGGCTTCGAGTTGCTTGGCGAGCGCACGCCCCATCGTGCCGGCGCCCGCGAGCACAACGAAGGGGATGCCGCCACGCCGCAAGGGGGTCAGCAGCGAGAAGCCCATGGGTGAGAGCGTGGCGGTGACGATGGCGACGAGGACGATGACTGTGTTGACGCTGGGCGTGACGATGCCGAGCTCGAGGCCGATCAGGGAGGCGGCGATGATCAGGCTGAGCCGCGAGCTGAGCAGGAAGCCCGCCGCTAGCGTCTCTCTCGCGCCGAACTGTAGTCGCAATACCAGCGCCGGGATCAGCTTCGCGGCGTAAGCGATGATCAGGAACGCCGGCAGGAGGACGAGGTCGCTTGTCGAATCGCCGAGAGCGCCGAAGTCGAGGTCGATGCCGACGCTGATGAAGAAGATCGGGATGAACAGGCCGTAGCCGATGGCGTCGAGCTTGAACCGGATCGAAGCACCTTCGGCCGGCGAGAACAGGGAGACGATGGCGCCGGCGATGAACGACCCGAGGATCAGCTCCGTGCCCGTCGTCTCGGCCAACACCACGAAGGTCAGCATGAGGGCGAGGCTGCCGCGGACCTGAAGCTGCGACGTCGCGTGCGCCAGCTCCTCCATGGTGCGGGCGACGATGCGGGAGTGGTTGAGGCGGTTGCCGACCTGCCATGCCAGCAGGAAGGCCAGCGGCAGCACGAGCACAAGCGCTAGGTCGAGGCTGAGGCCGTCGCGTTTGGCCGCCGCAAAGATTCCGATAAGCATGAGGGTGATGAAGTCCGCCGCGAAGGCGCAGGCCATCAGCGTTTGGCCGTAGGCGCCGGTCGAGAGCCCGCGCTCCTTCAAGGTCGGCAGCACGAGGCCGACGGAGGTGGTCGAGAGGATCAGCGCCGTCAGCCAGTAATCGGGCGCGATGCCCGCGAGGTTGAGCAGCACGACGCCGAAGAATGCGACGAGGACCGTTCCGGCAAACACGGTCAGCGACGCACCGATGGGCGACGTGACGAACTGCCTGAGGTGGCCGTGGTTGCGGTCGCCGGCCGCGAGCAGGACGCGGGCATCGACTTCGAGGCCCGAGAGGAACATGAGATACGCGAAGCCGAACTCGGCCAGGAAGTCGAGGATCTGGTCCGGCTCCAGCACGTGCAGCACGGACGGCCCGAAGATGATGCCCGCGACGATCTCGAGCACGACGGCGGGCAGGACGCGACCCGGCACGCGCGAGGCAACGATGGGCGTGAGGAAGGCAATCGCCGAGACGATCAGGAGCTGGTAGAACGAGACCTCTTCCATATGAGGCCGTCAGACGGAGCTGGCGTTACGCGACGGGGAGCGCACCATCCGCACATGATAGCGGAGCGCCGATGTGCGCTCGTGCGGGCGCACTTGAGGCTGGTCGGCGCCGGAAACATCCAGGGCACAGGTGCGGGTTTCAACCCGCAGATCAAAACCGCCGTGGGGGCGCCCCACAATAAAGAAGGCCCTGCTAGCTCGTGACCTTCGTCATGGCGTCGACCAACTCCTGCATGCTCGTCGGGCCTTCGAACTTCGCCGCGACTTTGCCGTTGGCGTCGATGACAAAGAACCAGGGCTCGGTGCGCAGGCCCCAGTCCTGCGCCGCCTGCGAGACGATCTGGTTCGTGCCCGGGTCTTCGTAGAACTCGACGTGGATGAACTCGACGCGGTCTTTCCACTCCGGGTAGAGCTTGCGCATGATCTCGATCTCGGGGCCGCACAGACGGCTCGTGCAGAAGCCGGGGACGGCGAACAGCACCAGCGTCGGCCGGCCCTCCTCGATCGCTTCCTTGATCGTCTTCGTGTGCATCTCCGGCGACGGGTCGGAGGACGAGTCGATCTTGGTGATGTCGTCCACGTCGTCGACGGTCAGGTTCTCGCTGCGGGGCGCATCGATGCCGACAGGCGGCGTGGTGGCGGTGTTGGTGACGACGAAGCGCGGCAGCAGCGTCTCGTCGATCTTGGGGTCGTCCTTCTTGACATGGATCTCGACGCCCCACTGCCCCAGGGTGTCGAAGTTCACCTCGGCGGTGTAGATGCCGATCTCGTCGCCGGCGTTGAAGTGGGTGTGGACGGTGCCGTCCGCGTGCACGTGCTCTACCTGCTCCAGGATGCCGGCGTCGCGGGCCGGTACCCGCGAGATCGCGTCCATCTCGAACTTGAGCTGCTCGCCGTTGTTGATGTCGTAGAAGCGCAGGTGCACCTTGGCGTCGACGATGGGCGAGCCGGTGTCCGGCGAGATCAGCCCGAAGGCAAAGCGGTTCTCGCCCAGGACGTACTCCGTGTTCACAGGGATCACGCCGATCGTGTCAGGGTCGACCTCGATGGCATCGGCGAAGGTGTTGCCGCTACCCGAGCACGCCGAAGCCAGGAGAACGATGAGAATGGGGATGAAGGCGAATCGAAGGCCTTGGGGCATCGTCACGAGATCGTAGCATGGGCCTTCGCCAAGGGCTGCGAACGTGAGGGCGATGCTGTTATCATCTGCGCAATGACTAAAACGTTGGACCTCGAGATTCGCGCCGACACTTGCCTGGTGCGCCAGGTCGACTTCGATAAGGTGCAGCAGGGCAAGGCCCTCTTGCTTGACGACGACGTCTACAGCGGCACCGCGGCCCTGTTTCGCGCCCTCGGCGATCCGTCTCGGGCCAAGATCGTCTTCTCGCTGCAGCAACAGGAGCTCTGCGTCTGCGACCTCGCCGCGGTATGCGATCTCTCCGAGTCGGCGACGTCGCAGCACCTGCGCGTGCTCAAGGGCCTGCACATCGTCAAGCTGCGCCGTAGCGGCCGCATGTCCTACTACAGCATCGAGGACGACCACGTGCGCGTATTGCTCGGCGTCTCGCTCAACCACCTGCGGCACTCGCCGCCCCTGGACGGCCTGACGTGAGCTCGGAGATGGCGGCGCGCCCCCGTCTAGTACGGCGGGCGATGGTCCTCGAGGCCCTCGTCATCCTCTACAACCTGTTCGAGGGTGGCATCTCGATCGTTGCGGGCGTGCTCGCGGGCAGCGTGGCGCTGGTGGGCTTCGGCCTCGATAGCGCCATCGAGGTCAGCGCCAGCATCGCCGTTATGGCCCACCTCTGGCTCAACCGCGAGGACGAATCGCTGGAATGGGAGCGCCGCGTCGCCATGTACGTCGGCGTGACCTTGCTGCTGCTCGCCGCATACGTCGGTGTGCAAGCGGTCTACGACCTCGTGACGGCGTCCGAGCCGAGCGAGTCCTACCTCGGTATTGGCATCGCCGCCCTGTCGCTGATCGTCATGCCCTTCGTCTCGCGCATCGAGCACTCGCTCTCGCACGAGATCGGCAGCCGGTCGCTGGAGGCTGAGTCGCGCGAGACGCTGATGTGCACTTACCTCTCGGCGGCGCTACTGGTCGGCCTCGGCGCGCACATACTGTTCGGCTGGTGGTGGGCAGACCCGATCGCCGCGCTCGTGATCGTCGGTTTCCTGGTCAAGGAAGGCTGGGAAGCTCTCACTCGGCGCGAGCTCTGCGACTGAGTACAGGATTCCAGCGCAATTCATACGAGGTGCCGTTTGGCACCTCGCGCCTGACCGACCGCGGTGCCACAGTATCGAGAGGCCCTCGTGAGGGCGTGCACTAAGCATGCTGCTCTCTGTACCCTAGATTCACGGGGTGATCGCAAATGATGATCGAATGGCCTGGCCGCTGCGGCTACTGTAAAGAAGCGATTGAGGACTGGACGGAAGCCGGTCTGCACGACAAGAGGTGGTTGCACAAGGCGTGCTACACGACACGCTGGAACGAGGCGCATAAAGGCGGCGCCGACCTCGTGGACCTGCGCTCACCGATCGAGCGCGGTACGCAGCTGGAAATGCCGATGCTGCTCTTCATCCTCCTGTTCCACTTCGGCCTCGGATTTGCCGTTATCGGCTGGATCATGATTGACCAGAGCCAGTCGCCTGACCTCGGGCTGGTGTTCCTCGTCGTCGGGATTATCGTGCCGCTGATCGGGATAGCCGGCGTCGCCCTTAACATCATCAGCCGCCGCCGCATCCACCTGATCGAGCGGCAGCTCGATCTCGCCGGAGGCTGGAAGCCCGGGCGTTAGGTACGCCGGGCGAAGGACTCGCTATGCTCCCTCTGCTCCACACCTACAGCGAAGTCAGCCTGAGTTCCTGGTACTTCGAGCCCGTGGTCATCAGTGCCACGTTTATCGCAGTCTCCTTCTACTTCTACGGGGTGATGAGCCAGAAGTGCTTCGAGCCGTGGCGGGCGGCCGCGTTCCTCCTGGGTGTGACAACGATGGTGCTCTCGCTGGTCTCGCCGATCGACGCCGGGGCGGACAAGCTCCTCTCGATGCACATGCTGCAGCACGTGTTTCTGACAACGGTCGGGCCGCCGCTGGTGTTGCTGGGCCTGCCGCCCCGCATTTTCGGCCCCATCCTCAACACCTGGTTGGGGACGAAGTACATGCGCGTGCTGCTGGGCCCCGTTGTGACGGCAACGCTGTTCGTGGTCAACATGTGGCTCTGGCACGTGCCGCCGGTGTACGAAGCGGCCCTGACGAACGAGGAGCTGCACAACATCATGCACTTCGCCTTCCTGGGGACTGGCGTACTGTACTGGTGGCCGGTGATCCAGCCGGCGAAGGCGATAGAAGGCCGCATCGGCGACGGCGGCAAACTGCTCTACCTCTTCGCCACTGGCATGCCGATGGCCCTGCTAGCCGTGATGTTCTTCGCCAGCGGCAACGTGATCTACGACTACTACGACCAGACGAACCGGCTCTGGAACGTGGACCCGATGGACGACCAGCAGATCGCCGGCCTGATCATGGGCGCCCTCGGCGAGGCCGCGAGCTTCGTGGCGATTACTTTGCTTTTCTTCCGCTTCCTCGAGAGCGAGGAGAACGCCGAGGATTTGGCGGTGGCGGCGGTGGCTCCCCGCCGTCCAGCAGACGTTGGACCAACCACGTAGCACCCGCCGTCCCGATTACCGCACCGATAAAGGCGACCAGCAGCACCAGGCCTGACGGTAGGCCCAGCGCCCGCCCGAGCGCGAAAGCAGCCATCGCCACGATGGCCGCGAGAATCCAGACCAGATAGCGCTTCATGACGCGAGTATAGGTGCAGGGACGGCGAGCCTGGAACATGGATGGGCGAACGCCACCAATTCGAGCGAATGCGAGAATCAACGTAGGGACGGAACTTCAGTGCGGACCGATCAGGGTCTCGTCTGAAGGCGACTTGCCGAGCACGCCGTTGCACCCGAGCGGACCGAACATAAAGTTCCGTCCCTACGACGGTCGTCATCGCTGGCGCTCGACGCGGAGCACACCTGCGGCTTCGATATGGTTGACCGTGCTACTCGCGACCAGTACATTTGCTTGCAATTGCAATTGGTCGCATTTAACAAGGACTGAATCACATGCGCTTTCGCTTCCTACTCCCGTTTCTCCTCGCTGGCATCGCCGTTTTCGCGGTTGCCTGCGGTGGTGACGATGACGACGACTCGGCGGCTACCGGCGCGACCGGTGGCGGCGACATGCTGCACGTCGTTTCCAGCGTCTCGCCGATCACGAGCCTGGCCGAGAACATCGGCGGCACCAAGATTCGGCTCGAAGGCCTGGTGCCGGAGGGGACGAACTCCCACTCCTACGAGCCGCCGGTCTCAGACGTGCGCGCGATTTCCGATGCGGACGTGATCATCATCAACGGCCTGAAGCTCGAAGACCCGATCCTGGAGCTCGCCCAGGCCAACAAGAAGGACAGCGCCGTGATCGTGCAGGTCGGTGACCTGACGCTGACGCCGGACCAGTACAAGTACGACTTCAGCTTCCCGCAGTCGGGCGGTAAGCCGAACCCCCACCTCTGGCCCAACCCGATCCTGGCGCTCTCGTACGCAACGTACATCCGCGATGCCCTGGTGACGGCGGACCCGGACAACGCCGACTACTACAACGCCAACTACGACGCCCTGGAAGCCAGGCTGCACGACCTCGATGACGCGATTCGCACGACCGTCGATACGATCCCGGAGAACAACCGCAAGCTCCTGACCTACCACGACTCCTGGGCCTACTTCGCCGACCGCTACGGCATGACCGTAATCGGCGCCGTGCAACCGTCCGATTTCTCGGAGCCGTCGGCCCGTGAGGTCGCCGGCCTGATCGACCAGATCAAGGAGGAGCAGGTGCCCGCCGTGTTCGGCTCCGAGGTGTTCCCCAGCCCTGTGCTGGCGCAGATCGCCGACGAGGCCGGTGCCGAGTTCGTCGACCAGCTGCGTGACGACGACCTGCCCGGCGGACCCGGCGATGAGCTGCACTCCTACCTGGGCCTGATGGTGCAGAACCTGCGCATCATGGCGCCCGCACTGGGCGGCGATGCCTCCGCCATGGATAATGTCGACACCAGTCTGGTGTTCACGGACGGCCCAAGCCCGGCGAAGTACCCGCAGTGAGGTTGCATGCTCCACCCGTATCCCCACGAAGTCGGCACCGTTAGCCCGGTCGTCGAGTTCCGCAACGTCTCCTGCGGCTACGGCGAAAGCCCGGTGCTGCAGGACGTGGACCTGCGCATCCACGCCGGCGACTTCGTGGGGCTGGTAGGACCTAGCGGCGCCGGCAAAACGACGCTCCTGCGCGCCATCCTCGGCGGCGTCGACGTGTACTCGGGGCAGGTGCTAATCGACGGCAAGCCGGCTGGCCGCAACGCCCGCGCGGGCTACGTGCCGCAGCTCGAGGCGATCGACTGGAACTTCCCGGTCACGGTCGAGCAGGTGGTGCTCATGGGGCGCGCCACGGAGGGCTGGGGGCCCTGGCACCGCAAGGATGCGCAGGAAGAGGCGCACCGGGTGATGAAGCGCCTCGGCATCGAGGACCTGGCGAAGCGCCACATCCGTGCCCTCTCCGGTGGCCAGCAGCAGCGCGCCTTCCTGGGCCGCGCCCTGGTCAGCAACCCGCGCCTGCTCCTGCTCGACGAGCCGACGGCCGGCGTCGACATCAAGACGCGCGACGACGTCCTGCACCTGCTCGATGAGCTGAACCACGACGGTGTGACCGTGATCATGAGCACGCATGAGCTCAACGCCGTCGCCGCGCACCTGCCGTGGGTGGTCTGCGTGAACAAGACGATCGTGGCGCAGGGCTCACCGGCGGAGGTCTACACAACGGAGAACCTGCGACGCACGTACGGCGCCGAGATGGCCGTGTTCCAGTACGAGGGCATGACCCTGGTCGCGGAGGCGCCCCACCACATCGGTCTGCATCATCAGCATCACGCTGCGGGCGCGGCCGGTAGAGAATCGTCCTAACGTTGCTGGAGCCCCTGCACTACCAGTTCTTCATCCGGGGCCTGATCGCTGCCACCATGGTCGGCGGTTTGTGCGGGCTGCTCGGCGTGTACATCGTCCTGCGGCGCATGAGCTACATCGGCCACGGGCTCTCGCACGCCATCTTCGGCGGCGCCGTCGTCAGCTACGTCATCGACATCAACTTCTACATCGGCGCCAGCCTGTGGGGGTTCCTCTCCGCCGTGCTGATCAACGCGACGACGCGCGCTCGATCGTTCATCGCCGCGGACGCCGCCATCGGCATCATCACGACGGCGAGCTTCGCCCTCGGCATCGCCCTGATCAGCCGCTACCGCACCTTCACGCGCAGCTTCGATGCGGCCCTCTTCGGCAACATCCTCGGCGTCAGCGATACCGACCTTTACGCGATCTTCGGCGTCACGATCCTGTCTTTCGCCCTGATCCTGATTTTCTACCGCCGGCTGCTGTTCACGACATTCGACCCGGACGTGGCGCCGTTTTACGGCGTCTCGACGGCGTCCATCGACACGCTGTTCTCGTTGATCCTTGCTGGCACCATCGTCGTGTCGATGCAGGTGATGGGCGTGACGCTGATCGCCGCCGCCATCGTGATCCCGCCGTCCGCCGCCCGCCTGCTCACCAGCGACTTCGTTCGTTTGAGCATCCTCTCGGTGGTCATCGGGGCGCTGTGCGGCTTCTTCGGGCTGTACGTGAGCTACTACGTCGATGTCTCGTCCGGCGCGAACATCGTCCTGTTCTCGGCGGCCGTGTTCGTGGTCGCGATGGCCTGGTCCAGCCTGCGTGCGCGCATCACCGGCGTGCGGCATCTGCCTGCCGGCGCCGCGCGCCTGGAAGACCCCACGTAGGGGCCTTGTTCGACACTGCAGGATTGTCATTGCAAGGCACGCGCCAGCGGGCCGTGGCAACATTTCAGGGCTTGGAGGCGGTTCCAGTGCTGGGCGTTGTACGCCGCCCCGAAAGATTGCGGCGTCGGCTACCGCCTCAGTCGCAACGACAGGTCGTCGAGCGGTGGCGATATCTCTTGCCCTTTGCCCTTTGCCCTTTGCCCTTTGCCCTTTGCCCTTTGCCCTCGTTACCCCTGGGCGCGGGCGACGATGAGCGGCAGGGCGCTGCGGCCGAGGATCGACATCGCCACGCTGCCCATGAGCAGGTGGTGGCGGGCGCTGTAGCCGTGCGTCGCCATGGCGATCGACTGGGCGTTGATCTGGTCGGCGACCTCGATGATCGCGGTGTCGATGCCGCCGCCGATCGGGATCTCGCGCACCAGCGTGTCGACCGTCACGGACGGGGGCAGGAGCAGGCGCTTCTGGCCCAGCTCTGTCTCGTGGCGGGTGCGCTCTGCCTCGTTGTCGATGCCGCCGGGCGCGTGCAGGTGCACGTAGAGCAGGGTGACGTGGAAGTTGCCCTGCTCGAGCAGCGGCGCGATCAGGCGCAGGCCGGTGTCGGCGTCCGGTGAGAGGTCTGTCGTGATCAGCAGGCGGTAGGTCTCGCCGTTGGCCGGGGGTGGCAGCAGGTCGGGGCCGCCCAGCATCACCGGCAGCTCGACGTCCTTGAGTATGCCGAGGGCGACGCTGCCGTGGAGGAAGCGCGCGATGCCGCCGCGCCCCCGGCTGTGCATGGCCAGCATGAGGCCACGCGAGCCCTGACTGAGCAGCGTGTGGGCCGGATCCTCGCCTTCGGGGGCGATGATCACGCGCACGTCGCCCTTGATGCCAAAGCGATTGAGGTCCGCCTCCATCTCGCTCTCGATGCGCGTACGGGCGCGGGCGATGGCCGCGCTCTCGTCCTCGCCCGGCTCCCGGCTGATGTCGTCGCGCTCGATCACGCGCATGAGCTCGACGCCAGCGCCGAGGTTGGACGCCAGGCAGTCGGCGTGTGAGAGCACACGCAGGGAGTGGTCCGACCCGTCCGTTGCTACGATGACCGTCTTGTTGTCAGGCATGTCTCGATTCGCCCTCCAGCTAATGGCCGACCTGGCCAAGCGGCTCCGGCTCTGAATTTCGTGTCGCGAACAGCGACGCCCCGATCGAGATGAACAGCACGATGCCGATTACGCCGAGCGAGATCGCGATTGGCATATCGTAAATCTCCGAGCTCAGCATCTTCACGCCCACGAACATCAGCACCAGCGCCAGACCGTGCTTCAGATAGATGAAGCGATGCATGGCGCCAGCGAGCATGAAGTAGAGCACCCGCATGCCGAGCACCGCCATCGCGTTGGAGCTGAAGACGATGAAGGCGTCGTCTGTGACGGCGAAGATCGCCGGGATGGAGTCGACGGCGAAGATCACGTCCGTGGTCGCGATCGTGATCGCGACGGCGAGCAGTGGTGTCGCCATCCACTTGCCGGCCTGCTTCACCATCATCCGCGTGCCGTGGTAGTCGGACGTCGCCGGGATCACGCGGGCGACAAGCTTCTGAGCCGGGTTGTCCTCCGGGTTGACCTCCAACTCCTTGCCGATGGCCATGCGGCCGCCGGTGAACACGAGGAAGATGCCGAAGACGTAGATCATCCAGTGGAAGGTATCGAGCAAACCGGCGCCGAGACCGATGAAGATGCCGCGGAAGAGGATGGCGCCCATCACGCCCCAGACCAGGATGCGGTGCTGGTACGCGAGGGGAACGCTGAAGTAGCTGAAGATCAGGGCAAAGACAAAGATGTTGTCGACGGAGAGGCTGCGCTCGATGACGTAGCCGGCGAGGTACTCACCGCTGGCCGTGGAGCCCCAGGCCACGTAGATGACGCCCACAAAGCCGACGCCGACGATCGTCCAGATGATGCTCCAGACAAACGACTCGCTGAGGCTGACTTCGTGGGCTTCACGGTGGAAGAACAGCAGGTCCAGGACCAGCAGGAAAACAACAAAGCCAATAAATGCCGGCCAGACCCAGAAATCTACTTGCACGCGTGTAACCCTCGGACTGATCTAGTCAGCCGAAGGTCTGTCCCGCCTGGCAGGCCTGCGTTACCGGCCCGTGTTTAAGAGGGCGTCTTGACGATAACGCTGTTGAGGGTTACTCCCCTTCGGTCTAACTAGCTTAGTCGTCGCGTCGGCATCGAACAACCAACGCTCGAGGCTTCTCCTTCTACTAGGTCGAGTGACTGGGCTGACCAACAGGTTCCGGTGGTGCGTTGCGCGTCACGATCAGCGAGAGCCCCATCGAGAGCGCCAGCACGGCCGCGATGATGCCCAGCGACACCGCGATGTGCATGTGATACACGTCCTCCGACATCATCTTCACGCCCACGAAGACCAGCACGATCGCCAGCCCGTGCTTCAAATAGATGAAGCGATGCATGGCGCCCGCGAGCAGGAAATACAGCACCCGCATGCCGAGGATGGCGAAGGCGTTAGATGAGAACACGATGAATGCGTGGTCGGTCACGGCGAAGATCGCCGGGATCGAGTCGACGGCGAAGATGATGTCGGTCGTCTCGATGACCACGAGCACGGCGAGCAGGGGCGTCGCCATGATGACGCCGCTCTGCCGCGTGAAGAAGTTCGTGCCGTGGTAATCCGAAGTCACCGGGATAATGCGTCGCAGTATCCGCAGCGCCGGGTTCGTCTCCGGGTGGACCTCGATCTCCTTGCCGAAGGCCATGCGCAGGCCCGTGAAGATCAGGAAGCCGCCGAAGAGGTAGATCATCCAGTGGAACGTCTCCAGCAGGCTGGCACCGGCGGCGATGAAGGCGATCCTGAAGACGACAGCGCCGACGATGCCCCAGACGAGCACTCGGTGCTGATAGGCGGCCGGCACGCTGAAGTAGCCGAAGATCAGGGCGAAAACGAAGATGTTATCGACGGAGAGGCTGCGCTCGATGACGTAGCCGGCGAGATACTCACCAGCGATCTCCGAGCCCCAGGCGGCCCAGATGACGCCGGCAAAGCCAACGCCGATGAACGACCAGATGACGCTCCAGATAAAGGCTTCTTTGATCGATATCTCGTGGGCTTCGCGGTGGAAGACGAGAAGATCAAGGGCGAGGAAGACGAAGATTAGGCCGATGAAGCCGAGCCATACCCACAGCGTTACGTCCATTGCGCGAACGACCTCCGACTGATCTCTGTAATCAGACGAAGGTCTGTCCCGCCCATCAGGCCCGCGTTACCGGCTTCGCATTACTGCTAAGCGTATTGACGACAACGCTGTTGAGGGTTACTCCCCTTCGGTCCTTGTAGCTTACCGGTACGCGCGAAATTTCACAATACTGTCTTCAGTAGCCATTCAGCGCATCTTCAGCGAGGTGCGCCTCCTGCTCGTTCCGAGTCACTCTGCATGACAGAGTTCTGGAAGCTCATCCTGCAAAGGAGGCGTGGGTGTCTGTAGTGCTATGGGCGATTCACGAGCCGCCCACAGGATCCCGGGCCGGCGAGAGACCTCGTTTGGCGCATGACCGCCGAGGTGTGGGCACCTCGGCTACGCCGGTGTGACCCAACAGCGGTCGTCAGGCAAACGACATGCTCTTCTGCCGTCATTCTGCTCCCTCCACCCAGGGAGGGCTCGGGTGAGGGCGTGGAGCGCTCAGGCGCGTCAGGCTAGCGCGTCGAGTTCGTCCGGCGTGAGATGGCGAGCGCGGCCCTCCGGCAGGCCACCCAGGGTCAGGGGGCCTTCGCGTACACGGCGCAGCGAGACGACGCTGCCGCCGGCGGCTTCGACCATGCGTCGCACCTGGCGGTTGCGGCCCTCACGGATCGTCATGGAAAGATGAAAGGGCTCCTCGCCGATCAGCCGGCGTACGCGCAGAGGGCGCCGGAGCTGGCCGTCGAGCTCCGTGCCGGAGTGCAGGGCGTCGATCTGCGCCTCCGTGGTGGGCTCGGCGAGACGGAGCCAGTACTCCTTCTCGACCTCGTGCTTCGGGTGTGTGAGCGCGTAGGTGAGGTCGCCGTCCGTGGTCAGAAGCAGCAGGCCGGACGTGTCGCGGTCGAGGCGGCCGACGGGGTGGAGCCCGGGCGCCCAGAGCTCCTCCGGCACCAGGTCGAGCACGGTGCGGCGGCCCTGGTCATCGCTGACGGTGGAGATGAAGCCGGGCGGCTTGTTGAGCATGAGGTAGGTGTGGGCCGCCGTGCTCTGGGTGACCTGCTAGGCCGTCCAGGGCCAGATCGCCGGTCTCGAAGGCTTCGGACGGGTCGGTATGAGGCGTGCCATTGACCGTCACACGACCCTCTCGGATCGCCGCGAATGCCTTGCGGCGGGAAAGGCCGGAGGCGCTGGTCAGGGCTCGCAGGAGGGTGCTCATGCTATCGTGATCAACGTTAGGCGTGGGGCGCTCTCAGCGTCCAGCGTAGATTCAAAATCGTGTCTGCAACTGGTCTTTCGCGCGGGTTTGCCGCCGCGATGTAACGGCGATGCAACGCCGGTGTTATGAAAAATAAGGGTCAGCCCGCTCCGAGTCGATCCTGGGCAGCCCGATAACTCTATACACCGGTCGGGGGACCAGTCAGCACAAGAGGGAAACATTGACACAGAGCCAGGACGACGCGATTGCCCGCGCCGCGAGGTTGATCGCAGGCGCTCTTAGCGAGCTAACCACAGCCAGCCAGGAGAACTCGGCCCTCGTCGACGAGGTTGGGCGAAACCGTATCGCCATCGAGGCCCTCAGCCAGCAGATGGAGCAGCGCTTCGCCGAAGAGCGCCAGCAGCGCACCATGCTCGCCGACCAGATCACGAACCTTGCGGGCTCACTTGACCGTCTGGTCACCCACCTCGAAGGCATCTCGATGCTGATGTCGGAGCTGGTCGAGCGTCTCGCCACGCCTTCTGAGCCCGAGGCCCCCGTACCCTCCGAGCCAGAGGAGCCCCTCTTCCGTCCGGGTGGCGAGGGCGTCTCGCTCGCCATCGGCGCCGTGCCGGGTTTCCAGGTACTGATGGACATCCAGAAGGCATTGATGGGCTTCGAGCAGGTGTCGAGCGCCTCCGTGGAGCGCTTCCAGGAAGGCGATTCGCGCATCCAGATCCACCTGCGGGACGCGATCAGCGGCAGCGCGCTCGCGAACGCCCTCGGCGGCGCCACCGGCCACGCCTTCGCAATCGAGGAGTCCCGCCCCGAGCTCATGCGCCTGCGCCTGAAGATCGTCAGCTAGGTAGAGCTTCCGCCCGGCCAGCAGCGCTTCTTGCCCCTTGGCTCGAAAATCGAGCCACTCCGTCGTTCACATAGATATCAATTTCGTAACACTCACTTCAGAGCTATTCGGAGAGCCTGAGCACCTGCCGACTACTGCATTGAGGCGCCAGCGGACCGTCACTCCAACGGCGTCACAGAAGTCCGTCACCTTCTGATCGAAGCTCACCCCTGTGTGGGACTAGAACGAAGGAAGTGCATTTTGGCGAGGAAGCAATTCCTGGCCCTGGCGATTGCTCTAGGCGGCTTTGCCGTCCAGGCCATTCTGCCCGGCGTGGTGAGCGCCGATGGCGGTGGTGGTCTGCTCGGCAGCCTTGGCAACGCTGTGAACGATGCAACGACGGGCGTTACCGACACGGTCGACCAGACCGTCGAGAACGTGACGACTCCCCTTAACCAGCAGAGCAACCAGGACGCTTCGGACGAGCAGCAGGGCATCATGCCTGCCGTGACGGAGACGGTACAGCAGGTCACACAGCCCGTCGCTGACACCGTCGCCGAGACGGCAGCCCCTGTCAGCCAGACCACAAACGGCGCGACCAACCCTGTCGTCGAGAACGTGGCCCAGACGGTCGCACCGGTCACACAAGCTACCGGTGAAACCCTGGCCCCCGTAACCCAGACGGTTGCCGAAACCGTATCGCCGGTGACCGAGCAGGTTGCCCCTGTGGTCGAGGCGCTCCAGCCCGCCGTCGAGCCGTTGACCTCCGCCGTCGAACCAATTCTCGAATCGGTGACGCCGGTGGTGCAGCCGATCGCGGACAACGCGGGCGAGATCCTGGCGCCGGTCACCGAAACGCTGCAGCCAGCGCTTGAGCCCGTAACCGGCGCGCTGGAGCCCGTGCTGGCCCCGATCCAGGACGCCGTGCAACCGGTGATCGCTCCCGTCGTCGACGTGGTGGACCCCTTGGTCGAGCCCATCGTCGCCATCCTTCAGCCCGTGACCGACCCCATCACCGACTTGGTAGAGCCGGTTACGGACCCGATCGGCGAGCTCATCGACCCGGTCGTGAACCCGATCGATGACGTTCTGCCGCCGGTCCTCGACCCCATTGTCGACCCGGTGACACCCGATCCGATTGCGGACACGGACCCGCCGCTGACGGGCTCTGAGCCCGGTACTCCCGGCACGAGCAACCCGCCCGTCGTGAGCGACCCGATGACCCCCGGTGCGCCCGTCGTCACCACACCGCCCGCGTCCGAGGCACCGGTGCTCAGCCCGGCCCCGGTCGCCACCAGCGGCGATGTCTTTACCGCTGCGCCGTCCGTTGGCGCCGACACCACGCTCGACGCTCCGAACTCCCGCACGCACGTCCCCGCGACGTTTTCCGGCGCGCACGAGCTCGACCCGGCCACGGGCGTTACGACACACACGATGGTTACCCCGTCCCACGCTCCGGCCATCGGCTTGGAGCCGTCCGGTAGTGAGCCTGTGTTTGCGGCCCCAAAGGCGCCACGCTCACCTATCGATTCGTCCACCAACTCCGCGGCGGCCAGCCTGGCCACCGCGACATCGAGCGCCGGAAGCGGTAGCGGCAACAGCTCCCGCTTCGACTGGCCGTCGGCGAGTCTGCCGGCCGGCCTGCTGGGCCTGTTTGCCCTGGGCGCGCTCATTCTGCTCGCCGTCACCGAGGCATCGCCTCGTACCTGGCAGTTCCGTCCTTACACTCCTCCTGCTTAGAACCCTCCTCCACCGCTAAGCGCGCTGTCAGCGCGTTCTGGCGGTAGGTCTGCACGGGTGCGCAAGGCGCACTTCGGCAGATCCCTGACGACGGACAAACCCGTAGTCACCGTCTTCTCCTTGAGGGAGGACGGTAGGAGGAGAAAGCCTTGAGTTACAAACTCAACGCTCGATTGCTCGGACTGGTCTTTGCCATCGCTCTTGGCGTGGGAGGCACACTTAGCCTTCACGGTCACGCCAGCGCGGACGGCGGCATCGTAGACCTGTCCCTATCGAGCAGCGATGAGGGCGACGGCACCGTAGGCATCGACCTCGGCCCGGTCCTCGATGTGGTGGGCAACCTGGGCAGCGACTCGACAGTCGATGCCGAGGTTGGCGAATCAGATGCCAGTGCGGACGCGAGCGCTGACGCCGACGTAGATGTGACGGTCACGGACGGCTCGGTCGATGCGAATGCTGACACGGAAGCCACGACCACGGTCGAGACGCCCGACAGCAGCCTACTTGGCGGCGACAGCGGGACCGGCGACGTTCTCGGCCCTGTGACGGACCTGGTTGAGAACGACAATGGCGGCCTGATTGACACAGATGACCAGGGTCTTATCGACCTTGGCGACGGTCAAAACGGCGGCTTGATCGATGTTGACGACGTGCTGGACGGCGACGGTGGTCTGGTGGACCTCGGCGGCGACAGCAGTACGGACGACGGAAGCACTGACGACGGTACGGACACCGGCAACAGCGGCCTGCTGGACGGCGGCGTCCTGGAGCCTGTGACGGGGCTTCTGGGTGGCGGTGGCAGCGGGACCGGCGACGTTCTCGGCCCTGTGACGGGCCTTCTCGGTGGCACCGATGGTGGCATCGACCTCGGCGACGTCGACTCGACAGTCGACGCCGTCGTGGAAACGGCCGACCCGGTGGTCGACCCCTTGATCGACGCTTGTGCAGACGTCCCTTCCGTCGGTGTGACGGTCGAGGTGGGTGACGAATGCGGGGGCGGCGATGGCATTCTCGACCCGGTGCTCAACCCGGTTGAGCCGGTAATTGCTCCTCTGGTCGACGTCTGCCTGACGGCGGGCGTTGACGCTGAAGCCGGTACGGACTGTGACGGGTCCGGCGACACCGGCGGTACCAACCTCGATAACGTCCTGGAGCCTGTAACCGGTCTCCTGGGCGGCGACAACGGTGACGTTAGCGACCCTGTGACGGGGATCGTGGACGGCATCGGTGGTGAGGGCAGCCTGGACCTCGGCGGCGACGTGGACTCGACGGTCGACGTCGTTCTGGAGACGGCTGACCCTGCAATTGACCCCTTAATCGACGCCTGTGCAGACGTACCTTCCCTCGGTGTGACGGCCGAAGTAGGTAACGACTGTGGTGGCGGCGATGGCATCCTCGACCCGGTGCTCAACCCGGTTGAGCCGCTGGTTGCGCCGATCGCAGACTTCTGCCTCAGCGCGGGCGTCGACGCCGACCTTGGCACCGACTGCGGTGGCACCGGCGAGCCGGGCGGCACGCTGCCCGAGCTGCCGGACCTGCTCGGCGGCGACTTGCCGTTGCCGGACATCGCCGGTCTCCCTGAGATCGACGGCATCGGTGCGGATCTGCTGGGCATCGCCGGCCTCGACGGCCTCGAGAGTTTTGTGCCGGAATTGCCGGATGCGAACGTCGAGGACGTCGGCCAGACGGTGGAGGACACGATCGACCCGCTGGATGCATGTCTTTCCAGCGATTCGTTCAACCTGGACCAGGAGCTCGGCGCGGGCTGCGCGCAGGGACCGGCGGAGTGCACGCTCCTCAACGTCAACTGCGCCGTACCTGGCGTGCTCGGTCCTGTGATCGGCACATCAGGTCTGGTCTCGCCGCTGCTGGAGACGTGTCTGGGATACGACCCGCTGGGGTTCAACCTGGACATCGGCTCCGCGTGCATCGGCGCTACGGCCCCGACATGCCCGCCCGAGTGCGCGCCGGCCTGTCCACCGGATTGTGTGGACGTTTGTCCGCCAATCTGCGGCCCGGCGTGCCCGCCTGACTGCGGCTCGACGTGCCCGCCCGACTGCGGCCCGACGTGCCCGCCCGACTGCGGCTCGACGTGCCCGCCCGACTGCGGCTCGACGTGCCCGCCCGACTGCGGCCCGACGTGCCCGCCCGACTGCGGCTCGACGTGCCCGCCCGACTGCGGCTCGACGTGTCCGCCTGACTGCGGCTCGACGTGCCCGCCCGACTGCGGCCGACGTGCCCGCCCGACTGCGGCTCGACGTGTCCGCCCGACTGCGGCACAGGCGACCCGGGCGACGGCAATGGCGGCGGCACTGGTGTTGACGTCAGTGGTGGCGTTGATGGCGACAGTGATGTGAGTGGTGGTGGCTTGAACGGCGACATCGACGTTGACGTTGATCTCGACGGTGAAGCGAACGCCGGTATCGGCTACATCCCGTTCGGTGGCCGCGGCGTCAGCTTTGTGCCGGTATTGTTCCCGGCGTCGAGCGGTTCCTGGCCACCGGCTGCCCCGTTGGACAGCGGCACGGCCGGTACGTTCGTGCCGCCGACTGCCGGTGACGGCGGTCTGCTGGGCCGGCAGGAAGAGGGTCAGAGTGACGCGCTCCCGGGCGCGACTGCTCCTGCTCCTTGCCTCGCTGGGCCTGGCGGCGACCCGATTCGCCCGACGGGGCCGCTAGCTGCGTCACGGGAGGAGGTGGCGCATTTTGCACGCCACCTCCTCCCATCCGCACGGCATTGGAAGGAGAAACGCAAGATGAAATGGCGAAGCGACTTCGGCGGGATGCCATTCGAGGCAGACGGAAGCGGCGAGTTTCGCATCGGGCCATGGACCAATTTGGGAGACGTGATGGACGCGGAGACCGGATGGAACCGTCCGTGGCATTTCCTGGCAGACATGGCCGATGCGCTCTTCGACGCCCACAGGGAGGAAAGACAGGTCAGCCTGATCTTCTTTCGGCTGGAGCTCAGCGCATTGAGCGTCGAGAACCGCCTGCGCCGCTTTCTCACGATGTGGCTCCGCATCCTCGCCAGCGACGTCAGCTACATGGGGGTGCACTTTGGGCGCTTGAGTGAGGACGAGTTCGCGATCTGCATCCCGCATACGGAGGAGCTCGACGGAGCGGCGATGGTGACGTTGCTGCAGCGAATCCTGGTTGGGCTCGCGGCAGAGACGGCGGTAGTGACCTTTCCGGAGGATGGCGATAGCCGGTACGGCTTGCTGGATGCAGCGCGCTCGCGGCTGACCCCTGAGACTTCGAACCTGGTGGACCTTGATGCCTACAGGCGTAAGCGCTACGGCGACGCTGCCTAGAGACATGACCCTGGTGCTGCATGGGAGCCGCCGGCACCACCTATAGAGCAGGGGCGGGATCATCATCCCGCCCCTGCAACCCTCCACCGGAAGTCGCGGTTTCGCCTACTTGTAGACGAAGGTGACCTGGAGCCGGGGGCCGGCGCTGGTGGACTCGCCGGAGTGGAACTCGGCCCAGGCGTCCGGACCATCGCCCTTGTTCTCGTTGAGGAACTGGAGCCGGAACTGGGACAGGTGCTCGGCGCCGTTGCTGTTGTTCCAGTCGCCGCGGACCAGTGTCGTCACGTCGACGCTCTTCCAGCCATCTGCGGCGCTGCTCGAGAGCTCCAGACCCAACGGGTAGCAGATGTTCGGGCAGATCGTGGGCGTAGGCGTCGAGTAGTCGCCGAGGTCGAGGTTGCCGTACGGGAGGCTGACTACCCAGAGGGCGCCCGTCTCTGCCGTGTACGCCTTCGGGTCGTGGGCACGCTGGTGGATGCTCAGCTCCGCCGCAGTGATGTCGACCGTGCCGGCGGGCAGCAGACCGAGGTCGAAGCTGATGAAGCCGCGCTTCCAGCTGCTAACCATCAGCGAGTTGTGGCCTTCCACCGGGGCCGTGACGACCTTGTTCAGGGCGTTGGCGGTCGGAGCGTAGACGAAGCCGTCGCGGCCGGGCTGGCTGTAAAGCGAGATCGTCTTCTGGCGCAGGAGCATGAAGCTGCCGCTGGACTCCGAGTCCATCGCCAGGCCGCTGGAGTCCGTAGCCGACTGCGCCACAGACCATTCGACCTTCGTGTTGTAGTCGAAGTTGGCGTCCGGCGTGAAGGTCATGGCGGTGTGCTTCGGGTCCCAGCGAGAACGAACCGGAGACGTTGGGGCTGACCGAGAAGGCAGCCTCGACGGACGCCGGGTCCATCGCCTCGGAGAACGAAACCTTGATCTTCGTGTTGAGCGCGATGCCGTTGTCGCCGTCTCCCGGCGTGGAGCCCGTGACGTACGGCGCCACGTTGGGCACAGCCGTGGGCGTGACGGTGGGCGGGACCGGCGTGGGCGGTACGGGCTGTTGGGGGAACCGGTGTGGCCGTGGCGGGCGGCGCGACCGTGGGCGTGATCGCGGGTGGTACGGGCGTGGCCGGGTCGGGCGTCAGGGTACCTTCAGAACCGCCGCCAGAGCCCTGTCCGCCGTCGCTGGTCTGCGTACCACCGTCGTTCGGGTTGACGGGCCCGTCGCCGGCCGGGTCGACGACGTAGAGGCCGTTGCCAGTACCCGGTGATCGGCGTCTTCGTCGCCGTCGGGCTGACCTTGACCGCAGGCGTTCGAGTCGACTGTCACCGTTGGCGTGACGATATTCGCGCCGGCCGAGCCTTCGTTGCCGCTGGCGTTGGAGCCGCCGCTGCTGAGGAGTAGGCCTCCTGCCAGGAACGACCCCGCGAGCAGACCTGCAACCGCAACTGATATGCCGAGATTCCTGCGCTTCATCTGATTACCTCCTAGAAGCTGGATTGCTTTCAGGGGTAGGACAGACGAAGCGCAGGTTTCTTACAGCGCTTGCGGACTAATTCTTGAGATTGTTCGGGCCGGTGGGCGTACGCGTAGGCGTGACGCAGTTCACGCCGCAGGGATTGCGGAGGTTCGGGTTCGGTGGCGTGGTCGGGGTGGGTGTCGGCGTCGGGATGTCGACCTTGATCAAGATGTTGAGCGACCCCGCATCGCTGGTGATGACGACGCGACCGGTGTTCGCGCTGCGATTGGCGAGATCGGCCGTGATGACGATCGATGCGCTGCCGCCGGCCGGGATACTGCCCGAGGCTGGCGAGACACCGATCCAGTGCGTACCCGACTCTGCTGTGAAGGCCAGCGGCCCATTGCACCCGTTGCCCCTCAGGACAACGGTCTGCTTGGTCGTGCTGCCGTCATATAGCAGCTCGGACGGGCTTGCGCTCATCGAGTAGCGGCAGGGCGTCGGCGTCACGGTCGGCGACGGCGTGATGGTGGGCGGCGGCGGGATCACCTCGTTGCCACCGGTGCCGGGCGTGGGTCCGTTCGTGTCGGGCGTGACGCTGGGCGGGGGCGCGATGCCAGGCGCTGTCGTCTCGGTGGGCGCCGGCGCGGGCGTTGTCGAACCGCCGCCGTCGCCACCGGGTGCATAGCCGGGTCCACCTCCCGACCCGATAGGAGAGGGCGTGCCCGAGTCCGGTGTGGGCGTATCGATTGGGTCCGGTGTGGCCGTCGGAGTCGGCGTCCTGGTGGCTGTCGCCGTAGCGCTCTTGGTCGCCGTCGCGCTGGGTGCGAGCGCGGCAGTAGTGGCCATGGTGGCTGGAGCGGTCGCCGTCGGGCTTTCGATCACGACCGCGAGCTCCGCCGTCTCCTCCTTGCCGCCGAAGAACGAGAACGCTGCGATGGGGCCGAGTACGAGCAGCAGGAGCGCGGCTGCCGCGCCGGCGAGGGCAACACGGCGCTTGTCGTGGCGCTTGTCGTCCGGCTCCGGCGAGGCCGTGTCCGATTCGCCATCGTACGGCCCGCCACTGCCTGAGCCGCCGTCCGACGTTTCGGGATCAGCAGCGGGGCCGCCCGCCCCGTTCGTGGCGCTTTCGGGCGAATCGCCAGACGGATGTTCCGAGCCGGAGTCAGGGGTGCTCGGTTCCACCATCGCCTGACGAGGACGATGCGCCCGTGTCGGATGATGGCGCGTTGCTGGCAGACGAGGCGCCGCTGGACGCCGCGCCGGAGAAGGCGTCCTGCAGCGTGGCGAAGATGCCCTCCTTGATCCCGGGAGCCGGCTTGAGCGCCGCCATGCCTGCGAAGATCGCGAAGGGCGAAGCCAGCTTGCGGCGCTGCTCCTGGCAGTTGGGACAGCTCCCGGCGTGGCGTTCGATGACGCGGCGGGCTTCCGGTGTGAGCTCGCCGATCTGCAGACGGTCGATCACAGCGTCGAGCTCGGCGCAGTGGCGGCGGCCGGCGCGGAAGAGGGCGAGCGCACCAACGGCGCTTTCGAGGGCAGACTTCATGCGGTTGACCAGCACGTAGGCGTGGTTCTTGGTCACCCCCATTACGTCAGCGATCTCGGCGCTATCGAGTCCTTCACGCAGGTTGAGCAGAAGGACGGAGCGGTACTTCGGGTCGAGCGCGGCTGCGGCCTCCCAGACCACGGCTGCGAGGCTGGTGGCCTCGGCAGCTTCCTCCGGGTTCCCGAAGCGGTCCGGGTCGATAACGTCGTAGCTCTGCTCTTCGCCTTCATCGTTCTTGCCCTCCAGCGGTTGGGTGCGGGAGGCGCGTTCGAGGCGATTGAGTGCGGTGTTGCGCGCGATCGTGAACAGCCAGCTCTTGAAGCTCGCTCCCTTGCTCAGGGAGGAGAGGCTGTTCATGGCCTTGATGAAGGCGTCCTGGGTCAGGTCCGCCGCCTCAGAAGAGTCGTGGACCATACGGGCCAGGAAGTCGTAGACGCGATCGAAGTAGCGTTCGTACAGCTCCGCGAACGCGGCTTGATCGCCCGATTGGGCCAACTCTACGAGAGTGGCGTCGTCGTTCATTGCGACTTCTTCGCTATCGACCGGCACATGGCCACGATCTTGTCTCACTCGCCATCGGTTTGCACCTGTTTTCCCTCCGTTGGTAGGACAGGTGAGCCGGCAGATTCTTACAGCCGGCCGAGATCTTTTTCAAACTCGGCTGCTGGGCGGCGATTGAGAGGGACCAAAGGGTCACGATCGGCAGGTTTTTCGCACTCGGCGTGTGGTGTGTTTTACACCGGCTCCGGCGACACGAGCACGTCGTTGCCCTCGACCTTGATCGGGTACTGCGCGAGGCCTTCCTCGGTGGGGCCGCTGAGCACGTCGCCGGTCTCGAGGTCGAACCAGGCAAAGTGGGAGCTGCAGAGGATGCGGTTGCCGTCGCGGACGCGCGTGTAGTTGAGCAGGTAATCGGCGTGCGGGCAGCGGCCGGCGAAGGCGTAGAACGTGCCGTCCTTGGTCACGACGCCGATATCGACGCCCTCGACCGGGAACACCCGCACGAGACCCTCGCTGAAGTCGCTCACGCTGCCGACGCGGTGGAAGTCAGCCATACGGCTCTACCCTAGCCGAGCGTCGAGCATGGGTCGATGCACAGTTCGCAGCATCTCCCCTCTCCTCGCAAGGAGAGGCGCCGGGGGTGAGGATGGCCGTTGCCCGAAACAAGAATGACACAATATCTTGTGCTGCGCTGCTTGACAGGCTCTACATCTAGCGATAGTTTGTGCGAGCGCTGGTGCTCCTCCGCATCTGCGGAGGGGTGAAAAGACAACTCGGTGCAATCCCGAGACTGGCTAACCCGCAACGGTAAGCGAAACGAACCCACAAGAGTCCACTGCCCGAAAAGGGTGGGAAGGCGTGGAAGTAGGGACCCGGTAGCAACCGGAACGTCGCGAGTCCGAAGACCTGCCAGCGCTTGCCCGTGGAGAGAAAACCACGCGGCAGCTCGACCCTGGAGGCCTCGGGGAGGGCCGGCCGGTGGTGCCGAGCGACGCTGGCTTCCCGGGCCAGGCGTCGCTTTTCATCTCCAGACCATCTCTTCCTGATGCCCTTCGACAGCCTCTAAGAGGCCCAGCCCGCCCCGCCAGGCGGCGTATCGAGGAAGACAGCATGGTCTCAGACACGATACCCTCCCATCTCCGCGCCACAGAGCCCCCACCCGAGAACGACGTCTACCCGCAAACCTCCATGCGCGTGACCAAGCGCAACGGCAGCACCGAGTCCGTCGACGTGAACAAGATCGTGCGCGCGGTCAGCCGCTGCTGCGTCGGCCTGCCGGACGTCGACCCCATGCGCGTGGCGACGCGTACGATCTCCGGCCTCTACGACGGCGCCACCACCCAGGAGCTGGACCAGCTCTCGATCCAGACCGCCGCGGCCCACATCGCCGAGGAGCCGCAATACGCCCGGCTGGCGGCGCGCCTGCTCGCGACCTTCATCGACAAGGAGGTGCGCAACCAGGAGATCCACGCCTTCTCGCAGTCGATCGCCGCGGGGCGCGCCCTCGGCCTGATCAACGACAGGCTGTCGAGCTTCGTCACTGCCAACGCTCGCAAGTTCAACGACGCCATCGCCACCGAGCGCAACAGTGAGTTCGAGTACTTCGGCCTGCGTACCCTGTACGACCGCTACCTCTTGCGCCACCCGCAGACCCGCCTCGTGATCGAGACGCCGCAGCAGTTCTTCATGCGCATCGCCTGCGCCCTGGGCGAGACGGTGCCGGAGGCGCTGGGCCTCTACGAGCTGCTCTCGTCGCTGCAGTACATGCCCAGCTCGCCGACCCTGTTCAACGCCGGCACGATGCACGAGCAGCTCAGCTCCTGCTTCCTCCTCGACTCGCCTCAGGACACGCTGGAGAGCATCTACAGCCGCTACTCGGACATCGCCATGCTCTCGAAGTTCTCCGGCGGCATCGGCGTCGCGTACCACCGCGTGCGGTCGCGCGGCTCGCTGATCGCGGGCACCAACGGCCACTCGAACGGCATCGTGCCGTGGCTGAAGACGCTGGATGCTTCGGTGGCGGCGGTGAACCAGGGCGGCAAGCGCAAGGGCGCCGCCTGCGTCTACCTCGAGCCCTGGCACGCCGACATCGAGGAGTTTCTCGAGCTGCGCGACAACACCGGCGACGCGGCCCGGCGCACGCACAACCTCAACCTGGCGCTCTGGGTGCCCGACCTGTTCATGAAGCGCGTCGAGGCGGACGGCGACTGGAGCCTGTTCGACCCCAAGGCGGTGCCGGAGCTGCCCGACCTCTACGGCCCCGCGTTCGAGCAGGCGTACGAGGCCGCCGAAGCCGCGGGCCTGGCCTCGAAGACGCTGAAGGCGCGAGAGCTGTACGGCCGCATGATGCGCACGCTGGCCCAGACCGGCAACGGCTGGATGACCTTCAAGGACCGCTGCAACCTCACGAGCAACCAGACCGCCACGCCGGCCCACGTCGTGCACAGCTCGAACCTCTGTACCGAGATCGTCGAGGTGACGCAGGAGGGCGAGACGGCGGTCTGCAACCTCGGCTCGATCAACCTCGGGCGCCACATGCGCCGGGACGAGGACGGCACGCTGCACTTCGACTTCGAGAAGCTCGCCCGCACCGTCGCGACGGCCGTGCGCCAGCTCGACCGCGTGATCGACCTCACGTTCTACCCCATCGGCCCGGCGGCGGCCTCGAACTCGCGCTGGCGCCCCGTCGGCCTCGGGCTCATGGGCCTGCAGGACGTGTTCTTCCAGCTCCGCCTGCCCTTCGATGCGCCCGAAGCCCGCGAGCTCTCGCAGCGCATCTCCGAGGCCGTCTACTACCACGCGCTCTCGACCTCCTGCGACCTGGCGGTCGAGAAGGGCGCCCACGCTGCCTTCGCCGAGACGCGCGCGGCCCGGGGCGAGCTGCAGTTCGACGCCTGGGGCGTCGTGCCGACCCCTCCCCCTAGCCCCCTCCCCGCCAGCGGAGAGGGGGGACAGGAGCGCGTGGGAGGCGCTACGAGCGCGCATCCAGCGCGACGGCCTGCGCAACTCGCTCCTCATCGCCATCGCCCCGACGGCCACGATTGCTTCGATCTGCGGATGCTACGAGTGCATCGAGCCCCAGGTCTCGAACCTGTTCAAGCGCGAGACCCTCTCCGGCGACTTCCTGCAGGTCAACCGCTACCTCGTGACTGAGCTCAAGGCGCTTGGCCTGTGGACGGACTCGATGCGGGGCCGGCTCAAGCAGAGCGAGGGCTCGGTACAGGGCATCGAAGAGCTGCCGGAGACCCTGCGCGCCGTCTACCGCACGGCCTGGGAGCTGCCGATGGGAAGCCTGATCGACATGGCGGCTGACCGCGGCGCCTTCATCGACCAGAGCCAGTCGCTCAACCTGTTCATCGAGAGCCCGAACATCGGCCAGCTCTCCTCCATGTACTTCTACGCCTGGAAGAAGGGCCTCAAGACCACCTACTACCTGCGCTCCCGTCCAGCCACCCGCATCACCCAGACGACGGTGGCCGTCGCGGAGCCGAAGGAGGAGCAAGGAACCGGCAACAAGGAACCAGGGCGGGACGACGCGCAGGACAGCTACCCGTCCATTCGTGGTGAGCCTGTGGAACCACAACCCCATTCCGAGGGCACCGTCGCCACCGGAGCGCCATCGGGCGCTCGCATCCCTCGAGAGCCTCAGGATGAGCGAGCCGGTCGTGGGCTGCGCAGCCGCGTCGGAGCCAGAGCGCACGGCTCAACAGGAACGAGAGCCGATCGTCTTCGGAGGGTTGGGGCTCCGAACTGAGTACGGCAGGCCCCCTCTCCCCGTGGGAGAGGGTTGGGGTGAGGGGTGTCGACACTCCGTCAGCTACCTGGGGCACCCCCACTCCGCCGGCGCCTGTCCTGAGCAAGGTCGAAGGAGGCTGGGGGCAGCCGGAGCAGCCATCGGACGCCACGGCCCACGCCCAGCCCCTGTACACGGACGCCGAGGCCGTCGCCTGCTCGCTCGAGAACCCCGAGTACTGCGAGGCCTGTCAATGAGCGCCGTCGCCCGGCCTGCCCGCCTGCTCGACCCCGGGCTCTGCCTCACGCTGCGGCCGATGCAGTACCCGGCCTTCTATGAGATGTACAAGGCCGCGATCAAGAACACCTGGACCGTCGAGGAGGTCGACTTCTCCACCGATACGGCCGACCTGCACGGCAAGATGACGCCGGCGGAACGGCACCTCGTCAACCGCCTCGTCGCCTTCTTCGCCACGGGCGACTCGATCGTATCGAACAACCTGGTGCTCAACCTGTACCGCCACATCAACTCGCCGGAAGCGCGCCTCTACCTCTCGCGACAGCTCTTCGAGGAGGCGCAGCACATCGAGTTCTACCTGACGCTGCTCGATACCTACGTGGAGGACGAGCAGGAGCGCTTCCGCGCCTTCGCGGCGATCGAGAACATCCCGAGCATCGAGCGCAAGGCGGCGTTCTGCATGCGCTGGCTCAACTCGATCTACGAGCTGCAAAGCCTGGAGACGCGCGAGGATCGGCGTCAGTTCCTGCTCAACCTGATCTGCTTCGCGGCATGCATCGAGGGCTTGTTCTTCTTCGCGGCCTTCGCCTACGTGTACTTCCTGCGCTCTCGCGGGCTGCTGCACGGCCTCGCCGGCGGCACGAACTGGGTGTTTCGGGACGAGAGCGCCCACATGGCTTTCGCGTTCGAGGTGGTGAAGACTGTGCAGCACGAGGAGCCGGACCTGTTCGACGCTGATCTCGAGGCGGCGGTGTACGAGATGATGGATGACGCGATCGAGTGCGAGACCCAGTTCGCGCGTGACCTCCTGGACCAGGGCGTGGCGGGCCTCTCGGTCGTCGACGTGCGGCAGTACCTGGAGCATTGCGCCGACCAGCGTCTGAGCATGCTGGGCCTGCCGAAGCGCTACGGCGCGCGCAACCCCTTCCCGTTCATGGACCTGCAGGACGTGCAGGAGCTGGCGAACTTCTTCGAGCGCCGCGTATCGGCGTATCAGGTCGGCGTGTCGGGGGAGGTTGTACTCGACGCGAGGTTCTGAGGAGAGCGTCGAGTAGGCGCATGTTTCATTGTAAAAGATTGCTAATAGGCTTAATCTCCTTCTATCTCAGTCGAATGAGCGGCGGGGTGCCTGCTTCGGAGTTCACTGCAGCATGTGCCGGGCGATGGAGCTACGACGCGTGCTGGGGCATTCGTCCCGCCCGGAGGTCCGCCATGATACGAACCTGGAAGCTGCTATCGTTGGCCGCGATCGCCGCGGCGCTCTGCCTTTACCTCCTGCCCGCCGGACCTACGGCGCCCTCGACCGCCTCGGCAGAAGATTGCACGCTGGATAACACCGGCACGCTCATCATCAAGATATTCGACGTCTCCACGGACGAACTCCTCGATGATTCCGGTACCCAGGTCCTGGTCAAGCCGGACCCGCGCGACTTCGTGCTCGACGATATCGTCACCGACACGGCACTGAGCGACGCCAACACTTCACAGGACAAGGACTCCGATCCCGGCATTATCCGCATCGAGGAGGCTTGCTCCACCGAAGGGTCACAGTCATACAGCGTGAAGCTCTGGGCGTTGCCCGCGCCTCTCGAAGAGTGCACCTTCGAGGCCGATACAGATTCCACGAAGCTCGCTGCAGGCGAAACAGAGGAGCTGAAGCTCGCCGTCGACTGTACGGGCGTTGGTCCCACGCCGACCGTGACGCCCACGGTCACCGTCGGCCCCGCCGCCACCGTGATTACGAATACGTCTCCGCTCGCGGTGTCCTGCAACGGCACGAGTGTGGTCAGCGTCACGGTCAAAGACGCGGCCGGTAACCCGGTGCAGACCGGTACAGCGGTGACAATCTCGACGACGCTGGGGTCCGTTAGCCCGTCCTCCGGCTTCGTGACCGGCTCCAACGGCTCCGTGTTCGCTTTCTTCACCGCACCAGCGACATCGGGTGGCACGGCCACGATTACGGCGACGGCCGGGTCGATTTCCGGTACCGCGTCCGTAGTCGTGAACTGCGGCGCCGCCGGCTGCAACGGCCACCGTCGCGCCGCCGCCGACGGTGGGCACAAGCGGCAGCATCATCCAGCCCCCGAACACGGGCGATGCAGGTCTCGCCGCGTCCGATGAGGGTTCGTCGTCTGGGATGCGGCCGGCGTGATCTCGCTGGCCGTGCTCGGCCTGGCTGCTGCGATTGGCCTGAGGCAGGGGACGCGCCCCTGACGGCAAACTGGCTTGTTGCGGTGCCTCTGTCGCCGGAGTAACGTGAGAGTGTCGTTCGGGGTGGTTCCGGTGTGCCGGGGCCTGAGAGCACACCCGCGGGACCTGATCCGGGTAATGCCGGCGTAGGGAAGGCGATGACACTGACCGCTTCACGCACTCCGCCAGCGCAGTCACCCTCCCCCACAGTCACCGCGAGCTAATATCCCTCCTCGAACGCGGGGGTGGTTTCTTGGCGCCAGTTGCGCTCGGGCGGTTGCACGTCATCACGGACGAGGTCCTGCAGACCCGCTACTCGCACGCTGAGATCGCGGCGATGGCGGCTCGCGGTGGCGCCGATGCAGTGCAGTACCGCGAAAAACGTTCTCGCCTGACGCGGGAGCTCGTCGCCGACGCGACGGCCGTCGTGGCCGCCTGCGTTGCCAACGGCGCCCAGTGCATCGTCGATGACCGCGCCGACGTGACCGCGGCGGCAGGCGCACAGGGCCTGCATCTGGGCAAAGACGACCTCGCCCCTGTCGTGGCGCGCCGCCTGCTGGGCCCCGACATCCTCATCGGCGGCACGGCGAACAGCCTGGCGGAAGCGCGCGAGGTCTGGCAGCGCCCCATCGACTACCTCGGCGTTGGCCCCGTCTACGGCACGCAATCGAAGGCCAATCCGGCGCCCGTCCTCGGCATCGAGCAGCTACGGGCGATCGCGCAGGAGTGCCCTGTGCCCGTGATCGCCATCGGCAGCATCACGGCCGCGCGAGTGGCCGAGGTGCTGGACACGGGCGCCCACGGCGTCGCCGTGATCTCGGCGATCACGTGCGCGGCGGACCCAGAAGCAGCAGCACGGGAGTTCGCCGAGGCGATCGCGGCCTGGCTGGCGAGCCGCGAAGGGGCGACGGCGTGACGCAGCGTTTCGATGCCGACGTGGTCGTGCTCGGTGGGGGCGTCATCGGCCTGGCCTGCGCCTATGAGCTGCTGTTTCGTGGCAAGCGGGTCGTCGTGCTGGAGCGAGAGCGTGTCGGCAGCGGCGCCGGCGCCGTCGCGGCGGGCATGCTCGCGCCCGTCAGCGAGGTTGAAACCGAGGAGCCCGCGTTTGTGGACCTCGCCCTCGAAAGCTGCGGCCTTTACCCCGAGTGGATCCAGCGCATCGAGGCCGATTCCGACCTGCGCTGCGGTTATCGAGAAGAAGGCAGCTTGCTCCTGGCACTGCACCGAGACCACGAGGTCGAGCTGGAGCGGCTCATGGCTACGCAACGGCGCATGGGCCTGCAGTCGGAGCTGGTAACGCGTGACGAGGCCCTGGAGAAGGAGCCCTACGTCGCGCCCCGAGTCGTCAGCGGCCTCTTCGTGCCCGGCGACCGCCAGGTCAACCCGCGACGCCTCACCCAGGCCCTCGCAGCGGCAATCAGGGCCCGCGGCGGCACGATCATTGAGGGCGAGTCGGCATCGCCGGTCTACGAAGGCGGCATCGCGGTCGGCGCGATGACGTCGAGCGTCGAGGTGCGGTCGGAGACGGTGCTGATCGCGGCCGGAGCCTGGAGCGGCGAAGTATGGCCGACGACCCCTCCCCCGGCCCCCTCCCCGTAGACGGAGAGGGGGAGGGAGTGGTGCCCGATGCGGGCATACTGCCGATGCGCCCGGTCAAGGGCCAGATCCTGCGCCTGCGAGGCCCTCAGCTGATTAACCACGTCCTGCGCACGCCCGACGTCTACCTCGTGCCTCGTACGGACGGCGAGCTGGTGGTCGGCGCGACGAGCGAGGAGCAGGGCTTCGACACGACGATCACGACTTGGGCGGTCATGGACCTTCTGCGCGACGCATGGCGCATCCTGCCCGGCATCGCGGAGCTGGAACTGGCCGAGACCTCGGCGGGCCTGCGGCCGGCGCTGCGAGACCACTTGCCGGCTATCGGCGCGACTTCGGTGCCGGGGCTGTTCGTGGCGACGGGGCACTACCGTCACGGCGTCCTGCTCTCGCCGGTCACCGCGAAGCTGCTGGCGGATGTGCTCGATGGCGCCGGTTCGGTGCCGGAGGCGTTCGACCCGCTGCGCCTGCAGGCGCCGGCGACGACGGGGGCGGCCTGATGCGCGCCACCGTTAACGGCGACGTCCTGGAGATCGAGGCGGCGAAGACGATTGCGGCGCTGGTGCAGGAGATCACGGGCTCGCCGGAGCAGCGGGGCCTCGCGGTGGCGCGCAACGGCGAGATCGTGCGGCGCGACGCGTGGTCGCAGGCGATCGAGGACGGCGACGAGATCGAGATCGTGCGCGCGGTACAAGGGGGCTAGGTATGACGACGTCATCGAAATCGACGGCGGGGAACGAAACTGCGAGCGACACCTGGACGATCGGGCCGCTGACGATGACCTCGCGCGTGCTCCTTGGCAGCTCGCGCTACCCGAGTATGCAGGTGATGCTCGATTCGCTGGAGGCGTCCGGCACGGAGCTGGTGACCGTGGCGCTGCGACGGGTTCGTGCGGGCGACGATGGCGGCGAAAACCTCTATGCGCTGCTCAAGGAGCGCGGCCTGCAGATTCTGCCGAACACGGCGGGGTGCTACACGGCGAAAGAGGCCGTGCTCACCGCCGAGTTGGGCCGCGAGGCGCTGGAGACGGACCTCGTGAAGCTGGAGGTGATCGCTGACGACGAGACGCTGCTGCCGGAGCCGGAAGAGATGCTGGCGGCGGCGCGAGAGCTGGTGAAGCGCGGCTTCGTCGTCCTGCCCTACACGAACGACGACCCGGTGACGGCCCAGAAGCTGGAGGACATCGGCTGCGCGGCCGTGATGCCCCTCGCGGCCCCGATCGGCACGGGGCTGGGCATCCGCAACCCGCACAATCTCGAGCTCATCGTCGGTCGCGCACACGTACCCGTGATCGTCGACGCCGGTGTGGGTACGGCCTCCGACGCGGCCCTGGCGTTCGAGCTGGGCTGCGACGGCATCTTGCTCAACACTGCGGTATCGCGGGCCCAGGACCCGGTGCGCATGGCACGGGCGATGAAGCACGCCGCGCAGGCCGGTCGCGACGCGTATCTAGCCGGTCGTATGCCCAAGCGCTTCCTCGCCGAAGCCTCCTCCCCGTTCGAGGGCCGTGTGGGACGCGGCCGCTCGTGAGCGACATCGACCTCTATGTATTCGTGGAACGCAACATCTTCGAGACTGACTCCATGTGGCTAAACGCGCTGTCTGATCTGGTGAGCCTGGACGTGCCCGGCCTGGCGGTGCAGGTGCGCACGAAGACCGAGTCGCCCGAGCGCGCAGTAATGCTGGCTCGCGAGGCGCGCTCGGTCACGCTGGATACGCCGGTGCCGGTGCTGCTCAACGGCTCGGTGTCCGAGGCGCTGGAGTTGGGCTACAGAGGAGTGCACTGGCCCGAAGCACTGCTACCCGAGGTGCTCGCCAGTCGCCTGCTGCGTCGAGGCGCCTCGGTGCACTCGGTGGAGGCGTGTCAGAAGGCGGAGGCGGCGGGCGCCGAGTTCGTCGTCGCGGGCACGATCTTCGACGCTGGCTCGAAGCCGGTGGCGGGTGAGGGCATCGAGAAGCTGCGGCGCATCGCGGGCGCGACGGCGTTGCCGGTGCTGGCGATCGGCGGCGTTACGCCGGAGCGCGTGGCGGCGTGCATCGAGGCCGGGGCCGCGGGCGTTGCCGTCGTGACGAGCGTGCTGCGGGCGCCTGACATGGCCGCGGCCGTGCGAGCGCTTCGAGATGCCCTGGACGACGCCATATCAGGAACGGTGAGAGGTTGATGGCGACTTACGCACGCGCGCTGACGATTGCGGGTTCGGACTCCGGTGGTGGCGCCGGTGTCCAGGCCGACTTGAAGACGTTCTCGGCCCTCGGTTGCTATGGCATGTCCGTGATCACGGCGCTGACAGCTCAGAACACGCAGGAGGTCACCGCCGTACACGCCGTGCCGATCGACGTCGTCGCTGCCCAGATCGACGCCGTGCTCTCGGACATCGGTGTCGACGCGGTCAAGATCGGCATGCTGCTCAGCGCCGAGATCGCCTCGACCGTGGCCGAGCGGCTGAAGCAGTGGCAGGCCGGGCCGGTCGTCCTCGACCCGGTCATGGTGGCGAAGAGCGGCGACCGTCTGCTGGCCGCTGCGGCGATCGAGAGCCTGCGGAAGTACGTCTTTCCTCTCGCCGATGTCGTGACGCCGAACCTGCCGGAGGCGGCAGCGTTGCTCGACCGTCCTGTCGAAGGCCGGGAGGACATGGAAAAGGCGGCGATCGAGCTGCTCGGCTTCGGTCCCAAAGCGGTGCTGCTCAAGGGCGGCCACCTCGAGTCGGACCAGAGCGCCGACCTGCTGGTCTACGAGGACGAAGGCGCCCACCTCATGCGCCGCTGGTTCGAGTACCCGCGCATCGATACGCCGAACACGCACGGCACGGGTTGCACGCTCTCGTCCGCCATCGCGGCCTACCTGGCCCGCGGCATGCGCCTCGAACCCGCCGTCGAGCGGGCGCGCTCGTACATGCAGAAGGCGATCGAGGCGGGCGCAGGCTATACGTTGGGCAAGGGCCACGGGCCGGTGCACCACTTCCATGCCGTGTGGAAGTAACGGGAGATCGTGAGAGTCGGAAGCTGCAGGATTCATCCTGCAGTGACACCGCACGACACCGCTGGTGTGGTTCTCGGCAATGCGGGATGAATCCGCCAGCTTGTGGGAGCGCGACCGGATGATCGGGCGGCGTATGGAAGAGGGAATTTCGTTATGAGTTTCACGCAGAGCCTGTGGCAGAGCACGTTGCCGGTCTACGACGAAATCCTGCGACACCCCTTCATCGCCGAGCTGACGGATGGCTCTCTGGCGCGCGAGAAGTTCCTGTTCTACATGAAGCAGGACGCCCTCTACCTGCGCGACTTCTCGCGAGCCCTTGCCCTGACGGGCTCACGGCTGCCGGACGCCTCGGCGGCGCAGGCGTTCATGGGTTTTGCGCACGGCGTCTTCGCGGTCGAGCGCCAGCTGCACGAGTCCTACTTCGACGAGTACGGCGAGTCGCTGGACGCCGAACCGGCGCCGGCCTGCTTCGCCTACACGCAGTTCCTTCTCGCCACCGCGACGACGGACACGCACCGGGTCGCCGCAGCGGCGCTGCTGCCGTGCTTCTGGATCTATCGCGAGGTGGGCAACGAGATCGTGGCGCGGGCCCGCGGTGGCATCGCCGAGAACCCGTACGCGCGCTGGATCGAGATGTATTCCGGCGAGGGCTTCGACGAGAGCGTCACGCGCGCCATCGGCGTCGTCGAAACGCTGGGTGAGGAGGCATCGGAGCCGGAGCGCATCGCCATGCAGCGCGCGTTCGAGCGTTCGGCGCGCCTCGAGTGGATGTTCTGGGACAGCGCCTATCGCCTGGAGCAGTGGCCGCCGGCGACGGCCTAAGGCGCGACTCTCGCCTCTGGGTGCTTCAGGGTCCAGGCCGCCAACACCAGCAGTCCCACGACAACACTGATCATGACGCCTGCCGTCGGTCCGACCGCGCCGGCACCGAGACCCAGCAGCAGCATCGAGAGCGGCAGCACGCCGATGCTCATGCTCAGCAGTCCCATGGCCCGGCCGCGCATTTCGGCTTCGGCGTTCACCATGACGAGCACGCTCTGCATGGTGGCGAATCCGGAAACGCCCGCACCCGCCGTCATCAGGGCCAGCAAGGCAATCGGGTACCAGCCCACGACCGCGAACACGAACAACCCGCAGAGCGCCAGAGTCGAGCCGCCGACATAGATCGTGCCGCGGCCCAACGGCAGGCCGCGCGCCACGAGCATGGCACCGAGGATGGCGCCCACGGAGTTGGCGCTGAGCAGGAGGCTCGTGAGGAAGGCCCCGACTTCGAGGCGCTCGCCGAAAACCGGTACGAGGGGAATGAACGAGAAGTAGAACAGGTTGACGATCACGGTGACGCCAAGGACGCTCACGAGGGCGGGATGGCTTGGCAGGGCTCGGAAGCCTTCGGCAATGTCGCCGAGCAAACGGAACTTCGTATTGGTGTGCGCGCGCCTGGGGAGCTGGACCCCCGCAAGGGCAACTATGGCCAGCACGTAGACCACGCCGATGGCAAGGAAGGCCTCACCGATACCGAAGAGGCTGATGATGCCGCCGGCGCCGAGACTGCCCGCGGTCGCGCCACCCTGCATCGCCAGTGCTTCCAGGGCGAGGGCGTTGTTCAGATTGCCCGGCCCGACGACGTCGTAGACCATGGCGCGTCGCACGGTCATGTCGCTCAGTAGCACGGTCCCGATACCGAGCGCGAACGGGTAGCACATCCACGTCTTCAGGGACCCGGACATCTCGACCACGCCAATGAGCGCGCAGGCCGGGATCATGATCGCCAGCAGGGTCAGGATCGCGCGCTTGCGGTCCAGGCGGTCGGCGATCGCACCGGCGACGGCGCCGCCGAAGAACATCGGCGCAAAGATCGAGGCGCCGACGAGCTGCACGAGAAAAGTCGAGTCGGTGAGCTGGTTGACCTGGTAGCTGCAGAGGAAGATCGCCGTCCAGCGCGAGAGATGCAGCAGCATACCGACCGCCCACAGGCGCGGGTACTGCGGTATCGACATCGCGGCAAGCATCCGGCCGCGGGGAGCGGCGGTCGCGGCGTTGAGCATGCGCACCTCCCGATGCGCGAGCATGATAGCTCGGCTTTGGCCGCAACGGATTCGCTAACATGCGAAAGGAGGTGTCTTATGCCTGACCTGACGCCGGAACAGGTGCGCGCTCAGCTCGCGGCCGCCGGACTGTCGCCGCAAGACGACGAGGACCTGAACGAAGTTACGCATCGCATCAACGCCCTGACGGAGACGCTGCTTGGCACTCGAACCGGCGGGAATCGACGCCGCGGAGCCGATGACGGTCTTCGAGATCGAGGAGGGTGGCTCGTGAGCCTGGAACGAGACGGCGCAGCTTCCTGCAACCGAGCTCTCCGAGCTCCTGAGAAAGCGCTCGATCTCACCCGTCGAGCTGACGCAGGCCTACATCGATCGTGCCAGGCGATATGCGCGGCTCAACGCCTTCATCACGCTCGATGAGGAAGGTGCCATGCAGCAGGCAAAGGCTGCCGAAGCCGAGATTGCCGCCGGGCAGAGTCGAGGGCCGCTGCACGGGCTGCCGATCGGGATCAAGGACCAGCTCGACGTTGCGGGTGTACGCACGACGGCGGGTAGCAAGCTCGTCGATTACGTGGCGACCGAGGACAGCACGGCCGTCGCGAGGCTGCGCGAGGCGGGCGCGATCATCCTCGGCAAGCTCAACATGAGCGAGTTCGCCCTGGGTGGCAACATCGTCCATCCCTACGGCGTGCCGCATAACCCCTGGGACGAATCGCGGCAAGCCGGACAGTCGTCCAGCGGCTCCGGCATCGCGGTGGCGGCCTCGCTTGTGCGCGGCGGCGCTGGGCGGCGACACGGCGGGCTCGATCCGCGGTCCGGCGGCGTGGTGCGGCATCACCGGCATCCGCCCGACCTGGGGCCGCGTTAGCCGCTACGGCACCTGGCCCCTCGCCTGGTTCTTCGACACCATCGGCCCGATGACGAAGACCGTCGCCGACTGCGCCATGGTCTTCGAGGCCATCGCCGGCCACGACTCCGAAGGACCCGAAGACGTCGCAGCGAGCCGTCGAGCCCTTTGTGCCTCGTGGCGACCTGAATGGCCTGCGCGTGGGGCTAATCCGGGAGAGCGTCGAAGACGGAGCCAGTACGCCCGAGGTGGTCGCGGGGCTTCGCGAGGCACTGAAGGTGCTTGCGGACGCCGGTGCAACGGTCGAGGAGGTCTCGCTGCCCCTGTTCCCGCACGGCGGCCTGATCTGCGGCGGCCTCTCGGACGCCGAGGCCGCATACGTGCACCGCCACCGCCTGCGCGAGCGTCCCGCAAGACTTCGATTTCGCATCGCGGCGCCGGTTGCTCTACGGCAGCCTCGATCGGCGGCGCCCAGTACGTGAAGCTCTCCCGCCTGCGCGCCCTCATGCGCCGCGACATCATGGCCCTGCTCCGTGATCAACGACGTGCTCGTCACGCCCACGCAGGCCGAGCCGGCGCCGAAGATCCAGACGGCCACCGGCCTGACGAGCAAGGATGCGGTGCTCAGGCAGTTCTTCGGGGCCCGCGCGCATCGAGGCACGTTTAGCCTGGCGGGCGTGCCAGGCATGTCGGTGCCCACGGGCTTCAGCAACGACGGGCTGCCGTTGAGCATGCAGATCGTCGGTCGGCCGCTGGCGGAGAACACCGTGTTCCAGGTCGGGCACGCTTACCAGCAGCGCACCGGCTGGCATACGCGGCGCCCCGTGTTGGCGTAGGGGCAGGGCTCGCCCCTGCCCCGGCGGACGCCTCGGAACGCACCATGTGATTTTCGGACGCTTGGGGGCACCCGCGAGGGGCACCCTAAGGAGGTGCTTGATGCGAAAGAGTAGGGCCGCAGCATGCTGCGGCCCCACGGTTACGTTGGTGTCTGCGCTCCGGCTCTTACCAGAGGCGCTTGCTGGCCAGCGCCGCGCCCTCCGTGAGCGCCTTGAGCTTGGCCCAGGCGATGTCCGGGTAGCAGCGGTTGCCAAGGCCGCAGTCGACGCCGGCGATGACATTCTCACGGCCTAGCAACTTCGCGTAGCGTTCGATGTGGTGAGCGACGAGTTCCGGTGGCTCGACCGTCGACGTCTTGTGGGCGATGACGCCCGGGATGTAGACGGCGCCGTCAGGCAGCTTGGCGTTTTCCCAGATCTCGTAGTCGAGCACGTGCTGCACGTCCGCAGCCTCGACGGAGAAGTACGCCGCATTGTGCTTGAGCATGATGTCGAAGGTGTGCTTGAAGGGCAGGTCGGTGACGTGAGGTGTGTGCCAGCTACCCCAGCAGGTGTGGAAGCGGACCTGCTCCGCCGGGATGCCTTCCAGGGCCCAGTTCGTGGCTTCCATACGCAGCTCAATACGCTTGCGGTACTCCTCGACGGTCGGGACGGGCGTGAGCATCGGCCAGGTGTCGACGAGGCCCGGGTCGTCGATCTGCAGCGTGAAGCCGGCGTCGGCGACGGCCTTGAAGTCGTGCTTGGCGACCAGGGCGAGGGCGTACACGTACTTCTCTTCGTCGTGGTAGTAGTCGTCGAACACGAAGTGGTCCAGCCAGCCGGGGCCGAGCACGGGGAAGAAGAAGTTCTCCTTCTTCTCGCCGGCCGCCGCGATACCGGCCTCGACGATAGCGATCTCTTCCTTCATCGCTGCACCGGGGTTGACCGCCTTGACCTCATCGACGATGGCCCAGCGTGTCGTTGCGGGCGGGTTCGACTGGCCGGGACGCGGCGAGTTGCCGACGCGGTCGTAGATGTAGAAGAACTCCTGGAACTCCGGCGAGTGGCGCTCGCGCAGGAGCCACGTCAGGCTGGGCGCGTCGCCGTCCTTCAATGGGACTTCCTTGATGCCGGTGACGCGGCTGTCGTAGAAGCGCTGGTCACGCCCCTTCCAGAACTCGCCGTCGCTCATGATGTCGACGCCGAGGTCCTTCTGGCGCTTGATCGTGCTGACGATTCCCGGCTGCGCGAGGTCGCTCAGCATCTTCGAGTCGCCTGTCCTGCGTGCGGCCTGCACTGCGGCGTAGTTGGCCGGGTTCGGCAGCCTGCCGGGATGTGTCGTGAGGATCTTATTGGTGCTGCGTAGCATGTCCTGTTCCCTTATCTAGTTGCTCTTGTTCAATATTCGGGCGCCAGCAAATTAGACCCGCGAAGGCAGCGTGTCAATCAGGGAGCAAATCTTCGTACAGGTTCTAACCGGGTGCGTTAATATCGCCCACATAATGTCTAGCGGCGCGCGCGCAACCATTGCCCGCTCCTGGTTTGGGATATGGGTGGGTCTGCTGGCAATCGCAGTCGTGCTTTCCCTGCTGGTGGAGATGGACCTCACGCCGGATGAGACTGCGATAGTCACGGAGGTCCAAGGCTGGCCCTTACCCGGCGAGGCGGTCTCGGACGCCGTGCGCATGGTCACTTCCAGCGTCATCCTCGCCGCTCTCGCGGTCGTCATGGTCGGTCTGCACTGGCTGACGCGCGACAGGCATGCCGTGGTCATCCTGCTCGTGCTCATCGTGGCTCTGCCGTTGACGCAAGCCGGCCTGAAGGAGACTTTCGACCGGCCACGGCCCACCGAAGCGGGCATCGAAGCGCGTGCCACGGGTAGCAGTGCCAGCTTCCCGGCGGGTCACGTGATGGGAGCCGTGGTGGTCTACGGCTGGGCAATCGCCATGTTGATTGAGCGCGGACCACCTGGCAGTGGGGTGTTGTATACGCGGCTGGCGCGCTATGCCGGGGCGCCGGCGGCGGCTTCGATGCACATCCCGCGGTGGCGTAGCAGAAGGCGCCGCGCCCTCATCGCCGTCTGTCTCGCCGTTCTGGTCCTGACGGGACCGGTCAACGTCTACCTCGGCATGTATTGGCCGACCGATGTGTTGGGCGGTTATCTGTGGGGTGCCGTTTTGCTAGTGCCCGCGCTGGCGCTGGCCCGGACGGGTCAGGCGCGCTGACGGATCGGTGTCGGTAGCTGCACGAACCCGCTGTCGGTCCCGACGAGGCCGGTGAGGCGCCCGAGCTTCAGGCTGAGGTGGATGGCGAGGCGGTCCTCCCCGGAGGTCATGTCGGCGCCGGTGATCTCGGTGATGCGCTTGAGACGGTAGTAGAGCGTGCCGCGGTGGATGAAGAGGTCTGCAGCGGTCGCCTTGGCGTCGCAGCCGGAGTCGAGGTAGGTCTCGAGCGTCTGCAGCAGGGCGTGGGCGTCCTCATTGGTCGCGAGCTCGGTGACGGCTGGGTGCAGGGCTTCGGACGCGAGCTGCTCCAGGGGGAAGTGCGACAGCATGCGGTAGATGCCGAGGCGCGACCACTCGGTCACGGGCCCGAAGCTCGGCGCCACGCTGGCGACTCGTACGGCGTGGCGGGCCTGGTCGTAGGACGTGACGGCGTCGGCGAGGGCGGGCTGCTCGTCGCCCAGGCCGGACAGGACGCGCCATTTGCCTGCCTCCAGGCCTTCGAGGGTGGCCGCGAGGGTGTTCAGGAGCTCGCCGGCGATCTGCTTGAAGCCACTTGTGCGCACGGCCGGGTCCAGGGGTGAGAGCAGCATCAGGCCATGATGGTTGCGCACGAGGTTGAGCACGTGGCCGGGCGTCAGCGTGCTCCGCACGTACTCCATTGCCTTGCCGATCTCGCCGCGCACGTTCTGGTCTGGCTCGACGTCGCCGGGACCGACGGGCTGGACGACCAGCGCCCGGACCGGCGATCCGGGTGGGAAGAAGTCTGAGCCTACAAGGTCGTCGGCGGTTTCTGCGCGCAGAGCCCGGTCGCTGGAGAGGAGGTCGCGCAGAAGCTCGCGCTCGCGGCTGCGTTCGAGGTCAGACAGGAGCTGCTCGCGATTAAAGATGAGGGCGGCGGACTCGGCCGTCGAAAACACGAGCTCGAAGTCCTCTTCGTTGACCTCACCCTCAGGATCGAAGACCCAGAGATGGCCGAGGAGCTCCTCCTGGTGACGGATCGGCATATAGACGCGCGAGTCGATGCCGAGATCGGGCCTTGCGGGGATCCGGATTGGCCACGTCGGCCACGGGTCGCGGAAGCTGGCGAAGTACGACGCCGTCTCCGTGCTGCCGGTACGCGAGAGGATGCGGTTCGTGCGTGAGGTGTCCCAGGTGCCGAACTGCGAGTTGTAGACCTGCTCCTGCGAGTTCGGGTCATCGATGACGGTGGCACAGCGCAGGCGCCTGCTGAGGGAGTCGACGAGCGGTTGTAGGGCTGAAGGCATATAGAAACCTTATACGACATAACTAAACATCTGTCAAAATTGACCATATCAAGTCACAACAGCAGTTCATTGCACCTGGCAAGCCGGACTCCCTATTGTCGATGCGTGAAGATGTGGGATCACATCGATCGGGAGCAAAAGGGAGATATTCTTTGACCAATGGAAATTACTGGCGGCGCTTCACGTCGAAGCGCCTTAGCAGGCGTCGTGCCCTGATATCGGGTGGCGCCTTCACCGCCAGCGCAGCCTTCCTGGCCGCTTGCGGCGGTGACGATGACGACAGTGGTTCGACCGGTAGCACCGGCGCCACAGGTTCGACGGGCTCCACCGGCAGCACCGGGGGCAGCACAGGCGCGACGGGAACGACCGGCGCTTCGAGCGGCCTGATCACCTCGCCAGCCGACACGAGTGCGAAGGCAGACCGTAGCGGCACCATCCGTCACTACGCTCGAAACGACGTCCCGTCGTTCGACCCTGGCACCAGCAACATCATTCTCAATGAGCTTTCTACGACGGTTTACAGCCGTCTGACCACGATCACGCCGGGTCACCTGGAGCCCTGGGTCTTCGGTGTGAGCCCGGACGTCGCCGAGTCCTGGGAGTGGGCGCCGGACAACCTGTCCCTGACCCTCAAGCTGCGCGATGGCGTGAAGTTCCACAACATCGACCCGGTCAACGGCCGTGCTTTCGACGCCGAGGACGTGGTTTACAGCTGGCAGCGCTTCTCCGAGATCAGCCCCAGCCGTTCGACCATGGCGAATTCCGCCAACCCGGACGCGCCTATCCTCGACATCGCGGCGACGGACGCTTCCACGGTCGTGGTCACGCTTCGGGAGCCGATCGCGTACCTGCTCGCCTTCCTCGCCAACAGCGTCACGGGCTATCTGCCCATGCTGCCGAGGGAAGCCGCGGACGAAAACGTGCTGGACCTGCGCCAGAAGGAGATCGGCACCGGCCCGTTCATGTTGGACGACTACGAGCCGTCCGTGGACTTCAAGCTCAAGCGCAACCCCGACTACTGGAACGCCGACCTCCCCCTGGCCGAGACCGTCGAGATGCCGATCGTCAGCGAGTACGCGCAGGCGCTGGCCCAGCTCAAGGCCGGCAACATCATGACTTACATCCAGATCCTGGGTGAGGACGTGTTGACGACTCAGAGCGAGGCGTCTGACCTCCTGATCTACAACGCGCCGATCGCCGTGTCGGAGCAGAAGACTGCCTTTGGTTGGCTGCCGGCCGGTGGGAGCCCGTTCCAGGACGAGCGCGTGCGCCAGGCCCTCTCGATGGCTTACGACCGCGACGCCTGGATCGACGTCTTCTACAACGTCTCCGGCTACGCGGACCAGGGTCTGCCTGTCGAGGTGGCGTGGAACTCGAGCGTGCCGCTTGTTACCGGCTGGTCGCGTGACCCGCGCGATTCCGGCTTCGGCGAGAACGCGAAGTACTTCATGTACAACCCGGATGAGGCCAAGTCCCTCATGGCGGCTGCCGGCTTCGGCGACGGCCTCGATGTCATCTCGACTTACATCGGCGGTCCGCAGTACGGCACCAATTACCAGCAGCAGATCGAGGTGCTGGAGAACATGGCGCGTGAGATCGGCTTCAACCCGACGCCGAACATCGTCGACTACCAGACCGAGTTCATCCCCAACTACCGCAACGCCCAGGGCCAGCACGAGGGTTGGACCTACAAGCAGGGCCCGCGCCCATCGCAGGACCCGCTGCACCGCACGGAGTTCGACTACCACTCCAAGGCCGGTTCGAACTTCCTCGGCTTCGACGTCACCGGTAAAGGCGATGGCTCAGGCGACCCGGAGGTCGACCGCATGCTCGAGTCGGCTCGCTCGATCCTCGACGACGAGGGTCGCCGCGAAGTCCTGCATCAGGTCGAGTCGTACCTGTCGCAGAAGCAGTACACGGTGAAGTGGCCCGGTGGTACCAGCGGGTTCTACCTGGCCTGGCCGGCGCTGAAGAACTTCATGGTTAGCCAGCCGGAGACCTGGACGATGTACCCTGCAAGCTGGTGGGTCGATCAGACTCAGGCGCCGTTCGCCTAGCGGCGGACAAGGAGCCGTTTGCCTCTCGTGATGATAGACAGACGGTGCAAAGCTCTTTCTCGAGGGGTCTGGGGCCAGACCCTGGCCCCTCGGTCATTTCGGAGGCGGGCCGGCCGCCGATGAAATGGATCGCCACGGACGGGCGAAGTGGCGGCGGAACGTTAGTTGCATGCGCCAGGGCACGTGCAGAAGGAAGTAGAAGCCATGCTTTCAGAGCAAGACAACCAGCTAATTACCGACACGAATCGCGGTACGCCGATGGGCGACCTCTTCCGCCGCTTCTGGGTGCCCGTGCTGCTCTCCGATGAGCTGCCGGGGCCAGACTGCACGCCCGTTCGGGTGCGGATCTTCGGCGAGAATCTGGTGGCCTTCCGCGATAGCAATGGCAAGGTCGGCCTTCTAGAGGCCAACTGCCCCCACCGCGGCGCTCCCCTCTTCTTCGGACGCAACGAGGAGAACGGCCTGCGCTGCATCTACCACGGCTGGAAGTTCGATGCGGACGGCGTCTGCACCGACCTGCCGAACGCGGCAGAGGGCGAGACCTTCAAGGACAAGATCAAGATCATCTCCTACCCGACTGTCGACGCCGGTGACCTGATCTGGGCTTACATGGGTCCGGTGGACAAGCAGCCGCCCTTCCCGGAGTTCGACTGGACCGCTCTGCCGAGCAGCCACCGCTACCTCAGCAAGTTCACCATGGAGTGCAACTGGCTGCAGGCGATGGAGGGCGACTTCGACCCGAGCCATGCGATCTTCCTCCACAGCGCCCTCGACAACCAGGGCATGGAGGGCAACGGCGCCGGCCTCAACCGCGCGACCTCTCAGATCGTGCTGCGGACGCCTGCCACCCGAATCGTAGGCAGCGCGGACGCGTCCGAGCCGTACCCGCGCGCAGTCGGCAACCGGCGCGTGACGGAGGACCACCAGCGCGGCCCGCAGCGAATAACCCTGGAGAGCGAGGACTCGGCGCTGTTCACGATGAGCGGCGAGGAGCTGCCGGACGGTCGCAAGTCCGCCATCGCGGGCCTGATCTGGCACATGCCGATGTACTGCCCTCCCGGCGTCATTCAGCCCGGGCACTTTTCCAACAACATCCGCGTGCCGATCGACAACGAGCACACGATGTTCTTCCGTCTGCGCTGGTCGCTGCAGCCCATGACGGACCACGAGGTCCAGGAGTACAAGCACGGCGGCTACACGTTCCCCGAGCTGATTCCCGGCACCTGGAACACCAAGGCCAACATCCACAACGACTACGAGATCGACCGCGTGATCCAGCGCAGCTTCTCGTACTCCGGCATCAAGACCTTCCCTCTGCAGGACATCGCCATGATGGAGGACCAGTGGGGCCCGGTCGCTGACCGGACGCGAGAGCATCTGACGAGCATGGACTACCAGATCATCCACGTGCGCCGGAAGCTCATCGCCTCTGTGAAGGCGCTGCAGGAGGGCATCGAGCCCACGGAGCCGTGGCACCCGGAGGCCTACCGCTACCACACCGCCCGCGCCGTGATCGAAAACGGCACGATGGAGGAGGCGCTGGAGCTGGCCAAGCAGAAGGCGAAGCAGAGCCTGCTGGACCAGGAGGGTCTCCAGGCCCTGCGAGAGGCCCAGGTACCGGTCATTCCGGCCTAACGGCGCGGCGAAAAGTCGAGACTGAATCGGCCACCCAGAACGGGTGGCCGATTTGGTTTGTACAACTCCGTGGAGCACTGCGGGACTCTAGGTTGTCACTGCCACGTACTGCGGGGTTCATCCCGCAGTGCGTTCGAACCAGATTTCGAGCTCGGTTGCTAGCCCTCGTGCGTGCGCGCCGCTTCGATCTCGTAGATGCGCTGCACGGTGTGGCTCACCTTGCTCGCGAAGGCCGGCTCCGGCTCGCCGCGCATCGTCTTCAGCGCCACGGTGAGCAGGCGGGCCGCCTCCAGCGCCGCGTCGAGCAGCGGGTCATCGTGGTGGCGGTGTAGGCCTGCTGTCTGCCACTCAGACGACTTCGGCCGTCTGGAAGTGCACCAGGCGGACGCCGCCGTCGGCACGGCGGTTCGCCTCCGTGGCTTCGAACCACTCCTGCTCCCGCGGCAGGATCACCTCGGCAGAGCGGACGCGGTACATCTTCGGGTTATCGACGGTTGGATGCAGCTCGCCCTGCTGATGGGCGTTCACGGCGCTTAGCAGGGTGCGGCGCACGAGGAGGATCATGGCGTCGGAGCGGCCCAGGTGCTCCGTCGGCCGGTTAGCGACCGTGTCCATGCTCTCCATGACGGCGATGTCCTGCAGCTTCCCCTCGCGTGGGATGCCGGAGAACATCACGGTGCGCTGGTTCTCGTAGCTGATCAGGTAGTCGTTGCCCCGGTGCGCCGGAGAGCGCCATCGCGTCAGTGGGTCGCTCGTCGCCGGCAGGTAGCCCCCGAGGCGGGTATAGGGGTCGGCCATCTGCGCCCGCCGCTCGATCGGCACTAAATCACGCAGGCTGGTGGTGAACGAGAGCTGGACCGTGTGCTCGTCGTCCAGCGGTATCCAGGCGTTGAAGGCCACGGTCGGGCCTGAGCCTGGCGTCATCGTGTAGAAGGGCATGAGGAACTGGGCGATGCGGTAGTGATAGCGCCCGGCTTCGTCCCACTGGCGCTGGGCGGCGTACACGGCGCCGTAGTCCATGGCGTGAGTGAGCAGGATCGGCGTGCGGTCCTGGTTCCACATCGCCTGGCCGAAGCCGATCTGCTCCTCCGGCGGCGCTTCCGGCGTCAACCGCGAGTGCAGGTAGTCGATGTGGGAAGAGTCGACGTCGCCTTCCATCGCCTGTACCCAGTTGCAGTCGTAGAAGACGGCGCGAGGATGGTAGGTGTGCTCCTCGTCTGCCGTATTGAACTCGAACTCGGGCAGCGGGGGCGTCTTCTCTCGCGTGCCCATGTAGGTCCAGATCATGCCGTTGCGCTCGACGCACGGGTAGGCGCGGGTGCGTACCTTCGTCTTGAAGTTGCTCTCGGCCGGCTCGGACGGCATGTCGACGCAGGCGCCGGTGACGTCGAACTTCCAGCCGTGGTAGACGCAGCGCAGGCCCTCCTCCTCGTTACGCCCGAAGAACATCGAGGCGCCACGGTGAGGGCAGGCGTTGGCGACCATGCCGACGGCCCCGGAGGTCGCGCGGAAGGCGATGAGATCCTCGCCCAGCAGGCGCACTCTTACGGGCGGGCAGTCCGGCGACGGCAGCAGCGACGACGGGCACCGTGGACGGAATCCAGTACTCGCGCAGGAGCGAACCCATCGGCGTGCCGGGACCGATTCGGCACATCGCCTCGTTGTCTTCCAATCGGAGCATGACGCGCCTCCTGACGTGACGGATCAAGCTTGAATTGTGTGCGGCGATCTTGTTCCCGGCCTGACGCGCTGTCAATTGACAGAGGGCAAGGCGGTGCGTTGGTAAACTGGCGATGTGAACAACAACCGCCTCGTTTACTCCTCCGACTCCGGTCGAGCGCCCCAGAAGCCGGCGAAGCCATCGAAGCCGGGAAAGCCTCAGCCCAAGGCGCCGCCGAACCTGCCTAACGACGGCGTCGTGCGTCTGTTTCGGGAGAAGGGCGGCCGCGGCGGCAAAACCGTGACGGTCGTGCGCGGGCTGCCGGAACAGGGCGCGGCCCTCGAAGCGCGCCTGAGCGAGCTCAAGCGCCTCTGTGGTGCCGGCGGCACCATGCGCGACGGCGCCATCGAGATCCAGGGCGACCACCGCGACCGCATCTCGGAGCGCCTGACGGCCCTCGGGTACAAGGTGAAGCTCGCGGGCGGCTGAGGGCGAGTAGTCAGTCTTCAGTCGTTGGTCCTTGTCGTTGCGAGGCACGCGTCAGCGGGCCGTAGCAATCTTCCGGGCTCTCATGCGCATTGAGTCGCCCCGTGCGCACGAGATGCTGACAGATTGCCGCGTCGGCTATCGCCTCCTCGCAACGACAGACTGAGGGATCCATCCTGAAGCTGGCCGTGTGGCGACGAAAATATCCGACTGACCACTGACCACTGACCACTGAGAACTGACGGCTACTCGAAACGCCCCACCCGATACGGCGCCAGCCACTCCACCGAAACGCCATCAGCAATCTCGATCGCCGCGAGCTCGCCCACCAGCGGGGCCAGGGTGACGCCGCTGTGCATCATCGCGACGTAGATACTCGGGGCGGCATCTGCGAAGCCGAGGACGGGCAGGCCGTCCGCGGGCATCGGCCGGTAGCCGACGGGCTGGGCAAACGCTGTCGCGCCCGCGAGGGCCGGGAAGTAGTGGGTGGCGCGGTCCAGGAGGTCGTCGGCGTGGGCCTGCGAGTCGTCGCGGTCGAGGCTCTCCTGGGTGCCCTGGCCCATGTGCAGGGTGCCGTCGGGGAGCTGGCGCAGGTGCATCTCCATGCGCCCCTCGTCGATCGCCGGCAGGTGTACCAGCGAGACGCTGTGCAGGAGTCGCGGCCGGGCGTCGGTGCGGATGACGATGCCGGGGCTGACCTCCTGCGGGATCGTGATCCCCAGTGGCGCCAGGATCGACGGCGTCTCAGTGCCTGCCGCGACCACCACAACGTCGGCTTCGATGACACCTGTCGCGGTCTCGATGGTCCCGTTGCTGTGAAGTGACACCGTGCCTGCGTGCTCTCGAACCGTGGCGCCGCGGGCCTTCGCGTGTTCGAGGCAGGCCCGGACCACGGGCGCGACGTCGACGTGGCCTTCGTGCGGTGAGTAGCAGGCGGCCGTGAAGCGATGCCGGGCCAGGGCAGGCTCCAGCGTCGCCAGCTCATCGGCGTCGATCAGGCGGCTCGGGTAGCCCCAGGCTTGCAGCTCTGCGACCTGCCGTCGCAACGCTTCGGCGCGCTTCTTGGTGTTTTCGAGCACGAGGTTGCCGTTGCAGGTGAACGCCTGCGGTTCGCCGAGCTGCGTGACGAATCGCTGCCACATGTCCATCGAGCGCCGGTTGAGGTCGTGGTAGTGACGCGGCTTCTTGTTGAAGGCGTTGGTCCAGGCGAAAGAGTGCCCGGATGCGCCCGATCCGGCCTCGCCGGCTTCGAGCACGGTCACGTCGACGCTAGGACGTTTCGACAGGTTGTACGCGATGCTGGCGCCAACAATCCCAGCGCCGATGACAACGACCTTCATAGATTTCTCCCTGGTACTGGGTTCCCGACTGGTACAAGCTAGCACTCGAAGCGTTGCACAGCCGGGTGCTGCGGTCATTGCTGGGGGAGTCTCGCCAGGCTTGTCGAGGCCGTGCGGAAAAGGGATATTCTTCGCAGCCAGCAACGAGGTGCGGACCTCCGGTTCGTGCGGCGTTCAGGGCGGGTTCGGGAGCAACATCGGAGGTCCTTGTGAAGATACTGGTCGCGCTGATTTCGGTGGTGGCGATAGCGGCAATTGTCGGGAGCGTTGGCGCCGTCATGTTCAAGAGCTATCCAAACCACATCTCGGTGTCGCTCAAGGAATGGAGCGTGACCCCGGCCGAGGCGACCGCCAAGGCGGGTGAGCTGGACTTCGTCGTTACCAACGCGGGCACGAGGCCGCATGAGTTCGTCATCTTCAAGACCGACCTTGCGCCCGACGCGCTGCCCATCGTCGACGGCGAGGTGGCGGAGGATCAGCTGGACCATATCGACGAGATTGGTGGCATTGCTGCGGGTAAGACGGAGTCGCTGTCTGTGAACCTGTCTCCAGGCAACTACGTCTTCATCTGCAACCTCCTCGAGACGGTGCCAGGCGAACCGGCGCTAAGCCACTACCAGAAGGGCATGCGCGTGGCCTTCACGGTCAATTGAGGCGCGGAGGAGTTGTCGCCCGACAAGGCACACCAAAAGCCAGTCACCAGCCGTGAGGAGAGCCGCGCATGATCGTCCATCTCGAAGACGTGACGCTGGAGTCGCAGCCGGAGCGATCGCTGGTGCTGCGACGCGCCATCACCGCCGAAGCGCATTCGGAGGCGATTAGCGTGACGTGGGTGAGCATCGCGGGCCACCACGACCGCGTGGTCAATCACGAGAGCGACCGCGTGTACTACGTGATCGACGGCACAGGCCGCTTCCAGGTCGGCGATGGCACCCCGATCGAGCCCGTCGCAGTGGGCGACTTCGTCTTCATCCCCCGGGGCACGTCGTACGAGTTCGAGGGCGAGATGCGGTATCTCGTGATGAACGGACCTGCGTTTCGGGCCGGGGCAGATACGGTGCTGGCATCGACGTTTGGGGCGCTATGACACTGCGGGATGAATCCCGCAGCTCCGTCCGAGTACTGACCGCCGTCAAGGCATCCTGAGCTTGTCGAAGGACGTGAGCATCCCGGCGCGTTCGGACGGTTTTGTGCTGATGGAACGTGAACGTGCTTCGACAGGGCTCAGCATGCCGGTTAAAGGAGCTTGGCCTAGGGAGACTACGCGGCGTGCGGTCAGCCTCAGCCCGTGGTGGTGACGGCGACCTCGGCCGGGGGGCGCCGCCGTACCTTGCCCATGAACGAGACGACTACGGAGGCCACGAGCAACGGGACCAGGAGCATGAACGCGAAATGCAGGCCGTCTGTAAAGGCCGCGGGCGTGTCTTCGGCGTTGCGGCTCTCGCTGATGGCGACAAGGATTGTCGTTCCCAGCGTGCCCGCGAGGCTCTGGGTGAGCACGAGCATCGCCGTCAGGGCGCCGTAGTCGGCGCGGTCGGCGTTGGCGTATACGGCGACCTGGTTGGCGGGCCGGAAGAAGCCGGCGCCGAGCCCGACAAGGACCAACGCCGCCACCACCATCAGCAACGGGCCTTCGACGCCAAGCCGAGAGTAGAGCAGGACGGCGCCGAGGGTAATCGCGGCGCCGAAGCCGGCGATGATCCGCGCGTCGTAGCGGTCGGCCAGGCGCCCGCCGATCGGCCCGGCGATCAGGGTCGAGATCGGCAGCGACATCATCACGAAGCCCACGGATAGGCTGTCGAGGTCGAGCACCTTCTTGAGGTAGAGGGGTGAGAACAACGTGACCGGGTTCTGCACGAACGATGCCACAACGAGAGTAAACATCGCGACGCAGAACGAGGCGCTCTTGAAGAATCGGAAGTGGAAGATCGGCTTCTCGAACTTCAGCTCTCGCATCGCGAAGCTCGAAAGACCGACAGCGGCGATGCCGAACCACAGCAGCGTGAACGGCGCCGCCCAGCCCTCGCCCGGCCCCAGGCTGAGGGCGATGAGCAGCGACGGGTAGCCGAACAGCAGCAGCACCGCGCCGAGGTAGTCGAAGGCCTCGTGTCGGCGCTCCTCGTTGCCCCTGAGCAGGAAGTACTGCGTGATGCAGAGCACGGAGCCGAGGCAGAAGTAGGCGACGAAGATCGCGCGCCAGGCGAAGAGGTCGAGCAGGATGCCGCCCAATGTGGGGCCGGTGAGCATGCCCGCCGCCTGAAACGACGCGAAAAGGCCGATGGCCTGGCCGCGGCGCTCCGGCGGCATCGTCGCGGCGATGATCGCGCCGGCCAGCGGGTTGGCGGCGGCGAGACCGCAGGCCATGACCACCCGGAAGCCCATGAGCACCGGGAACGCGGGCGATAGCGACGTCAGCCCGGCACCGATCGTGTAGACGATGAGGCCGGTGCGGTAGACCTTGCGCCGCCCCAGCAGGTCGCCGACGCGCCCGAAGCAGAGCGAGAGGCTGGCGACCATGATCGCCCCGATGATCGAGACCCACTTCAGGGCCGAGAGGCTGACGCCGAACTCGTCCTGGATGTCCGGCAGGGCGACGTTGATGCTGGTATAGGTGCTCGCCAGGACGAAGGCGCCGGCGCCGAGGAGCACCAACAGCTTGATCTCGGCAGGATCCATGCCCTGAACGGGGTTGATGACCTTCAAACGAGCCGAGATCTGCGACAAGGAGGCCGTCCTGAGCTTTCTTGAGGTGGCGGTAAGTCTACTGCAACTCGATCAAGCTTTAACGAAGGCGCAGGCAGGTATAGGAAATATTTTTCGCCCGATTGGCGAGCGGCGGAGGCGCTAGAAGTCGGACTGCAGGAGGGCGGGCTTCGTGGGCGTGGGGCTGCCGCCGGAAGGCTCTATCGTAAGGGCGACCTCCTCGCCCGCGTGCAGGGAGAAGTCGAAGTCGCCCACCCAGTGCCCCTGGGCGTTCGTGTTACAGACGCCGATCGAGACCCAGACGCCGTCGCGGATCGCCCAGACCTGGTAAGAACTGCCTTCGAGGCGGTCGAGGCCTTCCATGATCACCGTGACGCTGTCGCCGGAAACGGGGCCGCGCACCTCCATGAAGGAGCCGTCATTGCCCTGAATCGCGTAGGCGTAGGTCTCAGGCCCGTTGCCGGCGACTATCTGCCCGACAACCCAACCGGCGCCAAACAGCAATACGACCACCGCCGCGATCGCGACGGCACGCCACGCCTTCGGGATGCTCGCCTGCGCGTGGCGCCCGCGGCGCGCGAATCGGTACAGGTGCTTCGCGGGCAGACTGGGCCGGTGCCGGTGAGGCGTCAGGCGTCAGGTCGTCCTCGTAGCGGTCCATGGCAAACACGCGTCGCCCGCAGCTCCACCAGCTCCGCGTCGTGCTCGTGCCCGGCGCGCAGGTGCGCCTCGACGGCCTCGACCTCGTCCGGCTTCGAGGGCGCCCAGCACGTACGCCGGCAGCAGCTCGCTGATCTCTTCGCAGTTCATGATTCGCTTCGATTCCGCAGGGCGGTGCCAAGTTTCGCCATCGCCAGCCGTAGCCGGCTCTTCGCCGTGCCGATGGGCAGCCCTTCGAGCTCGGCCGCCTCCCGTAGGCTGCGATGCCCGAAGTAGACGTGGTTCAGGATCGCGCGCTGGTCCGCCGGTAAGCCCCCGACCGCCGCGCGCAGGTCGTCTCGTAGCTGCTCGCTCGAAATCGTCTCCTCGACGCGGTCCAGCATGGCCGTTGCCTGCTCGTCGATCGGCTCCAGAAACTCCGCGTCGGGCAGCGGCGCCGGTGCGTTTGCCGGCTCGCCTGACGAGGTCGATGGCTCGCCGGTGCACGATCGTCATGAGCAGCGACTCGATGCGCCCGCCGTCCGGGTCGAGCTGGTCGGCGCGCTCCCAGAGCTGCGCGAAGGCCTCCTGCACGGCGTCTTCGGCCGTCGCCATGTCTCCCACGACTCGATAGGCCAGGGCAAGGGCGCGCTTCTCCTCCCTCTGAAACAGCTCCCGCAGTGCGGACTCATCGCCTGCCTTCAGGCGCGCCGCAAAGTTTTTGGAGCCCTCATCAGTTACTCGCGCCAGACGCCTGGTCGGATCACGCCACGGTAGCCCGTACACGCAGACATGCTAGCAAGTTGGCAATGATCCGGTGCGGTGATCCGACTGTCATCGTCGTGCGAGCTACGTGCAGGAAGCCCAAGACAGCAAGGGCATTAGCCCATCAGAAAACGAGGAGTCTCATGTCAGTCCGTACGTTCTTCCGAAGAAGTCCCATCCTGCTACTGTTCGCCGCCGCCGTTATCGCCGTCGGTGCAGTCGCCTGCTCCGGCGACGATGACGACGCCACGCCGGCCGCCACCAATACGCCCGCGGCCAGCACCGGAGCCGCAGCGCCCACCGCAACCACCGCGGCCGCTGCTGAGCCCACCGCGACGAGCGCACCAGCTCCGACCACGGCGCCAACCGAGCCTGCCGATACGGCAACACCGGAGGCGACGGGCGTAACCGTCTCGACCGGTGAGGGCGACCTCGGCGAGTACCTGGTCGGCCCGAACGGTCACACGCTCTACGTCTTCCTGCGCGATGCGGCGGACACCAGCAACTGCGTCGACAACTGCCTCGACGTCTGGCCACCCCTGCTGCTCAAGAGCGGCGAGTCCGTGGAAGCCGGCGAGGGCGTCGAAGGCAGCTTCGGCACCATCGAGACGACCGCGGGCACGCAGGTCACCTACAACCAGGCGCCGCTGTACTACTTTGCCTCCGACGCGGCCGAGGGCGACACGAGCGGCAACCTCGTGGGCGGCGTCTGGTTCGTCGCCCGCCCCGAAACCGCTTCGACCAACTTCGTCGGTTTCGATGAGGAGGACGGCTATCTGGTCGGTCCCACGGGCATGACCCTGTACTTTTTCGCCAACGACACCGACGGTGTCAGCAACTGCTCTGGCGGCTGCCTCCAGAACTGGCCGGCGCTCACGGCGCCCGAGGGCCTGGACCCGACGGCGACCGCCGGTGCCGATGGCACGGTGGCGACACTTACACGCGCCGACGACGGCAAGCTCCAGATCACGTACAACGGCAAACCGCTGTACTACTTCGCCGGTGATAGCCTGCCCGGCGAGACCAAGGGCGACGGCGTCGGCGGCGTGTGGTCCATCGCCACGCCCTAGAGCCTGCCTGCCGTAGGACGAAACGCCCCGGGTTCACCCGGGGCGTTTCGTTTCTGGCGACCGGCCTCGAAAGCACGCTGTTACCACGGCCGATTCCTTGCTACGCTGCGCGCCATGCGAGACCCAGTACAGTACGCCCGATTCAGCGACCAACGATCCCGGCCCTTTTTCAACCTCCTGGAGCGCGTGCCTCAGCGCCCGTTCCAGAGCATCGTCGACCTCGGTTGTGGGGCCGGCGAGCTCACCGTGGCGCTGGCCCAGCGCTGGCCCGAGGCGCACGTTATCGGCCTCGACAACTCGCCCCAGATGCTGGCGAAGTCGGACGCTTACGCCATCCCGGACCGCCTCGAGTTCGTCGAGCAGACCGTCGAGTCGTACGACCAGCCTACGGACCTGATCTACGCCAACGCGACGCTGCAGTGGGTGAACGATCACGCCAGCGTCTTCCCGAAGCTGGCCTCGCTGGTGAACCCCGGCGGCGTGTTCGCGGTGCAGATGCCGTTCAGCCACGTCCAGCCCTCGCACCTGCTCATGGAGGAGACGGCGCGCAACGGTCCCTGGGCCTCGAAGCTGAAGGACTGGCAGCGCTTCCAGGTGCAGCCCCTGCCCTGGTATGTCGAGATGCTCATGGGCCAGGGCTTCGAGGTCGATGCATGGGAGACGACGTACTACTTCGTGCTCCAGGGCGAGAACCCCGTGCTCGAATGGGTGAAGGGCACCTCGCTGCAGCCGATCCTCAACAGCCTCGATGACGCCGAGCGCGTCGAGTTCACGTCTCAATACACCGACAAGCTGCGAGAGGCCTATCCGCCGACACCGCAGGGCACGATCTACCCGTTCCGGCGCATCTTCTTCGTCGCCAGCCGGTAGCACCGGCGCGTAATACGGGATTGTCGTAGGGGTGCCCCTTGCGGGTACCCCCGGCACGATGTGCGCTCAAGATCGTGAGCATGCCGCTCCCAAACCGTTCGTCCTGAGCTTGTCGAAGGACGCAAGATGACCGATGGAGTTCCGAAGCTGGGCGAGACGAGGCTCTGTGCCGCGCTCGCGTGGTTCGACAAGCTCACCACGAACGGGTGGTGACGGTCGGGTGCTGGCGGACAAACCGCATCTGGCAGTTCTCGTAGTCGCAATCCCCTTGTGCGCATGGGGCGTTCGAGGGCAGGGGCGAGCCCTGCCCCTACGTCCAGGACAAACCAAAGGAGGTACCGAACCCGGTATCTCCCTTGGTTAGCTCGCAGCGTATCGGCTCGAAGCTCTTGCTCGCTACGACTGCTGGAACACGAGCTGGAACTCCATCGTGCCGTGGTCCGCGATGCCCAGGACGTTCATCGAGACGGGCTGGTCGATGTCGTAGTCGGCGAACTGGATCTCGGTGGAGCCCACGACCACCAGCAGGCCGTTCTCGATGGCGCCGTCCACCTCGATCTCGACCGTCTGGGTGACGCCGTGCAGGGTGAGCTCGCCCGTCACGGTCTGGGTCATCGTCTCGCCGGACGCCGGGACCTCGCTGATCGAGATCGGCGACGTGAGCGCGAAGGTCGCCGTCGGGTAGGTGTTGGTCTCGATTGCCTGCGTGCGTAGCTGGCCGTCACGCATCGACTTGTCGGACTCCAGGGTCGTGAGGTCGGCGGTGATCTCGACCGACGTGATCGTGCTGCCGTCGTATTCCAGCGTGCCGGTGACGTCGCCCGTGCGCCCGACCGCCGTGGTTGCGCCGATGTTCGCCAGGGTCTCGTCCACCCGGTAGCCCACGAAGCTGCTTTCGCCCTGGACTATCGTCCACGTCCCGGCGAGGTCGCCGTCGTTGCTGCTCGCCGAGGTGCTGTCGGTGACGGAGGTCGCCGTCGGGTCCGCGTCTGAGGTGGTGACGGTTGTCGGCGACGTGGTCGTGGTCTCCGAAATGTTGGCGGCCTCCGGCGTGGCAGTTGCCAGCGATTCGATGGCGCTAGACAACGAAACCGGCGATGGCGAGTCGTTGCGCAGGTAGAAGTACCAGACGCCTGCAGCCATCGCGACAGCGACGAGGGCGGTCGCAACACCTGCTGTCAGTAGTTTGTTTTTGAACATCGTGTGGCGTCCTTTCTGACCGACGAGCTATCTGACCGGCCGGGTGGTCCAGCGGCCGAACTCGACGACGTGACGGGCGCCTGCCAGGCAGGAGAGCGTCGTGCGCGAGTCGCGGGGCTGCACCACGAGCACGGTCTTGTCGCGCTCGGCTTGATCGATCACGGACTGGACGAAGACTTCGTCGTCGCTGAGGCCGCTGATCAGGCGGTGAAAGACCGACCGCGCGGCGCGGGCAGCCCGAATCTTGAGGGCCGCCTGGGCGCCGGTCGCGATCCAGACGCTGCCGTCCGGGTTCTCGACCGCGAGCTGCACCGCAGTGCTGACAGCGTCGATGCGCGAATCGAACACGGCAACGACGGTGCCGGTGGGCAGAGCTGCGAGGCGGCTGCCGGCTTCGGCGCGGGCTGCTGGAAGGACTACGTGAAGGGATTCCGTCCTGATTGCCATTGCTTCTTCTCCTCTGTTCGCCATCGCTGCTTTGCGGGGCTCGACGGGCTACACAGCGAGATTAGGTGCCAATGGGAGGGCTGGCGTCCTGCCTGGGATGGCTCTTCGACCTACGACGCGAGGCGTATGCCCACCCGGCGTACACCCGCGGATGTACGCCAAGGTCACATCTGCGGGCCGACGAGGACGGCCTGGATCTTGCCTAAGCTTGTGGCCTGATGAGTAACCGGGGCGGGGCACTCGGACGAAAGAACTATGACGGGAAGACGATCAGACGACCGGCGCGCGCGCGGACGTATCATGACCTCGTGAATTGGGTCAGGATACGGGCCGTCAGCATCCCTCCACTGCTGGTGGACGTCGCGCTGGCGATCTTCCTCGGCACGGTTGGCGCTGCCCAGCTCTGGAGCAAGCGCAGCCCCTTCGACCCCGACCGTGAACGCCGGATTCCCGGCAGTCTTCGGCGGTGGAGGTAACGGCGGTGGCGGCGGAGCCGTCCCCCAGTCGATAGGTGGCGCCGATGCCCTGACCTACATTCTCGTCGGCCTCTGTGCGGGCTCCCTGGTGTTTCGCAGCCGATGGCCGTTGCTGTCGCTGGCGGGCGTGACGGCGTTCGGCGCCGCCTACCTCTCGACTGGCCAGCCTGTGTTCGTTGTGCAGCTCATCGTCCTCGTGGCGGTGTACAGCGCTGTCGCCGACTCCGATCTGCCCCGCAGCAGCGCCATTCTTGTCTCGCTGCTGTCCGGCCTTGTGCTCGGCGCCGCTGTCTGGGCCAGCGCCGCCCAGCGCACGGACGCGCAGTGGGCCATGGATGCGGCCTGGATGCTCGCTGCAATCTTTCTCGGCGATACCGTGCGCAGCCGGCGCGAGATCGCCCAGCAGGCCGAGCTCAACCGAGAAGAAGAGGCCCGCCGTCGCGTCTCCGAGGAGCGCTTGCAGATTGCGCGCGACCTCCACGACGTGGTGGGCCATAACGTCTCGCTGATCAACGTGCAGGCGGGCGCCGGTGCGCACGTGCTCTACAACGACGCGCAGCAGGCGAAGGAGACGTTCGAGAACATTCGCCGCGCCAGCCACGAGACCCTGCAGGAGCTGCGAGGCCTCGTCGGCGTGCTACGCGACCCTGCCTCCGGCCAGACGCTGACGACGCCCACCGTCGGCATGGAGGGCATCGAGGAGCTCGTCCAGAGCTTTGTCGATGCCGGCCAGGCCGTAGAGCTTAAGGTCACGGGCGACCGCAGCCGCGTCACTGGCATCACGGACCTCTCGGCCTATCGTGTGGTGCAGGAGGCGCTGACGAACACCGTGCGCCACGCCCCCGGCGCCCGCGTGCACGTCGAGGTGCAGTACCACGACGACGACGTGACGATCAGCGTGACGAACGACCGCGGCGACCAGTCCCGGCCGCACGAGCCCGGCGGCGGTCACGGCGTCCTCGGCATGCGGGAGCGCGTCTCCGCCATCGGCGGGCGCATCGATACCGGTCCGGAGCCTAATGGCGGCTTCCACGTGCGCGCCGTCCTTCCCGTCGTGGGAGGTGCATCGTGACGATTCGTGTTGTGCTGGTGGATGACCAGGCGCTGGTACGCGGTGGCTTTAAGGCCCTGCTCAGCTCCGACCCCGAGATCGAAGTCGTGGGAGAGGCCTCGAACGGCGTTGAGGCTATCGCGGTTGCGACCGCCACCAGGCCTGACGTCATCCTGATGGACGTGCGCATGCCGGGGATGGACGGCCTGGAGGCCACGCGGACCATTCTCGGCAGCGAGTCGATCACTTCGACGCGGGTGCTGGTGCTGACGACCTTCGACCTGGACGAGTACGTCTACGAAGGTCTGCGCGCCGGCGCCAGCGGCTTCGTGCTCAAGGACATCGAGCCCGCCGACCTGATCCAGGCCGTGCACGTCGTCGCCCGCGGCGAGGCCCTGCTGGCGCCCTCGATCACGCGACGTCTGATCGCCGAGTTCGCCAGCCGGCGCCGCCCCAACACGACAGAGTTCTCGCAGCGCCTGTCAGAGCTGACGGAGCGCGAGCGAGAGGTCCTCACGCTCATCGGTCGCGGCCTGAACAACGAAGAGATCGCCAACGAGCTCGTGATCAGCCCGGCGACCTCGAAGACGCACGTCAGCCGCATCATGTCCAAGCTGGAAGCCCGCGACCGGGCACAGCTCGTCGTCGTGGCGTACGAGACGGGGCTGGTGACGGTGGGCTGAGAGCGTCAAGGACACGGCATAGGCACAGGCCGGGATCATCGCGCCGAGTTGGCCTGGCCCCACGCCCCACTTCTGCATCGACGCATGCCGGTTCAACTACTGGCTCTCTGTTATCTGCTAACTGCGCGACTGCGTTTAGCAGTCGACCGCCAGGCGGTAGCCCTCACGGACGATGGTCTCGATGCGCACGCCGCGCAGCTTCGTGCGCAGGCGCTTCGCCACGCCTCGGACGCGGCCGATGGTGGCGGGGCCGCAGGAGCCCCAGAGCGCCTCGCAGAGCGTCTCGATGCTGACGGGGGCGCCGTTCGCCCGCATGAGCGTCGAGAGCATCAAGCACTCGATGGCGCCGAGCTTGACGCTGTGGCCCTTGCGATTGGCTGTGCAGGTCTCGGTGAAGAGCCTGAGGCCGCCGGTTTCCAGTACCTCGCCGGTCATTGCGTTCATCGCGCCTCCTGTATCGAGGCTAGGCCTGGCGAATCGGCATGTAGTCAGCCGTGCGGTGTCACTGCGCGTACGCCCTCGGGAGTAGCGCGGTTAATCGCGGGGGTTTACAACCCATAGGCAATCAATATAGTTAGGGGCCAATGTTTCGGAGGACTTTCTACTTGAGGGGGTAGGCATGGCAACTCCAGATACGACAAAGGCTCAACGGCCCGATCGCCGCAACAACCGCCAGATCAACGCCGATAGGCCGGAACGCAGGCTGGCCGGTGGCGGCCCCTGGGTCTCCGGCGAGCGCGGGCGCGCGCTGGGCGGCAGTGAGACGACCGAGCAGGTATGGGATCGCCAGTACCCGCCGATGGCCCGGCGCTACAACTGGATTCAGAGCAAGGTCCTCGAACCGCAGCGCAGCGTCGACAACCCGAATCCGTCGCGGGCGGAGGACGTTGACCCCGCAGAGCTGACGGCGATGGTGAAGGCGTTCGCGCGAGAGCTCGGTGCCGACGACGTCGGGGTGGCCGACTACGACCCGTCGTTCACGTTCTCGGACCGCGAGATCCTGCCCCATACGCGGGTCATCGCCATCGCACTCGGCATGCAGTACGACCTCATGGCGGACATCGGGCCGACCTCACAGGAAGAGGTGCACCGCGTCTACTACAAGATGCTCGACATCGGCGTGCGGCTGGCGCAGTACATCGGCAGCTTCGGCTACAGGGCGACGGCGCACCCCAACGGCGGCGAGCTGGCGCACATCCCCTACGCCTATCTGGCTGGCTTGGGTGAGCTGGGCAAGCACGGCTCCCTGATCAGCCCGACTTTGGGCTCCTCGATCCGCCTCACCCTCGTCTCCACCGACATGCCCCTGGAGGTCGACGGGCCGAAAGAGTTCGGCATCGATGACCTGTGCAGTCACTGCAACGTCTGCACGCGCTTCTGCCCGGCCGAGGCCATCGGTCCGGAAAAGCAGACGGTGGCGGGCGTCACGCGCTGGTACGTCGATACGCCGGCCTGCTTCCCGGTGTTCCAGCAGCTCTGGGGCTGCAAGATCTGCCTCATGGTCTGCCCGATGAACGGTCGTAGCATCGTCAAAGAGGGCTACAAGAGCATCGGCCGTGTCGTGGCACAGGCGAAGACGAAGGAAGGCCTGCTGGCGTACCTGGCGGCAAACACGCCCAAGGCCGCGGAGAACCCGATCCTGTCGCAATTCCTGCCGGGCGGTGCACATGAGGAGGACGTTCTGCCGGTGGTCTAGGGGGCGAGATGCGGGAGTGGTAGACTCCGACCCATGACCAACGAAGCCGCCCCCAAGCCTCTTTACGAGTCTGTAGAAGCCTCCGTCTTGCACGAGGCAATCCGCGGTTTGGGTGTCTCGCACGTCCTGACGGTGCCGGACACGCATCAGAAGTCGCTGCTCGCGTCGCTAATGGCAGACCCGGACCTGACGACGCTGACGCTCTCGACTGAAGACGAGGCGCTGGGCGTGAACGCCGGCCTCTGGATGGGCGGTGTCGAGGCGCTGGTGCTGATCCAGAACGTCGGCTTTTTTGCGGCGATGAACGGTGTGCGCGGCGTCTGCATGGACATGCATGTGCCCACCTGCATGCTCGTGGGCCAGTACGCCATCGACGTGACCGTGCCGGTATCCGAGAGCGCAGTCAGCGGTGTGCGGCTCATCGAGCCCGTGATCAAATCGCTCGACATCCCCTACTACGTTATCGATGGGCCGGAGGACGTCGGCGTGCTCAAGCAGGCCTTCGACCAGAGCCGGGCAGAGCGAGGCCCGGTGGTCGTCCTCGTCACGGCCCCCACGAGCTAGAACCAGCATATGAAACGTATAGAAGCCCTCAACATCCTCTCTGAGTACAAAGGCGACGACGGCATCAGCGTCACCACGATGCGCTCGATCCCTGACTGGTACACCACCGGCAAAGCGCCGGAGCGACACCTGGACAATCGCGGCTTCATGGGCGGCGCTTCGTCCTTCGCCCTCGGCCTCGCGATCGCCCAGCCGCAGCGCCGCGTCATCGTCGTCGACGGCGACGGCAGCCTGCTCATGCAGCTCGGGTCGCTGGCCAGCATCGCGGAGGCGGCGCCCGCGAATCTGTACCACGTCGTGCTGGTGAACGGTGTCTACGAGACCTCCGGGCACCAGAAGACGCCGGGCGCAGACAAGCTCAACTACGCGGCCCTGGCGAAGGCATCGGGCTACACGGACGCCTTCGAGTTCGACGACCCGGCGGTGCTATCGGAGCGCTTGCCCGCCGTGATGGACACGCCCGGCCCCGTGCTGATCGCCCTGTACGTAGACGCGGAGCAAGAGCGGCAGCCCTTCCCGCCGAATCGGCCCGACGACCCAGCGGGCTACCTGCGCGCCCAGCTCGTCCCTGAGGGCTAGAGCCGACCCTCAGGTGTAGAGAGGCGTGGACTACACCGATGACGTCGAGGTGTGGACACCTCGCCTACGGTAGGTGCGATCCCCGTTCGCGTTCGGCATAAAGTTGCCCTCCGACAGCGTCAGAACCAGCGGTCTTTGGATATCGCACTGCAAGACCTTCGTCCCAGATTTCGCT
>CAVYJE010000021.1:0-156775 GCA_963768705.1 uncultured Chloroflexia bacterium
CAGGACTGAACCAGTACCGCAGACGGGCTCTGTAGCCCTCACCCTAACCCCCACCCGAGGGGCGAGGGGACACGCTATTCCAGCGCGGCGAGTCTTAGGGCGAGAGAAGAATCAGCCTCATAGAGTGGCGCTCGTTTCGCGAACATCCTCCCATCACGGCATGCTGAGCCTGTCGAAACAAGTCCAGGCCCCGCAATCCGGAAGACCTGCCGACTACGTCGCGATGCTCGCGTCCTTCGACAAGCTCAGGATGCCGTGACAAGCGATGCAGGTAAGTACGTCTCTGGTGTCGACCGGAGCCCACGGTGTGAGGACACGCAAGGTTTTCGTAAGCACTGAATCCGTATACTCGTATGGTGGATTCGGGTCCCGGTTTTAGCCTGTTCTCCCGCCAGCGATATGAAGCGCTCATGAGCCTCAACGGCACGCGACGCTTCGTGCGCTTTGGCGCCACCGGTATCGCGACGTTCTTCGTCCAGATCGGGGGCTTGCTGGCGCTGAAGTCGGCCGGCGCCAACGGCATCGTGGCGAACGCGTTCGGCATCGCCGTGGCCGTGCAGTTCAACTTCCTGCTCAGTGAGATCTTCGTCTGGAGCGACCGGCGGCTGCTCACCATTCTCGGCCGGGAGATGGCGCGTCGATGGCTGACGTTTCAGAGCGTCATCGCCCTATCGCTGGTGTTGAACTTCGGCGCCTTCCTCATCGCGCGCCTGTTCATGCCCGACCTGCCGGCTGCCGTGTTCGGCATCGCCGCATCGACGGCCGTGAAGTTCCTCTCGCTCGACCGCCTGGCCTTCCGGGCCTCCTGACGCCGCTATCAGGCGTCGGAACGAGCTACGTCCGTCTCGAGGAGGGCGATGAAGTGCTTGCCGTGCTCGAAGAGGAGATTGAAGGGGAAGGGGTAGAGCCCGATGTCCGTGTTCCACGCCGCTACGTGCAGGCCGTGCCGCTCGAAAATCTCGTCCCACTGCTGCTTACGTAAGTAGTTGTAGTTGAGATGAACCTTGTAAGGCCGATTGCCCACCCAGTCCATCACCCTCAGCACGAAGTAGTCGAAGCGATTGCTCCAGACGTGATCCTTGATCACGACATAGCGCCCGGAAACGCGTGCAGCTTCGCCGATAAGCCCGGATGGGTCCTCGGTGTGGTGCAACACGTCGACAAAGGAGACGCAATCGAAGGCGCCGTCCGGGAACGGCAGCGTCGTGCCGTCGAACAGGACGTACGGGATGGCGCAGTGTTCGCGGTCGAGCACCTCGACGCCTTCGACCGTCATGCCAGGTCGATTTTCGGCGACGAGGCCTGCGATCACGCCGTCGCCGCAACCAACGTCGAGGAGGCTGTTTGCGCCGCCGAGCAACTCCGCGATACGGCTTGCCAGGACTTCTTCACGGCGCCGCAGGACCGCGAAGGCGTGAACCCGCTTCAGCCCAGCCAGGTAATCCTTGCGCGGTGTCCAGAACCGTTTGAGACCCATCGAACGCCCAGACCCAATCCCGAGTTTGATTTCGGCCTTCGTTCGCTCCGGGCCGTGCCGCAGGCTAGGCGGATTCGCGACCTCCGGTCAATGCTTCCGGCGTTCCCAGAGCCCCACAATGCTTGCCCCAGCAGCCGAAGGCCCCCTACGATGGCGCCCACATCACGATGACACTCGCGACACCCACCTCCACGACGCCCACGGACGAAAAACCCTTCGTCTCCATCGTCATGCCGTGCCTGAACGAGAAGGAAACGGTGGAAACGTGCGTGCGCAAAGCCGTGGGCTGGCTCGAGCGCTCCGGCCACCCCGGCGAAGTGCTGGTGGTCGACAACGGCTCGACCGACGGCTCGCCGGAGCTGGCGGAGGCCGCGGGCGCTCGCGTCGTCTTCGAGTCTGTGCGGGGCTACGGGTCGGCGCTGCGCCGGGGCTTCCGTGAGGCGCGCGGCGAATGGCTGGTCATGGGCGACTGCGACGACACTTACGAGTTCGGCGAGCTGAGCCCGTTGATGGCGCCCCTCTACGCCGGCGCCGACATGTCGATTGGCAACCGGTTCGCCGGCGGCATCGCGCCCGGGGCGATGACCTGGAGCCACCGCTACATCGGCACGCCGGCGATCTCGTTCCTCCTGCGCATGTTCACCGGCCTGCGCGTCGGCGACAGCCAGTGCGGCCTGCGCGCCTTCACCCGCGACGCCCTCGACCGCCTGGAGCTGAAGACGGACGGCATGGAGCTGGCCTCCGAGATGATCCTCAAGGCGGCCCGGCGTGACCTCAAGGTCGCCGACGTGCCGGTGCCCTACGCGGAGCGCCTGGGCGAAGCCAAGCTCAACACCTTTCGGGACGGCTGGCGCCACCTGCGCTTCCTGCTTCTCGCCAGCCCCAACTATCTGTTCACGATCCCGGGCTCGCTGCTGACCGTGCTCGGCCTCGCGATCCTCATCGCCGCGTTGCCCAATAGCCGCATCGAGATCGGTGGTTGGACGTGGCAGCCCGTGTTCGCCGGCAGCATCTTCGTCGTGGTCGGCGTGAACGCGCTGCTCCTGGGCTTCGCCTCGCGCCTATATACGAGTGCCAGAGGGATCACGAACGAGGACGCGACGGTGCGGTTCTATCGCCGCTACCTGAGCCTCGAGGTCTTCGTGGTCATCGGTGTACTGCTGATCCTGGCGGGCCTTGCGCTCGACGTCGTGCTGGTGGTGTTCGAGTCGTCGAACTACAACCTCAGCATCGCCGCTATCGCCCAGACCCTGATCGTCGTGGGCGCCAACACCGGCCTCGTGGGGGCGCTGGCGAGTCTCCTGGAGGAGAAGCCGCGCTAGGTGCCCGTGTAGCGGATGCGGAACACCTGCCCGAACTCGTAGTCCAGCACGAGCAAGTCGCCCTGCAAGTCCTCGACGATGTCGATGGGGTGACCGAAGCCGCCCATGAACTCCACCGCGGTGCCCCTGGGCCCATCGTCCGTCTCTTCGAGGTGTACCCACATCACGCGGCGCCCGGTTTCCACCGAGTAGGTGAAGGTGCCCCACAGCGTCACGAAGAGGTCGCCGTGGTAGTCGGACGGGAAGTTGCCGCCGGCGTAGCAGGTGATGCCCGTGATGCCGGAGCTTGGAGCCACCCGGGCGATGGGCGAGATCGTGCCGGTCTCGACGGGCACGGGGCCGAAGTAGTCGGGATAACCGTAGTTCCCGCCCGGCTCGATGAGGTTGACCTCGTCCCACGGCCGAAACGTCGAGGTCATCATCGAGCTGGTCCGGCCCGTTATCGACGGCGTAGAGGCGGCCGTCGGGGCAGAAGGCGAGGTCGTAGGGGTTACGGAAGCCCGACGCGTAGACCTGCGGCTCGCCGCCCTCCAGTCCCAGGGTCAGGATCGTGCCGCCCAGCGGGTCCAGCTCCGGCCCGTGGTCTGAAGTACCGCCGATGCCCAGGTAGAGCAGGCCGTCCGGGCCTACAGCGACGCCGCTGTTCGAGTGCCCGCCGTACTGGTTGTGCGGCAGGACGTCGGTGAGCGTGACGATCTCATCCGCCGTGTCGTCGCCGTCCAGGTCCCGTAGTCTCAGCGCACTGCCGTCGACGTCGGCGTATAGGGCGCCATCGTAGTAGTCGAGCCCGAACACCCAACCGCCTTCGAGCCCGAAGTGCTGGCGGTGGTCGTAGATACCGTCGCCGGTCGTATCGCGCGCCACCTCGATGCCGTTGTCGTCGCCGACGTAGAGCTCGCCCTCGTCGCCGATTGCAAAGGACGTGGGCGTCGAGAACACGCCCTCCTCCGTCGCCGCATCAAGGACGAACTGGGCGAATGGGTCCACCTCGGTAGGCGCGGGGCGCACGCCGGCCGGCGGTGCAGCGCCCGACGTAGCCGTGGCGGTTGGCTCAGGCGCCAGCGTCGGCACTTCGAGGGTTGGCGACGCTTCCACGCCCTCCGCCCGCACGCCCTCCACGTCGCCGAGACGCAGGTCGTCCTCCTGCGAGAGCACGCGCGACATGACAACGGTGGAAGCGATCAAGAATCCCAAAAACACGACCAGCGAGAGCCGTGATTGGGTCCCCGTCCAGGCCAGAAGCGAAGCAATTGCGGCGGAGACCAGTAGTACCAGTAGTGCGAGCAGAAGAACCAAATCTGCCCCATATTACCGAAGGCATGAGTCATTGAGATATCCCGCCATGAACATAATGCAATGCGCCTGTACGTCTGCTCAGGCTTCCGCGATGCGGCGACAACCGCGTATCATGACTGGCAACCCTTCCTCGGAAGGGCAAATCTATTTCCCAAGGTGTGAGATGGCTAAGAGCTACAACGTTGCCGTGGTCGGCGCTACAGGGATCGTAGGGGCAGAGCTTCTAGGTCTCCTGGTCAAGCGCTCGTTCCCGCTGCGCTCGCTCAAGCTCCTGGCCTCGCCTCGTTCTGCCGGCAAGCGCATCCGCTTCGGCGAGCAGGACATCGAGGTCGAGGCCCTCACGCACGACAGCTTCGAGGGCTGCGACCTCGTGTTCAATGCGATCCCTGACGAGACCTCGAAGGAATACTCGCCGAGCGCGGTCAAAGCCGGCGCCATCGTCATCGACAAGACCGGTGCGTGGCGCATGGACCCCGACGTGCCGCTGGTGGTACCCGAGATCAACGGCGCCGACGTCGAGCAGCACAAGGGCATCATCGCCACGCCGAACTGCGCCACCACGCCTGTGGTGATGGCGCTCTGGCCGGTGCACCAGATCAACCCCGTGAAGCGCATCGTCGCCGCGACCTACCAATCCGTATCCGGCACGGGCGGTCCGGCCGTCGAAGAGCTGCGGGCGATGACGCGCCAGGTGCTCGACGGCGAGACCGTTCACCCCGAGGTTTATCCGCACCAGATCGCCTTCAACCTGATCCCCGAGATCGGCTCCTGGAAGGACGATGACTACTCCAGCGAGGAGCTGAAGCTGGTCAACGAGACGCGCAAGATCTTCCACGACCCCTCGATTGCGATCACCGCGACCTGCGTGCGGGTGCCGACGTTCGTTTCACACGCTGCCGCGGTGTTCGCCGAGTTCACGAACCCGATAGAGCCTCAGACGTTCCGGGACGTGCTCTCGAAAGCGCCCGGCGTGGTGGTGCAGGACGACCCGCGGAACAGCGTCTATCCGCAGCCCTGGGCAGCCGCGGGGGAGGACCCGGTCTACGTGGGCAGAGTCCGACGCGATATCTCCTGCGACAACGGCATCGCGTTCTGGACAGTGGGCGACAACCTGCGCAAGGGCGCCGCGCTGAACGCGCTGCAGATCGCGGAAGAGCTCATCAAGCGCAACCTGATCTAGTCTTGCCGTGTGAAAGGCGAGACTGCGCGTTGGCTACATTCGGCCGACTCGGACCGGGACGCCGCGAGAGTACTGCTAGAGAATGGCTTCTTCAGCCAGGCGGTGTTCTACACGCATCTCTGCGTCGAGAAAACTCTGAAAGGCCTTGTGGCCGAGCAGTCGCCGCTTGGACTCGTCCCACGCAGCCACGATCTCCAGCGTCTCTTGGAATTGGCTGCAGCTGACGCACCGCTGTGGCTGGTCTCCTTCCTTGGTACACTAACAATCCAGAGCACCGCTTCGCGGTATACACTCCCTCCAGAAAATTCCGTCTACACGGTGGATATGGCCCAAGGGCTACTTGAGGAGTCTTACGAGGCAACAACATGGTTAAGGCAGCAGCTGACGTAGGCTCGATCGTAGAGGCTTACATAGAAAAGCTGAAGCAGAAGCTGCAAGTTGAACGAGTAATCCTCTGTGATGTCCACAACGAGGGCATTGATGGGGAGGTCGGCGAGATCGTATTCATCGTGATCTCCCGGGCATTCGAAGGTCTGGGGCGACTCCAGCGGTCCAAGAAGCTGGGACTTCTGGGCTACGAAGTAAGTTCGCTTGTCACGGCTTTTGCTTACACCCCGGACGAGTTTGACGGCTTCTTCACTGGCGACTCCTACGACGGCGTGCTTGCGCAGTTCGTCAATGGAAGTCGCGAGGTGTATAGGAAACACGGCACCCCGCTCCAAGCGCTGCTGGAAGGCGCAGGAGGAAAACGATGACCGCGAGCAACAACGGAACCCACACCGCACCTTTCGGCCGGCTGCTGACCGCCATGGTCACGCCCTACGACGACGCCGGCGAGGTCGACTACAAGCAGGCGCAGGTCCTGGCCCGCTCGAATCATCGACGCTGGCGGCGACGGCCTCGTCGATCACCGGCACGACGGGCGAGGCGCCAACCCTGACCAAGAGGAGAAGCGAAGCTGTACGGCTGCCGTCATCGAGGCGGTGGGCAAGGACGCCTCAATCCTGGCCGGCACCGAGCAACTACAACACAGCCGAGAGCGTCGAAGCCTCGACGGAGGCCGAGAAGATCGGCGTCGACGGCATGCTGCTCGACGGTGCCTTACTACAACAAGCCCACCCAGGAGGGCATGTACCGCCATTTCAAAGCCATCGCCTCCGCGATCGACATGCCCTGCATCCTGTACAACATGCCGCCGGGTCGCACGGCGATCAACATGCTGCCGAGACGATGAGCGGCCGGCCGCGACATCCCCAACATCATCGGGGTCAAGGAAGCCAGCGGAAGCTCGACGCATGGCGATGCGATCGTCGAGAGCCGGGCCGGATGACTTTCTCGTCTTGGAGCGGCGACGACTGCGTGACGCGCCACTGCTCTCGAGCTCGGCGGCTACGGCGTGATCTGCACGCTGCTCAACATGGTGGCCGGCCGGATGCGAGGCATGATCGATGAGTTCGTGGCGCGGCCGACGTCGTCGAGGCCGCGTCACGACACCGGGGCCTGCTGCCCCTGTGGCTGCGCTGATACGGTCGCGGCCAACCCCATGCCGATCAGCGCGGCGCATGAACAAGCTGGGCTTCAACGTCGGCGGCCTCGCCTGCCCTCTGGGACCTGACAGGCGGCCTCGCGAAGATCATGCGGGCCGTCAATGGCTCAGCATCAGTTCGACGCCTACCTGAGCCAGCAGCCGGTGGCGACCAAGGCCTGAGTCACCCGGCCAGCGAACCGAACGAGGAAGACCGATGGCTCGCAAATGCCGTGCCACACTCCCTCCGGCGCCTGCTCAACGCTATGGATGCGCTTCGCCGTCAAGGTAGGTTTCACGCCGCGCCGACATTCATCTGCTCTTCGTGCGTGGCCGCAAGACCGGCCGCGTCTATTCGACGCCGGTGAGCCTGGTCGAGCGCGACGGGCAGACCTACCTCGTGGCGCCCTACGGCGAGACGGGCTGGCTGCGAAATGCCCGCGCTGCCGGCGAGGTCAACGTGCGCCACGGCCGCCACGTCTTCACGGGGCGTCTCGATCCGCTATCAAGCACTGAAGTAGCGCCCATCCTGCGCGACTACATCCGTGAGAACTCGATCACGCCGCCGTTCTCCGATGCCGGCATCGATTCGCCGGACAGCGCCTTCGAAGCGGAGGCAACCCAGCATCCTGTGTTTCGTTTGAATTGAAGCCCTGAGGTCTAACCGTCCCGGCGCATGCCCTCACGCTCGGCCAGGTGCTGTCGCCAGTCCTCGGCCAGCTTCTTGTGGCCGTAGTTGTAGCCGATCTCATCGCCGATGATGCCGCCGATGATGCCCGCGAGCAGACGGCTGCCGACGAGGAAGACCACGGTCGCAAGGAGGAAGAACCAGAGCGCCTTGTCCAGATAGAGCACGTTGATCGCCACAAGGCCGAGAAAGAGCGCCAGTCCCAGCCCCAGACCGAAGAAGGCGAAGGAGTTGACGATCAGGCTCTCGCGTTTGCGCATGCGGCGGTGCATCACCACCACGTCGCGGGGCACCGAGGTCATCGGCGCGCGCTCGGCCATGATCTGGCCGCAGTGGTCGCAGCGGGTCGCATCCGGCACCAGCGGGTTGTAGCAGAAGGCGCAGAACGTGCCGGAGTTGGGCGTCTCGCCCTCCTGCAGGCGGTCCAGGAACTCGTCCAGGCGGGCGAGAAGATGCCGCGCTCGCCTCGCTGCGTTGCTGCCGGGTCGTACTGGGAGCCGAAAGTGCTCTCGCTCATACCGTCGCCGCCTTAGTCGCCGCCACGCCCTCGACCAGATCTCGCAGCTCGCGATAGTACTCCAGCTTCTTCTGTCGCGGGTAGGCGGCGGTGCGGCCGCTGGACGACGGCACGACGAACATCAGGCTCTCGCCGAGGCGCTCCTCTTGCAGTCCGGGCCGGACCTTCTTGATGCCCGTGAAGGCCTCGTAGATGCCCATGCCGTTGAAGCAGACGACGCCGGGGTTTAAGCGCAGGAGCTTCTCGCGCAGGTCACGGCGCCCTCCGCCAGCTCCTCTCGCGACAGGTCGTTCGCCTCGCGCGTCGTGCGGTCGCACAGGTTCGTCAGGCCGATGCCGAACTCGAGCGCGCGGTGGTCGGTCTCGTAGGTCAGGCGCTCCGGCAGCAGGCCGGACTCGTAGAGCAGCGGCCAGAAGTGGTTGCCGGGATAGGCGTAATGATGCCCGGTCGCGCCGGAGCGCACGCCGGGGTTGATGCCGACGATCACCAGCTTGAGACCGGGCGCAAGGTGATCAGGGACGTCCTGGGCAGTCACCTCTCCATTATTCGCCACGGGGTCGATGTGGTCGAGCGCGAGTACCTACAGCGGCCGGTCGACGATGATGACCTGCTCGCGCTCCGGGCCGACCGAGATGATCTCGATCGGCTTGCCGATGAGCTGCCCGACGCGACGGATGTAGTTCTGGGCGTTCGGCGGCAGGTCCTCGAAGCGCCGCGCCGTCGAGCTGTCGGACTGCCAGCCCGGCAGCTCCTCGTAAATCGGCTTCGCGCTGTTGAACGCCGCGATGCTGGCCGGCGGCACGTGCATCTCCTTGCCGTCGATCTCGTAGCCGGTGCAGACCAGGATCGACGGGAACGGGTCCAGAACGTCCAGCCGCGTCAGGGCAATCGCCGTGACGCTGTTGATCTCGGCGCTGTAGCGCGAGACAACGGCATCGAACCAGCCCGTGCGGCGAGGGCGGCCCGTAGTGGTGCCGACCTCCGGCCGCGGGCCCTGCGTGCGCAGGATGTCGCCCGTCTCGTCGAGCAGCTCGGTCGGCATCGGGCCGTTGCCGACACGCGTCATGTAAGCCTTGTAGACGCCGACGACCTTGGTGATGTCGGCGGGGCCGATGCCCATGCCGATGGCGGCGCCGGCCGCCGTCGACGAGGGCACCGAGGAGGTCACGTAGTCGTACGTGCCGCCGTCGAGGTCGAGCAGCGCGCCCTGGGCGCCTTCGAGCAGCATGTTCTCACCGGCCGCCAGCGCCTCGCGGGCGATCACCGAGCGTGTCGCGCACGCGGTCGCGCAGGCGCGCAGCAAGCTCGCTGTAGCTCTCATAGACCTCGTCGAAGGCCAGCGGCTCCGCGTCGTAGAGCTTGGTGAGCACGGCGTTCTTGTAGGGCAGGACGAACGAGAGGCGCTCGCGGAATGCCTTCGGGTCACAAAGGTCGCCCATGCGGATGCCGAGGCGCGCCACCTTGTCGGCGAAGCAGGGCCCGATGCCGCGGCCGGTGGTGCCGACGGCCGCGGCGCCGCGCAGCTTCTCGTCCAGCTGGTCGATGATCGGGTGGTAGGGCATGACCACGTGAGCGCGGTCGCTGACGAGAGGCGCTCCGTGCTGACGCCGCGCGCCTCCAGCGTATCGATCTCCTCCAGCAGGACCGCCGGGTCGATGGCCACGCCGTTGCCGATGATGCAGGTCTTGTCCGGGTAGAAGATGCCGGCCGGCACGAGGTGCAGAGCGAACAGCCCCAGGTCGTTGATGATCGTGTGGCCGGCGTTGTTGCCTGCCGAGTAGCGGGCGATGACGCTGACGTCACGAGCGAGCAGGTCTACGACCCGGCCCTTGCCTTCGTCTCCCCACTGTCCGCCGATGACGACTGTTGCGGGCATAAATTACCCCGACCTGGAGTCGGGGCTGCTCCTCCCATGAGATAGCTGCTTTTGCAGCACCGCGAGAGATTATAGCAGAGTTGGACGATAGAAAGCAGAAATCTCGGCGCCCTGACCTATAAGCAAGACCCACTCCCAGGCCCGGCTCGATACCCAGCCTGATGATTAGTTAAACGATCTAAGCTACTGCGAGTTTAAGAGTCCGCGATTCTATCCAACGATAATACCGAGCAATGCCGCCAAGCTTTCCTGCTGTGCGCCGTGAAAAACCCTAAGAACAATCCAAAAATCTTGCGATAAAACGCCGACGAAGACGAGCTTTCATGGTTGTGCTTAGCCCCGTTGCTGATATCATCATCTTTAGGAATTTACACGTTCGGCACCGAGCTTTTAATGCATAAACGGTCCGAAAAAGAATGGAGGCATCCTTGGCCGGATTCGACAAAGACAGTATCCGCACCGAAACCCTACCCCTCATGACTCTCGTGGATGCGGGCAATGTCGCCCAACGTGGGCTGGAGAAGCGTCTCAGTCATCTGCATCTTAGCGTGGCTCAGCAGCGGATTCTGGCCCTGGTTTACTTCGCCAAAGAGAACCTCACACCTTCCATGCTGGCGGCCCTGCTGTTGCAAGAGACTCACAGCGTTAGCGGCCTGCTCAACCGTCTGGAAGACCGTGACCTCATTACGCGCACGCGAGACCGTCAGGACCGCCGAGTGGTCTGGGTCGGCCTGACCGACGCGGGCAAGAAGGTGGCCGAAGAAGCGATCGACATCGTCGTCTCGATGTCGAAGGAGCTCGAACCGGTGCTGCGAGGCCCCAAGAGCGACGACATGGTGGAAGTTGTCCGCCAGGTACGCGACATGGGCTTCAAGATTGCCGGTGTACGCGAAGACATTCGCCGCGAGGCCCTGCGCAGGGTCTGGAGCTAACCGAATACGCACCCACAACAGTGGGAGAAGTTGAGAGCCGGCCCTTTGGCCGGCTCTCTGCATTTCTAACCTGGTACCGTCTACGACTTCGTGGCGATGGCCTCGGCGTAGGCAATGAGCTCGCGGGCCCGGTTCGCGATCGGTACGTCGACCATCTGCCCTGCGATGCGCACAGTACCGTGCCCGGCCGCCACCGCCGCATCGAACTCGGTCACAAGCTGACGCGCCGCCTCCAGGTCCTCGGCCGTGGGCGAGAACACCTCGTTTACGGGCCCTACCTGCTCGGGGTGCACAACGTATTTGCCCTTCATGCCGATCGAGCGCACGTAGGCGGCATCGGCGCGCAGGCCCGGCTCGTCGCCCAGCACAGCGTAAATGCCATCGAGCGGGCGAATACCGTAGGCGATGCAGACGTGGATCATCACGCGCCGGATGTGCTCCAGCTCCCGGCCCTCGTTCGTGCGCGGCACGCCGATGTCGGCGCAGTAGTCTTCGCCGCCCAACGCCAGCCCGACGATACGGCTCGACGCCTTGGCGATGTCCTCGCAGCGCAGCACGGCCTTCGCTGTCTCGATCATTGGGATCAGCGCCGTGTCGCCCGGCGTCACGCCTTCCTTGTGGTACTCGCGCTCCCGGATCAGCACGTCCAGGTCCCGGATCTCCTGCCCCGATTGCGCCTTGGGGTAGAGCAGCGCCTGCACGCCCGGCCCGATGACGGCCGCAAGGTCGTCCCGCGTCAACGTGGTCTCGAGGTTGTTGATGCGCACGTGCACGGTCTTGCCGGCCGAGTGTAGCGACTCGATGGACGCTCGGATCGTCTCGCGCGCTGCTGCCTTCTCGTTCGGCGGCACGGCGTCTTCGAGGTCGAGGACGATGACGTCTGCGGGCGTCCCCTTCGCCTTCTCCACCATGTTGGCGCGATTGGAAGGCACGAACATCAACGTGCGTGTGGGCTGCATTTTCGGCTCCGGTTCTAGACGCCTGATTGCCAGGCTTGGCCCCAAGATTAGCCTATCGAGCGTCGCCGGGCACGACGGTGAGGAAGTAGACGTCCCGAGGCCGGGCGTGCAGCAGCCGGCGCCCCCACGTCGAAGGCAATGCGAGCGCCTCGTCCTGCGTCATGCGACGATGCGCCGTCACCCTGAACCCGGCGGTCTCATAGGCAGGAATCAGCGTGCCTTCCACGTACGCGTCATCGAGCGGCGGTAGCGCATCGCCGGCGAACGCGTTCGTATCGTGCTCCGGGTGGTACGACATGATCACCTCGATGACGCCGTCCGGTCGCAGCAGCGATGCAATCGCCGCCAGCACCGCGGGCCTGCGGCTCCAGCAACCCACGCATGAGGCTGCCCCAGGGAAAGTTGACCCGCACCCGGTCCGCGATGCCCATCAGCTCCGGCGGCAACGCCTCCACGGCCGCGACGACGAACACGGCGTTCTCGACGCCACCGCGGGCAGGCTTGCGAGAGGCCCGAAAGGCGTAATCGGCCAGCGTCTCCGCGTCGGGGTCGACGGCGACGTACAGCGTCCCGGCATCGCCGCGGGCGCACTCATAGGCGTAGCGCCCGTCGCCCGCCCCGAGGTCGACCACGACGGGCCGGTGATCGGCACCGACCCGGCTCGCGCCAGTCCTCCGGCGCCTCGACCACCTTCTTGCCCTGCAGGATGCGCATGCTAGTCGAGTCTGCAGAAGCTCCCGGAGTCTTGCTGCGCACGAGCTTGCCCGCCGCGTTGCGAGGCAGCTCGTCGCGAAACTCGATGCGCGCCGGCGTCTTGTAGGTGGCGAGGCGCTCCCGGCAGTACGCGATCAGGGCCTCGGGCGTCACGGCTGTGCGCCCGGGCGCAGCACGACGACAGCGACTGGCGCCTGGCCCCAGCGCTCGTGCGGTGCGCCGAAGACGCCGGCCTCCGACTACGTCCGGATGGGACTGCAGCACCGCCTCGATCTCGGCCGGATAGACGTTCTCGCCGCCGGAGACGATGAGGTCGTCGCGGCGGTCGAGGACGTAGAGGTAGCCCTCGGCGTCCAGGTAGCCGATGTCGCCCGTGTGCAGCCAGCCGTCCCGGATCGCCTGCGCCGTGGCGTCGGGGCGATTGAGGTAGCCCGGCGTGACGGTCGGGCCGCGCACGACGATCTCGCCCTCCCCACCCGCGGCCAGCACCTCGCCCTCGGGGCCCTCGATGCGCAGCTCGGTGCCGAAGAGGGGCTTGCCGGCCGAGCCGAGCTTGCGCAGCGCGTCCTCCGGCGCCAGCGTCGCGACCTGCGAGGCCGCTTCGGTGAGCCCGTAGGTCTGCACCACCGGAACGCCGATCGCGGCACATCGGCGCAGCAGCGGTTCCGGTGCCGGTCCGCCGCCGAGCAACACACAGCGCAACGTCGGCGGGTACGGGCGGTCGCCGCGCTCGTCCAGCATGCGCTGCAGCATGTTCGCGACGACGCTGATGATCGTCACGCCGTCCTGCTCGATCGAGGCGTTGACGCGCGCGGCATCGAAGCTCTCGTGCACGATCGGCGGTCGTGCCGTAGATGGCGCCTCGCAGCAGGATCGCCAGGCCGCCGACGTGGAACAGCGGCAGGCACGCCAGCCAGCGGTCGTCCTCATGCACGCCGAGGTTCAGGGCGGAGCCAATGGCGCTCCAAAGGTGGTTGCCGTAGGTCAGCATCGCGCCCTTCGGCGTGCCCGTGGTGCCGGAGGTGTAGACGAGCGAGTGCGTCGAGCCGAGATCGAAGTGCTTGACCCCTCCCCCTGACCCCCTCCCCGTTGGCGGAGAGGGGGAGGAGATCCATCGCTTGGGCATCGGCGCCGAGCGCTGTCGCCCAGCGATGAGTTCCCCCCTCTCCGTCAGCGGGGAGGGGGTCAGGGGGAGGGGTCATCAGCGCCTCGAATGGCATCAGCTGCAACGGCGGCGTCTCGCCTCGCAGCGCTATCGCGGTCTCTCGATGCGCCTCGTCGTGCAGGAGGCGGTGGGCGCCGGCGTCTCGGAGCTGCCAGGCGAGCTCGGGCGTTGTCAGGCGCAGGTTCAGGGGCATGAGCACCGCACCGGCGCGGACGACAGCGTGTACGGCGACTACGAACGCCGTACTGTTGCGTCCGAGCACGCCGATGACCTGGCCCGGCTGCACGCCCTCGCTCCGCAGGTACGCCGATGCCGCATCGACGGCGGCGTCTAGCGCTTCGAAGCGTCATGCGGTCGGCGCCGCAGACGAGGGCGAGGCGGTTCGGCGTCGACTGGGCGCGTTGTCGCAGCCAGTCCGGCACCGTGCATGCCCATCGGCGTCTGCATCAACCGACCTCCCGCCAGCCGCCGGCGTAGCGCGCAACAGCGTCATCGTCGAGCTCGATGCCCAGGCCCGGCCCCGAGGGCAGGTAGATCAGGCCGCGCTCGACCGCCAGGGGCACTGCGAGCAGGTCGTGGTAGAGCAGGGAGGCGGTCGCGAGGCCGTGGGCGCGGCCGTCGTCCAGCAGCGACGCCGCGACGTGGACTGCCATCGCCGTGCCAATGCCGGCGTCGATCGTGGTCGTGATCACGACGCCAAGGCCGGCTGCCGCGGCGTACTGGGCCAGGTAGCGCGTGACGCTGCTGCCGCCGAGGCGCATCGGCTTGAGCACGACGGCATCGGCGCTACTGGATGGCGCGCTCAGCCGTCTCGAAATCGACGATGGCTTCGTCCGCGGCGACAGGGACCGTGACCGCGCTGCGTACGCGGTCGAAGGCCTCGAAGTCGCCCGGGCGGTATCGGCTGCTCGATGAGCTCGATGTCGTGCGGCTCCAGCGCCCGGATGCTGGCGATGGCGTTGTCTTCGGTGCTCCAGGCCCCGTTGGCATCCAGTCGCAGCCTCGTGTCCACGCCGATGACCTGCCGGATGGTTTCGACCCGCTCCACCTCGGCCTCGATGCTGGGCTCCATGCCCACCTTGAGCTTGATGCACGAGAAGCCGGACGCCACCGCGAGCAGCGCGTCGTACGCCGCCGCTTCGGTGCGCTGGCGGGCAATCGTCGCGTTGACGCGCACGCGGTCTCGCACGATCGAGGCCTCACCGGCGAACTGGTCCGCCAGCAGCGTGGCCAGCGAAACGCCTCCCGCGCGCCCCCCGGCGTCCGCCAGCGCGGTTTCGAGCGCGCAGTGAGCGGCGCGATGTGCGTCATCGCCGGTCGCATAGCGTCTCCAGCACCTCGTGGTACTCGTCAGGACTCGCGGCCAGAAGCGAGCGCGCCAGACCTTCGAGCGGCTCGTAGATGCTCTCGGCCTCTTGCTCCGGCCGCGACGGGTCCAGGTTCGCCTCGCCCAGCCCGACGAAGCCAGCGTCCGTCTCGATACGCAGGAGTCAGCCCGGCGCGATGCGTCGCCGCGCCGCCATGCGAGGTCTCATAGGGCGTCACGAAGGGGATGCGGTAGGGCGTCCAGGCCACGCGGGTGACTTTCATGACCCCTCCCCCTGGCCCCCTCCCCGCTGGCGGAGAGGGGGATCGCCCGACGAGGTGCTCTCGATCAAGGAGTCGGACGTTCAATACCGTTCGTCCTGAGCCTGTCGAAGGACGCGGCCCTGTACCTGCACCACGAAGTGCCAACACCGGGATTGCTTCGCCTCTCCCTCCGGTCAATGGCTCGCAACGAGGAGGACTCGACTGACCACTGACGACTGACAACTCGTCACGGGAAGCGCGGGTACTTGCTGAAGTCCGGCTTGCGCTTCTCCAGGAAGGCGTTCTTGCCCTCCTTCGCCTCCTCCGTCAGGTAGTAGAGCATCGTCGCGTCGCCGGCGAGCTGCTGGATGCCGGCGAGGCCATCGGTGTCGGCGTTGAACGAGGCCTTGAGGAAGCGCAGGGCCGTCGGCGACATGCGCGAGCATCTCGCGGCACCACTGCACCGTCTCCTCCTCCAGCTTGTCGAGCGGCACGACGGTGTTCACGAGGCCCATGTCGAGCGCCTGCTGGGCGTTGTACTGGCGGCAGAGGTACCAGATCTCGCGCGCCTTCTTGTGGCCGACGATGCGCGCCAGCAACGTCGCGCCGTAGCCCGCGTCGAAGCTGCCGACCTTCGGGCCGGTCTGGCCGAACACGGCGTTGTCGGCCGCGATCGTCAGGTCGCAGATGATGTGCAGCACATGGCCGCCGCCGATGGCGTATCCCGCGACCATCGCGACGACGGGCTTGGGCAGCGTGCGGATCTGGCGCTGCAGCTCGAGCACGTTGAGGCGCGGCACGCCGTCGTCGCCGATGTAGCCGCCGTCGCCGCGGATCTTCTGGTCGCCGCCGGAGCAGAACGCCTTGTCGCCGGCGCCGGTGAGGATGATCACGCCGACCTCGTCGTCCTGATGGGCGACTCGGAACGCATCCTGCAGCTCCGTGATCGTCAGGGGCCGGAAGGCGTTGTGCACCTCCGGCCGGTTGATCGTGATCTTGGCGATGCCCTCCGCGGTCTCGTAGACCACGTCGGTGTAGTCGCCGCTCTTCTGCCAGTCGATAGTCATGAGTCCTCCTCAGGTACGTAACAAGGTGTCGTCAATGGCATGTCCCTGTCGTTGCGAGGCACGCGCCAGCGGGCCGTGGCAATCTGTCAGCGTCCGTTCGTGGGCTCCAGTGGTCCAGAGCACAAGCAGCCCTGAAGGATTGCCGCGTCGGCTGGACGCCTGCCTCGCAACGACAGAGGGAGTATCGATTCGAGCTGCCTCGGGACATGCTTGTCGAGGAAGCCGCGCACATGCCCAGCCCACGCTTCCGGCTGCTCGAGATGCGTCGTATGCCCCGCGTTTTCGATGATGTGCGTGCTCCGCACCGGCGACCTTCGAAGCCAGCACGGGCGCGAGGGCGGCGTATCGAGTATCGAGGGCACCGGCGAGGAACAACGACGGCGCCTCGATGACCTCCAGGCGGTCGAGGATGTAGTCCTGCGCACCGGCGCCCATGCCCCGCAGCGAGTTTGCGAGCCCGAGGGGTGAGTTCTCGATGCGCTGGCGGCGTTGCTCGGCCAGCACGCTCTCCGGCAGCGACGCCTGCGACGCGAACAGCCCTTGCGCCTGCCAGCGGTCGGCAAAGGCCTCGATGCCATCCGTGAAGATCGACTGCGCCAGCTTCTCGTCGCTCTCGACCCGCGCGGCCCGCTGCGCCGGGTCCTCGATGCCGGGTGAGGCGCTCTCGATCACGAGCGCCCACAGTCGCTCCGGCGCGGCGGTCGCGAGATGCAGGCCGACGCGGCCGCCCAGCGAGTAACCGATGAGGGCGTACTGGTCGACGCTCAGGTGGTGCAGCAGCGCCATCAGGTCCTCGACGGCGTGCGCCATCGTGTAGCGCGAGGCGTCCGCGGGCGCATCCGACTTGCCGTGGCCGATGAGGTCGACTCGGATCACCCGGTAGCCCTCGAGCGCGGGCAGCACGGGCTCCCAGGCCCGCGCATCGCGCGTGAAGCCGTGCAGCAGCAGCACGATGGGGCCGTCGCCGGTGACCTCGACGTTGAGGAAGATGCCGTTGGTGGCGATGCGACTCATCTGAGCGCCTCCGACAGCATCCCAGGGGCGATAGTCGCTGCGCATCGCTCTCGCGCTGCTCCGCTGAGGGGAATTAATGAGAAAGGCCTTGTGGGGGGATATCCCCCACTGCCCCCCGCGCATGGGCTGCGCCCCCGCTACCCCTGCTTGTACATGCTTCATCCCTGCGCTTCTCCCACAATCGGCAACGCCGCCTTCGCGACGGCGTCCCAGATGCGCTGATGTAGCTTCAGGTTCGCCTCGCGTTCTGTACGCACTTCGATGACCTGGACGCCGGGCGCCGCGAACGAGGCTTTGAGGGCGTCTCGATACTGCTTCCGGGTCTCGACGCGCTGGAAGTCGACGCCGTAGAGGGCGGCGGCGTGCGAGAAGTCGAGGCCGTGCGGCGTGCCGAACAGGGTTTCGAAGTCCTCAGACTGGTCGTGCTGGGGCAGGAAGGAGAAGATGCCGCCGCCGTCGTTGTTGATCAGGACGATCGTGGCGTTGAGGTTATGTCGCCTAGCTGCGAGCAGCCCGTTCATGTCGTGGTAGAACGAGAGGTCGCCGATGACGAGGACGGTCGGGCCCTGGCTTCGCGCCGAGACGCCCAGCGCCGTCGAGACGACGCCGTCGATGCCGCTGGCGCCTCGACTGCCCAGGATGGTCACGGCCTTTTCATGCGTCGCGAAGAAGCCATCGATGTCGCGCACGGGCATCGAGTTGCCGGCGAAGACGTGACTCCCGTTCGGCAGCACGACTGCGAGGTCGGCGATCACAGAGGGCTCTGAGGCGGCGTCCGTCTCGCCCAGGACGGCATCGTAGGCCTCGCGCGTGCGCTTCTCCAGCTTCGCCCAGCGCTGCGTCCATTCGCGCGATGCGACGTCGTACTCGCCGAGGTCCTGGAGCATCGCGGCGCAGACGGCGCCCGGGTCGGCGGCGATCACGGCCGTGGCGCTGAGGTCGGGGTCGGGCCATTTGCCTGGAAGTGCCACGGCGTACTGCGGCACGTCGCGATGGCGCGCCAGGAACGTCGCGAGCGGCTTCGACGTCGGTGGGTCGCCGAGGCGGAGGATGAAGCCCGGACGCAGCGCCTCGACCACGGCGGCCGGGCGCAAGAAGGCATCGAAGGCGGTGATGAGCTCCTGCGAGGCGTGATCGGTGCAGCGCACGCCCGAGAGCGGGTCGGCGAGCACCGGTGCACCCAGGCGCTCGGCCAGCGAGAACAGCAGCTCGTGATCGACACCCGAATCGGGTCCGGCCACGATCAGCGGGTTGTTGAGCTCGTAGGTATCGAAGGGCAGCGTGACGGACTGGCTGACGTAGGTGGCGTCGCCGTCCGGGTGATGCTGCGGGTACTCGAAGGGCGCGGGCACCAGCGGCTCGCGGAACAGGAAGTCGAGGTGCACCGGGCCCATGGGCGCCTGCCGCGTCATCGCCACGGCGCGGGCACCGATCATGCGCACGTAGCGCAGCATGTCCGGCGAGGCCTCCGGCAGCGGCACCTGCGAGAACCACTTCACGGCCGGGCCGTAGAGCCGGTTCTGGTCGATCGTCTGGTTGGCGCCGAGGTCCTGCAGCTCCGGCGGCCGGTCCGCCGTCAGCACGATCAGCGGCACGCGCGAATGAAACGCCTCGACCACGGCGGGCGCGAAGTTCACCGCCGCCGTGCCGGAGGAGCAGAGGATGGCGACGGGCTTGGTGGGCGCCGCCTTCGCCATGCCAAGGGCGAAGTAGGCGCAGGAGCGCTCGTCCAGGTGGGTCCAGACCTTGACCTGCGGGTGTCGCGCGAAGGCGATGGCCAGCGGCGTCGAGCGGGAGCCGGGGCAGAGGCAGAGGTCGCGCAGGCCGGCGGCCACCAGCTCATCGACGAAGCTGCCGACCTACTGGCCCAGGGTCTCGGCGTGGCTCAGCGGCTCGCGTTCAGCGCCCATAGCATCGCCTCCAGCTTGATCTCAGACTCGGCCCACTCGCGCTCCGGCTCTGAGCCCTGCACGATGCCGCAGCCGGCGTACAGCGTCGCCACGTCCTCCCGCAGCAGCCCGGAGCGCAGCGCCACCGCGAACTCGCCGCCGCCCTCGGCATCGATCCAGCCGACAGGGCCGGCGTACCAGCCGCGGCTGAACGGCTCCTGCTCCCGGATCAGGCAGAGCGCCGCGTCCTTGGGCAGGCCGGCCGTCGCGGCGGTGGGGTGCAGACGCTCGACCAGCTCCAGGACGTGTCGCTGCTCGTCCGTGCGCGCTTCGATCGGCGTGTGCAGGTGCTGCACGTTGGCCATGCGGCGCAGCGCCGGCGTCTCGGGCGCCCGCACCTCGCTCGCTACCGCCGATAAGCGCCTCGGTGATGCCGCGGGCGACGAAGGCGTGCTCGCGGCGCTCCTTCTCGTCGTTCAGCAGATCGGTACCCAGTCGAGCGTCTTCGTCCTCGGTCTTGCCCCGGCGCGCGGATCCGGCAAGGCAGTCGGTGCGCACGCGGTCGCCGTGCAGCGACACGAGCGTCTCCGGCGTGGCGCCGAGAAACACGGCCTCGCCCGAGCGCATCGCGAATACGGTGCACTCCCGGAAGCGCTCTCGCAGCCTCGATAGCACCGCCCGCGCCTCGAACTCGTCCTGCGCCTCCACCCCGACACGCCGCGCCAGCACGACCTTATCGGGGTGCCCCGTGGCGATCTGGTCCGTCAGGGCGACGACGCTCTCGGACCACAGCTCACGCGCGTCTTCGCCGGGGTCCAGCAGATGCGACACCGCCGCTTCGGGAGGTGGGCTATGCGCCTCGTCAAACAAGCGCCGCGATAGCATCGCGAGGTCATCCACAGCGGCAGCGACGTCGGTCTCGCCGTCCACGAGGGCGCTGACCGTGAGGAAGAGGTGGGAACCGGCGTGGGAGAACATGACGCGAGGAATGGCGATGAGGGCGTCCGGGTAGCCGAACCAGGCCACCTCGTCCGGACGCTGCGGGTCGAAAGCGAAGCCGCCGACGCTCACGGGCGCGGCTCGCAGGGCGGCGCCGGACTCCTGGAACATCACGGCATCCTCGATCAGCACTTCAAGTGCGCCTCGCACGACGGCGAAGCGATCTGGCCCTTCTGCGGTGAACCGAACGGCGTGACCGGACGACGCCATGGCGAAGCCGCGCTCCGGCTGTTCCCAGATGAAGGCGTCCGGCTGTGAGACCAGCGCGGTCGCGTCGAAGTCCGCGGCCGGACCGAGATGCCCGGTGTAGCTCGCGAGAACAGGCCGGCCAAGGCGTGTCGATCGCGCCTTTGCGCTCTGCACCAGCGGTGTCAGTCGCTGCGTTACCTGGTCCGGGATCGAGAGAGCGGGCATCGTCAAGACTCCAAAACCGACTGACGAGTCGGTCGGGTTCTATCGTAAATACTCGGTCACTGGGATACAAGCTGAGAGGTCACCTAGACTTGGATTCGATGAGCGAAGCCCCAGACCCCAGACCGTTCAGAGTTCACGCCCCCGACGGTGTCGAGATTGCGGGAACAGCCACAGGCAGCGGCCCGGGCATCGCGCTCGTCTACGGCGCCATGATGGAGCAGCCGGGCTGGTCGCGCCTGGGTTCGCATCTGCAGCCGGGACACACGGTCTACACCTACGACCGTCGCGGCCGGGGCGAGAGCGGCAACGGCCCCGACCACAGCATCCCGGCCGAGACCGCGGACCTGCACGCCTTCCTCGGCGCCCTGCCTCAGCCCTTCGACGTGTTCGGCCATTCCTCGGGCGCCCTGCTCGTGCTGCACGCCGCAGTCGAGGGCATCGCCGCGCGCCGGCTCGTGCTCTACGAGCCCGTGCTGCCGGCGGTGCGAGAGCCCCAGATCCCGCCCGGCATGCCCGACCGCATCCGTGCCCTCGTCGCTGCCGGGGACCGCGACGGCGCCATGGTTGCCTTCATCCGAAACGGCATGTGGATGGACGATGCCGCCATCGAGCGCGCACGGGCCACCCCGCGCTGGCAGGACCAGCTGCGCTACGTCGAAACCGCCGCGGACGACGTGAACATCGCCCGCAGCTACGTTCTGGAGCCGGAGCGCCTGGCGAAGATCACGGTGCCCTGCCTGATCCTCGTGGGCAGCGACAGCCCGGCGTGGATGAAGCTCGGCGTATCGAAGTTCGCCGAAGCTCTGCCGGACGCCCGCGTCGAGGAGATCGAGGGTCACGGCCACAACGCCCAGTTCTCGGCGCCGGACCTATTGGCAGCAAAGATGCGCGCGTTTCTGGACTGATCCAGGACACAAACTGCGGAATCGGTGAGCGGACGCTCTGAGCCCGAAAGCACCGCTGGTCAAAATTGTCATTCTGACGCAGGAAGAATCTCGGCTACCTGCACATCAGGCTCGAAATGCCGCGATGGGGAGCCCTGCGTGGCAAGACAGGCGCTCCTCGGTCCGGCGATGCGCCGTCACCCCTCACCCTAGCCCTCTCCCCAGAGGGGCGAGGGAACACGTTATCGGGCGCCTCAGGCGAGCCTCGGCGTCACAAAATAAAGGGGCGAGGCATGCCTCACCCCTTCGGGTACCGTGCTCGCTACGCCGCTAGCCCGCGTGGTGCGGCGAGGTCTCGTAGTGCTGGCGCAGGAGGTCCTTACCGTAGTCGTTGCCGTTGGGGATGCGCACGACGGTGTGGATGTGGTGACGCGTCGGGTGGTCGAAGTTGAGCGCGACGCCCGACTGGTGGTCGAACTCGATGAGGATAACCGGGCTGTGTACGCGGTAGTAGAAGACGCCGTCGTCCTCCCGGCTGCCGATCCAGCCGAAGTACGTCTCGTCCAGGTGCTGCTCGATCTCCTTCATCCACACGTCGGCGTGGCCGTCGCGCACGCGGCCGACGTAGGTGCGGATGATCGCCCGCGCCATGTCCTTCTGGCCGGCGCTGAGAGCGTCCATGCGCAGGCCGGTGCGGGCGAGATCGGCGTTGTCGCTGAAGGCCGGGATGATGCACTCCGGCGGGTTGGTCTCGCCGATGATCGCCTTTTCGAGCTGCGAGGCGTCGAGCGACTGGGCCAGGACGAGGCCGTTGTCCTGCTCGGCGTCGAACACGCGCGTACCGGCGTACTTGCTGCCTTCCGGCGCCACGTTGGGCTCGGAGCCGTAGAACTGCGGCGCCATGACAACCTGATCGCCGAGGACGAAGTAGTTGATGATCAGGTGGTGGCCATCGACCTGCCAGCCCCAGGGCTGCGTGTCGGAGGGCTCGCCGAAGACGCTGAACCAGTACAGCTCATCGCCGAACTCGATGCTGCGGCCCGTGATCTCACGGATCGTCTCGTTGAGCTTCATGATGTTGCGGGAGCACTCGTAGCCCGCCGCGCTGAGGCTGGCGCGCATGAGGCCGAGCGCCGCCTCCTTCTGGCCCTCGGTCATCTGCTCCATGCAGACGCCGTGGCGCATGAGGAACATGTGCACGTTGCTCCAGCGCCGCCACGCATCGCTGTCCACCGGGAACATCGCTTCGGCCCGCTTGCCGCCGAGCGAGGCCAGGAACGCCTCCGCCGCGGCCTTGACCGGCGCTGTCGAAACGCCCGTGGGCGCGATCGAGAAGAGGCTGGGCGTGAGCTTGCCGTTCTCCGTGATACCCGAGAAGGGCTCGGCAACAGCGCGGTCGCCGTTCTCCTTCATGCCCTTGGTGCGCTCGTTCTGCTGCGACGAGAGGTCGCGAGCGGAAACAGCGACTTTCTCGCGCGGCGGCAGCTCAGTAAACGTGGTCGTCATATCGGTAGTCCCCTCTTGCAGGTGTCGGTTCTCGAAACGTGGCATAAGGTTTGATCAAGCGAACAAGGACTGCAAGCGGAGCGAGTTATCAGTCGTCAGTTCTCAGTTATCAGCACCGATTCGACATTCGAGCGACAGCGAGAACCAACGTGGGATGGAACTTCAGTTCGGTCCGGTCAGCGCGCCGCTACACAGCCGATCCCTGCAAACTCCCGACAACACCCCTAACCTTCGAGCGACCGCGAGAAGCAATGTAGGGACGTACCTTCAGGTCCGGCCGCCGAGCGCCCCAGGCCCAAACCATCCTCCGAGGTGATGATGCGGCATCCGTCGTCCCCACCCCTCACCGCTTGTTGCCCATCCCGATTGCGACTACAACTAGAAGCCGTAAGGGAGGGCTCGGACCATGGCGGGACGTTTGGACGGCAAGGTGGCGATCGTGACGGGGGCGGGCTCGCGGGGCGCCGGCGTCGGCAACGGCAAGGCGGCGGCGATCCTGTTCGCGCGCGAGGGCGCGAAGGTCTGCCTTGTCGATAACGTCCTGGCGCGCGCCGAAGAAACGCGGGCGGCCATCGAGGCCGAGGGCGGCGATGCGTTCGCCATGGAGGCCAACGTCGCGAACGACGCCGACTGCAAGCGCATCGTGGACTCGACGGTCATGCGCTACGGCAAGGTCGACATCCTGCACAACAACGTCGGCATCGACCCCGGCGTCGTCAGCGTCGTCGACGTCACCGAGGCGACGTGGGACGAGACGATGGACGTCAACGTGAAGAGCATGATGCTGATGTCGAAGCACGCCATCCCGGTCATGGTGCAGGAGGGCGGCGGCGCCATCGTCAACATCTCCTCGATCTCGGCCCTGCGTCCCCGAGGCCTCACGCCCTACACGGTGTCGAAGGGCGCCGTGATCGCCCTCACGCAGGCGATGGCCGTCGACCATGCGCCCCAGGGCGTGCGGGTCAACTGCATCGCGCCCGGGCCGGTGTTCACGCCGATGGTGGCCGACGGCATGACGGAGGAGCGCCGCGAGCGCCGCGCCAAGGCATCGCCGCTGGGCACCGAGGGCACCGCCTGGGACATCGGCTACGCAGCGCTGTTCCTTGCCAGCCCGGAAGCACGCTGGATCACCGGCCAGGTGCTCAGCGTCGACGGCGGCACGACGCTCGTCGGTCCTTCGCGCTAGGTAGCGCCGCTCATGATCGAGCCGATGGGGTCCAGGCCTTCCGGCTGGTCTAGCTGTGGCACCTGGATGCTATCGATGTAGAAGATCTTGATGATGATGCCGAGGACACCCATCGGGACGGTGGTCGCCACGCCGAAAATGGCTGCCAGGTACTGTCGATAGGTATCGAAGCTCGGCTCCCACTCCTGCGTGGCGTTGTTGAATTGGCCTTTGTAGTGGTCCGGATCGCCCACGAGGACCGCGTAAGCCAGCAGCATCGCCACGACAGCCAGGATGCCCACGAGCCCACCCACGACTTTCGGAACGCGGACCGCAAACGGCCTCGACGTGCGCTTCCACACGATCGCGAGCGCCACCAGGCCGAAGAGCATGGAGGGCACCGCGGCGAAAAGGCCCGCATAGACCGGCACGTTATCTGGATATCGGACTACGGAAGCCGCACCAGATGCAGCAATGCCCGCAATCGCCAGCACGAGGCTCGATGCCAGCAGGACTACGAGGGGCAACAGGATGAGCGCACGCATCCCGTTCCTGTCAGGCGGATGGATTGCTGTCATATCGCTAAGGATACGTGAGATACCGGACGATAAACCGACATTGGCAATCGCTGATGAAATACGGTTTGAAACTAGTGCTTCAGTTTGTGGCCGACCACGCGTTGCTTGCGCCTCTCACCCCTACCTGTTAAGTTCAGATCCGCTTTTCTGAGCGAGAATCATGGCTGAGAACGTATCTGACGCCTACGAAGCCAGCGCTCACGTCGAACGTAGCGCGGTCCGTAGCCTCAATGCTCACACTGCCACCGTCGAACGAAGCGCCATCCAGCAGATGGCCTCGGAAGCGGTGACGGCGCAGAACTCGGCCATGGGTGTCGTCCACACTTCGACGCTGGAGATGCGAGAGAGTGCGGCGGGCGCAGTGTTCGGCGATTACGTCCGAGCCGAAAATGCCAGCGTAGGTTTGCTGGTGGCGCCCCGGGTGAGCGGAAACGTGAAGGCCGTCATTACCCTGCCGGTCGCCTTCGCATTTGGGTTTGGTTACTTCTTTGCGCGACGCCTGGCCGCAACAGCGTTCAGGAAGCGTCGCTAGCAGGCTTTCGGAGGAACAGGAAATGGCACGCAAGGACCTGACGGTCGAACCGCGAGAGGTTGTCGGTAAGAAGGTGGCGCAGCTGCGACGCACGGGCCTCACGCCCGCCAACGTCTACGGCCACGGCCTCGACTCGGTATCGATCCAGATCAATACCGACATCATGGACAAGGCGTTCAAGACGATGCTGGCCAACGAGGTCATCGACCTCAAGATCGCCGGCGAGAAGGACACCCGCCCTGTCGTCGTGCAGAAGGTGCAGCGCCACCCCCTGACGAGCAAGGTGCTGCACGCCGAGTTCTACCAGGTCTCGCTGCGCACGAAGATGCACGCGGACGTGCCGCTGATCATCATCGGCAAGTCCGAGGGCGTCGACACCTTCAACGGCGTGCTCGTAAAGGCGCTGGAGACCGTGCAGGTCGAAGCGCTGCCGCTGGACCTGCCTTCGCACATCGACGTCGACATCACGCCCCTGGCACACCTGGAGGACACGCTGCATGTCGGCGACCTCATCGTGCCCGACGGCGTGACTCTGCTCACCGACCCCGAGGTCGTCATCGCCAAGGTCGCGAGCCCGCGTGTCGCGCTCGAGATCGGCGAAGAAGCCGAGGCTATGCCGGAAATGGTCACGGCCGGGGGTGGCGAAGAGTCCTCAGAGGGCGAAGGCGGCTCGGACGGCGAACAGAGCTCCAACTAAGCCTTCAACTCACGCACATACAGAGACGCCCGGTGCTTTCACCGGGCGTCTTCTTGTCTGCCGAATCCCCGTTGCGAGCCCTCTGCTACAGCAAGACGAAGCAATCTCGGTCGGGCTCAGGCGGAGCTATCTGACGCCTCGACGCCCAGCTTCATCCCTACGAAGTCCCGCTGCCCCCTGAGGAAGTCCATGCCGCTCATCGGCTTGCCGCCCTGTCGCTGCAGCCGGATCACGGCCAGCGCCCCGTCGCCCGTCTGCACCGAAAACGCCTCGGCGGAGCCGTGACCAGCCTCGGCGGGAAGCCTCGAAGGCGCCAACACCGTCCCGGGCGCCGGCATGCCGGATGCTCTATGCCCGGATGCCCGTACAGGGGCCACGCCTCAAGGATGCGCAGCTCCTGGCCCTCGTACGTCGTGTAGGCGACCGGCCAGGGACTGTACGCCCGCACCGCCCGCCAGATATCGACGGCGGGCCGCGACCAGTCGATCAGCGCATCGGTGCGCTGGAGCTGGGGCGCGTACGTCACGAGCGCCTCGTCCTGGGGTACGGCGGCGATAGCGCCCGATGCCCAGCCGTCGATGACCTCGACCAGCCGCCGGGCGCCCGCGACTGCCAGCCGCGCCTCCAGCGAACCGGTGGTGTCGGAAGGCAGGATCGGCTCCTCGACCGTCGCGACCATGGGCCCGGCGTCCAGGGCGCGCACCATCTCCATGATCGTCACGCCCGCGACCTCATCGCCGGCCAGGATCGCCGCCGCGATCGGCGAGGCGCCCCGGTGTCGCGGCAGCAGCGACGCGTGCACGTTGAGGCAGCCGTGCTTCGGCAGGTCCAGCACGCGCTGGCGCAGGATCTGACCGTACGCCGCGATCACGAACACGTCGGCGTCGAACGCTCGCAGCGCCTCCACCGAGGCCTCGTCGCTCACCTTGGGCGGCTGGAGCACCGGCAGGCCGTGCGCCAGCGCCGCGACCTTCACGGGCGGCGGCGTCAGCGTGTGCCGTCGCCCCGCCGGCCGGTCCGGCTGCGTCACCACCGCCACGACCTCGTGCGGCGACGCGATCAGCGCCTCCAGCGTAGGCAAAGCAAACTCGGGCGAGCCAAAGAAGACGATGCGCATGTGTCAGTACAGGGTACTAGGGGGCGGGGGGTAGGGGCACGAGGTCCTCAGGCCTGCGAGTCGGCACCACTCGGGCGAGGAACGAGTCGCAATGTAGGGACGCAGCGAAGCCAATACTCTATCGCAGATGAGTACGAGTCCGCAAGACTATGCATGCCAAGCGAGTCCAGGGGTGGCTTTGGGTGAGTCATCTCAAGATTTGGTCGAGAGCTTGTAGGCTTCCCCGTGAGATCCCGAAGTGTAAGTAGCCCGATAGTCTTCCGCATCTCTGATATCGGAAGTGCTAGAATTGCTTGACGCATGGCAAGCAACAGCAGAGCTAGATGCTGCCCCAGCGATTGCGAAAGAGATTCTAAGACCGCGGCAGGAGAAGAAGTACGTTGACTGGAGCCCTTAGTGGTCCTGGCGAGTACAAAATCAAGTTTGAGGAAGAGGCCTTTGATGGCCTCTTTTCTGTTATTGCGGAAAATCACAAAGCAGCCTTTGAACAAGCGTTAGACATTCTCACAAATCACGTTACCGTTGCTCCCACTAAGTGGATACCCGGCAAGCTCAAGGAACTCAAAGCGGGGTACAAGGGTATCTACCAGATCAGTCTTGGTGGAGGCTACCGAGTTTGGTACACGGTTGATGAAGTCGAGAAGCTGGTCTACGTCGAATACTGTGGCAACCACCCAGAGTGGTAAATCACATCTCAGGGTAGAAGCCGCAAGACGCGAGGCTAGCGCAGGTTAACACAAGGAAAAACGATCATGAGATTGTACGGCTCGATAAGCTAAGGCGCTAGAGCCCTTGTGGCGTGAACCCTCGCGCAAACGTATAATGCATAACGAAGCCCGCCAGAAGGCGGGCCGTCTTTGAGCCGTAGCTCGGAGCTATTCGTGTAGACGTGAACAATCTCACGCTAGCAGCAGCAGGTGCTTTTGTCTATGCCTGCCTTACGAACGAGGGCAGGATTTGTAGAGCCGTTCGGCAAGGAGGCAACGACGGTGAGAAAGGCAAGAGGCCATGCACGCATATGTCGATGCTTCAGGCGACGAAGGCTTCGCGTTTGGGGAAGAGCGATAATCCCAGCTCGGATGACTACGGAAGTAGTCGCTATCACGTTGTCGCAGCTGTTCCTGGTCTTTGACCCAGAGCCATTACGCCAACGCATGGATCGGCTGCACCATCAACTCCGACTAGGCCGCGACACAGAGCTCAAATTCGCTGCCCTGGGTAACCAAGCGAAGTTCGCTGCGCTAGCCGCTATCGACAGTCTGGACTTAGAGGTTCACGCTGTTGTTGTCGAGAAGTCACTGATCAAAGCCCCCAGGCTAAGAAATAGCGGCATCCAATTTCGGCAAGAGTTTGTGACTCAACTTCTGTGCACGAGAAGGACACCCCTGTCTAATGCATTCGTGATCGTGGACAAAATAGAAGATAACGGGGCGAACGAAGAGCAGTTTCGGGAAGACCTGCTTCGGCGGATGAATCTCGAAGAGGTCCGGGCTAAGAGTCTCCGGTTTGTCGGGTCACACAAGAATCGGCTACTACAAGTAGCGGACATTTGCGCCGGGGCCATCCGTTGGGACTACGAGCGTAAGAGCCCGGAATACAAGAGACTGATCGCTAGCAAAATCGTGAATGAGTGGCGATTCAAGTGAGTCGGCTGAAGGCTAGACAGGAACGTTTCTACGGTGCTTACGCTGCGAAATTCGCCAACCAAGCACGGCCGCTCAGTCGTCCAGCACCAACCTGCCAACCAGCCCAAGTGGACAGCTTTCGCCTCCAGCCAGTGCTGCAATGGTAGCCTAATCCTTAGAAATCGTCCATTACGAGTAAGAAGCAACAGCACGAAGACACCACAATAGAGATCAACGTCGACATAGAGACGGCGCTGAAGAAGGCGATGGATGCTGGCCCCTACCAGAAGGAGCCGTCCTTCGCGTTCTTCCTCGCGTACCAGTCAACCCGACCGAGAGCTAAGTAAACCGCTCCTGGTCTGACACCTTGCGGTGTTGGAGCTATTCCACGCCCAGACCTAAAGCTGCTTGCCTACACAGTGCTCGCTATCGCTCGAATGCGTCCCGAATCCGGCTCCGCGCCTTTTGCCCTTTGCCAACGCGCCTCAGCGTGTACGTAGGAACCACTCCTGGACCTGCCAGAAGCGGTCGCCGGGCTCTGTGAGGAGGGCGACTCGCACGCCCTGCAGGTCCTTCTCCTGCGCGTAGGCTGCCGTCGAGACGTAGAGGGGGATGGCGGGGACCTCCTGGGCGAAGAGCTCCTGGAACTCGTTGTAGAGCTCCTTGCGCTTCGACTGCGTGGCCGTGCGCGCCTGCTCCAGGATGGCATCGACGCGGGCGTCTGAGAAGCCGGTGAGGTTGGCGCCGCTGCCGGTGGCCTGGGAGCTGTGCCACTGCTCGTACGGGTCGGGGTCGGCCGAGGGCACGCGGGCCCAGAGCGTCGCCTCGTAGTCACGAGGCTCCAGGTGCTTGCGCACGAGCTCGCTGACGCCGGCGGTCGTGACGCTGACCTGCAGGCCGAGGCGGTTCCACGCCGCGGCGACCGCCTCCGCGACGGCGACGCGCACCGGGTCCGGGTTCGTCGTCAGGGTGAACGCGAGCGCCTTGCCGTCCTTGCGCCGCACGCCATCATCGCCCAGCGTCCAGCCCGCATCGTCCAGGAGCAGCCCGGCGAGGTTGGGGTCGGTCTCGTAGCGCGTCAGCGACGGCGAGTAGGCCCAGCTCGTCGGCGGGATCGGCGACTCCGCTTTGACGCCGGCGCCGTCTGCGGCATCGACGACGATCTGATCGCGGTCGAGGGCGTAGAGCAGGGCCTGACGCACGCGGCGGTCCTGGAACATCGGACGCTTGAGGTTGAGGTAGACGTAGGTGATCTCGCCCGTATCGAGAGGCGTGATGCGCAGGTTGCCTTCGAGCTGCAGGTCGACCTGCGCCGACTCGCCGATGCCACCGGCGAACAGCGCGGCCTTGATCTCGCCCTGCTCCAACGCCGCGTAGACGGCGCCCTCGTCCCGATAGAACCGCAGCTCCATGTGCTGGATGAACGGCTGGCCGAAGGGGTACGCCGGGTTCGCCGCCAGCTCGGCCACGCTCGGCGTCAGGCGCACGAGCCGGTATGGCCCGGAGCCAATGGGCTGCTGGTTGAAGAACGAGTCGTAGATCTCCCGCATCGAGAGCCCGTCGAGGCTGTGCTTCGGCAGGATGCCCAGCGTCAGGTAGGCCGGCAAGGGCGAATACTGCTCGGACAAGCTGGATCACGACCGTGCGGTTATCCGGGGCGCTGATCGTAGCGTCGACGAGCAGGCCTGCCAGCTTCGGCGGCGATCGGCAGGTCGGGGTCCTGCAGCAGATCGTACGTGAACACCACGTCGTCGGCCGTCACCGGTTGGCCGTCGTGCCAGACCAGGCCCTTGCGCAGCTTGAACGTGTAGACGAGGCCGTCCGGGCTCACCGCCCACGTCTCGGCCATGTCCGGGAACGGCGAGCCGTGCTCGTCCAGGCGGGTTAGGCCGGCGAAGATCAGCGACGTCAACGTCTGGTCCGTGGTGTTCTCGGCCGTGAACAGGGGGTTCACCCGCGCCGGAGAGCCCGCGATGCCCTCGATGTAGGCGCCGCCGAAGTCCGGGTCGATGACTTGCTCGTCGCTCTTGGCCGCGAGGCTCCAGAACAGCGTAATCGCGACAACGCCGGCGACAAGGACGAAAAAGAACAGCGACCGGGTCTGGCTCGCGCGCAACTGTTACCTCGCCGGAGCCGCGATCGGGCTAGATCGCCTTCACGCTCCAGGCGGACATGGCGAGGAAGATGATCGTCAGGAAAATCGTGGCCTGGAATAGCGTCTTCTCGAGGCCGCGGCGAGTGCGGAAGGACGACGTCGTGCCACCGAGCCCGGCGCCGAAGCCGCTGCCCTTAGCCTGCAGCAGCACGACGACGATCAGGGCAATCGAGATCAGAATCTGACCGATATTGAGGAAGTTCTCGAAACTCATAGAGGGCTAGTCTATCGCGCCGCTCGCACTGCGGCTAGCTCTTCCGCCGCCTCGTACTGGTTACGAGCGTTGTAGATGCGGAAGATCGCCGCCGCCAGCTTCTGCGAGTCGTGGTAGTAGCGGTTCTTCTCAGACACCACGTCCGAGGTAATCACCCGCGCCCCGTCGACGATCGGCGTGTCGATGCGCACCGGCTGGGAATGCCAGGCTTCCGGCAACGGACCGCCGACGTTGTCGTTGGCCAAGATGTAGTCGAACAGCCCGGGGCCGACGTGCTTCACCAGCGTGTCGAAGTGGTCGCTGACGGAGAACTCGTCGGTCTCGCCGTGCTGCGTCGCGACGTTGCAGGTGTAGATCTTCGTGGCCTGCGAGATTGCCAGTGCCTGGCGGATGCCGTCCACGAGCAGGTTGGGCAGGACGCTCGTAAGCAGGCTGCCCGGCCCCACGACCACCATGTCGGCCTCGAGGATCGCTCGGATCGTCTCCGGGTTGGCCTGGACATTGGCCGGCTGCAGGAACACCTCGTCAATGCGCGTGCCTTCATGCGTGATGTTGGACTCGCCGCTGATCTCGTGGCCATCGGCCGTACGGGCATGCACGGTGACATGCGAGAGCGTCGAAGGGAGGATGAGACCTCGTACCGCAAGGACGCGACTCGTCTCGCGTACGGCTTCCTCGAAGTTACCGGTGATGCCGGACATCGCGACGATGAACAGGTTGCCGAAGCTGTGACCCTCCAGGCCGGTGCCTTCGTTGAAGCGGTACTGGAACAGGCGCGTCATCAAGGGCTCAGCCTCAGCCAACGCGGCGATGCAGTTACGCACGTCGCCCGGAGGCAGGACGCCCAGCTCGCGCCGCAAAATGCCCGATGAGCCGCCGTCGTCGCCGACCGTCACGATCGCCGTCAGGTTGCTCGAATGCTCTTTGAGGCCGCGCAGCAGCACCGGCATGCCCGTGCCGCCGCCGATGCAGACGATTTTCGGGCCGCGAGACTGGTAACGGTAGCGGTAGATAGCATCGACGATGTTCTCGTCCGCCGTCGGAGTTATGAACGCGGCCAGCAGGGACGTATTGAGCTTCCACACCGCGAACAGGATGAACGTGCTGGCGACCGTCAGGAAGATCGCGGCGCGCACGAGACGCGGCAGGAACTGCAAGGTGATGTAGTAAGCCTGGTCAGGGAAGGTGACCTGGTCGTAAACCTCGCGCAGGACGTAGCCGAAGCCAAGACCCATGATCGCGACGCCGAGCAGCACCATCAGCAACCAGCGCTTGATGTGCATACCGAAGTAGAACCACTTCATGAAGCTGGGACTACGCAGGGCCTTCATAGCGTCGCGAATTATACGGCTTCCCTTCCTACCAAAACGAACGCCTCAGAGGGCGAAGCGTTTCAGTCGGTGCCGTCCAGCTCGGCCCGAAGCAGAGACTGGACTTCTTGCGGATTGGCCCGGCCGCGCGTCTCTCTCATGACGGGCCCCATGAGGGCACCCAACGCGCTTTCCTTGCCGGACTTGTAGTCTGCGACGGCCGCAGGGTTGCCAGCGATCGCCTTCTTCACGGCCTCGAGCACCACGCTGTCATCCTCGATGGCGCCAAGGCCGCGCTCCGCGACGATGCTCTCGGGGTCGGCGCCGGTCTCGAAGGCGGCGCGCAGCACCTCCTTCGCGGCGGCGTTCGTAATCGTCTTCTTCTGTAGCAGGTTCAGGAGCTTGGCAAAGCTCGCAATCGTCAGCTTCATGCCCTCGTCGCCGATGTCGATGCCGGCGTCGTTGAGCTGCCGCGACAGGTCGGAGAGCTGCCAGTTCGCGACGAGCTTGGCCTTCGCCTTCTCGTCGCTGCCCTCGACGAGGCCCACGACCTCTTCGTAGAAGTCTGCACGGGGCCGCGACTCCGTCAGCAGGTTCGCTTCGTACTCCGAGAGGCTGTACTGCGACTCGAAGCGGGCGCGGCGGGCGTCCGGCAGCTCCGGCAAGGAAGCGCGCAGTTCCGCCACGTACTCGCGCGAGACGGCGATCGGCGGCAGGTCGGGCTCCGGGAAGTAGCGGTAGTCGTGCGCCTCTTCCTTGGAGCGCTGGCTCGCGGTCTCCTGGGTGTCTTCGCGCCAGCCGCGGGTCTCGCTCACCACGTGGCCGCCCTCACGCAGGATGGCGGTCTGGCGCTCGACCTCGAACTCCGTGCCGCGCAGGGCCGCGCGGAAGCTGTTGAGGTTCTTCAGCTCCACCTTGGAACCAAACTTGTCGCTGCCCATGGGGCGCAGGCTGAGGTTCGGCTCGCAGCGGAAGCTACCTTTTTCCATGTCCGCGTCGCTGACACCGATGTAGCGCAGGATCTGGCGCAGCTTCATCAGGTAGGCGACCGCTTCCGCCGGCGATCGCGCGTCCGGCTCCGTGACGATCTCCATCAGCGGCATGCCGGCGCGGTTGAGGTCCAGCAGCGAGTAGCTCTCGCCACCCTCGGTGCGGTGGAGCAGGCGCGCCGTGTCTTCTTCCAGGTGTACACGGTTGATCCGGATGCGCCGCGTCACCCCCTCCACCTCGACGTCGAGGTAGCCGTTGATGCACAGCGGCTTGTCGTACTCGGAGATCTGGTAGCCCTTCATGAGGTCCGGGTAGGGGTAGTTCTTGCGGTCGAACTTGGCGCGCTCCGGGATCTCGCAGTTCAGCGCGAGGCCCGTTCGGATCGTCGCCTCGACGGCCGCGGCGTTGATCACCGGCAGGACGCCGGGCATCCCCATGCAAACCGGGCATACGTGGGTGTTAGGTTCCTCGCCACTGTACTCAGTACTGCAGCGACAGAACATCTTCGAGCGAGACCGTACCTGGGAATGAACTTCCAGTCCGATTACGGTCTCGTATACAGATTCAAGGGCGGGAATCATGCCGCGCTAGTATACCATCGGCCCAGCACCAGATCAGGTCTTAAACGATGTGGCTGATGGGCGCCACTAAGCCGCATACGTCTCGATTCTTGACGCGCCTGAACACCAGACCTACCCTTGCGCCACCGATCTCGGTATCCAGTCTTCGGGAGGCCAAAGCATGGAACTTAACCATCTCCTCGTACCGTGCAAGGACAAGATCAAGTCCGCCGACTACTTCGCCCGCCTCATGGGCCTGCCGACGGGCCCGGTGGCCCACTTCGCGCCGGTGAAGATCACCGAGAGCCTGGTGCTGGACTTCGCAGAGATCGACGACGTCTCGCTCTGGGAGGGCGACGAGGGGCACTTCAACCGCCAGCACTACGCCTTCAAGGTCAGCGACGACGAGTTCGAGTCGATCTTCGGTCGCGTCAAGGCCGAGGGCCTCAAGTACGGCAGCGGCCCCGGTCCGGAGCACCTCTACGACATGCAAGTCGACGACCGTCGCGGCGGCCAGCGAGTCTACTTCGACGAGCTCAACGGCCACAGCATCGAGATCTTCACGGCCTGAGACTCCAGGGACACTGCGGGTTGAAACCCGCAGCTACGCTGGACCGCCGGCAATGCAGTTGGCGACGCAAGCTGCAGGATTCATCCTGCAGTGACTTCGGCACCTCCGGGGATTCCGTAGTGTTCACGGCTGATCGTCGTTCGCCGCGCCGATGTCACATCGAGCCGCCGACGACCTCCTCGAAGTAGGCCCAGAGGCCGCCGCCGCCGCGCTGTCCGCCGAACTGGGCCTGTCGCGCGGCGATGTGCGGCGGCGTGGGGCCCGTATCGACGGCGTTGGCCAGGTCGAGCGGGATCGATGGGTGGTCGTTGCCCATGGCGCAGATCGCCAGGTAGTTGAGGCGCGCCTGATGCTCGAGGTGGGCCATCGCCATCACACAGCCTTCGACCGAACGCGTCGAGACAGTGACGGCGCCGTGGCCCAGGAGCAGGACGGCGTCGCCGGCGCCAAGCAGGTTCGACACCTGCAGCCCTTCCTCTTCGGTCTGAATCGTCTTGGTCTGCTGCAGGACGGGGAACTCCTGCGTGACCAAGTCGGGCGCCCTCCTGCGCCATCGGTCGAATCGACTGGCCGAGCACCGTCATCAGCACCGTGTAATCGGGGTGCACGTGCGTCACGGACACGACGTCCGGCCGCGCCCTGTAGATGCAGGAGTGAATCTTCACCTCGCCGCACTGGGAGGAGTAGGGTGGGCCGTCCAGCCAGTTGCCGTCCAGGTCGCACACCACCATGTCCTCCGGGCGCATGCGCGAGAGCACATCGACGCGATAGCCGCGGCCCTTTACGACGAACTTCTCCGGGTCGTCCGGCACGCGCATGCTCGTGTGACCGAGCGACGCCCGAATACCCGTCGCCAGGCCCAGCTCCGCGAGGACGCGGTTGCCGATGGCGGCCTCCTGCTTGGCGTGCTCGATTGCTTCTCGACTGGCCATTTGTCACACCTCCATCTACCTCTGTTCGGCGCGCCTACGGTAGCACCGGAGGAGCGAGGTGTGGCGTTTCGGGATCAGACTGGGCCCGCGGCCTGACGCACTCTCGCGACGGCCTCGTGCGCACCCTCGGTCCAGGCTTCGCCGTGGCCGGGCAGCACGAGCTTCGCCTCGACGTCCTCGATGCGGGAGAGCGATTCGACGGCCTGAGCCGCATCGGCTGTGAACGGCGCTACCTGGGGGCCGCGCTTCCCCGTCGTGACGGCGTAGGTGGCCAGGGCATCGCCCACGAACAGGGCATCGAGGCCCGGCATGTGCAACGCGGCGCTGCCGGGCGTGTGACCCGGGACGAGGATGACGCGAGGGCTGCCCGGCACGTCGAGCGTGGCGCCGTCGCCGTAGGTTGCCACTTCGTGCAGCTGAGGCGTGCGCAAGCCACCTCGCCGGAACGCGTACCAGAGGAAGCTGAGCAACGGCACGAGCTTGGTGGGCCCGAAGCCCTTGGCCGGATTTGGTGCCTCGCCCCGCGCAAGAGCCGCATCGACCTCGTGCACCCACACCGGCACCTGTCTCTCGTTGCGAATGCGCTCCGCGAAGCCGATGTGGTCGCTGTGCCCGTGCGTCAGGACCACGGCCCGCACGTCCGCCAGGCGTGCGGCCCATTGCGGCCAGCTCCTTCCAAAGCTCTTTGTAGTGGCCGGGGACGCCGGCATCGACAATCGTCACCTCGCCGGCCTCCTCGACCAGGTAGGAGTTGACGATGCTTTGATCGCCGATGCGGTGGATCGAAGGCGTGATTTTCATTCTCTTACTCCTGTCTCCTGATGCGTCCCTGAGTACGCTGGGCCGCTCTGCCTACTTCGTCGTTGCTGCGAGCCGGCGCTCCAGCAGCCGGCCGCCCAGCAGGTAGACGAGGGCGTGGTAAACAATCGACAGGAGGATCAGTACGACGCCGAAGGCCGGCTGACCCGCGACGAACAGGGCTACGGCCGCCAGCCCGGAGATCAGCAGCTCCTGGCTGAGTCGCAACGTCTCCGCCCATCGGCCTGCCTGATGGAAATCGACGGCACCCCAGAAACCGAACCCCAGGAGCGGCGCGGCCAACGCCAGGACGATCTTCACGACCGTGCCGGAGCCCGCACGGAAGCCCCAGTAGCCCAGCGAAAGGACAATGCTCACTTCCAGAAGCACCCGCAACCCAAGTCTGAGCAACTCTGAGCCGGATAGCCCGTCGGCGGCAGGTGAATCGACTCGGATAGAAGAGGGGTGACTGTTGCTCATTGCGAACCTCCATTGCACGCTGCAGCGCACTTCGCGAAGGGCGGCCGCGTGCTGACTCGGTTCTTGTCCGAACACTGGCTTTTCAGGGGTGGGACCAGCCAGAGCCGTGAGGATGGCATGAGCAGCGACCGCGAATCGGCGCTGCTTTTATCCTAGACCCAGGCGCAAGTTGCGGGTTGAACCCGCAGTGACTTCACGAGCTCCAGCGCGGCGAAGTAGCGATCTAAGTCGAGTGCTTCGCCACTAGCGACGCCATCTCCTCGACGAACGTCGAGCGCGGCACTGCCTCCACGCAGCCGGCCTCGCGGGCGTGGCGCAGCAGCGCCGGCTCTGTGTGTCGCCCGAAGGCGAGCACCGGGACCGGTTCGCGCGTCACGTCGGGGCCCATGGCGTGCCCGGACGCGATCGAGACCACGTCGGTGGCATCGAAGCCGGCGTGGAGGTCCAGGATCACGAGGCCGACGTTGCCCGCCTCCAGCGCCGTCTCCAGACCCGTCAGGTCTTCGACCGTGGTCACGCTGTGGCCGGCGCGCCCGAGCATCGCTTCGATGTTGGAAGAGAACAGGAGGTCGGCCGTGAGTGAAACGATCTGAGCCATGTCGAGTCCTCTCAGGCATTGCCGCGGGTTCAGCCCGCGGTCTGGACTCCGTCAATCTATGGAATGGGCGTCGAAGGCGTCGGCGTTGCGCCGGAAGCGCTCGAGCATCGTGGCGAACAGGCGCTTCTCGTCCTCATCGAAGCCATCGAGCATCGCCGCCATGAACCGCGCCATCGAAGGCACGATGAGGTCGGCCATCGTCTCGCCGGCGGACGTGAGCTCAACGTGCACGGTGCGGCGGTCCGTGGGGTGTGGCAGGCGCTGCACCAGGCCTTCCTTTTCGAGGCCGTCGACCAGGAAGGTGACGTTGCTCGAGGTCACCTGCATCTCCGAGGCAATCTCGAACTGGGTCAGGCGATGGCCCTCGGCGAAGTGCAGCAGCCGGATCAGGGCGTGGCGCCCGACCGTGCGACTGATGCCCTGCGCCGCGCACAACCGAGACATCGCAGCCACCTGGGCGTTGTAGGCGGCGTTGACCGAGAGCGCCCCTTCGATCGCGGCCGCATCCGCCCAGTCGAAAGCGCGCGCGTAAAGCTCGGCGGAATGCGCCGCGTAAATGGTATCGCTGGGCTCGCTGCTTCTGGCCATGGGATGCGTTGACGCCCTTTCTGTCGCAAGTGTAGCATCGACCCGAGCTTTGCTTAGGCATTAAAGAAACGTCTACGACGCTCGTGAAGTGCCTCTCTCCGCCGGCGTCTGGCCTGAGCCAGGCCGAAGGAAAGAGCGACTAGAAAAGGGGCCGCAATGACAAGCACCACCAGACCGCTGTGCATCTCGTCTGACTCGCACGTCGTGGAGCCGCCGGAGCTGTTCGAGCCCCTGGTCAAGCGCTTCGGCGAAGAGGCGCCGCACATCGTCCAGCGCGAGGACATCGGTCCTCAGATGTACATCGGCGGCGGCAGATGGGGCTTCGTGATCACGGGCTTCCTGCAGGCCGGCTTCGACTTCGGGCGTCCCGATGCTGCCGAAGTGAAAAAGATGGGCTACGACCTCGCGCGTCCCGGCGTGTACGACATCAAGGAGCGCATCGAAGACCAGGACCTCGATGGCATCGATGCCGAGGTGATCTACCCGAGCATCATCTTCGACGTCTACAAGGTCCAGGACATCGAGATCCTCAACGCCACCTTCCAGGCCTACAACGACTGGACCGGCGACTACTGCAAGGAAGCGCCGGACCGCCTGTTCGGCCTCGCCTGCGTACAGCTCTACGACCTCGACATGGCGATCGCCGAGATGCACCGGGCGAAGGACCTCGGCCACGTCGGCCTCTGCATCCCGGCCACGGCGCCACCGGAGCGCCCGTACTCGGACCCCTGGTACGACAAGTTCTGGGCCGCTGCCGAAGAAGCGCAGATGCCGCTGACCATGCACATCTTCACCGGCGCCACGGCCAACCACGGCATGCCGCATCGGGCGGCCGCGAGCCCCCTCGCCTTCACCGGCATGACCTTCACGATTTACGACCTGATTTACGGCGGCGTGCTCGAGCGCTTCCCCGGCCTCAAGTTCGTGATCACGGAGTTCGAGACGGGCTGGATCGCCATGACCCTCAACCGCCTCGACTGGAACTGGTTCCGCGGCGGCGGCGCCCGCACGATGCCGACGCCTCAGAAGCCCAGCTTCTACTGGCAGCGCAACTTCCTCGCCACGCTTGAGGACGACATGCTGGGCATCAAGACGCGCGACGTCATCGGCGTCGGCTCCCTGATGTGGGGCAGCGACTATCCCCACGGCGACTCCGTGTTCCCGGACTCGCAGGGCGTCCTCGACCGCATCATGGCGGACTGCACGCCGGAAGAGCGTTACGCAATGACCGCCAAGAACGTTGTCGACCTCTACAACCTTCCGTTCGAGGCATAGCAGGCCCAACCACATCGAGACCAGCTCAGTACAGAAGTGGCCACATTCGCGCGAATGTGGCCGCTTCTTTGCGCAAACCGGAGACAAAAAGGCGTTCTTCATCAAACCTTGTCATCCTAGAAATGAGAGGTTCTTGACGCTGAGTATTGGACTTGGGTTAGACTCTCGCATGGCACAGAAGCTGCCATGGCAATCGAACTCGCGGGTAGTATCGATTGCATAAGAGGAGGCCGAACATGCGCCCGATAGCGATCCTGATTCTGGCGGCGATCATTGCCGCTCCTCTGTACCTCTTTGGCGGACAAACAGGCCCAGCCGAAGCCGGTACCACCGACGTCTGCGTTTCGGTGCGCAGCTACATCAAAGTCCAGATCGGCGATGCCGAGTGCGGCAGCAGCAAGTCCTCCGTCGCCGTCGCCGTCGGCGACGACAGCAAGGCCTATGCCAGCAAGGGCAGCAACGCTGTCGCCGTCGATGACAGCACGGCGATCGCGACCAAGGGCAGCAAGGCCGTCGCGATAGACGACAGCTTTGCTTACGCCAGCAAGGGCAGCCACGCCGTCGCCATCGACGACAGCGTCGCCATCGCCAGCAAGGGTAGCTCCGCCGTCGCGGTGGATGACAGCATCGCTGTCGCCTACAAGGGCGGCAACGCCAGTGCCACGGACGACAGCATTGCCGTCGCTATCAAGGGCAGCACTGCCGTTTCGACCAACCACAGCTGGGCCAGCGCCTACAAGGGCAGCTTCGCTTCGGCGAGCAACTTTAGCTGCGCCCACGCGGCGTTCTGGAGCAACGTTACCGCCAGCAACGGCACGAACAACTGTCTGCACCCCTAATCGACCGTTATCAGACACAGAAGAGCCCGGTCATATGACCGGGCTCTTCTTATTCTTTCTTACTTATCTTGTATAGCGGGACGCCATGCCAGCGCGACTCTAAGGGGCTTCGACCTCAGGCGTCTTTCGCGCAGTTGCTGCAGAGGCCGTAGACATCAACACGCTGGGCTTCAGGCTTGAAGCCAGCACCGCTCGCCACCCGGCTGCGGATCTCGGTGATCAGGTCCTCGCACGCAGCGTAGTCCTCGATGCGACCGCAACGGGTGCATACCAGGTTGGTGTGGGGCTCCACGTTGACGTCGAAGCGCGTCGCGTCCCCGAAGGGCAACTCACGCAGATAGCCGCGCTCGGTCAGCGAGCGCAGCGTGTTGTACACGGTCGCGAGGCCAATCGTCGGGAACTGGCGCCGTACGGTCTCGTAGACCTCGGCGACGGTCGGGTGCTGGCGCTTGAAGACCTCATTGACGATTGCGAGGCGCTGCGGCGTGGACCGCAGTCCTGCCTCTCGCAGCAACTCGATGTGCGAGGCTTCGGTTGCGTACTGGTTCATCTCTCCTAAATAGTACCCGATTTCACGTTGTTATCTCGAACACGTGAGAAACCGGTGCCAGCAAGGCCGCCCATGCGCCTTCCGGCTTGAGCCATCGACCTCAGTGCCGCGGTTCGCGCACGCCGGCTTCCACACGCCAACCACCACTAACTACGAACCGGTCTTCAGCACTCTTACGCACGTCAACCCTCGCACCATAACTCAGGAAACATTTTTCATCATGATGCCAGCCGCATAGACCTGTCACAATCTGCCACGTAAAAGAGCAGACTATTGACGCAAAAGACATCATGGGAAAAATCTAGGAATTGAATATCTGCGTATTTATTGATAGGAATGGATAGGTACAAAGAGTACCTGTATAGCAAGGAACGGAGTACGTAATGGCGAACTACTGGGACAAAGTGCTTACGCGCCGCGTCGGCAGGCGGCGTGCGCTTGCTGCAACGGGCGCGACCGCCTTTAGTGCCGCCTTCCTGGCTGCGTGCGGCGGTGACGACGACGATAGTGGCAGTACAGGTTCAACCGGCAGCACGGGCGCATCCACTGGGAGCACAGGCGGATCGACCGGCAGCACCGGCGCCACGGGATCTACCGGTTCGACAGGCGCTACAGGTAGCACGGGCGCACAGCCGACGCAGACTTCCGGCCTGCTCTACACGCCCGTCGACGAAACCGCTTCGGCACAGCCGGGAGGCAAGTACACGGGCTCCCACCCGCTCGTGCTCACTACCCTGGACCCGATGTTCCCCGGCGGCCACATTCGTGTCGCCCGCCGCGGCTACAGCGCCCTCTTCCGCATCACGGATGGCATCCTCCAGAACTCGGACGGCTCCTTCGAAGGCGACCTCGCCGAATCCTGGGAGATCTCGCCCGACAACCTGACGCTCACCATCAAGCTTTACCCGGACGCCGGCTTCGCGCCGGTCGACCCGGTGAACGGTCGCATGGTCGACACCGAGGACGTCCTCTTCTCCTGGAACCGCATGAAGGAGCTCGGCCAGCTCGCGGGTGAGCTCTCGAACGAAGTCAGCCCGGCGGCGCCGATTGCCTCCGTCGAAGCGCCCGATGCCACCACGATCGTCATGAAGATGGCGCACCCGGACGTCACCGTGTTTGCCAACCTGGCCACGGAGGTCCTCGGTGGCCTCTATGTCCTGGCCAAGGAAGCCGAAGACAAGGACGTCCTCGACGTGCAGCGCACGGCCATCGGTACCGGCCCGTACTACATGACGGAGAACTCGGAAGTCAGCTACAGCTGGAAGAAGAATCCGAACTTCAAGCGTCCCAAGCTGACTAACGGCGAGCCCTTCGTCGACGAGATCCACGAGCCCGTGATCACCGACCCTTCCGCCGGCACGGCGCAGTTCGCCTCCGGCCAGCTACTGGAATACGGCGTCCCCGCGACCGACCAGGTCTCGGTCAAGAAGGACAACCCGGACATGCTCATGGTTTCCCGACCACCGTCCGGCTTCAACGAGAACCTCTACTTCGGCCTCCTGGATGGCTCGCCGTTCAAGGACGAGCGTGTGCGCATCGCCTTCATGAAGTCGATCGACCGCCAGCCCTTCCTCGAGGCGGCGTACAACACGGACCGCTTCGCCAGCGAGGGCCTGCCGGTCGAGACGTTCTGGGAGTCTTCCCTGAAGGCAACGACCTACACGGGCTGGCGTCTCGACCCTCAGAGCCAGTCCGACTTCCCGGACTCCTACTCGAACTTCATCTTCGACCTCGAAGAGGCCACGAAGCTGATCGAGGCGGCCGGCCTCTCCACGCCGCTGGAGTTCACCAGCACCTACGGCGCGCCTTCACCGACCAGCTTCCCGGCCACGTACTACACGCGCGCCGAAATCTACCTCGGCATGATCGAAAGCGCCGGTCTGTGGAAGCAGAACCGCAACCTTGTCGATTACCGCACGGAGTGGAGCTCGGACAAGTACCGCTTTGCCAAGGGTCAGTTCGACGGCACCAGCTGGGGACCGGACACCTCCGCTCCGGACGCCACCTCAGCCATGTTCTTCAAGTACAACTCTGCCGGCGGCTACTTCATGGGTGGCGACGACATGATGGACCAGCTCACTGCCAAGGCGAAGTCCGAGTTCGACGCCGAGGCTCGCAAGGAACTGATTAAGGAAGCCCAGCGTTACGAGGCGTCCAAGATGTTCAACGAAAAGCTGGGCAGCGCCGGTGTCTTTGCCTTGCGCTGGCCGGCTCTGCGCAACGTTGGCGTCTACCAGGGCGGCACGAACTGGCTCGGAATCACGACGCCAAGTGCCCTCCGCGCCTGGATCGACAAGACCAAGGCGCCATTCGCCTAGCCGGACATACGCGGAAGAGAGGAAGGGGCTCGCTGCGAGCCCCTTCCCTATTTCTGCCTCGCGACGCCCCTTCGCAATGTGAACTTGACACGGCGTTCCGCGCATCGACAACGATGAGAGACGCGGGACGGTAAGCTGGGCGACAACCATGCAATTCGATCGCCAGGCAACCATCGATTTCGCCAAGCGTCTCAAGAACGAAGTGTCCGAGGACGACATCAGCGGCGCTGCGGCGGAGCTCGCCTATCGATTCTTTCTCGCCCTCTTCCCGTTCTTCATCTTCCTTGCGGCACTCGGTGGATTCGTCGCCTCGCTCTCGGGCGTAGACAACCCCACGAACGAGATCATGGACATGATCGGCGACTCGCTGCCTGCCGATAGCGCCGCCGTGTTGCGCACCCAACTGGAGGCGTCATCGAGCAGCAAGACGCCGGCTTGCTATCAATCGGCATCCTCGGCGCCATCTGGGCGTCGTCCAGCGGCGTCGGTGCCTTGATGAAGAACATGAACCGCATCTACGGCGTCGGCGAATCGCGCAGCACGCCCCTCCGTCTCGCCATCGCGCTCGGCCTCACGGTGCTTGGCGCCGGCATCATGGTCGCGGCCTTCGTTGTGCTCTTCGTAGGCCAGCTCTACGGTCCGGACATCGCCGCCGAGATCGGCCTGCAAGACACCGCGGCATCGCTGTTCAGCATCGGACGCTGGCCCATGGCGCTCGTGCTGATCCTCTTCGCCGTGGCTCTGCTCTACTGGCTCGCGCCCAACGCCGATCTGCCCCTGAAGTGGCTCACGCCGGGCGCCCTGTTCTTTGCCCTCACGTGGGTGATCGCCAGCTTTGGCTTCGGCATCTACGTCTCGAACTTCGGCTCGTACAACCAGACTTACGGCGCGCTGGGCGGCGTTATCGTCCTGCTGATCTGGTTCTACCTGACGTCGTTCCTGCTCCTGCTCGGCGTCGAGATCAACGGCGTCCTCGCAGAGACGGCCGGCGACGAACCTGAGCAGTCCGGCGAACGTGCACCGGCCCCTGAAAGTACTTCGATGCCGCGCACCCTCGGTGTGGCGATGGCCGGCCTGGTGTGGGTGCTAGCGCTCATCGGCTTCATGCGCCGGCGCTCGGCCTGAAGACTGGGCTACTCCGCCCGATAGTCCCCGCTCTTGCCGCCGCTCTTCTCGACCAGCCGCACGGCCTCGACGCGCATGCCCTTGTCGACGGCCTTGCACATGTCGTACACGGTCAGGCCCGCGACGCTCACGGCGGTCAGCGCCTCCATCTCGACACCGGTCTTGCCGGTCGTGCGCACCGTCGCGGTGATCTCGACCGTGCTGGCAGCCTCGTCCGGCGTCAGGTCGACGTCGATACCTGTGAGGAGCAGAGGGTGACACATCGGGATCAGCTCGTGCGTCTTCTTCGCCGCCATCACGCCCGCGATCTGGGCCGTCGTGAGCACGTTGCCCTTGGCGATTTCGCCCCGCAGCAGCAGCCGCAGGGTCTCCGGGCGCATGACGACGCGACCCTTCGCCATAGCCTCGCGCCGCGTCTCATCCTTGGCGCTCACGTCAACCATGCGCGCCCGCCCAGCGTCATCGATGTGTGAGAGGTGGGGTTCGGAGGTCATAGGCTAGTCCGTCCAACCTTTTTGGTCCCACCGCTGCTGATAACGTTGGGGGCGAACTCGACCCAGGACTCCGGCACGAAGGCGACGTCAATCGTTTCCCCGCTGTCATCGAAGAACTCAACGCCTATGTCGCCAAATTTCTCAATGATGTCGACTACTGCCCCATGTGTGCCTGCCAAGACAGCAGGCTTGCCATCGACATAACCGGGCTTCCCCCGCCCCCATGCTCCCATAAGTTCGGGCTCAAGGATGTCTCTGGTCGCGACTACACTGTCGAACAGCTGGAACTTGCTCTTCATGCTCCGTATGCCGTGATGAAGCGCGGCACCTCTGAACCATAGTCTATCTGCCAGATTGACTTGATGTCGGCTTGACCTGAAGGCCCTACCAGACGAGCAACGACTTCATAGGTTTGACCACCTCGGTTTGGACGGCTCTCTACCGCGTCGTGGATCAGATGCTGCGACCTAAGGTCAGCGGCGAGTTGCTCCCAGTTTTCTTGGGTATAGCCAAGTGCGTCGAATAGTCGCGCTTTACCCTGGTTGCTCCCATGATTCTCGTTCAAGACGTAGTCCCTGAGTTTCTCTACGGGTATCGATGCTTCATCAGCGTCGAACAGCAAGTCCCTCTCCTGCCCAGATGAAGCCCACTATCAGATGCGGCAGCCCTCTGCCGTAACGCAGTTACCCGCCGATTTTCGACATCTCTACCTTGTGCAGGCCGATCGTGTCCTCGGTGCGAATCTCGGAGTAGCGGTCTGCGCGCACGCCCCAGATCGAGCGCACCGCATCGGCGATCTGCTCGTCGCTGCTGCCGTCGCGCAGGAGCTTGCGCAGGTCGTGGCCCTTCACGCCGAAGAGGCAGGTATACAGCTCACCGTCGGCCGATAGCCTCGCGCGCGTACAGGCGCCGCAGAACGCCCGCGTCACTGAGGCGATAATGCCGACTTCGCCTTGCCCGTCCACGTAGCGATAGCGCTCGGCGACCTCGCCGAAGTAGTTCGGGTCAACCGGCTCCAGCGGCCATTCCTGCTGCAGCGTCTCCAGGATCTCCTTGGCCGAGACCATGTCCTCCATACGCCAGCCGTTGGTCGTACCCACGTCCATGTACTCGATGAAGCGCAAGATGTGGCCGGTGCCGCGGAAGTGGCGCGCCATATCGATGATGTCGTGATCGTTGACGCCACGCTTTACTACCATGTCGATCTTGATCGGCGTCAGGCCGGCGGCTTCGGCGTTGTCGATTGCCTCGAGCACCTTCGCGGCGGGGAAGCCCACGTCGTTCATGGACTGGAACGTCTCTTCGTTCAGCGAGTCGAGGCTTACAGTGACGCGGTCGAGGCCGGCCGCCTTGAGCTCCTTCGCCTTCTCCAGGGTCAGCAACGAGCCGTTGGTGGTCATGGCGATGTCGTCCAGGCCCTCGATGCTCGCCAGCATGCCAACGAGCTTGTCGAAGTCACGCCGTAGCGTTGGCTCGCCGCCGGTCAGGCGCACCTTGTGCACGCCGAGGCCGACGAAGATGCGCGTCAGGCGCGTCATCTCCTCGAAGCTCAGCAAGGCGTCCCGAGACAGGAAGACGTAGTCACGGCCGAATACCTCTTTCGGCATGCAGTAGGTGCAGCGGAAGGTACAACGGTCCGTGACCGAGATTCGCAGGTCGCGCAATGGACGCTGCAGGCTATCGAGGATGGTGTTGTCTGTCATGGTCGCTTCTCTACGGGGTGACGAAAGGCGGCCTCAAAGCCGCCTTTTCTGTTAACGCTACTGAATATTATACAGCGCTGCGATACCCATTTCGTCACGGCCACTTGACGTCGATGACCACCCGAGACGGGTTCTCCAGGAACGCCACCTTGTAGTTCTGCTCGCTCGGCACGCCGATCGCCCACTGCACGACACCCTCGAAGTCGCAGTACGAGACGGCCTGCAGGATCGAGTTGCCCGGGCCGTCGATGTCGGTCGAGTCAATCGTCAGGTTGCCGTCCTCGTGAGCCTGAGTCGCGTCGAAGCGTACCGCCAGGATCGACGCCCCTTCGACGTCGACCGGCATGCCGGAAGCGCACTGCGTCGCCTCATCGACGTACTCGACCATGCCGGCCGGATGCGCACCGGCGAAGCCCTCTACGTCCTCGAACTCAAACACGATACGGTCCCACCCGCCGGATTCCGGGTGAGCGCCCACGCGGACGTCCGTGAGGATGTAGGTGCCTTGCGCAGGGTCCGGGTTGGACTTGATCGGGAACGGATCGGTCGAGCCGGGGTTCTCCGGGAATACGGTGCCGTCGCCGGGCTCTGGGGTATTTGTGGCAGCAGGCGTGTCAGTCGCCTGCGGCGTATCCGTCGCTGCCGGCGTGTCGGTTGCTTGCGGCGCGGTCGTAGCCGAAGCCTCGGCCGTCGGCGAATCGGTGGGCGCCGCGATGCTCGGGATGCTCGTGGGTGTTTCGCCGCCATCGTCGTCGCCGTTGCATGCGATGGCGAAGATCGCCAGAAGGGGGATGACCAGCAGGATTGTCAGTAATCTCATTCGCCCATGATATCCGGCGGAACCTTGCACGTGGATATCACTCCTCCCACGCCTACAACGCCGTCATTGCGCGTTTTGTTCCCGAAAGCTAGCCTGAGGCATGGCTTCCACGCGCATTGCCGATACGTTCGCCCGCGCTCACGCCGAGGACCGGGTCGCTCTCGTCGCCTACCTGGTGCCGGGCCACCCGACGCTCGCCGAGAGCCCCGACGTCTTCGATGCGATGGTCGAGGGCGGCGCCGATATCATCGAGGTCGGCATCCCGTTTTCGGACCCCCTGGCGGACGGGACGACGATCCAGCGCGTTGCCTTCGAGGCGCTCGAAAACGGCATGACGCCCCATGGCTGCATGGACTTCGCCCGCGAGGCCCGCAAGCGCCACCCCGAGACGCCGATCGTGTTCATGACCTACCTCAACCCCGTGATCGCCTACGGCATCGAGGCTTTTGCTGCCGATGCCGCCGATGCCGGGGTCGACGCCACCATCCTCATCGATGTGCCGCCGGAGGAATCGGAAGAGATCAAGCCGGTGTTCAACGCCGCCGGGCTTGACCTCATATTTCTCATAGCGCCCACCTCCAGCGACCGCCGCATCCAGCTCATCGCCGACCACGCGGGCGGCTTCATCTACTGCGTCAGCGTCGCCGGCGTCACGGGTGCGCGCGCCGAAATGTCGGCCGAGCTGCCAGCGTTCATCGCCCGCGTGCGCAATTGCACCGACCTGCCCCTGGCGGTAGGATTCGGCATATCGCGCCGGGAGCACATTGAATCCCTGCACGGCGTGGCCGATGGCGCCGTCGTCGGTAGCGCTCTGATGGCACTGGTCAGCGAGACGCCCGCCGCGGACCGCCACCGCGCCGTCCGCGAGTACGTCGAAACCCTTGTGGGCCGTCGCAAGCCCGAAGCCATCGCCTGACCGAAAGGAACCTCAGCGCAATGCCGATCCGGGGAATTCGCGGCGCCACCACCGTCGAGACCAACACACGCGACGCCATCCTCGATGCCGCCGGTGAGCTCCTCGGCGAGATCATTCGCGCCAACGACATCCAGACCGAGGACGTCGCCAGCGCCTACTTCTCGACCACCACCGACCTCAACGCAGAGTTTCCCGCGGTCGTCGCCCGCCGAGACTTCGGCTGGACCAACATCGCCCTCATGTGCGGCCACGAGATGGACGTGCCCGGCAGCCTGCGCATGTGCCTGCGCATCATGATGCACGTCAACACCGAGACGCCCCAGAGCGACGTCAAGCACGTCTACCTGCGAGGCGCCACCGTCCTCCGGCCCGACCTGCCACCCCGCAACGAGCAGTAGCGGACGAGTTCTCAGTTCTCAGTTCTCAGTTCTCAGTTCTCAGTTCTCAGTTCTCAGAGCGATTCTCATCGTTTCCTCGTTGCGAACGACTTCCCAGACCTGGACGAGACCCCCGTAGGGGCGCATGGCCATGCGCCCCTACGATGCGCCATACGCGAATCGAGGTCAGTCAGCGCCAAACGGCATCTCGGGCCTGTAGTGCCCCAGCATGCTGGGGCACTACAGAGCTACTACCCCCAAGTACACACAGCTCCCGAAACGCATTCAACCGAAAACTAAGAACTACCGACTAACAACTCACAACCGGCAACCGCCCCGCACCTGTACACCCCCACAAAGCGCCCGCACCCCCAGACGTAAGGGTTTTCCCCGATTTGCCGAGGTTCTAGATAGCTCGTATAGTTCTGAAGGTGGCGGCGTTAGGGATATGAGTCGCATGACCAGTAGCGTCGCCTGCCTTACGGACACCCCGTCGCGCAGCTCTAGCGCACACCCCGCGCTCGGCACGGCTATGCCCGCAACCCCCGACTCACACCTCGCACACACCCACGAGAACCTCGCCGGAGACGCAGCGGCAATCGCTTTGCGCTTTTGGCTCTTTGCCCTTTTGCCTTGGAGGGGTGGCGGAACCGGGGAGGCACGCCCATGACCATGCTCGCCGTCTCCACGCCGGTCTTCGAAGGCCCCCTCGACCTCCTGCTCCACCTCATCGAGCGCGAGGACCTCGACATCACCAAGGTGTCGCTGATCCAGGTGACCGACCAGTACATCGCTGCCCTGCGCGCCCAGGAAACGCTGGACATGCGCGCCCTGGCCGACTTCGTCGCGGTCGGCGCCCGCCTCCTGCTCCTCAAGTCGCGTGCCCTCCTGCCCCGCAGCGCCGACGAGATGGCCGAGGACGACCTCGAAGTAGAGGCGATCGCCACCGACCTCACCGAACAGCTCGAGGAGTACCGCGCCTACAAGAACGCCGCGTCCTACCTGCGCCAGCTCGACGACGCGGGCCACCACTCCTACACCCGCATCGCGGCGCCGCCGGAAGAGTGGCTGCCCACCGGCCTGGAGAAAGTCACGCTCAAGAAGCTCATGAGCGCCCTCTCGAAGGCCCTCGAACGTCTGCCCCCGGCCCCTGAGCCGGAGCGATTGCAGCGCCAGATGGTCAACATCGCCGTACGACGCGTCAACCTGATGACCCACATCCGACGCTACGGCCGCATGTCGTTCACCCGCCTGATCTCGGACTGCAAGACCCGTCTCGAAGCTATCGTGACCTTCATGGCCATTCTCGATCTGCTCAAGACCGAAGATCTGCGCGCCGAGCAAGAATCAGCCTTCGGCGAGATCCTGCTCATGCCCTTCGGCACGCCGGACCCGCAGCGCGCGGCCTCCAGCGCATAACCCGCCCGATAGGCACTGTTCTGATAGGGAATCTCTACGGGTAAGGCCTCATATCGGCTGCTTCTCACCCCGACTATTGTCTTAAGGAGATCGGTGCGACGGCCCCGTCGTCTAACGCCGGCCACACGCTGACCGTCTGAAATGAACGCTCCCCTGCCAGCCCAACCCGAGACCCTGCCCCAGATCGTCGACCGGCTAGTACGCTCCGGCGCGATCAAGGACGGGCAGCGCGCGCTGCACCGAATCGCTATCGGTTACCCGCCCTGGCTGGTGCTGGATGAGCTGAGCCCCTACGAAATCCTCCGTGAGCTGCACTTCGCCACCGGCATCTCCGCCCTCGGCCTGCAAGTCCCCGCCGATCTCATCGACCAGGCCATTTGCGAGGCCATGGGCATCGACCGGCTCCTGGAGTTGCGCTGGGTGCCGCTCAAGGACGGTCGAGTCGTCATCGCCAACCCCTTCGGCCCGATGCCCGATGGCCCGCTGAGCGCGTCTACCGTGGTGCTCGCGCCCGGACCTGCCGTCGATAGCGCCCTCGACGCCGCCTTTCCGGGCCATACCGCCACATTACGCAATCGACGCCGTCTCGGTCGCTACCTCCTGGACGCAGGCGCTACGACGGAGCAGGACCTCGCCTGGGCGCTGGACGAGCAGCAACGCAACGGTGGGCGCCTGGGCGAGATATTGCTGGCGCACGGCCTCAGCGAGCCCGGCAGCCTCACGCAGGCGCTGGCCAAGCGCGCCGGCATCCTCGCGGCGGGCTCGAACGCCCGTGCCCTGCCCCTGCTTCCCCGGGCCCTGGCGCACGAGCTCCGCGCCGTCGCAATCGAGCCCGTGGACACGCCGTTGGCCTTGCTCGAGCTGGACGAGGCTCGACCGGTGGCCGTCGCCTTCGCGGACCCCTCGGACGAGGTCATCGCGCAGGTGGAAGACAACCTCGGGCGCCTCGTCGAGGTCCACGTCACAGACGATGAGACCATGGATGCCCTGCTCGCGGCGGTGTACGCGGGCGATGACCTCGCGGACGCTGTCCACGGCCTGCACCGGGAGACGCCGAGCCTCTCGGCCTTTCGCACCCGCCTCTCCCGGCCTCAAGCGACCATCGTCCTGGCCGGGTTGGTGCTGCTGATTGCCGGCGGGGCCATCAACCTCAGCGCAACCGCGATCGTGGCGGCCGGCATCGGCACCATGCTCTACGTCCTCTACACGGTCTACCGCCTGGTCTGCGCCTGGAAGGGCTGGCGTATCGGTTCCACGATCAATCCTTCGGCCGAGGAGCTGGCCACCGTGGACGGTCGCGATCTGCCTTCATATACGATCCTGCTGCCCGCCTTCCGCGAGAAGCCGCGCACCCTGCGCACGCTCCTGAACTCGCTCTCCGCCCTCGATTACCCGAAGCAGAAGCTCAACGGCCTCCTGCTGCTCGAAGCCGACGACACGGACACGCTGGCAGCGCTCGATGAGGTCGAAGCGGCGACACCGGGCATACGGCCGCGCTGGCTCAAGACGCTGCTGATCCCGCCCGGCGAACCTCGCACCAAGCCCAAGGCGATGATCTACGGCCTCCACTACGCCACCAGCGAGCTGCTCACGGTCTTCGATGCCGAGGACCAGCCGGAGCCGGACCAGCTCAAGAAGGCTGCCTGGGCGTTTCAGCGCGCCGGCAATCGCATCGCCTGTATTCAGGCGAAGCTCAGCTACTACAACTCCCGCCAGAACCTGCTCACGCGCTGGTTCACCCTGGAGTACGCCGCCTGGTTCGAGCTCTTCCTGCCCGGCCTGCACGCCATGGCCGCGCCGATTCCTCTCGGCGGCACCTCCAACCACTTCCGGCTCCGCGCCCTCAAGGAGGTGCTTTCGTGGGACCCCTACAACGTCACGGAAGACGCCGACCTGGGCCTGCGATTCACCCGCGCCGGTTACCGCACCCAGATGCTCGAATCGACGACGTACGAGGAGGCGAACAGCCGCTACCACAACTGGCTGCGACAGCGCTCTCGCTGGATCAAGGGCTACATCCAGACCTTTCTCGTGCACACGCGCCACCCCGTGCAGCTCTACAGGGAGCTCGGCCTCGTGAACACGCTGCACTTCATCGCGACCGTCGGCGGGCTGATCTACACGACGGTGGTCTCGCCGATCTTCTGGTCCCTGCTCGTGCTCTGGCTCCTGTTCGAGCCCGGCTGGATCCCGGCCCTCTTCCCCGGCCCCATCTACTACCTCGCGATGGTCAGCCTGGCCTTCGGGAACTTCTTCTTCGTCCTGCTCGCGCTGATCGGCGCTGTCGGCCGGGGCGACGACGACCTCTCCCCGTACACGCTGATCTTCCCTGCCTACTGGCTGATGATGAGCTGCGCGGCCTACCTCGCCCTGTACGAGCTGGTGATGCGCCCCCACTACTGGCAGAAGACCGAACACGGCCTGCACGAGGGTGGAGAAAGCCCACCGACCGAAGAAGACGTTCAGATGCGCCAGGCTGCCTGATCGCTCGGCGGCCTACTGCGGCTCCGACGCCTCCGGGTCTCGACACGGTACAGACGCCAGCCCACACCCGTCTGCGAGAAGTCCTGCGCCAGCTCGAAGCCGGGCTGCGCGCCCTCCCACAGCGCCGGGTACTCGGCGTTGAGGAGGTCCGACGGCGCCACACTGCGGATCCGGCACCAGCAGGTAGCCCACGCCGCTCCCGGCCGGGTCCCTCAGGGCATCGTGGAAACGGGCATCAGAGGTGAAGACGATGTTGCGCTTCAGCGTCGCCGGCTGGACGGTCGCGGCGACCGTCCACGCGTTGGACGAATCGACCAGCACGAGGTCGTTCGGGCCCAGGGCATCGATCGCGGCGGCGACGGGCTTCACGTCATCGAAGTACAGCGGGATAGCCCACGTCCGCGGCGCTCTCGCCCGTCCAGATGCTGCGCACGATCTGGTACTCGTTCTGGCCTTGCTCCGGGTCGGTCATCGCTATCAGGCTGGCCGGAATCGTAACGATCCAGCCCGCCATTACGAGCGCGATTGCGAAGTTGCGGTGACGGCTGATGCCCATCTCGTACAGGCCCCAGCCCGCGGCCACAAACAGCGGGTACATGAAGTAGCGCAGCCAGCCGAACGACGAGCCCTCGTAGAGCTGCAGGAGGATCAACCCAAACGGCACCACCAGGACGACGCCCAGCAGCGCGGCCGTGTTGATCCGGAACAACCGGCCTTCGATCAGGCGCACGAGCAGGATGGCGAAAATCGGCACCAGAAACGGCAGGGTACGAAGCGCCACGAACGCCAGCGACGCCACTGGGTCGCCGACCACCGCATCGGCGATGCGATCCTGCCCGCTCGACGCGATGTAGCCCTCGTTCGAGTACTGGCTCGTGGCGAAGTACAGGGGGTTGCCCACAATCGCCGCATTCGCAATGACCCAGAGGAGGCCGACATACACGCTCGGCACCAGCAGCATGAGACCCAGCCCCTCGAAGGCACGCGGACGGCCTTGCGGCGCCGAGGGCACGTTCTCCATCGTGTACAAGCCCAGCGCCAGCGCGACGGTAATCGCTGCACCGAACTGCACGGCCTGGTAGAGGCACGCGAAGCTCAAGCGCGAGAAACAGCCCCGCGAGGGCAACGTAGCGACGCTGCCCCGTGTGCCAGAACAGCAGCAGCATGCACACCGTGCCGGTGAGGAACGGCGCCGCCACGCCCTCGCTCATGCCGTTCGTGGAGAACAGGAATAGCATCGGGCTGAAGCCGACCAGCAGCGAGTAGGCGCTCGACAGCCAGATCGGCAGGTTGAACCGGCGCGCCGTCAGGTAGACGATGGCGACCGTCAGCGTCCCGGCCAGCACCGTCACGATCGACGACGCGAAACCGCTGCTCACGACCTCCGGCCATAGCCGGTAGATAGCGACAGGGACAAGCTCCAGCAGGGTCGGCAGGGGCAGCCACACGAACCCGATCGCGGCCAGATGGGGATCGGCGCTGTGCAGCGAGATCAGGGCCGCGCTGGACCGGCTGACCGCATCGCCCCAGAGATAGCCCTGCGAGTTCCACCACAGCGCAAATCCAAGCTGCACGAGGAAGACGCACGCGGTCACACTGACCAGCGCGATGCGGTCGAGGTCCCATGAGCGCTCTTCCGCCATCGGCCGGGCGCCCAGTGCCGTATTCGTAACCATCTCTACCTAAGTGTCGGCTTTGCCGGCACTGCGCGAGACGGCGATGCTGGTGCTCGGGACCAGTCCGGCTGAGCAAGCAGCTGCTTTCGGCGAGTTGGCCTGACCCCTTCACGCCCGACTCTCACCGCGCAGCCTCCAGCGCGTAAGTAGTTTCTTATTCCAGGAAGTTTCAGCGACGAAAGTGGGGTTCGATACTCCCTGCATGAGGATCCATCCGGAATATTTCTATACGAGGCTTCCGTTCCATCCGAAGTGCCAATCTCGATGAACTCACTGGATTCTCCTCGTTGGTTGGACCTAACAACTCCGGCAAATCGAACATCCTTCGAGGTCTCAATCTGTTTTGACCGGCCAACCCGAACCGGGGATAAATCTGAACTTTGCTGTCGACCACCACACGATTCCAGGTTCAAAGAGCAGAAAGCGAGATAGAAATCTAAGGGGATTGGTCCCAGGATGCGATCGGGCTGGTACGCTAACTCGACAAAGTCATGGCCTATGGCAAACCAGCGGCTGGACACGATTCATCCAGTGATTCGTCGGGCACGCCGATGGTCATCTACGCAGAATTATCCCCACATCGACGTCCGATACATGCCGCCGCATTCTGCCGCCTCAAGTCCTTGCTCAAGAGAGCAGGGCAATCGCTGAAGCCTTGCCAAATCATATCGACCACAAGGTGGGGCAGGCGTTGAGGATATTGCAAACGACCTTGCTCGCGCCGTAGGAGAATCGACAGCCGCAGTGAGCGAAGGGATTCGAGAAGCCACAGACTCTCTTGACACGATTCAACCGTCGCTTGGAGAAGTTGCAATTCAACGCCTGTTTGGCTATACCGGGTTTACAGGAAGGACAGGAGTGGGCTCGACAGTCTCCGACCAATATTGGGGGTCTGGGCTCCAGTCCTATCTAATGTTCCTACTTCTACAACACGTAGACGCCTCGTCATACCGACAAGGATTTGGCTGGCGACAAGCCACGGTGTGGGCTGTCGAGGAGCCTGAGTCCTCGCTCCACCATGATCTGGCGCTTCGACTTGCCGCTAAGTTTCGCGAGTGGGTGGACGATCAACAGCCGAGACTGCAGTTGTTCTTAGCAACCCACAGTGAAGTCTTCACGATGGCTAGTCGAGACGCATTTTGGGTGCATTTAGAATCAGGCCAATCGCAGGTGGAAGCCAAGACTGTCGCAGCTGTCGCAGCGACGGCTGCGTCGGCGCGAGTCACGGGGTGGACTCACCCGATTCTGACGCATCCACTTGATCCTGTGGTGTTAGTCGAATCACGAACAGACGCACGGATTCTGGAGAGAGTCACGAGCGATTCCGATTTGAAGGTCTCAGAGGGCTCGATGACCAGGAACGCGGTGAGGGTGCTGACTCCATCGCTTCATATGTCTCCAGAAACCGAGAGCTTCTCGGGAATCGCAGCCAAGGCGCCCCACTCGTGGTGTTGTTCGATTGGGACGTCACCGAAGCCACTGCCGCATACCAGAGGACTCGGCAAGCTTATTTGGATGCCAACGTAAATGAGCAACTTGTACTGCACATGGATTCCCTGAATGGCAACCCAGAGATTAGTCCCGACATTCGCGGTATTGAGCGCTACTATCCAACCCACATCTTCACGGAGCTCGAAGCTACCGGCGAATTCCAAGTCATGCGAGGGGGCGATCAGATCAGCATTCAAGCTCACGAATGGACTGCTCAAGCCAAGGGCCTACTCGCTCGGCAAATGCTCACGTCTAATGATCCCCAAGACTATGTTTTTCTCGGTTCTGAACTCGATCGCTTGACCGCCGTGACGGCCGAACAGGGACCATCAGTCGAACTGCCGTTAGACTGGGCAGACACAGAATAGAAAACTGCCCCCGTCCTCCTGGCCAGCTACCGAGGCGTTATTGCCCTGACGTAAGATCGCTTAGGCGATGCCCACGACCCTCTGCTTCGACCTCGACAACACACTCTGGGATGACGATGCATCGCTGCAAGCCTGCGTGCTCCAGGTCTGCGAGGGCCTCGTGGCCCACCTGCCGCCGTTCGATGCCCTGACCCTCACGCGGGACTACATCGAGCGCTCCGACGACTACTGGCTGAGCAAGCGCTGGGACGTCGAGCTGCTGCCGGACGCCCGACTCATGCTCTGGACCGAGACGCTGGCGCAATACGGCTGCGACGACCCGCAGGTCATCCGCCGCACCCGCGATGCCTACACCGCCTACCGTGAGCTGCACGCCATCTGCTACGAGGAGACGCTCGAGGTGGTTGCGAGCCTGCACGGGCGCTACCGGCTCGCGGCGATCACGAACGGCCACGGCGAAGTGCAGCGCGCCCGCCTCGAGAGCGCGGGGCTAGCCCGGTTCTTCGACGCCGTCGTCTCGGCCACGGATATCGAGGCCGTCAAGCCGTCCGCGGCGATGTTCCAGCACACCCTCAGCCTCGTCGACGCGCGGCCGGAGGACGCCTGGCACATCGGCGACTCGCTGGGCTCAGACATCGCGGGCGCCCGCAACGCCGGCCTTGGCGCCGCCGTCTGGCTCAACCGCCACGGCCATACGCGCGCCGAAACGGACCCGGAGCCTCACCACGAGGTCGAGAGCCTGCGCGCCTTTGCAACGCTGCTGGAGCAGCTCTAGCATGCCGCGGTTCCGCGCCATCCTCTTCGACCTCGACGGTACCTTGTTGGACGACGACGCGTCCTTCGATGCGGCCGTCGCGCGAGTGGTCGAAGACCTCAGCCTGGACCACCCTTCGTATGACTTCGCCGCCCTGTTTGAAACGTACCGGACCGTCTCCCTGTCGCACTGGACTGGAGGTTGCCGACGAGGTAATCGCCGGCAGAGTCAGTAGTGAGGAAGCCCAGGGCGAGGCATGGCGGCGCGCCCTGGCCGAGTACAACTGCGACGATCCCTCTGTCTTGGATCAGTCTCGAGGGTCTTACAGCCTGCATCGCGTAACGACCTACAGGCTGTATCCGGACGCCGCACCCCTGCTTTCGAGCCTGAAAGGTGCCTATCAGCTCGCGATCGTCACCAATGGCTCAACCGAGGCACAACGCCAAAAGTTGTCTGCGACTGGACTCACCGAGCAAGTCCCAACTATCGCAATTTCCGGCGAGCTCGGCGTCGGCAAGCCAGACGCACGCATCTTTCACCACGTTCTCGATACCCTTGGCGTCACACCAGAAGCAGCGATCTTCATCGGCGACTCGCTGGGCTCCGACATCGCGGGCGCCCGCAACGCCGGCCTCGGCGCCGCCGTCTGGCTCAATCGCCTCGGCCACACGCGCGGCCGACACGGACCCGGAGCCCCACCACGAGGTCGATAGCCTGCGTGCATTCGCAAAGCTGCTCGAGGACTTCGCCGGCTAGCTCCGGGGCGTCCAGCCTCGCACTTCGCGCCAGATCACGGCGCCATCCAGCGTCGGGATCGGCAGCAGCGTAAACGCCGCGAATGCCAGGTTCACAACGGCGAAGAACAACAGGACGAAACCGCCGCCGGCAAGTCCGAAGACCAGCGAGGCCGCGAGACCTGCCAGCAAATTGAGCAGCGGCCCGCCCACAGAGCGACCGACGTGCACGGCACTCGGTTGCGGGCCATCGTCCTCGAAGCCCGCCACCATCACGGTCGAGGTCATCACCAGCGACTGCATCGGCGCCTGCCACGAACCGGCTGCTCACGATGTGCCCGGCGCCGTGCAGCAGCATACTCACCATGATCAGGCCCCCGAACAGCAGGCCGACGAGGATCCTCCCGGCAACGCCCTCTGTCGTGTCGAAGCCAAAGGAAACCGCGATGCCCACGATGGCGAGCAAGACGGGATTCGCCCAAAACCAGCGCGACGCGTAGAAGGTCACACCCGCGGCGACGAACAGCCGGCGATTGCGAAAGTCCTCCGGTGGCTCAACCGTGAAGAGCGTCATCGGTTGGCGGCGATGACTAGACCCTCTTCAGGCGGCGCAGGCTCTGATACGTCTGCGGCGGGTCCTGACGGCTGCCCCGAATCGTGAAGGACACCTCGGCGACGTAGATGTTGCCCTGGCTATCGACGGCGCAACCATGCGGCGCGATGAACTGCCCTGGGCCATCGCCCGGCTCTGGCTCGCCCAGGCGCCCGAGCTTCGTGCCGTGCTTCGACACGATCGAGAGCCGGTGGCCTGCCGTCGGCGCGTCGACCTGGCCCGCCAGCTCACCGATGTAGAACCGGCCTTCCTTGTCGCGACAGAAGCCGTCGGGGCGGTAGATGTCGTGCCAGATCGTCTGGAGCTTGCCGAGGCCATCGAACACCTGCACGCGGTTGTTCTCGCGGTCGGCGATGAAGACGTACTCGTCCTCGTCCACGATGACGTTGTGGGGGTTCTGGAACTCGCCCGGCTCGCAGCCCGGCGCGCCCCACGAGGTCAGCAGCTTGCCGTCGGGCGAGTAGCGATGCACCCGCGCGTTACCGTAGCCGTCCGTGACGAAGATGTCGCCGCTCTTGGGGGAGACGCAGACGTGGGTCGGGCGGTTGAAGGGGTCGCCGCTCCACTTCGGTGCCGGGTTACCGACGTTTCCCAGCGTCCACACCAGCTCGCCCTTCATGTTGAACTTGTGCACCGCGTGCTGCGAGTCGTCGATCAGGTAGACGTGCTCGTCCGGGCTGATGTGGATGCCGTGCGCCCGGCGCGTGAACGTGCCCTCGCCCATGGAGCGCAGGAAGTTGCCCTGCTTATCGAAGATCAGCACCGGGTGGTCGCTGCGTGTAAACACGTAGACGTTGTCGCTGGCGTCCACTTCCACGCCGGCGCATTCGGGGAACTCGTAGCCCGCGGGCACCTTCGCCCAGCCATCGTCAGCCTCGTAGGTGAGGTCGCCCGCCGTCAAAGCACCGCTAGCCGTCGTCATGTCTCTCCTCCTCTTCGCGGCGAGACTCTAGCAGATCGGCGCCAGGCCGCCTAGTGCTTAAGCCTTGAGCTGCCGACTTCGAAGCCTAACGGGTGCGGTATCCTGATGCCATGAAGTTCCACACCACCCTCCAGCTCAACGGCAAGACCGCCACGGGCATCGTCGTGCCGGAAGAGGTCGTCGATGCCCTCGGGTCGGGCAAGCGCCCCGCCGTCAAAGTCACGATCGGCAAGCACACCTATCGCAGCACCATCGCCGTCATGGCGGGCAAGTTTATGCTGCCCGTCAGCGCCGAGAACCGTGAGACCGCGGGGCTCCAGGCCGGCGACGAAATCGACGTGGAGGTTGAGCTCGACACGGCGCCCCGCGAGGTCAGCGTGCCCGCCGACTTTGCTGCCGCCCTCCAGGCCGCTCCGGAGGCGCAGGCCTTCTTCGCTGGCCTCTCGAACAGCCTCCAGCGCTACTGGGTCGACAACATCGAGGGCGCCAAGGCGGCCGAGACCCGCCAGCGCCGCATCGATGGCGCGATCGCGAAGCTGCGCGAGGGCAAGTCGCGTTAGCTCAGCCGGTCTTGCGCTCCTTCACCGGCGCGGATGCCTCGATGCGAGCGCGCCGGTCCGCGATAAGCTTCGTCACCAGCTCCACCGGGATCGGGGCATCCCACGGGAACCTGATCGTGCCCTTCGAAACGTCGTAGCCAGCAAGATCCGGCAGCGACGCCTCAGGTACGAGGCCGTACAGCGCCCAGTGGCCCCTCGCGGCCCCGAAGTAGACCAGGGGCTTGCCTCGGTACTTGTACGCCGGCATGCCGTAGCTGATCGACTCCACCGCGTCCGGCTCGAGGGCCTGAATCAGGCGCCGCAGCTCCATCAAAACGGGGCGCTGGTCATCGGGCAGAGCGGCGAGGTAGGCGTCGACGTTTTCCGGCTTCGTGATCATCACGTGGCCTTCTCGAAGTGCAGCCCCACCACGCCCGACGGGAACGTCGTCGATTCGACGAGCTTGAGGTTGGAACGAGCGCCCACGTCCGGGAACAACGGCATGCCGCCGCCCAGGACGACGGGGTTCACGTTGATCCAGTAGTCATCGACGAGCCCGAGACGGATGAACTCCCGCGCCAGGCTAACGCTGCCGATGAGCACCATGTCCTTGCCGGCCTGCTCCTTCATATTCGCGATCGTACCGGCGATATCGTCCTTCACGAACACGGTGTTCGCCCAGTCGCTCTGGTCCAGCGTGCGGGAGAACACCAGCTTCGTCGCCGCGTTCACCCAGCGAGCGTGGTCGACGTCGTGCCTGGAAGCGCCCGGCTGCTCCCCGGCCGTGGGCCAGTACGATTGCATCATCTGGTAGGTGGTGCGACCGAAGATCGCTGTGTCCGCGGCGTCCGTCACCCGACCAACCGCATCGAAGATCTCCTCATCGACCCGGATCCAGTCCATCTCGCCGTTTGCGCCGGCCATGAAGCCGTCCAGGCTGATGTGCTCAAGCAGCGCTACTTTTCTCATCGCCGTGTCCTTCCTAGCTCTGCACCAGATACGCCGCCAGACGGTCGAAGCTCTGGTTCCAGCCCTGGCCGGCGCCACCAGCCATCGTCGCCGGGATGCTGTGGTGCATCGTCATCTTCGTCTTGCCCGCGCTCGGTTCCTCCAAGGTCACGCTGACGGTGGTCTCCTCCGGGAAGTCTGCGGGGACCCCGTAACGTTCAGGCGGCACTTTGTTGCCGTTCTCGTCCGTGAAGTAGAGGCTAAAGACAAGCCTGGATGGCGGATCGATGACCTGATAGACGCCGGCGCTCCACATGTCGCCCATCTGCTCGTTGCGCATACAGAAGTGCAGCTTGCCGCCGACGCGCACGTCGAGCGTGCAATGCGGCACCGTGAAGCCGTTCGGCCCGTACCACTTCGCGAAGTGTTTCGGGTCCGTCCAGGCCCGAAACACGAGCTCCCGCGGCGCATCGAACTCGCGCTCGATCAGCAACCCGTCCTGAGTGTCTGTGCCCGTAATCTGTCCTTGGTTCATATCCTTATCCTTTACTCAGCCTCATCGTCTGCAGGTACGCCGCCAGGCGCCCCAGGGTCTGCTGGCCGGCCTCGATAGCGTTGAAGTTGACGACAGCGGCGTTGCGCGCCTCCGCGGTGGGGAATATCACACGCAGCGTGACCAGCGTGCCGCCATCCGACTCCTCGAACGTCACCCGGGAGCTATGCATCACGTTGTCCGCCGCTGTCCCCTGGTCGTACACCATGCGCTCCGGCCGGACGACCTCGAGGAATTTCACGTAGTTGTCGTAGTCTGTGCCGTCCGGGCCGTGCATGATGAAGCGCCAGACGCCCCCGGTTCGGAAATCGACCTCGTGGAAGGTATTCGTGAACCCGTCAGGGCCCCACCACCGGATCAGGTGCTCCGGCTCCGTCCACGCCCGCCACACCAGCTCACGGGGTGCATCGAACCGGCGCGTCAGGACTATCTCCCGTTCTGCCGTCGATGTCTCGCTCTGCTCTGCCATCGTCTCCTGTCCCTTCTCGATTCGTTGCCTGCATTCGCCGCAGGTAGCCGTCCAGCCGGTCGAAGCGCTCTTCCCAGATCCGGCGCTGGCTTTGCGACCACGTCCACCTGTTCATCGCAGCCCTCAGTCGCTCTCCAAGGCCCCAGTCTTGAACCGCGGCGTGTCAGAGACCCACACGAGTGAACATCACATGCGTGACTCCGCTCGGCGAGGCAATGGCTTCGGTCTCGTAGTCCTTTTCGAGGCCTTCGAGTCCGTCCCAGAGGCGTACGCCGCGACCGAGCAGGATCGGGACCACCACGATGTGCATGTGGTCGATGAGCCCGGCGGCAAGGAAGTCGCGGATCACGGTCGCACCCCCGCCGATGCGGACGTCTTTGCCACCCGCGGCCTCGCGGGCGGCCTTGAGCGCCTCGGCAGGCGAAGTGTCGAGGAAGTGGAACGTCGTGCCGCCCTCCATTTCGATAGGCGGGCGCGTGTGATGGGTGAGGACAAAGACCGGTGTATGGAAGGGTGGGTTGGGACCCCACCAGCCCTTCCACTCCGGATCCTCGTGCCATCCCGGATAGCCGAACTTGCCGGCGCCCATGATCTCGGCGCCGATCCCGGGACCGTCGTGCTGCCGCACAAATGCGTCGTCGATGCCGCTGGTCCCGCCGGGCTCGCCGACCATCTCGTGCCACCACCGGGTGACGAACATCCACTCGTGCAGTCGCTCCCCGGCGTGTCCGAACGGCGCATCGAGGCTCAGCCCCTCGCCGGTGCCGAAACCGTCGAGCGAGATTGAGAAGAATTGGACTCGGGCGAGTGACATGGCCTTGTTCCTTTCCTCGGTCTTACGCCGCGCCGGCAGCAGCCGACTCCAGCGCCTTCACGTCGAGCTTGCGCATCTGGAGCATCGCCTGCAGGGCACGTCCGGCCTTCTCCGAGTCGGGGTCGGCCAGGAGCTCGTTGAGCCGCTTCGGTACGATCTGCCAGGAGAGGCCGTACTTGTCCTTGAGCCAGCCGCACATGCTCTCTTCGCCGCCGTCCGCCGTGAGGGCGTCCCAGAGGCGGTCGACCTCTTCCTGCGAATCGCAGCTGACCATGACCGAGACGGCCTCGGTGAACTTGAACGCCGGGCCCGCATTCATGGCCGTGAATTGCTGACCGTCCAGCTCGAACGTCACGATGGTGACGTTGCCGCTGGGCCCGGCGTTCTCGTAGCGAGTAACGTCCGTGATCTTTGAGTTGGGAATCAGCGACGTGTAGAGCTTCGCCGCCTCCTCAGCCTGGTTGTCGTACCAGAGAAACGTGGTGACTTTGGACATTGCGAATTTCCTTTCTCTTTGTAGCGCCGGCTCCGAACCCCTCGTCAGGCCAGCGTTGCCAGTAGCTCTTCCAGGCGATCGAATGCCTCGCCCGCCCCCTGCTCCATCGGCGACTGCAGCACGGCGTCGCGTGCCTCGCGCGTCTTGTAGCGCACAGTCACCGTCATGGTCGTCTTGCCATCGCGTTCTTCCAGCACCATCGTGTTCACCGTTCCGGCGCCCATCGCCTCGAAGAATTCCCCTTCGAAGTTCTCCGTCGTGACGATGCGCTCCGGCGGCACGATCTCCTGGTACACACCGTTGATCCCCATCTCGATGCCGCCGGGCGCGCTCAGCACGTAGCGCCAGCTGCCACCAACGCGCAGGTCGACCTCACACACGGGCATCGACTCGCCGCGCAGGCCGAACCAGCGCACCAGGTGCTCCGGCTTCGAGTGCGCCTCGAACACGAGCTCACGCGGCGCGTCGAACTCCCGCGTCATCACGATCTCGAGGTCGGAGGGCGTCGTGACCTTGAGCTTGTTGCTGGGTCGCGGCGTCGTCATAGCGCCGCCCCTTCCTGCTGCGAGCGCGCCAGAAGAGCGTCGAGTCGTTCGCACGACTCCGCAGCGCCGCGCTCCATACCGGCCTCGATCATGGCGTCACGGTCCTCGACCGTCTCGAACACCATCGTCTCGACCAAGCGCGTGCGGTTGCCATCGAGCACCTCGAAGCTCTGCGTCACTGTGCACGACCGCGCATTGAACGGCTCCACGTCATACACGAACGTGTAGGCGAGGCGCTCCGGTCGTGCGATATCGAGATAGGTGCCGCAGAACGGGTGCTCGTTGCCGTCCGCCGCCAGCTCCACGAATCGCCACTCGCCGCCCACGCGCAAGTCGATCTCGCACAGCGTCAAAATCGAGCCGTTCTGGCCCCACCACTGCCGTACGTGCTCGGTCTGCGTCCACGCGTCGAACACGCGCTCCCGTGGCGCATCGAAGTCGCGCGTCAGCGTCACTTCCAGCTCCGAGGTCACCGCGACGGTCAGCGGCGTTCGCGTTCGTCCCGTTCATGCCTCGTCGCCTCCGTCTTCCGTCATCTGCTGCATCTCCTTCAGGTACTCGTCCAGGCGGTCGAAGCGTTCCTCCCACAGCGCCCGGTACTGCTCCACCCAATCGGCCGCATCCTTCAACGGCGCCGCCTTGATCCGGCACGGCCGCCACTGCGCCCTTCTACCTTGCTCCACCAGCCCGGCGCGCTGCAGCACTTTCAGGTGCTTGGACACGGCCGGGAGGCTCATGTCGAAGGGGCGCGACAGCTCCTGCACAGACGCCTCGCCGTCCGCGAGGCGCGACAGGATCGCCCGGCGCGTGGGGTCGGCGAGAGCGGAGAACGTGGCGCTGAGCTGGTCTGTTGGCATTACTTCACCGTCTAGTTAAATAACTCTCTAGTTAAATACACCCGTACGCGATGGCCGTCAAGCACTTGGGGCACGAAGTTCGGAAATTTCCTCAGTAGAACCCAATGCACCAGCGAAAGGAGAGCACGCATGAGACACCAGCCACTCCCTCGTCCCTAGCCATCCACGACAGGCGAGGCCAAGCAACCTCGATCCAACGTCCGAATCCGTCACCCCTCTCCCGGTCTCGAAAGGCACTTCGACCTAGCTACAAGCGTTTCGCCTCTCCCCAGAGGGGCGAGGTGAAGGCTGCAGCACGTTGCGGCGCTGCTGGTCCGGTGTGCATTCGGCGGGCTGACTGGCCGAGGTGCGAGGTTCTCAACCCGTAGCCGAGGTGCCCACACCTCGGCGGCCATGCGCACGTGGCGGTCTCTGCGTGCTCGAACGGACCCGCGATGGGGAGCCCGCGAATGTGGCGATTTCCACACTTCGACGCCCATACGAGCCTTCGACCCCTGCGGGTTGAAACCCGCAGCTACCCCGAATACAACACGCGAAGCTGCAGGATTCATCCTGCAGTGACTTCTGCCCGACCTGCCTCCCCGACGGCACAACGAAAAAGCCCGCCAGCAGGCGGGCTTCTCACGTGATGCTTGGTGCTACGTGGCTACGAAAACAGGACTTGCGAGACGGAGTCCGTCAGGTCGAACAGCGGCGCCGGGTAGAGGCCGACGAAGAACACGCCCACCGTCAGGACCACGGCCGAGACCTGCATGAGCATCGGGATCTGGAAGCGTGTGTACTCCGGCGGCTCGCTCACGTACATCGACGCGCAGGACCTGCAGGTAGTAGTAGAGGGAGATGAGGCTCGCGACGACTGCGACGCCGGCCAGCCAGAAGTAGTCGGCGTCGGCGACGGACTGGAAGAAGATGAACTTGGTCAGGAAGCCCGCGAACAGCGGCATACCGGCGAGCGAGAACAGCGCTGCGGCCAGCACGCCCGACATCAGCGGCGCGCGCTCGGCCATGCCGCGGAAGTCTTCGATCTCCTCGGCGCCCGTCTCGTTGTGGTAGGCGATGACCGCCGTGAAGCCCGCCAGGTTCGTGATCACGTAGCCGACCATGTGCAGCAGCAGCGCCGCTCGTCACGTCCTGCGTGAGGCGCCACGATGCCCATGAGCATGTAGCCGACCTGGCCGATGCTGGAGTACGCGAGCAGGCGCTTAAGTTGTGCTGCTGCAGCGCGACCAGGTTTCCGACGATCATCGTCATCGCCGAGAGGGCCGCGATCATGAAGCGCCAGTCGTCGATCACCGGCATCAGGCGCCGTGCTGAACAGTCGCAGCAGCAGCGCGAAGCCGGCGGCCTTCGACGTCGCGGAGAGGTAGGCCGTAATCGGCAGCGGCGCGCCTTCGTAAGCGTCCGGCGTCCACATGTGGAACGGCACGGCCGCCACCTTGAAGCCCAGGCCCGGCCACGATCAGCGTCAGGCCGATCAGCGTGCCGAGCGTGAAGCCGGAGGTGCCGTCGGCGAAGCCCGCCGCGATCTCCGTGTAGGTCGTGCTGCCGGAGGTGCCGTAGATGAAGCTAATGCCGTAGAGCAGCAGCGCCGAGGCGAAGGCGCCCAGCAGCATGTACTTCATGCCGGCCTCGACCGACTTGTTGTTGCGCTGGCGTAGGACACCAGGACGTAGAGGCTGAAGCTCAGCAGCTCGAGGCCGATGTAGGCGGTCAGCAGCTCCTTGGCGCGCCGCCATGAAGATGGCGCCGATCGTCGAGAGCAGCGAGCAGCGCGTAGTACTCAGCCGGGTTGCTGCAGGCGACTTCTGCACGTAGTGGTACGACGCCACCACGATGGCGAAGGTCGATGGCGATGAAGAAGCAGCGGAAGAACGTCGTGAAGTCGTCGACGTAGAACAGGCCGGCGAAGTTGTCGTCGTGTCGACGTAGGCAACGAGACGATGAAGGCGGCGATCAGGCCGAGGCCCGCGATGACCGGCAGCATCTCCTTGCGCACCTTCGGCATCAGCAGGTCGAACGCGATGATGAGGATCGCCAGCCAGCCCGAGGAAGTACTCGGGGATCAGGAGCGCGTAATCGAGGTTGACGACTTCTCTCATCAGATTCCCATGCCCCGGCACTCAGGCCGAGGTGCTGTATTGCCCCTGGTCGACACGCGCCGCATTACCCGACCCTCAACAGGAAGTTCATAACCGTCGGCGCGATGCGGTCGACGAACGACGCCGGCCACAGGCCCATGAACAGGATGAAGACGATCAGCAGGGACGCCCCCGCGAACTCGAACTTGGTCATCTCCTTCAGGCCGCCCCAGCGCTCCTCGTTGAACGTGACCGAAGAACGCCAGCGCCAGCAGCCGGAAGATGTACACGGCCGTGATACCGGCGCCGAGGACGGCCAGGCGCGCCGAGCAGCGGGTACGCGTTGAACGTGCCGACGAAGATGTGGAACTCGGCGATGAAGCCGGAGAAGCCCGGTAAGCCCACCGACGTCACACCGGCGATGAGGAAGAAGATCGCGAAGCGCGGCATCTTGCTCGCCAGGCCGCCGAACGCCGCGATCTCGCGCGTGTGGGCCTGGTCGTAGACGGCACCGACCATGGAGAACATGAGGGCGGTCATCACGCCGTGGGAGAACATCTGCAGCGCGGCGCCGTTGATGCCCACCGGGTCCAGCGTCGCCAGACCCATGACCACGTAGCCCATGTGGCTGACGGAGGAGTAACCGATGACGTACTTGAAGTCGGTCTGGCCCATGGCCGAGATCGCGCCGTAGAGGACGTTGATCGTAGCCGAGGACGATCAGGGCCGGCATCCAGAACTGCGGCGCCCGTCCGGGAACAGCTCGATGCCGAGGCGCAGGATACCGAAGGCGCCCAGCTTCATCAGCACGCCGGCGTGGAGCATCGACACCGCGGTCGGCGCCGCGACGTGACCGTCAGGCGACCATGTGTGGAAGGGCCAGAGACCGGCCAGACAGCCGGCGCCAATGGCGAACAGCGGGAAGACCCACTTCTGGAAGTCCGGGTCGAAGCCGCCGTCTGCGCGAGTGCCGTAGAGGGCCGGCAGGTTGAACGTGCCCAGGCCGGCCTCGATGAACGTCGCGAAGATGCCGAGGAACAGCAGCACGGACGCCGCCGACCAGCACCAGCATCAGCTTCATCGCGCTAGTACTCCTTCGTCCTGCACGAACGTCGGGAAGCGGCGTGCTGGAGCCCCAGACCGCGATCAGCAGGTACATGGGCAGCACCGCGATCTCGTAGAAGAAGAAGAAGAAGAACAGGTCGAGCGACGCGAAGGTGCCGAACACGCCCGCCGTCAGGATGAAGTAGAGGACGAAGAAGTCCTTGTTGCTGGTACTCGATCTTCCAGGAAATCAGCGTGCCGGCCAAGCGTCACGACGCCGTTCAGCAGGATCATCACCGCGGCGATGCCGTCAATGCCGAGGTGGAGCGTGATGCCCTTGTCGCCCAGGATGCCGACGTTCGACAGCCAGTCGTAGCGCAGCAGGTCATGCGGAACTGCTCGGTGTCAGACGACTTGTAGTCGATGAAGACGTAGAGGGACATCGCGAACATCACGGCGCTGCTCAGGACGGCGATGTAACGCATCAGGTCCTTCTTGTCGGAAGGCACGAGGATCAGCACCGCCGCTGTGAGCAGCGGGATTGCGATTAGCGCTAGTAGTGCGTGTCCCTGCTCCACGTTACCCCTTCACCGAGAAGCCGACGACGGCCAGCACGACCACACCAAGCGCCATCGCCAGCGCGTAGTTCGGCAGCTTGCCGGTCTGCGTCAACTTCAATACCCAACCGGTAACGCCTGCCACGTGTCCGGGGCCATCGATCCCGGTGTCGTTGACGACGGCGCGGTCGAAGAACGCGACAGACTTCGCCAGACCGAGGACGACCACGTTGATCGCCCACTGGTAGGCGTCATCGATGTAGAACTTGTTGCGGAACAGCTTGTAGAAGAAGGGGAACTTCGCGCCCGGCTGCCTTCGGCAAGCGCCATCTCGCCGCTCCAGGCCGTCGACGGCGACGCCGAGGCCGGCCAGACCAGCAGCGACGGAGATGATCGCGATCGGCCAGTCGAACGAGAACGCTTCAGGGTCGGCCACGATGACGTTCTCGACGGTCTCGAGGAAGCCCTGGACCCCAGCCCGAGCGCCTTGCCCACGGGCTCGAAGACCACGAAGCCGGCGACCAGCGTGCCAGGACGGCCAGCAGCGATCAGCGGGCCAGGACATGACTCATCGGCATCTCGTGCGCGTGCTCGTGGACGTGGTGGTCCTTGGGCTCGCCGCGGAAGGTGAGCATGTAGACGCGCAGCATGTACGCCGCCGTGATCGGCAGCGTGATCAGCACCAGGATGAACGGGATGTAGCTGTAGTCCTGCGCCTTGACCAGGATCTCGTCCTTGGCGAAGAAGCCCGAGAGCGGCACGAGACCGGCCATCGCCATCGCGCCGATGAAGAACGTGGTGTTGGTCATCGGCATCTTCTTCGACAGGCCGCCGAGGTAGCTCGACGTCCTGCTTCTCGGTCGCGTGGATCACGGAGCCGCAGCCGAGGAACAGCAGCGCCTTGAAGAAGGCGTGCGCGAACAGGTAGATCATCGCCGCGCCGACGCCCGCCTCGCCGAAGCCGAGGGCGACCATCATCAGGCCGAGGCTGTTCAGCGTGGAGTAGGCGACGACGCGCTTGATGTCGGTCATCACCAGGCCCATGAAGACCGACAGGAAGGTCGTGATCAGGCCGACGGTGAGGACGACGTAGAGCGCCAGGTCGTCGAGCCGCCTCGAACAGCGGCATGGCGCGCGCCACGAGGTAGACGCCGGCCACGACCATCGTCGCGGCGTGGATCAGCGCGCGAGACCGGCGTCGGGCCCTCCATGGCGTCGGGCAGCCAGACGTGGAACGGGAACTGGGCGCTACTTGCCGGCGGCGCCGCCGAACAGGAACAGCATCGCCATCGTCAGGTACCACTTGTCGAAGCCGCCCTCTTCCGCCATGTGGAAGATCGTCGCTCATGTCGAAGGTGCCGGCCTCGCGCCACAGCAGGATGATGCCGATCAGCAGGAACACGTCGCCGATGCGGGTGGTGATGAACGCCTTCTTGGCCGCCTCAGCCGCCGAGCGCCGCTCGTAGTAGAAGCCGATCAGGAGGTAGGAGCAGATGCCCACGCCCTCCCAGGCAGATGTAGAGGAGCAGGAAGTTGTCGGCCAGCACCAGCGTCATCATCGAGGCGATGAACAGCGACAGCACGGCGTAGTACCAGCCGTAGCGCGGCTCGCCCTTCATGTAGCCGACGGAGTAGATCTGCACCAGCATGCCGACGAAGGTGACGGCTGCGAGCATCACGATCGTGAGCTGGTCGACGTGGAAGCCGATGCGCAGGAGGAAGTCGATCTTCTCGATCTTCACCCAGTCGAAGCCGGACTTGTTGTTGACCAGCTCGGCGGCCGCGATGCCGGCAGCTGGTCGAACAGGTCGACCGGCCACGAAGATGAAGAGCACGAAGCTGGCGATGGCGGCTGCCGATGGCGACCAAGTCACCCCGCCGCGGCAGGTAGCCGTGGAAGAAGCGCCAGGATGACGAAGGCCACGGCCGGCATCGCCGGCAGCAGCCAGGCCTGCTCCATGTCTACCATTTGAGTTGACTGACCTCGTCCACGTTGGCCGTCGCGCGGTAGCGGAAGACGTCGCAGGATGATGCCGAGCGCCAGACCGACTTCAGCGGCGGCGATGATGATCACGAAGATGCCGAAGATCAGGCCGCGGAACAGCTCCGCGTCCGTGTAGGCAGCGAAGGCAACGAAGTTCACCGCCACGGCGTTGAGCATCAGCTCCACCGACATGAGGATCTGCACCGCGTTGCGCCGGGAAAGCACCCCGTAAACGCCCAGAGAGAAGAGGATCGCCGAGACGAAGAGGAAGCTCTCCAGCGGGATCTGCTCGGCGAGCAGTTTCCACCTAGCGCCTCCCTCTTCTTCTGTGCCGAGATGACGACGGCGCCGATCAGCGCCACCGAGCAGCACGACCGAGACGACCTCGAACGGCAGCAGCCAGTCGTCGGAACAGCGCGCCGCCAGGGTCTTGATGCTCGACCATGGTCACCTGCCGGTATCGCGCGGCCAGTCCGAGTCGAGCACGGCCGTGATCAGCGCGACCGCCAGCACGCCGGCGCCGCCGCAGGCCGAGGGGCCACTGCGCCGCCGGCGCCGACGCTCGGGCAGGTTCTGCTGCGCGCCGCGCGTCAGCATAAGACCGAGCAGCATGAGGATGGAGACGGTGCCGGCGTAGACCAGGATCTGCACCAGCGCCAGGAACTCGCTCGAGAGCAGGATGTAGAAGCCGGCACGCCCAGAGCAGCGACAGGATCAGGAACAGCGCCGCGTGCACGACGTTCGGCACGGTGACGACGCCGATCGACGCCAGCGATCGCGACGAGCTGCGAGCAGATAGAAGACGACTTCAGCTATGGTCACGAAGGCATCCAGGGCCGAATCTGCTGTGTCTTGGACAGCGCCAGCAGCTGGTCGCGGTCCATGACGAGGTCTTTGCGGTCGACACTGGAGAGCTCGTGGCCCGTCCAGGTGTTGTTCATCGCGATGGCGTCGAAGTTGCACACCTCAACGCAGATGTTGCAGCGCATGCAGCGACCGTAGTCGATGAAGAACTCATCGAGGATCTTGCGGCGCTTGCTTGTCGCCTTCCGCGTGCTTCGGGTTGTCCTTCATCGTCACCGTCATGCACTCAACCGGGCAGGCGCGCTCACAGGCGTGACAGCCCGTGCAGAAGGACTCGTCGACGTCGAAGTCCCAGAGCAGGATCGGGAAGGCGCGGTCGCGGTCGGGCACCTTGCGGTGCTCAGTCGGGTACTGAATCGTCACCGGCTTGCGGAACATAGTCCCCATGCTGTCACTCCGAGGGACTTCAGGACACCAATCATTGGACACTCCTCGCGGCGAGGCCTGGCGCCGACGCGCTCTTCACGCGAGGGTTGCCGCGTCGCCACGTAGATTACGTAGCTCATCGCTACCAGCAGAGCGCTCGAAGTACCGAACAGAGAACGTCGCGCAGCACCTCAGGCGGCTCGTACGTCAGGACAATACCGTTAATCAGACTTGGAGAAAGCCGAACGGCAGCAGGATCTTCCAGCAGAACGCCATCAGCTGGTCGATGCGCAGGCGCGGGAACGTCGCGCTGATCCACATCACGGTCAGGATGATGAGGAACGACTTGATACCCACGAGCAGCAGCTGGTAGACGAAGTCGAAGTCGCCCCAGAAGCTGCGCGTGCCGAAGGGCCACTCCCAGCCGCCGAGGAACACCAGCGCAGCCCAGGATCGAGAAGCCCCAGAGGCTCGCGTACTCGGTCAGGGCGAAGATGATGCTCCAGCGGATGCCGGAGTACTCGACCCACGGACCACCGACCAGCTCGGACTCACCAATCGGGATGTCGAAGGGCCGGCGCGAAAGCTCGGCCAGCACGGCGATGAGCAGGATCACGAAGGGCAGCGGCTGCAGCAGGAGGTTCGGGACCGTGTCCTGCTGCAGCGTGATGTCGTTGAGGTTCAGCGAACCGGCGACCATCGAGACCGCCAGCACGGCAAGGATCAACGGGATCTCGTAGCTGATGAGCTGGGCCGCGGAACGCACGGCGCCGAGCAGGGCGTACTTGTTGTCGGAGGCCCAGCCGGCCATCAGGTAGCCGATGACGGTCACGCCCGAGATCGCGACGATGTAGAACAGACCCAGCTGGAGGTCACGGACGAACCAGCCCTCCATGAAGGGCAGCGCCAGCAGGGTCATGAACACCGGCACGAAGGTCGACGTAAGGCGCCAGCTCGAACAGCCAGAAGTCGGCTGTGGCCGGTCGCAGGTCTTCCTTGGTCAGCAGCTTCAGCGCGTCGGCGATCGACTGCAGGGTGCCGTAGGGGCCGGTGCGCATGGGGCCGAGGCGCATCTGGATGCGCCCGACGAACTTGCGCTCGAGGTAGATCAGGCCCATGACGGTCACGGTCATGACGATGACGACGAGCTGCAGGCGCAGGAAGGCGTCCAGCCAGACGTTCATGTCGACGCCGAAGATGCCCCAGTTCAGGAGTAGACCCATCCCTAGATGCCTCCCTTTGGGAACAGAAGCTCATCGGTCGACCTCACAGAGCACGATGTCGAGCGAGCCCAGAATCGTCACGGCGTCGGCCACGTAGCGAGCCGACGGTCATGTGCTTGCAGGGCCGACAGGTTGCAGAAGCAGGAAGAGCGGATGCGCAGCCGGTAGGGCTGCGTCGTGCCCTTGGAGACCAGGTAGATGCCGTACTCGCCGCGCGGGTTCTCGCAGCGCATGTAGACCTCGCCCGCCGCCGGCCGCAGCAGACGCGGCATGCGCTCCGGCATGATCGGGCCGTCCGGCAGCTGAGCCAGCGCCTGGCGGACGATCTTCACCGACTCGCGAATCTCCTCCAGGCGCACCAGGTAGCGGTCGTAGGAGTCGCCGTTGCGTGCCGACCGGGATCTCGAAGTCGAAGCGGTCGTAGATGCTAGTAGGGCTCGTCCTTGCGCAGGTCGAACTTGACGCCGGAGGCGCGCAGCACCGGACCCGTCGCGCCGAAGTCGATCGCGTCTTCCGCCGACAGGACGCCGACGTTGCGCGTGCGGGCGATGAAGATCTCGTTGTCGGTCAGCAGCCTGTCCATGTCGTCGGCGCCGATCAGCGCGTGCTGGCACACCCACTCGCACGCGCTCCTTGAAGTTGCTCGGCACGTCCCAGGCGACACCGCCGGGCCGGAAGTAGGCGTACATCAGGCGGTCGCCGGTGACCTCCTCGAACAGGTCGAGGACGTTCTCGCGCTCGCGGAAGGCGTAGACGAAGGAGGTGCCGAAGACGCCCAGGTCGGTGCCGAAGGCGCCGAGGAACATGAAGTGGCTGGAGATGCGGTTGAGCTCGGCCAGGATGACGCGGATGTACTGCGCCCGCTCCGGCGGCTCCAGCCCGGCGAGCTTCTCGACCGCCTGGACGTAGGTCATCTCGGCGTTGAACTGGGCCAGGTACTCCGTGCGGTCCTGATAGCCGATGGCCTGGCGGTAGTCCATGTTCTCCGAGAGCTTCTCGGCGCCGCGGTGCATGTAGCCGATGTGCGGCACGACGTCGTGCACGACCTCACCGTCGATCACGAGCACCATGCGGAACACACCGTGCGTCGCCGGGTGCTGCGGCCCGATGTTGACGTTGAGGTCGATGGTCTCGAACTCTTGCTCGTAGTGGTCCTGGTTAGCGATTACGCTGCCATCGAGTGTCATCGCTACTCCCCTTCCTTTGCCGCTTCGACGTCGAAGCCGGAGCCGGGCGGGATGTGGCCGGCCTGGGCCATGTTGTCACCGAGCTGCTCGCCCTGCCACTCCTCCAGCGGAGCCAGTGGGACGTCCTTGCGCAGCGGGAAGTGGTCCAGCATGTCCTCCGGCAGCAGGATCGGCACCAGGTTGGGGTGGCCCTCGAACACGATGCCGAACATGTCGCGGCACTCGCGCTCGTGCCAGTCGGCCGCGCGCCAGATGTCGGCATGCCGACTGCACGATCCGGGTCGTCGGTCGGTACCTTGGCACCTTGATCGTGACGTTGTGGCGGTGCTTGTAGGAGTAGAGGTGATAGACGACCTCGAGGCCGTCGTCTTCGTAGTCGACGCCGCGAGAGGTTGCGCAGGAAGTCGAACGCCAGCGTCTCGTCGTTCTTCGCCGTCTCGAGCACCTGGTGGGCGTCCTTGCGGTCGATCACGAGGAGCACGTCCATCGCGCCCTGGATCGCCTGCATCTCGACGCCGGGGAGGGCCGCCTTGAACAGGTCAGCTACCGAGCCTGGTGGAGGCGCCGGTGCGGGCCGGCCGGTGCCGCTTCTTCTTTTCGATCTTCTGGACTCATCCGACTCGGTCGCGCTCTTCCATGATTTTGTTCTGCAGAGCAATGAAGCCGTCGATCAGCGCCTCGGGGCGCGGCGGGCAACCCGGGACGTAGACGTCGACCGGGATGATCTTGTCGACACCCTGGAGCACGCGGTCGTATCGCGTGTAGGGGCCGCCGTTGGTCGCGCAGGCGCCCATCGAGATCACCCACTTCGGGTTCGGCATCTGCTGGTACAGCAGCTTCACGGCCGGCGCCATCTTCTTGGTCACCGTGCCCGCCACGATCATCACGTCGCACTGACGCGGGGACGGCCACGGCACGATGCCGAAGCGGTCGAGGTCGTGGTGCGCCATGTACGTGGCGATCATCTCAATGGCGCAGCAGGCCAGACCGAAGGTCATCGGCCACAGCGAGGACTTGCGTGCCGCGGCGATGACGTAGTCGGCAGGCACCTGCATCACGCCCGGCAACACCGAGCGGTACAGCGCCTTCGGGTGCTCCAGCTCCACCGGCGTCAGACGCGCCATCTCAAGCTGCACACCCAGCGACATCGGTCGCGACATCACGGGAATCTCATCCGTCACAGCGACCGCCAGGTCCGGCACCCGGCCGGGCACGGCTGACGTGTCGCGGGGCGGGCGCTCAGGAGCGCCTTCGCGCGCGACAGGCGGCGTAGGTGCGGCTGCTTCCGGTGCGGGCGGCGGAGTGCTCGGGCGTGTTCTCGCCCGCGCCGCCGTTGCTCTCTACTTCCATTCCAAAACACCCTTCTTCCAGGCGTAGCCGAGGCCTGCGCCCAGAATCAAGATAAACAGAATCATCGAATACAGGGCGACCTCACCAATTGCCACGAGCGATACCGCCCACGGGAACAGGAACACCGCCTCCACATCGAAGATCAAGAACAGGATTGCGTACACGTAGTAGCGGACGTGGATCTGGGTGCGCACGTGGCCGATCGGCAACATACCGCACTCGTAAGGCGTTCCCTTCTCACGCGTTGTGGAGAAGGGCGCCAGCAAGCGCGTCCCAAGGACGGCGGTGATCACCAGCAAGCAGCCGGTCAAGCCCGCCATGAGGACAGCAAGATAGTTATCGAAGAGAGCCTGCATTTCCGCCCTAGTTCCTGTCTGACGCTGCTCTCGATGACCCAGATAGTGCTATGAGAATCTGGTGCCAAATATCACAAGGCAGGCGAATGCTAGCATCGGCCCATACTTGGGTCAAACAGATTCGAAGGCCCATAGTCAGGACGGTTAGCCGTATTCACCCCGGTGATTGCGCCTGGCATTTCGGGGTTATTCGCACACGCTGCCGCGCCCGAAGCCCTGGCCGACGGCGGCATAGCGCAGGTCGCTCGACCAGCTCACGCCCGATAGCTCCGGCAGCACCGCAAGGTACGCCAGCGTGCCCGGGTCGATGATCGCCGTGGCGCCCTGCTCACCCAACCCGAGACGGCCATCGGCAAGCACCAACCAGTCGCCCCTGTCCAGCTCCGTGATCTCGCCCGTCGCGCGGTTATAGATACGCGTGACACCCTTGGGATCGCCGCAGTACGACTCCGTCCAGGCGACGAAGTCCTTGTTGGCGACGAGGGGCCAGTTCATCGGCCACAGCCCCGTCGAGGCGTTGTAGGTCGCCGTCGCTACGAAGGTCGCGTCACCCGTTGTGAGGTCGACGAGAAAGATATTCGTCGTGCCTTCGACCGCGACCTGGCCGCCGGAGCTCGAGCTTTGCGCCTCCAGCTTCGAAAGCACGTCGTAGCAGTCGGTGATCCAGCTCGCCTCGTAGCACACGGGCGTCGTCGCCATGACGACCTCGTTGTGCCCCGCCGGCGCCACCTTGTTAGCCTCGAAGGCCATCACGATCTTCTGCGTCTGCACGTCCTCCACCAGCCACTTCGAGGACACGTCCGCCACACAGGCGCGCTGTTCCGCGCCCGTGTTCTCGCAAACGTCCTGGGGGTTCTCCGCCAGCCGTACCGCGTAACGCCCGTCCAGCCACTTCGCGAGGAAGATGCCGCCCCAGCGTTGCAAGAGCATGCTCTGCAGCAGGGGCTGCGTAATTTCGTCGAGGTCGACGCGCTTGTTGGTCAGGACGTCGTAGCCGTAGTAGTTGTTGTTGCCGGGGTTGATCACGATGTAGTTGTCACCGAGGAAGTACGCCAGCACACCATGACCGACAGACTTCTTCTCCATCGTCCTCAGATCGACCGCATACACCTCGTAGTCAGCAGAGGTGAAGACGAGGTGATTCTTGCCGAACGCCGGCTGCGCCAGGCTGCCGGGCCCAAAGTCGTGCGCCTCACCAGTCGTGGTGTCGTAAATCACCACGGAGGCCCCGTCCCAGGCCGCGAACTGCGCCTTCGGCCGGGCCGGCAGCTCGACGACACTCGCCGCCGCGACCTCCTGAGGCGGCCGATAGACGCCCTTGAGCTGCACCTCGGGATCGAAGGAGTCCAGGGCAATCGTCGGCTGCGCGGTCGTGCCCGGCACCGCCGTCGAGCCGGGCCGAGGCGTCGACACAGCCGTTACGCTCGGCGACGCCGCCGGCTCAGCGGCGTCATCGCCCCCGGAGCAGGCGAGGACCAGCAGCGCAACAAGTACCAGACCGGCGAGACGGATCACCTTACCAGTGTCGCATCCCCCGCCCCGTACTGGCGACGGCGACGCACCCCGGTTCACGCTCGAATCCACGGCTTTGACCATTCCCCCAATCACGGATCTGCGGGTTTCACCACCGCAGATACCTAAGATACGGAAGCGCCCTGTCCGGAGTTCTCCGGCACAACTTGGCACACAGCTATGTGCTAATCTGTGTGCCAATGAGGACACACATCAGCCTGCCCGAAGACCTGGTGCGCGAGATCGATGAGATCGCCGGTCCTCGCAACCGCAGTGCCTTCATCGAAGAAGCCGTGCGGCGCAAGCTCCAGAACGAGCGCCAGAAGCGCGCCATCGCCCAGCTCGCCGAAGGCCCCGGTCTCGACGCCGCGGACTACCCGCACTGGGCCACACCGGAGCTCACCTCGAAGTGGGTGCACGACATGCGCCAGGCGGACCAAGCCTACGTCGACGCACGCCGTGCAGCTCGGCAGAAGGAACGCGGTGACGAGATCCAGGCGGACAGTGCCTGAGTGGCCTCCTACCTCCTGGACGCCGACGCAGTCATCGATTACCTCAAGCGGTACGCGCCGACCCTGCGAGTAATCGCCCAACTCGTCGCCAATGAAGACCGGCTGTGTACCTGTGACGTCGTGCTGGCGGAAGTCTATGCAGGCCTCACACCAGGGGACGAAGGCCATGCTACAGCGTTTCTAACTACACTCGAGTTTCTTCCCGGCTCGGTGACATCGGCAGAGCAGGCGGGACGCTGGCGCTACCAGTTCGCTCGCCAGGGTCGCACCCTACCAACGACCGATGCCCTCATCGCCGCCACGGCCGTCGAGCACGGGGCCACGGTCGTTACGGCCAATGCTCGCGACTACCCGATGCCCGAGGTCTCGATTCTGCCGCTCCCGCGATAGCGCGCTACCAGGCCGGCTTCGCGACCATGAGGTAAATGATCGCGACGAACATCAGGCCCGTCGCCATGCCCATGACGGCCGGCAGCGGCTTCTTCAGCTCCGCGACGATCTCGGGCGTCACCGGCCCGTCCGGCGCTTCCTTCGTCAGCCTGTACAGCTCGTTCGCCGCCGGGCGCAGGACCAGCAGCGCGATGATCACGATGGCGTAGAACAGCCCCTGCCCCAGCGCCAGCCACGTCTCCTGCAGGTCATAGCCGTAACGGTCTGCCGTCAGGTACCCGAACACGGCGATGGATATCGCCGCCGGTATCGAGAGGTAGTTCTCGGAGATGTAGAGCAGCTTCGCGTACGCCCGCACCTCCTGCACCGACCGCCCCTGTGCGACGATCGGCCCGATCAGGCCCTCCATCATCGCGGCGCCAAACAGGATCGCCACGGAGAGCACGTGCAGCGTCTTGAACAGCCGGTACAGGTCGAAGTCGTCCATTAGGAGCTCCCTCGTTCTCAACCATTGGCGTGCCAGAGGCAAGCGGGATTCGTGCGCCATGATGAACCGCCAGAATCAACTCGACCTCGTCGCCTGTGACCGGTAAGCGATCGCGGTAGTTACCAACGATGACTTCCCTCACATCGGCATTGGTCAACTCAGGTATCCGGCGGCCCATGGATCGGAAATGACTGCAGTCGCCCGATAGCATCGAACATCGATGGATGAGAACGTGCTGCTGCTCCCGGAGGCGTGGGCACGAAGAGATGCCCGATCGCTTCAACATCATCGAGAGCATCGCGTGTCCAGGTTACGAATGCCACTGAGCCATGCTGGCCTTCGCCTCTTCCTGCGAAGATCTGCGCCCGGCTCCGCGTGCTTGATGCCCCGTCTCGATCTTGTAGAGATAGACGAGCCGCTCCATGGCGTCCTCGATGCTCGCATCATCCGGCAGATCTTCCAGCGCTCTCAGGATGTCTCGCTTCGTCATGGCCTATCCCAGCTCCGCCAGCCGTGACTGTACGCCCGCGAGACGCGACTTCGCCGCTTCGAGGCGGTCGCGCGCACCCTGGACCACCTCGGGCTTGGCGCCGTTGACGAACTTCTCGTTCGCCAGCTGCGCCTCCAGCCGCCCGACCTCGCCCTGGGCTTGCTCGCGGTCCTTCTCGAGCTTGGCGCGCTCGGCTTCGACGTCGAACAGGCCGGCCATGGGCAGGATCACCTGGGCCTCGGCCAGGATCGCCGAGGCCACCGACTCGCTCGGCGCGTCAGCGCGGTCCGATACGAAGTGCAGCGGCCGCACGCGCGCCAGCGTCTCGATCGCCGGCGCGTGGCGGGCGATCGAGGCGTCCGCGACCACGTACGTCTCGAGCCAGCGCCCGGCATCGATGTTGCGCTCGCGGCGCAGGTTGCGCACGGCGCGCACGATGTCGAGCACGAGGCTCATCTCGCGCTCGGCCTCATCGTCCTGCCAGGAGCCGCCGGCCGGCGGGTACTCCGAGAGCATGATCAGCTCCGGCGCGCCAGACTCCGCGATGTGCGAACGCACGTCACCCGTGCCGGACCAGATCTCTTCGGTCACGTACGGCATGTAGGGATGCAGCAGGCGCAGGCAGGTGTCGAGGACGTGGACCAGCACCGGCATCGGCGATGCCTCATCGTTGGCGCGCATGCGGATTTTGGCGATTTCGAGGTACCAGTCGCAGAACTCGTCCCAGACGAACTCCTGCATCTCGCGACCCGCCTCGCCCAGCTCGAAGCGCTCCATGAAGCGGTCCGCGTTCGAGGTCAAGGCGTCGAGCCTCGACAGGATCCAGCGGTCCTCCGTCGGCATCGTGTCGCGCCGCGAGGCGTCCAGCGCCGCTACACGCTCCCCCGGCTCGAGCTGCGAGAGCACGAAGCGGGAGGCGTTCCACAGCTTGTTGGCGAAGTTGCGCGCCGCTTCCATGCGCGGCTTCTTCCAGGCGCTGGTCGTTGCCGGTGCCGCCGGCGGTCACGAGCTTGAAGCGCAGCGCGTCGGAGCCGTAGCGGTCGATCAGCACCTCGGGGTCGACGCCGTTGCCCTTCGACTTGCTCATGCGCTGGCCCTGGTCGTCGCGCACGGTGCCGTGGAAGTAGACCCACTCGAACGGGATGTCGTCCATGGCGAAGATGCCCATCATGATCATGCGGGCGACCCACAGGAAGATGATGTCGTAGCCGGTCTCCATCACGGAGGTCGGGTAGAAGAAGCGCAGGTCCTCCGTGTCGTCCGGCCAGCCCAGCGTCGACATCGGCCACAGCGCCGAGGAGAACCAGGTGTCCAGCGTGTCTTCGTCCTGGTGGATCTGCTTCGAGCCGCAGTGGGCGCACTCGCGTCGGGTCCTCGAACGGCACCGTCATCTGGTGGCAGGCGTCGCAGTACCAGACCGGGATGCGATGGCCCCACCAGAGCTGGCGCGAGATGCACCAGTCGCGGATGTTCTCCAGCCAGTTCTCGTAGACCTTGGTGTGGCGGTCCGGCACCATCTTGATCTGCGTCTTCGTGCCGTCCGGGTTCGTCCAGCCCTCTCGCACCGCCATCAGCGCGTCGCCGGCGATCGAGCGCGGGCCGTTGCGCCCCTGGTCGTTGTAGACCTTGCGTCATGGCCACGAACCACTGCTCGCTCATCAGCGGCTCGACGACGGTGCCGCAGCGCGAGCAGTGCCCGACGGCGTGACGGTACGGCTCTTCCTTTTCGAGCAGGCCCTGCGCCTTGAGGTCCTCGACGATCTTCTTGCGCACGTCGAAGCGGTCCATGCCCGCGTACGGGCCGGCGTTCTCGTTCAGCGTGCCGTCCGGGTTGATCGAGTTGATCATCTCCAGGCCGTGGCGCTCGCCGATCTCGAAGTCTGTCGGGTCGTGGCCGGGCGTCACTTTCAGGGCGCCGGAGCCGAACGAAGGGTCGATCGCCTCGTCCGGGATGATCGGCAGCTCGCGCCCGATGATCGGCAGGCGCGCCTTGGCGCCGGACTGCCACAGGGCCTTGTAGCGCTCGTCGTCCGGGTGAACCGCGATCGCCGAGTCGGCCAGGATCGTCTCCGGGCGCGTCGTTGCGATGGTGATGAAGCCGTCTCGTCGTCGAACAGCGGGTACTTCACGTGCCAGAGGAACGAGTCGTCGTCCTCGTGGTCGACCTCGAGGTCGCTGAGGGCGCTCTGGTCCTTCGGGCACCAGTTGATCAGGCGGTTGCCGCGATAGATCAGCCCCTTCTCGTACAGGTCGACGAAGATGCGGCGCACCGCCTTCGCCGGGCCCGGGTCCATCGTGAACTTCTCGCGGCTCCAGTCGGCCGAGATGCCGAGGCGCTTGTGCTGCGCGAAGATGCGCTGGCGGTTGCGGTTGACGAACTCCCAGGTGCGCTCCAGGAACCCCTCGCGGCCCACGTCCTGCCGCGTCAGGCCTTCGTCCGCCAGCTGGCGCTCGATCAGCGTGTGCACGGCGATCGCGGCGTGGTCGACGCCGGGCAGCCAGAGCGTCGTCTTGCCCTGCATGCGACGCCATCGCACGAGGATGTCCTCGACCGTGTCCATCATGGCGTGGCCGAGGTGCAGCTCACCCGTCAGGTTGGGCGGCGGCATGATGATCGTGTACGGCTCGGCATCTGGGTCTGAAGGGGCTGCACCCGGCTCGAACGGCGTGAACGCGCCGGACTGCTCCCAACGCTGGTACGTCGGGCCCTCCACCGAGGCCGGGTTATAGGCCTTCGGCATCTCTTCGCGAGTAGCTTTCGAATCTGTGGTCATGGCTAATTAGAGTATAGAGGCGCGTTCAACAAGGCGCGAAGCCCGCCGCAGCAGGCTCTTCGATCAGGGTGTCGCGTCCCCGGTTTCGAGTGGCATTTAGATCTCGACCCCATATCGAGCCAGAAACGTCTTCACGGCCGACGCCACCCGGCGCTGGCTCTCCTCCGGCGATGGCGCTTCCGCCATGCCCATCGCCACCTTGAGCTGAATGTGGCCCACGATGGCGGCGATGAAGTGCTCCGACGCGAGCTGCGGGTCGTCGATGGCCAACTCGCCCCGCTGCTCGCGCTCGGCCAGGAAGCGCTGGAAGTTGGCGTAGGTCACCGCCGGCCCGTGCTCCCACACGACGCGCGACAGCTCCGGGAAGCGCCCGTACTCGCCGAGGCAGAGTCGCAGAAGCGCGACGGCCCGCGGGCTCGCGACACCCTGGATGAAGCCAAGCCCGATCTTCATCAGCGCTTCGTCGATTGGCAGGTCGTCCAGGCCGGGCGCCGAGTCGGGGCTCGGGATCGAGTTAGCCACCGCGTCCATTAATCCGGCGATCAGGGCGTCCTTTGAGGGGAAGTACTTGTACAGCGTCGCCTTGGAGCCGCCCGCGCGCGCCACGATCATGTCCATCGAGGTGCCGACAAAGCCGTGCTCCGCGAACAGCTCCTGTGCGGCCTGCAGGTATCGCGCGCGACGATCCGGTTTTGCGTTGTTCGAGTTGATCTCAGGAACCCTTGACGACTCTCTGTCTGTCTAATAGTGTACTGTACGGTTCAGTTCATATCTACGGAGGTCCCGATGAACAGCGACACTCAGGTTATCGAATCCGGCCCGGCGGCCGGTCTCCCCCGAAAGGCTTTCGTCCAGCACGCTGCCGATGCTCCCACCATCGCGCCCTGGCCCACAAGCGCCACCCGGTTCATGTTCTCCGGCATCGATGGGCACCCCGACTTCTACGAGTACAAGGCCAGCCGCGGCGATAGCCCGCCCCTGCATCGCCACCCCTGGGCCACCCTGGAGCTGGTGCTCGAAGGCGAGATTCGCTACCTCGTCGACGGCGAGGAGATCACCGCTACCGCCGGCGACTTCGTCTACACGCCGCCATCCGCCGCCCACAGCTTCTTCGTCGAGAGCGACTCTGCCCGCTCGATCGGCTTCAACCACCCGAACCCCCGCTTCGCAGAGTTGCAGGAAGGCACTGTGCCTATGTTTGCGCAGCCCGGCGGCCCCGACATGTCAAAGGTCGCGGCGTTCGCGGGCGAGCTCGGCGTCGAGCTCCTCGGCCCGCCCATGCAGCCCGCGCCTGACGTTCGGCTCGCCTTCGCCCCGGCCGACTACACTCAGCACTGGAGCCCGCCGAGATCGTCGCCGCCCTCGAAGAAGCTCGCGCCGCGGATCAAGGCGCAGTAGCAAAGTCAGGGTCAGCCAGCCCGGCATCCCCTACCGACGGAGGCGCGATGGCTGCTGACGCCGGGCTTTCGGGCGTCGCCGAAGCGCCCGGCGCGGACGCACCCGGGGTCGCCGTAGGGTACCGGCCGGTGCGCAGGCTCCACACGGCATCCAGCACCTTGTCCAGCGGCACCCGCTCCTGGTCGATTAACCAGGCGGCCCACGGGTCGCCTTCGGGTGCGTTGTTGTAGATCGCCGGCACATCCGAGAAGTACACGTCCCGCACCGCGCTGGGCACGACCAGCGCCGGCCTGCCGTCCAGGTAGTCAGCGCCACCGGTTAGCACGTCCGTCCCGTCGACGTCCCACCGCATGGTGGTCGCGCCAGTTGCCATGCTCGTCCCGGTTCAGGAAGACCAGATAGGTCTTTCCGGTCTCGTAGCGCCAGACGCCGAAGTCGGGATTGCAGTCGGTCAGGAAGTACGGATTGGCTTCCCGGTACCTGATGATTCGACTCCACGTTCTCCCGCACGCCTTCGTCTACATCGATCTCGACCGGCACATTGCCGATCGCCTCGATGACCTGCAGTCGGGCACCGATACCCTGAGATCACGCCGAAATTCAAAGGTGGGCAGGTCCCCGGCGGCGTCGGCATCGGCGTCACGGTCGGTGCCGTGTTTTCCGGCCCGCCCACGGACAACGCCTTCACCACGACAATAACCTCGGAGTCCACGGCGTACTCTTGAAACGGCCCGGGCCCGCCCGTGCAGGCGTGTGCGATACGCGGGCTGCCACCGGGACGCAGCGCCACCGTCACGACCAGCACCGCCAGGAGGCCGAAGACACCGAAGGACCAGAAGGTTCGTAAATGCGTCATATCCGGTGAACGCCGGAAGCACCGCCTGGGTTAACCGCGTGTACGAAACTGTTACATACCGAACAGGCGCTCGAACATCGACGCCACTTCGCGACGCTTGTTGGCCTTCGCGGCCGCGCGCACCTGTGATACCACCGACTCGCTCGCGGCGTAGAGGGTCAGCGCCGACATCGCCTGCAGCGCAGTCATGCTCTCGCCCTTCACAAGCTCGACGAGAAACGCCACGGCCTCGTCCGAGCGCAGCGACGCGATCGCGTTCAGGATCGTCTCCCGCGTGTCCGGCTGCGTCTGCGACTCCCAGGCCTGCTTCAGGTGCTCCAATGCCCCGGCCGGCCGTGCCTCACCAATCGCCAGCGCCGCCAACGAGGCCAGCACGTCGTTCTCGGATGTGAGGTACGCGGCGACCACATCGATCCATGCCGGGCTGTACTCCAGCATGGCGCCAAAGCATTCGCCGAGCACCTCGGCGTTGAGGTCGCCCGCGCGCAGCTTCAGGCGCAAGACGTGCGCGCTCGCTTCGAAGCTCATCACCCGCAGCGCCCTCGCCGCCCCGATACGGGCCCAGTCCTGGTCGTCCGTCAGCATGTCCGTTGCCAGTGTCAGCGCCGATGGATGCTCGATCTTCACCAGCGCCTGCACGCCCAGCCCTCGCAGCGGTGCCCCGACGTCCTGGTTGTCCCAGCCGGCAAGCTGTACGTGCCCGGCCGCGTGCAGGTACACGTTGGGCGCTTGGGTGCCGAAGCCGAACAGCGTGGCGGCGATCTCCTTCATCGCCACGCAGGCAGGATCGAGCTTCTCCGGATCCTCCGAGAGCCGCTCGTAGGCCGACAATAGCGGCGCTTCCAGCTCCCGAAGGTCTAGCTCGCCCGCCAGCACAGCGGCCCTCGCGACGACAGCCGGGTAGCGCGACTTCAGACCGTCCGCAATGGCCTCGGCAGCCTGATCCGAAGGCGTGATCGATGCGCGACTCAGCGCACTCAGGCCTTCCTCGATCGGGTCACGCTTCGGCGGCATCAGGCTCCGTTGCTGCTATTCGCCCAGGCCGTACATGCGGTTCGTCGCGGCGTACTTGCGCGGGTCCAGCTCCCGGTCGCGCAAGGCCGCGTGGTCGGCGCCATAGCGATGCGCCCGGAACAGGTTCGGGTTGATGTTGCCGTTGGGCATACGGAACTCGAACGGGTTCACCCACTCCCAGACGACTTCGCCCTTCGCCGAGACCTCGAAGACACGCCCATGCGCGCCTTCGCAGATCAGCACGTTGCCGCCCGCCAGCCGCTCCGCGCCCGAGATGTGGGCGCTGAAGAACTGGATCTCCGGGTTCGCCAGGTACTGCCAGACAACCTTGCTGGTCTTCGGGTCCACCTCGACGATGGCCGAGCGCGGGTTGCCCCGGCGGTGCATGCCGTTGTCGAAGATCTGCACGTTGCCGTTCGGCAGCACGGAGGCGTGGTGCTGGTGGCTCACGTCCGGAAAGCCGTACTTCCACACCAGCTTGCCCTCGGTATCGATCAGGCCGACCCTGCTGGTCTGCCTCGTCGAGAACAGGATCGAGCCGTCCGACGTCACGTCCAGGCTGTTCGTGTGCGTCCACTCCAGGCGGCGGTCGAGAGGGCAGATCGGGTCGCGGCGAGGGTCGAGCAGCTTCCACAGGTTGACGCGCCGCACCTCCTTGCCCTCCGGGTCGACCTCCAGGTAGTCGTCCGAGATCATCGGCGGCATAAAGCGCTCACGGAAACCGCCGCGCACGGAACGCGCCACGTCCGGCGGCAGCTCGATGAACGTCGACACAATCGTGTTGCCGTTGGCCAGGCGCACGAAGTCGTGGTGCATATCGTGGTTCTCGTACTGCCAGACCACGTTGCTGTCCCAGTCCAGCTCCACGAGATGCGTCGCGTTGCCGCCGATGCGCCGTACCGTCTCCGTCCACGTCGGCACCCGGCCCTCCGGCGCCTGCGGCGGCGTCATCGAGCTCTCGACACACAGCATCGCCAGCGTCCCCGAAGGCAACAGCCGCGCATAGAACGCCCGGAAGTCTGGATAGCGCCACTCATGCACCACCCGCCCTGCCATATCGAGCAGGTAGGTCGTGTGCCCATTCATCGGCGTCACCAGCGTGTACCCCTTCACGGAGCCCGCCGGGTTATGAAACGTCAGACCTGTTGGTCGAAAGGCGGAATAGCCCATTGCACACCCCTTCTCTTCCGTCGCCCTTGAGACCGACTATCCCAGGCACCAGCGACAATTCGCATACTAGGGACGACGCGTCTAGGAGTTGTCAATAGCCTGCAGACCGGCTCACCCGCCCAGCGGATGTTCCTGGAAGAAGTCCCAGAAGAGATCACAAGCCTGAAACCCGATGTGTGCCTCATCCGAAGGTCCCGGATAGATGTGGAACATGCCTCTGACCACCCTGATTCGAAGCTCGTTGGGCGCACTCGTGAGGCTGTGGTCGAAGGTCAGCGTTTCCCGTGGCGGTCTCCCCACCTCGGCGGTGTAGGTGGTATCGAGCTGCAATACGCTGAACCAGCGACCGTAGATTCCCTGGATGTAGGGATGCGCCATGAACTCCTCCGGAGTGCTGGGAAAGTCGGCGTCTATGCCGGAAGCGACGGCGGCCGGGTTGCCAAACACCTTGTCGTCGTTCGTCCCAACCAGGATGTAGAGCGAGCGCTGTGACGTCTGCTCGGCAGGCGTCACAGCGTACGAGGGTGGCAGGACGCCGGAGCCCGCCACCGCGAAGGCGGCAAATACGTCCGGCATCTCCATCAACAAGCGGGAATCCGTAAACGACCCGCCGTTCGAGAACCCGGTCGCGTAGATACGATCATGATCGACCGTCCATGTCGCTTCGATGCGATCGAGCATGGCCTGGACGAAATCGATGTCGTCGTGGATCTTCGCGCCCGGCCGCAGAATGGTCTCGATTTCCGAGTACGTCCACTTGGTCGTGATGCGGTTGTCATCCGTCACGAAATACTTCAGCGCCGTCGGGTAGACGGTGATGATGTTCTCGGCCTCGCCCTTCTCCTTCCAACCCGAGTCCTGCCAGAACTTCTCGCCATCCTGGCTGGTGCCGTGGAACATGAAGACGAGGGGCGCTGGCTGGCCGGCCGTGTACGACGCGGGCACCTGGACGATGAACTCGCGCTCCTCGCCGTCTACCTCGATCGTGTAGTCATTGCGCCCCGGCTCGAATGGCAGAGGCGCCTGAGCGCTCTCCGAAGTCGCGGTGGGGACAGGATCTCTATTGCCTGTCGTTGCTTCAGGTGTGACGATCGGCCTGGTCGCCTCTGCCGATTCCGTCGGTGACGCAGCGGGATTCGCGGTTGCTATCGGGGGCGTCGCGGACGCGTCTGACTCCTCGCCGGTTCCTCCACCACCACACGCCGTCAGCGCCAGCACGAGCACTCCCAGCCCGAACAAGCGAACCATGGGCATCAAGCTCACGTTCGCGGCTTGACTCACCATGCAGCCCTCCCATCCACCGCGCACGGGCCCGGTTACTCCACCAGCGCCCGGTACAGCAGCAGGATCGCCTGCGTCACCGCCCGGCGCTTGATCGCCGCCCTCGACTGCGGGTACTGGAACGAGAGCTCGTCAGGCGGCCCGTCGCCCGCTGCTACCGCGATGTACACCTGGCCCACCGGCACGCCGTCTTGTGGGTCGGGACCGGCGACGCCCGTGATGCCGACGCCGATGTCTGCCTGCAGGCGTTCTCGCACGGCCTGGGCCATCGCGTTCGCCGTCTGCTGACTGACGACGCCATGCTCGGCGATGATCGACGGGTCCACGCCCATCATCTCCTTCACCTCCGTGGCGTAGGAGACGATGGCGCCCCGGAAGTAGGCGCTGCTGCCGGAGACGTTCGTGATCGTGTCGGAGAGCAGGCCCCCGGTGCACGACTCCATCGCCGCCAGGGTGAGGCCTCGCTGCTTGAGCATCTCGCCGATCACGCTCTCGAAAGTGTCGTCGTCCACGCCCCAGACGTGCGGCGCCAGCAGCGTACGCATCTGCGACTCGATGGGGGCGATCAGCGACTCGGCCTGCGCCGGCGAAGGCGCCTTCGCGGCGAGGCGAACGTGCACGCCGTCCGCCCGCGCGTAGATGCCTACCGATGGGTTCGTGGTCTTGAGCAGCGGGCTCAGGACTTCGTCGACGTTGCTCTCGCCCAGGCCTGCCGTCTTGATCGTGCGCTTCACGAGGACGATGCCGGGGTTACGCTTGAGCAGCTCCGGCGCCACCTCTTCGTCCCACATGCGGTTCATCTCCGCCGGCGGCCCCGGCATGGAGACGATGATCTTGCCGTCCTTCTCCACCCACCAGCCGGGCGCGGAGCCTCGAGGATTAGGAATCGCCTTGGCCGATGGGATCAGCCAGGCTTGTTTGATGTTGCGCTCCGGCATCACCGTATTGCGCTGGCGATAGCGGGCACGAAGCAGCTCTTCCTGGTCCGGATCTACTGCAACCTGCTCCCCCGTTAGCTCCGCAATCGACTCGCGTGTCAGGTCGTCCTCGGTCGGGCCCAGGCCGCCCGTCGTGATGATCAGGTCGGAGCGCTCCCACGCGGTGCGCATCACCTGCACCAGGCGCCCCAGGTTGTCGCCGACCACGTGCTTGTAATAGACGTCGATGCCCAGCGCCGGCATGCGAGCCGCCACGTAGGCGCTGTTCGTGTCGATGATCTCGCCCAGGAGAATCTCAGTACCAATGGATACGATTTCTGCTCTCATGGGGCGAAGCTTAGCGCGTCGAGTGGTCAGTTATCAGTAGTCAGTCTTAGTAGTTGGTGATCAGTTCTTGGTTGTTAGTCCTTAGTTGTTAGTTCATGTTGGCGAGGGCGCTGGTTCTCGTGATTGCTCGCCATGGCCATCGCTGTAGTGCCCCAGCATGCTGGGGCGCTACAGGAGCCTCACCCCACGCAGAACTTCCAAGCCCTACCAGGATGAACCACAGTCAACAACTGATAACGAGGGACTAACGACTGAAGACTGACTACTGAGAACTCGCGAGCTACTCCGGCCCCTTGTGCTCCATCGCCTTCTTTTCCATGAACCGCATCAAATAGAAGAAGGGCACCGCGGACGCGAATGAGAGCAACGCCGGGATCCACCAGAACCCTAGCGCCATGAACAGCCCGAACGAAACACCGAACGCCATCCCGAGCACGGAGATGATGCGCACGACCGCCAGCAGCGGCGTCGCGCGCTCCGGGAGTTCTTCTTGCTGCTCTTCCTCGTCGTCTTCTAAGGTCATCACGCCCAGATCGTAGCAAAGTGAGGGGTCTGGCTACAGCGGCGGCTACTTCACGCTTCGGGGCAGTCGCTTCTCGAACACCGTCTGCACCGGTTCGAAGCCCAGCGATTCGTGGAACCGCCGCACTCCGTCGCTGGGCGCGCTGCCTGTCGAGCGCAACGTCTCGACGCCGCTTCTCGCGACCAACTCCTCCACGTGCTGGACGGATAGGCGCCCCAGCCCGCGTCGCTGATAGTCGAGACGAAAAGCGACCAGCCGCAGCTGTGCATGCACCGGCTCTCCGGGATCCGCCGCAAAGGTCGCCCAGACGAAGCCGGCCTCTGTACCGTCCACGACAACCACTTCGGCAATCGTCCTCGCGTCCTGGAGAGAGGCTTCGAGCGACTGCATGAGCGCCGCCGTCGCGGGCGCTTCCAGCCACTCCCGGCGATACTGGTTGAGTCCGGCGCGCCTTTTGGGGTCCGGCGCAGATTCGAATGCCCGCCCCAGGAACATCTCCAGGACAAAGACCCGGTCGTCCTCCAGGCACAAGCTTCGAAACTCAATCATGGCCAGTCTCCCGGGGAATCCATCTCAACCCAAACCCGCACAACTAAATCAGTTCCCAACGTTATATTCGTCAGGACTAATCATTGATTCAAGAGGCAAATGTGCCTTGTAATGTGCATATTCCAGTTAGTCCTTGAGCGGTTGACAGCCTGCAGCAGTCTACCTAGACTGGTTGTGGGCCTCAAGCGTAGGGCCTGCCTGTGGCGGACAGGCGAACGCACACTCAGATCCCCCAACAAAGGTCCAATGCCCAAATACATCTTCGTTACCGGCGGAGTGGTTAGCTCCGTTGGCAAAGGTATTGCTTCGGCGGCCCTGGGACGAATCCTCAAGAGCCGTGGCGTAACCGTCTCCATCCAGAAGCTCGACCCGTACCTCAACGTCGATCCCGGCACGATGTCGCCCTATCAGCACGGCGAAGTCTTCGTCACCGCTGACGGCGCTGAGACCGACCTCGACCTCGGGCACTACGAGCGCTTTATAGATGAAGACCTCACGCGCGCCAGCTCCCTCAGCATGGGCCAGGTCTACAACGCCGTGATCCAGAAGGAGCGCCGCGGCGACTTCCTCGGCGGCACCATTCAGGCCGTGCCCCACCTGACGCAGGAGATCAAGGCGCGCATTCGCGGCATCGGCCGCATCACCGGCGCCCAGGCCGTGATCATCGAGGTCGGCGGCACAGTCGGCGACATCGAGGGCCAGGTCTTCCTCGAAGCGATCCGCCAGATCCGCCGCGAAGAGGACCCGCACGACACGCTTTCGATCCACGTCACCTACCTGCCCTTCATCGGCGCCACCGGTGAGCTCAAGACCAAGCCCACCCAGCACTCCGTACAGGAGCTGCGGCGCATGGGTATCCAGCCAGACGTCATCCTCTGTCGCAGCGACCAGCCCGTCCCGGACGACACGCGCGACAAGATCGCCCTCTTCTGCGACGTCACCCGCCGCGCCGTCATCCCGGTACCGACCGTGCGCAGCATCTACGAAGTCCCCGCCATGCTCGAAGACACCGGCCTCGGCGACTACGTCATCGAGCGCATGGGCATGCAAGCCCGCGAGCGCGACCTCGCCGACTGGCGACGCCTGGTCGACCGCATGCTGCACCCCACGGAGCACATGAACGTCGCCGTCGTCGGCAAGTACGTCGAGCTGCGCGATGCCTACATGTCAGTAAAGGAAGCCCTGATTCACGCCGGCGCCGCCTTCGACACCGAGATCGAGGTGTTGTGGGTGCAGTCGGAGGAGATTAACGCCGCTAACGTCGGCTCCCGCCTGCGCGGCGTCAACGCAGTCGTTGTGCCCGGAGGCTTCGGAGAGCGCGGCGTCGAAGGCAAGGTCGAAGCTGCCCGCTGGGCCCGCGAGAACCGCGTGCCCTACCTGGGCCTGTGCCTCGGCATGCAGGTCATGGTCGTCGAAGCCGCCCGTACCGCCCTCGGCACCGACGCAGTCAACTCCACCGAGTTCGACCCGGAGACGCCCAACGCCGTGATCAGCCTGCTCTCGGAGCAGGAGGGCATCGAAGACAAGGGCGGCACCATGCGCCTCGGCTCCTACCCCTGCCACCTCGTACCCGGCAGCCGCGCCCAGGAGGCCTACGGCACGGACGACATCCGCGAGCGCCACCGCCACCGCTACGAGTTCAACAACCGCTACCGTGAGCCCCTGGCCGAGTTCGGCCTGGTCGCCAGCGGCCTCTCGCCGGACGGCACCCTCGTTGAGGTGTGCGAGATCCGCGACCATCCCTTCATGGTGGGCACGCAGTTCCACCCGGAGTTTCGTTCCCGGCCGGACCGGCCCCACCCGCTGTTCCGCGAGCTCATCCGCACCGCGCGGGAGATCGCACATCGGTCCGACGCATCGACGTCGATGCAGGAAGCGACAGCCGCCGCCGGCTGACGCAAACATAGAGGTATCTGAGGATTCATTCGCCAGCGCTGTCTGCCGAAAACTTAGATACCGGTTCGGAGATCAAGCCTGAGACACTCATCCCACTACATCGTGAAGGCCCGCAGGATGCGACGTTCATTGGGCTGCATGGTGATTCCCGTAATCCCATAGCCTCCTCAAAGACGATCCGAAGCCAAACTTAAAAAACCACTCTCTTTTTCACTAATTACACGACAAGGAAGCGTTGCGTTTATGGGAAGAAATGCTATTCTTTAATCCCGCAGGGCCAATCCAGCCCGGGCAGCGAATGCTGTCTCCTCTTAGTCCTTTAACCAGTACACGGAATACCCTATGACGACTGTAGAACAGAGCCGCTTTGACGTTGCGTCCCTCGAACGCCTCTCGCGTGACGATCTCGAACTGATCGCCAACCGCCTGGGCCTCGAACTGGATCAGTACAAGCGGCGAAAGATCGACTTCATTTACCACATCCTCGCCGACCAGGCTGAGCGCGAAGGCCAGGTCTTCCGCGCCGGCGTGCTCGAGATCCTCGATGAAGGCGGCTACGGCTTCCTCCGCGGCGAAAACTTCCTGGCGAGCGTCAACGACGTCTACGTCTCGCAGTCCCAGGTACGCCGCTTCGGCCTGCGTACCGGCGACTACGTCACCGGCACCGTGCGCGCCCCCAAGGACTCCGAGAAGTACTACAGCCTCCTGCGCGTCGAAGCCGTCAACGGCCTCGAGCCGGAGGTCGCCAAGCGCCGACCCCACTTCGAGCAGCTCACGGCCGTCTTCCCGGACGAGCTCATCGACATCGAAACGTCGTCGGACAAGCTCTCGCAGCGCATCATCAACCTCATCGCCCCCATCGGGCGTGGTCAGCGCGGCCTCATCGTCTCGCCGCCCAAGGCCGGCAAGACCTTCATCATCAAGGACATCGCTAACGGCGTCAGCCAGAACTACGAAGACATCCACCTCATGGTCCTGCTCATCGGTGAGCGGCCTGAGGAGGTCACCGACATGAAGCGCTCCGTCGATGGCGAGGTCGTCGCCTCCACCTTCGACGAGCCCGTCGAGGACCACGCCCACGTCGGCGAGATGGCCCTCGAGCGCGCCAAGCGCCTTGTCGAGGGCGGCAAAGACGTCGTTATTCTCCTCGACTCGATCACGCGCATGACCCGCGCCTACAACCTCTCGATGCCGCCCTCCGGCCGCACGCTCTCCGGTGGTGTCGACCCGATCGCCCTCTACCCGCCCAAGCGCTTCTTCGGCGCCGCCCGCAACACGGACGAAGGCGGCAGCCTCACGATCATCGCCACCTGCCTTGTCGATACCGGCAGCCGGATGGACGAAGTGATCTACGAGGAGTTCAAGGGCACCGGCAACATGGAGCTGCACCTCGAACGCCGCATGGCCGAGCGCCGCATCTTCCCGGCCATCGATATCGCCCGCAGCGGTACGCGCCGCGAGGAGCTGCTGCTATCGGAGGAAGTCCTCAGCAAGGTCTTCCTGGTGCGTCGCATGTCCTCCATGATCTCGTCGAACTCACCCAACCCGAACGAGGCGACAGAACGCCTTCTGGACTACATGGGTAAGTACCACGACAACGCGGAGTTCCTGGCCAACCTCAAGAACGAAGTCGGCTAGACACACGACCCACAGCAATGCACCCCGAGGGGCCGCCCAACAGCGGCCTCTCGTCATTTCTGGAGCACTCGTCTGACGCACTTGCAGCGGCCGTTGTCAGGGGAGCATTTTTACATCCACCGGCAAGCTCCGCCCTCGACCCGGTCTAACAACTCCGCATCCCGGCGTCCCATCGAACCGGCTTCGATATCGCCCGCGCGAGTCCATAGACGGCACAAAGATCGTCAATAAGGTTGCCGATTGTGACGGAAATGTAATAGACGTGGCTAGGTCACATTGACATCGCAGTGTAGAATGCGCAGGAACTAACGCCCGGGGGCATGGAACATAAGCGCTTGGGATGGCGCCACAACCAGCCGTGCGGAGGTAACAGCATTTCGTCTAAGCCAGGGTCACCCCGACCGAACTCCCGGCTAGCGGGATACAAGGCTCACGACGGCACAAGCAGGCAACTTCGAAGGCCGCTCTTTCACGCAGTAATCATTGGATTAGTCATTGCTGCAGCCTTCTATGCCAGCTTTATGCCTAACAGGTCTGCCACTCGCGCCAGCGGATTTATCAATCCGTCTGAAGGACTCTCGTTCTCCGGCGCCGCGGTTGTAGTCCAGCAGCAGACCACCGCCCTCAAGCAGACCTCTGACACCGCCACCTACCAGACCAGCACTCAGACCGACTCCGACTTCCAGCACGCAGGCCTCCTCGCTGAGACGGCCCAGGAAGGCCCTGGATTCTCCGGCGGCCTGCTCTCGCCTCTCGAGTCGCCGCTCAGCGTCACGTCGTCCTCTTCGGCTGAAAACGACCCTGAGGCCAAGGAGGCCACCGCGGAGGGCGCAACCGAAAGCACCGACGGCGCAGCCGAGGGCACCGACGGTTCCGCAGCCACGACCGAGAACGCCGCCGTTCCGCCCAGCAACTGCTCGCCGAGTGCGAACAGCCTCTACTGTGTCTACGAGGTCCAGGAGGGCGACACCCTATCGACCATCGCCAACCTCTTCGGCCTGACATCGACTGAAGACGTCGCTCAACTACGAGCTGCTCGTTAACTCCAACAAGCCCGACATCATCAGCGCTGATGACTTCCTGCAGCCGGGCCAGAACATCCGCGTACCGCTCTACAACGGCGTACTGCACACCGTCCTCAGCGCGGAGACCCTCACCGAAATCGCCGACCAGTTCGGCGTCAGCGTCGACGACATCCTTTCTGTACCCGGCAACGGCATCAGCGACCCGAACGCGGTCGGCATCGGTACCGAAATTCTCATCCCGAACCCCCAGCGCTTCGCCCCGATTTACACACCGGACGACACGGTCCCGCAGGACACCTCCGACGACACGGCAGACTCCTCCGACGACACGTCCGGCGGCTCCAGCGCACCGGCGATCACCGGCGGCGGCGCCACCTCCAACTCCGGATTCAGCTGGCCTGTCTCCGGCCCGATCTCCAGCTACTTCGGCCCCAACCATCCGCTCGGCATCGACATCGACCTGTTCCAGAACGTCGGCGCCCCGATTAGCGCGGCCATGGGCGGTGTCGTTACCTTCGCCGGCGGTGACCCCTGCTGTTCGTACGGCTACTACGTCGTCGTCGACCACGGCAACGGCTTCCAGACCCTCTACGGCCACCTTTCGACCATCGGTGTCAGCGTTGGCGAAGTCGTCGCGCAGGGCCAGTACCTCGGCGGCGGCGGCACCACCGGTTACTCCACCGGCCCCCACCTCCACTTCGAGGTCCACCTCAACGGCTCCGTGGTCAACCCGCTCAACTACCTGCCGTAGTCAGAAGGCAAAAGGCAAAGAAAAAGGCGATCCCTGCGGGGATCGCCTTTCATCTCTCGTATCTTTCAGGCTCCAAAGCCGCCGCTCTCACAACCGTAGCCGAGGCTTCCCAGCCTCGGCGTCATGCGCCCAACACCACCTCGAAACGCCTTCATCCGTAGGGGCGGCATCGCGACGCGCCCAACGGCACCCCGAAGCACGTCAGGTCACGCCAAACACACGACTACCTACGAGTCGCATGCCGATTTGCCGTTAGCCTCTTGCCAGGGGTGGAGGTGTGGGGAGGGGGCCTCTTACGCCCCGCGGTAGTTCAGCAGCACCAACGTCGTGTCGTGCGGCAGCCCGCTGCGATTGATGTTCAATCGCTGCTCCGGCGACTTCGCCTCGGAGCCCATCTCCTTGAGGAACAGGTCCACGGGCTGAAGCTCTTCCTTGGCCGCGTCCGTCCTGTACAGCATCGGGATCACGATCTTCGGCTCCAGCAGGCTGACGATCTCCGCCGCCTTCTCAGGTTTCAGCAGCCGGCCGCCGCCGACAGGCACCAGCAGGATGTCGCAGCTCAGCTCTTCGACCTCGTCGCCCGTCGGCACCTCCTGGATGTCGCCCAGGTGGCAGACGCGGATGTCGTCGATGTCGGCGACGTAGGCGATGTTGCGGCTGTAGCCGTCGTCACGATCGGCCTCGTCCGTCGCCATGCCGGTCAAGAGCACTCCCTGCACCTCGAACTCACCCGGCCGGTCGATAAACTTCGCCTCACCGGTCACCGCATCGCGGTGGTTGCTCTCGGGGCTGTTGCGGCTGATCGTCACCACGTCCGCCGCCACCTTGCCGATCTTGTAGCCTGTAGAAGGCGGACACGGGTCCATCAGCACCGTCGCATCGCGACCCCGCAGACGAAAGCAACCGTGTCCCAGCCAGTAAATTTCCATATCCTATACAGCATAGACGAGTGAGCGGTTTCGGTCACTACGTTGTGTGGCGGTCAGCCCCGCCTCATCACCCCGCCGGCCCGGCGCAGCAGGAGCATCGGCTCCTCCAGCCGCATCGCGATCGCGACGCCGAGATACACGACGGCGCCAACTCCTGCACACACCACCACGATCGTCAGCGCATCGATGCCCCGGTGGGCGTCCAACGACGCGCCCTGCGTGAGCCCGGCGTAGCACGCTGCCACCGCCGCGCCCATCGCGGCCGTCGCCACCGTCATGCGCACGAGGCCGTCGATGAGCCCGCCCCGCAGCAGCTCCGGCATGCCGATCGTCAGCCGCGAGAACAGCAGCAGGCTTTCGACCACCGTCGCAACCGTCAAGGCCAACGCCACGCCCTCCAGCTCCATCGGCCCCACCAGCGCCGCGGCGAGGCCCAGGTTCACCAGCATCGAGACCACCGCAAACGTCACGGGTGTACGTGTGTCTCCCTGAACATAGAAGCCGCGACTGAGGATCTCGATAGCAGAGTGCGCCACGAGAGCCGGCGCGTAGAAAAGCAGCGCATTCGCCGTCACGTCCGTCGAAGCCGCGTCGAACTCACCCCGCTGCAGCAGCACCACCACCACCGGCTTCGCCAGCAGCGCCAGACCGATGCCCGCCGGCAGGCTGAGGAAGACGATGAGCCGCAGGGCGCCTCGCAGCGTCGGCGCCAGGGCCGTGTCGCGCGTCGCCGCCTGCTCCGCCAACGTCGGGAACGCCGCCGTCGATATCGCCATGCCGATCAGGCCCAGCGGCGTCATCACGATGAGCCAGGCGAAGCTCAGACCCTGAGATCGCGCCTGCCGAGAGCGTCGACGCGAAGAAGATGCCGATGAAGTAGAAGTTGACCTGGGTCGCCGCCAGCCCCAGCACGCGCGGCGCCATCAGCGCACCGACCTCTCGCACCGCCCGGTCGCGCCAGTCCGCCACCAGCCGGTACGTCATGCCCGCCAGGCGCAGGTCCGGCAGCTGCACGGCCAGGTGCAGGGCAGAGCCCACCACTACACCGATAGCCAGCGCCTTCACGTCGGTCGACACCAGCGCAGCGCCGATGATCGCCAGGTTGTAGAACATCGGCGCCAGGGCCGTCGTGAGGAAGTGGCGCCGGGCGTTGAGGATGCCCATGAACATTCCCGACACGGCGAAGAGCACCGGCGATACGAGCATCACGCGCGTCAGGTTGACCGCGAGGTCGTTGAGCTCCTGCTCGCGCCCGGTGCCATCGCCCAGGCCCGGCGCCATCAGCGGCACCAGCTTCGGGGCCAGCAGGAACGCCACGACCGCGAATGCCGCCGTCGCCAGCAGCACGAGGTTCAGCACAGAGCTCGCGAGGCGCCACGCCGCGTCGTCGCCGAACCGCGCTCGAACGCCCGCGAAGGTGGGGATGAAGGCCGAGGCCAGGGTCGCACCGGCGAGGAGCTGAAACACCAGGTCCGGCAGCCGGAACGCCACCCAGTAGGCGTCCAGCTCCGGCTGCGTGCCGAACGCCTGGGCGATGATCACGCTGCGCAGCAGCCCCAGCAGCCGAGAGCCCAGGAAACCGGCGGCGACAATCAGCGCCGCGACCGTCAGGCTGCGCGTCGCAAACGCCGATGCACCACCGGAGCCATCATCGCGCGCCATCGCTCAGACCTTAGCACGAGGCGAGCTATCAGCCCTCAGCAGTCAGCCTTCAGCCCGACTCTCGACCGTTCGTCCTGAGCTGGTCGAAGGACGCGTGCGAGCACGGGGGCCCAGCTCCCCACCACCCTTGTTGCGAGCCATCGCGCCAGCGAGGCGAAGCAATCTCGGCCCTGCTCCCGGCGAAGCGCAGCCAAACACGTGGACAGCGAACAAGCCGGCAGCCCGTGCTCGCAGGGCCGCATCTCGATATGCCGTGCTGGGCCGCGTCCTTCGAGAGCCTCAGGACGAACCGTTAGGGAGGGCGGCCACCCGGTCACTCATGACGAAGGACTCAACAACTGAAGACTGAAGACTGACAACTGAGAACTCGTCACCGATTCGTCACACAAATGTTCGAGGCCTGTTACATAACCGCATTGCCGAATCCATATCGTAGAAGCAGGAACCTTGGAGGTTTGCCCATGTGCTGCAAGACCAGCGTCCACCCGTTAAACCCCGAGTTGGCGGCCACCATCCTCACCATCGGCCAGTTTGTCCCCGCCTCGATCTCGTCTGACGACAACGAGATCCCCCGCTTCTGGAAGCGCGATATCCCGGAGGAGCAGTCCACCGTCACCGTCTCCCTCACCGGCGGCTGCTTCGAGATCAGCATCGCCCCCTCGATCAGCAACTTCGAGCACCACCTCGGCAAGCGCATCACCGCCGGTGTGTACTTCGAGATCTCGGCCAAGTACGCCGAGAGGGTCGGCGGCGAGATCATCCAGCGCGCCACGGTCGTCGGCTGCAAGGACACCTCGCAGGGCACCGGCCTCGTCGTCGCACGCTACCCCTCGATGCCCATGAGCTTCGAGCGCGTCTGTGCCGGCTTCCAGCAGGTCCTCCTGCACGATCCCGGCTCTGGAGCACGACCACTACGACCTGGACCTCGAGCACCTCGATCACGACCACGGCGCCCTCGGCCGCACCGCCTGACGACGGACCGTCGCCCAGCGTCGCTGCCGGGACGGAGCCTGGCGAGAACCTCGTTGCAGAACGAGCCGCTCGAATCTGTCATTGCGAGGCCCGACCAACGAGGGCCGTGGCAATCCTTCAGCACCCCGGATGCCTTGGTTATCTCGAAGGGCCGAAGTATTGCTTCGTCGGCGTTTGCCTCCTCGCAACGACGGTACGAAGCGTCAACCCGATTTGAATTCTCACCCCTCTCCTCGCAAGGAGAGGGGCCGGGGGTGAGGTCGCTCCGACCCTGGCGAAGCCACCATCGATGACCAAATACCCCAAACGGCAATTGCGCCCGCCCGCCCCACGTGGCATCTTGAAGCCGTGAACGACCTTTCCCGTGAAATCGCCCGTGAAGTCCTCCTCGCCAGCCGCGAAGGCCCCGGCGTCATCCTCGCTACCGTGATCGATGCGCCGGAGGGCGCATCGCCCGCGCCCGGCGCCAAGCTCCTCGTACGGCGCGACGGCAGCACGCTCGGCTCCTTCGGCGGCGCCGCCTTCGAGGCCACCGTGGTCGAAGACGCCCTCAACGCCATCACCGAGTTCCCGCGACGCCCCGTGCAGGCCCTCTACTACCGCAGCGAAGGCCCGCGCATCCACCGCCTCGAAGCCAAGGGCGGCGCCGATGCCTACGAGGTCATGATCGAGATCGTCGAGGCGCCCGTGACGCTGCTGATCTGCGGCGGCGGCCACATCGGCCTGTCGCTGGCGACGATCGGCGAGCACGTCGGCTTCTCCGTCGCCGTCATGGACGACCGCGAGATGTACGCCAACCGCGAGCGCTTCCCCATGGCCGACCGCGTCATGTCCGGCGACTTCACCCAGATGATCGCCGACTTCCCCATCGGCCCCAACACCTACATCGTCATGGTCAGCCGCGGCCACAAGCAGGACGAGACCTGCCTGCGCGCCGTCGTCGGCCGTGGCGCCGCCTACGTCGGCATGATCGGCAGCAAGCGCCGCGTCTCGACCGTCCTGCGCCATCTCGCCGAAGAGGGCATCGACATCGACGCACTGGAGCGCGTCTACACGCCGATCGGCTTCGACCTCGGCGCCGAGACGCCGGAGGAAATCGCCGTCTCGATTGTCGCCGAGCTCATCGCCGTGCGCCGCGGCGGCTCCGGCCGGCCCATGCGCGAGGGCCGCCCGCCCATCCGCATCGGCGAAGTCGCCGAATAACAGACCTTTCAGTTCCATCGCCTTCGCCGCGATCCGGGAACCACACGCTCACGGCGAACGTCCTTCCCGTAGACGGCCTCGGTGCGCTGTCCCCCGTCGCGTGCGCATGGCGTCGACTTGCAACATCCCTGCAAGCGACTTCGCAGGCATGTGAATGACAAAGGCCCGCCCGCACCGAGACCGTAACTCCAGCACATCCAGGGAAGGAAAAGGTAAGCAAGTATGAGCGCTCATCCACGGCGACTGAGATACCTCTCACTGAGCCTCGCGGTCGCGATCATCGGTCTCGTCAGCATGATTGGCAGCGGCACGGCCAGAGCTGCCCCGGCCGGCGCGGCGCAGGGCCTCTCTGTCTACGATCAGCAGTGCACCAGCTCGGGCGCCGTGCAGGTGACTTTCGTCTGGACGCCCTCCGGCCAGGGCAGCCAGTGGTTCGACATCACCCGTTTGCCCAACTTCTCCGCTTTCGGCAACCAGGGTCCGCTGGCGGTCCCGGCTTACTACACGTCATGGACCCTCGATAGCAATGTCACCTTCTTCGCCCGCGTGAACACGCTGACGCCGCAGGGCTTCCGCACCAGCGATGTCCTGCAGTTCAAGACCAAAGCGTGTACGGGCGCCTTCACCGCGCCGCATGACGTCGACGCCGAGGTATTCGACGACTTCGTGCGCATCCAGTGGGAGGCCGGCAACGGCAACCTGTTCTACTGCGTCGACACCGCATTCACGCAGGCCCAACTCCTCGACCAGAACGGCTCGTGGCACAACTGGGGCTGCGGCACCACGGCGACTCACCTCGACCTCGACAACCTGGCCTGCGACCGTACCCACTACTACCGGGTTTGGGCCGCCGGCAACGGCACCTCAGGTCACAGCGAGGTCGGCAATTTCGTCTCGCCGGACTGCAACTTCAGCCCGCCCACTAACCCGAGCGCCACGCTTCAAGGCGACGGCGAGGTCCGCTTCAGCTGGACTCGCGGTGACAACAACGTCTTCTTCTGCGTCGATCTCGCGCTGAGCCAGCACGACCTGACGGAGCTCGACGGCACCTGGACGAACGCCGGCTGCGGCACGACCAGTACCTCGGTCGACGTCGATGGTCTGGCCTGCGGCGCCACCTACTACTACCGCGTCTGGGCCGCCGGCACTGCGACGTCCGGCTACAGCCCGGCCGGCTCCGTCACGCTGGTCTGCGACTTCGACGCGCCGGACGACCTCGAAACCACGATCGTGGACGACGACACGGTGCAGTTCTCCTGGAACGAGCAGGACCCGGCCCTCTGGTTCTGCATCGATATCGCCGGCAGCCAGGCAGACCTCGTCACCTTCGGCGACACGTGGCGCAATTTCGATTGCGGCGGCGAGGACGAGATGGCCGAAGTCACCAGCGACTACTTCGAGTGTGACGAGACCTACTACTGGCGCATCTACGCCTTCGCGGGCGGCCGCAGCGGCTACAGCGACGTCGCGAGCTTCCCGATGGAGTGCCCGGAACCCTAGCCCGCCGGCCGTCACACCGGGGCACAAAGAGAAGGGGCTGCTCCAGGGCAGCCCCTTCTCACTTCTGTCGCGTTGCCGTAGCTAGGCTGAGATGCTGTTGTGCAGCTCCAGCATCCCCGGCTCCGCCTCGATGCCCAGCTCTTCCAGGATCGGGATCAGCACCTCGCCGAAGGCCACGAAGTCCTCCTGCGAATCCCACACGTCCACCACCATCAGCGACTCGTCATCGCCGAAGGCGAAGTGGTGCTGCCGGCCCTTCGGCGCGGCCTGGCCCGCCTCCGCCAGCTTCTGCATGGCCTGGCCGTACTGAGCCGATGTCATCTCATCCGGGTAAAAGAAAACGCCGATCGCCATTAGCGCGCCTCCGTCTCGTCTCTCAACTTGATCCCTCGCAGTTTGGCTGGCCTGCCACTCCCGCACAAGAGCAGCCCACCGGCGCCAGTGGCGTCCACCCTGCACCTTTCACCAGGCTTGACCCCTTCCGGCGGCGACGCTTACTGTTACCGGCATCAAGCGGAGGTGATTTCTGGCCCGTCTAGTTCTTGGCCCTGTGTCTTCCCTCTGCCCGAGGCGCTGCGCGTAACGGTTTCTTACTCCGTGTCTTCGTAGCCGCCTCCGGGCGGCGTTTTTGATCCCGCGCGAAGACATCAGGAGACTCCACGTTGCCGAGAAACCCACGCAAGCCGAACATCCGCGAAAGCCAAGCCAAACCAGACACCGGCTTTCACTGTCACCACTGCTTCAGACCGGTCTTCCTGACCGCCGATGGCACCCGCCATCGCAACCACTGCCCTTATTGCCTCTGGAGCCTGCACGTAGACCAGGTACCGGGAGACCGGCAAGCGTCCTGCGACGGCCTCATGGAACCCGTCGCCGTCTGGGTCCGCCAGAAAGGCGAGTGGGCCCTGGTACATCGATGCCAGAAGTGCGGCCACTTCAAGAGCAACCGCCTTGCCGGCGATGACAATCAGGTCGCACTGCTCTCGATCGCCGTACGACCGCTCGCCCAGCCGCCGTTCCCGTTGCACGCCGGGCTGCAGACCGATTGACGTCGCCGTAATGCAAGGTGTCGTAATATAGAAGCATTCTCGAAAACACACCCGTGAGGTACCCGCATTGACCACTGAGATCGAACGAGTCGAAGGCCAGGACGCCCCCAAGGCGCCGAAGACCGCAAAGGTCGCCGTCCTCTACACCAACGCCCCCACCGTCGTGAACGACATCGGCCGCGCCATGCGCATGGCTGATTTCACCACCGCCCTCGACAAGACGGCCGCGACGGCGCTCAAGGTCAACATCTCGTGGCAGCACTGGTACCCCGGCTGCTCCACGACGCCCTGGCAGATCGAAGGCGTCGCGCAGGCCCTGCGGGAAGAGGGCTTCGGCGACATCATGGCGGCCCACAACGGCACCGTGGTCGTCAAATCGCACGAGGGCGAGATCAAGAACAAGCACAAGGCCGTGCAGGACAAGTTCGGCATCCCCAGCACCCACCTCACGGACAAGGGCATCCCCTGGGTCCGTTACGCCCCCAAGGCCGAGATGATGGTGCTGGACGACATCTTCCCGGACGGCATCGAGATCCCTCAGGAGCTCATCGGCAAGAACGTCGTCCACCTTCCGACGATGAAGACCCACGTGTTCACGACGATGACCGGTGCCATGAAGAACGCTTTCGGCGGCCTGCTGCACTACCGCCGTCACTGGACCCACTCGCAGATCCACAAGACCCTGGTCGACCTGCTGGCGATCCAGAAGGAGATCCACCCCGGCATCTTCGCCGTCGCCGACGGCACGATCGCCGGTGACGGTCCCGGCCCGCGCGCCATGCGGCCTCACGTCAAGAACATCATCCTCGCTTCGAGCGACATGGTGGCCATCGACGCCATATCCGCCAAGATGATGGGCTTCGACCCCATGGAGCTCGAGTTCATCCGTCTCGCTCACGAGCGCGGCCTCGGCGTCGGCAATCCGAGGGACATCGAGGTCGTCGGCCTCGACATCTCGGGCATCAACTACGGCTTCACCAAGGACGAAGACACCTTCGCGAGCTGGGGCCAGAAGAAGATCTACTGGGGCCCGCTGCACTTCCTGGAGAAGCCGCTCCTGCGCTCGCCCATCGTGCCGTGGAGCTACGCCGCCTCCAACGTCTACTACAACCTGTTCTGGTACCCGCTGATCGGCCGGCCGCGCGTCAAGGCCGCCAAGCAGACCGAATGGGGCAAGCTCTTCGATAGCTACTAGGCGCCTTCGCGGCCAACCGTAGAACTTCGAAAACCTTGGAGCCCGTGCAGAAATGGACGGTTCCAAGGTTTTCTGGTTCCAAGGTTCCTGACTTGCAGGAGAACCCCTAGACTAGAGCGAAGTCTGGCCTGACAAAGTCGCACCCTGAGGAGAAGAAGCGTGCCCGCCTTGCGCTCCGTCTACCTGGCAGCCCGTATCCGCCGTCGCGATGAGCTGGAGGAGTACCGAGCCCAGCTCGAAGCCGCCGGCCTCGAAGTCACCTCTACCTGGCTCACGATGCCCCCGCCCGATGAGTGGACCGACGAGGTCTGGGCTCACCTGGCCGAGCTCGACCGCACCGACGTCCTGCGCGCCGACGGCCTTGTCCTGTTTACGGAGCCCGGTGAGCTCGATGGCGGCAGCGGCCGTCACGTCGAGTTCGGCATGGCGCTCGCCCTCAGCAAGCCCGTGATCGTCGTCGGCCGCTACGAGAACCTCTTCCAGCGCCTGCCGGAGGTCACCGTCGTGCCGGACTGGCCCTCCGCCCTCGCCCTGCTAACCCAGCCGAGCCTGGCCCTGGGCTAATTGATAATCAATAGATACTGGCAGGAGCCACTCTTTCTAGTGGGTCTTCATTCGATCACGCCGTATCTTGGTATTAACATATAGCTAAATAAGCAGATACTTTGTGGGTGTCCAGTATCGAATATGGGCTAATATCGATACGGGAGTATCTAGTCTTGAACAGAAACATCGAACGGTTACAGGCAAGCCCCGTCGGGACTCTCGTCCCCACGGACAAGAACCAATGGGCCTTTGTGCCTGAGCCACTCCCTCGCACGCTGGAGCTGCCCGCGGATACGGTCTATCTCCTTGACCAGGCCACACGCTCAGTCGCATCCCTTCAGACCGCCCTCGACTGGCTGCCGAATCCGAATCCCCACCTCCTGATGAGACCCTTCATGCGTCGTGAGGCCGTGCTGTCATCCCAAATCGAAGGCACGCAAACAACACTCGAAGAGGTGATGATCTTCGAGGCCTCCGAGAATAGACAAACCACCTCTGTCGATATGTCCGAAGTGCTCAACTACATCCGCGCCCTGGAGTTCGGTCTGGAGCGACTGCAGGCGCTACCCATCTCCAAGCGGCTGGTGAACGAACTGCACCGCGAGCTCCTGACTGGCGCACGTAGTCAAGACAAACGCCCGGGCGAAACTCGCAGCGAGCAGGTCTACATCGGCGGCGAAGGGACAGCAATTGACCAGGCACGCTTCATTCCACCCCCGCCCACTCTTGTCGGTGCCCTGCTCGATGACTGGGAGGCGTTCGTCAACGCTGATGTCATCATGCCGCCCCTCGTGCAGTGCGCTCTCATGCACTACCAATTCGAAACAATCCACCCTTACCGAGATGGAAACGGCCGGGTGGGCAGACTGCTCATTATTCTCTTTCTCCGCGCGCGCGAGCTCCTCGACCGTCCGATGCTCTACCTGAGCGCCTACTTCGAGCGCAACAAGCAACGCTACTTTGACGCGCTCTTTGAGGTTAGTGCCACTGGAGACTGGGTTTCCTGGATACGCTTCTTCCTTACAGGCGTCATCGAGGAGTCCCGCGACGTCATCGAAAGATCTCAGCGATTGCGCGACTTGTTCACCCAATACCGGCAAGTCCTCCGGGAGAGGAACGAGACAACAAACGCTCTAAGCCTCATGGAGGAGCTTTTTGCACGACCGGTGATAACCGCGCCTACCGCCGCGAAGAGCATCGGCGTGACAGCGGCGGCGGGGAGACGCATCTTGGAACGACTTCAGGCTGAAGGAATTGTCACCGTTCACAGGGATCAGTGGCCTCATTACTTCATAGCCCAGGACGTATACCGCATCCTGACAGCGACGACGAGTTCTGGTACCTAGCTTGCCAAGTCCCCGGCCACCTCACGTAGGACCGGGCCGTCAGTCCCTCAACGCTGCGCCTTGCGCCAGCCGTTGGCCACCGCCTCCGCCTCCGTGCAGAACCAGCGCTCGCCCTTGATCCGGATCGATGATCGTGTTCTCGTAATCGCGCTGGCCGGGCACGTGGTAGATGTGCTCCGAGCTGATGTTGCCCTTGATCACGCAGCCGTCCACCGATACCTCGCACCCCTGCGGGCACTGGCTCGCGCCGGCTGACGGCGACTGTGTCGGCGGTTCAATCACCGCTGTTGCCGTAGGCGCCGCCGCTTGCTCGCACGCCGACCAGAGGCCGAGGCCCAGTGCCTTCGCCTCGCGCTGCGCCGTATCGAGGCGCTCCTGGTATTTCGTGTCCGGCGGGTAGGCCTTGCTGATGGCGTAGCCTTCGGCCACCAGCACCTCGTTCACCATACGCCCGTCTTCCAGGTACACGTAGCGCAAGAGGCGGTCGTAGATGTCGGTGTCGTTCACGTCCGTCTCCAGGAACACGGTCTGGCCCTCCACCAGCGCTTTGTTGCGTGCCGACGCCTCCGGTCCGTAGCACTGTACCGGCTCGCCGGGGTCCACCGTCTCCGGCGTATCGATGCCGATGTAGCGCACCCGCCGGTCGTCCGACAGCACGATCGTGTCACCATCGACCACCCGACTGACCACCGCGACCTCTCGCCCGGCGCCTGCCGGTGCGCCCTCCAGCGCCGGGGTGGCGCTCGGCGCAACAGCCGCGGTCGATGTCACCGTCGGGTCACTCGTCGCGTTTCCAACCGTTGCCGTAAACGTGGGACTCGGCGTCAGCCCGAAACGATCACCGATGGCCTCGTCCTGTTTCGGCGTCAGCGCCACGAGAAGAATCAGCAGGAGAATCACAGGCCCGCCGAAGCCGATGGCCTTGCGGCGCTTGCCGGGCCCCATGCTCCAGCCCCACCACTGCCTCACGAGGGCCTGAAGAAACTTCAAACGCCGTCTAGCTTCTTCGTCCAGGTCCGAGCCACGTACAAGGGCCGAAATCCCATCGCCGCGTACATGTGCTTCGGCGTGTCACCGATGTTGCTTGTGATCAGAACGGGCCCCGCGCCTCCCTCTCGCGCGTCCGCCACGCAGTGCGCAATCAACGCCGTACCGAGGCCGTGATGGCGGTAGTCCGGGTGGCAGAACAGGTCCTCGACCATGCCCACGCCGTTCTCGCCCGGCCAGGAGGAGAAGAACGCCCTCGGCGCCCCGTCGGCGACGGCAAACCAGGAACGCACCTCGGGATGCTTCAGGCGCTTGCTCACGGTCATCTCGTCGTGCAGATCGCGGTCGTACGGGCCGAACAACGCCTCGCTCTCGCCCGATTCGCGCCACCACAGCTCATCGAGCGCCCGGTACGCCTCCCAGTCCCCCTCCGAGAGCACCTCCCGGATCTCGACTGGCCGCGGCGAAGCCCTCAGCTCACCTTCCAGCACGTGCACCATGAACTGCTCGACCCTGTAACCGTCCTCCATCGCCAGCCGCGTCTCGAACGCCCGAGGCGTCAGCGCGTCCGTCGTCACCATGCGGTGCCCGAAGCCCTCGTAAGCGTGCTCCATCTCGCCTCAGCAGCGCCTCGATCTCGTCGATCGTGCTCGGCGCGCACCAGCCCGACAAGTTCGCGTCGTACCGCCGCAGCGTCGCCCGGTTACGCACGAACGACGCGCCATGAGCATCCCAGCGCTCGTTGCCCAGCGCGAGATAGGCGTGTGCCGTCTCGCTCACGCGGCGCAGAAGGTCGTGTTCGTTCACGGCTGCCTACCAATCCGGGAGACGTACCGTCAGTCCGGCTACGCGAGCGAATTCACGAACGTTGCTGGTCATTACTGCATGGTCATTCGCCAGTGCTGTCGCTGCGATCATCGCGTCTCTCACTCCGATCTGCTGTCCCTGACCGGCCAAATCCGCCCATATCTTGGCGTGGATGAGCGCCGCGGCAAGGTCGAAAGGCACGACCTGAAACATCTCGAGCGCCGACTCTATGAACCGCTCTCGTAGCGACTTCTGGGCTTCCGTTACTGCCCGGTAGAGCCCGTACTGTAGCTCCGATACCGTCACAGCGGAGAGCAGGAGCTGCTCGTCCGATCGCTCTGCTAGGCCTCGCGGGTTGGCCCCACTCCGCTCCAGCGTGATCATCACCGACGAGTCTAGAACTACTCCCAAGTCGGCGGCTCTGGCATTGGTTGGTTCATGAGACGATGCGCTTCTTCGACATCATCCCAGTATTCGGGGTCGGGCTTGGGAGCTGACTTCCACCACTCGACGAACTCGCCAAGCGTCATCTTGCGATGCTCAGGTCGAGGATCCAGCCTGGCAATCTCCTCCCCGCTTCGGACCACAACGAAATGCTCACCTTGGTACCGCACGCGATTCAGAACATCGGAGAGATTGCGTGCCAGCTCTGTCGCCGTAATTCTTGTGGCCTGTTTGGCTCGAATCGATTCCATGATTATCAGATTATCAGATTATCAAACTCTGTTCGCAAACCCGGACGCCCATGTAACGCCCAACCCTATAATTGGAGGTACCAACACCGTCTATCTTCACTACCAGGCAGGTACTTCATGCAGATCAAAGTCCAGTCCGGCGACATCGCCGCGTTCCAGGCAGACGCCATCGTCGTCAACCTCTTCGAGGGCGTCACGAGTCCCGGCGGCGGCACGGGTGCGGTCGATAGCGCCCTCGGCGGCGCGATCAGCGACCTCATTCGCAGCGGCGACATTCGCGGCAAGCTCGGCGAGTTCACCCTCATCCACACCTTCGGCAAGCTGCCCGCCGCCGCGCGTCATCGTCGCCGGCCTGGGCAAGTCGGAGGACTTCGACCTCAACAAGGTGCGCAACCTCTCCGGCGATCTCGCCCGCTACCTGCGGCGCCAGCGACTGAAGAGCGTCGGCATGATCACGCACGGCGCCGGTATCGCCGGCCTGCCATCCGAAGACTGCGCCGCCGCCATCGCCGAAGGCACCCTCCTCGGCCTCTACCGCTTCCTGCGCCACAAGAAGTCGGAGGACGACCCGGACATCGAGTCGATCACCCTCGTCGAGCACGACGCGAGCAAGGTCCCGGCCCTGGAGAGCGGCGTCGAGCGCGGCACGATCATGGCCGAGGCCGCCAACGTCGCCCGCGACATGGCCAACGAGCCCGCCAACTACCTCACGCCCACCGACATGGGCGAGCAGGCCCAGAAGGTCGCCGCCGACGCCGGCATCGAGTGCGAGGTCTACGGGCCCGGCTGGATCACCGAGAAGGGCATGGGCGGGCTGCTCGGCGTCGCGGCCGGCAGCGTCCAGGAGCCCCGGTTCATCGTCATGCGCTACAACGGCGCTGGCGACGCCCCGCCGATCGCCCTCGTCGGCAAAGGCATCACCTTCGACACCGGCGGCATCTCGATCAAGCCCGCCGCCAACATGGAGGAGATGAAGGGCGACATGACCGGCGGCGCCTCCGTCATCGCCGCCATGGGCGCCATCGGCAAGCTCAAGCCGCCGATCAACGTCATCGGCATCGTGCCAGCCACCGAGAACATGCCCGGCGGCCGCGCCACCAAGCCCGGCGACGTCCTCGTGACCATGCTCGGCAAGACGATCGAGGTGATCAACACGGACGCCGAAGGCCGCCTCGTCCTCGCCGACGGCCTCGCCTACGCCGTCGAGCAGAAGGCGACGGCCATCGTCGACATCGCGACCCTCACCGGCGCCATCAGCGTCGCCCTCGGCAACGTCGCCTTCGGTGCCATGACCAACGACGAGGCCGAGCTGGAGCGCATCCAGGCCGCCGCCGACACCGCCGGCGAGAAGGTCTGGGAGCTGCCGATGTGGGACGAGTACAAGGACCAGATCAAGAGCGAAGTCGCCGACATGAAGAACACGGGCGGTCGCGGCGCCGGCTCCATCACCGCCGCCCTCCTGCTCAAGGAGTTCGTCGGCGACACGCCCTGGGTCCACCTCGACATCGCCGGCGTCGACAACTACGACCGCGAAAAGGGCGTCATCGTCAAAGGCGCCAGCGGCATCCCCGTCCGCACCCTGATCCACTGGGCCCTCCAGCACGCCGAAGCCCCTGGCACAGTGAAGTAAACCGAGCCTCCACGGATCCGCAGAGCTAACCCGAAGCTCAGTACAGAATGTCCCCTCTCCCCGCTGGGGAGAGGGTTAGGGTGAGGGGTTTCGAGACATCGGAAGCAACGATAGATTTCGAACGGCTAGACGCACCAACCACGCCGTTCGTCCTGAGCTTGCCGAAGGACGCATGACGCCTGAATGCGCCCTCCTGCCCTAAGATCCCCCATGCCCTCTGACTGCGTCTTCTGCCAGATCGCCACCCACGAGGCCGACGCCAGCATCGTCTACGAAGACGGTCTGATCATCGCCTTCCTCGACCACGACCCGATCAACGCCGGCCACACCCTCGTGATCCCGAAGCGCCACGCCACCTACGTCGCCGACCTCGACGCCGCCTCGTCCGCCGCGATGTTCCCGGCGGCCCAGCGCGTCGGCGCGGCCCTGCGAGGCTCCGGTCTGCGCTGCGACGGCGTCACGCTGCACCTCGCCGATGGCGCCCCCGCCGGCCAGGAGGTGTTCCACGTCCACCTCCACGTCATCCCCCGCTGGCGCGGCGACGGCATGCGCCTGCGCCCGCCCGGCCGGCCCCCACATCGCCCGCCGCGCTCCGAGCTTGACGTCATCGCCAGGGCCCTGCGAGAGCGCATCGAGGGATAACAAGAACAAGCGTGGCTGCGGGTCTTCAGACCTGCGATCGGGTTTCCGACCCCACCTCAATGCCCGATGTATGACGGACCAAGCACCCGCCTCAGGCAGACGGAACGCCCCTCGCCCACGCTTGAAGCATTTCGTGATGCCATTGAGCCTCACCTCTCCCTCGAGGGAGAGGTGAAACGCACTCAGCGTCCTCGAAGCACCTGATGAGGTGGGTGAGGGGCGCTTCGAGCCGGCCAAGAACTCCTAACGGCCAAGATGCCTGGCCGCCACTACGTAGCCGAGGCGTCCCCGCCTCGGCGTCATGCGCCTTCATCGGTCCTCTCAACACGCCGCAACCCTGATCGCAGGTCCGAAGGCCTGCAGCTACATCCCTCGACAAGACGCGACGAGCGGCCCCACTCGCTACAGCTGGCGTGCGATGAACGACCTGATGTGCGCCATCGCGCGACCTACCATCGGCCCGCCCTCGCGCAGGAACCCGTGCGGCTCACCCGGGTACTTGCCCAGCTCGATCGCGCCGCCCGCCAGGCTGTACGCCTCGACGAACTTCTCGGCCATCATGCGCGTCAGGGACTGGTCCTCGGCGCCCTGCACGAGCAGCGCCGGCGGCGTCTCCACCGGCTGGCCCATCGCGAGGATGTGGGGCGGGCTCGCGGCGGCCATGCCCAGCTCCGTGCCGAAGTAGGCGAGGTGGTTCGCCATCAGCGCGGCGTTCTTGCGACCCTTCGCCAGGTTGAACCGGGACAGCGGGTCGATCACCGGCCAGCCCATGATCACGTAGGCAAAGCTCGCGTCGACGGCCGGCGCCTCCGGCAGCGGGATCGTCGCAAACTCCCGAGGCTTCATCGCCGCCAGCATCACCTGGTGTCCGCCACTAGACCAGCCGGCGCCGCCCAGCGACTCTGCCGTACCGCCGAACTCCGGCGCGTGCACCTTGAGCCATCGCGTCGCGTAGTTGATGTCCTCCTGTGCTGCCGGATGCGGCGCCGTCAACGACGTGCGGAAGTCGATTGCGACCACGACAAGACCGCTCTTCGCCAGCGCGATATCCGTCGACTCGTTCATCAGGCGATCGCCGTTGGCCCAGGCGCCGCCGTGCACGTCCAGCAGCGTCGGGAACGGGCCCTCGCCCACAGGCCGATGCACCCGCGCCAGCCACGCCTGCGCTCCCTCCCGCCGATACTCAACGTCCGTCGACGTGATCTCATAGGTCGCGTTCGGGTCATATCGAAGGCCGCTCGTAGTCGTCATACCCCACCTCACACAAGCTGCGGTCGCGTTTTCGGGCGCACTATACGCCCGCCAATCGCGTAGCCGTCAAGCTTCCGACGCCGACAAATCAAGAGTGAACTCGAGGAATGAGATCCGAGGACTAATTCCCGCCAGTACATCTTTTTCGTTCTTTCTCGGGATTTTTTGAATCTGCGTTTCGTAGATTTGTGGTGGTGACGGCTGGGAGTCTCAAGACGTCTCCCGATGTAAGAGCCGCCTTCACTCTTGCCTGTGCTCGAAGGGGAGGTGATCGGCTAGTCTGCCTCGGAGGTTCTCGACGCCATCACGGCCTCCACCCGGCCCCAGATCGCGCTCGAAATCTCCTCAGGCGCCCCGCGAGCGTCCAGCACCAGCCAGCGCCCCGGATCCGCCTTCGCCATCGTGAGGTAGCCCTTGCGCACGCGCTGGTGGAACCGCCGGTCGCGCCCGCCGACACGACGGCCGCTCGCCGACGGCTTCTCTTCCTCGCCGGCGCCCTGCAGCGACAGACCCTGCCTGCCAGTGGCCCTCGATCGCGTCGCCCGGTCGACTCCTCAGTCACGCGGGTCAGCCCCACGTCCGGGTCGACGTCCAGCAGCACCGTCAGGTCCGGCACGCATCCGTCGATCACGGCGGTGTTCACCGTCTCGATCAGCCCGAGGTCGAGGCCGCGGCCGTAGCCCTGATACGCCATGGTTGAATCGATGAAGCGGTCGCAGATCACGTCGATGCCCGACTCCAGCGCCGGCCGGATCACCTTGTCGACCAGCTCCGACCGCGCCGACATGAACAGGAGCATCTCGGTCCGCGTCGCCAGCTTCGAGCTCGATAGCAGCAGCTCCCGCAGCTCCTCACCGAACTTCGTCCCGCCCGGCTCCCGCACCTGCACCACACGCCGCCCCAGCGACTCCAGACGCCCCTTGAGCGCCGCAGCCTGCGTGCTCTTGCCGGCGCCCTCGCCGCCCTCCAGGGTCACGAATACCCCTCGCGTAGCCATCGCCTAAGGCTACACGCCGACGCAGCGACAAGCTCCAAGCATGTCAGTGGTCAGTGGTCAGTGGTCAGTGGTCAGTGGTCAGTGGTCAGCCAGAGTATCCGCCTCGCCCAAGCCGTAGTGCCCCAGCATGCTGGGGCACTACACGGATCGGCGAAGCTACCTGCAGGCTCTTCGAATCGCGCAAATTCCCCCTCTCCGCCAGCGGGGAGGGGGTCAGGGGGAGGGGTAACTACTCCTCGTCGTCCTCGTCCCCGAAGTACGCACCGGTTGACTGCTCCGGCAGGATGCGCACGCGGCGCTGCGGCTCCTTGCCCCGAGACGTGGAGTTGAGGTTGAAGCGCTGCGCCAGCTCGTGCTGCAGGCGGCGGATGTAGGCGCGCTGCGGCGTCAGCTCCACCGGCCTCGCCTGCGAGATCACGGCGTGGATCGCCTCCTCCGCCTCCGTCATCGCGTCGAGCACCGGGTCCTGCTGCTGCGCCTTCGTTGGCCCCTGCAGCGAGAGCAGCGCCTGCTGCATCTGCAGCAGCGTGTTGTTCTTCAGCACGTAGATCGGCACGCCGCGGCTTTCGGCCTCCCGCAGCGCCAGGGGCTTGCGACGGTAGTAGCTGCGCTCCGTGATCACCACGTCGGCGTCCTCCAGGCGCTCCACCAGGCTGGAGCCGGAGCCGGTGTCCTTGATCGCCTGCTGCAGGCGGCGGCGCGAGATGCCGAAGGGGTAGATGTGCTTCGCCTTGCTCGGCTCCGCCATCAGGGTCGAGGCCTGGATCGCCTGCGGCGCACCGCTGAAGTTCGGCCACCCGAGGGCGTACGGTGCCGCCATAGCCGTCGATCGGCGTCGGGGACGGTGCAGGCGGCTGCTCCTCCATGCCCGCCTCGGCGGGCGAAAGCTCGCGGACGTTGCCGTCCGGCGTCAGCTCCCGGACCTGCGGCGTCAGGCGGTAGCCGCGCAGGATCGAGTCCACCGTCTCGGCCACGTCGCTGTGCAGCGCCACGCGGTTCCAGCTCTGGAGCTCGACCACGACCGGGAACGTCGGCGGCGCCTTGCGCTCGAGGATCGACTTCTGGGTGCCGCGGCGCCGCGCCTCTTCGTCACCCAAGGTGACCGACTGGATGCCGCCGACGAGGTCGGCCAGCGTCGGGTTCGCCATCAGGTTCTCCAGCGTGTTGCCGTGGGCCGTGCCCACGAGCTGCACGCCGCGCTCGGCGATCGTGCGCGCGGCCTGCGCCTCCAGCTCCGTGCCGATCTCGTCGATGACGATGACCTCCGGCATGTGGTTCTCCACCGCCTCGATCATCACCGCGTGCTGCATCGCCGGCGTCGACACCTGCATGCGCCGCGCCTTGCCGATCGCCGGGTGCGGGATGTCGCCGTCGCCCGCGATCTCGTTCGAGGTGTCGACGATGACCACGCGCTTGTTCAGCTCGTCCGCCAGCACGCGCGCGATCTCGCGCAGCATCGTCGTCTTGCCGACGCCCGGGCGGCCGAGCACCAGCACGCTCTGCTCGCTGCGGATGATGTCCTCGATCGTCGCGATCGTGCCGTAGATGGCGCGGCCGACGCGGCAGGTCAGGCCGACGATGCGCCCGCGGCGGTTGCGGATGCAGGAGATGCGGTGCAGCGTGCGCTCGATGCCGGCGCGGTTGTCCTCACCGAACTCGCCAACGCGCGACACGACGTACTCGATGTCGCTCTCGGTGACCTCGCGCTCGCTGAGGACGATCTCGCGCCCGGGGAAGCGCGCCTCCGGCAGGCGTCCCAGGTCCATCACCACTTCCAGCAGCTCGTGCGCGTCGGCACGGTTTCGCATCGGCTCGCCGATGTGCGGGGCAAGGGCATCGAGGAGCAGATCAAGGTCATCTGTGATCGTTCGGCTCAAGTTCAGCTCAGACTCCCACTGCGTTCTTTGCCACCGCCGGCACTGCTTTCGGCAGCGATAGCGGTCTCGTCGTTCGGTGTACCAGCGAGACGAACTCACCGGCCACGCCAAAGCCTGCATCCTCCAGTCGGCGGGCCAGGCCCTCGTCCGTTGAGGGCACCAGTGCCAGCATCGGCCCGGCCGTATCATCAGCATCGATCGCCCGGCGCGCCGCCGCGATCAGTCCGGTCGCGTTATCAAGGGCCTCAGGGCTCAGCGTCAGGTCGAACTGGATGCCCTGCGCCAGGCGTGAGGCGCGTACCGCTGCCTTGAGCGCCCCGTTGCCCTCCACGACAAGCTGCACGCTGTTGCCGCGCAGCCAGCGACGCTCCATGCCGTCCTGCCACTCCGAGTAGGTCACCGCCTCGAGGCGACGCGTCGACTCCGGCGTACAGGCCGTGTACAGGCGGAACAGCGGGTAGCTGTCCGCGGGCGTCGCAACCCGGCAATCGACCGGCTCTGCGTTCAGCGGGCCGTTCATCGCGTACAGCGTCTCTTCCTGATAAGGCATGAAGCCGGCCCCATGGGCCGCCGAGAGCAGGTTGGTGTCCGCGGCCAGTCGCAGGAACAGCTTCAGCGCCCCGCCATCGCCCGCATCCTGTACGGCCTGCGTCAGCAGCTCACCAGGATCGCCTCATCGCCGCAGCAGTCGACGAGGTAGTCGATCTCCCAGGCCTGGCGCCCGCCTCGGGGCCGAGTGCCGACCAGCGCATGCAGTCTCTGGCGTTTGACGCTCACGAAGGCGGATCGCTGCCGCCCGAAGACGAGGATCTGGTCTCGTAGCACGCTCAGCGTCGGTTGGGTTTCCTTCGCCCCCAGGCGTTCGCGAGGCCACGCCTGATTCTCGTAGCTCGAAGCGCTACCGTGCGCTACCAGCGCCAGCAGGTCCATCGGCAGAAGGGCTCTCGCATCTGCAACCATTACTACTTGACCGAGCTCGCCCCCTTTGCCATTTCAACGAAGTACCTGTGCAGACGATCGTCGTCCGTCAGCTCGGGATGGAACGCCGTCACCATCAAGTGACCCTGCTTCGCCGCGACGATACGGCCGTCCTCCAGCGCCGCCAGCACCTCGACACCCGGCTGCACGCTCTCGATCAGCGGCGCCCGGATGAAGATCGCTCTCACCGGCGGCCCAACGATGCCTTTGATGTCGAGGTCGGTCTCGAAGCTGTCGACCTGACGCCCGAAGGCGTTGCGCTCGACCGAGATGTCCATGAGCTCCAGCCCCTCGCGGTCGAGGTCCGTCGCCTTCTTGGCCATGACGATCATGCCGGCGCAGGTGCCCCAGACAGGCTTCCCCCGCGAGAAGTTGCGAATCGGCTCCAGCAGGTCGTACATGGCCAGCAGGCGCGTTATCGTCGTGCTCTCGCCGCCGGGGATGATCAGGCCATCGAGGCCTTCCAGGTCACGGGGCAGGCGTACTTCGGGCGCCTCAACACCGAGGCCCCGGAGAATGGCCTCATGCTCAACAAAATCGCCCTGCAGGGCAAGGACACCGATGGTGACCACCGGCTCAATTGTAGCGCAGGCGAGATCAGCCTGATACCCGCCTTCGGGACGCGGTTGGCCTTGCGCCGCCGTCAAGCGGTCCGTAGCCAACCCAGGCGCAACGATGTGCTAGCACGAATTGGCGACCGCGTTGCTCACGGCACCCACGGCGCCGTTGATGCTATCGCGAGCCGCTGCCAGGCCGCCGCCGGCCGTTGTCGCCGCGTTAGCGTTGTTGGCGTTGATCGCGGCGATGATCTCGCCGGCGGAAGCACTCGCCTGATTCGCCGCAGCGACCAGCGACCCGTGTTCTGCGGAGACGCAGGCCGGTGCCGCCAGGCTCCCCAGGCTCGCCGCGAGGCCCTGGATGTTCTGCGCGGCTTCGATCGTGAAGTTGCGCCAGTCCGCACTCGTGATGTTCGGTGCATTCACGTTGCCGACAACGTAATCGATCTGGGTCACGAGGCCGGGCGTGTACTGGTTCGCGGCATCGACGTAATTGGCCACGTCGTTCACCTGCGGTGTCGGCGTGGCTGTCGCCGCGGCCGTCGGCGCGATTTCCAGCGTGGGCGTCGCGGTCTGAATCGGGCTGGGCGTATCACCGGTCGCCGGCGTCTCGGCACCAGGGGTCTCAGCACCGGGCGTTTCCGCCCCGGGCGTCTCGCCGCCGGGCACTGCGGAGGTCGCGGTCGGCAACACGGGGGTGAGCTCGCTGGGAGAACGTGTCGTGGCCGGTGCCTGCGTGCGCGTCGCCGGCGGCGTGCCGAGGAGCCGTACCGAGGGCGAGCCGCTGCCGTTATCGCTGAACAAGCCAAAGGCCAGCCCTGCGATTAACAGCACTGCCCCCGCGATGGTGACACCGATAATGAAGCTTCGAAGCTCAGCCACAGGTTCTACATAATGACGGACACGTTGGCGCGAATCTATCCGTCCCGGCGTGGAGTGTCAACGCCAAGTCCCGCCTCCTGCAAATTGTCGAACCCAAAGGAGCTTCAGTGCGCCCGCGGGTGCGCCTTCTCGTAGGCCTCGCGGATGTGTTCGCGGCTGACCTGCGTGTAGACCTGCGTGGTCGAGATGTTCGCGTGGCCCAGAAGCTCCTGGACCTTGTGAATGTCCATGCCGCCTCGCAGCATGTGGGTCGCGAAGCTGTGTCGCAGCGTGTGAGGCGTGACCCGGCCCCGGATGCCCGCGTCGCTCGCGTAGCCCTTGAGGATGAGCCAGAAGCCCTGCCGGGTCAGACGCTCGCCTCGACGGTTCACGAACAGCGCCGTCTCGTCGCGCTCCCCCACCAGGCGTAGCCGCGCCGTCTGGATGTACTCGCGTACTTCCTGCACCGGCTGGTCCAGCAGCGGTATCTGGCGCTCTCGATTGCCCTTGCCGATAAGCCGCACGTACGGCTTCTCGCCTTCGAGCTGCACGTCCTGCATGTCGAGCGAGACGAGCTCCGTCACGCGCAGGCCCGTGGCGTACATCAGCTCCAGCATCGCGCGGTCACGCTTCGACTCGGGCGTGGTACGGCGCGAAGGCTGCTCCAGCAGCTCATCGACCTCTTGGACCGTAAGCGGCTTGGGCAACATCTTCCCGACCTTCGGAGAAGCGAGCTGCTCCGTCGGGTTCGTCTTGATCTGACCTTCGGCCTGAAGGAAGCCAAAGAACGACTTCACGGCGGCCACCTTGCGAGCCACCGTTGCTTCAGCATACGACTGGGATTTGAGGTGCAGGATGTACTCCAGAACCTCATCCTGGCCGATGTTTTGCCACTTGATGCCGGAACCGTTCTTCTTAGCCGCCAGGAATTCCTCTATTTGGCCGAGGTCGTTTCGGTACGCCGCAATCGTGTTACCAGAAGCGCCTTTTTCGACAGAGAGGAATTCCAGGAAGTCAGTTATGAACGTATCCATTAGGCGAGCCCCCCTGCCATGGCTGCCAAGGATCGTCGGGGAATTTACCAGCCGAATTCTACTCAGGCCCTCTCCCTATGTCTACCAGACAGCATTGCAGATTGTTACGTTTTCGCGACGGTCGCCCGCCCCATGCAGTCCATATTGTCAGTCTATTGATGCGGTCAGGCGCACGACTCTAACACATCCCGAGCGTCCGACGCTTCCCATGAACCACTGATTTCGAGCTTCTGGGTCGGCCAGCGAATGGCCCCCGGGAGTACGGTTTGGCTTAGTTCGCGCCGATGCCGTGGTCAGAGAATGCGACTGCCACCGCCGCCGTGCGATTGTCCACGCCCAGCTTGCAGTAGACGTTCTCCAGGTGTTTCTCCACGGTACGGCGGCTCAGAAACAGCGTCTCAGCGATTTCAGCGCTGGTCTTACCGAGGCGCACCAGTGTCAGGATTTCGACCTCCCGGCGGCTCAGCCCGAAACGAGGCGAGACGCTGGCAGGCACCGGCGCAGGATGCTCTTCCAGTACGAGGAGCACCTGTTCGCCCGTCTTCTCGCCGAACAGCAGGCGAAACGCCAGGCTGCTGCCGTCGTCAGCCTTCGACACGTGCAACGACGGCGGATCCGGCAGCTCGGCGGGTCGCGACCATCGCGTCAACTCCGTCTCCAGCCAGCTGCTCAGAGGCCGAGGGAAGATGGCCGGCAACACTGGATGACCAGGGAAATACTTCCCGATCAAGTCCCACCCATCCTGCGTCGCCAACAGAGGCCGGCCGGAAGCATCCAGCATCATCGTGCGCACGCGGCTGGACTGGCTCACTTCGGCCAGCATGCTCACCATCTCTGCGCTGCGGTACATCTGGGCGATATGCGGTCGCACCAGGTCGAGCATGTCGCGCTCCACCTCCGTGAACTCGAGTATCCCGCTCGCTGCAGAGGCATGCCAGCAGGCCCCGTGGCGCCGGAAGCCCTACGGGCATCGAGTCTTCACAGCCCATGGACTTGTAGACCTCCTGGAACACGTCGTGCCGGTGCCACTGCCGCTGGGACATCAGGTCAGACCGTCGCAGCGCCGACATATCGCCGATGCGGCTCCAGGTCTCGAACACCGGGATGCCGCGAGAGCACGCTCGCTTGCTCGATGCTGCCCTTGCCAGGAGGCTCGTACGGGTAAGTCTCCTGCGCCACCAACCGCCCTTTCGCCGGATCGAACTGCGCATAACAGGCAACCACGCTGGGGATCAGGCGCTGCGTGGCGGGCAGCAGCACCGTGGCAAACGTCGACAGGTCACACGGCACTGACGTCTCTTCCAGGAACTGCCGCACCCGCGCAATGTCAGCGGATTCCAATCGCTGCACCATCGTTTACCTCGTTAAAGGTCGACTCTTGCCGCGGCATTCTAGGCCGCAACTCGAATGCTGAGAATACGTATTTTTTCGCATGTTCCCTTCTACGCCGGACGTCAGGCTGCATACATCAGCACGATCAAGAAGGAGGACGAGAATGTCGACAGAAGCTACACGAGAGTTCTTCCAGCGTTACGTGGATACGCTTGTCAATGAAGGCAAGGGCCGGGACGTCATGTCCAGGTTCATCAGCGACGAGGCCCTTCTCGAGCACATCGCCACGTTCGAAGCAGCCTTCCCCGACTACATGCTCGAGCCGAAGGACATCATTGCCGAGAACGACAAGCTCGTTTTGCGGGGGACCTTCAAAGGCGTGCATCGCGGCAGCTTCCAGGGCATCGCACCTACGGGGCGTGAAGTATCGCTACCCCTGGTCGTGATCTACCGCCTCCAGGACGGCAAGATCGCCGAGCATTGGCTCAGCGCTGACATGCTCAGCCTCATGCAACAGCTCGGTGCCACGCCGGCGCCGGTCTGAGGAGCCGGTCACGGGGCCGACCGGCCCGGCGACGGTTCGGTCGGCCCGCATACCGGCAGGTAGTGGCTTTCAGTTAGCCTCCCGCGGGAACACTAGGCGACCGAAAAGCGGTCGCGGCATTCATCCAGAGAACGCCTCTTGCGCCACCAGCGGCACGAACGTGCAGCCGCCCTTGCGAGTCACCGTCAGCCCCTCCGGCCGGTTCTCGACCACGATGAGCTCCTGGCCTGTGCGCTGACCCACCGGGATCACGAGGCGCCCGCCGGGCGCCAACTGCGCCACCAGCGACTGCGGTACGCGCGGTGACGCCGCCGCGACGACGATGGCGTCGTAGGGCGCATCCTGGGGCCAACCCAGCTCATCGATCGCCTGGTGCACCGTCACGTTGTCGTAGCCGTGCTCACGCAGGGTGCGGCGCGCGCGCTCCGTCAGCTCCGGCACAAGCTCCACGCCGACCACAGAGGCCGCCAGCTCGCTCAGGAGCGCCGCCTGGTACCCGGAGCCGGTGCCGATGTCCAGCACCTTCTCCGTGCCCTCCAGCGCCAGCTCCTGCAGCATCACCGCCACCATCAGCGGCTGCGAAATCGTTTGGCCGTGTCCGATAGGCAGCGCGCGGTTTTCGTACGCCTCTTGCTGACGCTCCGGCACCACGAACAGCTCTCGCGGCACCTTGCCGATCGCCGCCAGGACGCGCTCGTCCGTAATCGAACGCCGCAGCGACTCCACCAGCGCTGCCCGAGCCTCCGCCATCGAGTCCACCACGACGCGTTCGTCTTCCTCGTTCATGACCCAATGCTAGCAACCGCCACCCGCGCGCCGCCAACCACGCCTGACAACTGACAGACTGATTCGAGCCGTCTACTCATTGCCGCTCCCGATTCCTTGTTCCTCCCTCCCCCACCTCCCTACACTACGGGCGTGAGTCAGCAGCAGAAGGCCCCCGAGCTACCGCACGGCGACCCCAAGATCGTCGCGGCGATGTTCGACCGCATCGCCGGCAAGTACGACCTCATGAACCGCCTGCTCTCGCTCGGCATGGACGGTGGCTGGCGCAAGGTGGCGGCCCGTGATGCCAACCTGCGCCCCGGCGACCGCGCCCTCGACCTCGCCAGCGGCACCGGCGACCTCGCGTTCGAGATGGCGAAGCGCGTCGGCACCGCCGGTTACGTTGTCGGCCTGGACATTGCCCACGAGATGCTCGTCCTGGGCCACGCGAAGTCCGTCGCCCGCCGCGAGTTCCGTGTCGACCACCACGAAGGCGACGCCATGAGCCTGCCGTATCCGGACAACACCTTCCGGGCGGTCTCGATGGCGTTCGGCGGGCGCAACGTGCCGGACCTCACCGGCTCGTTCCGGGAGATGACGCGCGTGCTCCAGCCGGGCGGCCGCGTGGTGTTCCTGGAGCTCAACCGCCCGAAGCTCTGGGGCTTCCGGCACCTGTTCGACTTCTACTTCCACACCTTCTCGCCCCTCGTCGGCGGCCTGATCTCCGGCGACCGCGCGGCCTACGAGTACCTCCCGCGCTCCGTCGACAATTTCGAGGACGTGCAGGCGATCAAGCAGTGCATGGAAACCGCGGGCCTCGCCAACGTCCGAATCGACCCGCTCATGTTCGGCGTCGCCAACATCCACATCGGCACGAAGCCGGGGCAATAACAACGCAGGCCGCGGGATTCATCCCGCAACGCCGAAACGCCTTCAGCCCCTCGAACGCCCGACCTTACGCAGAGAGCGCATCAGGCAAATGACCGCCGAGGTGAGGACACCCCGGCTACGGTTGTGAAGAGTCGCAGGCCCCGCAGGGCCGAAACGCCTTCAGCCCCTCGAACGCCCGACCTTACGCAGAGAGCGCGTCAGGCAAATGACCGCCGAGGTGAGGACACCCCGGCTACGGCTTAGGGCTCCGGGTTGCTCCCGACCCAACGCCGCAAGTTCCCTCTCCCTAACCAGGGTGAGGGTGACTACCCGAAGAAGCCGTCCTGCACGGCCGAGAGCATCCACTGCGCCAGCTCTTCCGGCTGGTCGACGTGGATGTCGTGCGCTGCGCCCTCGAACTGGCGCCAGCGCACGGAGTCCGGGCGGGCGGCTCGCAGCCGCTCCGCCTCCTCGACGCGCGTCAGGCGGCGTTCCGGCGGCCCCGAGTCCGCGATCGCGATCAGCATCGGCGTCTCCAACGACTCCACGATCTCGGTCGGCCGGTGGTTCCAAAGCGCCCACAGGATCTGCATGTGGCGGTCCAGGTCAGCCAGGGCCGGATCGTGCCGTCCTCCAGCGTCTCGTAGTTGCCCATCTGCATCTCGATCTGGGCTTCGCTCCAGTACGGGTGGTAGGTCTGGAACCTCGATACCATCTCGTAGCGCTCGAGTGCCGATGAGGTTCGGTGGCTTGAGGTCGACCGCGATCGTCTCCCAGGTCGCGCCCGGCCGCTGCGACAGGTCGATGAGGCCGCCGTCCACCAGCACGAGGCCCGAGAGCATCCCGGGGTAGCGCGCCGCGAAATCGACCACGACGTTGCCGCCCCAGGACTGCCCGGCGATGATCGGGAACTCCAGCCCCATCGCATCGATCACTGCCGCAAGGTCCGCTGTCACGTCCTCGAAGCCGTAGCCCGTGTCAGGCTTGTCGCTCTGCCCGTGGCCTCGCTGGTCGATCGAGACGACGTGGTGCCCGGCTGCGCTCAGGCCCTGCGCCACGAGGTCCCAGGTCCTGGCATTCGAGGCCAGCCCGTGCACCAGCACGATGTCCTGCCCGGCGCCGTTCCACTCCCGGATCGCGATTTCGATATCGCCGGCGCGGACACGGCGATCAGCGGGCATTACTGGCGCGACCAGCGGGCGCCGTCGGGGTGATCCTGAATCTCGAAGCCCGACTCCAGGAGGGCATCTCGCGCCCTGTCTGCCAGGTCGAAGCGCTTCGCCTCCCGCAGGCCCTGGCGCAGCTCCAGCACCGAGATCGACGAGCTGGTCCTCGGTCTCGCTGGACCCGCCCCCGATGTCGCCCAGCGACTGCAGCTTCGCCAGCAGGTCGACCTTCTCGTTGCCGGTCATGGACGTGTTGTTACTGATAGCCGTCGTCAGCTCCGCCAGCGCGCCCTCGCCCTCTGCTTCCGTGTCCGCGAACTCGTAGCCGGCAACCTGCGCGCTCGGGTCGAAGGTCTGCACGACCTCCCGTGCCGATGACTTGAACGCCTCGAAAGGCACCGTGGAACCGGACTCGAAGCGCTGGCTGCCGCCCTCGCCGATGACGGTGACGCCACCCTGGCCGGAGACGGTCGCCTCGCGCGTGTTGGGGTCGAAGCAGATGGCTGTGTAGGCGTCGATGCCCAGGATGGCGACGTCGCCGGGCAGGCAGCTCTGCAGGATGTCGAACCGCCGAGCGCCCATGTAGCAGAACCGAGAGTCGTAGTTCTCGCCGCCGGAGTTGTCGTCGTAGTGCGGCACCACGGCCAGATCGAGGCCGAACTCGCCCAGCAGGTTGAGGCCGTCCATCCAGAAGGGGTCCTCGCCCGCCTTGTAGATCTCGTACACCGGCAGCGAGTAGCGGCCCAGGGAGATCGAGGCGGCGCTCGCGAACAGGATGTCGGCGCCGGCCTGGAAGCGCTGCACCACCGCATCCCACACCGGCGACTCCCGCCACTGCCGGATTGCGTAGGTGGGGCTGCCCGGGCCCGCGAAAATCAGGTTGGCATCCCGGATCGCCGACACAGCCGCCGCCGTGTCGGCCGGCGCAGCGCGCTCCCGATGGCGAAAGCGAGCGACCTTCAGGTCGGTCTGCAGGTGGTGGGCGTAGTACTCCACCGCCTTCTCGACGATGGCGTCGACGTTGGTCTCGAAGCCCGCAGCCGTGTCGAGGAACACGGGCTTGGCCGGCCCGCCCAACCGCTGTAGAGCCACGCGATGCAGAGAGCTCATCGCAGACATGAGCTCGCCGGCGCCGACAAGTGTGATTCGACCCGTCATATCACCAATCCTCCGGTCGAACCGATTACCGCGAGGCCGATTCTAGCACCCGAGCCAGATCAGCGTTAAGGAATCGCGAACCACCCCGCCCGCCCTCTGCCCTTGCCCTTTGCCCTTTGCCCTTTGCCCTTTGCCCTTTGCCCTTTGCCCTTTGCCCTTGAGGCTCACACAAACAGAAGAGCCGTACTCGTGAGTACGGCTCTTCGTAAGTCCGATATGTCCCGTTGCTTAGCGGCTGCCCCGAAGGCGCGGGTCCAGCGCGTCGCGCAGGGCGTCCCCGAACAGGTTGAACGAGAACACCAGGATACCGATGGCAATGCCGGGGTAGATCGCCAGACCAGGCTGCGTGCGCATGTACTGGCGGCCCTCCAGGCTGAGCATCTGGCCCCAGCTTGGGAATGGGGGCGGCAGGCCGTAGCCCAGGAAGCTCAGCGTCGCTTCCAGCAGCACCACGAAGCCCAGAGACAACGTCGCGCCGAGCACGATCAGGTGGAACACGTTCGGCAGCACGTACCGCGTCATGATCCGCATGTCACCGGCACCGACGACCTTCGCGGCCTCGATGAACGGGCTCGCCATGACGTATAAGGTCTGGCCTCTAATTACGCGTGAATTTGTTGGTCCGAACAAGGCACCAATGACGAACACCAGCTGCCACAACCCCGAACCGAAGATACCGAGGATCGTGATCAGCACCACGAGGCCGGGTAATGCCTGGAAGACGTCGACAACCCTATACAAGGACTTGTCGATCCATCCCCCATAGTATCCGGCAGCAATGCCGATAGTCCCTCCAATCGACTGCTGAATCAGCACGGCGCCGAACGCGACGACGACGGCTGTACGAGAGCCGTAAAGCAGACGGCTCAGGATGTCGCGCCCGATGGCGTCTGTGCCCAGAAGGTGGGCTGAAGAAGCGCCCTGAAGGCGGGCTCGCAGGTCCTGCTTCGCGTACGGATAGATGAAGCCGAAGGTCTGCTCCAGCTGGTCTGCCATGTAGGGCACGGGCTCGTCGCCCAGACCCGCGGTCTTCGAGATCTTGTTCGCGATCGCCGGTACCGCGTCCCCGACGATGAAGAAGAAGATAACGATCAGGCCGCAAATAAAGCCCAAGGGCTTCTTGCGTGCAAACTGCAAGATGCCATGCAGCATCCGGGTAAGCATGGGCTTCTGGACCTCGCCAGATTCCCAGCCTTCGATTTGCGAGATGTCACCAATTTCGTTGACTGCCATATCGGTCCTCTATCCTCCCCTACCTGAACCGGATCCGCGGATCGAGGAACGCGTAGCTGACGTCCACCGCAATCAGGGACAGCATGAGGATGAGCGCGTAGACCAGGTTCAAGCCCTGGACCACCGGATAGTCCAGGTTGTTCACGGCATCGACGAGGTAACGGCCCATGCCTGGAATGATGAAGATCTGCTCGAAGATCACCGTACCGGTCACGATGTTGGGCAGGAACACGCTACCGATAACCGTCACCACCGGGATGAGGGCGTTTCGCAGGGCGTGCTTGTAGAGCACCGTGTTCTGGCTTAGACCCTTGGCGTGCGCAGTACGCACGTAGTCCTGTCTAAGCACCTCCAGCATCTGCGTGCGCACCAGTCTCACGAGACCGCCGCTCGGCGTCAGCCCGATGATCAGGGCCGGCAAAAGCATGATCTGGAAGTGCGCCCAGGGGTCGTCCTGGATGTATTCGAAGTTGATCGGCGGCGCCCAGTTGAACCAGATGGAGCCGAACGTGATCACGAGGACCGCGATCCAGAAGCCCGGAACGGAGTTCAGAAGGATGGCGAAGCTGCGAAGGCCGTAGTCGGGCCATCGGTCCTGGCGAAGTGCCGCCCACACGCCCATGGGCACCGACACGATAATCGCCGTGGACAGGCCCCACATGCCGAGCTCGAAGCTCACCGGCACACGGCGCTGCAGCTCTCCCAGGACCGAACGGCCACTGTGGAGGGACTCACCGAGGTCGCCCTCCAGCACGCCGGTCGGGCCGCCCCAGAACCAGCTAATGCCCATCCAGTTCAGGTACTGAGTAAGCAGGCTTCCGTTCAGGCCCAGCTCTTTTTCGAGCGCTGCCCGCAAACCCGGGTCATTACGACCGTACTCACCAATGATCAGGTCGATGACGTCCGCGGGCAGGAACACCCGGAGGAACAGGAACGTCAGGATCGTCACCATGAAGATCGTTGGTATCGTCAGGATCAATCGCTGTGCTACGTATTTCTGCACTAGCCTTGCACCTCCGTCTCCCTACCTACCGCGAATGCGGCGCTCCCACCTACGAGAAACATGTTTTATGGCATCAAGTGATACGAAAACCGAGGGAGAGACAGATTCCCCTAGGTTTTAGATTGGCCGGAGACTAGCAAAGCCCATTTCTCACTGTCAAGACTGGAAATACGTTCGATTAATTCCTACGAAGCGTGCTGTCTATAGCGAACCATAAGCCAACGCGGCTCGTATCTATTCTCTAAAGGGTCGTACCATGAAAGTGCTTAATCACCATCAGCATTACCTGCTCTCCGAGTTTGCCGAATCCTACCTCGCGCGATCGATTTCCCGTCGCGACCTTCTGCGCCGCAGCCTGCTCGCCACCGGCAGCATCGCCCTGACCGGCACCACCCTCTTCGCCCTCGGCTGCTCATCCGGCGATGACGACGACGCCGCCTTGCCCAGCCGCGACAACATCGACCTCCCCGGCTACGCCCGCGACTGCGCAATCGACCGTCCAGACCACCCCAGACAACATCGAGACGGCCGACGTCTCGTTTCCCGGCCCGGCCTCCGACATCCTCGGCTACGTCGCGCGTCCGGCCGGCGCCGGTCCGTTTCCCGCAGTGCTGATCATTCACGAGAACCGGGGCCTCCTTGAGCACTACAAGGACGTCGCCCGCCGCTACGCCGCTGAGGGCTTCGCCGCCTTCGCTATAGACCTTGCATCGCGCCTGGGCGGCAGCGACGTCGCCGCGGCCCAGCTCGGCCAGATCGACCCGGACGACCTCCTCGAAGACCTTCAGTCCGGCATCGATTACCTCAAGCAGCAGGACTACGTGCAGCCGGATTCCATCGGGGCCACCGGCTTCTGCTTCGGCGGCGGCTATTGCTTCGATATCGCCGCCGCCAGCCCGGACCTCAAAGCCGCGGTCCCCTACTACGGCACCGCCCGCCGCGCCCTCGAGATCGGTCTCGACCACACCCAGGCCGCCATCCTCGTCAACTACGGCGCCAACGACAGCCGCATCACCGGCGAGCGCGAGGACGTCGAAGCCGCGCTCAAGGCCAGCGGCCGGCCCTACCAGATCATCGTGCACGAAGGCGCCGGCCACGCCTTCTTCAACGACACCGGCGGCAGCTACAACCAGGCCGCCGCCACCGCCGCCTGGACCGCCACCCTGGCCTGGTTCCGCCAGTACCTCGTCTGACGCTTTTCGTCATTCAGCCCAGACCGGCTCCTCCAGCCCGAACAGCTCGGCCGCGTTCCGGTACCAGATCAGGTCCTTCTCCTCGTCCGACAGCCCCAGCTTGTCGAAGATGCCCTCGAAGCGCTCCACGTGCTCGTGCACCTCGTCCGCCGCGCAGTCCGAGCCGAAGATCAGCTTCTCGACCGCGATCTCCTTGCCGATGAGGTCCCGCTCCACGGCGTGACGCTCGATCGTGCGCCCGCCCGAGAGGTCGAGATACACCCATCGACGCCATCGCGCCACCGAGGCGGCTTCGTCGTAGTTGCCCGTGCCGCCCAGGTGCGCGCCGATGATCTTCAGGGTCGGGAACGCATTCGCGATCGTGTCGAGGTGGAACGGGCGCATGTAGTTCGCCGAGGACTCCCTCGGCCCGCCCCGGTATCCCGGCGGCGGCTCCTCGCCCGCAGCAACCTTGCGCGCCGTCTCATCCTGCTCACGGATCCGCTTCGCCGAGTCCGCATTGCGCCTCGGGTGCCGGTTGAGCCAGTCCAGCGTGCCGCCGCCGATGACGCCGCAGTGGAACAGGATCGGCATCTTCAGCTCTTCCGCCGCGCGATAGACCGGGAAGAACTCCTTGCTGTCGTACGGCTGGCGGGTGCCGATGATCTTCAGCGCCCGATAGCCCATCGCCTGCAGCTCGTACATGCGCTCGTAGCTCGTCGCGCCCGGGTCGACCACCGCGTGCGGCACGAACAGGTCCGGGTACTTCGACGCCATCTCGATGCAGCGCTCGTGGTTCAGCTCCTTGCTCGGGTCGGCAGCCGGCGTCACGGTCCCGTCAGTCGTGCGAGGCGCCGCGGGGCAGAGCAAACCGGCCTTCACGACGCCGGTCTCCTGCAGTCGCATCGCCATGTGCTCCAGAGCCGCCTCGGGCGCTTCTTCCGGCTTTCGCATGTTGCGGGGAAAGTGCACGTGAATATCCCAGATCCGGCTCGGCGGCATCGATCAGTCTCCTTGCAGTCCGTCTTCAGCGTTTACCGGGTGATTCTAGTATCGAACTCATCAGAAACACCCCCGAAGTGTCTCAAGACGCCCTGCGATCGCGAGCGCTACCCACCTAGACCGCGCCCAGGACGGCCCTGCGATACAACGCACTGACGATCTCGTCCACCGCCGCCGAGGTCCAGATCCGGTAGAACGGCGTCACCAGGAACTCGCCGAACATCGGCTCGTCGTGGTACGGCGCGTCGTCGTCCTGGGCCAGGCGGTCCTTCTCGTAGATCGCCGGGTACTCCGAGTAGTGGTACAGGTATTCGAAGTCCCGCGTGAAGAACGCGCACACCGGTATCGAAGGCCAGTAGCGGCCGTTCTTGTAGTTCATGAACTGCGCCATGAGGTCGCCGTTACTGTCGGATGGCTGCGATTGCGGCGGCAGGCTGTCGTCGTAGAACGTCCGGCCGTCGCGCGTGAAGATGCGCAGCTCCATGCCCGTCACGACCGCCATTCGCGCGAATGTCGGAATATCCCGCCGGCAGTCTGACGAGTACTCTTCCGAGATCGCCAGCATCTTCGCCGGGCCGTGCGGCTGGGCCACCAGCCATCGCAGCGCCGCTTCCTGGTCCGCCGTCAGCTGCCGGTTTTCGAACGCTGCCCGCAGGTCCTCGCTGTGGTCCAGCCGTGGCCCACCACCGGACTCCCGCGCCAGGTTCTCCGGCGTCGCCACAAACGCCACATACTCATCGAACGTCATCCCCTGTGCATAACGCTCCGGCGTAACCGACGGCATCGAAACCTCCTCATGCGCATGAGATCATTTGTTCTTAACACAATGCGCGGATGCACAGAACGCGTCAATCGCCCACCGGAAGAAAAGCCGCCCAGCTCCAGCGACCTCAGCTTCACGTCGGGAGCGATCCCCTTCCCGTCATTCTGAGCGCTGCGAAGAATCTAGCCTGCCAGCACAGCGCACCGGCGCGTTCGTACTACGTCACCACCCCGAATCTCATCAAAAGACGACCCGTCGTACGGATACTGCAGCGCCATCGGAGAAGCATCTCGAACCCAGTACCTCGCCGGCTGGATTCTGCGGCTGCGGCCTCAGAATGACAGCAGGAAAGGCGTCGTCTCTCGCCTCGAGGCAGGGCCGGTCTGAGGTGCCCCATAACTCAGACTTTCCCCGCCAACGCGCTATCCTCTTTTCATGCTGTCGCCAGCCATGAACCAGGAACCGAACCGGCCCCGCAACCCTCACGAGTCGGCTGCGCTCTGCACGCTGTACTCTGCACTTCGCGCCTCGAAAACAATCAAACAATCAAAGTCCAAGGGGCAGCCCTGATGCCTGAGCCCACCGTGCTCTACGACAACCGCGACGGCATCGCATGGCTCACGCTGAACCGGCCGGAGGTGCTCAATGCCCTCAACCTCCAGATGCGCGACGAGCTCTGGGTGCTCCTCGAAGCCATCGCCCTGGACGACTCCGTGAAGGTCGTTGTCTTCCGGGGCGCCGGCGAGCGCGCCTTCTCCTCCGGCGCCGACCTCAGCGAGTTCGGCACGGCGCCCTCGTTCACGGAGGCCCGTCGCGGCCGCCTCGACCGCGACCTCTGGCACCGCTTCGTGCACTTCGAAAAGCCGATGATCGCCGCGATCCACGGCTACGCCCTCGGCGCCGGCTGCGAGCTATCGCTGCTCTGCGACATCCGCATCGCCGCCGAGGACGCCCGCTTCGGCCTGCCGGAGACGCATCTGGGCTACGTGCCGACCGCCGGCGGCTCGCAGACCCTGCCGCGCACCGCCGGCCTGTCACGCGCGCTCGACATGATCCTCACCGCCGAGCCGATCCCGGCCCAGCGCGCGCTCGAATACGGCATCGTCTACAGAGTCGTCCCCGCGTCCGAGCTCGACGCCGCCGCCGAAGCCATCGCGCGACACCTCGCCGCCCTTCCGCAGAACACCGTGCGGGCAATCAAACGATCGCTCTGGGAGGGCGCCGACATCCCATTGCGAGACGCGCTGCGGCTCGAACGACGCTTGGCGATACGAAACGTCACTACCTGACGCTTTCGTGTTGGCGATGGGCGTCTTATCCTAAGCCCGTCAATACCGATAGAATTATCACGAGGGGCAAGCGTGAATCCAGCCGAGTTTTTGACCATTAGCAGCGCCGTAGTGCCTGACCGCGAGGCCCTCGTCTCGGGCGACGGCAAGGTCCGCATCACCTACGAGCAGATGGCCGACCGCGTCAACCGCCTCGCCAACGCCCTGCAGGGGATGGGCGTGAGCAACAGCACGCGCGTCGCCACCATGGCCACGAACTCGCCCCAGGCTATCGAGGTCTACTACGCCTGCGCCAAGCTGGGCGCCTGCTTCGTACCGATCAACTACCGCGCCAAGCAGGAAGAACTCGCCTACATGCTCGACGCGTCGGAGGCGCAGGTGATCTTCGCCGACACGCGCTACCTCGACATGATCGACACGGCAAGAGCGAATGCCCCGAAGCTGCGTGAGGTCATCGCCCTCGAAGACAACGACCAGGGCCTCAAGACGTACGAGAGCCTGATCGCCAAATCGCCGGCCGACGACATCTTCGTCGACATCGACGAGATGGAGCCCACGGTTCTGATCTTCACCTCCGGCACCACAGCGATGCCGAAGGGCGTGGAGCTCACCTACCTCAACCTCTCGCTCTACGTCATGAACACGATGAGCCCGGCAGACCCCAGCGCGGAGCAAGAGAAGACGCTGCTCTCGGTGACAATCGCCCACGTCGCCGGCATCACCGCCATCCTCAGCTCGATCTGGGGCGGCCGCACGCTCGTCATCCTGCCCCAGTTCGACCCGGAGCTCTGGATGGAGTCGATCGAGCGCGAAGGCGTGACCCACTCCTTCGTCGTCCCGACGATGCTGAAGCGCATCATGGACTACCCGTACTTCGAGAAGCACGACATCAGCTCGTTGAAGCTGATCACCTACGGCGCCGCGCCCATGCCCTTCGAGGTCGTCTGCCGCGCCATCGAGGTGTTTACCTGCGACCTCATGAACGCCTACGGCCAGACCGAGAGCACTTCGTCGCTGACCTACCTCGGCCCCGATGACCATCGCATGGACGGCACCGAGGCGGAGAACGCGAAGAAGCTGCACCGCCTGCGCTCCGTCGGGCGTCCGATGGACGACGTCGAAGTCGCGATCTTGAGCGGGGGCGGCGAACCGCTACCCTCCGGCTCCGAGGGTGAGATCTGCGTACGCAGCGCCCGCATCATGAAGGAGTACCTCAAGGCCGGCGAAGCCACTGCCGCCGCCATCGTTGACGGATGGCTGCACACCGGCGACGTCGGTTTCCTGGACGAGGACAACTACCTGTTCATCACCGGCCGCGTGAAGGACCTGATCATCCGCGGCGGCGAAAACATCGCCCCCGGCGAGATCGAGTCGGTGCTCGAAAGCAGCCACCTCGTCGATGAGGCCGCCGTTATCGGCGTGGCCGACCCGGAGTGGGGCGAAGCAATCAAGGCCGTCGTCGTCCTCTCACCGGGTGCCACCGAAGAGGACAAGGACCCCGACGATCTGCGCGGCGACCTGCAGGCCTACAGCAAAGCCCGCCTCGCGAGCTTCAAGATGCCCGCCTATGTCACCTTCGTCGATGAGCTGCCGCGCAACCCGATGGGCAAGGTGCTCAAGAACGACCTGCGCCGCGACCACGGGGAACCCGACAACAACTAGGCCGTGGACGAAAAGCCCCTCCGGTTACGCGTAATCTGGACCGAGCCGGTCCCGGCGCAATGGGAGGGCGCTGCCACCGAGTTCGGCATGCAGCAGGGCCGTGACGTGGTCCTCCCCGGCACGCTGCAGCCGGACGGCACGACCGCGTATGAGACGGACGTCATTGCCTACGTCGACGCGAAAGATCGCCTGCGGTATCGCGGTGCCTGCGTACAGGGCAAGCCTGAGGAGCCCTTCGTCTACCTGTCGTGGCGTGTGCCCGGCCAACCGGGGTGGGTGATGCGCGCCAAAGCCATGCTTACGCCCCTGACCGAGGCGTTCATCTCGTCATTGCCGGACGGCGCCACGCTGGAAACGCGGGTCAGCCAGATGGGCCATCGGCCCGCCGGTCACGTGCAGGAGTGGGTACAGGTCTAGACGGCCAACGCCTCGCGCGACATGCCCACGGCGTTTTCGAGCTGTGAGCGCAGGGACTCGTCCAGCGATGCCGTCGGCAGCTTTAGCTCGACGTTCTCGCCCTCACGCGTCTTGATCGTGAGGAAGACGTCGTCGCGGCCGGGACGCTCCTGCAGGAGCCGGAAGACGACCGAGAGGCGCTTCTGGTCCTCGCCCTCGTCCTCGCCTTCGTGCAGGACGAGGCGCAGGCACTCCCGCGACTCGGGCTGAGGCGCGATCGGGCTGTAGCGAGGCGCCGGCTCTGCGACCGTCGTCGAGGCCACTTCCGCCGCCGGCTCCGGCGGTTCGGAAGGATCGAAGTCATCTGAGGCTGACGGCACGTAGGCGTCGACGGGCGGCGCAGGCATCGCCGCTGGTGGTGCGACGGGCGATGCGGCGTCGACGGCACCGTTCGAGCCGTTGCCGTTTCTGCGCGCGATAGCCGGCGCGGCGTCCATGGCCCAGACCGGCGGCAGGAAGCCCTCCTCGAAGCGCACGACGTCCTGGACGCCGACGTTGAGGCGCTCGCCGCGCTCCCGGATGCGCACCTGCATGAGCAGGATGCTGCCGGGCAGCCAGTAGTCCTGCGTGCGTTCGTAGACGTCCGGCCAGACCGTGACCTCGTAGGCGCCGGAGAGGTCCTGAATCTCCGCGGCGATGAAGGTGCGTCCATCGCGCGTCGTCAGGCGCCGCGTCGAGCCGACGAGGCCGGCCATGACGAAGTCGCGGCCCTGCGCTGGCAGGTCGCCCAGGAGCTCCGGCGTGACCTCGTTGCACAGGACGTTCACGTACTGGACCAGATGCGGCGCCGCGTAGGTGAACGGGTGCTCCGAGAGCCAGATGCCCAGCATCTCCTTCTCCCAGGCCAGCATCTCGGCCCGCGGCACGGGAGCGCTTTCGAGGTCGATGCCCGCGAGCGGCGTCGCGACCTCCTCACCAAACAGGTCGAACATGGTCGACTGGCCCGATCTCCTTGAGCTTGATGGCGCTCTGGGCCATGTTCATGATGCGGTCGAGGTTCACGAGCAGAGAGCCACGGGCATCGCTGCTGCCGGTGAAGCTATCGAGGCAGCCCGCCTTGATCAGGCTCTCGAGGCCGCGCTTGTTGACGTTGCGGGCGTTGAAGCTGCGACAGAACTCATCGAGCGAATCGAAGGCACCGTTGACGGCCTCGCGCGACTCGACCACCGACTCGGCGGCGCCCTGACCGACGTTCTTGATCATGGCCATGCCGAAGCGAATCGCCGTCTTGCCGTCGGGCATCTCCTCCAGGGAGAAGTTCGGGAAGCTCTTGTTCACGTCCGGCGCCAGGACCGGGATGCCCAGGCGCACGCATTCGTTGTAGGCCTGGGCGATGCGCTCGTGCGTGCCGGCCGGGTGGCTGTCGGCGCCCATGAGGACGGCGCAGAGGTACTCCTCCGGGTAGTTCGCCTTCAGCCAGGCGGTCTGGTAGGCGATGGTGCCGTAGGAGTAGGAGTGCGCCTTGTTGAAGGCGTAGCCGGCGAACGGCTCGATGAGCTCGAAGACGTTCTGAGCGTCTTCCTTGCTGTAGCCCTTCTCCAGGGCGCCGTTCATGAACCTCTCGCGCTGCTCCTGCATGAGGTAGGCGATCTTCTTGCCCATCGCCTTGCGCATGATGTCGGCCTGGCCGAGCGTGTAGCCGCCGAACTTCTGGGCGATCTTCAGCACCTGGTCCTGGTAGACGATGACGCCGTAGGTCGAGTCCAGGATGTCGGCGAGGTCCGGGTGCGGGTAGTGCACCTCCTCCAGGCCGTGCTTGGTGCGGGCGAAGGTGCCGATGTGCTGCATCGGGCCGGGGCGGTACAGCGCGACGAGGGCCGCGAGGTCATCGACGCTCTCCGGCTTCAGCTCCAGCACGGCGCGGCGCATGCCCGCGGACTCGAGCTGGAACACGCCGAACGTCTCGCCGGACGCCAGCATCTTGAACGTCTTCTCGTCGCCGTCTTCGCAGGTGCTCCAGGTCGACCTCGACGCCATGACGGGCGCGAATCAGCTCGACGGCGTGCTCGAGGATGATCAGGTTCGAGAGGCCGAGGAAGTCCATCTTGACCAGGCCGATGGCCGCGACGGGCTCCATGGGGTACTGCGTCGTCGGCATCGCCTGGGCGTCGCCGCGGGCCGGGCGGGCGAGCGGCAGGTGCTCAACCAGGGGGTCGCGACTGATCACGACGCCGGCGGCGTGGGTGCTGGCGTTGCGGGCCACGCCTTCGAGCTTGCTGCGCCTGGTCGATGAGGTTGCGCACCTGCGAGTCGGCCTCGTAAGCCATGCGCATCTCGGCGGTCTCGTTCAGCGCTCGGTCGATCGTCATGTGCAGGGCGTTGGGGATCAGGCGGGCGACGCGGTCGGTGTCGGCGTAGCTCATGCCCAGGGCGCGGCCGGTGTCGCGCACGGCGGCCTTGGCGCCCAGCGTACCGAAGGTGATGATCTGCGCCACCCGGTCGGAGCCGTAGCGCTCGGCGGCAAAGCGCAGGACGTCCTCGCGGCGGTCGTCCGGGAAGTCGAAGTCGACGTCGGGCGCCTCGGGGCGCTCCAGGTTGAGGAAGCGCTCGAAGACCAGGTTGGCCTTCAGCGGGTCGATGTCGGTGACGCCGAGGCAGTAGAGCACCAGGCTGGCCGCGGCGCTGCCGCGCACGCCGAAGCGGATGCGCTGCTGGCGCGCGAAGGTGCCGATCTCGCGCACGATGTGGATGTAGTTGGTGAAGCCCGTGTGCTGGATCACGTCGAGCTCGTAGCGCAGGCGATCGTCGCCTTCGGGTCCCGCGTCGGGCTTGCGGCGGCGCAGACCGTCCCAGCAGAGGCTGCTCCAGGTACTCCTGCGCCGTCACGCCCGGCGGCAGGTCAGGCTCCGGCATGTGCAGGCGGCCGAACTCCAGCTCCAGCTCGCACTTCTCGGCGATCTTCCAGGTGTTGTCGACGGCCTCCGGGATATCGGCGAAACCGCGGCGCATCTCCTCTTCGGAGCGCACGTAGAGGCCGTGCACCATCTTCATGCGCTTCTCTTCCTGCACCGTGGAGTTGGTGCCGATGCAGAGGAGGATGTCGTGGCTCTCGTGGTCGTCTTCGTTCAGGTAGTGCGAGTCGTTGGTCGCGACCAGCGGGATGCCGGTCTCGCGCGACAGCTCGAACATGAGCTTGTTGACCTGGTGAACTCCGGCAGCTCGTGGTCCTGAATCTCGAGGTAGTAGCCGTCGAAGACGTCGCGGTACCAGTTCGCCGTGGCCTTGCGCGTCCTCCATGCGGCCCTCGAGAGAGGGCGCGCTGGATCTCGCCGGAGGGGCAGCCGGAGAGCACGATGATGCCCTCGCCGTGCTTCTCGAGGAGCTCGCGGTCCATGCGCGGGCGGTAGTAGTAGCCCTCCAGGTGCGAGCTGGTCACGAGCTTCATGCAGGTTGCGGTAGCCGGTGGTGTTTCGAGCCAGCATCGTCAGGTGGTAGGGCTGGTTGTCGCCGGGCGTCGCGGATCGAGGCGCGAGCCGGGCGCGACATAGCCCTCGACGCCGATGATCGGCTTGATGCCGTGCTTCTTCGCCTCGCGGTAGAAGTCGATGGCGCCGTAGAGCGCGCCGTGGTCGGTCATGGCGACGGCTGGCTGGCCGAGCTCCTCGATGCGGTCCATGAGCGCCGGAATCCGGGTCAGGCCATCGAGAAGCGAGTACTCGGTGTGAAGGTGTAGGTGCGTAAACATTTGAGTGCGAACCAGCCTCATTATAGTCCGTCCGGCCCTTGGGCGAAGCAAAGCTTATGTTATCGTTTATGGGTCTTCCGCAGGCAGCACATGCATCTATTTGGCCTCAATCGACCGTCGCTCCGAGACCCTGCTGCTCATGATCGGGCAGCTCGTCCTGATCGCATACGTCTTCCAGGTCGCAGCCTTCGACCACTGGCACACGGACATCACCGACGTCGCCGGGGTGGTCGGCACGAGCCCGCACGACTCCTCACACGCTGACCACTGCCACGGGGCTCCTTCTTCCGTGTGCGGAAGCAGGCGATGGCTTCGCCCAGGTTTCGGCCTACCAGATTGTCCAACTGCCTCGCCTCGACACCCTCGCTCGTGCTCGAAACGGATTCGGGCGTGATACCTCCTGAAGATGCGTTCATCGCGACCGTACCGGAACCTCCGAGAGCGGCCGCTCTGAGGGCCTGCCGGCGCCCAGATTGCGATCCCTGGCGCCTCCGGCCCCGATTCAGAACGGCTTCTGATTCAGGAGGTTTATCATTGCGAAAATCTGATCCTGATCCCCGTGCTCGCCGCATTGGCTGGCGCTCGGCTCGATCACGATGGTTGACGCGCACTCGCGACCCGTGCGCTTCGACCCCACACCCGGCGACGGTGCTGACGTCCGCACCCGCCGAGGTCACCGGCTGGTTCACGTCCGACATCCGGGCGGCGGACGAGTCATTCCTCAAGGTCATGGACGGCGACGGCAACGACGTTACGACGGGCGACGCCGACCTCTCGACCGACCGCCGCCAGATGACCGCAACGTTGCAGTCCGGCCTCGGTGACGGCCGCTACGTGGTGTACTGGAGCACCTTCGACGACGAGGACGGAGAGGTCTTCTCCGGCTGCCACACTTCTTTGTGGGCCAGCAGGCGGCAGATGACGCCATCGCCAACGGCCAGGCCCTGGACGGCGGCGGCGACTGCCCCGCGAACGTCGAGGAGGCGGAGGGTGACCCTGCCGACGCTGCGTCGATCGAGATCAGCATCCCGGACGTGGTCAGCGGCGACAGCGCCACGCTGGACGATCACGCCGACCAACTTCACGCCCGCGCGCCCGACGGCAGCACCGTCGACCCGCACTTCGGGCACTACCACATCTACCTGGACAAGGTGCCGGTTGACGCTCTGACCGGCAGCGCGCACTCCCACGATGACGATGGACATGAGCGGATCGACCGGCGCAACCGGTTCGACTGGCGCCATGGACATGGAGCATTCGTCCGGCTCCACGGCTGAGACCAACAACCCCGGCGGCCTGGTGGAGAACCCGGTCATGGTGGTGGACAACAGCTACACGTTTACCAACCTGGAACCGGGCTATCACACGGTCTCCGTCGTGCTGAACTACGACAACCACACGCCCTACAACCCGCCGGTCATCGAATCGAAGACCTTCCGGGTCGAAGGCAGTGGCAGCGGCGGTAGCTCCGATAGCGGCGTCCCGGTCTGGGCGCTCGCGCTCGGTGTCGTCGGCGGCCTCGTCGTCGGCGGCGTCGGCATGAAGCTCGCGGGGTCTCGTGCTTAAAGCGCTGAGAACTCGATGGCTGCTCCTGGCAATTTTGCTGGGAGCGGCCATCGCCCTCAGCGCCTCAAGCGGAGGCATCGTCGAAGCGCACGCACTGCTGGTGCGGGCGGATCCGCCTGAAAACGCTCAGCTACGGGACCCGCCGACCGAGATCACGCTCTACTTCAGCGAACCGCTGGAGCAGGAGTACAGCCGCGTCTCCGTCGTCGACCAGGACGGCGAACACGTGGACGACCACTTCGAGTTCCTGACCGACGACGACGCGGCGATGAAGGTCTTCCTCACGCCGATCGATCCCGGGTTCCTCTCGGTCGAGTGGGCCACCGTCTCGATGGTGGATGGCCACCGCATCACTGGCTCCTATCCCGCTCACCATCCTCAACGAGGACGGCAGCCTGCCCGCCGGTCAGCCGCCCAGCGCTAACAGCAGCACGGCCGGCGCCGAAGCGGACCCCTTCCGCGTCGCCGACAAGTGGTTGCTGCTCGTCGCGGGCAGCGTGCTCACGGGCGCGCTGGCCTTCCTGGCCTACGTGACGCCCCTGGGGGCTCAGGAGAACGAAGATTCGCGGCGCCGGTTCCAGCGCTCTCGTCCTGCGCGTCGCGGCGATCGCGCTGGTCGTCATGGCCATCGCCGGGGTGCTCGAGCTCCTGCTGCAGTCCCTCGACATCAGCGCCAGCGTCGTCCAGCGTCGTCGGCACGCAATGGGGGCAACGCTGGCTCTATCGCAACCTGCTCTTGATACCGATGGCCCTGCTGCTTGGCGGCCTCGCGGCCCGGCTGGCCAACCAGCGCCTGATCGCGTTTGTCGGGCTGCTGGTCACCGCCGGTTACCTGGTCCTGACTTCCAGCGTCAGCCACAGCCGGCGCCGGCGGCGGCTCCTTCTGGGCCATCGCCTCTGACTTCGTTCACCTCTCGGCCTCGTCCGTCTGGATCGGCATGGTGTTCATGCTGGTCGTGCTCTTCGTCTGGGCCCGCAAACACCTGCAAAGCTACGAGCGCTACGAGGTGCTGGCTCGCGGCCTGCAGCGCTTCTCGATCCTCGCGGCGATCAGCGTGGCGCTGCTGCATGTTCACCGGCACCATCAACGCCGTTATCGAAGTCGGGCGCATCGGCGACCTGCTGAACACGGGCTACGGCCGGGCGCTGGGCCTGAAGCTGCTCTTGCTGCTGCCGCTGCTGGGTGTCGCCGGCTACAACGCTTACCTGCTGCGACCGGACTTCACCGAGGCAGCCAACCCCAAGTCGAACGTACGAGACCACTACCACATCGCCCAGGAGCTCGAAGGCCAGCTCAACCGTCGCATCAGGCACGAGGTCGATCGTCGCGGTCGCCGTGCTGGCCGTCGTCGCCGTGCTGGTGCAGCTCACGCCCACGCGGGGCCGTCTCACAGCGCCCGACCAGGGCAGCGGCAAGTACACGGAGACCGCCGAAATGGACGACATCCAGGCCACGCTGGTGATCGACGCCGAACCAGCCCGGCTTCAACACCTTCGAGGTCTATCTCGCCGGCGGCGTCGACAAGGTCGAGGGCACCCGGCTCGAGTTCACGAACCCGGACGGCTTCTCCAGCGAGGCGCGCCTGCAGCTCGACGCCAGCAACCCGCCGACGTTCTACCTGGGCCAGGGACCGTTCCTCTCCGACCCGGGCAAGTGGAACATCGTCCTCAACATCCGGCGCAGCAGCGGCAACGACCTGCGACCTGTGTTCCTCGATAACGTCGAGGACGCGGCCCCGGTGGCGTCGGCGCCGCGCACCGGCGGGTCGTTCGACTCCCCGATCGACTTCAGCGCCGTTTCGATCGCCCTGCTGGCCGTGAGCGGCGTCATGAGCCTCGTGGTCGTGTTCGGCAGCATGCAGCGCCCCGGCCTGCCGGAGGGTTACCTGGGTCTAGTTGCGGCCGAGGCAGCCGACCGCCTGGCGCCCCTCAACGTGCGTCCGGTCTGGACCCTGGGCTTCCTCGTCGTTGTGGGCATCGCCCTGGGCCTGCTCCTGGGCAACCACCTGCACCCGAGGCTGTCGCAGGACCAGGCTTCCGAGGGCAACCCGATACCATCGAGCGCCGAGTCGATCGCGCGCGGCGAGATGCTGTTCGAGCAGAACTGCACGATCTGTCACGGCGAGAGCGGCCGCGGCGATGGGCCGGCGGCCTCCTCGCTGCCGCTCCAGCCCGCGAACCTCTACCAGCACATCCCGTATCACGCGGACCAGTTCTTCTTTGGCGTGATGAGCAAGGGTCTCGCCGGTGTGATGCCCGCCTTCGAGGGCCAGATCAGCGAGGACGACCGCTGGAACATCCTCAACTACCTGCGCGACCGGTTCTCTCAGCCAGACCCGCTGGAAAAATAGTCGGGCTTCGGCCAGCCGGCGCTGCTGTGCTACGATCGCGCCGTGAATGACCTTTACGATCGCGTCGACAAAGCACTCGACGAGATCCGGCCCTACATCCACTCCCACTCCGGCGACGTCAACATCGTCGACGTCAGCGATGAGGGCGTCGTTAAGCTGCAGATGGTAGGCAGCTGCCACGGCTGCCCGATGAGCATGCTGACTCTTCGCCTCGGCATCGAGCGCATCCTGATGGAGAAGGTCGAAGGGATCACCCAGGTCGAAGCGATTCGTCCGGACGATCTCGATATTGGCGACTTCGAGGCGGAAGACGAACCAGGGTCCTGAGCCCGGTACAGAAGAGCTTCAGGAACCGGCATCTGTGCCCGGCAGCAGCCAACGTGACCACTCCCTAGCCGAAGAAATTCTCGAAGAGATCGAAGAGCTGCCCGGCGAAATCGCCGAGGCCGTGCACGAGATCGGCGAGGAGTTGGAAGACTCGCCCATCGCGCGATGGGCCGTGCGCACCTACCTCGGCCTCATGTCCCACGCCCCGACCTCGACCAAGGGCAAGCTCATCGTGGGCGCCATCGTGTTCCTCGTCGTGCTGGCGCCATCGATGGCCCTGCTCTACTTCTCGCTCACGTCCAGCCAGGACGCCACGCAGAACTGGTTCGGCGAGCTCGGTTACGCCGGCGTGTTCCTCGCCAACCTTGCGAGCACCGCGACCCTGTTCGTACCGGTACCGGGGCTCACAGCCGCAGCCCAGGCCCTGATCCCGAGCAGCGCCGAAACCCTGAGCCCCTTCTGGGTCGGCGTGTCTCGGCGGCCTCGGCATGGCGCTCGGCGAGGTCACGGCCTACGTCGCAGGCATGGCCGCCTCGCTGATCGCCCGCGAGGAGGAGTTCTCCGCACCGTCCCGCCTGCAACCGCTGATCGACAAGGTGACGAAGTGGGTGAACTGGCTGATGTCGCACTACGGCATGCCGACACTGTTCATGCTCTCGGTCGTGCCCAACCCCCTGTTCGAGGTCGCGGGCTGGACGGCGGGCGCCACCCGCTACTCCTTCTGGAAGTTCATGGGCTCGGTGACGCCGGGGAAGATCGTGCGCGGGCTGCTGCTCGCCTACGTGGGCGCTAACGTGTTCGGCTGGGTCGTGAACCTGTTCGACCCGATCGTGAGCATCGTCGGCATCTAGACCGCTCGCTCTTAGGCACGAAACGCCTCGGCGATGCGCTCAAACTGCTTGAGGTGGGTCTTCTCGTGGTTGGCCAGCCAGAGCGCATATTCGTGCACGGTGTGTTCGCGCGCCTTGCCGGCACCCGTCACAAGGGCTGAGCGCGACCACGCCTCGGGCGGTAACGGCTTCAGCACTGCCAGCAATGCCTCACGTTGAGCCGCATAGGCCTCCAGAGAGGGACGAAACTCCAGCTCGCAATAGTCCGTCTTTCTGATCCACGTCCTCGGACTGACTGCCCTGAACGTCGGCTTGTCCTCGTTAAGGATCAAGCCGATGTACTGACCCCACATGTCGGAGCAGGCTCGCAGGTGACCGAGCAGATCTCGCGCCGACCATTCGCCGGGCTCCGGAGGCATCACCAGCTGAGCCGGCGTGAGACGCCCGGCAACGTCACGAATGCGCGCGGGAGCAGCCTCCAGCATGGCCAGGACCTGCTCGGGGGTGCTCGATGTGTCGTACAACGCTGGTTCTGCTTCCAGCAGATTGAGAATGCGGCCTAGGCCAGCTCGGACGGCTCCGGGTGCTCCAGCTCGAAGGTCTTGTGCAGGGCGCGGACGGCGTCGTTGACCCGCGCGGCGTCGACGATGCAGGTGATGCGGATCTCGCTGGTCGAGATCATCTGGATGTTGATGCCGGCGTCGAAGAGGCTGCGGAACATGCGCGACGCATAGCCGGGCGCGGACTGGATGCCCGTACCGACGATGCTGACCTTGCCCACCTGGTCGTCCGTAACGATCTCGCCGGCGTTGATCTCGCGGCGCCAGCGCCTCGACGATGCTCATCGTGCGACCGAGGTCGCCCTTCGACACCGTGAACGTGAGGTCCGTGTTGCCGTCCGAGGAGGCGTTCTGGACGATGACGTCGACGGAGATGTGGTGCTCGGCCAGGGGCTCGAACACGGAAGCGGCGATGCCGGGACGGTCCGGGACACCACGCATCGTGATCTTCGCGACGTCGAGGTCGTGAGGGATGCCGCGGACGCGGTTAAAGGACTCCATGTTGATGCCTCCGTGGATCAGGGTGCCTGGCGTCTCCTTGAAGCTGGACGCGACGTAGATCGGCACGTTGAAGAAGGAGCCGATCTCGACGGCGCGAGGCTGCATGACCTTGGCGCCCCGGCTGGCCAGCTCCAGCATCTCTTCGTAGGAAATCTCCGGCAGCAGGCGGGCGTCCGGCACGATGCGCGGGTCGGCGGTGAAGACGCCCTCGACGTCCGTGTAGCGCTCGCAGCGCGCTTCGAGGACGGCGGCGAGGGCGACGGCCGTGAGGTCGGAGGTGCCGCGGCCGAGCGTCGTGACCTCGAGCTCCTCCGTGATGCCCTGGAAGCCGGAGACGATGACGACGCGTCCGCGGGCGACCTCGCTGCGAATGCGGTCGGGCTCGATCGAGAGGATGCGGGCGCGCTGGTGCACGGCGTCGGTGCGCAGGCCGGCCTGGGCGCCGGTGAGGCTGACGGCGTCGACGCCGAGCGTGTGCAGCGCCATGGCCATGAGCGACATCGAGACGGCCTCACCGGTCGAGAGGAGGATGTCCATCTCGCGCTCGCTGGGCTTCTCGGTGATCTGGTGGGCGAGGCCGATGAGGTCGTCGGTGGTGTCGCCCATGGCGGACACGACGGCGACAACGTCATCGCCGGAGGCCTTGCGGCGGGCGATGCGGCCGGCGACGGCCTTGATGCGTTCGGCGGTGGCAACAGAGCTGCCGCCGTACTTCTGGACTACGAGTGGCATAGGGCCATCTTAGGGGACGGCCTCGTTATGGTGAACTTTGATTGTTTGATTGTTATTCTAGCCCAACTACGTCGAGATGGCCTCCGAACACATCGAACGGTGCTATGTCGCCTTCGGGGCCGAGCGCTTTGGACCATAGATGTAAGAACCGCGCTCGCTACACATCGGCTAGTCGCGAGTCCTGATCCTAAGTAAAGGTCTGCACGCCGACCTGGCTGGGGACAAGTCCTCGGGTTGCACACGCATGCATTCATCGCCTGTATCAGCATCTAGCCTGCTCAACACCGCGGGGCCAGTACGCGTTCTACGGGCGGGCAGCGAGGGTGACTGACTACCGGAACTGAGCGTACGGCATCTAGCAGTGCGCCGATGAACAGTCCGTCTACTCACTGCACACCCTGGCTAGGTGGTCCGGACGTCTCTGGTGAAGGGCCAGAGCGCACGTTGGGATAGTCGGCGCAATGACGGTCGTGCCGACGAGGAGAGTCAGAATATTGGCTCCAGCGAACCGTGAGCTAGCTTGGGCGGATCAGCGACGGAATAAGTACGGAGGTCGCATCTGGACGAGGAAGTGTCGCACGAAAGAGCCGGGGACAACACGGCTTCGTGAGGTCGCGCAGGACGATTCGGCGCACCATCTGCAGTGCCCAAGCGATGTGCAGGACCGCAATCGAGATGCCTCGATGATACCGGAACGAGGAGCCGAGCTCTCAGGCGCGGACGACAACGGTGCCGGCCGCCATGTCACCGATACGCTGCTGGTTCTTCGAGACGGAGATGACAACGATGGCCACGACGTAGAAGAAGATGCCATCGATGATGCGCAGGATCGTGCGAGGCGACCTTGCCCGGCGTGAGCTCGCCGTCCACGGCGACGACCTTGATGTGCATCGCCATCTTGCCTAACGTCTGGCCGCTCTGTTCTCGAAGCCAAAGTAGTAGCCCAGCGAGAGGACAACGTAGATGACGAATGGCAATCCGTTGAGCGAGAAGTTGAAGCCGTTTCCGTCACTGCTCGAATCGCCGAATAGCACGGACATGATCACACCAAAAATGATGATCACGACCAGATCGATGATGCCGGCGACGATGCGGACGCCAAGCAGGTTCTCGCGGACGGCAGTCTGTGAGGTGGGAGCGCTCTCGTTCATGCGCGAGAGTCTAGCAGAACCGATACCGGAAGAGCGTGCGCTGTAGGCTAGACCTCAACGATGGTCGCGTCCCCGGCGTGGTCACGGACATTCTCTGCAGCCCGAATAGCGTTCGCCTTGCTGGCGAAGGACTCGCCAGAAGAGGCCACGGTCTGGCCGTTGCTGGAAACGAGGCGCCACCGGTAGTTGCCGCCGGCGTCAGCGTAAATCTCGAACTTCATGGATCTCCCTCGTCGTGCGTTGAAAGCGCTACAGGCTTGGACTATTAACGCTCTCGACTACTCAGCATTTGCTCTGCTCAAGTTGCCTCGGCAGCTTCTGCACGGCATGGGCTTTGCTGGCAAAGGACTCGCCGGATGAAGCCACGATCTGCCCATTGTCAGCCCGTAAACGCCAGCGATATAGGCCACTAGCGTCGACATAGATTTCTATCTCTCACCGAATACTCTCCGCCTACTGGTCTGCGACATCAGAGATTTCTGCCCTGAAGAGCTGGCGATGAACATTGCGAACCGCCGAAAGAGCATCATCCTCTGAGACGTAGTCCTCATCTGATATTGCAACAGCCTTACCGTCCCGAGTCGACTATACGCCACTGGAACGTGCCACCAGGGTTGTCAAAGATTACATAGCGGTAGGCGCCCTGAGGATCGCCTTCTATCGCGGTCCTCCGCGAGGATGGGCTCCTGGCGTCGCAACGTCTCTCTTGTGTTTTCAAGGATTTCAGCGAGAATTTCTTCTTGAGGCCGCGCTGCCGGCACAACCTCTTGAGGCGCTGGAATCTTCTGAAGTCTCTCCTCTAGCTCTGGCCAGAACAAATCGAAATGGCGCTGTAACCTCTCGGGCGTGAGTTTTTCCTCGCCAAGAGCATCGTTCAGGCTTCTAAGCATTGCAAAGGTGTCGGCCCTATCCGCCGCTGCCATCTGGAACTGCGCCAACGGAAAAAGTACCTGCTCCCTTCGGATATCTACCAAGTAAGGTATCAGTCGACTACTGTCCCGGACTGCCTTCGAATATGGCGCCCGCCTCGAAGTTTATCCATCTACGCTCTTGGTTCTCAGGCGTCAGGCAGACGATACCTACCGCTACCTCTTCCAGAATACCCGCCATTTCCGCATTCCATCTCGTTCCCATATGAATATCTTCCTCGGACATCCACGGCGCTAACGCCTGAATAACATCTGGCAGCCAGTCATAGAGACACTGCGCCACGTACTGGCTGCGACCGCCAGACCAGGACAAGAACACTCGCATACGTCCCTCCGCTAAGGAATCTAGCAGATAAGAAGACACTTATGAATCCTCGTCAGGCGATGTGGGCGCCCTGGGTCGTGGGTTTGGTGATGATGCTGCGGCCGCTGAAGCCGGCAGCGATAGCGGCCTGGGTCATGAGACGGGCGACGCGCTCCGGGCTCTGGTTCGTGAAGGCCGCGACGGTCGAGCCGCCGCCGGAGAGGTAGGAGGCGGCGGCGCCGGCTTGCTTCGCGGCGGCTCATGATCGGCTCGAGGCCGGGGAAGATCTCGGCTGCGCGCGGGCTGGTGGATGCGGTCCTGCGTCGCCTCATCGAGGAGGTCGTAGCGGCCGGCGTTGAGGGCGGCGACGAGCAGGCCGACGCGGGAGGCGTTGAAGATGGCGTCCTCGCGCGAGAGTTCTTTGGGCAGCTTGCGCCGCGACTCCTGGGTGGGCATCTCGAAGTCGGGCACGAACACGACGACATCGAGGTCGTCAGGCAGGGGCGCCTGGAGGTGGAGGATGGCGCCGTCCGGCTTGCGCACGTTGACCTGGAAGCCACCGAGGAGACATGGCGCCATGTTGTCCGGGAAGCCCTCGAGGCGGGTACCGAGGCTGAGCAGCGTCTCGGTGTCGTGGACGTTATCGAGGAGGGCGTTGCCCGCGAGCAGGCCGGCGGCGCGCAGGGCAGCGCTGGCGCCAAGGCCGCGGGCGATCGGGATGCCGTTGTCCCAGGTGATGCTGACCTGGGGCGGGCTGCCCACATCCTGGAAGGCGGCCTGGACACCTTGCCAGATCAGACGCGTGACGCCCTTCTCGGTGCTGCCGTCATTGCGCCCGGTCTCGACCGTCGCAGTGCCCCACACGTCGACTGCCAGACCGAGGCAGTCGAAGCCGGGGCCGAGGTTCGCGGAGGTGCCGGGTGCGCGTACGGTGAGCTTCATGGCCGGAGTGTACCCGAGGGGGTGGTTAACCTCATCCCCTAGCCCCCTCTCCGTCACTACAGAGAGGGGGAATCTGCACGATGCACGAAGTTAGCGGGTGGCTTCGCCGGAGCCGTGCCGACCTCAACCCTGGCCCCTCTCCTTGCGAGGAGAGGGGAACAACTACGTCACTTTCGCAGCGACCAAGGTTGCCAGCCGTTGGCGAGGGTGTTTAATCGTTCGGCCGCCGCAAGCAGTTGCTCGGGACGGCGCATGTTCTCGCCACGCGCGCGCCGCCAGCCCTCACGACTCCGCGTCTCGTAGTAGACGTTGAGCCCGCCGCTGGGCCGAATGCCCTCCGAGAACCGGCCCTCCGCCACCGCCAAGACGGTCTCCTCCAGGTCGTCCGCCAGGTCCCCTGGTGTCTCGTCACAGGCGTCGCAGCCACAGGTCGGGAAGGGGGAGTCGTGCAGCAGACCGGTGCGTACGATCAGGCCGGGGTAGGTCGTGAACTCGATCGTCAACGGCGCACCGTCGGCGTTCGAGGGTACGAGCCTTACGATGCGAGATGCTCCTTCGAGCGCCGGCTCCTCGCTGACGGCGACGTCGTATTGCACCCGCAGGTAGTCGATCAGTGCGTCGGCGAGGAGGTGCAGAGGAGCGAAGCGCTCGAGGTTGGATTCGACCTCGTAGGTGTCTTCGGGTGGCCTACGACCCTCTCGGGCACGCCACCGATTCCCGTAGTCGATCACCGCTCCATCGGCGTCATAGAAAGTCTGCTTCGGCAGCTCCGGTCTTAGGTAGTCAACCATGATTCGATTGTAGGCAGGCCGACGTAGCCTCACGCTACTGGTCATTGGGCTAGAATTTGGGCACGATCTGAGGCAGGAGGAGCACATATGGCGGAACTCAAGGCGGGGGATACGGCGCCGGACTTCGAGGCGGTTAGCGATGCCGGTGAGCCGGTGAAGCTGAGCGACCTGCGGGGCAAGCGCGTGGTGCTCTACTTCTACCCCAAGGACAACACGACGGGCTGTACGCAACAGGCCTGCGCCTTCCGCGACTCCTACCCCGAGATCGAAGAGAAGAACGCGGTCGTACTCGGCGTGAGCCCCGATAGCGCCAAGTCACACACGGGCTTCAAGTCGAAGTACGAGCTGCCGTTCACGCTGCTGGTGGACTCCGACCACGCGGTGGCAGAGAAGTACGACGTGTGGCGCGAGAAGTCGATGTACGGCCGCAAGTACATGGGCATCCTGCGCAGCCACTTCGTGATCGACGAGCAGGGCAAGATCGTGGACGCCGTGTACAACGTCAAGGCATCGGAGAGCGCCAAGAGGGCGGTCGCGAGCCTGGGGTGACGGGCCCCCCACCTCACCCTCCGCCCCCGGCAAAGATGGCAAATGGGCAAATGGGCAAAGAAGACTAAGGACTGATAACTAACGACTGGCAACTACCACGTCAACACGACATTTGAACTAGAAGAGGTAATCATCTGATGGCCGAGATCAAGATCGGCGACACGGCACCGGAATTCGCGACCGTGGACGACCAGAACAACCCTGTGAAGCTGAGCGACCTGCACGGCAAGCGCGTGGTGCTCTACTTCTACCCCAAGGACGACACCCCCGGCTGCACGCGACAGGCCTGCGGCTTCCGCGACATCTACACCGGCCTCGAAGAGCTGAACTCCGTCGTGCTGGGCGTGAGCCCTGACGGCGTGGAGTCGCACCAGGAGTTCAAGTCGAAGTTCGCGCTGCCGTTCCCGCTGCTCGTCGACGAGGACCACGCGATCGCCGAGGCGTACGGCACCTGGGTGGAGCGAGAGCGCGACGGTCGCAAGTTCATGGGCATGGCGCGCAGCCACTTCGTCATCGACGAGGAGGGCAAGGTCGATCGACGCCCAGTACAACGTGAGCCCCGAGGACAGCGTGAGCCTTTCGATGGAAGTACTGCGGTAGGGGGTTACCCCTCCCCCTGCCCCCTCCCCGCTGGCGGAGAGGGGGTTCTTGGGCGCTTCGTTTTTTTGTGGGTGGCTTCGCCGGAGTCGTGCCTGAGCTTGCCGCTGCCCCCTTGCGAGGAGAGGGTTCTTGGGCGCTTCGTTTCTCGTGGGTGGCTTCGCTGGAGTCGTGTCTGACCTCACCCCTGGCCCCTCTCCTTACGAGGAGAGGGAACGATCTCCTTTGTCTTTGAGACGAGAGTTGCCTCGATGAAACGGTCGAAAGGGGTGACGTCGTCCCTGGGACAAGACGAATAGCGCCGCTGGCGTCCAATGGGCACGTGTCGCACTAGGAAGGTCATTCTGAGACGACAGCGGAAGAATCCCGCCAACCAGTACAGCGACTCGGAGTGCCTCTGCGAGGGCGCTCGTGCTCAGGGCTAACGCCTCGTCGTCGTGGCCGAAGCGAGGCTGACACAGTATGAACGCGCCGGGATGGCCGTACTCGTGGGCTAGATTCTTCGCTCCGCTCAGAATGACAACACCGCGTTGCGCACTCAATGCGATGCTCAGTGCGCCGCCCATCAAACCGTAGCCGAGGTGCCCACACCTCGGCGGCCATTCGCACGACAACACCTCGTCGTGAACGGCCACCCACGCCTCGGCTGCCCCAACCGCTCATCCTGAGGCTCTCGAAGGATGCGGCGGGCACGGCACGTCGAACCGCGGCACCGAGGCAGCCTGTCGCATAGCCCGCGACGCTGGCCCCATTCGCCATGAGGCAACCGTCCGTCCTGAGCTTGTCCGTCGTCCCCGTCGCCCTACCCAGGGGGAGGGTCGGGGTGAGGGTGAGGAGCCTCGCCGCTGCAAACGGTCCCCTGAATCGCCCGACACCACGCCGCAAACGCCGGCGACTGCTGTAGAATCCCGCGCCATGGCTGAAAATATCCCGGACGCTCTCCTACTCACCGCCGCTGACCTCATGCCCCTGCGCACCAACCTCGACGCCATGGAAGGCGCCCTGTCGGCCGTGGAAGCGGCCGTCAAGGCCAACCACGATGGCATCATTCGCCAGTACAACGTCCAGGACCGCCGCCCCGGCGAGTTCGAGGGCATTCGCGTCAGCCTGTCGGCCGGCGATGGCCTGTACTCCGGCATGCGCATCTTCGGCAACCCGCCCCACACGCGCGCCTTCATGCTCTTCGAGGGCGAGACTCGCCAGCTCATCTGCCTCATGGATTACGGCGTGCTGAACTCCCTGCGCGTCGGCGCCATCGCGGGCGTCGCGGGCCGACACCTGGCCCCCAAGGGCGCGAAGGTCATGGGGCTGCTCGGCTCCGGCTGGCAGGCCGGTCCCCAGGTCGTCGCCATGCTCAAGGCCGTGCCGTCACTGGAGCTGATCAAGGTCTACAGTCGCACCCCGGCGAACCGGGAGTCCTTCGCCGAGACGATGTCGGCCCAGATGGGCATGCGCATCGAGCCGGTCGGGTCGATTGCCGACGCCATCGACGACGCCGACATCGTCGACTTGTGCGCCCCGGCCACCACGACGTGCGCGAGCCCCTGTTCGACGGCGAATGGGTGAAGCCCGGCGCTCTCGTCGTGTCGATGGCCTCGGCCCAGTGCACACCGGAGTTCGTGCGCTCCGCCCGAGTCGTCGCCACCAACTGGTACGTCATGGCCGAAGAGACAAAGCCGAAGTCGCCCTACGACGTCCTGATCCCCGAAGGCGCCTTCAAGCCGGAAGACCTCACCGAGCTCGGCATGGTCATCGACGGCGAGGCCAACCCGAGGCGCTCTCCCTCCGACCGCGTGCTCTACGAGCTCACCGGCGGCAACTTCCACAATCTCTTCGTCGCCACCTGGGGCTACGAATGGGCGCGCGCCCAGGGCCTCGGTCACACCTTCGATCTGCGCGCCTAGAGCGGCCGCTTGAAAACGTCGGGGCGCCCCACCCCGGCGTTGCGCGCCTGCAAGCACAGCCTCCTGACGTAGCCGAGGTGTCCCCACCTCGGCGTCATGCGCCTGCAAGCGCGTCTTCCGAAACCAGGTCTCCCGGCTCACCACCCCGCTCATCCTGAGGCTCTCGAAGGATGCGACCCGAACTGGCTCACGAAACGCGGCCCCACTGGCGCTCCCCTCGCCCTCTGGGAGAGGGGCGAAACGCCCGATGCGCCCCCGAAACTCCCAAAGCCCCGGGGTGAGGGCGAGCGCCCCGATTCGCACGGCATCCTGTTCGAAGCGCCGCATTTCGAGGCCCTATGCTCGTTCCCCCTCGCCTCGCAAGGAGAGGGGGCGAAATGCCCGATGCCCCGCTGGACCGCCTGAGAACCACGGGGGTGAGGACTACCCCCGGATCTCTTCGTCCTCGGGCGCCTCGACTACCGGCTGCGGCGGCAGGCCGACGAACACCTCGTCGCCCTCGACCTTCACCTCGTAGGATTCGAGGTCGGTCACCGGCCCCGATTGCGCCTTGCCCGTCGCCAGCTCGAACACGCCGTAGTGGATCGGGCACCATACGCAGCCGTTCTCGACGAACCCGAAGTGCAGCTGAAAATCGTTGTGCGTACAGCGATTACTGAAGGCGTAGAGCTTGCCCTCGACCTGTACGACTGCGACTTCCTTGCCGCCCCGGAAGAACCGCCGGATCTTCTCTTCCGGGAAGTAGCTCAGCTTCTCGCAGTAGTGATACTCAAGCATCCGGCACAGTGTACTGGAGGCGGATGTGTGCCGGCGGAGGACGTAAGTGGCGCCGCTGCTAAGATTCATCCCGTGAGCAGCCGGAAGCGTAGAGAGCAGTACGAGGCCGCGCGGGCCGGCGAGCCCCTGATCCTGTGGTGGATGCCTGTGGTCGCCCTGCTGGGCCCGATCGTCGCTTTTGCCTGGACCCTCGGCACCGCGGAGGGCGATACCCTGGGCAAGGCGCTGTTCTCGATTATCTGGCCGGGCGTGCCGATCTACCTCGTCATCGTCGCCGTCCTCTGGGGCGGCTGGAAGATCGAGCTGGAATGATCCTGTTCGTTTCCCTTCTCCGTGAGGCCGGAGAGGGGTTAGGGGTGAGGTAAGCGCGTGCTTTACGTTCTCTACGGGGCAGACCAGTTTCGGGCGCGCGAGGAGTTGTCGCGCATCCGGCGGGAGCTGGACAAGGACGGCAACCTCACGCATAACACCGTGCGCTTCGAGGGCACTGAGGTGCGCAGCCTCAAGCCCGCCGACCTGCGCTCCGCAGCCCACACCGCCTCCTTCTTCGCCGAAAACCGCCTCGTCATCGTCGAGGGCCTGCTGGGCCGTCTCGGCGGCACGCGACGGCGTCGCAGCACCAGCGGTCGCAGTCGAGCCCGCACCGAGAGCAGCGCCGCTTCGGAAGCAGAAGAGTTCATCGACGTGCTGGCCAACCTGCCGGAGACAACAACGGTCGTGCTGCTGGACGAGAACGTCTCGGACGGTCTGCGGGGCGAGCTCGAAGGTATCGGCACGGTGCGACAGTTCGCCGTCCTGCGTGGCGATCAGCTCCGCGGCTGGGCCGCCGAGCGCGTGCGGGCCCAGGGCGCCACGTTCGCCGCCGGCGCCCTCGACCGCCTCGTGTCCCTGATCGACGGTGCCCACCTCGGAGAGCTCGCCTCCGAGATCGACAAGCTGATCACCTACGCGGGCGGCCGTCAGGTGCAGGTGCAGGACATCGACGACATGGTCAGCGGCGCCGTGCAATACCAGACCTGGGACCTTACCGACGCCGTCATCGAAGGCCGCACGGACCGCGCTCTCGGCGTACTCCGGCGCATGGACTCGAAGAGCCAGCCGTCGCAGCTCCTGAGCTACATGCTCGTGCGCCAGTACCGCCAGCTCCTGCTCGCCCAGGCCTACCTGCGAGAGGGTCTCAGCGCCGCCCAAATCGGCTCGCAGATGGGCATCCAGGGTTTCGTACTCAAGAAGATCATCAATCAGGCCAGCCGCTACCAGGCCGACCGCCTCGAGACCGCCTACCGCCGCTTGCTGGAGAACGACGTCAACGTGAAGACGGGCATCATGGACGCAGACGCCTCCTTCGAGATGCTCATCGTGTCGCTGGCAGAGCTGGCGCGTTCATCACCGCGACGGGCTGCGGCAACGAGGCGCTGATAGTTCACTCTTGGGTCAAACGGTTGTCGGGCGGCCCGCTAGCCGCCGCGCCAGAAGCCGTAGCTTCCCAGCATGCTGGGAAGCTACGGGCGGACACTACGATTGTGTACAGGGGCAAGTTAGCTAATGGTCCGCTAAGAGCTAAGAGCTAAGAGAGAAGAGCCAGACAAGAGCTAAGAGCCAAGAGCCAAGAGCCAAGAGCCAAGAGCCGACCGCTCGCTACCCCTCGTCTTCGTCCGGCTCCGCGTGGTACACCGGGTTGTAGCAGGCGGCGAAGTGGCCCGGCGTCGATCTCTTCCAGCGGCGGCGCGTCGAGGTTGCGGCAGTCGTTGCGGACCTTGGGGCAGCGCGGCACGAAGGCGCACTGCGGCGGCAGCTTCGTCATGTCCGGCGGGCGGCCCTGAACCTGGCGCAGGAACTCGACGTCCTGGTGCAGCCTCGGCAGCGAGGCCAGCAGGGCCGCCGTGTAGGGATGGCGCGGCTTGTAGAAGATCGAGTCGATGTCGCCCTGCTCGACGACGCGGCCGGCGTACATGACGGCGACTCGGTCGGCCATCGAGGCGATGACGCCGAAGTCGTGCGTGATCAGGAGGATGGCGACGCCCTGGTCGCGCAGGCGTCGCAGCTCCTCCAGGATCTGGGCCTGCACCGTCATGTCCAGGGCGGACGTCGGCTCGTCGGCAATCAGGACGGCCGGCTTCAGCGCCATCGCCGTCGCGATCATCACGCGCTGGGCCATGCCGCCGGAGAGCTGGAAGGGGTAGCGGCCGGCGATGCGCTCCGGGTCGGCAGGCCCATGCTGTCGAGCAGCTCCAGCGACCTGCGGCGCGGACTCGCGCCGGTCCGTGATGCCGTGGGCCGTCATGATCTCTTCGACCTGCTCGCCGATCGTCAGCACCGGGTTCAGGCCTGCGATTGCGTCCTGGAAGATCATCGAGACGTCGCGGCCGCGCAGGTCACGCAGCTCCAGCCTCGTTCATCTGCAGCACGTTGCGACCGTTGAAGTAGACGGCGCCCTCGTCGATGGAGCCGGGATACGGCACCAGGTTGAGCAGCGAGAGGGCGAGCTGCTCTTGCCGCAACCGCTCTCGCCGACGATGCCGAGGATCTCGCCCGGGTGCAGCTCCAGGTCGACGCCGTCGACCGCCTTGGTCACGCGCTCGTTCTCGTAGTACCGGGTCTTCAGACCCTCGATACGCAGGACGGGCTCACCGGAAGCGCTGAATAGCGATGACATAGCTCATCCATGTTATCAGCCGCATGAGCAGGTCAGTCATGGCAAGGGGTTGGTATTCGACTTGGAGAGGGCCAAGGAGCAGCAAACTCAAGCTGTCGAGATGCGAGCGAGGTCCCGAGGTCAAGGCCGCGGAGCCCCTCGAAAGGCAGGCTGAGCCTGTCGAAGCACGTCAGGCTTTCGGGGCGCAAGGAATGGGTTTGCACGCTGAGACACTCACGTCCTTCGACGGACGCAGGATGCCGTGAAGGGTGGTCTTAGACAAGAAGGCAGGGCCTCCGGTTGTGCAATCCCGAGGCGACTGAAGCGCCTAGAACGCCGGCCCCAGCCGGTAGAGCACGCGGCCCTGCACCTCGACCGTCTGCCGGGTCGACGTAGATCGGGTCCATGGTCGCGTTGGCGGGCTGCAGGCGGATGCGGGCGCCTTCGTTGTAGATCTTCTTCAGCGTCGTCTCTTCGCGGTCCTTGAGCCAGACCGCGACCATGTCGCCGTTGTCCCAGGCGCTGGTCTGCTCCATGAGCACCAGGTCGCCGTCGTTCACCAGCGCGTCGATCATCGAAGTTCCCTTGACGCGCAGGGCGAAGACGTTGTCCTTGCCGTGCGTCATCTGGTCGGTGACCTCGATGTCTTCCTCGAAGTCCTGGGCGCTCCAGGTGTCGGCGGACGGGACCGGGATCGGCTGGCCGGCAGCGATCTGGCCGACGACGGGCACGGTGCGCATACGCACGCGGCCCACGAGCTCGATGGCGCGGGAGACTTCACGGTCGCGCCGGATCAAGCCCTGGCGTTCCAGCGCCTTGAGGTTGTAGTCGACCACGGAGGTGGAGCTGATGCTGCAGCCGTCCTGGATGTCGCGGATGCTCGGCGGGTAGTCATGGTCACGGATGAAGTCGCGAATGAACGCGAAGATAGCCTGCTGCTTCGGTGAAAGCGCCTTGCTCGTGGTCATCCGTGCGAGTCTCCTTCTGAACGCCTGTTCTGGAGCACAAGTGTACTGGTGGCTTCGAGAAAGTGTCAAGTAGTTTCGGAACAGGATTGCGGGTGGCATTATCGGTCGATGGCAACAGGCTCGCGGAGTCAGGCTGTCGCCAAGTGGTTCCGTCTCCCTCCGAGGGAGAGGGTTAGGATAAGGGTTAGGCCGTAGTTGAACAATGTGAGAACCGAATTAACGTCCCATTAACGTCGCTTGACCTGGCATTAACATGCGTTTGCCTAGGCTTAAACATGACTGCAGTCCCAGACCGCATCCTGACGTTCGAACGTTGCTTCAATTTCCGGGACCTCGGCGGCTACGCGGGGCTGGACGGCCGGCCCGTGCAGTGGCGACGGCTCTTTCGCAGCATGGCGCCCCAGTACATGAGCGACGCCGACGCGGTCGCCGTGGCTGAACTCGAACATCTCGCTCGTCATCGACTTCCGCGGCGAGCCACTACACGAGCTCCGGCCCAATCCCGATGCAGGGCGGCACCCGAGTTGCCCTCAGCCCCACCTTCGTCGCAGCGCACCGACGCCGAGTTCGAGCGCTTTCGCCTGGCGCCGCCGCACGAGGCCCTGCCGAAGCTCCTGGAGACCTACGGCCCCCAGTTCGCCGAGGCCCTGACCGCCATGGCAGACCGGCCCGGACGCCAACGCGCTCTTCCACTGCCGCCTCGGCAAGGACCGCACCGGCGTGTTCTCCGCCCTCGTGCTGAAGCTCCTCGGTGTCAGCGACGACGACGTCGTGCAGGACTACATGCTCACGGAGCAGCAGGAGCCCTACTCCCGCCGCCTCCTGGACGAGGTCGAAGCCGGCGAGTCGCTCGCCAGCCGAGAGCCGCGTGTCGCCAGAGAGCCGCCCAACCGCAACGCCATCGAGAGCGTGCTGCAGCGCCTCGTCAGCCAGTACGGCGGCGCTTACGGCTACTTCGCCCACCACGGCGTCACGTCAGAGCAGCTCGGCGCCTTCGTCGAATCGCACCTCGAACCACCGCTGGCAGAGCTGCGAACCGCTACCACGGCTCCAGTACGACAGGCGACTCCATCACGGCCTAGCCCAGTCTCGCTGGAGGGTTCCTGCTGGCGCAACTGCGGAGTTCCCGAGCGCTCTGACCGAGCCCGAACGCGCAACACGCGAGAAATCTCACCCCTCTCCTCGCAAGGAGAGGGGCCGGGGGTGAGGTCAGCACCGCCCCGGGAATGATCGACCTTGCTTAGGACGACAAAGGCCTCGCACCCCAGGCAGCGATGGATCCGCCCTCCCTTACCCCAGGTACGTCTTCAGCCCCTCGCGCAGCGGCGTCAGCTGTAGGCGACAACACCCGCTCCAGGTTCGCGGTGTCGGCAACCGCCGGCGAGGCGATGAAGTCGATGGCATCGGCGGACAACGGAGGCGTCGGCAGCACGCCGGCGAGCGTCCCGATCAGCTTGCCGAGCGCGATCGGCTGGTGCAGGATCGGCCGCTTGCGCCCGGCGACCTCCATCGCTGTCTTCAGCACGTCGTTCATGCTCATGACCTCGGGCCCGCCGAGCTCGAAGAGCTGGTTCGCCGCCTCGGGCTTGCGTCGCCGAATCGCCGACCACGGCGCCGACATCGTCGATGAACACCGGCTGCATGTCCTGCTTGCCGTCGCCGAACAGCGGCAGCACGGGCAGGAACTTCGTGAAGCCCAGCAGGCGGTTCAGGGCGTGGTCGCCGGGTCCGAATACCCAGGTGGGCCGCACGATGACCCACTCGAGGCCGCTCTGCCTGCAGGTGCTGCTCTGCCTGGTACTTGTAGCGGAACCAGTGCTTTTCGGCGTTGGGTCCGGCGCCGACACCGCTGACGTAGACGAAACGCCGCACGCCCGCCGCCTTCGCTGCCTCGATCTGGTTCACGGTGCCCTGGTAGTCGATGGCCTCGAACGTCCAGCCCTTGCGCGGCACCTCGATCGGCGAGGTGGGGAACTGCACCGTGTTGACCACCACGTCGATGCCCTCCATGGCCTGCGTAAGGGTCGAAGGTTCCCGGACGTCTGCCTGTCGCGGCTCCACGCGACTGAACTCGCTGCGGATCTTCGAGGCGTCCCTGCCGAGTACTGCGACCTCCTCGCCGCTGTCGAGCAGGTACTTCACCACCGCCGAACCAACGAAACCCGTGCCGCCCGATACCAGGATCATGACTACCTCCTGTTTGGCGTAGCCCGGAGCGTCGCATGCCCCAACGGCGTGTTCTTGGTTCCACGGCTACGCGTAAGCGAGACTCACGACATGCCACAAACCCTACGCCCGAGGTGAAGATTGTGCAAGTGAACACAATCACGCATTAGCAATGCTCTCGTAATGCCCGTCGCTGCCCCTGAGACGTAATCGAAACCTCCGCCATCGCAGAGTAGGTGCTGATGAAGAGATACTTGGTGGCGACAGCGCTCATGGCCATCTTCGCACTGCTCGTCGCAGTTGTGAGCCCCTTCACGTCCGCTCAGGCCGCCGATGTCTGTCCGGCCAAACCCGAGCCCGCCGGACGCCGCCGACCCCTCGATGATCGTCGATACGCCCGCCGGCGGCGATACGGTAACCAGTCCCGTCACGATCGCCGGCCAGGCCCGCGTGTTCGAAGCCACGGTGAGCATCACGATCTTCGATGCCAACGGCAACGTCCTCGCCGACACGTTCACGATGGCGTCCGAAGGCGCCCGACCCTCGCGCCCTACTCCGCCGACGTGCCGTTCACGGTGGCCCAGAAGCAGCAGGGCTGCATCCGCGTCTTCGAGGCGTCGGCCAAGGACGGCAGCCCGGTCAACGTCGTGCAGGTCGAGGTAAGCCTCGCACCGCCGACAACGCCCCCCAGCACAGGCTCCGCCGGCCTCCACGACGACACCAGCAACGACAAGCACATCGCTTTGTACGCGGCCGGTGCCCTCGCCTTCCTCGGCGCCGCCGCCCTCGCCCTCCACCGCCGCCTCTGGATGTAGGCCGCGCCGCCTGCGGGCCA
>CAVYJE010000022.1:0-7140 GCA_963768705.1 uncultured Chloroflexia bacterium
AGAGATTCCTGCATAACGGCCTCACCGGATTACGGCCTTCCAAATGACAGGGGCGGCTCCAGATTCCGTTTGTCGCCTCCTCTTTTTTTTGCGAATTCCGGGCCTTTTCTGAATCTGCGTTTCGTAGTTTCGATGGCGACTGAAAATCGCTGCATTTAGTTGATCTCGACGCGGGCGAGGGGCGTGGCGTCGCCGCGACGGCGGGACTGAAGGGCTTCGAGCTCGTGAAGGTCCTTCAGAAACATGCGGTGAAGGTGGGCCTCGTAGCGCTGGACGTGTTCGATGGAGCCGGTGGGGAAGACGCGGTCGAGGCGAACCGAGGCGCCGTTGAGGCCCCGGACGAGGGCTCTGTACTCGCTGAGATAGTGCTCGGATGGCCTGAGAGCGTAGCACTCGAAGCCTATCAGACGATTCATTCGCCAGAGGGTGAGGGCGATGCGGTGAGCCAGGACGAGCTCGAGATTGCCGTCGGGCTTGAGGGCGGCGATCTGACCAGCGAGATGATCATCCCAGTCTGATTGTCGCTCGACTTCAGGGATGACGGGGTTAGTGGAGAGGATGCCGTGGCGAATGGCGTTGGCGGCGGGTGAGGACCTGGCCTTGGGGGGCCGGCCGCGGGGGCGCCGGGCGGGAAGGGCCTGAGGTTCCGGAGAAGGGCTCGTCATCGGAGGAGGATGACGGCTATGAGCCCGAGGGCAAAGAGGCCGGTGACACCGGAAGAGGCGCGGGCCCACCCTCCAAGAGCATCGGGCTCCGCATCGCCCTCGCGTTGCGCCGCCGGGCTCCAGGGACACGCCGATCCCCCGGCGCATGGGTTCAGCCGTCGCAAACACCGTTTCGATCCCTCGCCGTGCCCAAACGGACCACGCTTCCTCGGGAGACAAACCATCGGAGACAAATGTTGGCTATCTGTTACATGAGACATCTGACTTGAAACGCAGGTGCTCTTGTTGCTTTAACGCCTGACCCGACATATTGGGCCAAAGTGATATCTGCCAGGCGAGCCTTGTTCCTGGCTTCCCGTCCGCATCCAGCACACTCCGGAAGTCCAGGTTCAGGGTCTCGCTTACTACAGATGGGCGTGCTCTGCAGGCGTGATTTGAGTTCCAGGGGGGCGGCCCTGTGAACTTCTTCGAGTATCTGCAAGACCGGCAGGGACACCTGATCGACCTTGGGATCGACCATGCGCTGGTCGTGATCGAGGCGGTCCTTATTGCCTCTGTTATCGGCGTGGCGCTGGGGTTGCTGACGTATCGCACCAACCGGCCTCGCGAGTTCGTGCTGGCCGTCGTCGGCATCTTCCTCACGGTGCCGTCACTTGCCCTCTTCGGGTTGTTCATCAAGGCGCCATCACCACCGTTCGGCCTCAGCCGCACGTCCGTGGTTACCGCGCTCGTGATGTACTCGCTGCTGCCGGTCGTGCGCAACACGATCGTGGGCCTGCGGGAGGTGGACCCGGCCGTCGTGGAGTCGGCCGAGGGTATGGGCATGGGGCGTTTCGCCCGCCTGTTCCGCATCGAGCTGCCCCTGGCGTGGCCGGTGATCATCACGGGGATTCGGGTGTCGACCGTCCTCGTGGTCGGCATCGCGGCGATCGGCGCCTACATTCGTGGCCCCGGCCTGGGCAACGATATCTTCGCGGGCATCGGCCGCCTCAGCAGCCCCTCGGCGCCGAACCTGGTGCTCGGGGGCATCCTCGGCGTCATCGTGATTGCCGTGCTGTTCGATTTCGCGTTCGTCGTGCTATCGCGCCTGACGACTTCGAGGGGGCTGCGATGACGGCGAAGATCCGCCTGGAGAACCTGACGAAGCAGTTTCCTGGCCAGGCCGAGCCCGCAGTGGACGACCTGACGATGGAGATACCGGAGGGCGAGATCGTCATCCTCGTCGGCCCCTCCGGCTGCGGGAAGACGACGACGATGAAGCTGATCAACCGCCTGATCGAGCCTACGTCCGGCCGGATCTTCCTCGACGGCGAGGACGTGACGCGGGTCAACGCCGACCAGCTACGGCGGCGAATCGGCTACGTGATTCAGCAGATTGGCCTGTTCCCGCACATGACGATCGAGGACAACATCGCCACGGTGCCGAAGCTGCTGGGCTGGCAGAAATCGCGCATCTCAGAGCGCATCGATGAGCTGCTGGACACCGTCGGCATGGACCCGCGGCAGTACCGGCGCCGCTACCCGAAGGAGCTCTCCGGCGGCCAGCGACAGCGCGTCGGCGTGGCGCGGGCGCTGGCGGCGGACCCGGACGTGATGCTCATGGACGAGCCCTTCGGCGCCATCGACCCGATCACGCGCGAGCGCCTGCAGAACGAGTTCCTGCGCATCCAGAGCGAGATCAAGAAGACGATCGTGTTCGTCACGCACGACATCGACGAGGCGATCAAGCTGGGCGACCGCATCGCCATCCTGCGCGACCAGTCCCGCATCGCCCAGTACGACACGCCGGAGCGCATCCTGATCGACCCGGCGGACGAGTTCGTGGCGAACTTCATCGGCAAGGGCGCCGCGCTGAAACGGCTCAACCTCAGCCGCATCGACAGCGTCGGTCTGCTCGAGTGGCCCACCGTCGTCGAGGGCGCTTCGGCCGCCGACGTACGCCGCGGCCTGGAGCAATCGACGCGTCCCGCCGTGCTGGTCCTGGGGGCCGACCGGCGGCCGTTGCGCTGGGTGGCGCAGGAGCACCTGGGCCAGCTCGAGGGCGCGTCGCCGCAGCTCGGCGGGCGAACCGGTCACGGCGGTGATCGAGGGCAACGCCACCCTCAGCGACGCCCTGAACGAGATGCTCGGCAAGCCGTACAGCGTTGCCGTGGTGGTCGACGACGCGGGGGCTTACCGCGGCGTCGTCGACTTCCAGACCGTGAACCAGGCGATCATCACGATGCACGACGCCAACGATGCCTTGCTGAAGGAGACACCGTCATAGCAGCGGTGATCGACGCTAGCCTCGGGGCGAGGGAACTCGGCCTCACGACAGGACGGCGCTCGCTGGCCAGCTACCTGTTCATGCCTGTCCTGATCGGCGTCACGCTGGCGGCACTGTCGATCTGGCTCGACGGCCAGGACCTCGACAGCATCGAGTCGCGACGCCTCACCTTCGACTACCTGCTCAACGCTACGCGCGAGCACATCTGGCTCACGCTCGTGTCCACCGGCTTCGTCCTCGTGATCGCCATCCCGGTGGGCATCATGATGACGAGGCCGCTATTCAGCGCCATTACCTCGCCGGCGATTACGGTGTTCAACATCGGCCAGGCAACGCCATCGATCGGCATCCTGGGGCTGTTCATGCTCTACTGGGCGGTCGGCTTCTGGCCAACGATCTGGGCCCTGGTCGCCTACTCGTCCCTGCCCGTGCTGCGCAACACGATGGTCGGCCTCAGGCAAGTCGATGAGACCGTGATCGAATCGGCGCAGGGGATGGGGCTGAGCCGGCTGCAGATCCTCTGGCGCATCGAGCTGCCACTCGCCGTCCCGGTGATCCTGGCCGGCGTGCGCACCGCCCTGGTGATCAACGTCGGCACCGCCGCGCTTGCGGTGTTCGCGGGCGCCGGTGGGCTAGGAACCGTCATTAACGCCGGGCTGGCGACGAGCCGGCCCTTGATCACGTTCGTGGGCGCCACCCTGACGGCGCTCCTGGCGCTGGCGGTCGATTACACCGCCGGCGTGATTGAAGACGTGCTACGCCCTCGTGGGCTCTGAATAAAAGCACACCCCCGTCTATTCGAGGAGAGGAGGAGCAACCAATAGGGGGACTACTGGAAATTGGAGGAAAGACAATGAAACACATGACGAAGATCCTGGCACTGGCGGCACTCGCCTTTGCCCTCACTTTCGCCGTTGCCGCCTGTGGCGATGACGACGATGACAGCGCAAGCGCAACCAATACACCGGCTTCGACCGGGGCTACCGGCGCGACCGGGGCTGAGATGGACCACCCGCTGGACGGCGCGTCCTTCTCCGTCGGCTCCAAGGAGTTCACGGAGCAGCTGATCCTCGGTCAGATCTCGGTGCTGGCGCTGGAAAACGCCGGCGCTGACGTCGACGACAAGACCGGCATCGTCGGTACGGACAACGTGCGCGCCGCCCTGACCTCGGGCGAGATCGACATGTACTGGGAGTACACCGGTACCGGTTGGAGCTCGCACCTCGGTCGCGAGATCAGCGATGCGCCTGACTCTCCGGAAGCGCTGGCGGCTGCTGTCGCAGAAGCGGACAAGACCGAGAACAACGTCATCTGGTACAACAGCGCACCGATGAACAACACCTACGCCCTGGTCACGCTGGCCAGCCGCGCCGACGAGCTGGACGTCCACACGATCTCCGACTACGCCGCGCTGGTGGACAGCGACCCGGATTCTGCCTCGCTCTGCGGCGCCACCGAGTGGCTCACGCGTGACGACGGCTACCCCGGCCTGGCCGAGGCTTACGGCTTCGACGTGCTGGACAACCTCACGGAGTTCGCCGACATCTCCCCGATCGCGGCGCTGGTCGCGGCGGGCGACGAGTGCAACTTCGGTGAGGCCTTCGCGACCAACGGCGACATCATCGCCAACGACCTCGTCGTGCTCGAAGACGACAAGAACTACTTCGTGCCCTACAACGTCGCCCTGACCGTCAGCGGCGACGTCGACACGGAGTACGGCGATGAGCTGCACGCGATCTTCGACCCGATCACGGCGAAGCTCACGAACGAGACCATGCAGGGCCTCAACGCCAAGGTGGACGTCGACGGCAGGACCCGGCGGACGTCGCCGAGGGCTTCCTCATGGACAACGGCTTCATCCAGTAGCCGATCCGCACCCGGAAGTTGGAGAAGGGCTCGCGAGATGCGGGCCCTTCTTCTTTGCCCCGCAGCGCCATCGGGACGCCGACCCTCGTTGCGAGCGATTGCCCAGCGAGGCGAAGCAATCCCGGTGGGGCGCCCCGAAGCGCAATTGCCATACCGACGCCCCGGGTCGCACGCCGGCCTTCCGAAATGCGGGATGAGACTGCGTCAGGCGTTCGACAGCCTGCAGATGCTTCGGCGCGCCTCAGCATGACGGATTCGAGGGGCATCTGGGGAATCGAGACGTGGCGCGAAGGCGTGAGGCTGGGGGCGACCGCGAGGGTCGCCCCTACGGTGCTTGAAGCTACTCCTTTGGGAGGATCAGGGCGATGCTGGCCGTGAAGCCGTGGAGGAAGTTCTTGCCCGCCACGGGCCCAATCTCGCCGTTGCAGAAGAAGCCGGCGACCGGGATCGAGCCCATCTCTTCGAGGAAGGTGCGGGCGTCGTGGTCGGGCTCACCGAAGAGGCCGATGCCGCGACCGTTGCAGGAGCAGAGCAGCGCACCGGCGACCTCCCGGCCTTCGAGCTCCAGGCGCGCTTTACTTAGCAGCGCGCGCAGGTCGTCGTCGGCCGCGCGCGGGGTCGCGCATCTGGAACTGCATCGTCTGGCCCTCGCGCGGCATGGCACCGACGGCGACGGCGCCCGACTCGCGGTCGAGGCCGACGATGTTGCGGATGAGGAAGTCGCCGCGGTGGAACTCGTCGCGGTACTCGTTCATCGCCAGGCCGACGAGGAGGTTGCGCACGGGCGCGTACCTGGACTTCCGGCTTGCAGGCGACGGAACGTGTCGCCCAGCACCTTCATCGCCGGGCGCATGCCAATCGAGTTGATCTGGTTGCCTTCGACGCCGGTGATCGTCCAGGTCTCACCCAGCGGCGCGGCACCTTGCGAGACCACCGTCTTGACCTCGTAGTCGCCACCGAGGGCAACGCCGACGACGCCCTCCTCGAACACCTCGTCGTCCAGGATCACGTAGGTGCCGCGGCGGCTGAACTTCGAGGACGCGAGGCCGCCCACGATGGGCAGCTCTTCATCGATCACGGCGACGGTGTCGAGCAGGCGCTCGCCGTCCACCGTGAACGGGTCGACGAACAGGAACATGGCGTTCATGTCGAGCACCTCATCGCCGAGACGCTCCCGGATCAGATCCGGCGCTTCGGGGCTGGCGGCTTCGGCGGCATCGAGGCGCAGGGGCGTCAGCGTGGCGCCGGGCAGCGAGAGCACCTGCAGCGACATCGCGGGCTCGCGCTCCTCTTCCTTGCCGGGCCCGATCAGCCCCTGGCCTGAGCAGCCGAGGATGACTCGAGCGCCCGTGCGGGCTTTGAGATCGGGCAGCAACGTCGGGAGATCGGCGGCGTAGGCGTCACTGGTGAACAGAAACGCCAGGTCGACCTGGGAGGAGCCGTCCAGCATGGGAAGTTGGGCCATCAGCGCGTCGACCACCTCTGCACCGTTCGTGCCCGTGGCGATTGCAGCTTGAGCTTTCATACGTCCCTCCCGTCTCCGAGGCCGTGCGCGCCAGCGCTTTCGCACATACTACGCCTGCGCCGAAGCGGTCAGCTTTCAGCCATCGGCTATCAGCTCTGGGCTTCGAGCTTCGAGGGCACCAACGTCGAGGGCGCCGCAATGAGGGTCGCTGCAGGTCTCAGACCTGCGGAGGGCCTGCCGAGCCAACGGGGTCCAGCGGTTCATGTGATGCCCCCTCACCCAGGATCGAAGGCATTTCGAGGGTCGCACTGACTCGCCCTTCCCTCGAGGGAGAGGGGCGGCGTGTAAGGCCGTCCAGCGTGGAGTGACGTGGGTGAGGGGGCGTCGAGTGCGCCAGGGGTGTCGCGTCGACACTGCGGGATGAATCCCGCAGCTTCCTCCCTACCGCGCCCGAGGGCCTGACATGGCCAAGGCCACTGGTTGCTGACCGCTGACGGGCTCTTGCCTAGCCGGCGGGCGCCGCGCTCACTTCCAGCTCCAGGGGCTCCTTCGAACGGTCTGGCACCATGAAAACCCAGAACTGGCTGAGCAGCACGACGACGCCGAGGCAGAAGAAGATCACCTGCACGCCCAGAACCTTGTCGTCGAACTGGCTGAGGAAGAGCGTGACCAGCGTCGTGCCGAAGACTCCACCGGAGTTACCGGCCATGGCCCGGAAGCCGGCGGCCGATGCCATGAGGTCCGGTCGTAGCTCGAAGTAGGCGGTCTGGGCCGGCGGGATCGCGATGCCGATGGCGAGGCCGGCGATGAACGTGAACATCGACATGACGAGGAAGGGCGAACCGAGGCCCCAGCCCGAGACCGTGCCAACGGCCGTA
>CAVYJE010000023.1:0-92183 GCA_963768705.1 uncultured Chloroflexia bacterium
TTCTGCGGTTCTCCTCCACGCTTGCGCGCAGCTGTAGACATCCTGGCTCGGAGCACTACCAACCTGCGACCGATGCCAGGCTTCTGTAGTTTTTGGCTATTCCCTCTTCCTGGTACTCATTTGCATTTCTTCCTTAACGACTGTAGCATCTCGCCAACTTCATCTGAGGGCGCTACAGGATGTACCTTTGCTATTTTGATGAGTCTGGCGACGGCGGAGCCCCGGATCGATATGGCAATTCCTCAACAAAGGGCTTCGCTCTAGGTTGCCTGATTGTCCGCGACTCCGTCTGGCTGGCCTGACCTGCCCGAAAACTAGTCCAAGCTGAGTGTGAATCGTCCGGGACCGATAAAGGTCTCAGGAGGACGAAGGACATGCGGGGAACCAGGTACACGGAGGAGCAGATCGTCGGCATCCTCAAGGAGCACGAGGCGGGCGTGGGCACGGAGGAGCTGTGCCGGCGCCACGGCATCAGCCAGCAGACGTTCTATCGCTGGAAGGCGAAGTACGGCGGCCTCGAGGTGGGCGACGCCCAGAAGCTCAAGGCCCTGGAGGACGAGAACCGGCGCCTGAAGCGGCTGGTCGCCGACCTCGCGCTGGATAACGCCGCCCTCAAGGACGTGCTGTCAAAAAACTGGTGAAGCCCGCGGTGAGACGCTCGGTGGTCCACTACCTGGGGGAGGAGTGGTCGATGAGCGAGCGTCGAGCCTGCGGGCTGGCAGGCGTCTGCCGGGCGACGGTGCGTTACCAGGCCCGGCACCGGAGACGAGGGCGATGTCAGGCAGCGTCTGCGTGAGCTGGCGGCGCTGAGGAAGCGGTTTGGCTACCGGCGGCTGGGGCTGCTCTTGAGGCGGGAGGGTGTGATGGTGAACCACAAGCGGGTGTACCGGCTGTACCGCGAGGAAGGGCTGTCGCTCAGGCGGCGCAAACGCAAACGGCTGACCAGCGAGGGTCGGGGGCCGGGAGAGCTGGCGAGCAGGCCCGAACGAGGTCTGGAGCCTGGACTTCGTCTCCGACGCCACCGCGCCGGGCAGGCGGCTGAAGCTCCTGACCATCGTCGACACCTTCACGCGGGAGTCGCTGGCGGTCGAGGTCGATACGTCGATCTCGGGCGAACGCATGGCGCGGGTGCTGGACCGGGTGATCGCTGGACCGAGGCGCCCAGCCGGCAGGAGATCGTCCTGGACAACGGGCCGGAGATGACCAGCCGGGCCCTGGACCAGTGGGCCTACGAGCGCGGCATCCGTCTGCGCTTCATCGCCCCCGGCAAGCCGGTGCAGAACTGCTACATCGAGAGCTTCAACGGCCGTCTGCGGGACGAGTGCCTCAACCTGCACTGGTTTCGCAGCGTGGCTGACGCCAGGCAGATCGTCGAAGCGTGGCGGCTGGACTACAATCGGGCGCGCCCCCACAGCGCCCTCGGTGGGCTAACGCCCGAGGAGTATCGCTCAGGACTGACGGCAACATCGGCAGTGTGGAAGGCTCCGGACGCTTTCACACCTTCGCTGGTCTAGTTAGTGGGGGCAGGTCATTTAAAAGAGAATCTTGAAGCCGTATGGCCGCAACGTCGCGCTCGCGATGACGGAGCGCTCAATCAGGAAGTAGCCCGAGAGCGGGTCTGTGATGCCCTGTAGGCGGCGTCGAAACAGACCCATCGCCATCCAGCGGGACAGCGTGCGACAGGAATCTTGCGAACTGGGGTGCTCAAGACCGTCGGCGCGCCCGCCCGCAATGTATCGGCTGGGGATGACGACCTGAACGCCGCTCTCGGCAAGGGCGACCATGTCCGGTAAGTGCTCCGGCGGATGCTGCATGTCCGCATCGATCACGGAGACGTAGCGGCCCTGGGCCCGCGCGAAGCCGAGGTTCACGGCGCCCGCCAGGCCGCCGCTGCGCTCATGCGGCTTCGCGATGGATCAGCTCGACGGGCAGAGTGCCTTCATAGCACGGACGAGGTCCGGCGTCGCGTCGTCGCTGTCATCGACAACGATGATTTCAACCTCGATCTCATGTGAAACCAGAGTTGCTTCCAGGCGCTGAAGCCCGTGCACGATCCCGTGCATCTCGTTCCTCGTGGGCAGAATGACCGTCAGCTGCGCCGCCAAGAGATCCGTACCTGCCTTGCGCTATTTCCGTTCGAACGGAAGGTTCGACGCAGCTTAGCCGATCCATGTGGTCTTGTCGTATGGATTCGTGAAACTCATCGTCAGGCATCAGGTCGTCAGTAATACGAGGCCTGAACGCGTTTGGGACTTCCCTCGCTTACACGTCGCCGAAAATTTCTTATCAAAGATACTTGATCAGCCTGTCTCGTTCAGGCAAGATGGCGCGGTTGGTGTTATATCGCATCAGCGTCCCGCATCCCCGCAGTTGCTTGGTTAGTATGGAATTGCTTGGGAAGGGCAGGGACGCCTCATGAAGAAGGCCGCACTCGTACTACTCGCATTTTTCGGTGCGGTTGTTGCGCTGACGATATCGGCAGATGCTGACGACCATACTGTGGAAACCACCGTATCGCCCATGGTCATCGCCGTCACGGTCTCCCAGTCGACACTGGACTACGGTCCCTGGCGCTCGGCACGACCGCAATCTGCCCGACCCTGACTCGTTCGACGTCACCAACGCCGGTACGGAAAATGTGCTCGCTCGCCATTCGCGGCTCCGGCACCGCGGATTGGACCTTGGCGCCACGCCGGCCCGAACCAGTACGTGCACTGGTTCGGCACTCAGAGCAGCAACCATCACGACAAGCTAACGACCACCGATCAGGGTCTCTGGGGCAGCTCTGACGGCAGATCCCGGATGAACCCGGGCTCTATCGGTGTCTTTCTGATGCTGGACATGCCGACTGCAGACGACAAGCTTCGACACTGCAGACGGCGAGCGTGACGATCGTTGCCAGCCAGATGCTCCTTAGCAGCGCGTGCTGGATTCAGTCTTGCGCGCGCTCCTTGCTCTTGGGTCTAATCGCTCTTCTTTTGATTGGGCTGGTTAACATCGCTCACTCGGCACCGGGCGTGGGCGTTGATCTCGGCAGCATTGTGGTGAACGAGGCGCTGCGGCCCGGAGGCGCTATACGTTGCCGGAGATCGGTGTCGTCAACAGCGGCGACGAACCCCGAGAGTACGAATTTCCGTCCAGGCGGTCGCCTCAGCGAGTGCGAAGCGGCCAAAGCCGGACTGGGTTCAACTTCGAGCCGGAACGGTTTCCCCTGAACCCGGGCGAGACGCGCAAGGTATCGATTCGTCTCGTGCTGCCCACGGGCGCGGAGCCAGGCGATTACGCAGCCCACCTCGAAGCCCATCCCGTGGCGACCAGTGGACAATCGGTTGGCATTGCCGTTGCGACGGAGCTCACGTTCACAATCGAGCCGTCGAGCTGGCTCGATGCTCAGCGGCGCCGCATCGACCGATGGCTGAACGCGAACGCACCTTGGACCTACCTCGTTCCGGCCGCATTGTTGCTGGGCTTCATCGCCTTCAGGATGGGACGGCTGCCCTTCCGCCTGCGCCTGGAGCGCAAATAGCCGCTAGCCGCCCCTCGCCTTTCATTTCCATAAAGTCAGAGCAGCTCGGCTCATATGCGCACGGAGCCCTGCTATGGTGGATCTACCCCCAACCCCATACAGGCCGGACGTTTCGGCGTTCGCTGAGGAGATAGATGCGTATCCAGCCCCAATTTGTCCTTCCCGAGGCTCGCGTCCCTGAGCCGCCATTTTCGTTTCGCGCTGCTTGCCGGCGGCATCGCAGCCCTCAGTGTGGCGGCGGTTGCCTGCTCGGGCGACGACGATGATCCCAGCGTGACCCAGGCGGCAGGCGGCGTCGCCACGGCAACACCGAGCGCGGCGTCAGAGCCTACGACACGCGCGGGAGGCACCCTCGTACCCTTCGATACCGCCACCCCGTCTCCGACCACGAGTGCAAGCGCCAACAGTGGTTCGTCGCAGACATCCCAGGACGTGGTCGAAATGGCCGACATGGCGCCCTGTGGCGACGAGACCTACTTCGAAGAGCAGACGCTGACGAATGGCGTGCACGCACTTACCTATAAAGACGTGCCCGAGGGGACACCGATCCTCTTTCCCTTCAAGGATGGCCATCTCCGCACGGTCGATTCCAGGGCAGGCGCCATGCCTTCTTATTTTCGACGTCGAAGACGTTGGCGTCTTCAGTGTCCAGGCCGCTGGCCCCGACTCGATGGAGCGAACCATCGATCACGTAACCGAGGGTCAGGTGATCGGCCACTTCGGCGGCACCTTCGGTAAAGAAGAGACCGACGTCTTCGAGGGATATCAGCTCTTCGCCGTCGCGGGCTCCGAGGAGCTCACCATGGTCGGCGATACCTTGTACAGCGGCGAGGGCCTCGATCTCAACGTAACCGGCTGTCTCGTGCTGCCCTAGCTCTGCTCCCGCTATTGCGCTTCAATTCATCCCAAGATGTCTGACGGAGTTGTCACTCGGCGTAGAGACGCCGGCCTTGAGGAGCACAACCAGTGAAGCTGGTCAGAGCCCTCGTCGGAATTCGTTAACCTTCGCCGTCTAGCCAGCGTTCTTTGCTAGAGGAGAAGTCTGTGCCAGACTCCTCCGCTTTTAGAATTGGCCTGTAGAATGGCGGAAATGCGTTCATCACTTGGGGGAGGTCTCCTCGATAGCGCTTCAGTCATATCTTTTCGAAGGAGGCTTCGGGGGAATCGTGGCGTTTCACCTCCACGGAACGGGCCTCAGCCCGAAGGAGGTGAGTCTCGGACGACCAAAGTGGTAAACGCAGCAGTAGATGTGGGGTTGAGGTGGTGGAAGTAAAAGTAGGGAGGAAAGGTAACTTGAGTTCTAGATTCGGTAAATCGGAGAGCCTCAAGAGTCTCGGTCTTACCGCCACCATTCTCGGTGGCGTTGTGGCCTTGATGGTTCTCATGAGCATGGCATTCTCCACCCAGAGTGCCTACGCGGACCCGGCCAGCGCTACGGCTGAGACCGGCGACGCAAGTGCCAGCGCGACGGCAAATGCATTCCAGCTCAACGGAGAAGGCTGCGTTGACGGCCACGCCGCCGCGGAAACGGACGACGAGGACGCGAACGCCGACCGCTTTAACAAGTGTCAGAGCACCAACTATGGTGGCGACAACGACACTGACGACGACGATGACTCTTCTGGCTCCGGCGGCGACGCTGATGCTGACGCGAACGCGGACGGCGGCTCGTGCGGCGACTGCCAGGCCGGTGCAATCGCTGCGGCTGCCGGCGACCGCGGTGGCGACGCCTACTCGTTGAGCGACGCGTTTGCTGGGCGGTGCGGCGACTGCGCCGCGGCTGCTACTTCCGCTTCTGCTGCAGACCGTGGCGGTCTCGCCACCGCTGCTGCCGGTGCCGACGCTGAACAGTGTGGTTCATGCACGGCACAGTCGGCTGTTGCTGCTGCTGGGGACCGTGGTGGCACCGCGACCGCCAATGGTGACTCCGAGGCACACCAGTGTGGCAGCTGCGATGCCACCACCTCCGTCTCGGCTGCCGCCGACCGTGGTAGCACTGCTGCTGCGTCGGGCTCTTCTCTCGCCGAGGAGTGCGGCGATTGTGACGCCACAACCAACGTTTCTGCCGACGCCGACCGTGGCAGCACGGCCGTTGCCAGCGGCAGCTCGTACTCCAATGGAAGCTCTTCGACCGCTGTTGCGGACTCTCACGCTGACGCCGAAGAGGAACAGCGTGGCCCGCTCGACCAGCACGGCCAATGCCCGTGGACTGCGGCAACTGCTTCGCCGATTCAGAGGTCTTCGCCACTGCTGAGGACGACAGCTACGCCAAGGCCATTGGCTCTGCCGACGCAGGCCGGTGCGGCAGCTGTGACGCCACGACTCAGGTCAAGGCGAACGCCGAAGACGACAGCACCGCTGTTGCCATCGGTCGCAGCATCGCCGGTGAGTGTGGCGGTTGTTCTGCCGACACGTACGTCGAAGCGACGGCTGACGGCGGTCGCAACGGCGAAGTCGCTGTTGCAGTCGGTTCGGCAAAGGCCGGCGAGTGCAACAACTGCAGCGCTGCCTCTATTGCCAAGGCTGACCCCGATGGCAATGAGGGCATTTCCTACTCCGCCAGCGGTGACGACGACAACGGCGCCTTCGTTCTGACCATGAACGACGGTGATACCGCTGTTACGTTTGCCCGCAGCCACTCCGACGAGAACGTCGGTGTGACCGCGACCGGTAACACCAACCTCAGCGACTGCTCGGGTGACGTTACCTACTGTGGCGGCCTCGGAGCCGTTACAAGTGACGGTAGCAACTAGCTCGTAAACTGCATTTGCAGTTGAGGAGCGGGAGGCGCAAGCCTCCCGCTCCTTGTTTTCTCAGTCACCGAAGTCCTCTTGTGCCTATCTCGAATGAACAGATAGGCTGAAGCCCGCAATGCGTACTCTGGCATTCGTTTTAGCGGCCGCTCTGTTGTTGGTCTCAGGTTGCAGCCTGACCGGCAACGGCGGCGGCTCTTCTGGCGGAGCGGAGAGGGAAGAGGCTCCCGCCGCGCCGACCTCTCAGAGTAATCCCAAAATTGACGTTATCGATTCGGCTCTGGGCACCCAGGTCGATGAGGAACGCAAGATTGTCGGCGGCACCACCAACGTATTCCCTCTCGACACGAAGCAGGTCTATGCCGTCGTCGTTTTAGGTGGACCCTCGGCGGGTGATCTCGTCACGGGTCGCTGGTACAAACTCGACGGCCCCTCGGCTCAGCCGGCAGGAACACTCATTAGTGAGGCCGGCATTGAGCTCGATGAGCGGAGGATCGGTTCCAATAAAGTCGCCCGGGTTGCCCTCAACCTCACGGCATCCGGCGATGGCCTTGCCGAAGGGCAGTGGCTCGTCCGTATTTACCTGAATGATGCTCTCATCCGCACCATGGCATTCATCGTTACGCCACGCACGCTCGGACCGATTCCGACCTCAACCGCAGGACCGGCTCCCTCTGGAGCTTCCGCGACGCCGGCAGCCAGTACGCCGGCAAGCCCGCAGGCAGGCACCAGTACACCGGGTCCATTGCAGACGGCCACGATCACTCCCTCTACCCCGACCGCCGAAGCCACCCTCCCGACATCGCTCACTCATACAGTGGAACCAGGCGATACCTTGAGCTTGATTGCTGAGCGCTTCAAGACACCCGGCGAATCGACAGAGTCTTACCTAGCTCGCCTCATTCAGCTCAACGGGCTGGCCTCCAGCGACTTCTTGTTTGTCGGCGAGGTGTTGAAGCTTCCTGGAAGCCCCTAAGCACGAGTCGGTTCCTGGAAGCTCTAAACGACGCCAGTTGAGGGCCTTGCACCAGTGCTTATCATGAGCACGGGCACCACAGAAGGAGCATGCTGATGAGCAGCCGAGCTTTCCTCCCGCTAATTGGTCTTGTTGTACTCGCCTTCGTCGCTTTGCCGGGAGTAGCGCACCCAGTTTCGGCCGCCTCGTGCGGAGACTTCGCGGTGCAAGCCTTTGCTCAGATCCCGCTGATCGCAAACCCGGACGACCCCGACAACCTCGACGGACCTGACGACAACGGCATTGCATGCGACGATTTGCCGTGCCCTTGCAACCACACCCCGGTGGAAGCAGCGATCGGTGACAGAGACCCGCCGACCCCCAAGCCGACCTCAACCCCAACTCCGCCGATAGCGTCCCCGCAGTCTTCGGCAGCAGGCGCGACAGGGCCACAGGCCACACCCTCCCCAACAGTGCCGGTCTTGATTGTTCCAACCGCTACTCCGCCGACATTCAAACAAAACGCGATTCAGCCCCCTTCGACCGGCTCTGCAGGACTTGTGCACTAGACGTTAACCAATGGGGGGTAGTCAGCGTTCTTAGACGTGGAGGCCCTAGCTGAGTCTCTGGTTTGCGTTTGCATTGTTGAAGGACAGGGTTTCCACTGGCCGGAGGGCTAACTGAATGAGTTCAATTGGCGGGCGTAGCTCTAACACCCATCTAGCTATCCGAAGTCTCCTCGCAGTCGCGGTCTTGGCGACCGCAGGCATTGCATCGCTCCTCTTCGTGCAAGCCGCCTACGCGGACCCTGCCAGTGCGACGGCAGAGACTGGCGACGCAAGTGCCAGCGCTACCGCTGATGCATTCCAGCTAAACGAAGAAGGCTGTATCGACGGCCACGCTGAAGCCGAGACCGATAGCGAACAGGCGAACGCCGACCGCGCGAACCAGTGTCAGAGCGCCAACTTTGGTGGCGATAATGACACTGATGACGACGATGACTCGGACAGCCAGGGCGGTGACGCCAGCGCCGATGCAAACGCAGACGGCGGCTCCTGCGATGACTGCCAGGCAGGCGCCATCGCTGCATCTGCTGCTCAGCGCGGTGGCGACGCCTACTCTCTGAGCGACGCGACTGCTGAGCAGTGCGGCGATTGCGCCGCCGCGGCTACTTCCGCTTCTGCCGCTGACCGCGGTGGCGATGCTACTGCCCTCGCCGGTGCTGACGCTAATCAATGCGGCACCTGCACCGCCCAAACCGCAGCGGCCGCCGCTGCTGACCGGGGCGGCGATGCCTGGGCATACGGAATCTCAGACGCCGACCAGTGTGGTAGCTGCAACGGCAGCACCTCCGTCTCCGCTTCGGCCGACCGAGGCAGTGATGCCGCCGCAATCGGCTCCTCGCTCGCGGAGCACTGTGGCGACTGTGACGCAACCTCCATCGTTTCGGCCGACGCTGACAGGGGCAGCGAAGCGATCGCCAGCGGTCGCTCCTACTCGGACGGCAACTCCTCCACCGCTGTCAGCGAGGCACAGGCAAAAGCTGACGAAGACAGCTTGGCCATTGGGGTCAGCCGTGCTGGCGCCGAAGACTGCGGCAACTGCTTTGCCGACTCCGAGGTCTTCGCCACCGCTGACGACGAGAGCCACGCAAAGGCCTACGGCATCGCGGACGCCGGCAACTGTGGCACCTGCGAGGCCACGAACCAGGTCTTCGCAAACGCCGATGACGGCAGTGAAGCCATCGCCATCGGTACCAGCGACGCCGGCAACTGTGGAGGCTGCACCGCCGACAACTTCGTCAAGGCGAACGCGGACGACGATTACCAGACCGCCGTTGCCGTCGGTGCATCCAGCGCCGGCCGCTGTGGCGACTGCAGCGCCGCGACAATCGCCATTGCCGACCCGGATGGCAACAAGGGCATATCTTTCTCCGCCAGCGGTGACGCCGACAATGGCGCCTGGGTCCTGACCCTGAACAATGGTGATGCCGCCCTGACCGCCGCCAACAGCAACTCGACCGGCAACACCGGTGTGGTTGCGGCCGGCAACACCAACCTGGACGACTGTGCCGGCGAGGTCACCTCCTGCAACGGTGGTGCCGCTGTCACCAGCGCGGGCAGCAACTAGCTCGCTGCATTACCGCTAACACCACAGAAGAGCGGTGGCCCTCCGGGCTCCCGCTCTTCTGCTTATCTTCGTGATCCTGGTGAGACCGAATCATGAAGAAATCGCCCTTTTTCTCATTGACACGTAAGCGAGATGCGACATAAAGTGCCATCGTCATTCGAGGGCTTCCGGATAGCCTGCCTGAAGGTGAGCCGTAACAATTGCCAAATTTCGGCGTTTCTTGCTGATTCTGGCCCATCCAGCCGTTAACTAGTTGGTACCTACCAGCGTTCTTACCGGTTGGAGAGGCCTTCTCAGGTCTCTCTTGGGTTGGTTTTGAAGTTGGTGGGCGCACATAGTCCGCCATGGGAAGACTGCCGCAAGGCAAGGAGGGCATGTCTAAACATGAATTTCGGAGTATTGAGGCTCTCGCTTGTCTTATCAGCGTTGGCATTGCTCTTCGTGGGGCTGTCCACAGCTCCCCGTACGGCACAGGCCCTGCCCGGCGACACCTGCCAGATGATCGCCTGGGACTCGACCGGGCACGTGCTCGGCAACGGCGATACCGTCGGCGGCAACGGACAGATCTACGTCCTCGGTCGCATGGAAGATGACGCCTTTGGTTACGTGTCCGACTTCCTGGATGGACCCGTCGAGGAGCTCATCCAGCCCTTGAGGGACGAAATCCAGTCGCTCAAAGACCAAATCGTCGATGCCGGCTATGACGAAGACATCACCGTCCAAGAAGTAGACGACCTCATCGACGCCGAAGACCCCGGTACGCCCGCGTACGAGGACCTCGTGGACCTCCGTGCGCTCGTCGTCGAGCGAGACGCCCTCCAGGAAATCCTCGATGAGTACGAAGCCGCGATCGACTTCTCCAACTACGACATCGCCCAGGTCGACGCCCAGACCGGCGCCGCTCGCATCACGAGCCAGGCCGAAGTCACCGGCTTCGAGTGGGTGAAGCCCTCCGTCTGGGCACACCTCGATCCAGCCTGAACGTCGGCAGCCAGTACGTCGACCACATGTTCCCCGACTTGTTCACCGACGCCGACGGCCACGACCTCGACAGCATCCAGGCCTGGCTGCACGACGTCGGCCTGCCCGCTCCCGTCTCCGATGCGACCAAACGTCTGCGGCACCTCCGCCAGCGACGGCTGGGGTTTCGTCGACCTCAAGTGCATCGAGCCCGGCAGCTTCAACGTCAACGTAATCCCGCACCGCTTCAGCCCCGACAGCGAGCTTCTGCACGGCATTCGTCACCTCGTCTGCCCCGGCGCCGTGGACACCGCCGACGATCGCCGCATCGCCCGACCACCGTTGAGATTCAGCCGGTCGGCAGCAGTTCCGGTTCCTCGAAGATCACCGTTACCACCTACGACCACCCCGGTGACAACATCGATGGCGCCGAAGTGCGATTCCTTACCGACAACTGCACCTTCACCAACCCCGAGGCTGGCGACAGCCACGACGCGGGTATGACGCCCGCCGCCGGCGGTCAGAGTGTCACCCTCTGGAGTGACACCGATTCCACCGCCGACGACCAATTCCTCGCCGACCACCCGTCTCAGAATGACGCCGGCACGGCCGAAGTCACCCTGGACTGCTCCAAGGGCACGGCAGGGGTCGCCCACGTGACGGCCATCGTGCCGCGCAAGGGCGCCCTTATCGAGCTCAAGGTCACATCAACGTCGTCGGCCCCACCGCATCGACAGGCCTCTCGCTGACCCTCACGCCGGACTCCCTGGAGTGTGGCGAGATTCTTCTGGCCACTGCCCATGCGGTAGACCTCAACGGCGTCAACGTGAGCGATGGCACCACCGTGCACTTCACCACGGACACCAGCTCCGGTGTCGTCGGTGGCGTGGAAGGCGGCCAGGGTCAGAACAAGACGGTCGGTGGTGAGACGACGGTGACTATCGCCGTGGCGCCTACCGACGCCGGTACGCACACCGTCATCGCCTGGACCGTCGACAAGAACGGCGCCCTGCTCTCGCAGACGTCCCAGCTGTTCGAGTGCTCCTCTGCGGTTGCAGCGGCGGCACCGACGGTGAGCGCGCCCAACACGGGCACGGGCACCAACAGCATCACCCCGCCGAACACCGGTGACGCCGGTCTGGCGGACGCCGGCAACAGCGGCCTGAGCTTCGGCTTCCTGGCCGGTGTTGCCACCACCTTGTTAGTCTTCGTTGGCTTGAGTGCCAACCGACTTTGTTTTAACGGGAGGCGGCGATAGCTCCATGTCGTTGGAGGAAGCCAAAGTGGTCATGAACTACGAAGGTTTTAGTAACCCCCAGATCCGCCGCCGCGGGGGGCCAAGACGGAGCGTTGCCCTTCTCTGGAAGGGCGGTCAGCCCCGAAGGGAGGTGAGCCTCACTCGGCAGTAAGAAAAAATGAATGACACAACGTGGGGTTGTGGGGTGGTGGATACGATAACAAGGAGGAAAGGTAACTTGAGTTCTATTCTCGAGAACAACGGAACCCTTAAGACCTTCGGGCTCGCACTGGCGACGCTCGTGGGTGTTATCGCGTTCCTGGTCATCGCGACCGCTGCGTTCTCGCCGAGCACCGCTCATGCAGACGCCGATGCAACGGCGGAAAACTCCAGCGCGACCGCGGGTGCTCAGGCATTCCCAGGTGGCGCCGGAGTCTGTATTGGCGGCTCCATCGACGTGAACGCTAACGGCATCACTAACAGCTCGCCCAACGGCACCGACTGCATTGGCTCGACCGATGCTGTCGCCGTCTACTCGGCTGGCAACGGCAACATCTTCTTCGTCAACGCGTCCAACAACGGGAGCTGTGGCGGCGTCCTACGGCATGCTATGCAGGTGCCGGTGCATCGCCAAGCCAGGACGGAAGCTCCACGGCTGGCGCGGGCGCTGAAGCCGACAACTACTGCTTCGGTGCGCTTCCGGTTGTGCTGCGGTGGCTATTTCTGGCGCCGCGGCGGACGACCAACTCGATTGCTTCGGCCGGTGCCGCGGCTTCCAACGTTGGCCCATCCGTCGACAACTTCCGGTTCGCCGCGGCTGAGAGCGCTGCTGCGGCCAGCATCGACTCTTCGGCCACGGCCGTAGGGTCTGCTCTTACAATCGATTGTGGTATCGCGGAAATCGCCCAGGGCTGTCACGCCACGGCGACCACGCAGGCCGACGCCAGCAACAACTCCGTTGCCGACGCCGACAACGGTACCGCCATCGCCTTCGACTGTGACTGGTGCACCGCCGTTTCCACGGTGGCCGCCAGCGCGGACCTCAACAGCAACGCCAGCGCCACCGGTGACGCGACCGCTGGCAGCTGCGAGGGCTGTTCCGCCAACAGTGACGTCGACGTCACCGCCGGCGACAACAGCGAAGCGGACGGCACCAGCCTGGCTGTCGCCGTCGACTGCACCAGCTGCTACGCCATCTCTGACCTTCAGGTCGAGTCCACGGATGGTAGCGACGCGGTCGGCTTCAGCACGGCGGTTGCTGCCGAATGTGCCGGTGGCGGTCACGCCGGTTCTGACGACTGCCACGCCACGGCGATCACGGACATCCTCGCGGACGACGACAGTGACGCCTTCGCGATCGGCATGGCGGTCGCGACCGACTGTCTCGGTAACTGCAACGCCACGGCCAACACCGCTGCCATGGCTACCGATGACAGCACGGCCACGGCCATCAACGGTAGCGCCATCGCTACCCTGTGTGTGAACTGCTCCGCCGAGTCCAACGTCCACGCAATCGCGGACGGTGGCGACGGCAACAGCGACGCTTACGCACACGGCGACGCCAGCGCGTTCCTCTGCCTCGACTGCGTGGCGACCACCAACGTGGACGCCAACGCAACCGACAACAGCAACGCAACGGCAATCGGTGACGCTCGCTCCTACCTGACGCTCAACTCGATCGCTACGGTCGACGTTGACGCCACGGCGGACGACAACAGCGACGCCACGGCTATCGGCCACGCTGGCAGCACCCTGTGTGACCTGCCCGCGGCGACCTGCTCGGCGACGTCGAACGTCGACGCTCAGGCCACGACCGACTCCCTGGCCATCGCTTACGGCAACTCCAACTCCGGCCTCTGCAGCGCCTGTAACTCAACGACGAATGCAGAAGCCATCGCGGAGAACGACAGTCACGCCAAGGCCTTCGGTACTTCTAACGCCGGCCTCTGTGGCGATGACTGCTCGGCCACCACGACCATCACCTCGCGGGCCAACCTGCAGGGTGAGGCAGTGGGTATCGGTTACTCCACCGCGGGTGACTGCTCCAGCAGCTGTGACGCCTTCACGATCGTCAACGCCGACGCTGACTCCAGCAGCGGCAACGATGAGCAGACGGCTGTTGCACTGGGTAATGCCTCCTCTGTAGGTGGCACCAGCCAGACCGCGGTCACCATGGTGAACGCCAACCCGAACGCCGGTAACGGCAACGACCGGAATGGCTTCTCCGCCAGCGGTACCGCCGACAACGGCGCCTGGGCCTTCGCGCTCAACGATGGTGATGGCAACGCTCTGGCGGTCGGTAACTCCAACGCCAACGGTACCACGCCCGGTGCTGGCGCCATCGCCAACACCGGTGCCATTCGGCGGCAGCCCCGAGCTGCTACTCGGACGGCAACGACCCGGGCGGCGCCGGTGCGGGCGTTTCTTCTTGCATCGGGAACGCCGGCGGCTTGACGACGACCGGTCCGTCGCGGCTCCGAACTAATCAGTCTGCTGACTGAATAGTTCCGAGAAGGGGCCCGTAAGGGCCCCTTCTTCGTGTCCGTAAAGTGTTGTGCCATACACAGGCGCTGCTTATAGTGAATGCACATTGCGACACACTTTCGTTCCGTCCCGCCTACGTCCCCTCCTCGTACTCGTAGCCCTCTCGGCCGTCGTCCTCTTGTTTGGCGCCGCCTGTGGCCCTCATCGGCGGTGATGACCCCCCTTCCGCCGACGATGGCACCAACGCCCCGGCAAGTTCGACCTACAAAGTCGTCCAGGCCGTCATGGGTACAGCCCTCAATGACCAGCGTCAGATCACCGGCGTCGCCGGCAGGGTCTTCCCCGGCGATACCACCGAAGTCCACGCCGTCGTCGTCGTGCAGGGCGTCAGGAATCGGCAATCAGGTCACGGGGCGCTGGTTCCAGCTCTCCACCCAGGACGTCCCCCCGGCCGGTGCCTTCGTCAGCGAGGCCGGCGTCACGCTCTCACAGGACAACCTCACGCAGGAGGGGATGGCCCGGGTCAGCCTGGACCTCTTCTCCAACGCGGATGCCTTGCCCCTCGGAGACTGGGTGGTGCGCATCTACGTCAACGGCGAGTTCGTCCGCACGATGGCCTTCGTGATCATTCCCACTGAGCAGCAGAGTGGCGCCGGTGGCGGCCAGCCAACGCCGCAGGCCAGCGCCACCCAGGCCGCTCAGCCGGAGCCCACGCAGCCGCCCGGTGAACAGCCCACGCAGCCGCCCGGTGAACAGCCCACGCCTCAGCCTGAGACGTACACCGTCCAGTCCGGCGACACCCTCACCATCATCGCCGAGCAGTTCAAGTCGCCTGATGAAACGACGGAAGACTTCGTCGCTCGCCTTGCGGAGCTCAACAATCTCGCTCCCGGCTCCATCCTCTTTGTCGGCCAGGTGCTAAAGATCCCTCAGTAGCGGCACGCACTGGGCGGCGGACACAAAATAGTCGGCGCCCCTATTCGGCGTGACATGGCCGGCGCCGACTATTAACCTGACATAGTTTTGTTACGTTAATACCTACGGGGGACTTCATGGTCTGGAAGCTTGTCGGCCTGGTGGCCGTCTTTGTATTGGCATTCGCGGTGGTCCAGGCGGAACCGGCTCAGTCGCAGGTCCCATCACTGACCGAGCGCGTCCGCGTGTTCGTACAATTCAACAACGGCGCCAACGCCGGCGATGTAGCACAGGTCCAGAACCTGGGCGGCCAGGCCCGTTACAGCTTCCTGGGTGGCAGGGTGATCTCATTCGAGGTGCCGGCCTTCGTAGCGGAAATCCTTGCGCGCAAGCCCGAGTTCAGCGTCCGTCCCGTACCGCCGGTCAGCGCCATCGAGGACACCCTGCCCTGGGGCATTGACCAGGTAAACGCCGAGCACGTCTGGGGTGGTGCCGAGGACGCCGTGAACGTCACGCCCGGCGCCAATGACGGCTCCGGCGCCGTCATCGCCGTCGTCGACACCGGCATCGCCACCCACTCCGACCTCAACATCATCGGCGGCACGTCCTTCGTCTCCGGCAACTCCAGCTACTACGACGACAACGGTCACGGCACCCACGTCTCCGGCATCGCCGCCGCGCGTGACAACGGCAGCGGCGTTATCGGCATAGCGCCCGGCGCCGGTCTGCTCGCCGTGAAGGTGCTCAACAGCCAGGGCTCCGGCTACCTGGACGACGTGGCCAAGGGCATCGAGTGGGCCGCCGCCACGGCGCCGACGTGATCAACATGAGCCTCTCCTGCAGCGGTAGCTCCGCCTGCGATGACCCGGTCATGCGTCAGGCCATGCAGACCGCCGTGGCGTCCAACGTCGTCATCGTGGCGGCTGCCGGCAACTCCGGCGCCGGCACCAACACCGTCGGCTGGCCCGCCCGCAACACCGAGACCATCGCGGTTGCAGCGACGACCTCCTCGAACGGATCGCGCATCCTTCTCCAGCACCGGCCCGGACGTCGAGATTGCTGCACCCGGTCAGAGCATCTACTCCACCTACCCCGGCGGCTTCGCCACGATGTCCGGTACGTCCATGGCGTCACCTCACGTGGCGGGCGCGGCGGCCTTGTTGGTCAACTGCGGCTACAGCGCCTCGCAGATCCGCTCCGTCCTCGATTCGACGGCAGACGACCTCGGAGCCGCCGGTCGCGACAACGAGTACGGCTACGGACTCCTGGATGTCGAAGAAGCCGCCTCCTGTGGCAGTGGCGTAGCAACGCCTACTCCCACGCCGAGCGGTCCCGCGCCGATAACAGAGGGCTTCGAGTCGGGTAACTGGAGCGGCGGTACCGGTTGGACCAGCGCCTGGTCGCTCTCCGGCAGCTCCAGCTACACCACGCTGCTGACATCCTCCAGCCCGCAGTCCGGTAGCTGGCACGCACGCCTGCGCGCCAACGGCACGATTACGCGGCCCTTCAGCCTGAGCGGCTACAGCAGCGCCACCCTCACGTTCTGGGCCAAGGCAAGCTCCTGGGAGAACGGCGACGGTGCGGCCGTCCAGGTCAGCACCAACGGCAGCAACTGGACGAACGTCCTCACCTTCGTCAACGGCTTCGATAACAACAGCAGCTATCAGCAACAGCAGGTCAACCTGAACGCGTATGCAGGCCAGGGCACCGTGTATCTGCGCTTCCAGGGCCAGATGAGTTCGTCTGCCGACTACTTCTACATCGACTCGATCGACGTCTCGGGCACCGGCGTCAAGCTCGAACCCGACATCGACGCCTTCCCGACCACGCCGGTGGCGCCGACGCCGACGAGCACGCCGGTCACGCCGACAGCCACATCGACCAACACGCCGATACCGCCGACTGCAACCAACACAACCGTGCCCCCACGTCGACCAACACGTCCGTCCCACCGACGTCGACGAACACACCGATACCGCCGACGGCGACCAAACACCACTCACCCACCGCAACGCCAACACCCACCCAGCCCGGGCAAACCTGTGTCTGGTCTGGCAGGCTGTTCTGCTGCTAGCCAGACCGGCTCTACTCCCAAGAACGAAAGGGCGACCAACCGGTCGCCCTTTGCTATTGGAATTGCTTTCGGCTATTCCCGCCAGTCCGCAGCTTCTTGAGCGGGTGCCGCAGCTTGCGCAGGGCCACGCCTCGATCTGATGCGATGTGCTCCCGCATGACATGGAACTCGTGGCCCGCCCTCTTCGAGCGCGACTGCGCCCGTCCCAGACTCAACCACCTTGCACTCTGCGAGGTTCAGGCTTGTGAAGCCGTCCACCATGTGCCGCTGAGCAGCCGGGTCCAATGGCATCAGTAGACTGATTTGCGGGTCACCGAGCGTAACGAAACGCTGCGCAACCCTGGTGCCCCTGTGGCCGCCCTTTTAGTCGCCGTCTGTCCCTGAATTCTTGGTATTCATCTCTTGATTAGGTCTTCACTCGACAGCACTAGAATTGCGAAACGAGATTCTTATCGACTCGGCAAGGATCGAGGGCGACTCCTACCGGGGTCGCCCTCCATCACTACTGAGAACTGAAGACTAACTACTGAGAACTACCCACCTACTCCAGGTAGTCGCGCAGCTTCTTCGAGCGAGACGGGTGGCGCAGCTTGCGCAGTGCCTTCGCCTCGATCTGACGGATGCGCTCCCGCGTAACGTGGAACTCGCGGCCGACCTCTTCGAGGGTGCGGCTGCGGCCGTCCTCCAGGCCGAAGCGAAGCTCCAGCACCTTGCGCTCTCGGGGCGCCAGGCTGGCGAGCACGTCCATCACCTGCTCCTTGAGCAACTGGTGGGCCGCGGCGTCCGCCGGGGCCAGCGCCACCGGGTCCTCAATGAAGTCGCCCAGGTGTGAGTCTTCCTCTTCGCCGATCGGCGTTTCCAGGGAGACCGGCTCCTGCGACACCTTCATGATCTCGCGTACCTTCTCAGGCGCGATCTCCATGCCGCGACCGATCTCCTCGCTGGTCGGCTCACGGCCGTACTCCTGCACGAGGCGGCGGCTGACCCGGACCAGCTTGTTGATCGTCTCCACCATGTGCACCGGGATTCGGATCGTGCGGGCCTGGTCCGCGATTGCTCGCGTGATCGCCTGCCGGATCCACCAGGTGGCGTAGGTGCTGAACTTGAAGCCCTTGCGGTAGTCGAACTTCTCGACGGCGCGGATCAGGCCGATGTTGCCTTCCTGGATCAGGTCCAGCAGCGACATGCCACGGCCGATGTACTTCTTCGCCACGCTGACCACCAGGCGGAGGTTTGCCTCCGTCAGGCGCCGCTCGGCCGCGAGGCCCTCGCGCTCCAGCTTGGCCCACTGGTAATCGAGGAGCTTCTCGACGCTGTCGAGCTGCGAGGCCGCTTCGAAGCGCGGCGGCAGCAGCGACTCTTCACCGGCAGCCGCGGCCATCGCGGCCACGAGGTCCGGCTGGAGGATGTGCGTCACGATCGAAAGCTGCACGATCTGGCGTGCGGCGTCTTCCGGCTCCAGCTTGCGCTGCTTCGCGACGAGCTCTGCGAACTCGGCGCTCATCTCGCCGTCGATGAAGGGCCGCAGCTCCGGGTCACCCATGCGGTCGGCCAGAGTCGACTTCTTGGGCAGGTGGAGGTGCTTGATTGCCAGGTCCAGCACCGGCTGCAGGACGCTGAGCTGCTGGAACAGGGTCAGGGCGATCTCGACTGCCGTCGGGTCGCTGCCATGTTCCTCGCGCCACGAGTCCTTGATCTGCTCGATGTGCTGGCCTTCCTCCATCTGACGGGCGAGGTGCTTCTCGTCCGCGGCGGATAGGAGGAATACCTTGCCGATTTCGCGCAGGTACATGCGTACCGGGTCGTCGATGCCCTCCTGGTCTTCCAGGGGCACGCCGCTCTGGGCCGCCTCACGCTCTTCTTCGGCTTCTTCTGTCTGCTTGACGTCAGGCTCGGACCAGATGTCTGTCCCGAGATCGCGTGTTCTACTCTCGATCATGTCGGCAACCCGACGAAACGAATCGTCACCGCCGCCGGCAGCGTTAGTAGTTAGCATTTCGCCCGATTCGCCTTCGCGAACGCCGTCGATGGACATGCGATTGGTCATGCTAACCTGCCTTCTTCCATGTGTACTGCGTAGATACGAATTTAGGGGCAGCCGCTACGCACGACTTCCCCTTTCGGCCTATTGTGCCGGTTGCGAACCTTGGTGGTCAGAGCGGGGACCCTCGATCAAGCGCCGGTGGAATCGCAGGCCGGCTTCCATGTCTTCTAGGAGCTGAGACGCAACAGCAAATGTGTCTGCGTCGTCGATAGTCTCCTCCGCGTTGCCTGCTCCCATCCTCGCTCGGGCGACGGATGCAACCTGCCCCGGCCGAACCCCTGCTTCAGCTTCAGCAAGGGCCAGGGCGCTGGCTTCCTTGACCGCCTTAATTGTAACTCGCTCCAACCGGTCCACACAATCTAAGAACGCTTTTTCCATCTGGGTTGTTTCAGTAAACGGAAGCCGGGTACCCAGGATGGCCTGGAAGTGCTCCCAGAGCACTTCCTCTTCTTCAGTAATCGGTACGCCATCTCGCCACCGTAGGTATAACTCCCTATTTTCACTCAGTGAGAACAGGTTTTCGTTTAGCTCCAGGCCGATTGGTCGCAGGCCCGGCGAGGCGTAGAGCAGAGCCAGGCAGAACGCTTCCCGCTGCGTGGCCCCGGCGTTTCTCGCTCCCAGACGCACCGGTGTCACCGGTTCCGAGGCGCCCGCAGCGGCACGTTGTCGCCCGCGTCGAGGCAGCTCCAGGCGCAGCGCCTCCTCGCTCACCCGCGCCAGGCGGCTCAGACGCTGCAGGTAGTGCGCCCGCAGCACCGGGTCTGTGACCTCTGCGATCGCGGGTAGCACCTCCGTGACCAGCGTCGAGCGGTCGCTGGGCTGCGAGAGGTCAAGGCCGCTGCTCGTCACCGCGAGCAGGTGGTCGACCACCGGTCGCGCTGCTTCGACTGCGACCTCCCATGCGCCGGCCTCGCTGCGGATCAGTTCGTCTGGGTCCTTGCCGCGCGGCAGAGCCAGCACGCGGATATCGAGGCTCCTGGGCCGTCCCTGCACCCGCGTGGGCCGCTCGGCCGCCGCCACGACCTGGATGGCGCGTAGGTTCGCCGCCTTGCCCGCTTCGTCGGCGTCCATCGCCAGCACCACGCGCTCGGCAAAGCGCTGCAGCAGCATCGCTTGTTTCTCGGTCAGCGCCGTGCCCATCGAAGCGACGACGTTGCGGTAGCCGTGCTGGTGCGCCGCGATCACGTCCATGTAGCCCTCGACGATCACGGCCACGCCCAGGCGCCGGATCTCGTCCTTCGCCTTGTCCAGGCCGTAGAGCAGGCTGCTCTTGTCGAACACCGGCGACTGCGGCGTATTCACGTACTTCGCGCCGGCCTGTGACGACTCCCCACCAGGCAGTTCACGGCCGCCGAAGCCGACGACGCGGCCCCGGTCGTCCCGGATCGGGATGATCAGGCGGTCCCGGAAGCGGTCGTACGGGCTCCGGTCGCCCTCTACCAGCAGGCCGGCCTCCAGGAGCTGGGCTTCCGTGTAACCCCGGCCCGTCAGGTGGTTGCGCAGGTTCTCCCACCCCGGCGGTGCATAGCCGATCTGGAAGTCCGAGACCGTTTTGGCGTCCAGACCGCGTGTCTCGATGTAGGCATGAGCGCGCTCGGAGGACTGCAGCAGGCTGTGGAAGTACACCGCCGCGGCCTCGTTGGCGTCCTGGAGCGTCTTGATCTCCTGGCGCCTCGGCCCGTCGTTGCGCAGCTCCACGCCGGCGCGCTCCGCCAGCAGCCGCAGCGACCCAGTGAAGTCGAGGTTCTCCTTGCGCGACATGAACGAGATCACGTCGCCGCCGGTCGCGCAGGCGCCGAAGCAGTGCCAGCTCTGGCGGTCCGGGTAGACGTAGAAGGAAGGCGTCTTCTCAGTGTGGAACGGGCAGTTCGCCTTGAAGTAGCGACCGGCTTTCTGCAGCGTCACGTAGCTACCGATGACCTCGACAATGTCGAGCTTTGCCTTGACCTCGTCGACTGCGCTCACTTGCCCCTGCTTGCGCCTCTCTGACCCTCCTGCGGGTCGATACCCTTGAATACCACGCCCCGTCGCTTGGGCGTCAATGCTTTATTGTCACTCCGTCGCGCAAACCAGCCCCACCACCCGCATCGTCATCCCGAACCGCCTCTCGCGATTGCTCCTCGAACCGTCCTCCCCACCCCGTAGCCGAGGCCTCCCGGCCTCGGCGGCATACGCCCGATGCGCCTTCGAAGTCGCAACACTCCCCCTCTCCGCCGGCGGGGAGGGGGCTGGGGGGAGGGGTCATCCCCTCGCTGCCCGCGCGGCGCCCAGCGCTGCCTTCACGGCCTCGATCTGGGCCGTGTGCGCCGCCTCGTGCTCGATCACGTCATCTCGTAGCAGGCTCAGCACCGCTTCCGGCGTCGCGCCCGTCTGCGACTCCGTAATCGCGCGTTCCAGGCGGCGGCGGGCGGCCAGCAACCCGTGGATGATCTGCGGTACCGGCGCCGCCCGGCCCTGGCGCGCTTCTGCCGTACGCTCTTCGTCGCTCAGCCCCGGCTGCGATGCCTCATCGCCCGCCAGCAGCGCCTCGACGCCGAGGCCCGTGCGCTGCTCCGAGGCCAGCAGGTGCGCCAGCACCTCCGCGATCGACCACTCCCCGGCGACTGCCTCGGCGTCGGGCATCGGCCGGCGCTTGAACTGCTCCTCGCTCACACCCGCTACGACAGCGAGCAGGCGCTCCCGGCTCGCTCGCAGGTCCTGCAGGATGCCCTGCGCGTCGGCGTCGGCCATTACTCGACCGTGCAGCCCGTGATGTTGTTCGAAAGGTCCACGTCGTCCAGGTTCTTCAGCACCACCGAGACCTCCATCTTCTCCGGCTCGGCCAGGACCCCTGTGTTCAGGTTGGCCGTCGCCCCCACCGCGATTTTCGCTTCGAACGACTGCTGATACTTCGCCACACCGTCGTTCGACACGATGACCTCGATTGGCTCATCGACCAGCGCTTCCGTGCCCGCGTTCGTGATCACGACCTTGATCTCGCTGCCGGCCGTGCAGTCAGAGGCGATGAACACGGCCAGGTCCGGCCCGTCGCCGCCCGCTGGCGTCGGCGACCCTTCGGTCGTCGTCGTGGTCGCAGTCGGCGTCGGCGTGTCTTCGACCACCGGCGCCGTCGTCGCCGTGGGCACATCGGGCTTCGTGACCGGTGTAGGCACGGCCACGTCGACGAGCGCGGCGACGTTGTCGGGCAGTTTTAGCGCGGAGTCCGGCACCCAGCCCCGTAGCTGCGTCCCGGACGGGAACACGATCTGGAACCACGTCGCCTCTTCGTTGCGCCCCACGACATCCACGTCCTGCTGCGATGGCAGCGTCCCCAGCTCGAGGTAGCTCAGTGCCGGTCCCTCCCTCACCGTCGAGATCGCGATCGAGCGCGCCATGAGGCCGATGGCCGTGGGCGAGGTGTCGCCTTCGACGGTCGGTGTTGGCGTGCGCGTGGCGTTGGCCGTCGTGCCCCCGGCGGGCGATTCGCCATCGCCGCGCCCGAAGAACAGCACGACGATCACGGCGAGCACGATCGCCCCGCCGACCGCGAGAGCCGCCAGCACGTAGGGATTGCTCAGCAGCGACGGCGGCTCGCCTTCATCGTAATAAAGGTCTTCTTCCTCATACTCGTAGTCGTCGGCTATCGCCGGCTCGCTGGGCGGCAACGGCGCCTGGGCCTGCGGTGCGCTGCGGCGAGTCGCGCGCGCCGGCGCCGGTCTCGATGGCGCAGCCGGCCTCACGGGCGCAGGTGTGGCGGGCGGTTCGGGAGCCGGTTCTCGTCTCGCCGGCGGTGGTGTGGCCGCGGCGCCGCTGCCGGGCTCATCCGCCCACAGATCGCCCTCGTCCAGGCGTCTGGCGTTGCGATTGGCAGGGTTGCGACCCGCTGGCGGGTCATTCTGTGAGCGATTGGACGTCAAGAGCGGGGACTCCGGAACGAAGTGTTCAACCCGCTTATCTTATCAGCTAGGGGAAACCCGGCCGAAACCTGGCGCTGGTGGCCGGGACCATGTCGTGCGCACGGACCCCGAAGTTACCCTCGTTGCCGGTCCATCGCCCAGCGAGGCGAAGCAATCCCCAGCCAGCGCCGTTCCCCGCCCGGATCCTCATCACAAACCGCGAATCTCTATATCTGCCCAGGATTTCTGGTCCAACGGATTTGTGAGAGATTTCGTTATCTACCCGATTTCCGTTAACCTCCTGTTCGTTGCTCGCGTTATAGGTGGTGTACCCCTGATCGGGGGTAGGCCGTTTGCTATATACGCGAACGGGAAGAAAGGAGAGATGCGAAGAGACTACCAGGGTGCCACAGGCCCATCTCCTCGGCGTCGCAGCTGCGATTCTCGGCCGAGGGCGACGCGGAGGCAGTGAAAGCTCGTTTCGCGCCCTGGGGCAGCAGAACACAACGGACGAAGCAAACAACACGGACAAAAGGACTTGCGAAAGCAAGGGAGGAAACTTAGTTGAATTCAATCCTACGAAAGGCAATGCTGCCGGCAGCCGTCGCTTTTGCGATGGTCGGCTTCATTGGTGCGTTCGGTGGCTCTACGCCTACCGCTCACGCCATTGAAGGTGACATCTGCAGCGTCCAGACGGACGCCACTTCTGCAGGAGCCGCCGGCCAGTTCGACGAGCCGGTTGACTACGTTGTCAGCCCCGGCGTGACTCACGGCCTCGTCTTCCGCGTGGAAGACAGCTACCGCGACAACGTCGCCATCCGCATCGACTCTGAGACGGGTTCAGCCCGTATCACGAGCCAGGCCGAAATCCTCGACATCGCCTCCGGCTTTGTTGACGACAACGACGATGTCCAAGACCTCGGTCAATGGCGGCGACCCGAACATCGGCCACATCCTGGTCCAGCCCTCCACGGGTTCGATCGTGGTCGACACCATGGAGCCCTATCGACTTCAACGACGCCGACGGCAACCCGCTGGACTCCATCGGCGACTGGCTGGTCGACGTCGGCTACTCTGCCTTCGCAACAGCGTCAACGACGCTGGAGCCCGTGTGACTCCGGTGACTTCATCGACGGAACGACCCGACTGCCCACCGAGCGACTACGACGGCTCGACGGTTGGGGCTTCATCGACTTCGAGTGCATCGAGTCGGGCTACTTCCACATCGACATCTCGAGCCCGGACGACACCGAGGAAATCGGTGCGACGGCGAAGTTCTACTGCACGGGTCAGGCTGAGTCTGCGACGATCGCGACGCAGTACAGCACGCTGGAGTCTTCTCCTGCTGCTGGCAGCCACGACGAGTCGATCATCACGGTGACGGTCGAAGACCAGTTCGGCGACCGCATCGATGGTGTCGAGGTTGAACTGACCACGACCGACTGCAAGCTGAAGAGCGACGGTGGTGACGACATCCCCGGCGGCTCCAACCCGATCGCGCCTGCCGCTGGCGGCACGTCCGTTACGGTCTACTCCGACACGGACAGCGACAGCGACTACGACTACCTGGCGGACAACCCGCTGGAGCACAGCGCCGGTACGGCTGAGGCCATCCTGGACTGCAGCCCTGGTGGCCCTGGTGTTGTGACGGTCCGCGCGACCGTCCACCGCGAAGGTTCCAACATCGACCTCAAGACCGAGGTTACGGTTGTTGGTCCTACGTCAGTGACGGGTCTGACCCTGACGCTGACGCCTGACGACCTTGAGTGTGGCGAGACCATCCTGGCGACCGCACACGCGGTCGACTCTCTCGGCGCGAATGTCAGCAACGGCACTGTGATCCACTTCACGACCGACACGAGCTCCGGCATCGTTGGCGGTTCTGAAGGCGCCCAGGGTGGCGTGGGCACGACGTCTGGTGAGGCTTCTGTCCTCATCGCGACGGACCCGAGCAACCCGGGTGTCCACACGGTGATCGCGTACTCGACGAAGGGCAACGATGGCGACATCATTGCTCAGACGTCGGCCACGTACACCTGTGACGCGGCAGTTGCGCCTGCGGCCCCGACGGTCGCACCGCCTGCCACGGGCACGGGCACCGGCTCCATCACGCCTCCGAACACCGGTGACGCGGGTCTGGCCGCTGGTTCTACCAGCAACGCCTCCCTGTTCGTCATCGTTGGTGCGGCGTTCGTGGTTCTTGCTGGCTTCGTGGGCTTCAAGTTCACCCGCGAGTAAGTAATCACTGACCGTAAGGTCTAAAAAGGGGCTCCTCGCAAGAGGAGCCCCTTTTCTATTGCCGGCATGTAACTGAGCAAGAGCTCGTAATCTCGGAGCAAACGTTCTGATTCTCGCAGTGGCGCTGTGGGGCGCACTCGCGGCTGGGTCGACGGCAAGTTCCTCTGGCGCTGATTGTGGCCGGTGCCATCGTCGCCGAAGTACTCAAGGAGAGATAAATACTTCAAGCTGAAATCCAGCAGCAGGCGTGGATAGCCAAATTCCCCCAGGTTTTCGCTACACTCTTTGCTTAGATGCCCCGGATTAACTTCGTTTCATTTACATTCCTGTTTGCGTTCGGTCTCGGTAGCTTCGTGGGCATCGGCCTTGCGCTGCTGGCGGTAGCGCTGGCTCGCCCCGCCGACGAGACGACAATCATCCAGCCCGACGAGCAGGCCGTCGCCCCCACGCTCAACACCCACGCCCACCGCAACCCTCGTGCCCACCGAAACGCCGACGCCCGTCCCGGTCATCCGAACCGTTTCGACCCTCCAGGTACGCATCGGCCCCGCGGAGGGCTACGCCATCCTCGGCACCCTCAACCGCGGCAGCGAGATCGACGTCCAGGGACGCGACTCCAACGGCGACTGGGTGGCGATCGAGTTCCCGCCCGGCTCCTCCGCCCGCGGCTGGATCCCGGCCGACGAGGTGGAGGGCCTCCCGCTGGTCCAGGTCTTCGCCCTCGACGTCCTCCAGGCTGACATCATCGATACGACGCCGGACTACCCCTACGCCACCGACACCCCGACCATCTTCGAAGGCAACGACGGCTTCCCGACCGCGGTGGCAACCGCGAGCGTCGTCCGTTCCGTCACGCCTACCGGTACGTCCTTCGTGTCACCCTTCGTCACGCCGACGCCGCAACCCATCCAGTACGGCCCCACAGACCTCGCCATCGGCGGCGTCAGCGTCAGCTCGGACGGTAGCCTGCGCGTCGTCATCGATAACCTGGGGCCGGGCGATGTGCCCGCCGTCTCTGTCGTCGTCGAGGCCACTGGCTTCTCCCCGGAGCTCCTGAGCACCGGCCTCCTGCGCAGCGGCGATAGCACCGTCCTGCGCACCAGCGCCGTCTCACTCACCGAGACCACCGACCTCAGCATCACCATCGACCCCAACAGCCTCCTGGCAGACTCCAACCGCACGAACAACACTCGCTACGCAAGCCTTACGCCCTAGAGGCGAATGGGTAGTCATCGTCGTCAGTTTTCAGTTCGTCGATATTCGAGCGTCAGCGAGAACCAATGTAGGGACGCATCTTTAAATCCGTCCGCACGACGCTTCAAGCCAGGCACGAACATCCGTCATACAAACGAGAGGCTGTTCGGACGGAGCTGAAGCCTCGTCCCTACACAGTTCTCGCTGACGCTCGAATCCGCCCGACAGCTAAGAGCTAAGAACTAAGAACTAAGAACTGACCACTGACCACTGAAAACTACCCACTACCAACTCCGCCAGCTAAGCTGGCCAACGTGATCAAGATTGGTCTCACGGGCGGCATCGCCAGCGGCAAAAGCCAGGTCGGGCGCTACCTGATCGAGCTCGGTGCCCACGTCATCGACGCCGACCGCGTCGCCCACGAAGCCTACGCCCCCGGCACCGACGGCTTTGACGCCCTCGTGGACGCCTTCGGCCCCGAGATCGTCGGCGATGACGGCGCCGTAGACCGCGCCAGGCTCGGCGCCCGTGTCTTCGGTAACCCGGAGCAGCTAACCCGGCTCACAGCCATCGTGTGGCCCCTGACGCGCGATCTGGTGGAGTCGTCGCGCCTCGCAGGCCGAAGCAGAGGGCGCATCCGTCGTGGTCGTCGAAGCGGCGCTGCTCTTCGAAGCAGGCTGGAAGGACGCCTTCGACGAGGTCTGGCTCGTCGTCTCCCCTTTCGACGCCGTCCTCGATCGCCTGCAGGAGCGCGGCCTGGACGAAGCCGCCGCCGCTCAGCGCCTCGCAGCCGCCACGGACCCCGAGCGCGCCAGAGCCCTCGCTACCCGCGTCATCGAGAACGACGGTGACCTCGATGCCCTGCGCCGCAAAGTCGCCCAGGCCCTTGCGGCGGCGACGTCGACAACCCCGCCGTAGGCCCGGCCCGCAGTCTCTCGCAGACACAACCCCGTAGCCGAGGCCTCCCGGCCTCGGCGTCATGCGTCGAATGCGCGCCTACACCCCCGGCATAAGGGCGCCCAGGACCGCTCCTCCTGAGGCTCTCGCAGCGGCGACGTCCCTGATCGAGGATGGCCGCGTGACCAACCTGCCCTCGGCGACGTCGCCGCCATAGGCCCGGCCCGCGGTCTCTCGCAGGCACAACCCCGTAGCCGAGGCCTCCCGGCCTCGGCGTCATGCGCCCGAATGCGCGCCCGACACCCCCGGCAGAGGGACGCCCAGGACCGCTCTCCTGAGGCTCTCGAAGCGGCGGCGTCCCCAACCCCGCCGTAGGCCCGCCCCGCGGTCTCTCGCCGACACCAACCCCGTAGCCGAGGCCTCCCGGCCTCGGCGTCGCTACACCCGAAGGGACGCCCGGACCGTTCCCCGGCCAGAGGGACGCCCAGGACCGCTTCGATTCGGCCGGTGAGAATGCGTGCTCAATCCGCCCTGGAGTCGTCCCGTCTTGGTTGCACTCCTGCCCCGAACCCGCCTCACCATCGCCGCATTTCCGCCGTCTTTGAGTCCTGAACCCGTCTCCATCCAGACCTGTATCCGTCTCGCATCGGTCTCACTTCGAGTCTGTCCTCAAACTCAGCCCATTTCCGGCCCGCCCAAGGTTCCTTGTTCCCTCGTCCTGCGCTAGCATCACCCCGTAGCCGAGGCGTCCCCGTCTCGGTGGTCTAAATTCAGTACATAGATCGAGGTTGAGCCCATGATCATCGATTGTCACGGTCACTACACGACCGTCCCGGACGAGATGAACCAGTACCGCAACGCCCAGCTCGCGGACCTCGCGAACCTCTCGCGCGGCACCGTCAGCGAAGACATCACGGACGACCAGCTGCGCGAGAGCGTCGAAGGCGCTCAGCTCAAGCTCCAGCGCGAGCGCGGCACAGACTTGACGATCTTCTCGCCCCGAGCCAGCGCGATGGCGCACCACCTCGGCTCGGAGAAGGCCAACGTCTACTGGGCGGAGCACTGGAACAACCTCATCTACCGCATCTGCAACCTCTACCCGGACAACTTCGTCCCGGTCGGCATGCTGCCCCAGTTCCCCGGCGTCGAGCCCAAGAACTGCCTTGCTGAGATCGACCGCATCGTTAATGAGCTCGGCTTCATCGGCATCAACCTCAACCCGGACCCCACCGGCGGCTTCTGGAACGACCCGCCGATGTTCGACAAGCAGTGGTACCCGGTTTACGAGAAGATGGCTGAGCTCGATATCCCCGCCATGGTTCACGTCAGCCAGACCAAGAATCCGGCCTTCCACTTCACGGGCGCGCACTACATCAACGCCGACACCACCGCGTTCATGCAGCTTCTGACCTCGGACATCCTCAAGGACTTCCCGACCCTGAAGTTCATCATTCCTCACGGCGGCGGCGCCATCCCGTACCACTGGGGCCGCTACCGAGGTCTCGCCGAAATGAACAACTGGACGCCCGCCACGGAGCTGATTAAGGACAACATCTACTTCGACACCTGTGTCTACCACCAGCCCGGCATCGACCTGCTGCTGAAGGTGATCCCGCCGGAGAACATCCTCTTCGGCTCGGAAATGGTGGGCGCCGTCCGTGGCATCGACCCCACAACGGGCAACTACTACGACGACACGAAGCGCTACGTAGATCACGTCGACTGGCTCAGCGAGGGCGAGAAGACTGACATCTACGAGAACAACGTGCGCAAGGTGTTCTCACGCTTCAAGAACTAGCTATTGCGTAGGGCGCGGGGCTGCCGCGCCGGCGTATGACACGTCGTCAACAGCACGAGGCCTCGTAGGGGCGCACGGCCGTGCGCCCCTACGGCGTTTGGGGTGCCAGCGGGCTGGCCGTAACGTGTGAGGCGATTCGAGATGCGTTCTCGATCACTGTGATGCCCCAGCATGCTGGGTGCAGTCGAGACGACCGGACGTCGGAAGAGGCGACCTCATTGCGAGGTCGCTTCTTCTTTTGTGCGTTCTCGGGCGCCCCAGCCCACCTCGTAGCAAGAGGCGAAGCCCGATTGCGCCGTCCTGCAGTTAGGCCCTTAGCGACGGGACTGCAGGGCGTGGTAGTTGAAGTCGGTGCGGGCCTGAAGCAGGGTCTTGCCCGTCTTGATCGCCTCGCGGATGTGGTCCTCGGCGTCCTCGATCTCACGGGCGTTGGTGACCACCTCATCGACCCGCTCCTGCGGGATCACCACGATGCCGTCGCCGTCGCCGCAGATCAGGTCGCCCGGGACGACCGCGACCTCGCCCAGCGAGATCTTCTCGTTGTAGGCGTCGGCCATCACGCGGTCCTTGCCGGTGCGCATGTAGGTGCCGCGGCTGAAGATCGGGTAGCCGACCTCGAGGGCGCGGTCGGAGTCGCGGCAGACGCCGTTGATCACGGTGCCGCCGATGTTCTTCAGCGAGCCCATGACGGTGAGGATGTCGCCCCAGACCGTGCAGTCCGTGCGGCCGGCGTTGTCGATGCAGATCACGGCGCCTTCCGGCACGTCATCGATGTAGTCGCCGACGGAGCCGCCGTGGATGTCGACGGGCATGTTGTGCACCGTGAAGGCCGGGCCGCAGACGCGGAAGCTGCGGTCGATCGGCTTGATGCCCAGGGCCTGGCCGGGGATGCCCAGGCGGTCCATGGCGTCGCTGAGGGCGCTGGTGCCCAGGGCGATGATGTCTGCGTACTTCTTTTCCATCGTAATGGTTCTCCTCTGGCGGCCGTGCGGCCTTCGTGCGCATCGAAGTCGTGCGCTGCTTGCTCGGGGAATCAGACGCGCGGTCAGTCTGCCTGCCATTGAAGGCGGCGGCAGCCCAGCGCCGTAACGCAGCTACCGCTGCAGCATCGTCTCGTAGTCGCGGCCCATGACCTCGCTGACGGGGTCGCCCGCTACGACGGCCTCGCGCATCTTGGCCTCGCGGCCGGCGATCATCTCGGCGGACTGCAGGATTTCTTCCGCCTTGTCCGCGGCGAGGAACACGACGCCGCTGCCGTCGGCCAGGACGAGGTCGTTCGGGCGTCACCGTCACGCCCTGGATCTCGATCGGCTCGTTGAAGCTCTCTTCGATGATGCGGCTGCGGGCGGTGCGCTGCACGGGGTTCGATGCGAACACCGGGAAGCCCATCTCGCGCGACTCGTCGATGTCGCGGGCGGCGCCGCCGCAGACGACGCCGGCGATGCCCTTCACCTTGGCCGCGGACGAGAGGATGCCGCCCCAGCCTGCCGCGTCCGTGCGCGGGTTCTCGATCACGATGACGTCACCGGCGTTCGAAGCCTCGATGGCGCCCGTGCAGAGGTGACGTGCAGCCGTGCGGCCGTCCGCGTTCACCAGCTTCACGGTCACGACGCGGCCGGCGATCTTCGCGGGTGGCGCCATGGGCACGAGGCCCAGCACCGAGCCCGGCAGGCCGAGGCGGTCGCAGGCGTCCGAAACGGCGCAGGTATCGAGTTTGAGTAGACGCTCGACCAGACTGTCCATTTTGTAGGTTCTCCCTCCGCGGAATGCGGGAATAGCAAACGCGTCGATGTTACGGACTCGGCATCGCTTGGGCAATGGTGGGCCTGTCGACGTCAGCCGGTTTGGACTTCGCAGAACACCTGTCAGAGTCGCCTGTCCAGGCCGATTGTTAGTTTACCTTCACGCTGAGACCGCGGGCGTGGATTGTGGGTGTCAGTTCTGAATCGTCGAGTTCTTCTCCCTTGGGCTGGCGTCTGTTATCAGCGCGTAGGACGGAGAATCTGGTGTTAGGTTGTCGAACGATCAGTTGCTTCAGGCGGGACTGGCATCCTGCAGGTGTGCGAAATCCAGAAACGATTGTCGGCGAAAGCTCGATAAGCGAGGTCGAATACACCAGAGATGATGGGCAGAACGGTAATTACGTAGAGAGGTTTGGCCCACCAGATACGGCGCATCACGTATCGGTACACATCGGCACCCTGGCGCTGCTCCCCGTTCTGAAGCAGAAGACGAATGTCACGGGTCAACTCTGCGGGTGGTAGATCTAGCCTCTCGATGACCCAGTCAGCTTGCAGCGTCTCAATCGCCAAACCTTGACGCTCCAAGGTGCCTGCCCAGCGCGGCACCCATCGACTACAGATCCCACACAGACCGTCATAGAGGACCCAACCCTCAGGTGGCGCAGAAACGGGCGTCGTCACCTTGATGCCGGCAGCCTCTCGCCTCGATGTACCGAGACGGCAGAGCCAGCGGCGATAAATGTCGATGAAGGCGGATGGTGCAAAGAGGCTGCCAGAGTCGCACCGTATAGTTCGCTTGCGTCACCTTCAAAGATTCCAGGCTCACATCGCCAGATTCGGCGCCAAGGCTCGTGGTCTACTCGATACTCCACGGTGCTACCGTCCCGCTGTCTCGAATATCCCCAGTAGTGCTCCGCGATGAATTCCTCCTCCGAACCATCAAGCCGATCACTGACCGGATTGCCGGCCACCGCCCGGAGGCTACATGTCTTGCCTCCCTGCTTCCAGTTGTACTGGACAGACTCGGGGTCGGTCGCACTGGATCCGAAGGTTATGACGTGACTCGTCGGTAGTGCGACGTAGTTCTCGTTGTAGAAGTAGCGTGCCGTAGCCGCGATCGCGCGACGGGGCACAATTTCCTTCACGAATACCACGCCACGGCGCCACTCATCATCGACGCGGCGCCGGACGTAGAAGCGCAGGTTTATCTCCTCGAAGTCTCTGTGGAACGGGATTGGTAGCCCAAAGACGCGTGTGTCGAGAAAGAGAAAACCCACCATGCTCATGAAGGTCTTCCCGTTCCAGGTGTCGAGTTCAGTTCCAGGCGGAAGCAGCGGCTGGAGCTGTGCGGGCTCTACTTCGTAGTTGAGCATGACCAGGTATCGCCAATTTGCCGTCAGGAACACGAGCCACCTTCAGTCTGTAGCACCAGGCCGAAGCCTCGCCTCACTTTACCCCTTGGGGGCGCCAACCATGGAGCAGGATATAGACCCCGCCGCGACCGGCCTCGTTTCTGCCTCCACCCATTGCGTCTTTGGCCCCAGCGACCTCTACTCGGATGGCTCCGTCCACTGGGGCGGCTTCACGGTGCACCTGATCCCGTAGTCTTCACGCCCCCTGTCCGATCGGCCCATCACGACGTCCTCGGTCATGTCCTATGCTGAAAGCGACGGCAGCGCCCGAGCACGCGAAGGTGGTGCCGCTGACTTCTGGCAGTTGCAGGCTAATCAACGCGGGAGTCGACCGATGAACGACTACAAAGCTCTCCCCGCCGATGAGCTGCTGACACGCATGGAGGCCTTGCGCGATAGCGTGTATACCGCCCGGGATGACCTGCTCGCCCAGTGGCAGCCCCTGATCGCGCGCGAGACCTTTCAGGCCAGCGCTCGCAACCTCGCGAGCTACTTGGCCCTGCGCCAGGACGACCTGCGATCGCTGCAGCTCCAGCTCATGCCCTGGGGTCTCTCGTCCCTTGGACGTAGCGAGTCCCACGTCGAAGAGACGCTCGACAACGTCATCGCCACCCTGCGGAGCGCTGGACAGCCTCGAGACCCGGCAGGAACCCGCCTCACCGCGCGACTTCTTTCTGGGCGATGAGCGCCTGGAGAGGAAGCGGCGCGGGTATTTGGTCCCGAGCCGCCGGCGCGCCGCACGCGCATCATGGTCACCTTCCCCAGCGAAGCGGCGACCGACCCCGCCCTCGTCGAGCGCTGGCTGGCGCGGGGCATGAACATGGCGCGCATCAACTGTGCTCACGATTCCGCGGATGCCTGGGCGGCCATGGTCGACAACATTCGCCGCGCCCAAACCGTGACCGGCCGCTCCTGCGCCATCGAAATGGACCTTGCGGGCCCAAAGATCCGCGTCGAGAAGACCAGCTTCAAGAAGAAGCACCGTTTCTTCCGCGGCGATCGCCTGCTCCTCGTGCGCGGCAAGCCGCAGACCTCGCTCGAGTACCCCTATCAGTTCGGCTGCACTCTCCAGGAGGCCTTCGACCATGCCCAGGTGGGCACGCGGTCTGGTTCGACGACGGCCTGATCGGCCTGCGTGTCGCAGTCGGTGCGGCCGGAGGGCTGGCGCTCGTGCGTCGAGCAGGTCGGCGTCGATGGCGAGCGTATCCGGCCCGAGAAGGGCCTCAACTTCCCCGACACGACCTCGAGATCCGGCTCTGACCGAGAAGGACTTGCGGGACCTCGACTTCGTGGCCGAGAACGCCGACATCGTCGCCTACTCCTTCGTCCAGACCCCCCAGGACGTCGACCGCCTTCTGCTGGAGCTGGAGAAGCGCGATGCCGGACCCGGTGCGACGCGCGAAGATCGCCATCGCGCTCAAGATCGAGAAAGCCGAAGGCGGTCGCGAACCTGCCGGAGCTCATCGTCACCGCCGCCGGCCGTCAGCCACTCGCCGTGATGATCGCCCGAGGCGACCTGGCGGTGGAGATCGGCTTCCAGCGCCTGGCCGAGATCCAGGAAGAGATGATGTGGGTCTGCGAGGCGGCGCACGCGCCCGTGATCTGGGCCACGCAGGTGTTCGAGAACTTCGTCAAGATCGGGCGTGCCGACGCGCTCCGAGGTCACCGACGCCGCCATGTCGGAGCGCGCCGAGTGCGTCATGCTCAACAAGGGCGACTTCGTCGCCGACGCCGTTACAGCTGCTGGATGACGTGCTGGTGCGCATGGAAGGGCACCAGTTCAAGAAGCGGGCCGAGCTGCGCGCCCTGAAGTCCTGGCCCTTACCGATTGCCCGCTAGAGGAGATGTGAAATGTCTGACGAAACCTACACGCTGAAGCCGGTCGGCTTCGTGCGCTCTGAGCTCAAGAGCCGCAAGAACGCGCCTCGGCAGGGCAGCGACGGCGCCCCTGACGCCTGGATCGAGATCGAGCCGGCGTATGCCGATGGCCTCTTTCGCATCTCTGAGGGCGATGAGCTCATTCTGCTCACGTGGTTCCACGAGGGCGATCGCACCGTGCTCCAGGTCCACCCGCGCTTCGACCCTGAGCGAAAGCTCCACGGCGTCTTCGCGACGCGCTCGCCGGACCGCCCCAACCCTATCGGCCTGCATCGTGTCACCGTGCTCGCCATCGAGGGCACCCGGCTCCACGTCTCGCCCCTGGAGGCGATCGACGGCACGCCGGTCGTCGACATCAAGAACGTCTTCGCCAACCGAGAGGACGTCTGATGCGCGATTGGCCGCTTGTGGTCCGGCGTCCGCTGTACATGGCCGTCAAGGCAGTGCACCTGGCCGCCTTCCTCATCCTCCAGTCGGCGATCGTCTATCTGCTGTACAAGGCGATTCGCGGCGAATCGGACCGAAAAGCCGGCATGTCGGCCGCGCTCGTGGGCGGCGAATGCCTGCTCTACGCTGGTAACGGGTGGCGTTGCCCCCTCACCGGCCTCGCCGAGGACCTGGGTGCCGAGAAGGGACAGGTCACCGACATCTTCCTGCCGCAGTGGCTCGCCCGGAACATCGCCAACATCTACGGCCCCATGTACGCGATCGCCCTGCTTCTGCATGGCCGCAACTTGTGGCGCCGTTCGCGGTCTCAGGCGACGTCGGGGCTCTAGCTGAGCCCGTTCACTTCCGACATCAGGTCGCCGGTGAGGCGCTCCAGGAACGTCTGGGTTTCCCGGAACAGGCTGGCGGCGTATGAGATCCGGCGCACACCCAGCGCGGCGGCGTTCTGCAGCGACAAGGGGCCGCCCGGCCGCAGGTTAACGTTTATCACGCCAACCGCCGCCACGAACCTCGATATCACCGCTTCGTCGCCGAGCAGGATCGGGTACACGCAGTCGGCGCCGGCCTCTCGATAGAGCTGTGCCCGTCGCAGGCCTTCCTTGGCCTGCTCCTCGGGCGTTCCGATGCGGTGAATGAACACGTCGGTACGGGCGTTCAGCACCAGGTCGACGCCCGCGGCTCGCCCCGCCGACTTGATCGCGGCGATTCGTTCTGCCTGCAGGTCCGCGTCCACCAGCCCGCCGCCCGCGTGCTCGGTGTCCTCGAAGTTCAGCCCTGCGGCCCCGATCTCGATCAGGCGCTGCACGATCTCCTCCGGCGTCATGCCGTACCCAGCCTCGAAGTCGACCGTGACCGGTACGGAGACGGCGTGTGTAACCCGGCTCGCCGCAGCCAGCATCTCCTCCGGTGGCGCCTTCTGGTGGTCCTCGTAGCCCATGGCGAGCGCCACGCCTGCGCTCGTGGTCGCCAGCGCGGGAAAGCCTGCCGCCTCGAACGTCCTTGCGCTGGCACGCGTCCCAGGCGTTCGGCAGTACCAGCATGCGCGGTCCGGCGTGCAAGCTGCGTAGGGCATCCGCCCTGGCAGCAATGGCCGCGAGCTGCGAGTTGTCAGGCATTATCGGTCTCCTCTGTAAGTGCTATGAGATGCCGCGAGGGTAGCCCCTGCCGCTGCGAATGCCTAGCTGTCCTTCCAGTCCGCCCTCAGAGGTCATGGTGCGTTCTGGAGCGATGCGGTATCGGTGCTGCATTTGCCCGTCGATTCCCTCTCAGGCGTCGATAGTTCCATACTTAGAGGCCGACACTTCGGCCCGATCAGTCCAGAGAATCTGGTGTTAAACTCGGGACGAATTTCGAGGAGGACGAACCTTTATGGCTGACAAAGAGACGATCAGGGGCCTGCTGGAAGGCACCTTCGACACCCACGTGCACTCCGGCCCGGACCTGCTGCCACGCAAGTTCAACGACATCCAGTTGGCGCAGTTGGCGCAGGAGCGCAAGTTCGGCGGCATCGTCCTCAAGTCGCACCACGCCATGACTGCGGACCGCGCGTCATTGGTCAAGGAGATGTACCCCGGCGTCAACTTCTACGGCGCCATCGCTCTCAACAACCCTGTCGGTGGCCTCAACCCGACGGCCATCGACATCGCCGCCCGGCTCGGCGCCCGCGTGTGCTGGTTGCCCACCTGCGACTCGGTGAACGAGCAGGCGAACGTGGCGGGCCAGCTCGACGAGAGCAAGCTGCCGTACTGGATGAGCATCGCCCGTGAGCTGCGCGCGGCCGGCATCGCCGGCGCCTACCTCACGGTCACGGACGGCCACGGCAACGTCCTGCCGGAGATGCAGCAGTGCCTGGAAGTCATGGCCAAGTACGACATGGTGATGGCGACCGGCCACATCAACCCCAGCGAGATGGAGCCGGTGATCAAGGCTGCTCGCGAAGCCGGCGTGCAGCGCATCATCATCACTCACCCCGAGTTCCCGACCACCCACCTCACCGTCGAGGACCAGAAGAACCTCCAGCAGTACGGCGTGTTCTTCGAGCGCGTTTTCACGACGCCGCACACGAACAAGTGCACCTGGGAAGAGACCCTGAACAACATCGAGCAGGTCGGCCCCTCCTCGACTATTGTCGCGACAGACCTCGGCCAGACTACGAACCCGGGCCTGCAGGAAGGCTTCGAGATCTTCATCGACAAGCTGCTCGACCACGGTTTCACGGAGGCCCAGGTCAAGACGATGACGCAACACAACGCCGCAGGCCTCCTCGGCGCCGAGTGATTGCATCACGGCAATCGGGCTTCGCCACTTGCTTCGAAGCGCCCTCAGACTTGAGGGCGCTTCTCTTTGCCGGCGTGACGACGCTGACATCCCTTTGAGAAAGGGGTGGTGGCGGGCAGCCGCGGGATCGATCCCGCAGTCGCTTGACTGCTTCGTAGCTCGGCCTTCGCTATCCGTACGTGTCGTTGCGAGGCGCGCGTCAGCGGGCCGTGGCAATCTTCCAGCGCTTCATTCGCCTGAGGATGCCACTCCGCGCCTGAAAGGCTGAGAGATTGCCGCGTCGGCTAGCGCCTCCTCGCGATGACGGTACGAGGCCTGCGAGCAAGATAGGGTGGCCCGACCACCGTAGCCGAGGTGTCCACACCTCGGCGGTCATGCGCTCGAAAAGCTCTCGACGGCACTCGGGCCTCAAACGTGACGACTGGGGCTACGCCCGCTCTGCAAGCAGCACCGGAAACTCCGATGCCTCATCTGTACCCGTGAGGTTCTCGTACCGCGCGATGAGCTTGAGGCCGGCTTCGGTCAGCAGCGCTTCGTACTCGGCTTCGGTGTAGGCGCGCATCGACCAGCCGTACTTCGTCGTCTCTCCCGTGGCCGCGTCGATCACCCAGTGGCGGCCGACCGCGTGATGGCTGTCGTCGAGCCAGAACTGCTGGTCCAGGCGCAGGTGAGGCTGCTCGCTGAACAGGCCGGTCTCGACGGCCATCCAGCGCGGCGGCGCCTTGCCGCGGTCCCGGATCGCGTCGAAGCTGTGCACTTCCAGGAGGACGCGGCCTCCTGGCACCAGCGACGCGTTGCAGCGGCGCAGGATCTCCAGAGCCTGCTCGCGTGGGAACGGGTTGAAGTCGCCGAAGAGGAACATCACGAGGTCGTAGCCGCTGCCGAAGTCGACCGTCCTGCAGGTCGCCCTGGACGTAGCGGCAGTGGTCCGCGATGGCCGTCGCCTGGCTAACGGCATATTCGATCGACGCCGGGCCGAGGTCGATGCCGAAGCAGTCGTAGCCCTGCTGGGCCAGGCGCTGCGTGTAAAGGCCCGGCCCGCAGCCGAGGTCGAGCACGCGGGTGCCGGGCTTCGTCAGCGCCACGCGCTTGATGAACTCGATGTGCCTGTCGATCGTCTCGGCGCGGCGGCTGGCGGCGTCGTGAGCCTGGTTGAGGTGCTGCGCCAGCATGCGCCGGCTGAACCCGGGCTCCTCCCACGGGATCGTGCGACCCTCTACCCACGGCTCCGGCGCCTCGGCGAACTCCCTGGTGATGTCGATGAGCTGCATTGCGCCTGATCCTACGGGATAGCATGCGGCGTGCCCAACCCCGTACAGCGCCCTGCTAGACTGGCACGCGCCGTCGATAGAAATGCCCCGGTGGAGGATGCGATGCGAGGATGGATTACGGACCCGAACGGTGATGCCGGGATGCGGCTGGCTGACGACCTGCCGGAACCGCAGCCGGCCGCCAACGAGGCGATTGTCGGGGTCAAGGCCTTCAGCATCAACCGCGGTGAGCTCGGCCTCATCGCCCGCCGTCCCGACGGTTTCCGGCCCGGCCAGGACATCGCCGGGGTCGTCGTCAAAGCCGCGGCTGACGGCTCCGGTCCCGCAGCCGGTGCGCGCGTCGTCTCCGCCGTCGATTGGCACGGCTGGGCCGAGCGCGTCGCCACGCCTACGGAGCTCATGGCGCCGCTGCCTGACAATGTGACCTTCGCCCAGGCCGCGACCCTCCCCGTCGCCGGGCTCACCGCCCTGAGCGCGCTTCGCTTCGGCGACAGCATCGTCGGCCGTCGCGTCCTGATCACGGCTGCCACCGGCGGCGTGGGCCAGTTCGCCATCCAGATCGCCGTCGCGGCCGGCGCCCACGTCACGGCCGTCGTCAGCAGCGAAGCGCGATTCCAGGAGGCCCGCGACCTCGGTGCCCACGCCGTCTTGACGCATCCCCTGCCGGATGACATCGAGCTGTTCCACCTCGTCCTCGAGGGCGAAGGTGGCAGCAGCCTGCTCGAGAGCATGCGAAGCACCGTGCCCGGCGGCAACATCGCCTTCTACGGCACCGTCGGCGGCCCTTCGACGATTAGCCTGGCCGACTTCCAGCGCCGCTCCAGCGTCAGCATCCGCTCCCACATCCTCGACGCCGAACCGGGCCGTCGCACCGGCGAGGAGCTCTTGGCCCTCGTCACGATGGTGTCGGATGGGCGCATCCGGCCTCTCATCGGTCTGAGCCTCGACTGGGCGAAGACGCCGGACGCCATCCGGGCCCTCACCAACCGCGAAGTGCGCGGCAAGGCCGTCCTCACGCTGGAGTAAGACACTCCTTCCCCGTCGCCGATCCCGTTAACGCCGCTGAGACAGACTGGCTGCAGAACCAAGGCTCGCCTCCGGACGTAAGAGCGACCGGATTTTAGTTAACCGGAAGTCGTTCTTGACGGCCAGTGCACTCAGGACTAGCGTGCAGCTGCCCCGACTGGCGAAGCGCATGGAACTCTTCGCAGCCGAGGTCAGATGAGGTTAACCGGATAAGGAGATCAATATGCCGAGGGTAATCATCACGCACGACGTTGCCGACCTTTCGCGCTGGCTCGCAGGCAAGGCGGAAAGAGTGTCGATAATCAGTGCCATCGGTGGCAATGTAATTGATACCGTCGCGTCGGATGGCAGCAACAAGATCGCGCTCACGGCCGAGGTCAACGACCTTGCGGCTCTGGAGGCCATGCTGGCTTCCCCACCCCCAGAGTTGGCAGCGCTGATGGAGAAGCACGGCGTCCTCCCTCCCTTCACCCTCTACGTCGAGAAGTAGCCTCGGCAGTAAAGCCGGCTATCGCGCCTGGCGGGCGTGACGTCACTACGAGTGCCCTCAATACTTGGCGGGAGATGAGTTCCCGTACTGCGTCATTGCAACGCGTCGATAAGGGTTTCAAAGCCCCGGTTCTGGCAGTTATGCGTTATCCTCAGATTCGGTACACCGGGGTGTAGCTCAGCAAGGTCAGAGCGCCTGCTTTGGGAGCAGGAGGCCCCCAGTTCGAATCTGGGCACCCCGACCATCTCATTCGCTCCGCTGAGGCGCTGGTTCGATTCCCCTCTCTGCTAGCGGGGAGGGGTCAGGGGAGGGGTTATGAAGCTGAGCTTCTGGACACTGGGAACGCCCGGCTGGTCTAACGATGCGGTCGTCGACGCCGCGAAGCGCTTCGGCTTTGATGGCATCGACCTGCGTTGCTCCGACAAGGGCGGCAATCTCTCCCTGCAGTCCTCTGATTCTGAGGTTTCCGAGCTCAAGGACCATTTCGCCACCAACGGCATCGAGATCGCCAGCCTGCTCGGCTACACGAAGCGCGGCGGCAGCGATGGCGTCGAATGGGACGATGTGACCGCCGACCTCGTGGCGCACGCGAAGCTCTGCCGGCGAGTCGGCACGGCCAACCTGCGCGCCAACGTTGGCACGCCTGCCGACGGCAGCACCTGGGACGCCTACCTCGAAGGCTACGCCGGCGCCGTCTCGAACGCCCTGGACGCCGTCGATGGCGTCGTGATCAACGTGCAGAACCACCCCGGCGCCGTCACCGCGGTGCAGGCGGGCCGCCTGGCGGAGATGGTGAACAGCGACCGCTTCGGCATCGGGCTCTCGACCGATCACTGCGTCGACATGGGCGAAGACCCGGTAGCCGCCGCGAAGCAGTTCGGGCAGTGGGTGCGATACGTTCACCTGGCCGACCGCGAAAACAACGACGGCCCCATGACCGCGGGCAAGTACTACGCCAGCCTGCCGGGCGCCGGCATCGTCGCCAACCGCGACGCGCTCGCAGCGCTGCAGGCGGCGGGTTACGACGGCTGGGTCGCGTTCAAGTGGGAGAAGCCCACCTGGCCCGAGCTGCCGGACGCCGAGGTGGCGCTACCGAAGTTCGTTTCGTTTATGAAGGCGCTGCAGCCGGTCTAGCTAGTGCCCTTCGCTGCGCCCCTGGGTCTTCAGTCGCACTTCCAGCACGACGCGGCTGGCTTCCAGCGTCAGCGTTGGCTCGACGTACCAGGTGCGCTGGTGCTCACGGCAGAACCAGTAAACCGATACCAGCTCGTGGTCGCCGTCCAGCATGCCCTGGCTCCGCTCGATCGTGTCGTCGCCCATTCGCGCGCAGTTTCGCACGCAACAAGCCCTGTGCTCTGATGCCGTCATCTTCTCCATCTTACGGGCAACAGGTGTTACAGCCGAACCCCTGGCAGCCTACCGCGCCGTTCAGGCTTTATGATTCGCTCAATTGTGGAATCGAGTTCTGGAGGATAGGTATGTCATTTCTCAACACGGAGCAAAAGGAGCTGGCGCTCGAGATCGCCTCGCTGCTCACGCCGCGTGACCAGACGGTCGCCGTGGCCGAGTCGACCTGTGGTGGGCTGATCTCGGCGGCGCTGCTCTGGGTGCCCGGCGCATCCAAGTACTACGCGGGCGGTGGCGTGACCTACACGCTGAACTCCCGCACGGCGCTGGCCGGCGTGGACCCGAAGCAATACGAGAACTACCAGGGCACCACGCCCGAGATGCTGATCTCTCTCGCCGAAGCCATGCGCGAGCGCCTCGGCTCGATCTGGTGCATCGCCGAGTCCGGTCTCGCCGGCCCGACGCCAGGGCGCTCCGGTGCGGCCCCCGGACGCACGACCGTAGCGATCGTGGGCCCGGAGACGCACACCAAGGTCTTCGAGACCGGCAGTTCCGACCGCGAGGCCAACATGATCGAGTTCACGTCGCTGGCCTTGCGGACCTTCCGCGATGCCCTGCAGGAAAACTCGATCTAACTAGACCGGTATCGTGTCCGCGACGACGGGCGCCGGCAGCAGACCGAGGACGTTCTCGCACCAGGCGCCGAGACGCATGAGTTCGTAGTCCTCCGCCGGCGCACCGACTAGCTGCAGGCCCAGGGGCAGGTTCTCGTCCGAGACGCCCGCGTTCACCGTGATCGCCGGGAAGCCGAGGTAGCTCCAGCAGGCGAGCAGGCTGGCGTCGCCGGTTGACGTGAGGCCCTTGGGCGCCGGGGTCGGCGCGACGGCCATGAGCAGGGCATCGACCTCGCCGTACATTAGCGTCAGCATCTCGGTGAGCCAGGTGCGGATGCGGCGGGCCTGGATGTAGTACGTCGCCGGGATCAGCTCGGCGGAACGGCCCCAGGCGTTGGCGGCAGGCTTGCCCGCGTGCATGGTCGCGCCTTCAGCGCCGATGGCGCCGGCGGCGGACCACGTCAGCCCGTACTCCTTCGGCAGCATCACGTCGACGACCGTGGCGCCCGCCGCTGCGAGTCGCTCGGCAGCGCTGTCGACGGCGCCCTGCATCACCGGCCCCGTGCGCTCCGGGAAGAAGTTCTTCACCACACCGATGCGCGGCGTGCCGTAGGCGCTCATGTTCAGGTCGGCGGGCGGCGCCGGGTCGTGCATTGACGATCGGTCAGTGTCGTCGTACCCCGCCAGGACCGAGAGCACGAGGGCGATGTCCGGCATGTCGAGGCCGATAAGGCCGACGTGGTCGCGCGACCACGCGAACGGGTAGCAGCCGAAGCGGGGGATGCGCCCGTACGTCGGCTTGAGGCCGGAGACGCCGTTGTAGGCGGCCGGGCGCAGATTGGAGCCCGCCGTCTGCTCGCCGATGGCGAAGGGCACCATGCGCGAACCCACGGCGGCGCCGGAGCCGCTGCTGGTGCCGCCGGCAGTGTGCGCCAGGTTCCATGGGTTGCGGGTCGGCGGCATCTTGCCGTTGATCGGCATCGTTGTCTTGCCGACGATGATCGCCCCAGCCTCGCGCAGCCGCGCGACGCAAGTCGCGTCTATCGGCTCGGGCGGGGGATTCTCGCCGCGCATCAGCGTGGGCATGCCGGCGATGTGAAACTCGTCCTTGATCGCGAAGGGCACGCCATGCAGCGGGCCGCGCAGCTTGCCCGCCTTGGCTTCCGCCGTCAGCGTCTCGGCCTGCGCTGTCGCGCCTTCGATGTCGAGGAGCGTCCAGGCCTGCACGCGGTCTTCGATCTCGGCGATGCGGGCGAGCGAGGCTTCGAGCACCTCGTTGGGCGTGAAGTCGCCGCGGGCGACGCCCTGGGCGATCTCGCGGACCTTGAGCTCCGTGAGTGAGAGCGTGGTGGTCATTCTGTTTGTCTTGTCTTTCTAGATCAGCAGGGGTTCGGTGTCTTCAGGCACCTCAGCCGCGCTGATCGCAACCATGTTGTTCGCCATCGGCGTCAGGGAAGCTTTGAGCTCTTCGCTCTCCTCGACGCCCCAGGTCTCGCACGCCTGGGTGGTGAGCCACTTCAGGGCTTCCTCGAAACTGACAGGGGGCTTTAATCTCATGTGCACGGTCCTCCTTGTGCTGTTCAGGAGAGCGTGCATCCACGAGATTTCCAGGCTGGTTACGAGTTGCAAATGCGGCGATTAAGCTCTGATTGCGGTTCGGATCGCGCGATGCTGTGAACGTCCGGCGCCGGTGTGTCGATGATCAAGCGAGGTGTTTGTGTGAAGAGACTACGATTCGTTGCCCCGCTGCTGTTGATTGCGTCCCTCGTCCTCGTCGCGTGCGGCGGTGACGACGATGACGCCCCGCCGTCCGTCGCCGATGGCGTCACCCAGGTCGTGCGCCAGGTCCTGGCAGACGCCGACCCGGACACGGCGCAAGGCCAGGTCCTGGAGCTCACGCGCGTGATCATCCCGGCCGGCGAGGGCATCGCCCCGCACAACCACCCCGGGCCGCAGCTCGCGATCATCGTCTCGGGCACACTGACCTACACCGTCATCGATGGCGAGGCGACAGTGACGCGCGCCGCGGGCGAGGACGCCTCGAAGGTCGAGACTCACAAGTCGGGCGATACGTTCGAGCTCAAGCCGGGCGACTCGATCATGGAGCCGACGAAGATGGTGCACAAAGCCGCCAACGACACGGATCAGCCGATCGTGATCTACCTGTCATCCCTGTTCCCGCAGGGCGAACCGTCGGCCTCTCCCGTTGAGTAGCCTTGTCATAACCCTTTACGCAGGCTTAATCCGTCCGTAAAGCCCCGGTAACGCCAGATCCGTATCGTGGTAGTTAGAAAGTCACGGCCCAGGTCTGGGACCCGCCAAAATTTATGCCGGACTTTCAGGTTAGGAAAATGCCTGCAATCAAAGTAATACAAAAGACGACTCTGGAAGATCCAGAGATGATCGAGATCAGCAAGCTTCGTGACGAGTGGTCACTGGCACGGCGGCAGCTTGACGCCGGTGTGCTGGGTGGCGCCTGCTGCATGCAAGGCTGTCGCACGATGCCGTTCGTGACCCTGAAGACGAACCTCGGACGGCGCGCGCTCTGCTTGCGCCACTTCGAGAAGCTGAACGTGGACGCGGTCTAGAGCATCCCGAGAGCCCCGAAAAGACAAGGAGCCGTCCAACTGGACGGCTCCTTGAGTTCAGACTGAGCTTGCCTACACGAAGGGTGGCTTCGATTCGTCGATCCACCAGTCGATGGCCTCTTCCACTGGAAGTTCGTTGTTCGGCCAGCGCTCTCTCCAGTCAACACCGGACAGCGCGGGCCAGTAGAGCTCGAGCGTGGGCGCAACGGTGGGCTTCGGGAGGAAGTAGGAGTGCTCCGTAATGTAGCGGATGATATCGTGCACCTTCGATATCTGGGCGTCACGGTCGAACTCGGCCGCGGCGGCCGCGATCATGTCCGTGAGATCGGGGTCGCCCTGGTCGGCGTTCTCGCCCGTCGGCGTGAGGCCGTGGAACGAGCTGCCACCCGGGCTCCAAGAACCCAGCATGAGGTTGATTGCGGTGGGATAAGGGCGTTCTGCCTCGACCGCGTAGCCTTCGTACCCTGGCGCCTTTTCTGCGCCGCCGCCTGTAGTGGAAGCGCCGGAGCGGTAGCCGAAGTAGTACGTGTTAAGGAACGTGGAGTAGTCGTCGCCTGCCTCGGTGACATCGTTGCCGCCGTCACGGAAGAAGTTCGGGAAGAGCTGTGCGCCCGTGGGATACGGCTCGCCGTAGGAGTTGGCGTTGTTGAAGTGCTGCGTTGTGGTGACGCCGTCTGGGAAGCCCGCTGCCTCAAGCAGCGACTTCGCTTCATCCGGCATGAAAGCCAGATACTTCGCAGCGTCGCCGAAATCTGAGCCCGTGGGGTCGAGCCAGTAATCTCCCCATCCCGCCGTGATGCAGGAGTTGACCTTGGCTTCGAGGTTGATGCCGTCTTCTGCGAATTTGTCGGTGTTGAAGGCGGCGGCAGTGAAGCCCTCGCGGTCAACGAGCATCGAGAAGGCCTGGCGCACGCGCTGGTCCTTGAACGGCGAGTCGCCTTCATAGCCGAACCACACGGACGGGCTGAGGCTGTTAGCGAGGGTCCTGCGCTGGATCAGATTCGCTTGAGGGACGTCTTTTCGCAGAGCGATGATGTCACTCGCTCCGGCGACGTTGTGGAGGATGTTGCCGGCGCGGAACTGGGCCAGTCGCTGGGCTGCCTCAGTGATGATCGGTCGATCGACGTAGTCCGGAAGCGGACGGTTAGGCGTGTAGTAGTTGGGGTTGCGCTTCCACTTGAAGCGCACCGAGGGTGTGTACTCGTCGAGCAGCCAGGGCCCATTACCGCGGACTTCTTTGGCCGGGTCGAATCCGCCATCCGACTCCTTCGGCATGATGTAGAGGTGGTCGGTCGCCGCCAACATGGGAAGGATGGTGGCGTCGGGCCTCGCCAGCTTGAACACAAGCGTGCTGTCGTCCGCGGCCTCCGCCGAGACCACCGGCGCCGCTGAGTTGCGGTTGTTGTCGACGTTGGCGCCGCTGGGGTTGAGCTCCACGAACTTGTTGTAGCTGTAGAGGATGTCCTCCATGTCCATCATGCGGCCGTTCGTGGGGGCGCGGTCGTCCCACTTCACGCCGTCGCCCTGGCGGATCTTCATCGTGACGGTCAACTTGTCGGGGCTGACCTCCCACGATTCCGCCATGTCGCCCTCTTGGCTGCCGTCCGCAACGTTCGGATAGAACCCTGACTTGAACTTGAGCAGGCGGTTGTAGGCCCAGATCGAGCAACGGTCGACAGTCTGGAAGCTGTTAGAGATCAACGCGTCGAAGTGGGTGATGTCGGAGCTGGAGAAGTAGGTCCAGGTGCCGCCCGGCTTACCCTGGGCTGACGTATCGACCGGTGTGAAGATGGGGCCGCTGGAAGCGCTGCCGCCGGTCGCACCTGTTGCTCCCGTCGACCCGCTCGAGCTGCTGCCGGTCGAGCCTCCGGAGGTTCCCGTGCTACCGGTGGAACCACCCGTGCTGCCGGTTGAACCTCCGTCGTCATCGTCGCCGCCGCATGCTGCCAGGAAAGCGGCCGCGGCCGCGGATCCTCCCGTCAGGGTGAGTGCACGACGCCTCGTCATGCGATTTGCCGTGAAGCGACGCCAGTAGGACATTTCGTTCGCCACTTAGTGTTCCTCCCATTTGATGCGTGTGGAATGCATCCGTTTCCAAGGGCTGCTATTGGCGTTAGCGAACCCTCGATAGATTCGGTAGTCTATTTCGAGTCTCATAAATGAGGTCAATAGAAGCTAGTTTCAGAGAAGGGAGTTTCAGTGCTGTTCTTTCCTGTAATTTCTTTGCATTCGCAGGTCGCGCTTGCTGGAGCGCATGATTGAAATGAAGACCAGAATTGCAGGCGATATACTTCGCGCATGACATACGTAGACATCGGCGAAGTGCAGCTCTGGGTCGAAGACACCGGTGGGGGCGGCCCGGCGATTGTCCTGTTGCACGCGGCCGCCGGCAGTAGCGCTTGCTGGACGGAGCAGCGCCCGATGTTCGAGGCGGCAGGTTACCGCGTCATCGCCTTCGACATGCGCGGCTTCGGCCGTACGAAGCCGGTGGCGGGCAAAGAAGCCACCGGCTCGGTCGCCGGCGACCTCGAGGCCCTGGCTGCGAAGCTCGACCTGCCGCCGTTCTACCTTGTCGCCACCGCGTTCGGCGGCTTCGGCGCCATCGAGTACGCCCTCGATAACCCGAGCAGCCTGAAGGCGCTCGTGGTCTCGACCAGCTTCGGTGGCCTCACGGACCCGGAGTTCGCGGCGTTTCGCGCCAAGCACGTGCGCCCCGATCTCGCTTCGCTGCCCACGGTGGAGAAGGAGCTCGGCGCCAGCTATCGCGCCGCCAACCCCGATGGCGTGCGGCGCTTCCACGAGATGGAGCAGGGCGCCTACAAGCCGGACGGCGTCCGCCAGTCCCTACGCCAGCCGACCACGCTCAGCCGCCTCGAGGCCATGCAGGTGCCGACCCTCGTCATCGCCGGTGACGAGGACGCCTACGCGCCGCCGCCGGTGATGAAGCTGTTCGCCGACCGCATCGCCGGCGCCGAGTTCGAGGTGCTGGAGGGCGTCGGCCACAGCGCCTACTGGGAACGGCCGGAAGCCTGGAACCAGCTCGTGCAGCGCTTCCTCGCGAAGCACCCCTAACGCGCTAGAATCGCCCTATGACTGCTGATAGCGATTGCCTGTTCTGCAAGATGGCCGCCGGCGAGATCCCGGTCGACAAGGTCTACGAGGACGATGACGTCTTCGTGCTCAACGACATCGCGCCCGCGCGCCCCGGTCCACATGCTCCTGATCCCGAAGCAGCACATCGAGTCCGCGCGCTCGCTGGACGAATCGGCGCATGCCCCCCTGCTCGGTCACATGGTCGCGGTGGCGAATCGGTTGGCAGAGCAGCGCGGCATCAAAGACCGGGGCTTCCGGCTCACCTTCAACGTCGGCGAAGAGGGCGGCCAGACGATCTACCACCTCCACCTCCACGTCCTCGGCGGCCACCCGCTGGGCCCCGAAGCGTAGCTGCGTAGGCAGAGCTTCGCCACGTCAGAGCACGTCGCGGGAGCTCTCCTGTTCGTCACTACGCACCCTGCTTGGAGCGCACGTCAACTGCGCGTCACGTGATGCGAGTAAGAACTGCATGACCACACTGGACACCATCGAAGCCAGACTCCACGACGCCATCGCTGCCCTGCCGGAGGGCCTCGTAAAGCACATCCTGCGCGTCGAGGCCGAATCGCGCGCGCTCGCCGAGTCGCACGGCGTGGACGTGCAGCGCGCGGTGGTGTCGGCCCTGGGCCACGACCTCGTGCGGCACCTCAAGGGCCCGGAGCTGCTGGCGATGGCGGCGCAGTACGGCCTCACGCCCGACAGCATCGAGGTCGCCTCGCCCATCCTCGTGCACGGCCCCATCGCCGCCCGCATGCTCTCGCGCGACTACGGCTTCGAGGACGCCGAGATCCTCGCGGGCATCGATTGCCACACGACGGCTCGGGCCGGCATGACGCCGCTGGAGCACGTCCTCTTCGTCGCCGACAAGGTGGAGCCGGCCAAACTGGAGCGAGAGGCCGAGCTCGGCGAGGTGAAGGACCTGGCCGCGGACGACCTGCGCGCCGGCGTCCTCAAGTACCTCGACCTCAACCTGGAGAAGTCGATACGCCGGGGATGGCAGGTGCACCCGCGCAGCCTCGAGGCGCGCAACGAGCTGCTGGTCCTGCTGGGCAAGGCCTCGCCGGGGACGTGATCTTGACGGCCGGGTGGACGCATCTCGTCTCGCTGGTAGGGCGCCCTTGAGTCTGCGCAAACCTCCGTAAAGCAAACGAAATGTAATTTTCACCGCCACGACTCAAAACCATCTTTACGGCTGCCCTGCCTATCGCCGATCTTCTGCACAGGCGCTCCACGTTGGAGCGCATTCGTGTATCAGAAGGAATGGCGGCCGGCGATGAGGCTCGACCCGGAAGAAGTAGCAACCCTCGTTGTTTCCCTGCTCAGCGATGAGCTTCGGTGGGATAAATGGCGCGGCAATGCTAATTCCGTGGCCGGCCAGTGCTACACGGCCAGCGAAGTCTGCCGTGCCCTCCTCGGCGTTCACTGGGAGCCGCACATGGTGCCGCACGAGAACTCCTACCACTGGTTCCTGCGCCACCGCGACACCGGCGAGATCCTCGACGCGACCATCGACCAGTTCGTGCAGATGCCGTCCTACGAAAAGGCGCAACCGGCACGCTTCGGCCGCCGCACCAGCGCCGCGGCCGAAATCCTCCTCTGGCGCGTCCTCGAAAGCCTCGGCGCCGGCGCTCCGCAGGAGGAGTAGTCCCTCCGGCGATCGGGTGCTGATGAGCGACGGCACAGCTACGGGATTCATCCCGCAGTGTCGGCGGCGTTCGGGCCATCGAGCGGTGCCAATCCGAGGGCACGCTGTGCCCACGGTAGGGCGGCTCGCAACTGGCTTAGCTGCACCTCGCGCACGGCCGGCGCCTCCGGGATTGGCGGCAGGCCCGCCTGCGCCGCGAAGTAGCCCGCGACAACCGCAGCCCACTCCGGCGCCAGGTCGGCAACGTCTTCCGGCGCCGGACCACCCTCTGCCTGCAGACTCGGCAGCCAGGCCGCCACGTCGAGGGCCCGGTTGCCCCGGCAGACGTGGTTCCAATCCAGCAGTACCACGCGGTCTCCTGCGAAGCACAGGTTGTCGCTGCGCACGTCGAGATGGAGCACGTCGTCGCCCTCCAGTGGCGCTTTCCTCGCGGCCGAATCCAGCACGGGCAATGCTGCGGTCAGCCATCGTTCTGTGCACAGGCCCAGCGAGAGGAAGGGCGCAGGATCGCGCTCGATGGCCTGCCAGTTGTCTCGCAGGCTCAGACGCGTGTGAGTTTCGACGCCGGGCAGGTCGCCCAGGTCACCCGAGAACGCCTGAAGGTCGTCCAGCGCCTCGAGCACGGCGCGGACCTGCGCCGGCGACCACGGCGGCGGCCAGTGGGCGCTACTCAGGTCTTCCAACACGAGGATGGGCGCGACGCCGTCATCCTCCCAGGCGATGAGCTTGGCCAGGAACGGCGCCTCCAGCCGCGAGTACACGAGCCGAAACTCCGCCCGCAGAAACTCAGCGAGATGGCCGGCGCCCGACTTCACGAAGCAGCTCCGGCCATCCGCGAACGTGACGATCCATCGTTCTGCCGTCGTATAGCCGCCGGTAGTGCGTCGCCACGACACCGCATGCCGCTGCATCAGACGTTCCACGCGTTCTGCCAGGTCTCGGGGCGGCATTGCTTCCGTGGGCATAGGTGATTCTAGGAAGCGAGCGAACGCGTCCTCCCATGGGACGTTTGGTCAGGGCAGCCAGCGTTGTGCGCCGTCCTCTAACCGGAATCGTTGCGCCTGGCCTGAAATGCCACCGGACCACCGGGAACGTCAGATGCGTCGGCGGCTATAGGCAACTCACGCTACACCTATCCTTGCCGCGCTTCCGAGGCTAGGTATAGAATCGCGCCTAACCTCGCCAATCCTCGTTGTGAAGGGGCAATCGAGTGTAATGAAGGACTACCCTACAGACCGAATCCGCAACCTGGTACTCATTGGACACGGCGGCACCGGCAAGACATCCTTTGCCGAGGCCGCCCTTTTTGTTAGCGGCGCCATCAACCGTCTAGGTAAGGTTGAAGACGGCACGACGGCGTCAGACTTCGACCCGGACGAGGTCAAACGCAAAGTCAGCATCAACGCCGCCCTCCTCCCCTGCGAATGGGACGGCTACAAAATCAACCTGATCGACGCACCCGGCTACGCCGACTTCATCGGCGACGCCTACAGCGCTCTCGCCGCCGCCGATGCCGCCGTCATCGTCGTCTGTGCCGCCTCCGGTGTGCAGGTGGGCACCGAGCAGGCCTGGGACATGGTCAACGACCGTGGCATGCCGCGGGCCATCCTGATCAACCGCCTCGACCGTGAGAACGCCGACTTCGACGGCACGCTGCAGCAGGTGCAGTCGCAGTTGAGCAAGCGTTGCGTCGCCGTGCAGCTTCCCATCGGCGCCCAGGAGTCCCTCGAAGGCGTGATCGACCTCGTGGACATGAAGGCGTACCTGGGCGACAAGGGCAGCGAGTCGGCCATCCCGGACGACATGCAGGCGCAGGTCGAGGCGCTCCGTGCAGAGCTCCTCGAAGCCGTCGCCGAGAACGACGAAGATCTCCTGACCAAGTACCTCGAAGACGGCGATCTCTCGCCGGACGACGTGCGCAAGGGCCTCATGCTCGGCATCGCCTCGGGCGACCTGGCGCCGGTGTTCGCCGCGTCCTCCGCCACGACGATTGGCGTCGCGCACTTCCTCGACGCCATCGCGCGCTTCTTCCCCACCCCGGCGGAGCACGTCGTCAAGACCGAGGACGGCAAGGACGTCACGGCGGACGCCGATGCGCCGCTGGTGGCTCAGGTGTTCAAGACCACGGCCGACCCCTACGTCGGCAAGCTGACCTACCTGCGCGTGTTCTCCGGCACGCTCAACGCCGACTCGCACATCCTCGAACGCGACCCGTGGCACCGACGAGCGCATCGGGCACATCTTCTACGTCCGCGGCAAGCACGAGGAGCCGACGCAGCACATCGTCGCCGGCGACATCGGCGCCGTCGCAAAGCTGGCCGACACCCTGACCTCCGACACGCTCACGGCCAAGGAAGCGCCGGTGCATCTGCCGCCGTTGAAGTTCCCCCAGCCGGTTTTCAGCGTCGCCGTCTCTCCGGCCTCAAAGGCCGATACCGACAAGATGAGCACGGCCCTAGCCCGCATCGTCGAGGAAGACCCGGTGCTCAAGGTCCACCGCGACCCGGACACGGGCGAGACGATCCTCTCCGGCCTCGGCGAATCGCATGTCGAAGTCTCCTGCGAGAAGATGAAGCGCAAGTTCGGCGCCGACATCCTCCACGAGACGCCGCGCGTGCCCTACAAAGAGACGCTGCTCTCCTCGACCTCGTCCGAGTACACGCACAAGAAGCAGTCCGGCGGCCACGGCCAGTACGCCAAGGTCACGATCCAGATCGAGCCCAGCGAACGCGGCACGGGCTTCGAGTTCGTGAACAAGATCGTCGGCGGTGTCGTGCCGAGGCAGTACGTCCCTGCCGTCGAAGCCGGCGTCCACGAAGCGCTGCACGAGGGCATCCTTACCCACAACCCGGTGGTCGACGTCCGTGTCAGCCTCGTCGACGGCAAGGAGCACCCGGTGGACTCCTCCGAAATGGCGTTCAAGCTGGCGGGTTCGCAGGCGCTCAAGACCGGCGCCGTCAAAGCTCACCCGGTGCTGCTGGAGCCCATCGTCAACGTCAAGGTGCGCTCTCCTGAGAGCTACACGGGCGACCTCGTCTCGGACCTCAACACGAAGCGTGCGCACGTTCTCGGCATCACGCCCGAGGAAAGGGGCACCGTCATCGATGCCCAGGTGCCGCTGGCTGAGATGCAGCATTACGCCACGGACCTGCGCTCCCTTACGCACGGCCGCGGCAGCTTCGAGGTCAGCTTCGACCACTACGCAGAGGTGCCGGACCACGTCGCCAAGAAGGTGATCGAAGCAGCCGGGCCGAAAGAGGTCCACGTCTAGCTGGGATCACGGCGAGCACAAAGAAGACCGGTCGATTTCGACCGGTCTTCTTGACTTGCTCAGGCGTCGCTGCTGCTAGCTGGGCGTCTTCTGCTTTTCGAGGTCAGCCACGACCTCTCGGTAGTGGAGTAGCTTCTCTTCGAGGTCCTTGCGCATCTCCATCATGGCGTCGAGCTTGGTGCTGATGATGTCGAACTGAAGCTTGGTGACCACGATGCGTTTGGTCAGGCGTTCGATGCGCTCTTCCACGGACCGGTCCGGCCGGTACGTTGCGTTGAGCTCCTCACGCACCTCTTCCGCTTCGACCATGTCCTTGATCTCGGCGAGCGTCAGGCCGAGCAGCGACTGCATGCGCTTGATCTGCTCCACGCGCGCAACGTCGTCGTCCGAGTACAGGCGGAAGCCACCGTCCATACGAGATGGCGGCTTGAGCAACCCACGCTCTTCGTAGAAGCGCAGAGTGCGCTGGGTCACGCCCGTACGATCGGCAACCTCGCCGATTTGCAGGTAGGGCTCGGTGGCGTCGACTTTTTTCACCTCAGCCATAACACGAGCGTACTTATCATTTACGCAAACGTCAAACGAACAACTTTTCTGGTATGGACAAAAGTGCAGATGTTCAGTCAGGCAGCAAATGCAGCGCTTTGACGTGGCGAGGACGCAGCATCCGGAAGTGCTTTTGGTCCAGCGTCGCCAGTTTCGGCTCCTTCAGCCGCTCGGTGATCGCAAGCACCGCCGCGTCCACGTAACCGATATCGGCATCTGCATAGCGTTGGAGCAACTCCAGGCATCGCGCGTGGTCCTCGATCGTTACGGTCGCCACCGTGTAGGCGCCCGCCAGGATGTCACTGAGGAGGAACAGTGGTCCCTTGGGAACGTTGCGCGTGTAGCACATCCAGTCGAACTCGGCGACGACCGGCTCGGGGACTAGTAGCTCCTCGTCCGTCTTCTCGAACAGAGTGCGACAACGCACGTAATGCTTGTCGCTGCGGTCGTAGGCGGCAAAAAGCGGCCCCGTATCGACGATTAGCGCCAACTACGGGGCTCGTAGCGAAACTCACCTGCCAGTTCGGAGGTATCCGTGAAGCCGGACTCGAAGGCGCCAAAGCTGGGCTTCGGGCGCTCCCGCCGGGTGCGCTCTTCCAGGGCATCGCGGACATAGGCGGCCATGGAGACACCCCGCGTGTGCCCCTGCAGCCGCACCCGTTCGTGCAGGTCATCGGGAAGCGATACGACGATGCGTTTCATTGCCCCACTCTCCTTTGGCCGCTCGGCCACAGCAGTGTAGACAGCCCGCGCTTCACTGACACGATGCCCCGTACTGCTCAAATTTGCTTCGAGCGTTTCCCGGATCAAGGCAGCCATCGACATATTTTGGCGCGCGGCCAGCGCTTTCACGCGGTAATGAAGCTCCGCGGGTAATGAGAACACTGTCCTGTCCACGCCCGGATGATATCACATTAAGATATCATCACAAGGGGCGCTTGGTTTCCCCAAAATCGCGTGCGGCCTATCCTACGGCCACCAGGATCAGCGCACCGGAGGACGCCATGGATTTCGAGCTCAACGAGACGCACAAGCTCATTCGCGAGACGGCGCGTCGTCTCGCCCGCGAGGTCGTAGAGCCTCGGGCGGCGGAGATCGATGAGACGGGCATCTACCCGGAGGACATCTTCCAGGCCTTCAAGGAAGTCGGTCTTATCGGCACGGCGATCTCCGAAGACTATGGCGGTGCGGGCGCCGGCATGCTCGGCCTCACCGTCGCTATCGAGGAGATCTCGAAGCATTGTGCTGCCTCCGGCCTCATCCTCATGCTCACGATGCTGGCGACGCGCCCCATCCTCATCGGCGGCACCGAGGAGCAGAAGCAGAAGTGGGTCGCGCCCGTCGCTCGCGGCGACCTCAAAGCCTCGTTCTGCCTCACGGAGCCCGAGGTCGGCTCCGACGCCGCCAACATGCGCACCTACGCGGTGAAGGACGGCGACGAGTACGTCCTCAACGGCGAGAAGATCTACATCTCCGGCGGCACCGTGGCGGACTACTGCACCGTGTTTGCCAAGACGGACCGGGAGGCGGGCTCCCGTGGTGTCTCCGCCTTCATCGTTCCGACCGATACGCCCGGCTTCACGGTCTCCCGTACCGACCGCAAGATGGGCATGCACGGCGTCCCGACCGCGCACTTCGCGATTCAGGACGTGCGCGTGCCGGCCGAGAACCTCGTCGGCGGCGTCGAGGGCAAGGGCTTCAGTCACGCCATGCTCGGCCTCAACGGCTCTCGGCCCCTCGTCGGTGCCCGTGGCCTCGGGCTCGCGGAAGGGGCGATGGCCTATGCCCTCGAGTACGCCCGGGGGCGCGAGACTTTCGGCAAGCCGATCACGGAGCATCAGGCCGTGCAGTTCATGTTCGCGGACATGGCGCTGGCCATCGAGACGTCGCGGCTGGCCGTGTACCAGGCCGCGTGGCTGGTCGACCAGGGCCGGTTCACGCGCGAGGACGCCGTCTACCTCTCGGTGGCCAAGACGATCGCGACAGAGGCGGCCGTGAAGGTCTCGTCGGACGCCATGCAGGTGATGGGCGCGCAGGGTTACATGATGGACCACCCTCTGGAGCGCCACTATCGCGACGCGCGCCAGCTCATGATCGTGGAGGGCACGAGCCAGATCCAGCGCATGATCATCTCGGGTTCGATCATTCGCGGCGAGCTCGATTACTCGTAGCCGGGGCTGGATGGCGAGCCACTTGCTAACGTAGACTGCGAGAAAGGTGCGAGAGCCATAGCGAGCGAGCCGTTGAACAGTCCGACGCTGGTAATCGAGGGTGGTACACCGCTCCATGGGACTGTTCGCGTCTCCGGTTCCAAGAACGCCGCCGACTACATCCTCGCCGCCTGCCTGCTGACCTCCGAAGAGTGCGTCCTCGAAAACGTCCCTGATATCGAGGACGTGCGGCTCATGGCGCGCATCCTGGCGTCCCTGGGCGCCGAAGTCAGGCCCGAGGGCAACGGCGTCTGGCGCATTCGTGCCGCCAACATCGACCGCTTCGACGCTCCCACCGAGATGGCCGTGAACCAGCGCGCGAGCTTCCTGGTCATGGGGCCGCTGCTGGCGCGCTTCGGTGAGGCGGCGTGTGCCTCGCCCGGCGGCGACGTCATCGGCGCTCGCCCCCTCGACGTGCACATCGACGGGCTTCAGGGCGCTCGGGGCGCCGCATCCACCGCGACGCCGGCCAGTACATCGCCGAGAGCGACACGCCCCGCCTCAAGGGCACGCGCTTCTTCCTCGATTACCCCAGCGTCACCGGCACGATGAACCTGATCTTCGCCGCGTCCCTGGCCGAAGGCACGACAGTCCTCGTCAACGCCGCCGGCGAGCCGGAGATCATGAGCGTGATCGAGATGCTCAACGGCATGGGCGCGAAGATCACGCAACCCGCCAGCGGCGTTTTCGAGATCGAAGGCGTGCAGGCGCTCTCCGGTACGCGCCATCGCGTGATCCCGGACCGCCTCGAGACCGGCCTGTTCGCGCTAGCCGGTGCCGCCACCAAGGGGGAGGTCACGATCGAAGGCGCGGCGCCGCAGCACCTCGATGCCCTCACGGCCAAGATGCGCGAGGCCGGCGTGCTCGTCGAAGCGGGGGAGAACTACCTGCGCGTCTGCGCCGAAGGCCGCGATCTTCAGAAGGTGCAGGCCCAGGCGGTGCCCTATCCCGGCCTCGCGACCGACCTGCATCCGCCGCTTGCAGCCTTCCTTACCCAGTGCAGCGGCGTCAGCATCATCCACGAGCGCGTTTACGAGAATCGGTTGCTATACATAAGCGAATTGCGCAAAATGGGTGCAAACGTGATTACCGCCGGCCAAACTGCGATAATCAGTGGGCCCACTCAGCTCTACGGTTCCTATGTCAAAGCCCTGGACGTCCGGGCTGGCGGATCCCTAGTGCTGGCGGGTCTGGTGGCGGAAGGTCATACCGAAATCGGTGACCTGCTACCACCTCGACCGCGCGCACGAGAACCTGGTGCAGAAGCTTCAGGGCCTGGGCGCCAAGGTCGACCGTAGCTAGGGAGATACGAGTAGTTAGTTTTCAGCACCGAGTCGTAACCGCGCGCTTGGGCCCGCGTGTGCTTTACTGAGAACTGACAATCGAAACTCACCACTGAGGACTAAATGCTTTCTAAGCGCATCGGAATCGACCTCGGCACCGCCAACGTGCTCGTCTACGTAAAGGGCGAGGGCATCGTGATCAAGGAGCCCGCCGTGGTCGCCCTGGCGACGCGTGAGAACCAGGTCGTCGCCGTCGGCAGCGCCGCCCGCGACATGATTGGCCGCACGCCGGGCACCATCAGCGTGATCCGGCCCATGAAGCACGGCGTCATCGCCGACTACCTGATCACCGAGGCGATGCTGCGCCACTTCATCGGCAAGGTCGTCGGCCGCCTCAACCTGATCCGCCCCGAGGTCATGATCTGTATCCCAGCCGGCGTCACCAGCGTCGAGCAGCGCGCCGTGCGTGACGCCGCTGAGCAGGCCGGCGCCCGCCGTCCCGCCCACCTGATCCCGGAGCCTCTTGCCGCGGCCATCGGCGCCCACATCCCGGTCGGCACCGCCAGCGGCAACATGATCCTCGATATCGGCGGCGGCCGCTCCGAGGCGGCCGTGATCTCGATGTACGGCATCGTGGTCAAGGAGTCGGTCCGGGTCGCCGGCGACGCCATGGACGAGGCGATCGTCACCTACATCAAGCGCCGCCATAACCTCACGATCGGCGAGCGCACGGCGGAAGAGATCAAGATGACCATCGGCAGCGCCGTGCCGCTCCAGAACGAGCTGGCGATGGAGGTCCGCGGCCGCGACCAGATTAGCGGCCTGCCCAAGACCATCGTCGTGACCAGCAACGAGGTCACCCAGGCCCTGCAGGACTGCCTCGCGACCGTCGTTGGCGCCGTACGGTCGGTGCTGGAGAAGACGCCGCCGGAGATGGCCTCCGACGTGGTCGACCGTGGCATCGTCCTCACGGGCGGCGGCGCCCTTCTGCGCGGCCTCGACGAGCTGATCGCCGAGCAGACCAACGTCCCCTGTCAGGTCGCCGACAACCCCCTCGACTGCGTGGCCATCGGCGCCGGCGCCGCCCTCGACTACCTCGACGTGATCAAGCGCTCCCTGCCCACCGAAGAAGAGCTCCTCGTCTCGAACCAGCCCTAGCATTCGCGGACGTCATACCGTCTCTCGCTGACCTCTTAGTCTTGGGCGTTCTGGGTCACCCACGCGGCGGCCGCAGCCCGTCCGAGCACAATCCCAAACAGGACAACGCCTGCAAACCACACTGAGCAGACAAGGCTCAGCGTCCCTTCGATTCCACCGCCATGGTCGTGAAAGATCTGCGTGCCGGCCGCGGTAGGGATTAGTGTCAGGACGATGACCAGGAGCAAGAATCCCGTGAGGCCGTGCTGGGCAGCTGGTTTTGTTGTCTTGGAATGGTGCATCGCTTCATCTCCTGGAGCTGGCGCATCGTGGCGTCGCTCCTGACCAATGTGCACCAAACAAGCTTGCTTGCCTTCGGACGCATGTCTGGACTGCGGCCACGGCTTTGGCATCATGGCCCGCTCCGACCAAAGTCGGACGCAGGATGTGCCAGCCCTCGTGTTAATTGAGTGCCATCCAGTTCGAAGGGCGTGCTGAGCGGAAGTCGCCTTACCGGGCGCCGTTAAACCCGGTTCGCGATACGAGGTGGAGTGGGTCGCGAGTTATGCACTTGCGGGAGCGCTGTCGCTAGATCTGCATCAAGTCCCGGCCGAAGGTCAGGGTGCCCTGGAAGTCCTGCTCGATCACGTGACGGCAGGCGTTCTCTTTTAGCTGTGGCGCCACGTGCGTGATCACCAGCTGCTTCACGTTGGCCTGTGCTGCCACCTTGCCGACCTCGTGGGCGCAGGTGTGCGAGTTGGTGATGCGCTTGCGGAACTCGTTCAGGCCCTCCGCGTCAGGGCCGTGCTTGTCGCACCGATCGGGGTCGCCGGAGGTCATCTCGTGCACGAGCACGTCGGCGTCCTGTGCGCTCTCGATCAACGCATCGCACGGCGCCGTGTCGCCTGAGAACACGATCGTGCGGCCATCGCCCTCGAACTTGAAGCCCAGCGCCGGCTTCACGTAGCCGTGCTCCACCTCGATCGCGGTTGCGCGCCACCCGTTGCCTTCGACCACGTCGCCCTGGCCGACCTCTTCGACAACCGGCTTCATCACCTCGTCGCCGACGCGGTCGTGCAGTCGCCGGAGCTGAATGTCGTACTCGAAGGCGTGCAGGATGCGGTTGACGAACTCCTGCGTGTACGCCGGCCCAACGATGTGCCAGGGCTTCTTGCGGTACTGGATCCATCCGCTGATCAGCAGGTGGGCCAGGTCCACCGTGTGATCCGAGTGCATGTGCGTGATGAAGAGGTGGTCGACGTTGTAGTCGATCCCGGCCTCGACCATGCGGCGGGCGGCGCCGTTGCCGCAGTCGATCAGGACGGACTCCTCGCCCACGGCGAGGTGCTGACTGGGCCCGGCCCGCTGAGGGTTGGGGAAAGGCATACCGGTTCCGAGCATCGTCAGTTTCAAAGACTGCACCTCCGCAGGCGCGCATTCTAGCGGTTCCGCTAACGCCAGTCGCAAGCCTTCGGGAACTAATCGCGCCCGCCTTTCGTCTGGGTCTCATTCGCACCCCTAATCGGGAGGAGGCAGACAATGCTACGAATCCTGGCCGCGACCCTCTCCATCGCCATGCTCACCTTCTTCGCCAGTCCCCGCCTGGTCGACGCCTGCGCGGGCCTCATCGGCTCCAACGGCGCCGTCAATCTCGGGCGCACCACCACGCTCGCCGCCTACCACGACGGCGTTGAGCACTACGTCACCAGCTTCGAGTTTCTCGGCGGCGGTGGCGAGTTCGGTACTCTCGTCCCCCTGCCCGGCGTTCCCACCAGCGTCGAGCGCGGAGGCGCCTGGACCCTCCAGCGCTTGGTCCTGGAAACGGATCCGCCACCACCCTTCGCCGCGCGTGAGGATGACCTCGCCGGCGCGGTGGCGACCGAGGCCGAGGTGCTGCTCGAAGTGCGTATCGACGCCCTCGACATCACGGTCCTGCGCGGCGGCGCTCCCTCCGTGGCTCAGTGGGCGACCGATCACGGCTTCCACCTCTCGCCCGACGCCCCCGAAGTGCTCGACTTCTACGCCGACCGCAGCCCGATCTTCCTCGCCGCCGTCTTCGATGGCGACGCCGCCAACGAGCGCGGTCAGGCCGTCGGCGACGGCACGCCGGTGCACCTCACGATCCCGACGAGCAACCCCTGGGTGCCGTTGCGCATTCTCGGCCTCGGCAAGCAGCCCGCCGACCGCGTCGATGCCGATGTCTACCTGCTCACGGACGAGCGGCCCTCGCTCCTCCCCGGCGAGCGTGACGGCCTCACCTTGGCTTACGACCAGCCCGCCAGCGGCCTCCTGCTGGACGACCTGCGCTCCGACGACGGCATGGCCTGGGTGCCCGACTCCGCCTGGCTAACCAAGCTGAGCCTGGATGCCCCGGCTTCGGATGTCAGCTACGACCTCGCCGTCGACGCCAGCGGCGCCGGTGCTCCCTCACTCGAGGCGGCCGGCCTCGCCGCACCCGCAACCGCCTCGACCGGCTTGCGCGACGACATCGAGAACCCCGTGATCTGGACAGCCCTCGCTGTGGCACTCGCGCTCTTGCTCTTCCAGACCGGCCGCTACATCGGGAACCGCCAGTAGTCATGCGCCCGATAACGATCGTCCTGGGGCTCCTCGGGCTGGCAGCATTGCTCTCGGTAGCCTGCACGGGAGCCTCCGCCGACAGTCCCAGGACGATCTCGATTCGCTACTCCCACTTCTCGGAGGACCTCATCGAGGTCAAGGCGGGCGAACCGGTGACCTTCGAGCTGCGCAACGACGATCCCATCCTGCACGAGTGGATCGTCGGCACCGCGGAGGTGCACCAGCGCCACCGCACCGGTACGGAGCCCTACCACGACGAAGTCCCGACGGAGGTCTCGATTCCCGCCTACGAGACCCGCCTCACCACCGTCACCTTCGATAAGCCCGGCGCCTACGAGTTCATCTGCCATCTCCCCGGCCACGAGGCCTATGGCATGAGAGGCGTCATCTGGGTCACGCAGTGAGCTTGGCCGTGCGTCGCGGGGCCGAGCAGCAGAACGCATGGGCTCACCAGGGCTCCTAGAGACCCCTAGCATGTCCCCTCGCCCCCTGGGAGAGGGTTAGGGTGAGGGCAATCAGCACTTCGACGTGCAGCAGAAGCTCCGGTGCGTCCTGATGGCTACTCGTCCTCGTCTTCGAACCCCGGTGGACACTCGGCGCAGGTACAACTTCAGAGTCGGGGTCGCCACCCTGGAAGCCCAACGGCTGCAAGGCGATCAGTTTGCCGTCCGAGTCGAACACGGCGCTCACAGTCTGAATCCCCCGATACCCGTATAGAAACTCCTGCGTGACCGTGCCGCGACAATGCAAAGCCAGCCATGGGCCATCGGAGTCCACCAGCGATGTGAGCTCCAGGATCAGTCCGATACCATCCTTCTCGCCGTCGACGATGTTCGGTAGCTGCACCGACACGGACCAGTCGACGTCACGGGTCAGCGTTGTAAACGTGCTCGATGCCGCCAATGACGCCAGGGCCGCGTCGAGATCCTCGGTGGTTACACCGGGACGCTCCTCGGCGGTCGACGGAAAGGGTACGGCCGTGATGCCGCCAAACACAGGGCCATCCTTGTCGGCCGAGTCGTCGTCGGCCATGACAGCGTAAAATGCGGCGCCGAGTAGGCCAGTCGCGACGAGGGCAAGCAGGGCAATTATCGTCAAACGCGGTTGCGCAAGTCTCATCACCGTGACAATCACTCCGTCGACCCAATTCTACCTTTCTTGCGGAAGCCCTTTACCTCAAGCGCATAAACGTAGACGATTGCTCAACAACTAACGAATTCAGCATGCACTGGATGAAGGGGTGATACATGCGCGCTATCGACGTACACATCCACGTTCCCGGCCGGCCAGGTACCGGCCAATCCGCATCGGGCCAGGCAATGGCCGCCTACTTCGGTCAGCAGGGTGAGCGCTCAGTTGAGCACCTGTACGAGAGCTACGCCGCTGCCGACGTCTTCGGCGTGATCTTCGGCGACAACGACTGGACCGCCGAGGTGGTCCGCAAGTACCCGGAGCAGTTCATGGGCTTCGTCTACGCCAACCCCAACGACGGCCAGAAGGCAGTCGATGAGGTTGTCCGTGGCTACAACGACCTCGGCCTGCGTGGCCTCAAGGTCCACCCTCCGGGCCAGGCCTTCTTCCCCAACGACGAGAGGTTCTACCCCCTCTGGCAGAAGTGCTCCGACCTGGGCATCCCGGTCCTGCTGCACACCGGTCAGACCGGCGTCGGCGCCCGCATGCCCGGTGGCAACGGCGTCAAGCTCAAGTACGGCCAGCCCATCCCGTACATCGACGACATGGCAGCCGACTTCCCGGACCTCAATATCATCATGGCCCACCCGGCCGTGCCGTGGCAGGAAGAGCAGCTCTCCGTCCTCGTGCACAAGCCCAACGTCTACATGGACCTCTCCGGCTGGTCCCCGAAGTACTTCCGCCCCATCCTCGTGCAGTACATGAACAGCATCGTGCAGGACAAGTGCCTCTTCGGCACCGACTACCCGGTGCTCCTGCTCGACCGCTGGGAGGCAGACTTCGCGACCCTCAACCTCAAGCCCGAGGTGCGCCAGAAGATCATGCTCGATAACGCCAAGAAGCTCCTCAAGCTCTAGACGAGCTGCGAGCAGGAAGCTTCAAGCTACAAGCCAAGGGAAGGAGGCCTCATCGTAAGACAGGCCTCCTTCTTTATGCCTTATGCGCTGAGTCCTCCGCAACGCCGCCAGTCACCCCTCTCAGTAACGATCGAGGCGTACCGACGCAGAACGAGAAACGCCCCCCAACGCTCACCTCGCCCCATTGGGGAGAGGCGAACGCCCGATGTCGCCCTCGAAGCGCCTGCCAACGCGGGAGAGGGGTAACGACAACCCGTTCAGGGCTCGGCGCTCTGGGCCAGGATAGGCCGGCTCCTATCTGAAGCAGCTACCGTTTCTTTACATCTGCTCCCGTATCCGGGTTGTGGTCGCGGCATATCATGAATCCGGCAAGCCAAGGATTTCGTGAGGGAGGCAGAAAATGTCAGAGGCAAACAAGGCAGCGACACGCAAACTCTTCGAGTTCATGAGCGGAGCTGATCTATCCCAGGTGGAAGAGGTCATCGCGCCGAACATGGTCGACCATGAAGAGGTTCCCGGCATCGACAACAACGGCCCGGAGGGCTTCAAGCGCACGGTGGGCTTCTTCCGTAGTGCGTTCCCGGACCTGAAGATGGAAGTCATCGACCTCATCGCGGAGGGCGACAAGACGGTGGCCCATTTCCACATCAAGGGGACCAACAACGGGCCGTTCATGGGCATGCCCGCAACCGGCAAGCCGGTGGACATCACGGGTGCCGATATCTTCAAGTTCGAGGGCGGTAAGGTCGTCGACCACTGGGGTTTCTACCAGGAAGCAAAGATGATGCACCAGCTCGGCATGATGCCCGGCCAGTAGCGAATCGAACACTCAAGCAGAAGAGGGGCCTTCCAAGGCCCCTCTTCTGCATCTCGGCTTGTGCAGCGGCTCAGGCGACGGGCCCGGCTTCTACCTCACGCACTTCCATCTTCGCCACGCTGGCACCCAGCGTGATGTTTGCAGCCGCGCGAGCGTCCTGGAACGCTTTCGTCTTCGCGGCCAGGTCGTCTGCGTCCGCGTACGTGCGCACCCAGATGAACTCGTTCTGAGGCCGGTTCACCCAGGTGGAGACGATGGGCCAGTTCGCCTGCTTGTGCAGCGCCACGACCTCCGTCTCGAAGTGCTTGAGGAAGGCGTCCATCTCGCCTTTGTTAATCGTGTAGATGCGGATCTGTGCCGGCATAGTGGCGTTTCTTTCTAGTTGCTGTCGCGTGGCCTGAGTTCAGCCGATGCGATCTTACTCGCAGGACAACGCAAACGCGCACGTTCGCGCGGTGGTCGCGATTATCGAGACGGCCTGTCGAGGCGTTAGACGCTGACCGGGAACTCCGTGTTGTGCTGGCGGTCCTTCGGCAGGTCGGTCACCTTCTGCAGCAGCTCATCGTCCGGCGCCTCCAGGTCGATCGGGTCGCCGTAGGGTTGAGGGAAGTCGACGCCCGTCTGCCAGTACACCTCGACGACGTTGTCCTCCGGGTCGCGGAAGTAGCACCCGAAGGCGTTGCCGTGGCTCACCACGCGCTCGATCTTGAGGTCTCGCTCCTTGATCCCCTTGTAGAACTGCTTCAGGTCTGCCAGCGAGCTGACCGTAAAGGAGATCTGCTGTGCGTTCGTGCGCTGGCCTTCCTGCGCCTGGGCCAGCGCCAGCTCGTGGTGCTCCTCATCCGGCCGCGCCGACATGAAGACGATGCGTGGCAGGCCGACGTCCGTCACCGTCAGCCCCAGGAAGTTCGAGTAGAAATCGACCATCTTCGGCATGTCCTGCACGTAAAGACCCACGTGTCCGAGACCAGTAACGCTAGGCATATTGCCCTCCTGAGCATCGCATTACGGCGTCTGCGCCGTTCGCCGCGAGTATAGCGCTTCGCGGTAGCCCGCGTTCACCCGTGTTTCGAGCGAGAGCGAGAACGATGTAGGGACGAAGGTCAGCTGCCTCCGTCCGCCGACGCCCAAATTCGAGCGCTGGCGAGAACGAAGTAGGGACGGAACCTCAGTTCGGTCTGCCATCCGCAGCATCGCAACGATGCCTCCGCACGTCAGAGCATCGACCAAGCTCGACATAACATCACTTCGTCCGGCGAAACTAGGTCCCGAAGCTCACCATCACCAGTGCCGCCATCAGCAGCGCTACGCCGATCAGCTCCGCGACCGCGAGCCGCTCCTGGAAGAACCGCCGTGCCACCGCGAAGCTGAACAGCAGCTCGACCAGGCCCAGCGTGCGTACGTGCGCTGCTGGCTCCAGCGCGAACGCCGTGAACCACCCGGCGGACGCCGCGGCACCCATCAGCCCGGCAGCCAGCGACGTCCGCCATACGCCCAATAGGGCAACGAACACCGCCCGTTGTCGCCACAAAGCCAGCCGCCCAGCAGCAGGACCTGGATCGCCATCGCCCAGACCAGCGCGTACGCGGCCGCCAGCGTGAACGGCGCCTCGTCCAGCTCCAGCGCCGCGCCTCGATAGCCCACCGCCGCGATCGCGAAGCCGGACCCTGAAATCATGCCCATGAGCGCCGGCCGGCTCCACCAGCCCTGTACCAGGCTGCGAAACCGCCGTTTCGGGTCGACGGGCGACAGCATAAGCACGCCCGCCGTCGCCAGGATGATCGCGATCACCGTCAGCAACGTTGTCTTGTCGCCGAGGAACACGGCGGCGAACACGGCCACCTGCACCAGCTCCGTCTTCGAGTACGCCACGCCGACCGCGAAATTGCGCTCCTGCATCACCCGCAGCAGCAGCGCTGTCGCCAGTATCTGGCAGGCGCCACCCTCTGCCACCCAGAACACGAACATCGGCGTGATCGCCGGGATCGGGTCGCCCGCGATCGCCAGCACGACGCCGAGGTAGATCAGGGCGAACGGCAGCCCGAACAGGAACCGCACCAGCGTCGCCCCCAGCGTCCCCAGGTCGCCGACGAGGTGTCGCTGGGCGGCGTTGCGCAGCGTCTGAGCGAAGCCCGCCCAGACGGTCAGGGGTATCCAGAGCCATACGGGCGCCATGCAGCGCTACGTTAGCCCAAACGCCGCGTATGCACCCCTGCGCAGCGCGGAGATCCCCTCGCCCCATTAGGGAGAGGGGCAGCAGCACTCCGTGCTCGGTCATCGAGGTGACTTGCGCACCGAACGCGGCTCCGGGCGAACAACCCGTCGGGCGAGTTTGCACTCGAATCGCAGTAAGGCAGTTCGTGAGATTGCCACGACCCTCCTGAGGTCGGGCCTGGCAATGACCAGCGGGCATGTAGCAGTGATAGGTTGGCTATCACGATTGGTCATTGCGAGGAGGCCGCTAGCCGACGTGGCAATCTCGCATCGTCGCTCAGCGCCCCATTGAGACGACCAACGCACCGTTCGCGGCTCCTCGTGTGCGGCTACCAGGCCTGCACAACCTTGCGCAGGTCAATGCCCAGCGCCGGGCGCACCTCCACGGACGCGAAGATCACGGCCGGCAGGCGCTCTGCCACCGACATCGCATCGTTCATGTCGGCCGCTTCGATGATCCACAGGCCGCCGAGGTGCTCCTTCGTATCGACGTACGGGCCGTCCATGACGATCTTCTTGCCCTCGCGCAGCCGGATTGTCTTTGCCGTGGATGTCTCCTGCAGGCGGATGCTGCCGACGTTGCGACCCTCCGCCGTGATTTGCTTGTCGAAGGCGTCCACGGCTTCCATCATGCTCGCGAACTCGTCCGGTGGCGCCGCGGTGGCACCCGCCTCGTCGGCGTTAATCATCAGCAAGAAGTGCATCGGTTCCCTCCTCAGCGATGGTGCTTCATGTTGCGCCATCGCTCAAAGACGAACGGCTCGCGGCAAATGGACAATAGCGCCGGCGCGATGATCAGCGCTTCATCGCCTTTTCGAGCGCCTTCCAGCGCTTCTGTACGCGCTTGACCGCGTCCGGGGCGGACTTGCGCAGCGATTTCGCCAGTTTCAGGTCCTGCTCGTCCAGTTCGGCCGCCAATGTCAGTGCCGGCTCTGACAGCGACTTGCAGACGCGTCGCCGCAGCTCGACCGCCGCGTAGCAATCCTGGTGGGTGCCGAAGACGTCCTGCAGGGCCGTCGTCGCGTCGATCAGGTCTTCGGCCGGCTCGCCGTAAATCTCCTCGACGAACTCCGTGGCGAACCGTAGTCGCCGGGCCCGCCGGCGCGCCTTGTGCAGCTCGGTCGGCATCGATTTGGCTGTGATCTTTCGTGCTGCCTTGCGGAAGGCGCCGTAGCGCTCCTCGAGCATGCGGGGAGCCACTTCGCCGATCGTCGGTTCGCCCGCCGCGTCTTCGGCCGTCACCTGCTCTCGCAGCGTGCGTGCGATCTGCAGCACCAGGCCCTCGAACCGGCTGCTGGTCAGCGCCTCCAGCATGTGGCGCCGTGCCTCGCCGCGCTCGCCGTTCACGGCCGCCAGCAGCGTCTCGATCGACTCCAGTGATGCATCGAGGTGGCTCGCCGTCTCCGTCATCGCCTCGAGCTGCACGTCCAGGTCCCGCACGTAGCCCAGCTCGCCGCCGATCCAGCGCAATTCCGGCTCGGCCGACACAAGGCTCTCCGGCAGCACCTCGGCGAAGGAGCTGATCGCGGTCCGCAGCCGCCGATGAGCCACGCGCATGCGGTGGAGCTGCTCCGGGTCCTCGCCTCGCAGGGTGCCGGGTTCGCGCGCCATGAAGTCGGCCCAGAGACGTCGTACCGTCTGCAGAGCCCACACTCGGGCGGGTCGGGTGTCCTCCATAATTTCACTCTAGCAGAGGCGGATCGCAGCTTCGTTAGCGTTTGGACAAACTTCGCCTCGCAGGTTCACGCTGCATCGATTCTGGTGCCGTCGTGTGCCTGTTGCCGGAGCCGGATCAGTCCGTTCGGCCCCTGCTGCACCGGCCGGATGCCGCTTATCTCAGGCGGGGACGCGGCGTAGCCTGAGATCCGAACGACAGCAATCGCTCCGTGTACCGCGAGGTCTGACATGGCAAAGATTCCTCTGACCGAGATCCTCAACCTCACCGGCAAGACCGTCATCGTCACCGGCGGCGCCAAAGGCATCGGTCGCGGCATCGCCGAGCGCTTCGCCGAAGCCGGCGCCACCGTCGTCATCGCCGACATCGATGAGGCCGTCGGCAAGGCTGCCGCCTCGGAGATTGGCGGCGAGTTCGTTGCCACCGACATGACCTCCGAGGCCGATCTCAAGCGCCTCATCTCCGTAACCACGGAGCGCCATGGCAGCGTCGACGTCCTGGTCAACAACGCCGGCATCTACCCGATCAAGCCGGCCCTCGAAATGACGGCCGAGGAGTGGGACCGCGTCCAGGCGATCAACCTGCGCGGCCTCTTCCTGCTCTGCCGCGAGTTTGCCAACGCCGCGAAGGCACGCGGCACCGGCGGCGTCATCGTCAACATCGGTTCTATCGACTCTCTGCACCCGTCCAACGTCGGTCTCGCTGCCTACGATGCCTCGAAGGGCGGCGTGCTCATGTTTACGCGCAACTTCGCCCTCGAAGTCGCGCCCCTGGGCATTCGAGTCAACCTCATCGCCCCCGGCGGCATCGCCACGGAAGGCACGTCCGTCGCCGACATGCCTGAGGAGATTACGCGCGAGTTCGTCGCCCGCGTGCCCATGGGTCGCTGGGGCGAGCCGGACGACATCGCCACCATCGCCCTCGTGCTCGCGACGCCCATGAGCGCCTATGTCACCGGCTCTGCCTTCGTCGTCGATGGAGGCCGCCTGCTCAACTAGTGCATGACCACGGGGAATGCTCTGCCCTGAAGAAGACTTTCATCCGCGTCTGAAAACGTTTCGGACCCGGTGAAGCGAGGTGGCCGCTTCGGTCACCTTCGAGGTTCGGTCGGCGCGTCGTCCACGGAGCCGCGAAGCTGAACCCTGAGGGGCGGCAGTTCTCCTTCGTCGGAGCCCGGGGGTCGTACGCCCATGAGGACCAGCAGCTTGTGAACCGCTAGACGACCGAGCTGTGCGCGTGGCAGCTCTACCGTGCTGAGTTGCGGCACGCAGTACTCGGTGAACTCCAACCCGTCGAAGCCTGCAACGCTAACATCTTTGGGAATGCTCTTCTTCGCTTGTTGGAGTTCATACAAGGCACCGAGCGCATAGCGGTCGTTGTAGCAGATCACTGCCGTAGGGAATTGCTCAAGGTGCGCCTCCAGGAGATGCCGGCAGGCTTTTGCCCCCGCCTCGAATCCAGACCGGTCGTCACCCCCCGAGAACACCAAGAGGTCGGGCAACGGAGGCGCATGACTGGCCAATTCGAGCTCGCAGCCCCGCCGTCTGGCGAAGTTGGTCTGGGTCCCCGGGCCCGAGAGGTAAGCGAAGTTCTGATGCCCCCTGGCAACGAGTGCCGCGGTGAGGTCCCGCGCTGCCTTCTCGTTGTCGACCTTGATGGACTCCAAGCCTGGTCTCGCATGGACGTCGGCATTGACGACAACGATCGGCCTCGATCGACGGACCAATGACTCGAGGCGTGCTTCCGGCACTCTGGGGCTGAGCAGGAGGAGGCCTTCGGCACCGAGCTGGTCGAGTTCGTTGATCGCCTGCAACTCGGCTCCAATGAACCCGCGCGTAATCCGGATATCGACCCCGTACCCAGCCTCCAGCGAAGCAGCCTGGACAATCGCGTCGATGACGTCTGTGTAGTACGGGTGGTTGATTGCGCCAGCGATCAGGCCAAGACGGCCGGACCGCTCGCGACGAAAGACATAGCCGAGCTCAACGGCAACGTCTTCTATCGCCTTCTTGGCGGCTGGCCCCACTCGAGGGCTGTTGTTCAAGGCCAGATTCACCGTCTTCAGTGAGTGGCCGGTTCTGTCTGCGATGTCCTTCTGGGTGACTCTCCCGGGGCTACCATCCTCCATCTGGGCCTCCCACGCGTGATGCTGCAATGTTACTTCTGGCGCATTTTAGAGTCTATGAAATCAAGAAAAGGTGGTTAGAAAAGATATCTTTATTACGTGGAATAGAACCAATCTGGCGTCCTATCGTGCATGAGGATCGACAAAGAGCTTCGCCTGAACAGGCTCATCCAAACCCGGGAGAAAGGGTCGGTGGGTCTGGCGTTCGGGCCTCGCGGGCCAAGGCAGGCGGACCCTGCCACAAGATTCTCGGAGGCACACCCATGACGGTTATCCTGCAGTCCACTCTCGCCAACTCGACCTACCGGGGCAAGGTGCGCGACACCTACGACCTCGGCGACGGCCGGCTCCTGATGGTCGCCACCGATCGCATTTCGGCGTTCGACTTCATCCTGCCGAACGGGATCCCGGACAAAGGTGCGGTGCTCACTCAGATGTCGAAGTTTTGGTTCGAGATCACGAAAGAGGTCGTTCCGAACCACTACCTTCGCCTCGCCGACGGATCCGACGCCGACGGTCTACCGTTCGCACTTCCCCCGGAGCTGCGGGGACGGAGCATGATCGTCAAAAAGGGCGACCGAATCGACGTCGAATGCATCGTCCGCGGTTACCTCGCCGGTTCGGCGTGGGCAGAGTACAGGGAGACGGGCCAGGTCTGCGGCCTGCGCCTTCCTGCCGGGCTGGTCGAGTCGCAGGAGTTGCCGGAACCGCTCTTCACGCCGACCACCAAGGCTGAGGCCGGACACGACCTGAACATGGCCTACTCCGATCTCGTGCAGATGGTCGGGCCGGAGATCGCGAATACCGTCCGCCTTCGCAGTCTCGCGCTCTACACCTACGCCGCTGGCTACGCCCGCGAGCGCGGGATCATCATCGCTGACACCAAGTTCGAGTTCGGGCTAGTCGACGGTGAACCGATCCTCATCGACGAAATCCTGACCCCGGATTCGAGCCGGTTCTGGCCGGCCGACCGCTACGAGCCAGGACACTCGCAGCCAAGCTTCGATAAGCAATTCGTCCGCGACTGGCTTCTCCAGAGCGGGTGGAACCGTGAGCCGCCGCTGCCGCCGCTCCCGGACGACATCGTCGAGGAGACGGCGGACCGCTACCGGGAGGCGTTCACGCGCCTCACCGGCAACCAGTTGCAGCGGTTCTAGTACACCGCTACACCGGGTCCCTGAGTAGAGGCAACTGAGACGCGGAAGGCCTTCCGCCAGGCGGGAAGGCAACGCAGAGACTGGCTGATGCCCTATCTTCGCCGCGAATCGGCGAGGGGGGACTGGCTTCAGACCAGCCCGTGGTTCTTCGTCTCAGCCCTCGGTCGCAGCACAAGGATGGGTACAGGGCCGCGGAGCATGCGGTCCGTCACGCTGCCCAGCGCCCACCGGATGAAGCCGGTGCGGCCGTGCGAACTCATGACCAGGAGGTCGGGCCGGTGCTCGTGCAGGTCCGTCATTAGCGCCTCCGTCGTCGGGCCGGTCAGCACCGCCGTCTCGACCGGCACCGACGCCTCAATCGCCTGCTTCGCCTCGTTGAGGTAGTGCTGCTCCGGGCTGTCCAGCGAGTCCATCGCGTTGGTAGCGAGGCTGCCTGTCGTCTCGATGTCGTACGGCTGGTGCTCCACGGCGCGCACGAGCCGGATCCGGCTACCGAGCCTCTCGGCCAGTGATAGCGCCACCGGCAGCGCCTCGGCGGAGAGTGCCGAACCGTCCAGCGGTACCGTGATCTGCTCGATCTGCAGCGGCACGGACGCGTGCGGGCCGATAAGCAGCGTGGGGCAGTCGGCGCCCCTGCACCACCTTGTCGACGACGCCGCCCAGGCGTTCCGGGTGGGTGATTGTGTGGCCGTGAGTGGTCATCAGCAGGAGGTTGACCTCCTCCCGCCGCGCTTCCTCCAGGATCTGCTCGTAGGGCTTGCCCGTGCGGCGCACGCTGTCGATCGGCAGGTCGTAGTTGGCCTGTGCTCGCTCCGTCACGTCGTCGAGGTAGAAGGACGTCAGCGTCTCTCGGCGCGCCTCCTCCTCCGGCGAGGTCGAATTGTCCGATTCGGCAACGGCGAGCAGGCGTACGTGGGCGTCCTCCAGCGGCTGCAGCGCCGTCAGGTAGGACAGCGCCAGCTCCGCCTGCTTGGACCCATCGAGAGGTATAAGGATAGTCAGTTTGGGCATGGTGAATCGTCTCCGTGTGTGATGCTCCCAGACTACGAACGGGACACGCATGCGCACAGGGCCACCAGGCCTCATCGGGGCAGCCGATCGGCCCCGTGGCCTGCGTCGATATCCTCAGATCACGTCTAATTGATTGTTCTTTAGTCAATAATTGAGGAACAATGGCCAGGTCATGCCAAAGACCAAGACCCTGCTCTCCCCCGCCGAGTACGCCGTACTCGGTCTCTTGCGCCAGAAGCCGGCCCACGGCTACGACCTGCAGCGCCAGCTCACGGGTCGCCAGGGTCTCGGTATCGTCTGCCCCGTCGAGCCGGCGATGGTCTACGCCATCCTCAAGTCGCTCTCCGGCCTCGAGCTGATCGACGGCGAATGGGACAACTCCACTTACCCACCGAAAGCGATCTACAGCGTCTCGGATGCCGGCGACGCGGAGTTCCAGCGCTGGCTCCTGCGCCCGGTGGGCCGCATGCGCGAAGTGCGACTGGACCTCATGGTCAAGCTCTTCTTCCTCATGGGCGATGAGGTGGACGGCGACCGGGTGCTCGCCCGCAACCTGATCGAGGACCAGCTCGCCGTCTGCGAGACCTACGCGGTGGAGATTGAGCAGGCCCTGCGAAGACGTCCCGAAAGACAGCTTCGACGCCCTCGCGCTCGGATCGAAGCTCAGCGCCGCCCGACTCACCGCAACGTGGTTGACCAATTGCCTCGAGAATCTCACGGGGAAGCGAGAGGAAGCATCGTGAGCACCAGGCAAATCAAGGGGCCATGGAGAGCCCTGCTGCTCGTGGTGGTTGTCGTCTTTGCGAGCACCTTCGTCGTCGCATGCGGGGGCGATGACGATTCGGGAGCGGCCGTGCCACCAACGGGCTCAAACACCACCGGTGCGACCGGTTCAGGGGCATCGCTCAGGGGCACGATCAGCGTCTTCGCAGCCGCTTCGCTCAACGACGCCTTCACCGAGATCGGCAAGGCATTCGAGCAGGCTTATCCGGAGACCAAGGTCGAGTTCAACTTCGCCGGCAGCTCGGCCCTGCGCACCCAAATCGAGGAGGGCGCGCCGGCCGACGTGTTTGCCAGCGCCAACACGACGCACATGGACGCCCTCGTCGACACCGGGCTGGCGGGCGCCCCGACGATCTTCGTGCACAACTCGCTCGTCGTGATCACGCCCAGCGACAACCCGGCCGGCATCACCAGCTTGGTCGACCTCACGAACTCCGGCCTCAAGCTCGTGCTCGCGGCGGAGGAGGTGCCGGTCGGCGGTTACGCCCGTCAGATGCTCCGGAACGCGGACGCCGATGCGGCTTTCGGGGCCGGCTTCTCCGACGCCGTGCTCGCCAACCTCGTCTCGAACGAGTCCAACGTCAAGCAGGTCGTCGCCAAGATCCAGCTCGGTGAGGGTGACGCCGGCATCGTCTACGGTTCCGACGTCACACCGGACATAGCGCCCGAGCTCAACACGATCGAAGTGCCCGGCTCCGTCAACGTAATCGCCGACTACCCTATCGCCACCCTGGCCGAAACCGAGAACGCCGGTCTTGCCCAGGCCTTCGTCGAATTCGTCCTGGGCCCGGATGGTCAGGCGATCCTGGCGAAGTGGGGCTTCAGCACCGTCTAGTGCGGCACCATCTCGCGGGCAGTACTGGCGAAAGGGAGGATAATCGAGGTTCTGTATGAACACGGTGGCCACAGGCATGAGGAACAGGCGTGATCGATAGCGCGCATGGCGCCACTCAGCGCATGAACCGCACGGGCATCTCGCTCACGGCCGCGTTCCTGCCGGCGGCGCTGCTCTTCGTCGCCTTCATGTTCATCCCCATCGCGGCCCTGTTCTGGCGCGCCCTCGATAGCGGCGAGCTGGCTGACAGCATCACGTCCAGCCTCGTGGTCGATGCGATGAAGCTCAGCGCCATCACCAGCACGATCTCGCTGGTGATCACGCTCCTGTTCGGCACGCCGCGTCGCCTACCTGCTCGCCCGCCGCCAGTTCCCCGGCAAGATCCTCGTCGACCTCGTCGTCGACCTGCCCATCGTCCTGCCCCCGACCGTCGCCGGTGTCGCCTTGCTGGTCGCCTTCGGGCGTCGCGGCGTCCTCGGCGGCGAGGTGCAGTCCCTGGGCCTCGACCTCGCCTTCACGACGACGGCGGTCGTTATCGCCCAGACCTTCGTCTCGGCGCCGTACTACATCCGCACCGTCAAAGCCGGCTTCGAGAGCGTCGATGAGCAGTTCGAGGGTGTCGCCGCCACCCTGGGCGCGCATCCCTTTCGCATCTTCTGGCGCATCGTCCTGCCGCTTTCGTGGCCGTCGGTCGTCGCCGGCGCCATCCTCTGCTGGGCCCGCGCCCTCGGCGAGCTCGGCGCCACCCTGATCTTCGCCGGCAACTTCCAGGGCCGCACCCAGACGATGCCCCTGGCGATCATCGGGGTCTTCGACGCGGGCCGGACGGTCGATCTGGCGATCGCCCTCGCCGTCATCCTCGTCGTTTCGGCCGCCATCCTCCTGTTCGTGCTGCGACTGTTCGCACGCACCAGCAACGCGGGCTTCTGACATGCTCTCCGTCGATTTCGAGAAGCGCGTCGGTCCCTTCACCCTCAGTCCCCGGTTCGAGGCGGACGACGAGATGGTCGTGCTCCTCGGTCCCTCCGGCGCGGGCAAGTCGCTCACCCTGCGCGCCATCGCCGGCCTCCTGCGCCCCGACAGTGGCCGCATCGAAGTCCCCGACGGCGTCGTATTCGACTCGGCAGCCGGCGTCGACCTGCCGCCCCAGAGCCGCAACGTGGGCTACGTGGTCCAGAACCTTGCCCTCTTTCCCCACCTGAGTGTGGAGGAGAACATCGGATTTGCCCTCTCGCGCTGGCCGAAGCGGGAACGCCAAGCTCGTGTCGACGAGCTCATCGAGATGCTTGGCCTCACCGGGCTCGACGCGCGTCTACCTCGGGCGATCTCCGGTGGCCAGCAGCAGCGCGTGGCGCTCGGGCGCGCCCTCGCCGCCCGGCCCCGAGTGCTGCTCCTCGACGAGCCCTTCACCGCCCTCGACGCCCCCATCCGCAACGTCCTGCGCCGCGAGGTCGCCAGCCTGCGACGCCAGCTCGGGCTTCTGGCCCTCTTTGTCACCCACGACCTCCAGGAGGCCTACGCGCTGGCCGACCGCATCGCCGTCTACGACCAGGGCCAGGTGCTGCAGTTCGGCGGCCGCGATGAAGTCTTCGGCCAGCCGGCCAGTGTGCGTGTCGCCCAGCTCCTGGACGCTCGCAACATCTTCGAGGGCAAGGTGGTCTCCAAGAACGAGGCGTTTACCGAGATTGAGACCCCGTGGTTCACCGGCCGTACCCGCGCCGAAGGCGAGTTCGGTCCGAACGCCGCCGCGGCGCTATCGGTCCGCCCGGAGCACGTCATACTCCTGCGCCACGACCGCCCTCACTCCAACCAGCTCGACACCGTCCTCGACGTAGAGCTGGAGGACGAGATCGCCACGGGCAACAACCACCGCCTCTACCTCCGAGTGCTCAAGGACGGCGAGCCCACCGCCTGCGTCCTGGAAGCCGACCTCTCGGCCCACCCCTACCAGGTCATGGGCGTCGCCACCGAGAAACGTTGGCGCGTCGCCCTCTCCCTGGAGCACACGGTCGCGATCCCGGTCTCTGCCTGAGCCCTCCCGCCGCGCGACCCAACGCATCAAGGTAAAATCGTAAAATCGAGGTCACGAATCGCCGCTGATCTAACAAAGGTGCCGCGCAAGCTCGCGGCGCCATTCCAGTACGCGGCATCGAACGAGCCGGGGTGGCGGAATTGGCAGACGCAGCGGACTTAAAATCCGCCGGCCGCAAGGTCTTGAGGGTTCGAACCCCTCTCCCGGTACCAAACACCCATTTCTGAATCTACGAGGAGCTCCATGACGGACAGGCGATGACCCGGTGTCATCGTCCGAGGGCTTCGCGGGCGGAGGATTGGTAATCCCTGCCCCGTAGTCATCGCCGAATCCTCCGGACAAATCTTGACCAGCAAGCCATGAACCCAAAGGAGGGATGAGGAATCATGGCGAAAAGATCAAGGCGGTCAGAAATGGACAAGGGTGCGATTTCGTTCGTCCGACTGAGAGAGGGCTATGCAGCCTTCAACAAGACCAGCGGTAAGTCCCCGCATACGGTCAGGTGGTACGACTTCCGTCTGGAGCTGTTCGAGCGCTTCCTCGGCGAGGAAGCCAAGCTGAGCGACCTTTCGGTCGCGAGCGTTCGCTCCTACGTTGCTGAGCTCCAGGACAGGGAGGAACGCTACACGAACAACGAGCGCGCTCGGCGTGAAGGCAAGTTGTCGAGCTCCTACATCCAGGGGTTCGTGCGAGCACTGCGCGCGTTCGCTTCCTGGCTCTACGAAGACGGCTTCACAGATACCAACGTGCTGAAGGGCCTGCGCCCGCCACGAATTCAGCAAAAAGTGGTTGAGGTGCTCATCGATGAGGAGGTGAACAGGCTTATTCACGTCCTCGATCCCAACGATCTTTCGGCGCCCGCGACCTCGCCATCATCTGGACCATGCTCGACTGCGGACTGAGGGTTTCTGAAATCTGCGGGCTCAAGGTCGAAGACGCCCATCTGGATCAGGGCTACCTGAAAGTGCTTGGCAAAGGCAACAAAGAACGGCTGGTGCCGATTGGTAAGAGCTGCGAGGCGTCGCTACGACGTTGGCGCGACCGATTCCGCATGGAATTCGAAGTAGTCGAGCGGCCCTTCATGTTTCTTGCGGCGAACGGCAAGCCGCTTACCATCGCGTCTCTAGAGAAAACCGTGAAGCGGGCCGCCTCTAACGCTGGCATCCTCAGGATTCATTGCCATCTGCTGCGGCACACGTTCGCCACGAACTACCTCGTGCGAGGTGTCGGCGACCCCCTCAGACTGCAGCAAATCCTTGGCCATACGAGCCTTGAGATGGTTAGGCGGTACGTCGCGATCGCCAACATCCAGCAGAGCCTGGTGGAAGCTCATACCTCACCGATGGATCTGATCGCAGAACCGCGAGAGATATCCAGGCAGTCCCGGTATGTTCAGCCAAAGCGAGCCGGACGAGTGCCCGCAGCGCGGAGTCTGGTTAGTCGCTCTGCAAGAGGACGCGAGAACAGGCGTTGGGGATAAGAATAGTGGACTGGACTTGACCGGAGGAAACAAGCGGATTTCAAGTACGTGCCACTAGAAATGATTGAGCAGTTTCCTATTCGAATTCGGGCTAGAGAGGCATTCCGATATTCGGTTGTGAACAAATTTCCTGTTCATGCCCCAAAGGCATCGAACGGGGGGACTCTAACATTTCTCGTAGGTGCTTTCATCGCGATTTGATCTCAAGCTTATCATTACTTGCAGTACGGACCATCAATAGCTGGGAAAGCACCAAGTCAGTGAGATCAACTATTGGCATGTCCACCTAACCTTGATCATGCTTCACGCTACTACTTCAAGCAGCCTAATGAATGGCCACGTTGGTTATTATTTATGCAAAGGCGGCAGTGGCGCTAATGGATGAAATGGCTCGGTGCAAGTGGGGTTCATGCGGATGGCCAGGCATGTCATGGCTTGAATTACCTTGGATGGGTCTTGTGGAATGTCAGGCGGCGTGGGCAAGGGTAAGGAGCGCGCCGCCGGGCTAGAACTTACAGGGCAGCTGAGCTCCCCAATGTATGGGTCAACATCGCTGAACGGCAAAGCGAGGTATTTGGCTACTCCGGTTTCTCTTCGATTCTTGGCGTAGGCGAACTCGTGAAGGCTTCACTTTCATAGGCATTGTCGGCATATGTCGTTTGGGCGCCTGCGCCTATCCTGAAGATGCCTCTGAAGAGGCTGTCCTGGGCTGTTTTTAACACAACCAGTCCGCCCACTTGATTGTGGTCTGAGAAGGCTTTCAGCACAGGAAAGTAACCAGATGGCTGCGCAAAATCCGAATATTCACCGATAGCGGTAAATGTTCCAGAATACCGGTACTCAGCACCAGCAGGCAAGAAGATCGCCGCCTTTTTGCCCAGATACAGGTCGCGATCACTATAGACGAATATCGGACCGCTGTCCAGTTGGAGTTCGATTTGGATAATAGATTGAGGTTCAGTGCCTATGTTGGTTAGGAGGATCTCAGCATTGATGTCTGTCAGCCAATCGACAGGCCGACAGCCAAATTGCGATGAATGCCAAAGTGGACTTTGCTCCAGAGCTAGGAGCATGTCGTTTTGTTCGTCTCCTAGATCCGTTAGGAGCGCACGTACGGCAAGCTCGTGATGCTCGCGGTCGTCTGATAAACGAGGAAAGCTCCAATAAGGCTAACAATCAGGGGCACAAGTACCGCTCCGAATGTCCACTTTGACAATGGCAAGATCCACAGAAACCGTTTGCGTGAACTTCGGCTGCTTTGTGCCGCAGGCCGACTGACCGCCGCAGGTTTGCCTTGACGTTGCTTCTGAGGAGGCTTTCGCGCCCTGGTTCTTTTTGCGTTTCGAGCCTTGCGGGGCATCAAATACTCTAGGTGGCTCGCTTTCTCGCAACCCGTTTAGTGATTTAACCCGAACACCTATTCGAACAATGAAGATGAGCGACGATCTCGGACGAGAACTGTGACTGTGACTTGGTATAGGCCCGAGCTCAGCAGACTGGCAATCCGTCAGGTCGAAGTGATGACAGTCGGGCAACCGTTGCGACGAATCTGACAGGCAAGCCGTGTCGCTCACGACGAAGAACCAATACGTTGCTCTTGTCCAAGAGGCACCTGTGCAACGGATTCGTGGTCTCCCGCCGAAGCACAAAAAGCTGTGGGGGGACGTTGCCTACCACTCCGTTACAGGCACGATTCTAGGGCCGGCATCAGAGACGCAGGCAATCGTTGCGATGTTATTCAGTCTTTCTGCAGGTCGACTCGGTCCTTAACCCGTTGGAGGTCGACTAGCTACAAGTCGACGGTAGATAGACCTGGTCGGCTTGCGCCATTGAGCCTAGGAACCCCGTCAGTCGTTTCTTGCCCTTAGAAGTTGATCCTTCAATCTTGCCGGGAAGTCCGGAGTGATCTGATTACGGTGGTTCACCAAGAAGTACTCAGTGATAGCATCGTAGACGCACAGTCGTGCATACATGGGGTATTCCTGCGGCGTTGCCTCAGCTGCGGCAGCCGCGTACGGGTGGCTGTCGTTAATGAAGATATCGATGTGGTTCTCTTGGGGAGATTGCTGAATGAAGTATCTTTCTGCGGCAATCATTCCCTCGGGGTGGTACACGCGAACAGTGTACTTTCCGATTTCGAAGATTCGCGGTTCCGGCCCAGCCTGGCTCCGTAGCATCTCGGCGAGCGCCTCTGCCAACCCCGGATCGGTCCAGGATGGTGCGCCACGCCCGGCGCATCGTGTCTTAGGTGGCGGAGGTGGTTGTTTCGAGAGCACTGTTCGCGGCGCTGCTGAAGCGCCTTGTCTGCTTTGAGACTGGTCCGTGGCTGACCGGGGGTGCGGAGTCATGTGTGCAACCTCGGCTTCGACGAGGGGCTTGTATCACCGTGGGCTCAGCTAGGGTTCGGCCATCACGTCAAGCATGTTTCGGGAGGTGGGCGGGTGGCAAAGCGCTTGTGGAGAGCGCAGATTGACAGCCTGCCAAGACGGACGTACTTTTCAGGCGCCTGCTTGCGTCAGGCCGGTTGATATGGGGAATGTCGGATACTCGGACTGGCCCTACTTCGCGCTCCGGGCCGGATTTGGTGTCCTCACCACCTCCGACCGACCCATGGTCCCAACCATGGAGGTGGCAATGGACGAGTCACGAGCACTTCAGCGCGCGGGATGGGCGGGCGCCGCCTCCGTCGTGCTGCTCGCCATCGGCGTGGCGCTGGGCTACTTGGTCGGCGTCGACGACCCCAGCATGTCGGACGCTGCCATCCTGGAGCGACTCAACGACGACGCACGGCAGGTCGCGGCTGGCGTCGGGATGCCGGTGCTCGCCGCGGGTGTCGCGCTGCTGCTCTGGTTCGCCACCGGTCTGCGGCAGGTAATGGATCGGCTGTCCGGCGGGGACCCGCTCGCACACGCAATCGTGCCGGCGACGGCGCTGTTCGGCGGGCTGATGATCACCGGGGTGTCGCTCGACGTGGCGAGTGCCTACGCGGCATGGTCTAGCGAATTCACCCCCGACCCGGACACCGCCCGTGCGCTCGGCATGGCTGGAAGCGTTCTTGCGCTCACCGGGCTGATCGGCGGCGGGGTGCTCGTTGCCGTTTCCACGCGGATCGCCCAGCAGGCGCATGCGCTACCGGCGTGGGCCGTCTGGGCGTCCTACGCCGTCGCCGGGCTGTCCCTTACGGGATTCTGGAGTGGGGGCATGGCGTCCGTGGCATTGGCGGTGTGGCTCATCGGCGCGGTCATCGCGGTGCTGCGCGTGGCGAAGCGCTTACAGACCTCCTGATGTCACTCGCCGCGAATGCGCCTGCCAGTGCCTTCCTTCGCCATCAGAACTGCGTAATGGCCATCAGCCTGACGCGTCTGCCGGACTCTCCTTGAAGCAGCTCTGACAATGACGAATTTACTGGCTTCGTGAGAGACCTTTTGGTCTCTCTACTTTGGACTTCTTAGCCAGACATTTATGGCCACGTCCTGCGACTGCTCAGGTACACTGGCTACGCCTCCCGTCGGAGGCGAAAGGGGGGTGATCTGCAATCGGAGCTTTCGTTGGACGATGGCTCGGTGCGGCCATCCCGACCACCCCAAGACCCCATGAACAGCGGGGATAACCACAGACGGGGTTGCCGGATCGCCGGCTCGGTGACTACCCGCCGAAACAGTCAACTCAGATGTGGATTCGCGGCAAGGTTGCGTTGGAGCAGCAGAGGTAGGTCTGCTGCTCTTCCTTTTCCTCGGAGCACCTGCTCACACGATGACTTCATCGTGCGGCTGGAACCAATCCCTATCTAGCAATCCGAGGCATCTCTCGTCCATTGCTGGCGCGGCCATCGCATCTACGAGCTCAAGAAGCCGCCTCGCGTTGCGCCTTCAGACCGCTCATGTGCCGCGCAGCGCTCCAACGAAACCAGCCGGGAAATTCCCGCTGAAGGTGCCGGCTACCTTCGATCATCACGCTGTACTCGCTGACCGCCTGTGTGTAAGTGATCTGTCCCCACCAGAGCTTATAGAACGCCGCCAGATCCGACGTCACGGCCACGTCGACGTCGTACCCCGGATCGGTCAGGCACAGCGTGACGTCGGCCGATGTCATCACCAGCCAGAAATAGACCCTGCGCTCCAGGAGAAAATCGAACTGAACGACGATGCGGGTCGGCGGCAAGTTCTCTTGTTCGACATCGCCCCGTAGCCACCACATCAAGAGCACCGGGTCGAGCTCCTCCGGCTCCGGCTCGGCAAAGGCCCACGCTTCACCCCATATCGTCAGGGCACCGATGACGCCCTCCAGCTCGTGCCCCGCCTGCGTTAATACGTACTCCGTGGATTGCCGACGTGCCATGTGAAGGCGCTTTTCAATTACGCCGGCCCGCTCTAGTTGGCGCAGTCGTTTCGAAAGAAGCGCCCGCGAAATCCCCGGCAAACCACGCTCCAAGTCATTGAAATGGCTAACACCGCCCAGCATGTCCCGCACAATCAAAAGCGTCCACTGATCGCCGAGTGTCTCTAGCGATTTCGCCACCGGGCAGAACTGTCCGTATTTCGCCATGACCCAAGTCTCCCCCTTGCTGACCGGTTCAATATCGGAACTGGTGAGTTTGAAGGTCCCAGCATACCTTCAAGCAGAAGCAACCCACGAACGCTGAGCAATATCATTGTTTAGGAGGATCAACTGATGGCCTGGTTTGAAGACGGTACGTCCCACATCTACTACGAAGAGACTGGTGGCGGCAGCGAAACCGCCCTGTTGCTGCCGGGACTGACCGACAGCATCGAGGCTCACGCGCTCCTGCGTCAGTCTCTGGTCGAGGCCGGACTTCGTGTCATCGCGGCAGACCTACCGGGGTCGGGGCGCTCCCTGCCGCAACCCCGTGTCTACGGCGCAGACTATTTTGAGGACGACGCCAGCTCCTTTGCGGCGCTGTTGCGGCAGCTGGCGGTCGAATCCGCGCACGTGATTGGGTTCAGCGATGGCGGCGAAGTAGCGTTGTTAATGGCGGAGCTTTCTCCAGGCGTCGTGCGGTCTGTCGCGACCTGGGGTGCTGCCGGACAGATAAGTGATCCCTCCGGCCAACTTCGAGCGATGTTCTCAAGTGTCATCGACGAACCGATCCCGCCACTCCACGCCTACAGCCAGCACCTGATTGCGACTTATGGCGAAGATGTTGCCCGTGCCACCACTCAGAGCGCCGCAAAGGCGATGACCGAAATTATCGAGAGCCGTGGCGGTGACATCAGCCTTTTGCACGCTGACTCGATCACCTGCCCCGCGCTGCTAATCGCCGGCGAGCACGATCCCTTTGTGCCGCCGCCCCTTCTGAGGCAATTGGCTGCACGTATCCCCAACGCCCGTCAGATCGAGGTCGAGGGCGCCGGTCACGACCTCCATACGTCCCACCCCGATCAGCTCATTACCACCGTCATTGAGTGGCTCAAGCGAAGCGAACGTACGTGAACACCTGTCTAAGTAAGATCTTCCTACCAGACGTCGGGGATTGAGAACCGCCACTCCACGCCTACAGCCAGCACCTGATTGCGACTTATGGCGAAGATGTTGCCCGTGCCACCACTCAGAGTGCCGCAAAGGCGATGACCGAAATTATCGAGAGCCGTGGCGGTGACATCAGTCTTTTGCACGCTGACTCGATCACCTGCCCCGCGCTGCTAATCGCCGGCGAGCACGATCCCTTTGTGCCGCCGCCCCTTCTGAGGCAATTGGCTGCACGTATCCCCAACGCCCGTCAGATCGAGGTGGAGGGCGCCGGTCACGATCTCCATATGTCCCACCCCGATCAGCTCATTACCACCGTCGTGGATTGGCTCAAGCAAAGCGAACGTACGTTTTTTAATTTGATCTTCCCACAAGACTTGGGGAAATTGAGAACTCCGGCAGCAGCCAGGGATGGCCTTCGATAGCAGTGACACCATTGCGGGATCGTGCGTGGCAGTCCGGGACGTGATGGTAGTCGACCAAGTATAGAAACGAGGAAGCAGGACAAGGATGGCTCCCTGACCTGCTTCCTTAGTTCTTGACCTCATGGCCTGGCAGCCAATTTTGAGGCCTAGGCCCTCCCGAGTGGCCTCCGGAGGGCCTTAACGGTCGGTCTGCCAGACTCCGTTCAGGATCCGAATGTTAGTGGCGTACAGCTGTGACACAGGCACACCTCCTACACCACCAGTCTACTCCTGGTGTAAAGGGCATCCCTTGCATTCACTATCGCCCGATCGTGTTCGGGACGCGACAGATTGAGCAGAGAACATTGAAACCAGTCGCCGCATGGAAGACATGACATCAGTACTTCTCGTCGGCCAACCGACGCCTAACGCTTCGGCCTCCTGCCTAAGCGCATGCACCCGCTGGTTACGGGCTGTTTGGCACGCTAGGTGCAAGGTGGATCCGCATTAGAATGCGCGGATGGAGCCGAACATCAGGTTCGCCAGGACAGTGGACGCTGGAGCTGTAGCCTTTTGGGAGGCAGGCGAGGGCCCCACTCTTCTTCATCTGCCCTGGCTGCCGTGGGGGCATGCCCAACTCGAATGGCGGGACCCCGACCTCCGGCTCTGGTACGAGAAGCTCTCGTCGGTCTGTCATCTAGTGCGCTATGACGGTCGCGGGTCCGGTCTTTCCGACTGGGAGGCAATGGACTACGGCCTGGAGACCCAGATTCGCGATATCGAAGCCGTGTTCGAGCGTCTGGGGACCGAACGAACCGCCGTTCTGGCGTCTCTCAACATGGGACCAGCCGGTATCGCGTTTGCTCATCGCCACCCTGACTGGGTCTCCTGCTTGATTCTCTGGTGTACCTACACCAGCTCTGAGGATTACAACGCAACGCCCCAGGTCCGGTCGATTCGTGGTCTCCTGGATGACGATTGGGAGCTGTACACCGAGACCGGTGCCCACGCCTTCGTTGGTTGGCCCGCCGGTGATGCGGCCCACCGCATCGCCCAGCTAATGGGCCGAAGCACGACTCCGGAAATCGTCAAGCAATTCTACGCAGACATGTCCCGCGTGGACGTCTCCAGCCTGCTCGGTTCGCTGACGATGCCGGTTGTGGTGCTGCATCCCAGAGAGTTCTCCCTAGTCGACGTCGCGTCCGCACGCCGGATGGCTGCGGCCGCACCAGATGGACGCATGCTCCTCTTTGAAGGCTCGTCGCTTTCGCCCACGCGCGGCGACCTCGATGGCGTCATCGAGGCCATACGCGATGTCCTGAATGAACGGGAGACTGCGCCCCCCACCACAACAAGCCCCCCTGAGCGTGCTGGCAGCCGAATCGAGGAAACGCTGAGCAGTCGTGAGAACGAGGTGCTTCGACTGGTGGCCAGGGGCATGAGCAACCGGCAGATCGCGGACGCGCTGGTGATCAGCCCGCGTACGGTCGAGCGGCATATGGAGAACATCTTCGGCAAGATAGGCGTCAATAACCGCGTCCAGGCGAGCGCGTTCGCAATCAGCAACGGCATCGCGGACTAGACCTTCGGGGTACCGGCCAACCTCGCGTTCTGGTCGAGCAATGATGCGGCGCGAAGCTCCAGCGTATTAGATATCTGGACGATCTCAGCGATGGTCTGCCTTGCTCTGGCCATACCCTCTTGCCGGCTGTGCTCGGCGATATCGAGTGCCTCCACCAGGTCGTTGTGCGCCTGCGTGAGCCTGTCCATGGCAATAATGGGGTTGTTGTACGCGTCGCTGATCTCAGCCGTGTGCTGCTTCATCAGCGCGGCATTTGTCGCGATCACGCTCGCCAGGAACTCCCGTGTCCTCTGGTTGGCCTCCAAGACGCGCCGCTGGCGGGATAAGGCGACCTGGAGCGCCAGACCTACCATGACGACGTTCGTGGATAACGCCAGGGTTCTCTCGACGGCCTGGCCAAGGCGGGTATTATTCAGCCGTGTCATGTCGATGCTGACAAAGAATTGGAGGTCCACCTCAGCCATCGTGCGGAGGTCCTGAACGCGCAGCATGAGGTCGTGTGTTGTATTGAGGATGCGCTCCCGTTTCAAGGCGTCCTTGGTCTCGGGCTCGAATGCTTGCAGCTCCCGCAGTAGGGTCTCGCCGAGATAGACCTGACGGAGGACGGCGGCATGCTGGATCTCGACAGCCTCGTAGAGCTTTCGTAGCTCGATGTTGTCGCGCGTCAGCAGTGCTCTGCCTTCGCGCAAGCGGCCTTCGATAACGGCGATCTGCTTCGAGGCGGGTTCGTAGCCGATCGCGATTCGCTCAAGCGCACCGACGACGGAGGAGGTACTCCTGCCGAGGATGCCAACGTGTAGTACGCGGGGAAGAAAGCCAGTCGGCCGCGCACGGTCAGGACTGATCTTGGCCAGGGTCTTCCGCAGCTCCGCCAGCTCACCAGCAATAGCCGCGCCCGCCCCGCCCTCCTCTATCAGCTCGCCCAGCCTCGCGCGAAGCAGCCCCAGCTCCGAGGCCGCGTTGCGCTGGACCTGGAGGCCCAGGTCCGAGACCTCGTCGATGACCTGAAGCTCATCGCTGCCTTCCGCCGAGAGCAAACGAGCCGCAACATCCGCTGCCTTCTGCCTGATTGACGCGCTTTCGTCCTCCGCCATACCGCGAGGAGGTAACGGTTCTGCGCCCAGTGGAGATAGCTCACCGCCTTGAGTACTGGGGACCAGTTCCATGTCGCCCGGTTCGTCTGTCAGCATGGTTTTCTCCTCGGCGTTGACGCCTGCGCGAGCTATGGGTCGAGCTTCTGGAGCTCCGTTTGAATCGCCTTCGCATCCTCGATTGCGGTCTGCAGGCGCGAGACGGTTCGCTCGGCGTTCCGGCGGATGCCTTCGGTCCGCAGCAGCGGTCATTTCGATGCGGGTCTGGCTCAGCGCCGCCATACAACGCCGGGCCTGATCCACCAGCTCAGCTACTTCGCCGGCCGAGTCCGTTCTTGAAGACTCGGACGACTCGGAAGCGCCATCGCCGACAGTCGAGTGGTCCGGATCGAGAGAAATGTGGTGCCTTCCACCTGCCTGGAGCGATTGGGTGAGTGATAGGGCGTCGGCGAGTACACTCACGCCCTGTCGATAGGTCTCCGACACCAGCAACTGGACGCGATCGCTGACCAGCAGATTCGAAGATCGGAATGAGTCGAACAGGCTGCAAAGCTGCCTGAATTCCCATTCGAGGTCGATCAGGCTGCGGAACCCTAGCGCGACCAGCCGCTTCATGTCCTCCGTGTTGTCTTGGCTCGCGACGACAGCGTAGCGAGCGGTGAGCATTCTGCTCGAATCGGTTTTATCGCTCGCCGTCGAGGCAAGATCCGCGACGCGGGATGCCGCAGCCACCTTGGCCTCCACGGATAGGGCTCGTTGTTCGGCCTGGTCCATAGTCTTATCGAACCGTGTGAGGTCGATAATGGCCGCACCAATCTGGTCCTGAGCCTTGGATCGCGCCGCCGAGACGACCTGATGGGCTTCCGCTGCCTGCTGTCTGGCAAGCAGTACCTGCTCCTCCATGTTGAGGTGCTCCTCCAGACGCACGAGAGCCTGTTCTTCCCGATCGAGGAGGATCAGCTCGGCTTCGAGGTCGGCGAGCTCCTCGGAGATAAGCGCCGCTAGCTGCTCCTGAAAGGGGTTCTGCGGCTGTGCATTCAGGCTGGGGAGCCGGCTTCGCCTGACGGCGGAGATGTGAGCCTCGAGACGGGAGCGGGCCGCGTCGAGGCCTGACCGCGCCTGGTGAACCTGCTCGATCAGGCGGTCGTGACGATGGCCGGAATTCGGGTAGGCAACCCGAGGGTCTTCCGCTGGCGCTAGCAACCGCCTCATTGCGTCCTTGATGCCTTCGTATATCTTCACGTGAGTTCCGGGCGACTTCTTAGCTCGTCGCGGCCATCGCGAGCCGCCGTTCGCGCTGAATGCGCCAGTAGTAGTTGGCAAGCCCGCCGACTGCACCGAGCGCGATAGCTCGGAACAGCACGCTCCGGATGTTGACCTGGAAGGCGAGACTGCTGGAGTACTCCGGGTGCGCCGGAACGCTATGAAGGTCGAGCGAGAGCAGGAGCACGGTGGTGTAGATCGCGATGGCGCCGAGTGTGTAGTAGGCCTCGATCTTCCTCGGCATGACGAATGCGAAGGCGAGCACCAGTGGGTAGTAGAAGAGGAAGAACTGGTTGTCGAGCCGGGTCTGTCCCTGTTCCAACGGCCAGACCGCCACGAGCAAAGTCACAATGACGAGGTCCAGCACGCTGGTTCCGATTATCAACTGACCTTCGATCGGCTTCTCCGTGAGGTAGCGCCCGTGCAGGTAGAAGTTCATCGCCATGAGCGCCACGATGGGCAGGGTGCCCTTGATCAGGCTCTGCTGGTTGTCGAAGCTCGTGAGCACCAGGGCTGCCGCCGCTATGATGAGGAACCATCGGGCCCAGATGATCACCGCCTGGCCAAAGAAGATGTCCTCCGCCGCTTCTAGCCCGCTTCTTTCCGTCAACTGCAAATGCATAACCACTAATTCCTTTCAGGCACAAAGCCCGTGCCTTGCGGACCGACCGCATCCGGTGGGACGCTTGTCTCTGGTGATGGGACGGGACCTTTGCTGGTTGGGGCTCATGTCCTTGAACAACACGAAGATTCGCCCCTTGCCCTGACGGCGGTCAGCTTCGATTTCGCGGTAGAGGCTGCCGCAGAATGCCACGGCCGCCAGCACGATCACCCGGACGAAGATCGACTGCGCTTCTGCCGTATCAAGGTAATCGCCGGCCTTGGCCAGCGCGATCAGGCTGTAGAGGACGACGATCGACCCCGCGCACAGCGCGGTCGTGACACGAGGAAACGTGACGGAGAGGGCCAGCAAGGCGGGAAGATAGAAGACGTAGACGTTGGCGGTACCGAAGACCGCCACCAGGGTCGTGACCAGCGCGAGGTCGACAACGGAGGTGACGAGGACGGCATCCGCCAGCAGCCGGCTGCGATTGACCCACTGCACCGTCAGGAAGAAGTTCATGGATGAGTAGGCCATGAGCAGCACGATCGCCGTCCGAAGCTGCCACGCTGCCGTCGGCTCCGGGAGCCAGAGCACCAGAACCCAACCGATGAGGATGAGGATCCAGCGCGCCGTAATCACGACAATCTGGCCCTGATTGATGTTCTCGATGACCTCTGGGTTGTTTCTGCCAAGTCGCCACATAAGAGCCTCCTTTCGGCAAAGGCTATTGTTCGTCTAAAGGCGCGGCGTCCGTACTAACACTCAATCATCAGGACTAGTTTCGAGGCGAGTGCAGATGCCTAATGCGTAGATCCACGCAGTTATCCGTGCAGAGGATGAGGCACAATGCGCCTGTCAAAAGGACGCCTAGTTGCGTTCAGGGATGGAGCAATCCATGAACAGAATTCACGATCTGTCGACCGACGCTCCGGAAGTCTCAACGCGTGCCACCTGGTTCGGCGTCTTCGTTGCGGGCTACGCGCTGTTTGATCTTCTGCCTGTTGTGCTCACACCGGACCTCGGCTGGCACGGGCTTCGGATCGGAGATGTCGTGGATGCGCCACTCGTCTCCTTGCCTGTCGTGGGCTACGTGATTCTTGGACAATTGGTGGGAGCCTGGAAAGATCCCCGGGCCTCACTACTGATTGGTGTGCTGCTCATCGTCTTCGTTCAGGGCCATGCGGTCCATCTCGCTGCCAATGCGATAGCTGCGGCGGATACGCCGTCGTCATCCACTTGGGCGACCTCGTACTTCCTGGACGAGCACTGGGGCCACACGGAGCTCCACCTCGCGATTGTTCTGCTGGCTGTGGTATTCGTCGTGGTTGATAGAAGACCGATGCAACTATCCGATGGGCAGCGCGACATCCTGGTTGCCTTTGCCGCGGTCTACGGGTTGCTATTGGCGGCTGACGCGATCGAGGGGCAGACGGTGCCTGTGATGCTGCCTGCTGGCGTGGTGCTGACCGGGATCGTCGTACTGACCTCGAAACTGCAGCAGCCGGTCCGGGTAGCCGTGATGAGCTGGTTCTTCGGCACCGCCTCTATTGTCATGACCTTGAGTCTGCTGGCGTATGGCGCCGCAAACCGCGGTTACCCGGAACTGCTGGGATTGCCACTATGAAGTTGGGGAAACCGGGCCGCCGCTTTCTAGTAATCAGCCTCTCTGGACTGACGTTGATGGCGATCCTGCTGATTGCAGTGGGATGGTACTTCTCGAGCCTGCTCCACGATGGCGCCCTGACTCCTGACTACTCGCCTAAGACACTTGGTTTGAGAATTGAGAGTCTAGGCCAAGAAAGCATTGTCCTGGTTGAGCGAGAAGGAGAGAGCGTCGACGCCTTAACTGAGGGCATCGTCTTCGGACTGGAGGGTGAGTCCGGTTATGGACAGGTCGGCCCGGTGCTGCGAGAAGAGAACGGGGAGGTCACACGCACCTTCACGCTGCTGTCGGGACAGTTCAGCGTGGGCGACTACGTGCGGCTGGATAGCTTTGCTTGGCAGGGCAATCCCCGGTCGGCTCGCGGCCTCGAATTCCGAGACGTCGCCATCCCGTCCAACCTCGGTGTCATGCCTGCTTGGCAGCTGGACGGTTCGAGCACATGGGTGATCTTCGTCCATGGCTGGCGGTCTGATAGAGAAGAGGCGCTTCGCATCCTGCCGACCGTCTCGTCAATGGGGCTGACATCGCTTGTTATCACGTATCGCAACGATGAAGGCGCGCCACACAGTCCGGAGGGCCTGATCAGATGGGGGGCAACCGAGTGGCAGGACCTGGAGGCCGCTGTGAGGTACGCGGAGGCTGAGGGTGCCGAATCGGTGATGTTGTACGGCTTCAGCATGGGAGGAGGCATCGTGGTGCGCTTCCTTCAGCAATCAGACGAGGCTGGCATCGTCGAGGGACTGATCCTCGATGCGCCGGTTCTGAGCTTCGATGATTTGCTCGACTTTCAGGCAAATCGTCGCCACCTTCCTGGCTTCGTCGTCGCCCTTGGCAGGCAGTTCGCCATATGGCGCTTCGACCTCGATTGGGGTGCCATGAACCACCTCGAAGACCTCGACAGGGTGCACGTGCCCATCCTCCTGTTTCATGGCGATAACGATGATAGAGCACCCATCTCAACCAGCCGGGGGCTTGCCACGGAGAGAAGCGACATCGTTACCTATGTGGAAGTAGAAGGTGCGGGGCACGTCCGAGCGTGGAATGCCGACCCTTCCGCCTATGAGCATCTGGTTACGGACTTCCTTTATCCTCTCATCGAAACACCTTCACGCTGAGCGACGTGTCATGGGCCGCGTCAGGCGCATCTGGAGCCGGCGTCCAAACAACGATCTTCCCATCGTGTCTCCGGACAGTCTCAGAGATTGCGCGTGCACAGCTTCCGTAGCATCCTCCAAATCAGGGGCTTCCCGTACCTTCACGGAGGAAGAGCGTCGCAATCTGATTCGAACTCAACCCAAACTGATGGTACATAACCCTCTTCCGGGGTCACAGTCACCTTGGCAAGCTCCTCCTCCAACAGGCGCTGCCCCTCTTCCGTAGGGTCGCACGGAGGAATCCATGCCTCCCAAGTGGGCTTTGCTCCCGCGTAAAGACGCTCTAGTTTGAACAGCTTCTGGCCGTCCATGGAAGCCACATAGGAGTCAACCTTCACGGTTTCCCCGTCGAAGAGTGCGCTCCACGTGAAGAGTATCCATTTCCCTTCAGGTGACCAGATGGGACCCCAGGAAACGCCAAATCCTTCGTTGCCGAGGTCGCCAGTAACGAGAGACACATCCGAGCCATCCGCATTCATGACGTACAGCGCAGCACTTTGCCATACTCCGCCGCCATGGCGCGTATAGGCGATCCTGCTCCCATTGGGCGACCAACGGGGCGAGCCTTTTCCTCCACCATCCGAGGTCAGTCTCGTGCCACGCTCGGATTCCAGTCGATATTGCTCAGCGCTGTCCGCCAGTGCGACGTAGAGCTCACCGTCCTGACCTACGAAGGCCACATGCTCCCCGTCAGGCGACCATTCCTGGATGCAAGGGCCGGGGAGAGAACTGCACGTCGCAAGAGCCCGTGTCCGGGCAGTCGTATCAAAGTGCAGGCCGTAACGGCTTTCGGTCACCTCGAATCTGTGGCTGCCGTCCACGTTCATCGCGTAGACATCGCGACCATGGGTGTAGACGATGCGCTGCCTGGCGAGGTCGTCAGGGATGCCTGAGGCTCCATACTTCGGCAGTAAGGTACAGGCCACCACGCCAGCCAATACTACTGTTACGACAAAGAGCCTCTTGACGATGAACATCTTCATTGCCGGTCGCACTTTACACCGGCAGACCCACCCTCAATTGGAGGCAGCCCTTCCGGGAGCAAGTGGATGAAAGTCGTCGTATTCTGCCCAGTACGAGTCGTCGGCCCTCAACCGTGCGCACCACACCAGGACTCACTACTACTCCAGAATCAACGCGAGTAGATCGTGCGCCCGTCGGCCCACACTATCACTTCAAGCTGATGCAATGCCGCAAGCCTGGCAACTTGGTTCCTGACCGCCACCAAGTTCACCCGGTTCCAGCTCCACCTCGCCGGACACACCTTGTTTTGACCAGAGCTAAGCGTGGGAGACCGTATTTCAGAAGGCCCGTAATCCAGCGCAAGTGGCCTTCAGCCACCGACTCTACGCTCGCACTATGACCAAATCGCGACGCATTTCCCTTAGAAACGGTCTTGCGAGCTGGAATATGATTGCCCCAGCTACAAAGCTAGTGCAGGAGTCTGCCATGCTCACTGAACAAGACAACGAAATCATGTGTCGCGTTGGACCGGGGACGATGATGGGCAACCTCATGCGTCAGTTCTGGATGCCGGTCCTGACTGCTCAGGAGCTTGGTGAGCCCGATGGCGCTCCGCTTCGGGTCCGTCTCCTCGGCGAGAACCTCATCGCTTTCCGCGCGACTGACGGATCAGTCGGGCTGGTAACCAATGCGTGTCCCCATCGCGGAGCCTCGATGTTCTTCGGCCGCAACGAAGAAGAGGGGCTTGCGCTGTGTCTACCACGGCTGGAAGTTCGACGTCAGCGGCGCCTGCGTCGACATGCCCTCGGAACCAGCCGAGAGCAACTTCAAGAGCAAGGTCCGTCTACATGCGTACCCGTGTCGAGAGCGTGGCGGCGTGATTTGGACGTATATGGGTCCCCGCGAGGAGCCTCCGCCCTGCCCATGATCGCGGGCAACATGGATGACTCTAGCCCTAGCGTTGTCACGAAGACCCTCCGCCAGTGCAACTGGTTCCAGGGCCTCGAAGGCGACATCGATACGTCGCACGTTGGATTCCTGCATCGGGTATTCGGCCGACAGGCGGAGCCGGACGTTCGAGTACTACCTGGACCGCGACCGCCACCCGAAGTACGCAGCCAGTGATATGGACTACGGCACCATCTATGGCGCCTACCGGCCGGCCGAGTCTGGCTACAACTACTGGCGAATTGGCCAGTTCCTCTTCCCCTTCTACACAATGCCAGGGACAGGCATTCTAGGCGGACCAAAGGGACGCCGCGGCTACCGACTGTGGGTACCCCTGGACGATGCCAACACCATGTTCTGGATGATCACGCCATCTGCCGGAGGCTTCGGCGGGGCAGGCACAGCGGTTTTGCCAACCGGGGCTTCAAAGAGGACTCGACCGACTGGCTGGGACGTTGGCGCCTGGCCGCGAACAGCGAGAACGACTACCTGATCGACCGCGAATGCAGCGCGGGTCAATTACACTGGTATCGACGGAATCCACCTGCAGGACCAGGCGATCACAGAGAGCATGGGGGCAATTTACCGCCGGACGCAGGAGCACTTGGGAACCAGTGACCGCATGGTCATACAGACACGGCGGCGGGTCATCGCGGCCGCCAAAAGGCTCGCGGAGACGGGCGAGGTTCCGGCTTCGGTGGATAAGCCGGAGCTGTTCATGGTGCGCTCAGGAGGCGTGATTCTGCCGGCGGAGGCGGACTGGCTGGAGGCGACCTCCGACCTTCGCCGGGCGAACGTGAACGACGTCTATGAGGAGCAGGCGAGAGTCGGCCTGACGTAGAGTGGCGCCGGCACGCATTGGTGACTTGTCACTGATAGAAGACTGCCGTTTCGTCCACACGATGAGGAC
>CAVYJE010000024.1:0-119781 GCA_963768705.1 uncultured Chloroflexia bacterium
GGCATGAGATATTTGACACAATCGTCGAAAACGAATTATCTTCTAAGCGTTTCTAAGTGAGTGAAGTAGAAGCAATGCAGACAAGAGCACAAGGTTCCCGCCTCCAGAAGGTCTATACGAGCGTATCGCCCGAACTCAAAACAATGCTTCAATTTGAAGCCGATCGTCGTGGTCTCCAGGTCTCGGATGTGATCCGTGAACTGCTGATGGAGAAGTATGGGGCGGCCCTCAGGAGCGGCTCAAGTCGTCTCGCTCAGGAGTAGCTGATGGCTAGCGGCGAGCTTCTCAAGCAACTCCTTCAGAGTTATAACCGGCGGCAAGATACAGAATTCAAGGCCGTCGCCATGCGGATAATTGCCGACGAACGCATGAAGAATCATCATGCGCTGGCAGACCAACTCGAACGGATTCTCTTTGCTGCGAGTCCGGCTCTGAGGGAATCCAGTCTTGTCCCTGTCGAAGATCTTCCACGCGATCGTGAGAGGAATGCCGTACTACTTGAGGTCCGTAAGCCTTCGCATTTCCTGCAGGAGATGGTCTTGCGACCTGAAACGAGGGCGACCCTTGAAGAGATTCTCCGGGAGTACCAAAGAGGCGAGATTCTCAAGACTCATGGGCTCAGACCAAGGTCGAAGTTGCTTCTTTGTGGTCCGCCAGGATGCGGCAAGACACTCTGTGCAGAGGTGATGGCAACGGAATTGGGACTGCCCATGCTTTATGTGCGCTTCGATTCTGTCATCTCATCGTATCTAGGAGAAACTGCGGCGAACCTCCGCAAAGTCTTCGACTTTGCGAGTCGTGGCACTTGGGTTCTGTTCTTCGACGAGTTCGATGCCATCGGCAAGAGTCGGGAGGACGAAGGAGAGCACGGAGAGCTCAAGCGCGTGATAAACAGCTTTCTGCAAATACTTGACGGTTATGTCTCCGATAGCATGGTCATCGCTGCGACGAATCATGAAGGTCTCCTCGATGATGCCTTGTGGCGGAGGTTTGACGAGGTTCTCCTCTTCGATAGGCCTACGAAGCAGGAAATCGTGGCTTTAATGCGGAGGAAACTGAGCAATTTCCCCCATGACTCGAAGGTGATTGCAGGAGTCGCCGGACGTCTGCTTGGTATGTCTCACGCTGATGTTGAAAGAATCTGTATAGAGTCTATACGCTACTGTATAATCAACAACGTTGATCATATTTCTTCCGAAGTGTTGTCGTATTCGGTACGCAATCAACGTCGCCGACTACGATTAAGCGCTGGTAGGACGAATCAGCGAGGCCAGATCGAAAATGCAGCCGGGGCTTCCGGAAACCTTTCCTCATCTGCGTTTGGTTCGGACGGAGTCGATTGCTGACAGGAGACGCCACGGTGGCGGGCGTCCTCCGACCAGGGGTAATCCACGTGAACATGGGGAGCACCTCAGTGCATCAGTTGCGAACATCGTTCGGCAATTTGAACTACCTCATCTGCCGCCAGAAATAGACCCAGCGCTTATCTTTCGCATTCATCTTGATGGGTATGTCGACGATGCTGAATGGCGAAGGAGTGGATTGATTGTCCTTTCCCGAGAAAAGGACAGGAATCTTGTCCTTTTCTCCGATGACGCTCAGCTCACAGAATTCCGTAACCGGCTATCCGCCTATCAGAGTGACCCACCGCTGGGCCAAGTGCACCCCTCCTTTAATGCGCTTTTTGCGAGCATTAGCGATGACGGTTTGAGGTCACTCGCTCCTGAGGATCGGATAGGGGCGAGGCTCAGGGAACAAGGTATACAGCCAGATGAAACATATATTCTCGACCTAGAATTGTGGCCTTTACCTCGTCGAGGGGTGCGACGATCGGAGCAGATTCTAGATTACATACGATCGCAAGGGGCATTGGTTCTCGACAGTGTTGACAATGATTCCATGATCATTCATCGAATCGAATGTCGCGGCGAATTGGCTTCTGCACTGTTGGGCTTTGAAGCAGTGGCGCGACTTGACCTGCCCCCCGAACCGGCTCTCAGTGTCTCAGAGGTACTAGACATTACCGCCGCCGACTTGCCCGATGTTTTGAGACCTACAGGCAACAGCAGCATCTGCATTCTCGATAGTGGCATTTCGAGCGGACACCCTCTGCTCGGACCAGTTGTAGGAGATGCAGATGTATTTCCTGCGAGTCTAGGAACGCCAGATGACTCTAACGGTCACGGAACGATGGTGGCGGGGATAGCTGCTTTCGGGGACATTTCCGCGAGTATCGCGTCGAGAGCATTCGATTCTTATGTAACGCTATTCAGCGCGCGCGTAACAGACGAAACAAATCGGTTTGCTGAACGAACACTGGTTCTTAATCAGATGCGCCAGGCAATAGAAACGTTTGCCGCCAGAGGCTGCAAGGTATTCAACGTATCTCTCGGTAATCGAGATGCGACATACGATGATGGAAGGTTAGAACCATGGGCTGCTGTCCTCGACACTTTGGCAAGGGAGCTTGACGTACTTATTGTCGTTTCGGCTGGCAATCGGATGCCAATTCCTGATGTGCCACCAGGCGATGCTCGGATGCGCTACCCTCAGTACCTGTTTGATCAGGAGGCGCGAATCATCGATCCTGCGACTGCAGCCCTTGTGGTTACAGTTGGTGCACTATCAGGCCCAGGTGCACCGGTTCGCGGGCAGAGATATCAGGCGGATCCGGCATATCAGAGAATCACGCGACCAGGTCAGCCGTCGCCATTCACCAGGGTTGGCCCCGGACAACAGCAGAGCATCAAACCCGACTTCTGTGAATTCGGCGGAGATTTTAGCTACGACGGTCGAGCACATCGAGTGGTCGAATCAGACCAAGGTGTGTCTGTTGTGTCACTCAATTATCAGCCGTTCGACAGGCTGTTTTCATTCGGTACGGGCACAAGCTTCGCTGCTCCCAGAGTTGCTCACTATGCGGCTCGGCTCTTTGATGAGATTCCTGAGGCTTCACCCAATTTGGTCCGAGCGCTCCTAGCACTGAGTGCGGAGGTTCCATCGGCAGCCCTTGAAGTAGTTGGGGCTCGCGACATATTGAACGTGTGCGGGTATGGGAAGCCCGAGTTTGACAGAGCACGGGCCTCTACTCTGAATCGGGTGGTACTCCATGCTGTTGACGATTTGCGTCTCGATTCGTTTCACGTCTTCGAACTGCCGATACCTGATGAGCTGATCAGGACCAAAGGGCAAAGGAGGATCTCCATTGCGTTAGCGTTCTATCCTCCTGTTCGACACACTCGGCTCGATTATCTCGGCGCCCGCATGTCTTTTAGATTGGTACGAGGAAAGTCCTTGGACGAAGTGATTGCGGCGTACCAGGCACATGGAAACGAAGAAGGTGAACCACCGACCTTAACGGGTACACGATTTCAATGCGCTTTAACACCCGGAGCCAGGAATCGAGATACGAGCACACTTCAAAAGGGGGAGTTCACGTTCACAAGGAATCCAGACGAGTACGGCGATACTTACTACATAGTTGTGCGAGCCGAGAGAGTCTGGGCCCCGGAGGATATTTCGCATTTGGAGTATGCGATCGCTGCAAGCATCGAACACCGTACGAGCCCAATCGAATCTTTATGCCGCCGTTCGGCAACGTGTCCAACGAAGGGTGCGCGTTACCGGCTAGCCCTTCTACTCGGGCAGGCGTGAGGGGAGGAGCTCGATGTTTCCCAACACCTCGTAGGCCACGTGGCCGCACATCTGGCCGAGGTAGTCGTGGCCTTGCTTATTCACCGGTAGCGAAGAGCCTGGAGTACCGGGGTTGCTTCGCCTCGCTGTCGCGATGGGTCGCAACGAGGGGCAGGGGAGTCGTCTGGTGGGTGTGGGTGGGTTCGGAGGCTGTAGATGCTTCGGCTGTCGCCTCAGCATGACAGGACTGCGGGCGGCCAGACGGTCTTTGGCGTTGAGGTTTTCGGTGGTCGGTTATCGGTTGTCAGTCGCCTGGTGTTGGTGGACCCGGACTGAAAACCGAGAACTGAATACTGACAACCTTCGCCTACTCCGTCAGGCGCCGGTACAGCGTGGGCAGCCGACGCGGGAGCAGCTCGATGTCGCCGAGGACTTCGTAGGCCATGTCGCCGCACATCTGGCCGAGGTAGTCGTGGCCTTCCTTGTCGACGGTGAGGGCGAAGGGGACGATGCCCTTGTGCTTGGCCTCGACGAGGGCCTTGTGGGTGTCGTGGATGGCGTATTCCTTCTCGGTGCGGTCGCGGCCGTAGCCGTGGTCCTGAGGGCGGCCGTCGGAGACGAGGAAGAGGATGCGCGCCTTGGCGTCGGACTGCTCGAGCTTCCAGGTGGTGTGCCGGATGGCGGGGCCCATGCGGGTGCTGCGGATGGGCGTGACCTTGTCGATGCGACGGCGGATGCGGTCGTCGAAGGGCTCGTCGAGGTCCTTGATGACGAAGTACTCGACGTTCTCGCGGCCGTAGCCGGAGAAGCCGTAGATGCCGTAGCGGTCGTGGATGGTCTCGAGGGCGCGGGTGAGGAGGACGAGGGACTCCTTCTCGAGGTCGATGATGCGCTTCGGGGGCTCCATGAGGGCCTGGGTGCGGTTCTGGGCGAGCCACTGGTAGTAGCGACGGGGGTCTGAGGTGTCGGTGGCCTGGCGAGGGCGGCGCTTGTCGATCTCCTCGTCGGTGGAGGCGGACATGTCGAGCAGGAAGGCGACGGCGACGTCGCGCTCGATCTTGTTGCGGCGCCAGTAGATCTTCGGGACGTCGCCGTGGCCGGCCTTCTTCTGGGAGATGAAGTCGATGGCGGCGTCGAGGTCGACGTCCTCGCCGTCTTCGAGCTTCTTGATCTTGCGGAAGGTCTCGGGGCGCAGCAGCTCGAACTGGCGCTGGGTCTCGTTCACGAGGCCGGCGTACTCCTGCATGATGCTCTCGTAGAAGTCGTCGGAGCCTTCTTCGAGGACGCGCTCGCGGACGGCGCACCAGCGGGGCTTGTAGTCGGTGGCGCGGAAGTCCCACTCGTCGTAGTAGTAGGTCTTGACCTCGACGGGCTGGCCGGTCTGGGAGGAGGGCACTTCCATGACGGGGGCGTCGTCGGGCAGGTCGCCGTCCTGGGGTGAGCCTGCTTCCTTCTCGAGGTTCTCGAGGAAGGCTTCGAACTGCGACATGTCGAAGTCTTCGGCGTCCATGTCGACCTCGACGGACTTTTCCAGGAGCTCCTTGATCTCTTCGGGCGTGAGGTTGGCGAGGTCTTCCATGTCCTCGCCCTGCTCGTCCTGGTTGCGCATGCGCATGAGGAGCTGGACGAGCTCGGGCTTGAAGTCGCCGCGGAAGTCGACCTGGGCGGGGGACTCGTAGGGGGCTTCTTCGCCGTCGGGGAGGTCTTCGAGGGCGTCCTGGGGGTCGGCTTGCGCCTGCTCTTCGAGGGCTTCGAGGTCTTCGGCGGACATGGTCTCCCAGTCCATGTCCTCCATGGCCTCGGGCGGGAGGTTGGGGACCTGCTCTGCGATCTCGTAGAGGGTGAGGGTGGCCTCGGCGGCGTCTTCGACGGTGGCTTCGGGGTCGTGGAGGCTGCGCAGGGTGAGGATGGCGCGGGCGAGCAGGGGCTCCAGGGGCTTGGGCCACATCATGGTGTTTTCGCCATCGAGGCTGGCGCGAATGAGGTTCTCGATGAAGGCCTGGCGCAGGGGGAGGGTCTTGACCTCGGGTCGCAGGCCGAGCTCTCGCTGCTGCACGAGGCGGTTGGCGCGCCGGATGCCCGAGTACTCCTCGTGCACGCGGCGGTCGATGCGCAGGTCTTCGACGACGGCGAAGAGGTCGGAGGCCATCTGGCGCTCCGAGAAGAGGTCGAAGAAGCGCTCCATGTCGGCGACCCAGCGCGTCTTGGTGACGAGGCCGTCGGCGCGCCGGGTGTCTTCGAGGGCGTCGCGGCGGCGGGGGAAGACGTGGCCTTCGGCGCGGAAGTTGAAGTCGAAGCTGCCGAACTCGATGTGGGCGGTCTGGTGGGTGGCGTAGACCTTGAAGATCGAGAAGTTTTCGGCCTTGTCCTGGTACTGCTCGATGAAGTCGGGGAGGTAGACGGCGGTGCCTTCGGTGGAGGGACCGCTCTCGCTGACCCAGCCGATGCCCTTTTCGGCGAGGGCGCTGACGGGCTGGACGCTGATGTTGGCGCCGGTGAGGGCCTTGCCGTAGAGGCGCAGGAGCTCGGCGACGCGCGAGAGGTCGACGCGGGCCGAGAGGGACTGGATGTTCTGCTCGGCGCGAGCGGATTCGAGGCGGAAGTAGGCCTCGCCGCCCTCGGGGGTGCCGCGGAGGATGTCGAGGCCGATCTCGTGCCAGGACTCGAGCTCTTCGGGGCGCAGGCGCTCGGTGAGCAAGGGGGAGGACTTGAGGAAGGACATGGCGGCGGTGGGCGAGACGCCGACGAGGCGCTCGCCGAGCTCGATCAGGCGCTTGTGGCGGGCGGGGTCGACCTCGCGGAGGGCGGCGGTGCCGTCGGCGAAGAGGGCGTAGGACTGGCGGCCGATGCGCCTGGCGACGCGGGTCGAGAGATCGAGGTATGAGGCGCGCTGGGTGGACTCGACGCCGCGCAGGAGCTCGGGGCCGCGCTGGAAGTAGAGGCTGGCTTCGGGCCAGGCGGAGTCGGAGATGGAGGCGGCGAACTCGATGAAGGCGACGAGCTCCGAGTGCTCCAGGGCGTCGACGGCGGACGGCGCGGCTTCGAGGCAGGCCGTGGCGAGGTCGGCGGAGCGGTCGGAGATGCCTTCGAGGACGCGGGCGAGGCGGCCGAGGTCCTGGAGGCTGAGGCCCTGCAGGAGGGAGGGGCTGAGCATGAAGAACTCGCTGGCCAGGGAGATCGACTTCCAGGTGGCCTTGTAGAGGCTCTCGCCTAGCTTGGCCCATTCGCCGACCTGAGCGCCGGCGAGCAGGGGCAGGACGTCGGGGCTGGAGCGGTAGTAGGCGCCCGCAATCGGCGTGGCGAGCTCGGCGAGGGTGCGGCCGGAGCCGGCCCACTGCTGGAAGGCGGCGTCGTCCAGGCCGGCGAGGAGCTGAGGGGCGGCAGCCAGGTAGTCGGCGCAGGCCTCCCATGAGCGAACGGAGTGCTCAGCGACGGCGACGGCCTCTTCGGCCCAGGCGCGGGCGCGGTCGTCCGGCAGGCCATCCGGGAGGGTTGCGACGGCCTCCCGAAACGCGGGGCCGAGGTTCTCGGACTGCTGGTTGAGGCGGTTCTCGACGTCCTGGATGTACTGCTGATCGAGGGGCATATGTTCTTCGCTTCTCGCTACGTACTGAGGCTGCGGGATGACCCCAGCAGCAATGAACCGTTCGGGGGTTATCGGTTAATTGTATCTGCGCGGTGGGGTCGAAGGCGAGCAGCTTGAACGGAGGGACAGGAGCAGAGAGCGTCGCCATCGGGTGGAATCGAAAATGTCGATTCTTTGCCAGGGCCGATGGCCTGTATGAGCGGCAAGCGCCTACCGGGAGCCGCCGGTACTCCCTGGTCACCTTTCTTGGCGTTATCGGGCTCCTGTTTGTTGCCGTGGGAGGCTTCGAGGCTTTACGAAAGCTAAATCTAGGGAAACACCTGATGGTCGTTGGCGAGTGCTTAAATATGATCGTTGTGGGCGGCAAGGATGCTGCCCAAAGTCCCGCCCAACGATTTACCAACAAGGAGCCGCCAGATGTCTGAAGGTATGGAACAATTCGGGAGCCAGACGCCCCCGACTCACAACCTCGAAGCCGCCGCGAACGAGTTCCGCAGCAAGGTAGAAGATGCGGCGAACCGCCTGAACGGCGCCGCGGAGCAGTTCGTCGCCATGAGCGAGGGCCTGCTTTCGGCGGTAGAAGAGGCACGCCAAGCGGCCGATCGGGCACAGCAGGCGCAGCGGTCCGTCGAGGAGCTGAAGGAGCGCATGTCGCGCGATTACGGCAGCGTGAGCGACCTGGTGCGCGACTTGCAGCAGCGTATCGGCGCGCTGGCGACGCTGGCACAGCCGATGCCGGGCGAACCGCCGGCGCCGCAGCCGATCAATGCGGGCTACAACAACCCCGGCGAATCCTCCTGGTAGGACCTGCGGTCGGCGATCGGGCTTCGGACCTGCCGTCGGCGATCGGGCTTTGCCTTTTGCTACGGGGTGTCGGTCACGCTTTGTAGGTAGTCCGGGGATCCGATGTGGTTGAGGTTGGGCGAGAGGGGTTTCGTCCGGGTCTCGCCGTTGCCTGGTCGAGCGTGTCGGCGAGGATCTCTTTGCGCCGTTGAGAAAAAGAGGGCGTGGGATGTCAGTCCCACGCCCTTTATTGTTTGTCGTCACCCTCACCCCAGCCCTCTCCCTCCAGGGAGAGGGAGCTGTCTGCGTGAGAGCTCTTCGTTGGTATGAGGACCCTTGTTGCGGGTTAGCTCTCTTCGATTTCGATCTTGGTGATCTTGTCGCCCTGGCGGATGGCCTGGACGGCTTCCATGCCTGAGGTGACCTTGCCGAACACGGTGTGGTGGTTATCGAGGTGGGGCTGGGCGGCCAGGGTGATGAAGAACTGGCTGCCGTTGGTGCCGGGGCCGGCGTTGGCCATGGAGAGCATGCCGGGGCCGCTGTGGCGCCAGGCTGGGCTGAACTCGTCGCCGAACTGGTAGCCGGGGCCGCCGGTTCCGGTGCCGAGGGGACAGCCGCCCTGGATCATGAACGGCGGCTGGGTGATGACGCGGTGGAAGTTGAGGCCATCGTAGTAACCGACGCTGGAAAGGTAGACGAAGTTGTTGACGGTCTTGGGCGCGTCCTTGGCGGCGAGCTCGATGGTGATGTCGCCCTTGTCCGTCGTCATCTTGGCGACGTAGGTCTTGTTGGGGTCGATGACGGTTTCGGGGTAGGACTTGAAGCGGCGCTCACCCGAGCGCGTGAGGTCGGCGATGGTGGTCATGGGGGACAGTCCTTTCACTTTGGGCGAAGCCGATGAGTATCGCCCGAGGTTCAATCCAGTCTACGGTTGAATTGGGCCAGATGTGGCTTCGCATCACTCGCGTGCTGCTCCGCATGATCTTAAGTGAAAGAAAGGTGTGGGGGGACACCCCCCACGGCCCCCGCGCACGGGCTGCGCCCTCGCGTCTCCTGCTCCGGGTGGACGGAGTGACGTTGGGTGTTTCGGGGCGGCGCAACCTCACCCCCGGTCGCTGCGGCGACCGCCCCTCTCCGTCGCACAGAGAGGGGGATGCCTGCTACGAGGTTACGGGTGTGTTCGGGGCGTGGGGGGCACCCCATCACGCAGGGCTGCGCACGGGCCTTGGGCGCCATGAGCCTCATGCGACTCCGGTCCAACACTGCGGGATGAATCCCGCAGCTTCTGCGTCGATTGGCTGTCGAGCGCTTCGGGATGCGGGTTGAACCTCACCCCGCCCGCTGCGGCGGGCACCCCTCTCCGATTTCGGAGAGGGGGCGCCTGCTACGAGGTCGGGGGTGGTGTTCGGGGCGTGGTGGGTGCCTGCACCTTAGCTCAATGCAGACGGCGGGTCAGAGGGCGTCTACTGGCAGGATGTCCCCCTGCCTACTTGGCGTCTGGGCCGTCTACGTTGATCACGGAGGGGCCGGTGCCGACGCGGACGACGGCGAGGACGTGCTCGTGGGCGCCGGGGTTGCCTTCGCGGTGGACGGTGTGGGGCGGCACGATGAAGAAGTCGCCGGCGTGGCCTTCGAGATTTTCGTGGCCGCCGGGACCGAACTCGACGCGGGCGCTGCCTTCGATGATGTAGCCGTAGGTGGTGTGTTCGCCGTGGTGGTGCCAGCCGGACATTACGCCGGGTTCGGTGCGGACTTCGCCCATCCAGTTGTCCTCTCCCGCGACAGCCGTCTTCCGGGTCATGCCGGCGGTCGGCGGGCCGCTCTCGAGGGCGTCGTTGTGGACGATGCGAATCGGTTCTGTCATGGGTTCCTCCTCCTGCTTGCGATGTCGGCGTTCTGGTGGTCGACCGGTCGTTGCGATAGCAGTCTAGAACAGAAGGTGGCTAATGGTTACCGGGTTAAGGGTCTTCCAGTGCTCTCGCGTTTAGGTAACGAGGAAGGCTGTACGCACTTCGCAAGATTGTCGCGTCGGCCGGCGCCTCCTCGCAATGACCAGAGGAGCCCGAGTAGTTAAGGGGCTTCGTGGATGCTGACGGCGAGGATGAGGTCGCCGACGGAGATGGAGTTGACGACGTCCATGCCTTCGGTGACGTGGCCGAAGACGGAGTAGCGGCCATCGAGGTTAGGGGCGGCTGCTTTAGTGATGAAGAACTGGCTGCCGTTGGTGTCGGCGCCGGCATTGGCCATGGAGATGACGCCGGCGTCGTGCTTGAGGTCGCTAATCTCGTTTTCGAAGACGTAGCCGGGGCCGCCGGTGCCGTCGCCACGGGGGTCGCCGCCCTGGATGATTGAGAGGCTGGCCTGGTTCTCGACGCGATGGAAGGTGAGGCCGTCGTAGTAGCCGGTGCAGCTGAGGAAGACGAAGCTGTTGACGGTGACGGGGGCTTTGTCGGCGGCGAGCTCGATGGTGATAACGCCCTTCGAGGTCTGCATCTCGGCGACGTAGGTCTTCGAGGTATCGATGATCATGTCGGGCGCGGCGGTGAAGCGGCGCTGGCCGGTGCGTTCGATGTTGCTGATGCCGGTGCCTTCACAGGTCGGCGGCACGGCGGTGGGGCCGGTGTAGGGCGTGGCTTCGGCCGTCTGGGTGTCGGTGGGCACGACGGACGGGGTGTTGTCGTTGCTACCGCAGGCGACGAGGGCAACGGCCAGCAGACCGAGGACGAGCCAGGGCAGGGCGAATCGGAACGGGCGGGAGGTGCGCTGTTTACTCAAAGATCGAACTGACGACCTCTTCGAGTGTGCGCTGGACTTCGGCGTCGTCGGTCAGGGCCCAGGTGATGGCTGACTGACAGGCTGACCGGGCCGGGATGCCTTTGCGCATGAGCTTGCCGGCATAGACCAGCAGACGGGTGCTGACACCCTCGGCGAGGCCGTGCTCGCGCAGGTTACGCACCTTCTCGCCCAGCTTTGCGAGGTCATTGGCCGTACGGTCATCAACCTCAGCTTCGTGCTTGATGATGTCGGCTTCCTGCTCACGGGGCGGGTAGTCGAATTCGATGGCGATGAAGCGCTGCCGGGTGGAGTGCTTGAGGTCCTTGAGGGCGCTCTGGTAGCCGGGGTTGTATGAGATGACGAGCAGGAAGCCGTCCGCCGCCTCGATGACCTGGGCGCGCTTCTCGATTGGAAGCAGGCGGCGGTAGTCGGTGAGGGGGTGGATGAGGACGGTTGTGTCCTTGCGGGCCTCGACTACCTCATCGAGGTAGCAGATGGCGCCGGCCTTGACGGCTCGCGTGAGGGGGCCATCAATCCAGCGGGTGGTTTCGCCTTCGAGAAGGTACCGGCCGACGAGGTCGCTGGCGGTGAGGTCTTCGTGGCAGGCGACGGTAATGATCGGTAGCGCGCGCTCCATGTTGTCCGCAGCGGTGCTATTCACCTCGATGGGGCGTCCGAGGCGCCATGCCATGTACTCGACGAAGCGCGTCTTGCCGCAGCCAGTGGGGCCTTTGAGGAGTACGGGTACACGCTCCTCGAATGCGGCTTCGAACATCTCTACTTCGTTATGGATTGGGAGGTAGTAAGGCTCCAGATGGGGCTTGTACTCTTCGATGGCGTACTCACGGTAGCCGCCACCCTCGTCCTGAAAGCTGAATTCGCTGTTAATAGTCCGCCTCCCTTAGCGCCAGCGTCCGCGAATCGTTCTGCCTTCGCGGGCACCGAGATATTGTACTCTCTCAGGCCGTTCGGGGAAGAAGGCGGGGGTGGGACCTGTGTACAGGGGACGGAGGCGGGATCAGGCACTGCTGGAGGTGCCGAGGCCTATACTGCCGGTTGCGGACGGAGGTCGGAACCGCGGTTAGCGATTGGATGGCAGGATATCCAAAGGAGTTGGTGTTGAGCAACGTTGAGACTGTACAGGCGATCTACGAAGCGTTTGGGCGCGGCGACATCCCTTTCATCCTCGATCAGCTCTCGGAGACAGTGGACTGGGAGCATGGGTCAACCTCCGACGTGCCGTGGCTGATGCCGCGACAGGGCCGGGCGGCTGTCGGTGAGTTCTTCGAGGCACTGGCCGGTTTCACGATGACGAAGTTCGTGCCGCACACGATGTTGGACGGCGGAGACGTAGTGGTGGCGCTAGTCGACATTGAGGCGACGGTGACAAAGACGGGGTTGGCGGTGGCCGAAGACGACGAAACGCATATCTGGCGCTTCGATGACCAGGGCAAAGTAGTTGCGGTTTGCTCACAAGCTTGACACGCACGCGCATTGGAAGGCGTTTCACGGGGCGTAGACCTCACCTCGCCCGCTGGGGCGGCCACCCCTCTCCGTCGCACAGAGAGGGGGCGCCTGCTACGGGTGGCTGTGGGCGTTTCGGGGCCAGGGCATCCTCACCCCGTCGACTGCGGTCGACACCCCTCTCCCTGCGGGGCGAGGGGGCGCCTGCTTCGGGGCCGCATTGGGCGGTTCGGGGTGTGCGTTAATCCTCATCCCGGTTGCTGCGGCGACCAGCCCCTCCGTCGCACAGAGAGGGGGCGCCTGCTACGGGGCCGCATTGGGCAGTTGTCGTCCTTCGAGAGCCTCAGGACGAGCGGTCTTGGGCCAGGACGACCGTGTTTGGTGCCGACCGATTGGGCTTCGCTAGCCCCAGACCTTCTGGGCGGTCTCGACTATTAGCTCCAGCTTGCGGCGCATTTCGTCCCAGGTGAGGAGGTTGCCCATGGCCGTGGAGGCGAAGCCGCACTGGGGCGAGATCGCCAGGTTCTCGATCGGGACGTACTTGGCGGCTTCGTCGATGCGGCGGCGGAGGTCGTCGACGGACTCGAGGGCGGGCTCCTTGGAACTGATGAGGCCGAGGACGACCATCTTGTTCTTGGGCATGAAGCGCAAGGGCTCGAAGCCGCCAGCGCGGTCGGTGTCGTACTCGAGGAGGAAGCGGTCGACGTTGAGCTGGGAGAAGGCCTTTTCGGCGATGCCCTCGTAGCTGCCTTCGGCGTGCCAGGAACTGCGGTTGTTGCCGCGGCACATGTGCATGCCGACGGTGACGTCGCCGCGCTGGGCGACATCGAGGACGGCGTTGTCGATGGCGATGAGCTCGTCGAGGTATTTGTCGGGGTCTTCGCCCTGCTCGATCATGCGGTCGCGCACGACGTCATAGGTGAGGCGCTCAACGTAGTGCAGGGAGTCGAGCTGGATGTAGGCGCAGCCTTCGGCGATGAGGGCTTCGACCTCGCGCTTGAGCATCTCGGCGATTTCGGCGATGAACTCTTCGCGGGTGTAGACCTTGTCGGTGATGCCGGGGCGGTAGAGGGTGCCGCCGGCAGACATAGCGCCGGGCATGGTGATCTTCCATGGGCCGGGGGCGTGGGCCTTGAGGAAGGCGGCCTCTTCGCCGGCGAGGCGGTGGGTCTGGTGCATCTTCTCGCCGACGACGAGGGTCTTGCCCATGACGCCGGGGTTGAGGACACGCACGTTGGTGGCCTCGTTGCCGTGAGGGCCCTGCCACTGGCCGAGGATGGTGTTGATGGGCGCGGCGTCGGCGGGCACTTCGACGAGGCCATCGATGGAGTTGGCGACGGCGGTGCTCCAGCCGGAGCGCCGGTACTCGCCCTCGGTGAAGATGGGGATGCCTGCCTGCTTCTGGAGGTCGAGGGCTTTGAGGACGGAGGCGTCTTCGATCTCGGTGAGCTTCTCGCGGCTGATGCGGCCGTCGTTGAAGTCGACGCGGGCCTGCAGGAGCTCGGGCGGCCTGAGGAGGCTGCCTACGTGGTCGGCGTGATAGATGCCCTTCATTGGGGATGACCTCCTTCTGTTGTGCTAGCGCACCGCATTAAACACCCACGAGGGGGTGCTTCGCATCCCTATCGGTCTGCTTCGCCCCTTGTTGAAGAAAGAGAAGGGTGGGGGGACACCCCCCACAGCCCCCCGCGCATGGGCTTCGCCCCCGCTACCCCTGTAGAGGATCGTTACCCGTCTGTCGTAGGGGGCTAGGCTTGCCCCTGCCCTTTGGGCTTCGCGTGGTGCCATGAGAGTTCTGGGGCGCTGTTGGGTACCCGCGAGGGGCACCCCTACGTCGTGTAGGGCGATGCGGATAAGGGGGTGAGCTGGTCGACGTACGTGGCACTGGTGGACGGGCGCCCGCCGACGGCTGTGCACGCTGGGGTGCTGACGTCCTTCGACAGGCTCAGGATGCCTTGTTTGGGTTGGTTTGAGGTGACAACCTCACCCCCGGTCGCTGCGGCGACCATCCCCCTCTCCGACTTCAGAAAGGGGGATCCTACGTTGTGATGGCGTTAGAGCTTTAGCGGCGCTTCGGTGAGGCCCTCGTGGGTGGTGAAGGGTTGGCGGAGGGGGCTGGTGGCTTCGAGCCAGTCTGTGTTGTCGGGGAGGATGACGCCGCCGGAGCGGGTGAGGTAGACGTCGGGGTTTTCGATGCCGGGCGGGACGATGTCGTTGTCGTGAAGGTCGCGGGCGGCGCGGAGGAGGGCACGGCGGGTGCGGATGACCATGGCGTCGGTGGTGCCGAGGTGCTCGTGGGTGCGGTCGCAGATCGGGCCCATGCTCTCCGTGATCATCTGATCCTGGGTCGAGACGCCGTCGATGCCGGTGTAGCTCTTGGCGTGCTGGGCGCTGCGGTCCATGAGGTAGTCGTTGCGGGGGTCCTGGGTGGAACGCCAGCGCTCGTACCAGCCGGTGCCGTTGGGACGGTAGGCGGGGGCGCCGAAGGTGGCGGCGGCTCGGCCGGCCATGGAAGCGGCGTTGGGGACGGACCAGCTCCAGAGCATGCTGTGGTCGTCATCGACGGGAAGCCAGAAGCGGGCGAGGACCTGGGTGCCGAGGATGCCGGTCGGCACCATGCTGTAGGCGGGGAAGAGGAAGTGGCCGATGCGCCAGTAGTGGGTGCCGGGCTCCGCCGGACGGTAGGCGCCGTAGGAGACGCCGAAGTCAGTATCGACGACAGCGTAGCTGGGTGTGCGGTCCGTGACCGTGTAGTAGAGGTAGCTGCCCTGCCGTAGGTCTTCGGGCTGGATGGCGCCGTTGTGGAGGAAGCCGACGTGGGCGGTGTCGATGTCGCCTTCGATGGCCTGGAGCCAGTTGCATTCGCGGAAGGTGGTCTCGGTGAGGAGGCCAGTCTGCGACTCGAGGTTGGCTTCGATGGTCGGAAGGGGCGGGAGCGTCTCGCGAGGGCCCATGTAGGCCCAGACGGTGCCGTTGCGCTCGATGCAGGGGTAGGCCTTGGCGTGCACCTTGGTCTTGAAGTTGCTCTCAGCGGGCTCAGAGGGCATGTCGACGCAGGCGCCCGATACGTCGAATTTCCAGCCGTGATAGACGCAGCGCAGGCCGTCCTCCTCGTTGCGGGCGAAGAAGAGGGAGGCGCCACGGTGAGGGCAGGCGTCGGCGATGAGGCCAACGGCGCCTGAGGTGGCGCGGAAGGCGATGAGGTTCTCGCCGAGGATGCGGATGCGCACGGGCGGCGAATCGGGTGTCGCGAGCTCGTCGGAGCGGACGGCAGGGAGCCAGTACTGGCGAAACAGGTCGCCCATGAGCGTACCGGGGCCGACGCGGCAAAGGGTGTCGTTGTCGTGAGCGCTGAGCAAGGTGGGCCTCCCGACGTGTGAGTGCGATGTGATTCTAGTGCAGTACGGCAAGTCCTGTGGCGGGAGAGGGCGACCCCTCCCCCCAACCCCCTCCCCGCCGGCGGAGAGGGGGAGTGGCTTGGAGGCTGATTTGGAACGGTGAGTTAGGATCGGGCGGTTCTCTTGTTTTCAAGGCTTTTGGGGGTGCTGCTATGGCGCTACTGAGTTTGAAGCGGGTACCGGAGCCGGAGCTGATGGACGACGACTCCGAGGTGGAGGCGTACGCGGGTGCGGCGGCGCAGGCCTACCTGGAAGCGATCGACCGGAGCTTTGTGCGGCATATCGAGGGGCTGATGGCGGCGCCGCGGCTGGAGTCGGCGCGAGTGTTGGATGTGGGCTGCGGGCCGGGCCAGATCCTGATGATGATGAAGCAGCGCTGGCCGGGGATGCAGATCACGGGCCTCGATGCGGGGCCAGCGATGATCGAGAAGGCGCGCCGGGACGCCGCGGAGGCAGGGCTCGACATAACGTATGAGGTGCTGCGGGTGGGGCCGCAGGGAGATGCGCGTCTGCCGTTCGGTGACGGGGAGTTCGACCTGGTGACGTGCAACTCGGTGATCCATCACCTGACGGACCCGGTGGGGGCGCTGGACGAGATGGCGCGTGTGGCGAGGCCGGACGGGGCGGTGCTGGTGCGCGACCTGCAACGCCCGAAGTTAATGCTGCCGTACGCGCTGCACGTACGCGTGTTCGGGCGGCACTACGAGGGCGAGATGAAGCGCCTGTATGAGGCATCGGTGGCGGCGGCGTATACGCCGAAGGAGTTCGGTGAGCTGCTGGCGCGCTCGAAGCTGACGGGCGACCGGGCGCGCGTGTTCCGGCACGGCATGACGCACGCGGGGATCGAGCGGCCGGCGTCGTAGGGCCGAGACGGTATCGGATAGATTGTCAGCGTTGCGGCGTGCCCAGGCGTCGGACGTAGTCTCAAGGGCAAAGGGCAAAGGGCAAAGGGCAAAGGGCAAAGGGCAAAGGGCCAAGGCAGGGCAAAGGGCAACGCTTCGCTGTGTTGTCTCCCTCGTTGCGAGCCATCGCGAGAGCGAGGCAAGAGAATCTCGGTGCCCTATCCGCATCCCGAAGCGCCAACCGAGGTTGCTTCGCCTTTCCCTCCGGTCAATGGCTCGCAACGAGGGGTGGGGAGACCATGCTTGGCTCAACTCGGTCGGCGGCACAACTGGTGGCGTCGGCGTTTGGGTAGAGGAAGACCTCTTCTTAGTCGCTGAGGCGCGCGGCGGACGGAGCTGAAGCTTCGTCCCTACATTGATTCTCGCGTGCTCGAAGAAGACGGTGGGGGATTCATGCTCTGTGCCTATGCTCGCATGGCCTGCGTGGGGTATAAGTTGCTGCGGAAGCTAAGGACTTAAGCAACGCCCGGACAGGAGCTCGTGATGCCTCGATTTGCAGCCAACCTCTCGATGATGTTCCCGGAGCTGGAGGAGCCTCAGCGGTTCGAGGCGGCTCGCAAGGCCGGTTTTACCGCCGTGGAGTTTCTGCGGCCGTACAACCACTCGATCGCGGACATGCGGCGGTGGTTGGACGATTCGGGCGTGGAGCTGGTCCTGCTCAACTCGCCGATGGGCACGGGAGGCGAGCGAGGGCTGGGGGCGCTGCCGGGTCGCCAGGCGGACTTTCGGGCGTCGCTGGAGCAGGCGCTGGACTACGCCAACGGGCTGGGCGCCGGGATGATGCACCTGATGGCGGGCGTGGTGCCGGAGGGCGTTTCGCGGGAGGCGTGCGAGCAGACGTTCATCGAGAACGTGCGCCGAGGCCTCGGAGACGGCGAAGAAGCGGGGCGTGCGGCTGATGCTGGAGCCGCTGAACGCGCGCGACGTACCGGGTTATCTGCACTCGACGTCGAAGCAAGCGCGCAAGATCATCGAGGCGTCCGGGGCGGACAACGTCTTCCTGCAGTACGACTTCTACCATCTGCAGATCATGCAGGGCGACCTGGTCGAGGGCCTGAAGCAGAACCTCGACATCGTGGGACATATCCAGTTCTCGAGCGTGCCGGGGCGGCACGAGCCGCAGTACGGCGAGGTGAACCTGCAGTACTGCTTCGACGCGGTGGACGCGCTGGGTTACACGGGCTGGGTGGGCTGCGAGTACCGGCCCATGGGCGACACGTTGGAAGGCCTGAGCTGGGCGCATCGATACGGCATCGGGTTAGGGCAGTCGTAGTTGGCGACGACCGTTGCTCCGACGCCCTCGGAGGCTGAGGAGCCCTCGCCGGGAAGGAAAAAGCTGTACCACGGCTGGATCCTCGTCGCGGTCACGCTGATCGCGGGGGCGTTCACGACGGGGGCCGGGACGTGGGGTGTGAGCCTGTTCGTGAAGCCGATGACGCAGGAGCTGGGCTGGACGCGGTCCCAGTTTTTCCTGGCGCTGACGATGCGGTCCGTGATGGCGGGGCTGCTGGCGCCGCTGCTGGGCCCTTGGCAAGACTCGCACAAGGGGCCGCGGCGGTTCATGTTCGTGACGGCGCTGGGCATGTCGTTCGGGCTGGCCTCGCTGTACTGGGTGCACAGCCTGCTCGCCTTCTATCTGATCTTTGGCGCGGTGGGCACGCTGATGACGGTGGGTGGCGCCGAGATGATGCTCTCGGCCGTGCTGCCGAAGTGGTTCGTCCGGCTGCGTACGCGGGCGATGACGATCGGGTCGGCGGGGTCCGGGGCGGGGCCGCTGGTGTTCCCGATCCTGGTCAGCGCGGTGATCGACGGCTGGGGCTGGCGGGCCGGCTGGCTGGCGATCGGCGTGGCGGCGTTCTTCATCCTGTTCCCGCTGGCGTTCACGATACACACGCGGCCGGAGGACATCGGACTGCTGCCGGACGGCGACGATGCGCCGAAGCCAGGCGCTCCGGCGAGGCCGGTGGTGGACGAGCGCAGCTACACGCGCTCGGAGGCGATCCGGGAGCCGAGCTTCTGGCTGCTCAACGTGTCCGGGGCGCTGTTCATCATGGGTGTGACGGGTCTGCAGACGAACTGGCTGCTGTACTTCCAGGACATCGGCTTCGCGTCGACGACGGCGGCGTTCAGCGCGACAGCGTTTGGGGTGGGGTCGTTCAGCTCGCGTTTCCTCTGGGGCACGATCGCGGGCCGGTTCCAGGTGCGGATACTGATGGCGACGGCGACGACGCTGACGGCGCTCTCTGTGCTGCTGCTATTCCAGGTGCACTCGGTGCCGGTGATGCTGATCGCGGCGCTGTTGAACGGGCTGGCGCTGGGCGGCAACTTCGTCATGCGCCCGCTGATCGTGGCGAACTACTTCGGGCGCGGCTACATCGGGGCGATCAACGGGGTGATGCGGCCGCTGATGATCATCGGCGCGGCGACGGGACCGCTGGCGGTAGCGGCGTTGTTCGACGCGACGAACGACTGGCACATCGCGTTCGGGGTGGTGATCGCGATCTGGCTGGGCTCCGCGAGCAGTATCGCCCTGGCGCGCCCGCCGAAGCCGCGTTTGGAGGCGGCGGAAGCGGTTTAGCTCTCGCAGACCCTAGAGGCCGATGTTGGGGTGAAGTGCCCGGTTGAGGGCGAGGCCCAGCAGGGTCTCGGCGTCCTCGCCCATGTCCGGGAGGGTAGCGATACCGATGGCGGGGGCGTATGCGGCGAGGAGATGGAGGATGCGCTCGACCACGACGGCAGCGCCTTCGCGGTCGGTGTGGGGGAGGCAGATCGCGAATTCGTCATCGGTGACGCGGCCGGCGACGTCGGTCGACCTGATGGCGTCGGTGACGACCTGCGAGAGGTTGGAGTAGTAGTTGTCGGCTGCGGGCTCGGCGGGCGCTCTCCGGTTCTTCAGGACCATATAGATGAGGGCGACCGGCAGGGTGTGGCGCTTGGCCCGGGCGACTTCTTCCATGAGGCGGAGGTGGAAGTACCAGCCCTGGTACCAGTTCGAAGCGGTATCGAGAATGACGGGCAGATCATGGCTTCGCTCGCGAAAGCGCGCAACGGCTGCCTCCAGGCCGGGATGCTCTTCCACCTGATCGATAGTGAGTCAGTCAGTAGTGCCGTGCAATGGCCTTGATGTTACGGGTGCCTTTCGATTTGGGGTGCGGCCGTGGGCGGAAGGGGTTGTGTGCACGCTGTGAGATTGGTCGCGGGCGCATGGCAGGGATGGCGCTCGCTCTTGGGCGGAAGGGGTTGTGTGCACGCTGCGAGATTGCCACGGCCCTTCTTGGGTCGGGCCTCGCAATGACCAGAGGGCATCGGGGGTTGGGCCTTCGCAATGACCAAGGGGGCGTCGCGATGACGTGGGGGTTGAATTCGAGGGCTTGGGTGCGGGCTTAGGGGTGCGGCGCGGACGGTGCTGCGCTTGGCGCATGTGTTAGTGCCTGGATGGCGCGTTGGAGCGTGGCGCGGCCTTCGGGGTAGTAGAGGAGGCCGTGGCCGAGGTCCGGCAGCTCGGTGTAGGCGGCGTGTGGGATGAGGGCGGCGAGCTCTCGGCCGTGGTGGGTGTGGACGATGGTGTCGGCGTTGCCGTGGATGACGTGCACGGACATGCGAAGCCGGGCGAGCTCGAGGCGGAGGTCGCGGCCGGAGAAGGCGACGTAGGTGCGGATGAGGCCGAGGGAGTAGCGATAGAGGTCATCGTCCGGCAGCGCTTGTAGCCTGGCGTGAAACTCGCGTTGGTGCTCGCGGGCCTGGCGTACGTCCTCCTCAGTCTGATCGGGGCCGATGGGCTTGGACCAGTCGGGTTCCAGGAAGCGCTTGCGGAAGAGGCGATAGAGCACGCGCGGGCCTACGAGGCGCATGGCGAGAAGGATGGCCTTGACCTGGAGCGTGCGCTTGAGGATGTGGGCGCTGGTTTCGAGTAGTACGAGGCTGGAGGTCGCCTCCGGGTAATCGAGGGCGAAGCGCTGGGCAATCATGCCGCCGAGGGAGTCGCCGACGACGATGGCGTGGTCGATGCCGAGGGCGGCGAGGAGACCCCGGGCGTCGGCAGCGAGGTTTTCGAGGCGGGTGAAGCTCATGTCGTAGGCGGATCGACCGCTGTTGCGGCGGTCGAAGCTGATGGTGCGGAAGGAGTCTGGCGGCAGGACGCCGGTGATCGCGGAGGGCTTCGGGTAGAGGGTGGACTCGACGCCACCGAAGCCACCGTGAATGAACAGCACGGGCTGACCGGTGCCGTGGTCCTCGTAGAACAGGTCGATTGCGTTGGCGTGCAGGTGCGGCAGGATGGCCTCCGGGATCTATCTTCCTTCGCGGAACCGGGTGTCGTCAGTTAGGATGATTGTCGGCGAGGGATACGATCCTCGAAGCCAGCAGCGTTTTCGAATTGAGGACAGTGCAATGGACCCAGTCTACGAAGTCGTGAGCCCGGGCGGCGATGCGCGAGATGCTTCAAGCAAGCAAGAAGAAGACCTTCGGCGCGCTACCGCTCGATAGCCTGGGTGGCAAGAAGCTGGGCTTGATCTGGACGGAGTTCGCCAATGGCGACACCGCGCTGCGTGCGTTTAGCCAGCACCTCTCGAAGCGCTATCCCGATCTGGAGCTCGTCGAGATCGAGCCGGGGCGGGGCAGGCGCTGGGGCGACCAACCCGACGCCAGCGTTGCCGAACTCGCGCGCGAACATGGCATCGACGGCGCGATTGTCGCCGCCGGCTGTTGAGGGACCTGCGCGCCCGCCGTGTCGCGGGCCACAACCTGGCTGGAAGAAGCCGGCGTTCCGACCGTCGCGGTCGTCTGTAAGGGATTCGAGAGGGCTGCGCGCCTCGTAGCGCGTGCCGGCGGGCTTCCCGCGATACGGCTGCTGGAGTACCCGCTGCCGAATATCGGCGCCCAGACGCGCGATGAGATATATGTTTCGTCACTGCCGCTGGTCGACGAGCTCGTGTCGCAGTTGACGCATTCGCCATCTGCAGACGCGCCGAGCAATAAGCCTGCGGCAGTCTGGGCCACGAGCGATTGTCTTCAAAGGCACGCTGGAGGAGGTGAACGATCACTTCCAGGAGCGGGTCTGGTCTGACGGGCTGCCGGTGATTCCGCCGACGCTTGACCGCGTCGACGCCTTCCTCTCGTTCACGGATCGGTCCCCCGATGAGGTGATCGGCCTTCTGCCGCCGACGCGTTTGCCGGCAACGGTCTGGAAGGTTGCGGTGAATGGGGCGATGGCCGGGTGCCGTCCCGAATACATGCCCGTCCTGCTCGCCATCGCTGAGGCAATCGCCGATCCGGCGTTCGGCCTCGAGAACGTCGGCAGCACCGTCGGGATGACGCCGCTGATCATCCTGAACGGCCCGATCGGCGAGCAGCTCGGCTTCAATTCGGGGCAAGGTGTGCTGCGACCGCAGGCGCGGGCAAACATCACCGTAAGCCGGTTTCTCCGGTTGCTGATGGTGAATGTCGCCGGCTATCGCCTGGGCGAGGCAGATATGGCCACCTTCGGCCGCAACTACTACCCCGTGCTCGCCGAAGCCGAGGAGGACAGCCCATGGACGCCGCTGAGCGTCGATCGTGGGTTTGCGCCGGGCGCAAATCTCGTGACCGTCATGGGAGTGGATTCGATCGCCCACGCCTTCCTGACCCACGATCCGGCGGAGAACCACCTGCGCGTGATCGCGCGCGAAATCGCTCGGGAGCTCGGCGGAAACCTCCTCGTCGCCATGGAGCGCTTCGGCGGCCGGATCACGCCGGTGCTCGGGATCACGCCGCTGGTTTCGGGCATCCTCGCGAAGGCCGGCTATTCCAAGGCGGACGTGAGGCAGTGGATTTACGATCACGCCCTGATCTCCGCGAGGCAGTTCGACGAGCAACTCGCCCGAGTCGAGGCCGGATACAACCTGCAGGAGTCGGTAAGGCGGGGCATCCTGGGCGAGCGTTTTGCTCTGAGCGACGATCCCGAACGCATGGTGCCGGTGTTGCACGATCCCGATGAGCTGCAGATCGTTGTCTGCGGCGCCCCGAACCGCAACCGTAGCTTCATCGCCGGGCAGTTCGGGAGCTACGGTGGGGCGGTATCGAAAGAGATCCGTCTCCGCGGCAGGTAGCGCTCCAGGGAGATTGTTCACGTCTCCGGGCCTGGTCGCCGGGTGAAGGGCGGACCGGCTCGGGAGTAGTCCGCCTCTGGATCATCTCGACGGGCTGTTAACGATTCCGAAGCATACCGGGCGGCGCGTGACGCTATGCTGAACGGGATGACGACCGAGCAGGAGCACACCGAAAGCGGCGATAACACTCGACTGCGCGCCGACATCCGCGACATGGTGCGCATCCTTGGCGACGTGATCAAGGACGAGTGGGGCGAGGAGTTTTTCAACCTCGTCGAAGACGTGCGGACGACGACGCGCGCGCTGCGCGATGCGCCGGACCCGCAACGCCTGCAGGCTCTGATCGACGGCCTCGACCTGGCATCGCTGGAGCAGATCCAGCGCCTGGTGCGCGCCTTCACGATCTACTTCCACCTGGCGAACACGGCAGAGCAGCACCACCGCATCAGCCCGGAGCTTTCGGCGGCGGAGCACGATGCTTTCGCCGTGTTACAACGCGCTTCGGCGGCCGGGCTGACCGGCGACGAGTTGCGACATTACTACGAGCACATGCAGGTGAGGCCGGTGTTCACGGCCCACCCCACGGAGGCGGCGCGGCGCTCGATCCTGAGCAAGCTGCAGGCACTGGACGAGGCGCTGCGGGACTGGCAGGACGGCTCCGGCGGCCCCGGCAAGCGTGCGAGAGCACAACGGCGCATGGCGGAGGTGATCGAGGGCATCGTGCAGACGGACGAGCTGCGGCTGGACCGGCCGGAGCCGCGAGATGAGGCCGGCAACGTGCTCTACTACCTCGAGCAGCTATTCGAGGGCATCGTGGCTGAGTCGGTCGAAGGGTTCTACGAGGCGCTGGAGGCGGCGGGCGTGAGCGGCGAGCGGCCGCAGAGGAGCCCGATCCGGTTTGGGACCTGGGTGGGCGGCGACCGCGACGGCAACCCCAACGTGACGAGCGACGTTACCCGCGCGGTGCTCGGCATGCAGAACGAGCGAGCACTGCGCTTGATCCGCGGTCACGTGGAGCAGGTGTTCGGGGAGCTAAGCCAGAGCAGCAAGATCGTCGAGATTTCGCCGGAGCTGACGGCCTCGCTGGAGAGCGAGCGCTTGCTGATGCCCGACGTGTGGGATCGAAACCTGCGCCTGCACGCGGAGGAGCCGTACCGGCTGAAGTGCCTGTTCATCCTGGCCCGCCTGGACAACGCGCTCGTCGTAGCTGAGAGCTGGGAAGCGCCGGCCGGGCCGGTGTATTACAGCGCGGCCGACCTGCAGGCCGACCTGCTGATGATGCACCGGTCGCTGATGGAGCATCGGGGTGAGACGGTCGCAGCGGGCCGGCTGCAGCGCCTGATCACGAACATCGCGAGCTTCGGGCTGACGCTAGCGCAGATGGATATTCGGGAGGACTCGGCGATCACGAACGTGGCGGTGCTGGAGCTGCTACAGCTGGCCGGCACAGCGGACCTGGACGAGCCGTTCGAGTCGGACGTGCGACGGGCGGAGGTGATGACGGCGGAGCTTTCGAGCCGCCGGCCGCTGATGGCGCCGGTGACGAAGCCCTCGGCGCGAACGCAAGAGGTGCTCGACGTGATGAGCCTCGTGCGGGAGGCGCAGGACCGCTTCGGCGCGGAGGCAATCGATACCTGGATCGTGACGATGACTCGCCACGAGGCCGACCTGCTGGGCGTGCTGATCCTGGCGCGCGAAACCGGCCTGTTCTATCCGGCACGGGACGTCGCGCGGCTCAAGGTGGTGCCGTTGTTCGAGACGATCGACGACCTGCGAAGCGCGGCGAGGGTGATGGATGCCTACTGGTCGATCCCGGAAGTGCGGCGCATGGTCGAACTGCAGGGGAACGTGGCCGAGGTGATGGTCGGGTACTCGGACTCGAACAAGGACGGCGGGATCACGACGTCGAACTGGGAGCTGCACCGGGCGCAGCGGGAGCTGCTGGCCTGCGCGCAGCGGTACGGCATCTCGGTCGTGTTCTTCCACGGCCGAGGCGGCTCGGTCGGCCGCGGTGGCGGGCCAACCCGCGACGCGATCCTGGCCCAACCGGCGGGTACGGTGAACGGCCGGATCAAGCTCACCGAGCAGGGCGAGGTGATTTCGGACCACTACGGCAACCGGACGATCGCGGCGTCGCAGGTGAATATCTTCCTCTCGTCCGTGACGGAGGCATCGCTGCTGAACGACCGGCCGGAACCGGAGTCGGGCGACTACGAGCGCTGGTCCGGCACGATGGACGGCATTTCGGGCGCGGCTTACGCGAAGTACCGCTCGCTGGTGGAGCGGGAGGGGTTCGTGCAGTACTTCCTGAGCAGTACGCCGCTGGAGGAGCTAGGCGACCTGAACATCGGCTCGCGGCCGGCGAGGCGCCGGGGGCAGGTCGAGGGCATCGCGCAGCTGCGGGCGATACCGTGGGTGTTCGCGTGGACGCAGTCGCGCCAGATCGTGCCGGGCTGGTACGGCTTCGGTACGGCGATGGAGCAGGCGGTGGCCGAGAGCGGCATCGAGACGCTGCAGGAGATGTTCCGGCGCTGGCGGTTCTTGCAGACGCTGATGTCGAACATCGAGATGTCGCTAACGAAGACGGACATGGATATCGCGGAGCGCTACGTGCAGGACCTCGTGGACCCGTCGCTGCACCATATCTTCGATGACATCCGGGAAGAACATGCGCGCACGGTGCACTGCGTGCGGGAGCTTACGGAGCAAGGCGAGCTCCTCGACCGTCTGCCGGTGCTGCAACGCACGCTGCGGGTGCGGGCACCGTATATCGACCCGTTGAACTACCTGCAGATATTGTTGCTGCGGCGGATCCGGGCCGCCGGTGAGGACGCGGACCCGTTGCTGAGGCGATCGTTGCTGTTGAGCATCAATGGCATCGCGGCGGGGCTGAAGAATACGGGTTAGGCGATCGTCGGGTCGTGCGTGGTGGCGCCGGACGGAGAGGCGCTTGGGGGCGGATGGCCTCCGAGGTGTGGGCACCTCGGCTACGGTTTTGGGGTTGGGGCCGGCCTCGTGAAGGCGCTCAAGTCTCCGTCTGGCGAACCAAATCGACCAGATCCTCGCTGAGCCATTGGCCGTGACTACGAAGCTCCAGCAAGAGTGGTAGAACCGCCGAGATGAAGCCTTGATCGCGGGCCTGGGTCAGTATGCCTATGGTGCCGACAACCGCTAGCCCACTACGTTTGGCCTCTGTCCTTGCGAGCGCGTCATCAGTCAGAAAGAGATCGGCGTGAAGTTCCCCGGCAAGGACGAGCGCTTCCGCCTCGCCCATGTCCAATACGGTGGCGAGGTTGTCCGGCAAGCGAGCAGTGGGTGCGCGCACCAGCCAGGCGTCTTCCGTGATGGCCTGCTGAATGCGGTCGAGTCCCTGGGTGTTTGTGGGTGCCGCCAGGATTTCGACCTGCACTGCGGGCGGCACAACGATTTGGTCGAAGAGGCGATTCAGGAGGCTGAGTTGATTAATCCAGGAGAGATGGATTAGCGGACCGGCATCCGAGACGACTCTCATCACTCCGATCGACTGGCGTCCTCAAATGCTTGTTTGTCCTGCTGATACTCCTCGACCCCGTAGTGGAGGGCCGGGATGCCCATCTCGGCCAGGAGCAACTCGAATGTCGCACGCGGTTCGCCGGCGATGGATGCGGCCTTGCCGATCGAGATCACGCCTTCCTGAAAGAGATGGGCGGCAAGCGCGATACGCAGTTGATCAGCGACTGCTAGATTTCCAAGGCGCGAACGCTTCAGGAGGGTCAACAGTTCCTCGGGGATGTCTACTTCCACGGTGGCCATGACAGCACCTCGTCTGTGGCCATTCTAGCGTCTCGGCCTATGGAGCGATTTCGGGGCTAGGCGACGGCGCCGTGCTCTTCTTCTTGCATGAGGTCCCAGACCATCGTGCGGTTGCGGCCGCCTCGCTTGGCGCGGTACATGGCGCTGTCGGCGAGCTCGATGAGGGCATAGGGGTCTGTGCCATCGACCGGGAGGGAGGCGAGCCCGATCGATACCGTGACGGGCCGGATGTTGTGCATCTGATACTCGATGGCCTGACGCATGCGCTCGGCGAGGCGATGGCCCTCGGCCGGGCTGGCGTCCACGAAGACAATCAGAAACTCTTCGCCGCCGTAGCGATAGACGTGGTCCGTCGTGCGAATGCAGGCCTGCATGACGGCGCCGATGTTCTGAAGGACGACATCGCCGGCGCTGTGGCCGTACTCGTCGTTGAAGCCCTTGAAGTGGTCGATGTCGACCATTGCGAACACGGCGGTGTGACTGAGGCCGGCTAACGCCGCGAATATGCTGCCGAGGTCCTCGGTGAGCTGGAGGCGGTTCGGCAGGCCGGTTAGGGCATCGCGGTGGGCCTGGAGGTCGCGCTCCTCCATGATCGAGGAAGCGACCATCGCGGTGGCGATCTGGGAGGCCATGAGCTCCAGCACGCTCTCGTCGTCTTGAGTGAAGTGGTTTACTTCGATTGACCACACAGCTAGTGCGCCTACGACGCGGGCGCCGACGATGAGGGGAGCAATGATGCCAGACTCCTGCCGGCGGCTTCTGGTCTGGCCGGATGGGCTGTTGCTGTCGTTCAGCATTGAAGCCGGGACATTCGGCGCCATGGAGATCTCTGCAGAGTGGTCGATGCGGATGATGCGTTGCTCGGCCGCGGCGCGGCCGGTGAGGCCTTGGCCCATGATCATGTCGCTGTCGAGCTTGACTGGCCTGCCGTCCTGGAGAATGGCGCCGACCGAGATCAGGCGCTCGCCCTCAAGGCGGCGCAGGCTGACCATATCGGCGTTCATGATGCGGGCAGTTTCACGCAGGCTGGCGTTGACGACGTGCTCGAAGCTCATGTCATCTGCGATCTGGTTGAAGACGTTGGAAAGCGCTGTCAGCTGCTCGTTGCGTTGAGCCAGGGAGCGAGTGAGGTCACTGAGTCCGCGGCGTTCGCTCTCAAGCCGCTGGAAGGTGCGGTAAAAGGCGCCGCTTGCAAGTGCAGCGCCGAGCACGGCATATGTTATGCGGCCTTTCAACACGCTCCTTCCTAATAGCCCTCGTCACTAAGTGTCGACCTTTCGCAGGGGTTTCTAGATGGTCTACCAGTACCAAAGCGCCTCGCCGGGTAGGTCTGAGGCTGTGTTACGCTTCGCGCGCACGGCCGGGGAGCATGGCCGAAACACCAAAACATCGCGAGATTCTAGAAGAGGACGAGAGTGAAGATCGGATTTGTGGGTCTGGGACGCATGGGCAGCCACATGGCGCGGAACCTCGCCAAGGCGGGCCACGAGGTCGCCGCGTTTGACGTGGTGCCGGAGGCAGTTGCGACTGTGGCGGAGACGCCGGGCATTCGGGCCGCCACCAGCGTCGCCGACGCCGCGCGCGATGCCGACGTGGTCTGTGCGTCGCTGCCGACGCCCCAGGCCGTGGAACAGATCGCGGTCGGCGAGGGCGGCGTGATCGAGGCGCTGAAGCCCGGCGGCGTGTTCATCGACCTGTCGACCAATGCGCCGAGCGTGGTACGGGCGCTGTTCCCGCAGCTGGCGGAGAAGAGCATCGCCATGCTGGATGCGCCCGTGGCGGGCGGCACCGGCGGGGCCCAGCACGCGACGCTTTCGATCATGGTGGGTGGCGACGAGGCCGTATTCGAGAGCATGCGTCCAGTACTGTCGGCGCTGGGCAACAAGCTGTTCTACTGCGGCGAGATCGGCGCAGGGTCGGTCGTGAAGCTGTGCAACAACATCGCGGCTCAGGGCTACAACATGGTGCTGGCCGAGGTGCTGACGATGGGCGTGAAGGCCGGCGTGGAGCTGAAGACGCTGGCGACCGTGATCGGGTCGAGCACGGGCACGTCGCAGCGCCTCGTCAATGCCTACCCGACGGGGCTGTTCCGTCGCGCCTTCCTGCCGGCGCCGTTCTCGATCACGCTCTCGAACAAGGACACGCGACTGGCGCTGGAGCTGGCGCACGAAGTCGACGTACCGATGCAGGTGGGCGAGGCGGTGCTGGCAGATCAGAAGGTGCTACTGGAGAAGGGCCTGGGCGAACTGAGTACGGACGCACTGGTACAGGTACAGGAAGACCGCGCCGGAGTGGTGCTGGAGATCGACGAGGCGGACCTGCCGCTGCAGTTCATGCAGTTCCAGGCGCAGCAGCCGGCGACGGCGCCGCAGCGCAAGCCGTAGAACCTCACCCCCGCCGACTGCGGTCGGCACCCTCTCCGTCGCACAGAGAGGGGGTGCCTGCTGCGGATTTGCCTGATGCGCTTTGCGGCGTGGGCTGACCTCACTCCGGTCGTGGGCTGTACAACCACCCCGGGCTGAACCCCGGGGCATCGAGGCGCTGGGGAACCTCACCCCGGTTGTGGCGGCGACCACCCCTCTCCGTCGCCAGGAGAGGGGGTGCCTGCTGCGGATTTGCCTGATGCGCTTTGCGGCGTGGGCTGACCTCACTCCGGTCGTGGGCTGTACAACCACCCCGGGCTGAACCCCGGGGCATCGAGGCGTTGGGGAACCTCACCCCGGTTGTGGCGGCGACCCCTCTCTCCGTCGCCAGAGAGAGGGGGTGCCTGCTGCGGATTTGCCTGATGCGCTTTGCGGCGTGGGCTGACCTCACTCCGGTCGTGGGCTGTACAACCACCCCGGGCTGAACCCCGGGGCATCGAGGCGTTGGGGAACCTCACCCCGGTTGTAGCGGCGACCACCCCTCTCCGTCGCCAGAGAGAGGGGGTGCCTGCTGCGGATTTGCCTGATGCGCTTTGCGGCGTGGGCTGACCTCACTCCGGTCGTGGGCTGTACAACCACCCCGGGCTGAACCCCGGGGCATCGAGGCGTTGGGGAACCTCACCCCGGTTGTGGCGGCGCACTGCCGTTCGTTCCCTACGGGTTCGCGAGATGCACCGAGGCTGGGTGCCTTACTCCGGTAGCGGCACCCATTTGTCGGCCCAGGTCTGGACGGCTTCGACGATGTCGCGGAGCTCGGCGCCCATTGGGGTGAGACGGTATTCGATGCGGACGGGGGTTTCGGGGTGGACGCGGCGTTCGAGGACGCCTTCGGCTTCGAGCTCCTTGAGGCGCTCCGAGAGGACGCGGTCGCTGAGTCCGGGGACGTAGGCGGCGATGCTGCCGAAGCGGTCGCAACCGGAGAGCAGGGCGCGCAGGATCAGGCCGGTCCAGCGCTTGCTGAGGAGGGCCATCGCCTCTTCGTACTTGGGACAGTACGCGGTGAGGTCGATGGGGTGGGCTTCTGCCATGCGGGTATTGTAGCGCAGTTGCTTCCTTTTCGTAAGCTACTTGACATTGATTAGCTCTGTGGGTATTCTACGGGTAGTTCACTTACTTTTCGTAAGTTGATGTGTTACCCACAGAGTGCTGTGGGAAGGAGAAAATGAAATGCCTGCTGTCACCACCAACAACATCCTGGCTCTGCCCCGCGTCTCGCGGCCGGCACCGGATGCCCGTATGCGCGCCGTGCGCCAGATAGCGACTGCGCCCCGTCAGCTCGAGGGCGAAGGCTTCGAGGTGCGCCGGGCGTTCCCGAACGCCGAGTTCCGCGAGTCGGACCCGTTCCTGCTGCTGGACCACCTGGGCGCTGTCGAGTACGCGCCGGGTGAGGCAAAGGGGGCGCCGTGGCACCCGCACCGCGGCTTCGAGACCGTCACCTACATCATGGACGGCGCCTTCGAGCACAAGGACTCGACCGGCGGCGGCGGCATGATCACGGACGGCGCGACGCAGTGGATGACGGCCGGTGCCGGTATCCTGCACGACGAGATGCCGCCGGAGTGGCTGGTCACGCAGGGCGGTCTGTTCCACGGCACGCAGCTGTGGGTCAACCTGCCGAAGGTGTCCAAAATGACGCCGCCGCGCTACCAGAACATCTCGGCGGACAAGGTGTCGCTACTGAGCTCGCACGACGGCGGGGCGCTGATTCGCCTGATCGCGGGCGACCTCGACGGTCACGGCGGGCCGGGCGTGACGTGGACGCCGATCACGTACTTACACGCGACGGTGAGCCCGGACTCGAAGCTGGAGCTGCCGTGGAACCCCGAGTTCAACGCGTTGGCGTATGTGCTCAGCGGCTCCGGCAAGGCCGGGACCGAGGGCGTGCCGTTCCGCGAGGGGCAGTTGGCGGTGTTCGGGCCGGGCGATGCGATCACGCTGGAAGCGGACCGCACTCAGGACTCTCGTTCGCCGAACCTGGAGGTGCTCGTCCTGGGCGGCAAGCCGATCCGGGAGCCGGTGTTCTTCCACGGCCCGTTTGTGATGACGACGCGCCAGGAGATCTTCGAGGCGATCGAGGACTACCACGCGGGCCGTCTGGGCACGCGTGCCCGCGATCTATCTGGGCGATAAGGCGTAATCGCCAGTGCCCAGAAGCTTGTCACGCAAGCGGCCGGTGCAGACGCACCGGCCGCTTTTCATACACTGGAAAGTGCCATGAACCACCACACCGAGAACCCGGAGCTGGCGAAGCTCCAGATCCGTCGCAACGAGGAGATCTTCAAGGGGGACGCCGGCATCGTACGGGCGAGCCTGCACTTCAGCTTCGGCGGGCACCTGGACCCCGATAACAATGGCATCGGCATGCTCGAGGTGCTGAACCACGACACGTTGACACCGGGTTCGATCTGGCCGATGCACCACCACAGGGACATCGAGGCGATCTCGTACGTCGTCAAGGGCGAGTTCGAACACGCCGATAGCCTGGGCAACGGCGGCGTGCTTTCGGCGGGCGGCGTGCAGGTGATGAGCCTGGGTCGCGGCGCCGAGCATTCGGAGCGCAATCACTCCCAGGAGCGCGACCTCGAACTAGTGCAGATGTGGATCGTGCCGAAGCGGTTCGGCATCGATCCCGCCGTGCAGCAGCATCAGTACACGGAGGACGACCGGCGCAACCGCCTGCTGCGCATCGCCAAGCCCTCGTTCGAGACGGGGGAAGGGCTGGACGTGGAGCAGGAGGCGAGCATCTACGTCTCGCACCTGGAGGACGGCACTACGCTGACGCACGAGGTGCCCGGCGGCCATGGGGCGTACCTCTATGTGCTTCAGGGTCGGGTGCAGGTCAACGGCGAGCGCATGGGCAGCGGCGATGCGGCGTACGTATGGGCCGGTGGCCAGCTCGAGCTGGAGGCGACGGTGCCGAGCGAGCTACTGCTGGTCGATACGGTGCTGTGGCGCACGGCGATGAGCTAGGGAAGAACCGGAGCCATCGAAGCGACGTAGATGTGGAGTGAAAAGGGAAGGGTGGAGTCGTCGGAGCATTAGACGACTCCACCCAAGGATGGCCGCTCCGGAGCTACTGGATACGGAACAACCGTGAGGGAATATACGACATTAATTTACCTAAGTAAACCAATGAAATCGGCGATGAGCCTGCGGTTCTCGTAGTTTTAGGGAGGATTGCCGGGCACTTGCCGCGGTTTGGAGCCTCTCGAACGGAGAGCTGCGCTCCTCTATGCCTGAAGGTTTTGAACGTGCAGTAGCATCGTCGGCGCGAAACTCGCTACACTTGTACAAATAGAAGCACCGGTTAAGGACAAGGGCAGGGAGTTTTGCGATGTCTGATGCGTTCATGATCGATGATGGCTGGATGACCGACTCGGGCGTCCATGACCTCGCGAGCTGGTACAACGAGCATTGCCCGCAAACCAGTTTGCTTACCTTCGAAGCCCATCTCATGGTCATGCGCGCCCACGCCAACCTGCTTCCTGGATCCCCGTTGGACACCTCGGCCGGACTGAGCCGGGCTCGTTTCAACGTGCTGCGCCTGCTCTATCGCGCACCCGAACATCGCATGCTCATGGGCGACTTCGCCGAAGAGATGAACGTCAGCCCGACGAACATCACGAAGCTCATGGACACGCTGGTGGCCGACGGCCTCGTCGTGCGGGTGACGCACGAGATCGACAAGCGCAAGACGTGGGCCCAGATCACCGATGCCGGTCTCGCGATGGTCGAGAACGCCCTGCCCGACGTGGCTGAGCATGTCGAGAGCCTGTGGACGGGCCTGGACGAAGACGAGAAGCGCGCTCTGATCCACCTGCTTACGAAGATGCGCATGCACGCGGCGAGTAGCGGCAAGGAAGCGGCGAAGAGCTTCCTGCGACAGCTCGCCACGACCAAGTAGCCGGGCGCTTACCTCACCCCCCAGCCCCCTCTCCGATTTCGGAGAGGGGGTGTTTTGTGCGTTTTCGTAGTCGGCAGATGGCTCCGCCCAGGCGCCATCTAGTGTGCCGCCGGCGGTCATCACTGCGGGATGAATCCCGCAGCTTCTGAATCGGGTCGCTTGGGATGGGGAAGGACGGGGGCAGGTTGGGCTACGCTGTGTGCGACGTCCCGTTTGATTCCTGGAGGTTCTCGTGGCCGAAGTCGTTTACAGCTTGCGTATCCCGTCCGTGCATCCCGCTAACCCGCAAAACATCGAGCGCTTCGTCGTGCGCGCCGAGGAGCTGGGGTTTCACGCGATCTGGGCGGGTGACCACGTCTTCTACGGCGTCGACGTGCTGCAGCCTCTGCATCTTTTGACCTGGGTGGCGGCGAAGACTTCGCGGGTGCGGCTGGGGCAGGCGGTGATGCTCTCGGCGTACCTCAACCCGGTGCTGCTGGCGAAGGCGGCGTCGACGATCGACGTGCTCTCCGGTGGGCGACTGAGCCTGGGCATGGCGATCGGCGGTACCGAGGCGGAGTTCAAGAGCATCGGCGTGCCGATGAACCAGCGCGTCGGGCGGCTGCTGGAGAGCATCGAGATCATGCGCAAGCTGTGGCGGGAGGACGACGTCACGTTCGAAGGGCGCTATAACCAGATCGAGGGCGGCCGGATCAACCCTAAGCCGGTGCAGGCCGGGGGCGTACCGATCTACATGGGCGCCTTCGGGGACGCGATGCTGAAGCGCATCGCCCGGCATGCCGATGGCTGGATCGGCGGCTCGCAGGCCATCGATCGCTTCCTCGGGGGCGTGACGACGCTTCGAGGTTTCGCGTCGGACATCGGGCGCGACCCGGACTCGCTGGCGATCGCGAAGCTGCAGAACGTGAGCATCGGCGCGACACGTGAGGCGGCGAAACAGCAGGGCGAGGCGCACTGGCGCGCCTACTACAACCCGAACTACGACCTGGAGACGTCGACGATCTACGGGACGCTGGAGGAGTGCAAGGAGCAGCTCCAGGTGTTCAAGGACGCGGACTGCCCGCGGGTGGAGCTGGCGATCGAGCTGGCAGGGCTGGACATCGGGCAGCTGGAGGCGCTGGCGAGCATTACGACGCAGGCGTAGTAGTCAGTTTTCAGTGTTCAGTTTTCAGTTCTGAGTCGGGCGCCTCGGTGGGTTGTCAGGCGGATGTCATGCTGAGCTGCGGCGAAGGCATCTGCGGGGTTCGGGCTGGAGACGGCTCGCCGTGCGCGATCGTGGCGTCTCGCGGGCGTTTCGGGTGTCGGTTAGGCGTATGAGCTGTCGTGCACGGTGGTAGGCCGCAGATGCTTCGCCGGGCTCAGCATCACAGTGGGTGGTATCGCCACAGACCAGCGCTATCGTCTCTGACTGACGACTGACGACTGACGACTGACGACTGACGACTGACTGACTGACTGACTGACTACTCGTCCTAGTCGTACACGGTCTGCAGGTAGGCTTCGCCGTCTATGAAGGCTTCGATGACGGTGGGGCCTTCTTGGGTGAGGGCCCAATCGAGCGCGGCGGTGAGCTCTTCGGGGGTGCGGGCGGGGCGGACCGGGACGCCGAAGTAGTGCTCGGGCGAAGGGGGCGGGTCGCCGAGGCGGACGCCGCTGATGCCGAGCTCGCGGCGCTGCTGCTTGACCTTGATCAGGCTGAGCCAGCCGTCGTTGAGGACGATGACGGGGACGTTGAGGTTGAGGCGCCGAGCCAGCGTGAGTTCGCCGGCGGTCATGGCGAAGCAGCCGTCGCCGACGAGGGCCACGACGGGCTTGTCGGGGTGCACGAGCTTGGCGGCGTAGGCGGCGGGCATGCCGAAGCCCATGCTGGACCAGCCGTTGGTGGAGAAGCAGGTGAAGGGCTCGTCGGTGCGCCACTGGGTGGCGATCTGGTGGGTGTGGGCGCCGACGTCGTAGGCGAGGATGGCATCGGGCGGCAAGCGGTCGCGCAGGACGTCGAGGACGTCGTGGGGGCCGAGGGTGGCGCCATCGGGGCGCAGGTGGGCGTCGAGGGTGTGGCGGTGCTCGGCGATCTCGTCCGGGGTCCAGTCGTTGTCGCAGGCAGGCAGGCCGGCGAGTGCCTCGATGGCGCCCTCGAGGTCGCCGCCGGCGTTGACGGGCAAGAGGAGCTCGGTGCCGGTTTCGGCCTCCTCGGCGCCGATGTGGACGATGGGCCGGTCGCCCACCCACTCCTCGTAGTTGATCTCGATGGGGTCGTAGCCGATGGCGACGATGAGGTCGGCGCGGTCGACGAGGCGCTGGACGTCGGAGCGTCGGGCACGGCCGAGGACACCGGCGTAAAGGTGGTGGCTTTCGGGCAGGAAGCCCTTGGCGTGCAGGGTGGTGATCCAGGGCATCTGCTTGGGTCTCGATGAAATCGAGCAGGCGACTGTGGTTTGGAGCGCGCGTGAGGTCGAGGCCGGTGACGAGCAAGGGGCGACGGCTCGTCTGCAGCAGGGCCGAGAGCTGGTTGAAGGCTTGCGGTGGCACCGGGGAGAGCCTGAACGGCGGCAGCGGCGCGATGGGCTGATCGATGGCGGTAGCGAGCGCGACGTCTTCGGGCAGGTCGAGATGCACCGGGCCGGGGGGCTCCATGCGCGTGAGCGTGAGGGCCTGCGCCAGCGGCCGGGCGATGTTGCCGTCCCTGAGAGGTAGCGTCGCCTTGGTCAGCGGGGCAAAGAGGGCATTGTGGTCGATGCGCATCTGGATGCGGCGGTTGAGCATGTGTGAGGGCACGTTGCAGGTGATGGCGATGACGGGCGCTCGGTCCAGCCAGGCGGCGCCGACGCCGGTCGCGAGGTTGGTGGCGCCCGGCCCTACGGTGGCGATGCAGACGCCGGGTACGCCGGTCATGGCGCCGACGGTGGTGGCCATGAAGCCGGCGGAGGTCTCGTTGGCGGTGAGGACGTACTCGATGCGGCTGTTGCGCATCGCTTCGATCAGGGGCAGGACGGGGCCGGAAGGTACACCGAAGGCCCAGCGCACGCCGGCGTCCTCCAGCATTTCGACGATGAGCTCAGCGTTGTTCACAAGGGCAGCGTAACAAGGGGCAGGGGCAAAGGACACCGCCCGCGATTCCTCTTGCCAGGCTGGAGTGCCTTCACCCCTCGTTGCGAGCCGTCCGCGATAGTGGAGGCGAAGCAAATCTCGGTGCTACACCAGGCTTTCGAGACGTGGGCCGAGGTTGCTTCGCCTTTCCTCCGGTCAATGGCTCGCAACGAGGAACAGCTGGCGCGCTCCACTGGCTGAGGCAGGAGCCCGATTCAGGCAAGGCTGTCGCGGGTGGCGGCCCCGAGCGCCTGCAGCGTGGTGTCGGTGCTGGCCTCGAAGGCGGCTGCCATGTTCTCGCGATCGGTCCGCGGGCGGTTCTGGCCGAGCTTGAACTTGGCCTCGATGCGCCTCAGGTCGATGCGGACGGCGACGATCTGGCGCAGCATGGCCTGAAGGAAGTCTTCGGGCAGGTTCGGCCTCCAGGGTTCCGGCCTCGCACCTTCATGCTGTTCGACGAGCTCCAGGACGTGGGCGCGGAGCTCGTCCGGGTCTTCGATTACCGTCGCGACACCGTGGGCGTGCACCACCTGATAGTTCCAGGTCGGGACGCTGGGATGGGTCTCGTACAGGGCGGGCGATACGTAGGCGTGGGGGCCCTGGAAGATAGCGAGGACTTCGCGGGCGCCATCGAAGTGCTGCCAGTGCGGGTTGGCGCGGGCGAGGTGGGCGTACAGGGTGGGGAGGCCGTCCTGGTTTGGGTGGACGGCCATCGGGAGGTGGCTGGCCTGGAGGCCATCGGGACCGCTGGTGACGAGGGTCGCGAAGCTGTGCTGCCGCATGAACTCGACGGCAACGCTCGAGTCGTCAACCTGGAATGGCTTCGGGTTATACACGCCGGTCTCCTATGTGGGGTAAGGGCCTACGGTACTCGATAGGTGGCCAGCAGGGAGGCTGATCGTTGGTGTAAACCGGCGAGGGTGTCGAAAGTGGGTGGCGTCGAGATTGCTTCGGCTCCGCTGTCGGTCGGATGGCCCGCAACGAAGGGTGACTGAGCGGCGTCGCGACCATCGAGGGCGCTGCGCCGGTGTTTCCGGGCGACACGACCACTGCGGGATGAATCCCGCAGCTATGCACGATAGGTCTCGTTAGGCTTCGGGGTGTCCGGCGGTGCGTGAAATTGCGAGCCATCGTGCTGCCAGTTGAAGTAACACCGCAGGGAATCGCTTCGACTGTCCCCCGCCTCACGATGGCTCGCTACTAGTAATAACGAACGACGTGGGAGATTATTTCCAGCGCTTCGTCTATGCTTCCGAGACACGAGACTCCGGGCAGTGCGGGATGAATCCCGCAGTGTGGCCGGGGCCGATTACCTAGATAGGGCTACTGATGACACTACCTTCACGCTTCAAGTTCGGCACGTTCATGGCACCGTTTCACCAGCTGGGGGAGGACCCGACGCTGGCGCTGGAACGTGACCTGGAGCTGCTGCAGTGGCTGGACTACCTGGGTTTCGACGAGGCCTGGATCGGCGAGCACCACAGCGCGGGCTGGGAGATCATCGCGTCGCCGGAGGTGTTTATCGGCGTGGCGGCGGAGCGCACGAAGCACATCATGCTCGGTACGGGTGTGGTGTCGCTGCCGTACCACAACCCGTTCATGGTGGCGCAGCGCATGGTGCTGCTGGACCACCTGACGCGTGGGCGCGTGATGCTCGGCGTGGGGCCGGGGGCGCTGGTGACCGATGCGCTGATGTTCGGCATCGAGCCCAACACGCAGCGGCCTCGCATGGACGAATCGATGGGCATCATCCTGCGTCTGCTGACGGAGACGGAGCCGATCACGTACAAGAGCGACTGGTTCGAGCTGAACGAGGCGCGACTGCACCTGCGACCGTTCACGCACCCGCACATGCCGTTGGCAGTCGCGGCGGCGGGTTCGCCGTCCGGGATGCAGATGGCGGGCAAGTACGGCCTGGGCGTGATCGGTATTTCGAGCCCGCGGGGCGATCTGACCCTGCGCGACTTCTGGAACATCGCGGAGACGCAGGCGGCCGAGCACGGGCGCACGGTGAACCGCGACGACTGGAAGCTGGTGCTGCACGTGCACCTGGCCGACACGAAGGAGCAGGCGTTCGAGGACGTGCGCAAGCGGGCGAGCAGCTACTGGCGCGACTACTTCGAGGGGACGATGGGCTTCCCTCGGCCGTTCGAGAGCGACCGCGACGGCGTGGTGGACGGCTTCAACGCTAGCCACGCATGGTGCATTGGCACGCCGGAGGACCTGGTGGAATCGATCAAGCGCCTCGATGAGGCCAGCGGCGGCTTCGGCGGGCTGCTGGTGCAGCAGGTCGACTGGGCGACACGAGAGCAGGTGATGCACAGCTTCGAGCTGATCGCGCGGTACGTGAAGCCGCAGTTCCAGGGCTCGCTCGTCAGTCTGCGAGACTCCCAGGCGCACTCCGAGCGTCTGGCTGACGCGGTCGCTGCTGCGCGCACCGAGGCGACGGCGCAGGCGCGCGCCCGCTACGAGGACCAACGCTCGACCCCTGCGGGGTAGGAGAAACCTCACCCCGTCGACTGCGGTCGACACCCCTCCCCGTCGCACAGAGAGGGGGCGCCTGCTGCGGGTTGGCTGATGTGCTTCGAGGCGTGGGCGCGGCCTGACCCTGGTCGTGGGCTGTACTACACCCCGGGCTGAACCCCGGGGCATCGAGGTGCTGGGGAACCTCACCCCGTCGACTGCGGTCGACACCCCTCTCCGATTTCAGAGAGGGGGCGCCTGCTGCGGGTTGGCTGATGTGCTTCGAGGCGTGGGCGCGGCCTGACCCTGGTCGTGGGCTGTACTGCACCCCGGGCTGAACCCCGGGGCATCGAGGTGCTGGGGAACCTCACCCCGTCGACTGCGGTCGACACCCCTCTCCGTCTCAGAGAGGGGGCGCCTGCTGCGGGTTGGCTGATGTGCTTCGAGGCGTGGGCGCGGCCTGACCCTGGTCGTGGGCTGTACTACACCCCGGGCTGAACCCCGGGGCATCGAGGTGCTGGGGAACCTCACCCCGTCGACTGCGGTCGACACCCCTCTCCGATTACAGAGAGGGGGCGCCTGCTGCGGGTTGGGTGATGTGCTTCGAGAGTCCTCAGGCGCTTCGGCATTAGGCGGATGGTGTGCTGTGCGACGCTGCGAGATTGCCGCGTCGGCTGTTGCCTCCTCGCAATGACTACGTCTTGCGAGCATCGTGTCTTGAGAGCTGAGAGCTGGAGCTGATGAGAGCTGAGGACTTCGCTACTGGGCCCAGTCTCTCGATCGCTGGACGGCGCGCTGCCAGGTGCTGCGTAGGTGGCGGGCTTGTTCGGGGGGCATCGAGGGTTCGAAGCGGCGGTCGATGCGGGTGGCTTGCTTGATCTCGTCGGGGGAGCGCCAGAAGCCGGTGGCGAGGCCGGCGAGGTAGGCGGCGCCGAGGGCGGTCGATTCGGTGACGCTGGGGCGGACGACGGGGACGCCGAGGATGTCGGCCTGGAACTGCATGAGGAAGTCGTTGTTGGCGGCGCCGCCATCGACGTGCAGCTCCTTGAGGGCGAGGCCGCTGTCTGACTGCATGGCGTCCTGGATGTCGGCGACCTGGTAGGCGATGGCTTCGAGGGCGGCGCGGGCGATGTGGGCGGCGGTGGCGCCCTGGGTGAGGCCGACGAGGGTGCCGCGGGCGTGCGGGTCCCAGTGGGGCGCGCCGAGGCCGGTGAAGGCGGGAACGAAGTAGACGCCGCCGTTGTCCGGGATGGAGGCTGCGAGGGTCTCGGACTCGGCGGCGGTGCGGATGATGCCGAGGCCGTCTCGGAGCCACTGCACGACGGCGCCGGCGGTGAACACGCTGCCTTCGAGGGCGTACTGGGTGTCGCCGGTCGTGCTGCAGGCGATGGTGGTGACGAGGCGGCTCTTGCGAGACCTCGGGGTGGGTGCCGACGTTCATGAGGGCGAAGCAGCCGGTGCCGTAGGTGGTCTTGGAGGTGCCGGGCTCGAAGCAGGCCTGGCCGAAGAGGGCTGCCTGCTGGTCGCCGGCGATGCCGGCGATGGGGATGCCTTCGAGGCCTTCGACTCGTGCTTCGCCGAGGTGGCCGGAGGAGGGCACGACCTCGGGCAGCACGGCGGCCGGGATGCGAAACAGAGCGAGCAGCTCCGGGTCCCAGGCGCGCTTGAAGATGTCGAAGAGCATGGTGCGGGAGGCGTTGGTCACGTCGGTAACGTGGCGGCCGGTGAGCTGGTACATGAGCCAGGCATCGACGGTGCCGAAAGCGAGGCGACCGGCCTCGGCGGCGGCGCGGGCGCCTTCGACGTTGTCGAGGAGCCAGGTGAGCTTGGTGGCCGAGAAGTAGGGGTCGATGAGGAGGCCGGTGCGGGCGCGAATCGTGGCTTCGGCGCCCTCGGCCGCGAGTTGGCGGCAGTGCTCCGCCGTGCGCCGGTCCTGCCAGACGATGGCGTTGTAGACGGGGCGGCCGGTCTCGCGGTCCCAGAGCAGGGTAGTCTCGCGCTGGTTTGCGATGCCGATGGCGTCGACATCTCGGGGAGAGAGGCCGGCGGCGGTTAGGGCTTCGAGGGCGACAGCGTGCTGCGTGGACCAGATCTGGGCCGGGTCGTGTTCCACCCAGCCGGGCTGCGGGAAGATCGGGTCGAGCTCGCGCTGGGCGGTGGCGAGGATTCCGCCCCGTCTGTCGAAGAGGATAGCGCGCGAGCTTGTCGTGCCCTGGTCGAGGGCCAGTACGGCGGTCATCTGCTAGGCGCTGGTGAGGGCCATGCGAATGTGGCGCACAGCGAAGCGCCAGCGGCCATCGATCTTGACGATGTCGTCGGTGTAGGTGCCGACCATGCGGACCTGGATGCGGCCATCGTCCGTCTGGCCGGGGATCATTACGTAGGTGACGGCCCGGCAGCGCTCACTGTCGCCTTCGATCGACGGGATGCCCATGACGTGTCGAAGGCCGCCTTTCGTGCCGGGGGGCCGGTTCGCCAGGATCCCGCCCACGTACGCACGGATCGCATCGCGGCCTTCGTAGCGTCCGGAGCTGCCGTCAAAAACGCCGTCCGGGGCGAAGTTGTCGACGTAGCCATCGAGGTCGCCGCCGTCGAACTTGAAGGCGTAGTCGGCGATGAGGTTCATGACGGCGACTTTGTCTTCGGGGGTCATGGTGTCGGGCATCGAAGCCTCCTTAGTCCCGCCGGCCGTACAGCTCGCCGTGGATGATGCGGTGCTGGAACCGCCAGCGGCCATCGACCTTTACGATTACGTCCTCGTAGCGCCCGACCAGGGGCGACCGAATGCTGCGTGTGGGGTCGTAGTCGAGGATGACGCAGTAGGTCTGAGCCGTGCAGCGGTCGCCGTCGCCCTCGATGTGGGGCAGGCCGACGAAGTGGCGCAAGGTTGCCGGGTCGCCGCCGACATGGCCGCTAGCGATCAGGCCGGACACCCATTCGCGAATGGCAGCCGAGCCGTTCAACCGCCGATCGCCGCCGGTGAGGTCGAGCGTGGCATCGGGCAGGAAGTTGTCGGCGTAGTCGTCTGCCCTGCCGGAGTCGATGGCGAGCGCGTAGCTGGTCAAGAGGTTGATGACGGCAAAGTGGTCTTCGGGGGCTAGTGGCATGAGATCCTCCTTCGCGCTTGCGGTGGCAACACCCCGGGCTGAACCCCGGGGCAACACCCGAGCTGGACCCCGAGGCTGCGGGTGACAGTACCAGTCGATCCAGGCCGCGTCCGGTTCGCCACGGTGCCTACGACTCCAGCCAGAGCACGTCGCCGCTGAGGTCCGGGTCGTGGGGCTTGCTCTCGAAGATGGCGAACTCGGCTTTCGAGGCAGCGATGGTCGTGTTGTCGCCGTGGCCGGGGTAGACGGCGACGTCGTCGGGGAGCACGTAGAGCCGGCTCTTGATCGACTCGATCTCCTGCAGAAGGAGCTCGTTGCTTCGGGTGCGGCCGGGGCCGCCGGGGAAGAGCGTGTCGCCGCTGAGCAGGTGGTTTCCGGTGAGGAGACACATGTGGCCAGGGGTGTGTCCGGGCGTGAAGATGGCCTTGATTTGCAGGCCGCCGACCTCGATGACGTCGCCGTCAGCGATGCTCTGGGTGACGTACTGCTCGTAGGGCTCGCGGTCGTCAGCGCCGGTGAGCACGGGCGCTTCGATGAAGCCGAGCATGGTGTCGATGCCGGCCCAGTGGTCGCGGTGGCGGTGGGTGACGATGAGCGAACGCACGTTGAGGCCTTCGAGGGCGGGCTTGATCGCCTCGCAGCCCTCGGGCGCGTCGATGACGACGGCGTCGTGGGTCTGGTTGTCAGAGAGGACGTAGCAGTTGTTGGACGCGAAGCCCAGGGGGCCGATCTTGACGAGGGTGAGCCGGCCGTCGGTCACGGTTTCGGTTGGCATTGGGGCACCTCCATCGGGGAGTCTACAACCCTTGGGCCGCGGCGGGTGTACGGGACCCCGGGCTGAACCCCGGGGCATCGGGAGGCAGTGCAGGACCCCGGGCTGAACCCCGGGGCATCGGGAGGCTGTGCAGGACCCCGGGCTGAACCCCGGGGCATCGGGGAGGCTGTGCAGGACCCCGGGCTGAACCCGGGGCATCGGGAGGGTGTACGGACCCCGGGCTGAACCCCGGGGCATCGGGAGGCAGTGCAGGACCCCGGGCTGAATTCCGGGGCATCGGGGCGCAGTGCAGGACCCCGGGCTGAACCCCGGGGCATCGGGGAGGCAGTGCAGGACCCCGGGCTGAACTCCGGGGCATCGGGGCGCTGGGGAACCTCACCCCCGGTCGCTGCGGCGACCACCCCCTCTCCGATTTCGGAGAGGGGGACGCCTGCTTCGAGATGATCGTGGCGAATTCGGTGGGTTGGCGGACCCCTCCCTTAATCCCTCCCCGTTGACGGAGAGGGACATACCGCCGTGCTGATTCGCGAGGGGATGTCAGGCGCTTGCGTCGCGGTCTGGCCCAACCTGCAGGAGGACGGAGCAACGTGGATTCGGGTTTCGGAGAGAGGGACGCCTGCTGCGAGATGATCGTGGCGAACTCGGTGGGTTGGCGGACCCCTCCCTTAATCCCTCCCCGTTGACGGAGAGGGACATCACTCTGTGCTGATTCGCGAGGGGTTGTCAGGCGCTTTCGTTGCAATCTGGCCCAACCTGCAGGAGGACAGAGCAATGGGGATTCGGGCTAGAATCGGGCACGCTGAATGCAGCTTAGCCGGAGGAGATGGCCGATGAAGATTTCGCACGTGAAGACTCGCACGCTCTCGACGCCTGCCGAACACCACCTGATTATCGATATGCAGGCGGACGGGTCGTTTGGCGATGCGGCGGTGCCGGCTTCGACGGGGACGCGCGAGTTCGTGACGGTCGAGATGATGACGGACGAGGGCGTCGAGGGCATCGGCATCACGTTCTTCGGGGCGGCGCTGACGAAGTCGCTCAAGGCCGCGGTCGATGCGCTCGGGGAGCTGGCGATTGGCGAGGACCCGATGCGCGTGGAGCAGGTGGCGGGGAAGCTGCGGGCGGCGGCTTCCGGCGCGGGGCCGGGCGGCATCTTCACGCTGGCGCTCTCGGCGCTCGACATCGCGATGTGGGACATCAAGGGCAAGGCGATGGGGCTGCCGGTTTCGAGGCTGGTCGGCGGTTATCGGGACCGGGCGCCGGTGTACGCGTCCGGGGCGTTGCTGCGACAGCACGGGCTGCGGTACCTGGAGAAGGCGGGGCCGAAGCTGGTGGAGATGGGGTTCCGGCAGATGAAGACGCAGATGGGCTCCGAGCCGACGTTTGCTGCATCGGCGGAGCGCATCCGGGTGCTGCGCGAGGCGGTGGGGCCGGACATCGACATCATGTGCGACATCAACCAGCTCTGGAGCGCGAACCACGCGATCGAGGTGGGCAAGCGGGTGGAGCAGTACCACCTGTTCTGGCTCGAGGACGTGGTGGCGGCGGATGACTACCAGGGTCTGGCGAAGGTGGCGGACAACCTCTCGACGCCGATCGCGGCGGGGGAGTACGTGTACGGGATCACGCCGCACCGCCAGCTCATCGAGCACAGGTCGGTCGACATCGTGATGGTCGACCTCGTGCGCGTGGGCGGCGTGACGCAGTTCATGAAGGTGGCGGCGATGGCGGAGGCGTTCAATATGCCCGTGGTGAGCCACCTGATCCCGGAGTTCCAGGTGCATCTGATTTCAGCGATTCCGAACGGGCTGACCGTGGAGTACTTCCCCTGGACGAGCGCGCTCTACGAGGAGATGCCGAAGCGGGAGAACGGGATGATCGTGGTGCCGGAGAAGCCGGGCTTCGGGCTCAAGTTTGACCAGTCGGCGCTGGAGCGGTGGACGGTGGCGTAGAGATTGGATTCGGAGGCCTACACGGTCGCTGGGCGCGGATGGTCGACGGTATACTGGGGCTAACCCCCTGGAAGGGAGCGGACGTTCGATCATGACGATGATGCCACCTGCGCCGGATGAAACAGCCCGAGTGATGATGTACCTGGCGCGCGAACGCTCCGCAGCGATCTCGAAGATCGCTTTTGACCTGCGGCTCGATACGACCGAGGCGGCGCGGATTATCCATGAGCTGAGCAACCGAGGCCTGGTGCGGGAGGCCAACTCGGGACCGATGCGGAAGAGCGCCGTCCAGAGCGCAGCCCCCGGGCAGCCGGCCTACTACATCCTTAGCGAGAGCGGACTAGAAGCCGTGAAGCCCTTGCTAGCCAAGAGCGCCTGGAGCTAGAGGACCGGTCCCGTTCGATCATGAGTACCGAAGACCTTCTGGTGCTCATCGCCCTAATCGTCTTCTTTACCGCGATCTTCGACGTCATCGACCTGCAGCCGCAGGTTGGGTCCGTGCGGTTCGTGGCGTCTTTCACGTACGCCTTTTACCTGCTGTTCCGGGTCGTCCTCCAGACGCTCGCGGGTCTGGTTCTGAATGAGACCATCGATCCCAGCCCTCAAGTCGCCTTGCTGGCCCTGATCAGCACGCTGGGCGGCGTAACGGTGCTGCAGAACTTCACGCTGAATATCAGCGGTACGGAGATCGCGAACTTCAGCGCCCTGGGGGAGCGATACAAAGCCCGCATGATCACAGAGGAGAGCGACCGGTATGCGCTGGGGCAGCGCACGCGCTCCCTCGTGCTGCAGAGCGAGATCAGCAAGCTGTCCAGCGAGTATCTGAAACGCGAGCTGCGGAGGATGTACCTCTCGGTCGAGTACACGCCAGAGGACACAACGAAGCGCATCGGTGAACTTGAGCAGGCAGCGGAGACGGACTACGACCTCCGTACGATGCTCGCCGCTCGTATCGCGACGATCAATCCGGAGTACGCATCCCAGATCCTGGCGATGTCCACTCCAGCCGACCTGGCAGGGGCGTCAGACGACGATCCTATGGAACACCACATGGATCACCACGAAACTAGCTAGCGCCAACGCACTTCGGCACGGTGCGGCGCGTTCTTTTCGTCGGTGGCCGCCCGTACTCATTCTCGATGCATGAGGCGGCGTTTGTTGCTCCTCCAACGCGGCGCTTCTTGACGCCCTTCGTAGAAGAGATACCATCGATCTAGGCATTTGCCTGGGTTGGTGGAGGTGATTGAGGTGGAGACAATGGGGTTCGGGCTGCGTCGGCTGGCGGTGTGTTTGCCGCCGCTCATACTGACGGTCCTCGGGATTGCGATGCTGGCGGTGGCGCCCGCAGCCTGGGGGAAGGGCGACCAGGTGGACCTGCCGGGGTGGATGCCGACGGTCTCGGCCGTACTGTTCGGGGTCCCGGCTCTCGCCATCGGCCTGCTGTTCTTGCGCGAGATCCTGCTCAGGACGCGGGAGGACTTCGCCGTGAGCCTGCTCCAGATGGCAGGGGCGATGCTGGCTATCGCGGTCGCGATGGCGCTCGAGTTCGTATTGATTACTCGGGTCGCTAGCAGCGGGACCTACGAATCGCTGATGAACTCAGACGGCACCATTAACACGACGCCTTCTGCGTTCATGGTGTGGACGGTCGTCGGCGTGCTGATCATGTCGCTGCTCGTCGGAATGGCCGCGTACATCTACCGGCAGGCCGTAACGCCGATCTCGCATCGCTTCGACCGCGGGCCGGGCGAGCGCGATGTGATGGGCGAGATGTTGCACCATCAGCCGAGCGGCTAGTTCTCGCGCCGCCGCACGGTCCTCTGGTGGTCGGCAAGGTAGCTCGGGAGTCGGCTCGTAGGTGCAACGGACTCTGCCCTTGATGTGCGGCGCCGTCACAGCTAAAGGGCCATCGAAAGCGCTCTAGAGGCGGCTGGTTCCTTTTCGGCGCGGAGGGGTGCATGATCGCGCTCGGATGCAGACATGCATGGACAGTCGAGTTCTAGAGGAGATACACAAGGATGGCTGACAAGATTCGCGTCGGTATCGTCGGCGCGACCGTGACGCAGGGCGGCAGCGGCTGGGGGGCCAACGCTCACGTGCCCGCGCTCGACATTCTTCCCGATTACGAACTCATCGCCGTCTGCACGACGCGCGACGAGACGGCTCAGGCGTCCAAGGAGAAGTTCGGCGCCAAGTACGCTTTCACCGACATCCACGAGATGGCGAAGCACCCGGAGGTCGACCTCGTCGCCGTCGTGGTGCGCGTGCCGGGGCACAAGGACCTGGTGATGGCGGGGCTGGAGGCGAACAAGGCCGTGTTCTGCGAGTGGCCGCTCGGCGCCAACCTTGCTGAGGCGGAGGAGATGGCCAAGGTTGCGAAAGAGCGCAACCTGAAGACGATCGTCGGCCTGCAGGCTCGCAGCGACCCGACGCTGATGTACGCGCGCGACCTGATCAACGATGGCTACATCGGCGAGGTGCTGACGGCGAACCTGAGCGTGATCAGCGCCCAGGCGCTGGAGCGCGGCGCCGGCCGGATCTGGCAGGGCGATCGCAAGAACGGCGCCAACACCCTGACGATCTCGGGTGGGCACGCCATCGACGGCATGTGCTACGTGCTGGGTGAGTTCGAGGAGCTGGCAGCGCACCTGACGACGCGGATCAAGGCGTGGAAGAGCACGGAGACGGGGCAGGACGTGCCGGTGGACTCGTCAGACAGCATCAGCGTGCTCGGGACTCTGAAGTCGGGCGCCGAGGTGTCGGTGCAGGTGGCGGCGATTCCGTTCAACCCCAGCGGCACGCGTCTGGAGATTTACGGCCGCAAGGGCACGATGGTGATCTCGGCGCCACGAGCGTTCAACATCGGCCCGAACGTGCTGTACGCCTCGCAGGGCAGCGATCCGCTGGCGGAGATGCCGCCACCGGACAAGTACGTGCTGGCGCCGGAGGGCACGCCGGCCGGCTCGCCGCGCAACGTGGCCCAGGCCTACACGCGGGCGGCGGACTTCCTCAACGGCAGCGGCAGCTTCGACGTCGACTTCGACCTGGCCGTGACGCGTCACAAGCTGATCGACGCGATGGAGCGCTCGTCAGGTTGGGAGCGGTTCGAGAAGCCCTAGTTGGAGGTGTCGCATGGCTGACAACGTCGAGGTCTGGCGGCTGTTCGCGCTGCCGGACGGCACGAGCAGCATGGAGCGAGTCACCATCAAGCTGGAGGGCGGCCGTTCGCGGCTGCTCGCCGGCACCGGTGTGCAGGTCGTCTCGATGGCGGCAAACACTGAGTCAGCGTGGCACGTGGGGCCGCGTCGCCAGCTGATCGCGACGATCGCGGGCGCGGGTGAGCTGGAGACGGGCGACGGCCAGAAGCTGACCGTGAAGCCCGGTGTGCTGACGCTGATCGAGGACCTGACGGGCAAGGGGCACCTGACGCGCAACGGCCCGGAAGGCCGGTTGTGCGTGTTCATGCCCCTGGACTCGGATACGCCGGTCGAATAGCCGGCGCCAGCCGGTTAGTTGCGGACCACAGACTCAGCGAGAGGAGGGGGTATCCCTCCTCTCGGCTTTGCTAGCTCGCGCCGGGCTGCGAGGAATCAACCCACCAATTGATGCGTTCCTCTACCCAGATGTTGCCGCCGGCGTAGGTGTTGTTAAGGCCCACGTTGCCGATGGCCGGCCACCAGTTGCGGAAGAACTTCGCGTTGGTGGGGCGCGGGATGTTGTACATCTCGCCCGTGATGTAGCGGATGGCGTCGTGCACGAGCTCCTTCTGGGTGTCGGAGTCGGGCTCGCCCTTGATCTTCTCGATCAGGGCGATCAGGTCCGGGTCGCCGTCGGCGACGGTGCCGCCGTCCGGGGCGGCGCCGTGGTAAAAGCCACCGTTGGGATGCATCATGCCGAAAAGGCCGGCGGCGACAGTCGGGAAGCCGCGGGTGGCGCGGTGGATGATGCCGGTAAGGCCGTCGTCGCCGCGTTGGGCGTACTTCTCCTTGAGGTAGAAGTCGTAGATCTCGCTGCGGTAGAAGGCGTAGGGCTGGCCGTCGCGATCCAGCGTCATGCCGCCTTCGGCCATCATGCCCTCGTAGACATCGAGCATCTGGTGGTAGGAGGCGCCGTAGGTGTTCTCCGAGTTGTAGTGCACGGGGAAGGTGACGCCGTCCGGATAGCCGGCCGCGGCCATGAGCTTCTTCGCCTCGGCGACGTCGTAACCTAGCCACTTCGCGTTTTCGCCGAACTCCGCTTCGTCCAGCGGGTCGATCCAGTAGCCGATCTGGCCGGGTGCCACGATCGTGTTGCGGGCGATCTGGAGGTCCAGCCCTTCTGCCGCGTAGCCGTCCCGGTTCTCGACCACGTCGGCGAAGGCCTCGGAGTCGATGAGCAGCGAGAGGGCCTGGCGCATGCGGGAGTCCGTGAAGGGCGGGCCGTCCCAGCAGAAGGTGATGAACGGCGAGACGGAGGTCTGGAAGGTCGCGTCCTCGCGTAGCAGGGAATCGGGCGAGTCCTTCTTGAGCTGCACGACGTCGGTGGGATTGGCGACGGTGGTCCAGATGTTGCCGGCGCGGAACTGGGCCAGCTGCTGGGCGTAGTCCGGGACAATCGGGCGCTCAAGGAACTCCGGGAAGGGGCGGTTATCGACGTAGTAGTCCGGGTTCCTGCGCCACCGCACGCTGGCGGAGGGGACGTACTCGTCGAGGATCCAGGGACCGTGGCCGCGGATCTCGGACTGGGGATCGAACTGGCCATCGGACTCACGGGGCATGATGTAGAAGTGGTCCCAGGCGGCGAAGAGCTGAATCAGGGATGAGTCGAACTGCTTGAGCTTCATGACGATCGTCTGGTCGTCTGGAGCAGAGATCGAGTCGATCGGGGCGCCAGGCGCTGTCTCGGCGTTGTAGACGAGGTCGGCGGCGCTGGCGTTGAGCTCGGCGTATTTGTTCCAGCTGAAGAGGATGTCCTCCGTATCGATCTCGCGGCCGTTGGTGGGCGCGCGGGAGTCCCACTTCATGCCGGGGCGGATCTTGAAGGTGACCTGGGTCCGGTCGCCGCTGATCTCGTAAGAGGTCGCGACTTCGCCTTCGATGGCGCCATCGGCGGGCTCCGGGTAGGTGCCGTACTTGAACTTGAGCAGCCTGGGATAGGCGAAGACTGCCGAGAAGTTGATCACCGGGTTGTTCGAGACCGCCAGGATGTCGAAGTGGAGCATGTCGGCGTTCTGGAAGTCGCGCAGGGTGCCGCCCGCGACTGCCTTTGCGGTGGTATCCACCGGTTTCGACAGGAGCCCGCTGCTTGTATTACCCGTCGCACCGCTGCCGCCTGACGCACCGGTAGTAGGGCTTGAGCCGGTGGAGCCGGACGAGCCCGCGCTGGACGTGGGGGAGGTGTTGCTGCCGGTGGACGCCGTCGAGCCGCTTGTGGAGTCGTCGTCATCGTCGCCGCAGCCGATGAGGCTGAGGGCCGCGGCCCCGATTCCGATAACACCTGCGGCCTGGACCGCGCGCCGGCGGCTTGTTCGCTGTCGGGTAAACTTCGTCCAGTAGCTATCCATTGACGTGACCCTCCAAACTAATTAATTACAAGTAATAATCAATGGGGTGCCCACTTATCGCGGGAGCCTACGCCAATCGTCAAGTTTGTCAACAAAGTGAAATAATTCGCAGAGAGAAGCTCTCGGAGGACACGATGAAGATCACCGACGTCACGGTTGCCCGCTATGCCCAGTCCCGCACGCCCGAAGGCGCCGCGTCCGGCCCTGAGATCCAGATCGTCGAAGTGCAGACCGATGAGGGCGTCAGCGGCACGGGCTTCCTGACCGCCTCGAACGCGGCGGTGTCGCCGACGGCGGAGCTGCTGGCGGGGCTGCTACGGCGCAACCTGCGCAACATCGTGCTCGGGCACGATCCGCTGCTGACCGAGAAGGTCTGGCGGGCGATGTACGGGCAGCTCGCGGGGCGCCAGGGCTCGCGGGGTCTGTTCCTGCACGCGATCGCGGCGATCGACTTCGCGCTGTGGGACGTCAAGGCGAAGGTGATGAACCGGCCGCTCGGCGACCTGTTCGGGGACCGGCGAGAGCGCATCGCGACGTACGCGAACGCGGCGCACACGGTGACGCCGGAGGAGGCGGCCGAGACCGCGTCCGAGTACGTGAAGAAGGGCCATAAGGCGATCAAGGTGCGGGGTACGCTGGGCTTCTCGCCGCTGGACGTGACCAACAAGCGCATCGAAGCGGTGCGAGAGGCGATCGGGCCGGACGTGAAGCTGATGGTCGACGTCAACGGCACGTACGGCGCGGACCTGGCGATCCAACAGCTCAAGCGCTGGCAGAACCTGGACCTGTACTGGCTGGAGGAGCCGGTTTCGCCGGAGGACGTTCTCGGCTACGTGAAGGTGAAGCAGCGGGCCGGTGGGACATACATTGTGGGTGGAGAGCAGCACGCGGGGCTGACGGAGTTCGCGAACCTGTTCGACCACGACGCGGTGGATATCGTGCAGCCGGGCTCGATGCAGGTGGGCGGGCTAACGGAGTGGCTCAAGGTCTACAACATGGCAACGGCGCGGGGCATCCCGGTGGCGCCGTGGGACCTGCAGGCCGTGCACATGCACGTGGCGGCGGGCCTGCCGAACGTGAAGTGGATCGAGTACTTCATGCCGGACAACCCGATGCTGGCGTTCCAGAACCGGCTGTTCGCGGAGCCGCGCTTCGACGAGGAGGTGACGGAGGACGGCGTCTTCTTGATCCCGCCGACGAAGCCGGGGTTGGGCCTCGTGCTGAACGAGGCAGAGGCGGAGCGAGCGCGGGTCAGGGAGTCGTAGGCAGGCTGGAGGTCCGTGCCGACTGCCAGGTGCCGTAGCCTGCGGCGGGTGCCTGCGTGTTCGGGCTTGACGGCTTGCTCGATGGCACCTGATCGGGCCAGAAGCGCTCTGGCTCGGGACGTTTGACATCCTTGATCTCGCGGAGGACGGGGCGTTCGTCTTCCTTCACGAGCTCGAAGAGGTCGGCGAGGTCGACGTCGCGTTTGCCGACCTGCTCCCGCATGCTGCGAACGCGCGCCCGGATCTCGGTGACCTCGGCATCGCTCATCGCCGGCTCGTGCTTCTGGAATCGGGAGAAGAGGCTCATGGGAATCCTTTCGCGGGCCAGTGTGTCGCATCGGGGTGCGGCTCTGTTACTGATCACAACGCCTACAGTCCCCGGGCGTAACGCGTATGCGGCGATACTGTCGCCTCACAACAGTTGTTCAAACAGAAGGGGTTTCGGGTTCGCCGGGCGTCGCAAGTATGGAAGGGCCAGATACGCGCTGGGTTAATAGGGCCTCCGTCTGGCATAATTCCATCGCCCTGACGAAGAGATAGTGACGGAGGTAAACATGCCGCGAGTCCCACTGCTTACGACGAAAGAACAGCTGCCGGCAGAGCAGCACCACGAGTACGACGAGATCATGGGCGTGCTCGGTAACGTGGGTGGCCCCTTCGGGCTCCTGCTTTACAGCCCCGGCCTGGCCGAGATGGTGTGCAAGACGGGTGCTCACATCCGCCTGCAGTCCGAGTTGACGATGGTCGAGCGCGAGCTGGCGCTGCTGAGCACGCTGCGCGAGAAGGACGCCTCTTTCGAGTGGGGCGGCCACGTGCGCACGTCTCGAAACGCCGGAATGGGTGAAGCGACGATCGACGTGATCGCGAACGACAAGGACCCGAGCGGCCTCCCGGAGGACGACCGCGACGTGATCCTGTTCACGCGCCAGCTGCTGCGCAAGAACAAGGTGGAAGACGACGTTTTCAACCGCCTGACGGAGCGCCACGGCACTCGCTGGGTGCTGGAGATCGCCGCGACGATCGGTCAGTACCAGTACATCTCCGCGGTGAACAACGCGTTCAACCAGGAGCCGCGCGAGGGCGCTGAGGTGCTGCCGGAGATCAAGCGGTAGAGCTTCACCCTCCAGCCCCTCTCCGTCGTACGGAGAGGGGAGTATCGTAGGATGATAGAGCCTCGGTGATGTGCCGGGGCTCTATTGCACCTCACCCCCTCACCCCCTCTCCGATTTCGGAGAGGGGGCACTTCGTTGCCCTGGGTCTCGGGGCGGCCTCGGGGAGCCGGGAGACGGGCGCTGACACTGCGGGATGAATCCCGCAGCTATCATTTGGGCGGGGCGCCCCGAATGGTCATTGCGAGCGAACGCGAAGCAATCCCACATCGTCCTGGGCGTTTCGCATTGCCCGGCGCTGATGGCGGAAGTGCGGCGCTGCTGGAGCCGCGTGAGTGGAGTTGCGGGCGGATGCGGGGTTGAACGACGCTGTGAGATTGCTTCGCATTCGCTCGCAATGACCATTCGAGGTGGTTGCGGTGTTGCCTGGGGATGGACCTGCCCTCAACAAACGGGATGCAGGGCATTGCCGAGGTGCGGCGCTGCCAGGGCCGCGCGAGCAGGGCTGCTGGGCGGATGCGGGGTTGCACGACGCTGCGGGATTGCTTCGCATTCGCTCGCAATGACCAGTCGACATGGTGGCGATGCGGTCTTTGTGATGCCTGGGCCTTCGCCGTGGGTCGGGCGCTGAGGCGGCTTCGCGTGGGCGATAATGCGCTTGTGGTCACCGGGTGGCGCGTGCCTGTGGTTCGTCCGGTGACTGTCGTTCGTCTGGTTCGCGTGTCTCAAGTCAGCCGTCCCTGAGAGGTGAATGGCGTTGTCCCCGATCCACGATCTGGAGCTGATTGCCGGTGTCTCGCTGATCGCGGCCATCCTTTGGGATGCGTTCGAGACGATCGTGCTACCTCGGACGGTGCGACATCGGTTCCAGCTGACACGGGTGGTGGTGCTGGGCGCCTGGGGGCTCTGGCGGTCAGCGCCGCTGCCGTCATCGAGTCGCGAGGGGTATCTGTCCTTCTTTGGGCCGCTGGTGCTGCTGTTCCTGATCTTCGTCTGGGCCATCGGGCTGACGATTGGGTTTGCGCTCGTGCTGTATGGAGTGGAGTCGACCGGGAGCTTTGGGGCGTCGGTCTACTTCAGTGGCTCGACGTTCTTCACGCTGGGGCTCGGCGACGTGGTACCGGAGGCGAACGCGTCGCGCGGCATCGTGCTTGTCGAAGCCGGGACCGGATTCGGGTTTCTGGCGATGGTGATTAGCTACCTGCCGATCTACTACCAGGCGTTTTCGAGGCGGGAGCTCGCGATCTCGTTGTTGGACGCGCGGGCCGGTTCGCCACCGACGGCCATCGAGCTGATCCGGCGCAACGGCGCCCAGCTCACGACAGAAACGTTGGTGCAGTGGGAGAAGTGGACGGCGGAACTGCTGGAGAGCCACCTTTCGTATCCCATCCTGGCGTTCTTTCGTTCTCAGCACGACAGGCAATCGTGGCTATCAGCCCTGACCGTGGTCCTCGATACGTCGGCGCTGATGATGACGGGGATCCAGGGCATGCCGGAGGGGCAGGCGCGGTTCACGTTCGCGATCGCGCGACATGCGCTGGTCGACCTGACGCAGATCTTCTACGGCGCACCGGAGCCGCCGCAGCCCGATCGGCTCGACCACGCGGGGTTCGAGCGCCTGAGCGCATCGCTTGAGGGGTTGGGACTGCGGTTTGCTGATGGCGCGGAGGCAGCGGAATGGAGGTTGCAGGGCCTGCGGGCGGCGTATGAGCCATTCGCGTATGCGCTGAGCAAGCGACTGCTGCTGAATTTGCCGCCGTGGGTCCCGAATCCGGGTCAGGAGGACGACTGGCAGGTGAGTCCGTGGGACCGGATGCCGCCGCTTTAACTGGACACCGCTCCTCCCCATCCTGTTAGCGAGTTCGGAAGGCGGTCATCTGGTTTGGTCATCACGTTCGGATGGTCATCGTCAGTTGGAACGCCCCTCACTGTGCAAGCAGGGTGATGGGTAACACACTAACCGGGCGCATGGGTTACAGGTTCACGTTGCGATGACCTTCCTCAGGGGCGAATGAGCCTCTCCTGCCTGGCGTCGAGGTGACCCAGTAGAACGGGACCAAAGTAGACGTCGTGGCCGGTCAGCGTTTCTTGCAGGGCGATGGCTTCGCCCGTGAGGGCTTCGCTGATGAAGACGTGCTTGCCTCGCCACTTCATCTCTCCGTTGCTGCGCACCCGGCGGACTAGGGCGTCGGGCGGATATTCGGGGTCTTCGAGACGGTCCGGGTATCGCCGGGGCGAAGGCCGGTAGAGGGATGCAGGCGGTGTCAGGTCGAGGGCTTGATGCGGCCTACGGTAGTTGTAGGTCTGGCGGAAAACGTCGAAGGCCTGCTGTTGCTCTTGCCGGTTGGCAGCTGAGGGGTGGCAGCACTCCAGCTTAAGAGTGAGGTGCATGCGTTCGTGTCGGCCGTTCTGCTCGGGATGGCCGGGCTGGATGCGCTCAAGGTGGATGCCCAGCTTCACCCACCAGACGCCAAGGCGGGAGAGGCCTGCGGCGGCCAGGGAGGCAAAGGGTGGTCCGTTATCGGTGCGGATGGCCTGAGGCAGGCCGTGCTCCCGAAACACCGCCTCGAATACGGGGCGGACGTGAGTGTAGTCCGGCTTCGAGACCGCCTGGCAACACAGGAGCATGCGACTGCAGGCGTCGCTGATCGTCAGCGGGTCGCAGCGCTGGCCATCACCGGTGCGAAACCAGCCTTTGAAGTCTGCACACCAGACAGCGTTGGGATGGTCTGCCGTCTGGAAGGGTCGGCTACCGGGAGCGACGCGTCGTTTGCGTCTGCGAGCTCTGGTCAGGCCTGCTCGGGCCAGGATGAGACCACAAGTGCTGGGAGCGGGCCAGGCCTGGACGACCTCGTCGGGTTCTTCTGGCTCCGGCCCCAGTTTCAAGGGTCCCCAGGTGGGGTGTGCCTGTTTGGCTCGACAGATAGCGGCCGCGACTTCAGGTGCGACGGCGTTGGGATGACTGTGAGCCGCCCGGGAGCAATCTCCCAGTCCGGCTGGGCCGAATTCGGCGAAGCGCCTGACCCATTTATGGGCGGTCTTTCGGCTCACGCCGAAAGACTCGGCCAGCTCCGCCATCGTGTACTTCCCCGATAGGTGTGCTCTTACGAGCCTTTCTCGTTCTTTCACTGGACTGGTTACCCTCCACGGCAAGGCAGACCTCCTTGCCCTTCGTGTAACCCATGTCCTTAGCTAATGTGTTACCAATCTATTTGGTTAGGACCCACCCTGGCCTTCTCCCTCGAGGGAGAGGGGACCTACTACAAAGGTCTGAGGGTGCCCATGCCGCTAAGCAGATACCCACATTGGTACGGAGACGTCGCCGGCTTTCTCGAAGGTGACCTTGAGCGGCATGTCGACCTTGAGGTTGGCGTTGTCGCCGAGGTAGTTGCCGTTGATGCGTGGGCCCTCTTCGAGCTCGATGACGCAAACGTTGTACGGGATTTCGTTGGCGAAGCCGGGGTGGAGGGCCTGGTAGTTGAGCACAAAGCTGTAGAGGGTGCCGCGGCCGGAGGCTTGCTGCCACGCCAGCTCGGTGCCGTGGCACGTGTCGCAGAGCTCGGCGGCGGGCGCGAGGTGTCGCGAGCAGGTGGGGCAGTACTTGATCAGGAGCTTGCCCTCGGCGGCGGCGTCGAAGAAGGGCTGGGAGGCGGCGTCGGGGACGGGTACGGGGCGGGTCGAGGCGAGAGGCGCGTCAGACATGGTTTGAGACCTCATTGGGCGCATGACGACGAGGCTGGGAAGCCTCGGCTACGGCTTGGTGGTATCGGTTGGGTGGACAGCACGTTGTCAGCTTCAAGTTCGGCTCCCGTCAGGCGGCGTTGGGGCTGAGGATGAGCGAGGCGTGGTAGTCGAGCAGGCCGCCGTTGCCGGTGACGAGGACGAGGTCGTGCTTTTCGACCTGGCGGTCGCCGCCGCTGCCGCGGGCCTGGATCACGCCTTCGGAGAGCGGGGTCATGCCCCAGAGGTAGAAGGAGCTGAGCTCACCGCCGCCGGTGTTGGTGGGCAGGCTGCCGCCAGGGCCGAGCTTGCCGTCCTCGACGAAGGGGCCACCTTCGCCCTTCTCGCAGAAGCCGTAGTCCTCCAGCGTGACGAGCGTGGTGTAGGTGTAGCAGTCGTACAGCTCGCAGACATCGATGTCGTCGGCCGTGATGCCGATCTGGCCGTAGAGGGTGTCGCGGGCGATGGCGGCGCCGGTCATGTAGTCGTGGGTATCGCCGGCGCGGCGGGCGTTGCCCGGATAGCCTTGGGCCATCGCGAGCACGTAGGCGGGCTTCGACTTGAGGTCGCGCGCCCGTTCAACGCCGGTGACGATGACGGCGACGGCGCCGTTCGAGATCAGACAGCAATCGAGGAGATGGAAGGGCTCGGCGATCCAGCGCGAGTTCTGGTGGTCCTCGATCGTGATCGGGGTGCGGAACTGGGCGATGGGGTTCTTCACGGCCCAGGCGCGGGTCGAGACGGCGATAGCGCCGAGCTGCTCGCTGGTGGTGCCGTACAGGGCCATGTGGCGCCGGGCTGCCATGGCGTAGCCGGCGTTGGGGTTCATCGGCCCGTAGTAGAGGTCCAGGCTGGCGAAACCGGTCGGGGGCTGGCGGTTGCGGGCGGTGTTCATGCCGGCGCTGCTGCGAGCGGCCGGATCGGTCATGGGGGCGTCGGCGAAGACGCAGGCGACCGCGCTGGCCATGCCGTTCTGAATCGCCATCGTGGCGTACTGGACCATCGAAGCCGGCGTGGCGCCCATGGCGTTCATGTGGTTGACGAGTCGCAGGTTCTTGAATCCGCCGGCGTTCTGGAGCTGGAGGCCGATGCCCGGCTGGCTGATGCCCGACTGCATGAGGAGGCCATCGAGCTGGCCTTTGTGCAGGCCGGAGTCCTCGAGGGCGCGGTCGATGGCCTCGAGGGCGAAGCTGGTGGTCGAGCGCCCATAGACCTTGCCGACCTCCGAGATGCCGAGGCCGACGATGGCGGACTTGGCCTGATGTTCCATGGCTGCACCTTTCCTTAACCAAGCACGGCGTGCTGATCATACGGGGATAGAGGCATACGGGCATGACGGTTACGGGAGACTCGTAGAATGCAGCAACCGCCTTTCAAGTAGTCGGAGCGCAGTGTGATGAAGAGCATCGAGATCGACCGTAGCAAACCGTTGAGCGAGGAGCCGCACACAGGGCACAACCGCTGGCATCCGGACATCGAGCCCAAGCTGGAGGTTGAGCCGGGCGAAGAGGTGGTGTTGCAGACACGCGATGCCTCGGACGGGCAGACGCTGTCGGCGGAGGGGCCTCGGTCCGGGTCGGGCCGCGTGCACCCGCTGACGGGGCCGGTGTACGTCGCGGGCGCGGCGCCGGGCGACCTGCTGGAGATCGAGTACCTGGACATCGTGCCGGAGCCGCAGGGCTGGACCCGCAGCGGGCCGGGGCTGGGTTTCCTGCCGGACCTGCTGTCGGAGCCGTTCCTGGCCGTGTGGGACATCGACGGCGAGTGGGCGACCTCGCAGCAGATCCCGGGCGTGCGGATCCCCAACGGCTGCTTCATGGGCACGGCGGGCGTGGCGCCGTCGCAGGAGCAGGTGGTCGCGTGGACGAAACGGGAGGCCGAGCTCGTGTCGCGGGGCGGCCGGGCGATGTTGCCGGACGCGACGGACGCGGTGCCGCACCTCGAGCCGATCGCCTCGGAGGGGCTGCGGACGATGCCGCCGCGGGAGAACTGCGGCAACCTGGACGCGAAGCAGCTAACGAAAGGCTCGAAGCTGTTCGTGCCGGTGAACGTGCCGGGCGGGCTGTACTCGGCGGGCGATGCGCACTTCGCGCAGGGCGACGGCGAGGTCTGTCTGACCGCGATCGAGATGGGCGCGACGGTGAGCGTGCGATTCGCCATACACAAGGGCGAGGCGGAGCGCCGCAACATCCGCTGGCCCCGGTTCTCCCACGGCGATTACTTCCTGCAGCCGCAGTGGGCGGCGCCGCGCAACTTCATCGCCACGGTGGGCATGCCGGTGCGTGAGGACGGCACGCAGGAGGGCGCCGACTTGAGCCTGGCGGCCCGGAACGCGCTGCTGAGCATGGTCGAGCTGCTTCAGGAGCGGGGCTGGACGGCGGCGCAGGCGTATCTCCTGTGCAGCGTCGCGGTCGACCTGCGGATCAGCAACCTGGTGGACCTGCCGAACGTCGCCGTGTCGGCGTTTCTGCCGGAGGACATCTTCGTCGGGTAGGACGTGGGTAGGGCGTCCGGTTTACGGGGCGGCCAACACTCGGCGTCCGAAGTCAGGTGAGGTTGCTGGTGGGCGTTTCGTCACTGCAGGATGAATCCTGCAGCTTGCGTTGCTTGGGTTTGCGGCGTGTCGGTTTGTTCTGCGTTCGACGGGCGCTGGAGGATTGCCGCGTCGGCTGTCGCCTCCTCGCAACGACAGTTTCGGGGAGCCTTGGCGGGCGACACACTCCTGGCGATTGCCCGATTGCCCGATTGCCCGATTGCCCGATTGCCCGATTGCCCGCTACGCCACCCAGTTGCCCGTGAGCTGCATGGCGAGGAAGACGGCCTGGAGCAGGAGCAGGGGGTAGGCGACGGCGTAGGTGAGGTTCGGGCGCCAGTGGGCGAAGGTGGCGGCGTAGGCGATGTAGAGGGGGAAGGCGACGAGGACGAGCCGGGTGTAGGACATGAAGCTGCCGAGGAAGGGCTGGAGGCCGAGGATGGCGCAGAACAGGAACATCGGCTTGTCGACGCGGCGGTAGACGAGGGGTAGCGAGAGGACGAACACGACGAAGAAGATGCGGTCGATGGCCGAATCGAGGTAGCCGTGGACGGAGTAGTGGGAGCGGAAGAGGTCGCTGATTAGCCTGTCGGGGCGCAAGAGGTGTTCGGCGCTGCGGTTTGAGATGTAGAGCTTCTCGGTGTGCATGGCGATGAAGGCGTCGCCGGCGGCGAAGTGCATGTAGACGAGGTAGGCGCCGAAGCCGGCGATAGGCGCGAGGGCGTAGAGCAGCTCCGGGCGCCAGCGGACGCCCTCGAAGCGGGGGCGCAGGCCGTCGAAGCTCAGAGCGCAGGGCGTCGCGGCCGAGGAACCAGAGCATCGGCACGATGGCGACGAGGCCGGGCACGCGCAGGATCGGCAGGAGGAAGCCCGCGATCGCCGCGAGCCAGAGCTTGCGCTCGTAGAGGCCCCAGAACAGGACGACGCTGAGGAGCAGGAAGAGCGCCTCGGTGTAGATGAGGTTGAGGAAGAACGCCGTCGGGAAGGCCATGCAGAGCAGGAGGGCCGCGAAGGCGACGTCGCGGTCCCAGCGCTTCGCGACGAGGCGGTAAAGCAGGAACAGCGCCACGGCCGACGCGATGTTCGCGACCAGGAGGCCGGAGACGATGCTGTCGCCGGTTACGAAGTTGGTGAGCTTGATCAGCCAGGGGTAGAGGGGCCCGAAGGCGTTCGAGAGCGATCCGGTCTCGTAGCCGTGCTCGGCGAGCTTGATGTAGTGCTGCGAGTCCCAGGTGTTGAACGAGGCGGCGAACGACGTCGGGACGCGGTCGCCGTAACGGTAGTTGGCCGAGTAGAGGTCCTGGTTGAAGGGAAGGATGGCCCAGGCGACGTAGGCCGTCGCAAAGGTGCCGAGCTTCCAGAGGGCAATGGCGATGAGGGCGTCGATGCCGTCGAACTGCGTGAGGCGGCGCAGCAGGCCCTGACGGGGCTGCGAGGTGGGAGATGGGTGCCGCGGGAGGGGCGTTGGTCATCTAGGCCTGCGACCTGGCGAGGCGCTCTCGCAGCCAGTCGCGCTTGAGGTCGGCGACGGCAACGAGGCCCAGCGTGAGGAGGCCGAGGGCCAGCAGGGGTGTGCGCATAGCGTTGGCCTTGTAGACGAAGCGGACCTCGTAGGTGCCGGGTTCGAGGTGGATGGCCGGGAAGCTCGGCGCCAGCATGAAGGGGTCGGCCTCCTTGCCGTCGACGTAGACGTGCCAGTCGGGGTGGAAGGTCGCCTTGAGGAAGAGGGTCGAGGGCTCGTCGACGCGCACGGTGGCCTCGTAGGCGAACTTGCCGTCCGTCTCGCTCTCGATGGCGCCGAGTTGGTCTGGGGAGTAGTCGGTGCGGAGGCTGCTGAGCTTGGTCGATGCGCCGTGCAGGGGTTCGTAGTCCAGGCCGTAGAGCTTGGGGGCGCCGGGGATGGCGAGCGCCGGATAGATGCCCTTCGAGGGGGCGCTGCTGAGGAACCAGGCGCGCGAGACGATGTGATAGTCCTCCTCCGCGCCTTCGTAGCCAACGGGCGTTGAGGCGAGGCCGATGTAGCCGCCGGAGGGGGCTTCGAAGAGCTGGTAGCGCGTGCCGGTGGCGATCGGTGTCAGGAAGGCGGGCGCGGGCAGGTCTGCCGGCAAGATGACATAACGCGCGTTGAGGATCTGGTAGTGCGCCAGGTTGTTGTAGTCGAAGTGCCAGATCAGGTCTGAGTTAAGGGAGAGCGACTGGTAGGGCGGCGCAGCGGTCTCGATCTGGTTGAAGGTGAGGATATCGGGGATGCGCAGGTCGCCGACCTTGATCTCGTCGCTGAAGCCGCTGCGCACGCCTGCGTACACGCGGCCGGGGGGCAAGCGTCTCGATGGTGGCGATGATCTGCTTCAGCTCGGTGTCGTTGTCGAGGGCCTGCTGGGTGGTGTGCATCCACTCCCGGTTCTTGTCGAGGTAATCCCAGCGCTCGACCAGGCCGGTTATCACGACGAGGAGGACGAGAGCGCCGAAGATCGTGGCTGGCCAGGGGATGCGGCGCAGGTATGGGGTGACCCCTCCCCCCGGCCCCCTCCCCGCTGGCGGAGAGGGGGAGGGAGCCGCTTCGGCTGCAGGAGAACTGGAATCTGTTTCGCGGTCTCTGAGGAGGCGCGCGAAGAGGCGATTGAGGCCGGTGAGGAGGCCGCCGGCGCCGACCGCGACGAGGAGGATGACGCCGAGCTGCATGGGGCCGATGTAGCGGTGCATCCACAGCTTGCCGTTGAAGGAGAGCAAGTCGGCGACGGGGCCGAGGGTGGGGCGGCCGAAGTAGGCGATGAGCCAGAACAGGAAGATCGCCAGGGCCAGGACGGCGAGCCGGGTGCGGGTCCATAGGGCCACGAACAGGCCGATGGCGCCGAAGGCGGTGATGACGGGCAGGCGGCCGTAGTCGAGAAGCTCGCCGGTGACCAGCCAGCCCATGATCTTCTCGGCGCCGAAGGAGTTGTATTTCCAGTCCTGCATGTAGGGCGAGGTGGTGTGGTAGGCGCCGTTGAGGATGAAGGGCAGCCAGAAGTAGGACGTGATGACTAGGGCCGGCGCGCCGATGAGGGCCAGCCGCACGACACGCTGGCGGGCGTTGGCGCGCGTCATGCCGGCGACCAGCACGAAGGCGAGGGTGACGCCGACGATGAAGGCGTAGATCACGTGCGAGAGCACGAGGGCCGAGAGCGCGACGACGCTTGCGAGGTAGCCCTTGCTGTCGCGCAGGGTGCGGTGGACGCAGGCGAGGGACAGGAAGGTGAGGTGCATGGCCCAGAGCTGCGTGTACATGCCGAAGCCGCGCCAGACGTAGCTGTCGTACTCGAAGCCGAAGCGATGGCCGGCCGAGAGCAGGGGGGCGATGGCGGCGGCGGCGCCGGCGGCGGGTCGGGAGAACTCGAACTGGCGCAGGGACCAGTACACGGTGATCGGGAAGCCGACGAGCAGGGCGTAGCGCGTGAGGTTGAACAGGGTGAGGAGGTCGACCTGGCGCAGGAACAGGCGGTCGAGGGCGACGACGAAGAGGTGGGGCAGGTGCTGGTAGTAGGCGAACTGCGGGTAGCCGATCTCGAGGTCGGGCGCCCAGTGGTCGACGGGGTTGAGGCCGGCGTCGATGGCGCGGCTGGCGTTGAGGATGAGGGAGTAGTGGGCGGCGTCGTCGTTCAGGCTGGGTACGGCAACCGTGACCTCCGGCAGCAAGGCGATGCCAAGGACGAGCATCGAGAGCCACATCGGCGCCAACGGCAGGGCCCAGGCGAGTCGATCGCTCCAGGCGGTCTCGCCGATTGCGAGGCGCCATCGTTGCAAGGCGATGCCTGAAACGCTCATCGCAGAAATGGTACAGAGTTGGGGTCTTGAGTGCAGAAATGGTTGTGTAAGGAGTGGTCGGGGGCGGAGTAACCTCACCCCCACCGACTGCGGTCGGCACCCCCTCTCCGATTTCGGAGAGGGGGCGCCTGCTACGGGGTCACCGCTTGTGTGCCGTAGACGTAGCAGCAGACCTTCAAGTCTGCGATCAGGGCTCATGCGGTCGCTATGTTTCGTGACGGTCATGGTCTTGCGGTGGTTGGAGGCTCTCGGTCGGGTGTGGGGTCGACACTGCGGGATGAATCCCGCAGCTACGTCTGTGCACTCTGTACTGTGCCCTCTGCCCTCGGGCATGATGCTCGTATGAAGAGCTTCCTTACTCATCTCGAATGCACGGATTGCGGCCAGACGTTTTCGGCGGCGGAGTTGCACACGATCTGCCCAGCGTGCGGCAAGGTCCTGTTCGCGCGCTACGACCTCGACGCGGCGCGGCGGGAGATGTCGCGCGAGACGGTGATGTCGCGGGCGCCGTCGATGTGGCGGTGGTTCGAGATCATGCCGGTGCTGGACGAGGCGAACGTGGTGTCGCTGGGCGAGGGTGGCACGCCGATGCTGCGCGCGGGCGGCATCGAGACGACGACGGGCGCGCGCGAGGTGTGGGTGAAGGACGAGGGCATGAACCCGACGGGGAGCTTCAAGGCGCGCGGGCTCTCGGCGGCGGTGTCGAAGGCGAAGGAGCTGGGCGTCAGGAGCATCGCGATCCCGTCGGCGGGCAACGCGGCGTCAGCGCTGTCGGCGTACGCGGCGCGGGCCGGCATCGAGGCGTGGATCTTCATGCCCGCCGACACCCCGGACGCGATGAAGAACGAGTGTCACGTGTACGGCGCCCACCTTCAGCTCGTCGACGGGCTGATCAACGATTGCGCTCGCATCGTGCGGGAAGAGGGGCCGGCCAAGGGCTGGTTCGACGTGTCGACGCTGCGGGAGCCGTACCGGGCCGAGGGCAAGAAGACGATGGGCCTGGAGATGGCGCAGCAGCTGGGGTGGAAGCTGCCGGACGTGATGATCTACCCCACCGGCGGCGGCACCGGCATCGTCGGGATGTGGAAGGCGTTCGATGAGCTGGAGGCGCTGGGCTGGATCGGCCCGGAGCGCCCGAGGGTGATTTCGGTGCAGGCGGAGGGCTGCGCGCCCATCGTCAAGGCGTACGAGGCGGGCGAGCGCCACGCGCCGACGTGGGAGAACGCCCACACGATCGCGCCGGGCATCCGCGTGCCGGCCGCGATCGCCGACTACCTGATCCTGGACGCGGTGCGCGAGAGCGGCGGCACCGCGGTGGCCGTCTCGGACGACGAGATCCTGGCGGCGATGTCGGAGATGGCGCGACTCGAAGGCATCTTCGCCGCGCCGGAGGGCGCCGCGACGTACGCGGGGTACAAGAAGCTGCTGGCGGCCGGCACGCTGGACCCGGGCGAGAGCGTCGTGCTGTTCCAGACGGGCTCAGGGCTGAAGACGCACGAGCTAGCGTCGCGGGTGTAGGCCGATCGCGGTCTTGATGTGCCGTAGCTTCCCTGCACGCAGGGAAGCTACGGAGGTCGGGCGCCAGAGCCTGGTCGAGCCGATACTCCGGGCAGTGCTCCTGCGTTTACGGCCCGAGGAGATCGCCGCCGATGACCTTCACCGTCCACGAGGCCGTCCTTTTGGCGTTGGACGCGCTACCGTCCAGGTCGGTTCGGTAGACCTCCATGGCAACCGTGTTCCCGTCGAGGAGGTAAGTGGGACCAGAGATGATGCATGAGGTTGAAGGCGTGTTGGATGGCGCATTCGCGGCGTAAATGGTGCAAGTCTTGCCTGTGTCCACGCCGTTGATAAAGAGGGTGAAGACAAATGTCGTTGTGGCGAGCGGGCTAGCCAGGCCATCGATGCTCACCTCTATCGCGTCGAGGGCGATGGTGCATCCCTCGTACCCGTAGACGGTCTGGTCGTTGTCGGCCAGCACCTGGGTGCCGTCGTGCCGGCCGGCCAGCGCGTAGTACCACCGGCTGTCGCTCTTGGCTTCGTTAGGGTCGTTCGTGCTGCCGTCGCCGTCGACGTGGCCGATGCTCTGGAAGGCCTCAACGCCGCTGTCGGGCTCGATGGTCGGACATGCTGCGGCGCCGGGTTCGCCCTGCGGCCCGGCATCGCCGGTCGGACCTGCGGCGCCGTTGCAGATGTCGAAGCCGTCGTCGATCTCGCCGGCCTGGAGTGTGCCGTCGCCGGGCGTACCACCGCTATCGCCGTTGTCGAGGCCGTAATCGACGTGCTGACCGGTCTCGTCACCGCAGGCGCCATCGACACTTATGGGGGTGGTGACGAACAGCGTGCTGTAGCCGTCGGCACCTGTGGGGCCAGTGGGACCAATGGCGCCTGTATCGCCAGTCGGCCCGGGATCACCAGCCGGTCCCTTTTCGCCGGTTGCACCGGTTGGGCCGCGAGTGCCGTCCTCGCCGGCGGGACCAGCGGGTCCCTGCGCACCGTCCCTGCCGTCGGAGCCGTCATCGCCGTCGAGCCCCTGGGCGCCCCGTGGTCCCGAAGGCCCGGTAGCACCTGTGGGGCCCGTGCAGTCGACGACCTGGGTGAGGATGATGGACGGCGATGGAGGCAGGATGCCGGCGTTGCCGGTGTTGGGAGGCGTTATGGCGTTGGCATTGGTTGCCGCGAGCGCGCCGGCATTGACGATGCAGTCCTCCGGCGATTGGCCTTCGGCGCTTCTGACGCCGGTGCCTCGCTGAAGAAACAGGGCAAGGACAACGAGCGCCATGACGGCTACTGCAAGTGTGGTCTTCACGAGGCGATCTCCCGGGTTCAGGCGTAAGGAAGCTATTGGCTAGGTGAATCGTAGGGGGATGCTGCGCCTGGGGGAATTGCGGACTGGTTAATTACACATGAAAGATTCTTCTGGGGTATGAGATTGCCCGACTACGCTTCGCGGTGCAGGTACGGTGAGTGCAATCGAGAGGATGACTTGGGGGACTAGGGCGTCTCTACGGGGTGGCCTTCCACCCAGGCGGAGCCGTCGCTCCAGTGCTCCTTCTTCCACACCGGCACAACTTCCTTGATGCGGTCCACGCACCAGTGACAGGCTTCGAAGGCGTCTTTGCGGTGGGGTGAGGAGACGGCGACGAGCAGGCTGGTCTCGCCGATCTCGAGGGTGCCGATGCGGTGCCAGGCGCCGACCTCGCTGACCTCGGGGAAGCGCTGCTTCGTGAGCTCGGCGACCTCTCGCAGCTTCTTCAGGGCCATCGATTCGTGGGCCTCGTACTCGAGGCGGTCGACGGAGCGGCCCTCGCTGTGGTTGCGCACATCGCCATAGAAGAGGGTGATAGCGCCGGCTTCATCGCGACGAACCAGCTTCGCGAGGTCGTCCGGGTTCATGACGTCGTAGGTGACCTTGAACAGGCCCTCGTCGTCAGCGCCGCCGCTGACGGGCGGGATCAGGGAGACCTCGGCGCCGTCGTGCAGGTGCTGCTCGAAGGGCACGTACTCGTCGTCGATGGCGAAAACGATGGTCTTGAGCATGGGCTCGAGGGGCGGGAATTCGACGGCAAGGCGGCGCTTGAGGTCATCGACCGTGGCGCCGTCTTCGAGGTCCATGCAGACCTCTCGCTGTCCGACGGCCTCACGGGCGGAGGCGAAGAGATGGAGGGCAACCTTCATACCTAGATGTTACCAGTGACTCGGAGGATGTGTGCAGCCGCGCGCCATACCGCGGGATGAATCCCGCGGCTTCGATCCGGTGTGCAACGGCCTATACTCGCGTGCATGCAGAACCTCAGCTTCGGCCGACTCGGCAAGGCGGCGCTCGACCTGCTGTACCCGCCTCGATGCGTGCTGTGCGGCGCCGGCGGCGTGTTTCTGTGCGAGCGCTGCATCGAGGCCCTCCCTGCCGCCGATGGCCCGCGCTGCGACCGGTGCTGGCTGCCGCTGCGAGGCGATGCCTGCCTCGCGTGCCTGATGGAGCCGGGACAGCTGGCGCACCTGCGCGCCGTGTTTCGCTACGAGCGCGGCGTGAGGCAGGTGGTGCACGCCTTCAAGTTCAGCGGCCAGAGCAGCCTGGCGCCGGATATCGGGCGGCTGATGGCGGGCGCGTACACGCAGCACGGCCTCGAAGCGGACGTGATTGTGCCGGTGCCGCTGACAGGGGCTCGACAGCGGGCGCGCGGCTACAACCAGGCGCTGCTCATGGCGAACGAGGTGTCGAAGCTCAACGGCGTGCCCGTCCTGGAGGCGCTGCGACGCACCGGTAACTCCGTCGCGCAGGCATCGAGCGCATCGGCCGAGGAGCGGCACCGCAACGTCGAGGGCGTGTTCAGGCTTGCGAAGGGCCGGGACGTCTCCGGGGCGCGCGTGCTGCTGATCGACGACGTGGCGACGACGGGCGCGACGCTGAACGCCTGCGCCGCCGTGCTCCTGGCCGCGAGGCGCTTCGAGCGTCTCGGCGCTGACGCTGGCCCGGGAGGACTGAGTGGTCTCGGGGCCGGTGCTGGTGCTGTTCTGCGGCGGCATGGGCGGTAGCGCCATCGAAGACGCCTTCGGGCAGGCGCTGCGAGAGTGCGCGCTGGACACGCTGCAGGAGGCCGAGGCCTCGGGGGCGTTCGAGCGTCTGATCCTGGTGGCCGACGAGGCCTCGGCCCGGGCGCTTGAGGGTCGCATGCCGGCGGGGACGGTCGTGGACGTCGACGTGCCGGGTACGCCGTGGCACTTCGGGCGGCGCCTGAGCGAGGTAGTGCTGCGCTACGAGCTGGAGCGCCCGGTCTACGTCGGGTCCGGGCTGCCGCTGGTGAAGCGCGATGAGCTGTCGGCGTTGGCGAAGGGCGTCGCCGAAGCGGAGAAGGCGGTCGTGTCGAACAACTTCTTCTCGGCCGACATGCTGGGTTTCGTGCCCGGTTCGGTCGTGAGCCATGTGGCGCTGCCGGACAACGACCGCATCCTGCCGCGACTGTTGCGCGACGAGGCGGGACTGGAGAATCGAGCCCTCAAGCGCAGCATCGAGAACCAGTTCGACATCGATACGCCCGGCGACCTGGCGATGCTGGCGTACAGCGGCAAGGCGGGCCCGAACCTGCAGCGCTATATCGAGGCGGCCGGCATCGACACGAGCCGCCTGCAGCGCGCCTCGACCCTGTTCACGGACCGGGACGCCGAGGTGGTGGTGATGGGGCGCGTGGGCACGCCGACGTGGCAGTATCTCGAAGCCGAGACCGCGTGCCGGGTGCGCATGTTCGCGGAGGAGCGCGGCTTGCAGGCGGCCGGGCGCGACATCAACGGCGAAGCGAGGTCGCTGGTGGCGTTTCACATGCAGGCGGTGGGGATGGAGCGCTTCTTCCGGGAGCTGGCGGAGCTGGGCCAGGCCGCCTTCATCGACACGCGGCCGCTGTTCGCGCACATGGGGCTGAAGCCGTCTCGGCCGGACCGCTTCCTCTCGGACGCCATGACGCCGGAAGGCATCGAGGACGCCTGGGTGCGGGAGCTGACGCAGGCGGCGTGCGAGGCGCCGATCCCGGTCGTGCTCGGGGGTGCGTCGCTGGTGGCGGCGGGCGTGCAGCTGCTCTCGGAGGCAGCGTGGGCGGAGCGCGACGCGGAGATGGGGGTGTCGAAGGGGTAGGGCGCTACTCTTCGCGTAGCCGACCACGCCTCATGGCTTCCTCGGCGATAGCTTCTTCTGCAAACCGTCGCATCTCTTCAGCAGTCATTGGCGGACCGTTGGTGCGGAAAATGCCCGCAGTTTGTGCAACACGCTCGCACGGGGCGTTGGGACATGCACTCCGTCCTCAACCTTCGATTGTTGTGGCTGGGCCTTCTTCTCACGTGGCATCGTTCCAACAGCGTAACCCTATGCAGGAGCGGCGCAACTGGACGAAATGACATCTCATGAAAAAGCCCCGGTGCAACTGCACCGGGGCTTCCAGGTTGAGCCAGCGCACTCTTAGCTGGCGGAGCCGACTTTGATCTGCTTCGGGCGAAGCGCCTCAGCCTTGGGGAGCTTGAGGGAGAGCACGCCGTTCTCGAACTTGGCCTCGGCCTTGTCGGAGTCGACGCTGACCGGGAGGGTCATGGCGCGGTGGAAGCTGCCGTAGCGGATCTCGCGACGGTAGTAGTCGCGCTTCTTCTCCTCGCTCGTGTCCTTGTGCTCCGCCTTGATCGTGAGCACGTCGTTCGCGACGGTGATCTCGACCTCTTCAGGCTTTACACCCGGGAGCGAGGCCTTGATCTCGAGGTCGCCCTCCGTCTCGGATACCTCGACGGGGAAGGTGGCTTCGTAGCCCTCTGCGTTCGCGGCGGGGATCAGGCGCCAGGGGCGCGAGAAGCCCTCGTCGAACAGTCGATCCATCGTGCCGCGCAGGTCGGCAAACGGGTCCCAACGAGTCACATTGGTCATTTCTTGGTCCTCCATCTGCAGTTGGTGGTTATTTGCTGGGCTGGTGCCCTTGCTTCGATATCAGGATAGAAAAGCCCAAGGAGCCTGTCAATAGACTTGAGTAAAAATTTATCAAGTTTTCTCACCTGGACGTTGACGTGTTGTTAACAGGAAGGTAGACTATGCCTGTACTGCTAACACAGGTGTTTTAGATATGGCCAAGGATTACTACAGCATCCTCGGGGTTGATCGAAGCGCGGCTGATAAAGAGATCAAGAGCGCGTACCGCAAGCTGGCGCGTAAGCACCACCCGGACGTCAACCCCGGCGACAAGAGCTCTGAAGCGTTGTTCAAGGAGATCAACGCGGCTCATGACGTGCTCGCCGATCCCGAGAAGCGCCGCAAGTACGACAAGTACGGCGACAACTGGGAGCACGCCGACGAGATCGAGCGCATGCAGAAGCAGCGCGGCGGCCCCAACCCGGGCTTCCGCTACACGACGGCGGGCCCGGACCTCGGCGCCGACTTCGACATCAGCGACATCTTCGGTGGGATCTTCGGCGGCGGCAACGGTCGTCGCGGCCGCCGCACCGAGCAGCCGCCACCGGCCGATGGAGCGCGCCGTTGAGGTGACGCTGGAAGAGGCGTTCAAGGGCACGACACGCGTGATCATGGCCGAAGGCGACCACGGCGATACGCGCCGGCTGGAAGTGACGATCCCGGCGGGCGTCGACAACGGTTCTCGGGTGCGCATGGCGGGCGAAGGCCACGCCAGCTTCTCGGGCCTGCGGGGCGACCTGTTCCTGGTGATCAGCGTGAGGCCGTCGCCGCGCTACGAGCGCAAGGGCGAGGACCTGTACACGGACGTCGAGGTGCCGCTGACGACGCCGGTGCTCGGCGGTGAGGTCGAGGTCCAGGGCATCGAGAGGAAGGTGGCGCTGCGGCTGCCCGCGGGCACGCAGAACGGCCAGACCTTCCGGCTCAAGGGCCTCGGCATGCCGAAGCTGGGCCAGGCGGACAAGAAGGGCGACCTGCTGGCGCGCGTCAAGGTGAAGCTGCCGAAGGAGCCGGACGAGGCGACGCGGCAGCTGTTCGAGCAGCTACGGGAAGCGGGGCTGTAAGCGATGAGTGAGAACAGCGGCTTCAGCGAAGACCACGAGGAGCCCGCGTACATCATCAGCGTGGCGGCGCGCATGCTGGGCGTCCACGCCCAGACGTTGCGCTACTACGAGCGCGTGGGGCTCCTGGTGCCGTCGCGGTCGCGGGGCCGCATTCGCCTCTACTCGCGGGCGGACCTCGAACGTGTAAGACAGGTGCAACGCCTTATCGACGAGCTGGGTGTCAACCTTGCGGGCGCAGAGGTGATCATCGATATGGGCCAGAAGCTGCGGGCCCTGGAGGAGGAGAACGAGGCGCTGCGCCGCGAGCTCCAGCGGTATCGGGACACGCGGCTCCCGGCGCCGAGGACGCAGGGGTGAGCGATGATGGACAAGACGAGTGCTGGCCGACACACAGTCTCGCGCAGTATCTGGAAGGACACCGATTCGCAGGACTGATGGCCGAGCTCCTGCAGCTGCTCGATGCATCTGCTGAATTCTGGCTGACATCGCTTGGACGTCGAAGCTCGGCGATGCGACGCCATGAGCGAGAGAGCGTGCTCGGGAGCACAGAGCTGTCTGCCGACTATTGATCGCGGACGCGATTCATCGTGCCGATCGTAAGGACTGGATCACACGGGCATGCGCCTGTTCGAGCAAGTTTCGACTCTCGGCGATGAGCCATAGTCGTATCGACTGGAGCTCGCTGTACTGATGAAGTTCAGCTGCCACAGGACTCGGATGCATTGGAGAACTCGCTGCAGGCGTGCACGCTTGTACGCAGCTGCGTATTCGCGAGGCACCTGTCACTTGAGCTCGAGTTGCGAGCGAGTCGGGTGACTTCACGCGAATCGTACCTGAATCGAGAGCGGAGTTCGAGGGTACGGATCTCTAGCAAGCTCTGAAGGCGCTGGACTCGTCATCAAGAACGCATGCGATCCTGGCCGGATTCCGCCAGGGGGCAATGGAATGGTCGACCGCAAACGGACTAAGGACACAGACGCGCGACGGGCGCAAAGGGAACAACAACATGATGAGACAAGACAGATTCACGGAGCAGGCCCAGGAGGTGCTGCAGGCGTCACAGGAGATGGTGCGCCAGCACCGTCACGCCCAGTGGGACGTCGAGCACGTGTTCCTGGCCTTGCTCTCGCACAAGGACGGTCTGGCGCGCGCAGATCTTCCAGCGCCTCAACGTGCCCGTCGAGGACGTGCATCGAGCGGGCGGCGCGGCACCTGGGCCAGCGCGCCGAAGCTGGGCTACGACGTGGTGCAGATCTACACGACGCCGCGCGTCGTGCGCATGCTGGAGGCCGCCAACGCCGAGGCCGAGCGCCTGAAGGACGAGTTCGTCGGCGTCGAGCACCTGCTGATCGCGATCGCCGACGAGCGCGAGGGCGAATCGGCGCGCATCCTGCGCGAGTACCAGGTCGACAAGGAGCGCATCTACCGCGCGCTGCAGGAGGTGCGCGGCAGCGCCCGCGTGCAGACGCCGCGACGCCGAGAGCCACTACCAGGCGCTGGAGAAGTACGCCATCGACCTCACGGAGGCGGCGCGCCAGGGCAAGCTCGACCCGGTGATCGGCCGCGAGGTCGAGGTGCAGCGGGTGATGCAGATCCTGAACCGGCGCACGAAGAACAACCCGGTGATCATCGGTGAGGCCGGCGTCGGCAAGACCGCGATCGTCGAGGGCCTGGCCCAGAAGATCGTGGCGGACGACGTGCCGGACAACCTGCGCGACAAGCGCGTGCTGGCGCTCGACATGGGCGCGCTGGTCGCCGGCTCGAAGTTCCGCGGCGAGTTCGAGGAACGCCTGCAGGCGATCATGAGCGAGGTCAAGGAGTCGGCCGGCGAGGTGATCCTGTTCATCGACGAGCTGCACCAGGTCGTCGGCGCCGGCGGCGCCGAAGGCGCGATCGACGCCTCGACGATGATGAAGCCGGCGCTGGCCCGCGGCGAGCTGCACGCGATCGGCGCCACCACGCTGGACGAGTACCGCCAGTACATCGAGCGTGACACGGCGCTGGAGCGCCGCTTCGCGCCGGTCTACGTCGACGAGCCGAGCGTGGAGGACACGATCGAGATCCTGAAGGGGCTGCGACCTCGCTACGAGGCGCACCACAAGGTGAAGATCACGGACGAGGCGCTGGAGGCGGCGGCGCGGCTGTCCGGACCGCTACATCACGGAGCGCTTCCTGCCCGACAAGGCGATCGACCTGATCGACGAGGCCTCGTCCAAGCACGTGATCGACGCGCAGTCGATGACGCCGGAGCTGCGCGAGTTCAAGCAGCGCCTGGACGAGATGAACAGCCAGATCGAGGCGGCGGCCGGGCCGCCAGGACTTCGAAGCCGCGGCGAACATGCGAGCAGCAGGTGCTGCAGTTCAAGGGCGAGTACGAAGCCAAGAAGGCCGAGTGGGAGGGCACCGACCACCACGGCAGCATGGAGGTCACGCCGGACGACATCGCCGCGCTGGTGGCGTCGATGACCGGCATCCCGGTGACCCGCATGATGGAGGGCGAGTCCGAGAAGCTGCTGCAGATGGAGGAGCGCCTGCACGACCGCGTCATCGGCCAGGACATGGCGATCACGGCGCTGTCGGACGCCATCCGGCGCGCCCGCGCCGGCCTGAAGGACCCGAAGCGGCCGATCGGCAGCTTCATCTTCCTGGGCCCCACGGGTACCGGTAAGACGGAGACGGCGCGGGCGCTGGCGGAGTACCTGTTCGACGACGAGGACGCGATGATCCGCGTCGACATGTCGGAGTACGGCGAGCGCCACACGGTGTCGCGCCTGATCGGTGCGCCTCCCGGCTACGTCGGCTATGACGAGGCCGGCGGGCTGACGGAGCAGGTGCGGCGCCGGCCCTACAGCGTCGTCCTGTTCGACGAGATCGAGAAGGCGCACCCGGAGGTGCTCAACGTCCTGCTGCAGGTCATGGAGGACGGCCGCCTGACGGACGGCCACGGCCGCACCGTGGACTTCCGCAACACGGTCGATGATCATGACCAGCAACCTGGGCTCGGCTCAGGACACGCGGACGCCGTTCGGCTTCTCCGCGACGGAGCGGTCGAAGACGGACGCGGAGCGCCAGCAGCTGCGTCGAAGAACGTCGAGCGGGCGCTGCAGGGCTTCTTCCGGCCCGAGTTCCTCAACCGCATCGACGAGGTGATCGATCTTCGAGCCGCTGACCGAGAAGGAGCTGCGGCCGATCGTCGACATCATGCTGCGAGAGGTCCCCGAGCGGCTGGCCGAGCGGCGGCGTCACTCTGACGCTGACGCGACGCGGCGAAGGAGGCGCTGGTGGAGGAGGGCTACGACCGCGTCTACGGCGCCCGGCCGCTGCGCCGCACCGTCGAGCGGCGGGTCGAGAACCCGCTGTCGAGGCGCATCCTCGGCGGCGAGTTCGACGAGGGCGACCACGTCACGGTGGACTACGTCAACGGCGAGTACAGCTTCGAGCGTCGAGAACGTTTCGGAGCCGGTCGCTGCTGGCGTCGAGGCGTAAGCAGCGCCGTCGCAAGCGCTAACAAGGGCCCGTCCCGATTTGGGGCGGGCCCTTTGTCGTGTGCGGCGCTATTCGTCCTCGAACTCGACGTAGAGGTAGTCGATCTCGGCGACCTTGGCGGGGTCGATGTCTTCCTTGGTGCGGATAACGATGCGGCGTTCGAGGAAGGCGGCGTGCATGGCGACCTGGAAGAGCGTGTTGTAGTTGGGGTGATCGAGCTTGAGCTGGAAGTAGCGGTCCAGGGGCCGGGGCTCCAGTTGGCCGCCGAAGCGGGCCGTCTTCTCGTTGCCGAGCTGGATGTTCATGCCCTGCGAATCGGGCTGGAGGCGAGTGATAACGTCCCTGGCTTCGAATGTCATGAGAGGCTCCCTTGGATCATCGGGCGCGCGGCTGGCCCGCCCTTGGCGACGACGTTGAGGCGCCTCGACCTCGAAGCGCCTGATAGAGCATAGCGGGGATGCGGCGGAAGCGGCAGGCTGGGCGACGAGACGCGAATCAGGGACGGCTGTCGTTGACGGCGACTAGCGTGCGGGCCGCCCGCAGGAGCTGGAAATCGATGGCGGCGAGGAGGATGCCGACTGCTCCGCCGATGCCGGCAGCGAGGATCGAACCTACGGCGAAGGCGGCGATGGCGAATATGAAGACGGCGAAGACATAGTTGAAGCCCTCGTCGGCCACCGCTCGGTAGAGCAGGACGAGGAAGCCCACATCCAGGAGGGTCCAGAAGAAGAGCATGCCGTTCCAGGCGCCCCAGGTCAGGCCTTTGCCCAGGACTGTATCGGCCGGCGCCGGCTGTCCCGTTGCCAGACCTGCCTCCCGCAGGCCTCGATGCGTGCAGTACACGGAGGTCGCCCAGAGCGCGGCGAAGACGCCGAGGCCAATGATCGTGTCGAAGCTCGCGAGGGTGTGGCCGAGGTCCGTCGTGAGGTAGCCGATGACGACGAGCAGGAGTGTGATCGTCACGGCGTGGAAGGTGCCGAGGGCGAGAGCGAGGAGCCGGTCGTCGTCGTTCATCGCAGGCTCCTAGAAGTGGGCCAGCGCTATCGCCACGGCGACGATCGTGCCGACGGAGGCCGCCGTGATGCCGTACAGGGTGCCGAGGGTGCGCTGCGTCTTCGGGGCCGTCTCCGGCGGTTGGCTCGCGGCAGTCGCGACGGAGAGCGTGCGCACAGCTGAGAAGATCAGGAACACCAGCACGAGCCCGAGCTTGAGTGTGAGCTGACGGCCCCAGTCGCTGCGAGGCTCCGGCAGGCTCTCGCCGAAGTGACCGAGGTTGCCGACGCCCGTGGCGATGACGAGTCCGAGCGATGCCCAGGATCCCCACTCGAAGACGCGCATGAGGTCGAAGAGCACGCGCCGCGCGGAGGTGTCGCGGTTGCCGGAGACGAAGTGCAGGAGAACGAAGATGAGCAGGGCGCCTCCGAAGATGAAGGCGACGGACGTGACGTGCAGCCAGCGGACGAGGAACGCCATAGTCCCCTCGATTCCGCGATCACCCTACGCCCCTTGTGACGTTGGGCACAAGTGTTTGGGGGCGAGCTAGTTCGATCTGATCGAATTGAGATGTATGCTCTGTGCGTGAACGAGGAAGTTGAGCCGTTCCGATCGAAAGCGCTCGAGTGCCTGGCTGGCGCACAGAGCGAGCTCGCGAACGGCCGCTATAACAACGCAGCGAATCGTGCTTACTACGGCGCTTACAACGCTGCGATCGTGGCGTTGATCCGGGCCGGCCACACCAGCAGGAAATGGGATCACGATGAGGTACAGGCCTTGCTCGCTGGTGACCTGATCCACAGACGGAAGTTGTTTCCGTCAGGTCTGAGAGCGGTTCTTCCGGAGCTGGCTATACTAAGAATAAAGGGCGACTACGGGGTAAGAACCGCGAACATGCGTGAAGCCAGAAGTGCAATTGATAAGGCTGAGCGCCTTATCCGTATAGTCCTGAGGACCGACCGATGACAACCGCGACCAAGTCCCGAGATTACTATGTCGAGCGCATCGAGAAGCATCTCCTGAAGAAGTATCCTGGGATGCGTTTCGAAGTGGAGCCGCTGGACGAACGGGAGACCTATGTTTACTGCTATCCGGCGGAGCCGCTGGAGAACACCTTCGATATCATCGAGCGCGCCGGCAACATTGTCACCGATGCGCTCGTGGACTCCAATCTGCGCTTCTACGTCATGGCTGGATAGTCGCGAGCTAAAGCGCCTCCGAAACCTCGCCCCGAGAGCCTGCCTTGTGCGCGACCGAGTTGTCGGGTGGCTGGATGCACACGAGTCTTGCGCATGAGACGGGACGAATCCAAACGGGTCGTTGTGAGCGTTTACTAAGCATCACGATGCTGCAGCGTGGTGAGGGTACGGTCTAACCGAAGTCACACCGGAGGTACCGGAATGAAACCCTTGCTCATGGGCCTGGCGCTCCTCGCCGGGCTGGCGATAGCTTGCGGCTCCAGCAGTAGTAACGACGACTCCAACGGCGGCAGTGCGGCCTCGATAGGCAGCGTCGGGTCCCTCGGCGACTCCTCCGCGGGCGTCGACGCGGCGCCATCGGCGTCGAACGTCGATGCTTCCGCGGCGCGGCTGGTCGTGACCAGCGAGATCGGGCTGGAAGTCGACGACCTGCGGGCGGCCTACCAGACAACCGGCGATATCGTGCGTGGCCTCGGCGGGTTCGTGGCTGAGGGACGCATCTCGCAGGCGGACGGCACGGATAGGGATGACGAGACGCCGTTCGCGTTCGTGCGACTGCGGGTGCCCTCCGAGCAGCACGATGCGCTGCTGGCGGCCCTGCGCGAGTCGGCCAGGACCGTGACGCGTGAAGAGACGACGACGAGCGAGGTTACGGCGGAGTACACCGACCTCCAGAGCCGGCTGACCAACCTGCAGCGCAGCGAGGCACAGTACCAGGAGCTGCTCGACCGCTCCGGCAGCATCGAGGACGTGCTCAACGTTACCGCGCGGCTCGATGAAGTGCGGGGCGAGATCGAGCAGGTGCAGGGGCGAATCAACCTCCTCGGGGACCAGAGCGACTTCGCGACGGTCGCCGTGACGATGTCGCTGCCGGCCGTGGGTGTCGAGTCCTCATCGGGGCTGCCGAGCCCGCTGCGGGTATTCGTCGACGCGGCGGAGGGCTCGGTGACGGTAGCGCATGCCGTCCTGAATGTGGGCATGGTCGTGCTGGTGGCGGCGTTTTGGCTGGTGCCGCTCGGCCTCGCCTATCTGGTGCTGCGACGGCCTGTGCAGCGGCTGCTTGCGGCATCGAAGGCCCGGCTGTCCTGAGAGCAAAGAGAAGGCCCTTCCGCGTACGGAAGGGCCTTCGAGTCTGCGTAGCTCTCGGCTACTGGGCGGTGAATTCCGTTGTGCCTTCGCCGTCGTTGACGATGACCTGGTAGGTCTGGCCGGAGACGAAGTCGCTGCCGAGGGCGATGTTGACCTCGTATTGGCCGTAGATCGCCGTGCAGATCGGGTTGCCGTCCGGGTAGGAGTTCAGGACCTCGACGTTGATCATGTTGCCGTCGCGCGTGAAAGAGTTCGTGTACTGCTCCGCGCAGCCGCTGGGCAGGCCGGCGAGGACGTGCACGAAGTACTGCGGCGGGAACGACTCGGCGATGTTGATGTCGACCTGATCGATCGGGGCCTGCTCGGCGTGGCGCCCGGCGGGGAGTACCGGCAGGGCCGGCGCGGGCGTCACGGTGAAGATGGGCTCGGACGGGATCGGCGTGCCGGGACCGACGGTCGGCTCGGGCTCGTTGGTCACGGGCGTGTCGCCGATGCCGCCGTCGGGCTCGACCGGGATGGGTGAACCGCCGTCGCCGATGCCTCCGTCAGGTTCGACGGGGATGGGCGAACTCGTCGCCAGGCGCCGTCGGGAGCGGCGGGTTTTCGATGGGCGGCGTCGCGGTTGCGGTCGGCGGCCGGGTGGCCGTGGCGGTTGGGGCAATGGCGCTATCGTCATCGCCGCCGCCGGTGGCCGCGAAGGCAATCGCGGCGACACCGATCACTGCGAGGATGGCAGCGCCGATGAGAAGGGCAGGCTTCATGGGTTTTCCTCCGGATTCTGTTGTCATCTCTCAGACGACCTCGGAGCCGGTTTGGTTCCCGTGCCGCATGTCGTTGGTTTGCTAGCCATGCCTCATTATCGACGAGGCACGCGGCCGACCGTGTCGCAGACCCGTTACAGATTGCCGGAAATGCTAAGCTGAATTTACGTCTGGCTCGGGAACGGCCGGTTTGTCGCCTCAGGAGGCAACAAATGGCCATTCAATGGGAATATCGAGTCGTTTACGTAGACCCTCGCGGTCGTATATCCAGCGAGGGTGTGGAGTTCGTCCGTCAGAGCGGCGAAAATCGGACGGCGTTCATGAAGCGCTATCTGGATACGCTGGGCAATGAAGGCTGGGAGCTCACCGGCATTCATCCTCTGGTTCGGTCGGAATCGAGCTACGTTTTCCTCAAGCGCGAGAAGCAGGCAGAAGAGGCTTCGGCGTAAGAGGACGGTTAGCTAGTCGCTCCTTCACTCGAAGGGTCGGCTTTTGCATCGTCTTAGTTAGCTAGCTGGCGACGACGGTCGTCTCCCGGGCCAGGCGCTTCTTTTGATCGTGCCTGCGGCTGTTGCTTCGTCTGGGGGCAGGGCGTTTCGGGGGCGGATCGCCGCGCGCGACGCTGTCAAGGGCAAAGGGCAAAGGGCAAAGGGCAAAGGGCAGACGCGTTCCGAGCGGTCGGCCTCTTCCGCCGACTTGCGAGTGACGCTCGGCGGACGCGGCTAGCGCAGCTCGTTGGTGCCCCAGGTTGCGAGGTGAGGGCGCCTTTCCAGGAACTCGACCATCATCTCGGAGAGGATGCCGTGGGTATCCTGGCCGTCGGCGTGGAGCTTGACGCCTTGTCTGACGACGGTGATGGCGCCTCCGGAGCGGCTCTGCAAGTCGGTGCGGGCGAGCTCGTCGGCGTCGATTTCGGAAGAGGCGAGGAGGAGGGCGAACTCCTCCATTGTCCACTGAGGCTGGGGTGTCATGTTTTCCTCTTACGCTAGGGGGTGCCATCCTGGCCGGCGGCCAGCAGGGGCGTTTGCTGGTGGTAGGCGATGAGCCACTCGTCCTCGCGGAGGACGTAGGTGGTGCTCATGATAGCTCGATACTCGGGCTGGCCTTCGCGCTGGGCGGCGCCGGTGTAAACGACCATGGCGCTGTCGTCGCTGAGGACAACGACGCTCACGTCTGATAGCTCGAAGGCTGACCAGGGTGGCGCGGCGGCGATGGCCTCGATGCAGGCGTCGCGGTCCAGTATGCCGATGGGCAGGGCCATCATCGCCTCGTCGGCCATGAAGGCGTCGTAGAACTCGGCGCCGCTATCGCCGCAGAGGGCCTGCCAGCCCTTCTGCTCCAGGTCTACGAGTTGTTCGGTGTCCATGGCCCCATGTAAGCAGACGGCCTGTGGACTTCGTCGACCCCTGCCGGCGGGAGCGTCTTGCGGCGGAGACTAGGATCGCTGCTGCGCGTTCCTCCAGCGCTTTGCCCACGGTTTCGAGGTCCTTGTCGCCGCGGCCGGAGAGGTTGATCAGGACGATCTCGTCGGGGCGCAACTGAGGCGCGAGCTTCATGGCGTGGGCGACGGCGTGGGAGGACTCGAGGGCGGGGATGATGCCCTCGGTGTGGCAGAGGGTCTCGAAGGCTTCGAGGGCCTCGTCGTCGGTAATCGACTCGTAGACGGCGCGCTCGCTGGCCTTGAGGAAGGAGTGCTCCGGGCCGACGCCGGGGTAGTCGAGGCCGGCGGAGATCGAGTGGGCCTCCTGGATCTGGCCGTTCTCGTCCTGCAGCAGGTAGGAGTAGGAGCCGTGCAGCACGCCGGGCCGGCCGGCGCTGAGCGTGGCGGAGTGCTCGCCGGTGGCGATGCCGCGCCCGGCCGCCTCGACGCCGATCAGGCGCACGGACGGCGTCGTCGAGGAACTCGTGGAACAGGCCGATGGCGTTGGAGCCGCCGCCGACGCAGGCGATGGCGTAGTCCGGCAGGCGGCCTTCGCGCTCCAGCATCTGGGCCCGGGCTTCGCGGCCGATGACGGACTGGAAGTCGCGCACCATGGCCGGGAAGGGGTGCGGGCCCATGACGCTGCCGATGAGGTAGTGGGTGGTCGCGACGTTGGTGACCCAGTCGCGCATGGCCTCGTTGATCGCGTCCTTGAGGGTGCGGGAGCCGGAGGAGACGCCGCGCACCTCGGCGCCGAGCAGGCGCATGCGGAAGACGTTGGGCGCCTGCCGCGCCATGTCGACCTCGCCCATGTAGACGACGCACTCGAGGCCGAGGTGGGCGCAGATCGTGGCGGTGGCGACGCCGTGCTGGCCGGCGCCGGTCTCGGCGATGACGCGCGGCTTGCCGAGGCGCTTCGTGAGCAGGCCCTGGCCGACGGCGTTGTTGATCTTGTGGGCGCCGGTGTGGGCGAGGTCCTCTCGCTTGAGGTAGACCTTGGCGCCGCCGAGCTGCTTCGTGAGGTTGGCGGCGAAGTAGAGCGGCGTCGGCCGGCCGGCGAAGTCGCGCAGCATGTCCGCCATCTCTTCGGCGAAGGCCGGGTCGGCCTTGGCGGCCTCGTAGGCGGCGTCGAGCTCCTCGATGGCGGTCATGAGGGTCTCGGGGACGTAGATGCCGCCGAAATCGCCGAAACGCCCGTGTTCGTCAGGCAGGTTGTCCATTGTTGTTCTCCGTTTCGACCCGCGTAGTCGTTCCAAGGACGAGTTTACGAGTCCAGATGTAGGGACGAAGCTTCAGCTCCGTCCGGCTGCAGGGCGACGGGAAGCGTTCGCCGCCCCGAGAGCGGGTAGTCCCGGACTGCTTGCACACAGTCCGTCTTCCACGGGATTGTCAGAAGACGTACTCGGCGGCCACGGCAGATGGCTCCTCATTCTCGCGCAGGACGCGATCGAAGAAGCTCTGCTGCCACGGTCTGTCGCCTGAGGTCGTCTTGAAGTGGAAGCCCGTGACCTGCTTGAAGCGCTGGACGAAGCTGAGCGAGGTGAGCGGAATCGGTCGGTTCCCTTCGGGCAGAAGATGGAGATGATCCGGCATGAGGCAGTAGGCGAGCAAAGAGAAGTGAAGGCCATTGCACTTCGAGCATCGTAGAAGGCGCGCTCGAACTGCCTTCCGAGCCTGGTCTTCGAAAACGCGGCTCGCGCATTCGTTGGTGACTACGACGACGTGGTAGGCGTAGTTGCCCTCGGTAGTCAAACGTCTGTTAAGGCGGGGCCTCGTTGAGACGGACGGGGCGGTCGAGCGGACGGAGCTGAAGCTTCGTCCCTACATCTGGCGCTTGCTTCGCTCGCGGGTTCCGACGCGATATCGCGGCGCTTGCTTCGCTCGCGGGCGCGCCACCGTTCACGTCGTCGCGCCTTTCGCGGCGGCGATGAAGGCGCGGATCTTCGCGATGTCTTTGGCGCCGTCGGTTTCGACGCCGCTGGAGACGTCGACGGCCCAGGGGTGCACGAGCTCGATGGCTTCGGCGACGTTCTCGGGGGTTAGGCCGCCGGCGAGCCAGACGGGCATGGCGGCGGCGATTTCGGCGGCGAGGCGCCAGTCCAGGGACTGGCCGGTGCCGCCGAAGGCCTTGGGGTCGGCGTGGTCCAGGAGGACGGCCATGGCGCTGCCGGCCTGCATGCGGGCGAAGGTCGAGTCGGCATCGTCCTCCTCGCCGACGTGGACGGCCTTGATCACCTGGCGGTTGGCGAGCAGGCAATTGCCCCAAGGCTCGTCGCCGGAGAGCTGGATGAGGTCGATGCCGCACTCGTCGACGATCTCGTTGATCTCGTCGGGGTCGTTGCCGGCGAAGACGCCGACCGTGAGGGGACGCTTGCGCTCCAGCAGGCGGTCGAGGGCCTCGCTGCCGTGCTCGAACCAGGCCGTGAGGTCCTGCTCCGCGGTGCGAAAGACGGCGGGCGGTGTGCGCATCTCGCGTGCGGCGAGGGGTGTCCCCAGGGCGCGCACAATCTCGGAGGCGTCCTCCAACTCGACGCGTCGCCGGCTACTGGGCGCGAACATGAGGCCGATGAAGTCGGCGCCCGCCTCCGCGGCTGCGAGCGCGACATCGACGCTTCGGACGCCGCAGATCTTAACTCGCGTCATGGCCGAGGTACCGCACTGTCTGCTCCAGGCAGGCTTCGATGGGCTGTGTCGTGTCGACGGTCAGATGCGGCTCCTGCAGCGACCTGGTGACGCCGGGGCGGCTGAGGGCGACGGCCAGCGAGGCGCGTGAGTCCGGCTGCGACTGGAACCGTGGCCTCGAAGTGAGGCGGCGCTCCTGCTCGTCTTCGTCGCCGCAGTGGCACTCGACGATGTAGTAGGGAATGCCTGCCTCCGAGGCGAGGGCGCGGCCCTGCTCTGCGATGCGAGGCCAGTACACGGGGCAATCGAGCACGAGGCTGTGGCCTTGATCGAGTAGCGACTGGGCGAGCAGGAAGAAGATGTCGTAGGCCAGCCCACCTGCCTGCACGTCCTCGAGCCCGCCGGCGACCAGCGGTCCCTTGATGCGGTCCTTGTCGAGGACGACGGCGCCGGTGGCAGCTCCGACGGCGCGTGCCAGCGTGCTCTTTCCGGCACCGGACTCGCCGTGCATCTGGAGGAGGAAGCGGTTCATACGCGCAGTTCCGCCATCTTGGCGGCGACGTCCGGGGCGGTCATGAAGGCTTCGCCGACGAGGATGGCGCGCACGCCGGCACGCTGCAGGCGCTCGACGTCGGCACGGGTGTGGACGCCGCTCTCGCCTATGACGACGGCGTCGGGCGGGCAGGAGGGGGCGAATGCGCTCGGTGGTGGCGAGGTCGACGTTGAAGGTGTGGAGGTCGCGGTTGTTGATGCCGAAGAGCCAGGCGCCGGCCGCGATCGCCTGCTCCGCCTCGGCTTCGGTGTGCACTTCGACGAGCGCGTCGAGTCCGAGTTCTCGGGCCTGGGCGAGGAGGTCTCGCAGGAGGTCTAGCTCCAGCATGGCGACGATGAACAGGACGTTGTCGGCGCCGTAAGCGCGGGCCTGCAGGAGCTCGTAGGGGTGGACGACGAAGTCCTTGCGCAGGAGGGAGGGCCGGGCGTCCGGCAGCTCCTTCGAGAGCGTCCGGCGCACGTCTCGCAGCCAGGCGATGTTGCCCTGGAAGTAGTTGGGCTCTGTGACGACCGAGATGCCGGCTGCGCCACCGGTCGCGTAGGCGCGGGCGATAGCAACGGGGTCGATGGTCTCGGCGAGGACACCCTTGCTGGGCGAGGCCTTCTTGACCTCGGCGATGACCTGGACGGCGGCGGAAGCAGGTGCGTGGCCGCGCGGCGTGGCGATGGCGTCGCTGAGGCGCCATTGGGCGTCGAACTCGGCGATGGCGGCTCGCAGCACGGACTCGGGTTCCGAGCGCATGGCGGCCTCTCGCACGGCTACGAGGTCCGCGACGATGCGGTCAAGGATGCTGCCGGTTTCGGTTACGCCTTTGATGCTCTGCATGTCGTTCCTGCTCTCGGGCTTATTATCCGCCGAAGCTGTTTGTCGCCGCGACGTAGGCCTCGAGCCGGCGTTTGGCAGAGCCGCTATCGATGGAGATGCGGGCCTGCTCGATGCCGGTCTTGATGTCGTGGGTGTGCTCGGCGGCGTAGAGGGCGACGCCGGCATTGGCGAGCACGTAGTCGCGGTCGGGCGACTGCTTGCCGTCGAGGAGGGCGCGCATGCGGGCGGCGTTTTCTTCCTTGGTGCCGGTCTTCACGTCGGCCAGCGGGATCGTCGGTAGGCCGAGGCTGTCGGGCGTGATCGAGTAGGTGTTGACGTCGTTGCCGATGACCTCGTGCACAGTCGTGGGGGCGCCGAGGGAGACTTCGTCCAGGCCGTCGTCGCTATGCACGAGGAGGACTCTTCCGGTCCCGAGCCGGCGCAGGACCTGTGCAAGCTTGTCGGCCATCTCCATGGTGCTGACACCGATGAGCTGGTAGCGGGCACGTGCCGGGTTAGTCAGCGGCCCAAGCGAGTTGAAGATCGTTCGGATGCCGATCTCACGCCGCGTTGGGCCGACGAAGCGCATCGCGGGGTGCATGGACTGAGCGAAGAGGAAGCCGAAGCCGGTCTCTTCGATGACCTTTTGGGCCTGCTCGGGCGTGAGGTCGATCTTGGCGCCCAGCACTTCGAGCACGTCTGCCGCGCCTGAAGTCGACGTAAAGCCGCGATTGCCGTGCTTCACGACGCGCACGCCGGCGCCGGCACACGCGAGCGCGGCACCCGTGGAGATGTTGAAGGGGTCGAAGCCGCCGCCGGTACCCACGACATCGAGAACGTTGGCGCCGACGTCGACGTGCAGGGCCTTCTCGCGCATGACGCGCACCATGCCGGTGATCTCATCGACGGTCTCGCCCTTCATGCGCAGGGCCACGAGCAGCGCCGCGGCCTGCGAAGGCGTCGCCTCCTCGGACATGAGCTCCTGCATGCACTGGGTGGCTTCGTCTTCGGTGAGGTCGCGTCCGGCGACGATGGCGGATATGGCTTCGCGAATCATCTACGGCAGCCTTTCATATGTCTGCTCCGATCGTCGGGCTATTTCTTCGACTATCACGAGCGATCGGTCTGTAGAGACGGAGTAGATAATGCGGTAGTCACCTACCCGTATTCTCCACAGGGGTGGCACCGCGCCTGTCACCTTGAGCGAGCCGCTCGGGAATGGCTCATCGCCAAGGTCCCAGATCGATGCCAAGATCCTCTCAACTTGCCTTGCGGGTACGCGTCTGAGCGTTCTTTTTGCCCGCCTTGTCAGATCGACCTGGTAAGACAATACCCCGCTCCTTCAAATACTCATCAAGCGATGTGGCGGAATCGGGGGCCTGCAAGTACTCCTCCAGGCTTCGTTCGCCAGCGATCGCATCGAGTTCGTCCTCGAAGGTCTTGTCCAGGGCGTATCGCACGAGGGCCGCCATCGTCGTTTTCTTCCGGTGCGCGAGTTCCTTCAGGTCGCCGTGGAAGTCCTCATCGAGATAAACCAAGAGCTTTGCCATCATCCTGCCTCCGGGTGACATAGTGACATACCTATATCGCTATGTCATTTTCAGAAAGTTGTCCAGTAGCTGCTTGCCCGGCTTCGTCAGGATCGATTCCGGGTGGAACTGGACGCCTTCAATGGTCAGGGTCTTGTGGCGGATGCCCATGATCACGCCGGACTCGGAGCGCGCCGTGACTTCGAGCACGTCCGGGAGGGTCTCCGGCACGATGGCGAGGGAGTGGTAGCGCACGGCTTCGAAGGGCTGGGGCAGGCCGGCGAAGACGCCCTTGTTGTCGTGGGTGACCTTGGACATCTTGCCGTGCTTGATCTCGCCGGCGCCGGCAACGACCGCCCCGAAGGCCTGGCCGATGCACTGGTGGCCCAGGCAGACGCCGAGTAGCGGCACCTGGCCGGCGAAGCGCTTGATCACGTCGACGCTGATACCGGCGTCATCGGGGTTGCCCGGGCCGGGCGAGATCACGATGCGCTCCGGCGCCATGGAGTCGATGTCCTCGATACCGATCTTGTCGTTGCGAAAGACCTCGACTTCGGCGCCGAGCTCGCAAAGGTACTGGTAGAGGTTGTAGGTGAAGCTGTCGTAGTTATCGATTAGAAGGAGCATGCTGCTTTCCTTTTGACGATGGCGGATGAGTGCTCATCGTTGGAATTCGGGGTGCTGAGCGCTGCACATCGCTGTCGCGCTGCTCCGCGGGACGTAATTAATTGGGGATGGGGGACACCCCCCATGGCCCCCCGCGCAGGGCTCCGCCCCCGCTACCCTGGTTTCGCTTCGCGAAGCGGGGTTCGCGGAGCTATCGAGACGACGAGGCGATCCGGACCGCTGAGGGCTTCCGTGCACCACCACTGTTCGGAGGATTATCTGGGAGGAGGATGTCGACGACGGCTCCATCATCCGTTCGCCCGAGCTTGTCGAAGGGCGAGGGGCGAGGCGCTGCGTCTGCTTCTCAGACGACAGTCGCGTCGTTGCTTGTGTGCGCATCACAGGTCCCGGTGATGTAGCCGGCGAGCTCCGCGAGGTGGGGGTAGGTTGTGGCGTCCGTGAGGTCGCCTCGGGCGGCCCAGCCGACTTCGGCGAAGGGGCCGCTCTCGCGGAAGCGCGGGTGGCCCTCGTAGCCGACGCGGTGGATGGCGACGGCGTAGGTCTTATCGCCGTCATCGATGTGCAGGGTCTGGAACGGCTCGCTGCCCATGACCTGGATATCGAGCTGGTCCTTGGCGAACTCGGCGATGAGGTCGTCCGGCGACTTGCCGCGGGGCAGTACGTCGCCGGGCAGGGTCCAGCCGCCGGCAAACGGGGGCTCGCCGTCCTTGTGCCGCGCCAGGAGCACGGAGTCATTGTCCTCGATGAGGAGCCAGACGAGGACGGTATGCTCGTTGGTCATTGCGACACCTCCAGGGGCTTTCGCATCATGCGATGGCACGGCTGAGAAGCCGGACTTCGGCCAGAAGCTCAGACCAGGCCGGTTTCCCGTCAGCGACATCAGGTCGAATGATCGTCGCCGCCTGCTCTGGCACCATGCTCGAATCGTTCAAGCGAGCGCGTGCCGATGCCTTGCCTGCGCTGCTCGTGCGCAACAAAGGCGTTGCTGATGAGGCCTACGGCTTCATCGGAAGATGCCGAAATCACGCGAATCTGAGCACCGCTAGATAAGCCAACGGCGGTCGCCCGAGCCGTTGCGAGGAGGATAAGGTGACGGCCCCGGTTGGACGAAGTCATGAATCCCGCATTGCCGCCCAGTCATCCCGCAAGCTGCCGTGAGTCCCAGGCGCGGTGGTACTCGATGCAGCGCGAGGACAGAGTGAATCGAGCTCGTGCCAGGTTTGTCGGGGATGCAGTGACTTCCTCGATGACGATTTCGTTGTTCTCGTTCATCCTCAGTACCCCAGGCTTCCCGCGGGCCGCGACGCCGAATCGGCTTCGGCCTGCTCGATGGCGCGGATGAGGGCACGGGCCTTGTTCTCCGTCTCCGTGTACTCGGTGGCAGGGTCGGAGTCGTAGACGATGCCGCCGCCGGACTGGACGTGGGCGACGCCGTCCTTCATGAGGATGGTGCGGATCGTGATCGCCGTGTCGAGGTTGCCGGAGAGGTCGAAGTAGCCGACGCAGCCGGAGTAGGGGCCGCGCTGGTCCTCTTCGAGCTCGGCGATGAGCTCCATGGCGCGGATCTTGGGTGCGCCGGAGACGGTGCCGGCCGGGAAGCAGGCACGCAGGGCATCGAAGGGGCTCATGCCCTTGCGCAGGCGGCCCGTGACGTGCGAGACGAGGTGCATGACGTGCGAGTAGCGCTCGACGTCCATGACCTGCGGGACCTCGACGGAGCCGGCTTCGCTGACGCGGCCGACGTCGTTGCGCCCGAGGTCGAGGAGCATGACGTGCTCGGCGATCTCCTTCTCGTCGGCGACGAGCTCCTCTTCCAGCGCCTTGTCCTCGTCGGGTGTGGCGCCACGAGGCCGAGTGCCGGCGATGGGGTGGTAGTCGATCTTGCCCTCCTCGACGCGCACGAGCATCTCGGGCGAGGTGCCCACGAGCTGCGCCTCGCCGAGGTCGAGGTAGAACATGTAGGGCGAGGGGTTGATCGTGCGCAGGGCGCGGTACACGTCGAAGGGGTGAGCCGCCGTCGGACGCTGGAAGCGCTGCGAGAGCACGATCTGGATGATGTCGCCGGCGACGATGTGCTCTTTCGCTTTGTCCACAGCGGCGGCGTGCTGCTCCCGCGTCATGTTCGATGACACGGTCTGCCGCGCGTCGATGCCAGGGCCGGGGCGGTAGGGCAGCGACGCCAGCGGCTTCTCGAGTCGCTTGACGAGCTCCTCGATGCGCCATTGGGCCTGGCGGTAGGCGGCCTCGATGTCGCCGTCGAGGCGGAAGTGGCTGACGACCTTGATGCGGTGCTGCAGGTGGTCGAACACGAGCAGGGTGTCCGTGAACAGGAAGATCGATTCAGGCATGTGGAGGGCGTCGTTGTCGCGCCTTCGGGACGCGGTCCTCGAAGTAGCGCACGACCTCGTACGAGAGATAGCCGACGGCGCCGCCCGTGAACCGGGGCAGGCCGGGCACTTCGACGGGCTTGAACCGCGCCAGCTCCTCCTCGACCGTGACGAGGGGGTCGCCGCCGTCCGCCTCCGTGCGCAGGGTGCGATAGGGCTCCGTGCCGATGAAGCTGTAGCGGGCGAGGCGTTCGCCGCCCTCCACGCTTTCGAGCAGGTAGCTATAGCTGCCGCGCGCGACTTTCAGGTAAGCCGAAACCGGTGTTTCGAGATCGGCAGGTACCTCCGTATACAGCGGGCAGTAGTTGCCGTTGGCGGCAAGGGACTTGGCTTCTTCTAGCGTTGGTTTGAGGTTCATCCGACTTTCCTTTCGTCCAGAGTAGCTGGCTTTGTGCCAACCGAGGAAAGCCGTGCCCTCAGCTGCGCATCCCTATCGGGCTGCTCGGCCCGGGTCTTGAGGGGAGGCCGGGGGGACACCCCCCGTGCCCCCCGGCAGAGGCGTGGCGCCCTCTGCACTCCCGCCATTTGTGGGGCCGGGCTAGCAGTCGCCCTCGTAGGCACCGTCGAGGAAGCGCCAAAGACGGTCGGCGGCCGAACGAGTCGCCTCCTCCAGTCCGAGGCGTGCCTCAGGGGTGGTTGCGGCGGCGGCAACGGCGTCGCGCTCCGTCTGGGAGTGGTAGACGTCGACGTCCTGGTGGACGCTGAAGAACTCGTAGCCACGCTCGTCGACGAAGGCGTAGTTCTTCTGCAGGCCGATGATCTTCTGGGTGGCGACGGCGGGCGCCTGGGACTCGTACGCGTAGAGCGTGGCGAGGCCTTCGGCGACGCTGGCTTCGCTGCAGGCGGCTCGGAAGCCGTCGATCAGGTCCGTGGTCTCCGCGTTCGGCTCGGAGGCGCGCACCTCATCGGCGTCGAGGCCGAGCGACTCGCAGAACTGGAGCCAGAGGGCCAGGTGGTTCTGGTCGCCGTGCTCCTCGTCCCAGAGGTTCTGGAGGACGGCCTTGCGGGCCTCGCCGGGCTCCATGCGGGCGTGAACGGCGCTCAGGAACGTCGGGAAGGCGGCCTCGAAGTGGAAGTACTGCCTGGCGTACTCCTGCAGGGACTCCAGCGGCAGGGTGCCGGCCGTCCAAGCCTGGTAGAAGGGGTGCTTGAGCAGACTGCGCTCATCGATGATCTCGTCGAGCGTCTCCGTGAAGGTCTGGGTCGTCAATGGTTTCTCCTGACTATCGCGGGCCTCTCACCACGAGAGGCCTTGTTTACCAACCTGATTATCGAGTCCTGCAACCACGGCTGTCGCAGGACTGGATCACGATTCTTTGCTCGTCGCTCTTGTTGTGCTCCCACTAACGCTCTGGGTTCTCACCGGCCGGACGGCAGGGTGAGTCCCATCTTCTGCTTAATCTCGTCGACTTTCGGCCCCGAGCGGTTGGCCGCCTGCTCGGCACCGATGGCCAGGAGGCGATCGAGCTCGGCCGGGTCCTCGATGAGCTGGTCGTAGCGCTCCCGGATCGGCGCCGATTTCGGCGAGCACGACTTCGGCGACACGCTTCTTGAGGTCGCCGTAACCACGCGCATCGGCGAAGTCCTGCTCCGTCTCCTGCTCGGACTTGCCGGTGATGGCCTTGTAGATGCCGAGCAGGTTGTTGACACCGGCCTTCTCCGGATCGGCCGAGAAGCGGATCTCGCCGCCGGAGTCGGTGACGGCGCGCATGATCGCCCGTTCGATCTCCTTCGGCTCGTCCAGCATGCGAATAGCGTGACCGCGGATGTGCGCGTACGTCTTCGACATCTTCGCGGCCGGGTCGTTGAGGCCCATGACGCGGGCGCCGACGGGCGGGATCACCGGCTCCGGCACGATGAAGGTTTCGCCGTAGAGGTGGTTGAAGCGCTGGGCGATGTCGCGCGCCAGCTCGACGTGCTGCTTCTGGTCCTCGCCTACCGGCACCTCGTGGGCGTCGTACAGCAGGATGTCGGCCGCCATGAGCACCGGGTAGTCGAGCAGGCCGGTGAGGATCGTCTCCTGCTTGGCGGCCTTGTCTTTGTACTGGGTCATCCGCTCCAGCCAGCCGAGCGGCGTGATGCAGTTGAGCAGCCAGCAGGCCTCCGCGTGAGCGGCAACGTGACTCTGCACGAACAGGGTGCTCAGCTTGGGGTCGATACCGCAGGCGAGCAGCATCGCCGCCAGCGAGCGGGTCTGAGCGACGAGCTTCGCCGGGTCCTGCGGCACCGTGAGAGCGTGCATGTCGACGATGCAGAAGAAGTTCGTGCGCTCCTGCTGCCCTGCGACCCACTGCTTGACGGCGCCCAGGTAGTTACCAAGGTGAATCTCGCCGGACGGCTGGATGCCGGAGAGGACGCGTCGGGATGCGACGGCGGTCATAGGGCAGCTCCTGCTTGCACTCTGTACTCTGACCTCTGCATTACGCGGGTACCTTCGGTACTAAGGCCATGGCGGCGTGCACCAGCTCCTCCGGGTAGGCGTAGTCTTCGAGCTTGCCGGAGAGGTACTGGTCGTAGGCGGCCATGTCGAAGTCGCCGTGGCCGCTGAGGTTGAAGAGGATGACGCGATCCTCACCGGCTTCGTCGGCGGCCTGGGCTTCGCCGATGGCGGCGGCGATGGCGTGAGCGCTCTCCGGTGCGGGGATGATGCCCTCGGTGCGGGCGAACTGAATCGCCGACTCGAATACCCGGGTCTGGGGGTAGGCCTGGGCCTCGATGTGGCCGCGGGAGTGCAGCTCGCAGATCAGGGGCGCCATGCCGTGGTAGCGCAGGCCGCCGGCGTGGATGCCAGGCGGGACGAAGGTGTGTCCGAGCGTGTACATCTTCACGAGCGGGGTGATGCCCGCCGTGTCGCCGAAGTCGTAGACGTACTCGCCGCGCGTGAGGCTGGGGCAGGCTTCCGGCTCGGCGGCGAGGAATCGAGTCTGCTTGCCGTTCATCAGGCGCTCGCGCAGGAAGGGGAAGGCGATGCCGCCGAAGTTGGAGCCGCCGCCGGCGCAGCCGACGACGACGTCCGGGTATTCGCCGGCCATCTCCATCTGCTTGATCGACTCTTCGCCGATGACGGTCTGGTGCATCAGGACGTGGTTGAGCACGCTGCCGAGCGAGTACTTCGTATCCTCACGCGAGGCGGCGTCCTCGACGGCCTCGCTGATGGCGATGCCGAGGCTGCCGGGCGAGTTCGGGTCTTGCTCCAGGACAGCGCGGCCGGCAGCCGTATCCGTGCTGGGGCTGGGGATGACGTGGCCGCCCCAGGTCTCCATCATGACGCGGCGGTAGGGCTTCTGCTCGTAGCTCACCTTGACCATGTAGACCTTGAGCTCGATGTCGAAGTAGTTGCAGGCGAGGGAGAGGGCGCTGCCCCACTGGCCGGCGCCGGTCTCGGTCGTCAGGCGCTTCGTGCCTTCCAGCTTGTTGTAGTAGGCCTGGGCGACGGCCGTGTTGGGCTTGTGGGAGCCGGCGGGCGAGACGCCTTCGTACTTGTAGTAGATGTGGGCGCGCGTACCCAGGGCTTTCTCCAGGCGATGCGCCCGGAATAGCGGCGAGGGCCTCCAGAGCTTGTAGACGTCCCGAATCGGCTCAGGGATCTCGATGAAGCGGTCCTGGCTGACTTCCTGCGCGATCAGCGACATCGGGAACAGCGGCGCGAGGTCGTCCGGGCCGATGGGCTGCAGCGTGCCGGGATGCAGGGGCGGAGGCGGCGGGCCACCGGTGGCGACCATGTCCGGCATGATGTTGTACCAGTGGGTCGGTAGCTCGCTCTCGGGGAGCAGAAACTTGGTGTCGGCCATCTTGTCCCTCCTAGCGTGGGTTCGGTGCCCTGTTTTCGGCGCAACAAAAAACGCCTATCGCCTCATAGGGGCGATGGCGTTCGCGGTACCACCCTACTTGCCCGAAGTGACTTCAGGCATCTCATTCAGCACGGCTTCGACGAGTCTCAGCGATGCTGGGGGCTTTGATATCGGTGCCCTTCCGGCGCCGCCTACTTGTCTTGGCCTACCACGGGCTGAACCCCGCGGCTTGTGCTCGACTTTCGGGACGCGGCTCCCGGGTCCATTCGCTCGCTGCGCTGGCGCCGGGCTCTCACCTTATCCCGACTCTCTGGGGCCTCGCTTGCGGGGTACTAATCCCGTTCACAGCCTTATGTTCTGTTGTGCATTTGAGTTTAGGCGTGCCGTGATTCGGTCGTCAACCTGTACAGAAGAGCTGCAAGCTCCAAGCTTTGAGCGGCAAGTTCAGGCGATGGCCACTTCGAGCTTGTGGGCGGCTTCTTCCGGTAATGGTTCGCCGCTTTCGCGCATCGACTCCAGGTACGCGGAGATTGCATCTTTGACGTTCTCCTCGATCTCTTCGAGGGTCTCACCGGACGTGTAGCAACCTGGGAGTTCGGCTACCTTCGCCCAGTAGCCGCCATCATCCTTATCTTCATAAACGAGAACCGTGTATTTCATCGTTAACCTCAGAGGAGTTCGATGAACTCTTCAACCGTCAGACCAGCTTCCTTAATCATATCCCGCAGTAAGGCGGTCTTGAGTCTGACCGGAAGAATGATTCGCTGCCCGTTGGGCATACGGACTGAACGGTGGCTTCCTTTGCCCTGTCTTCGCACCTCAACACCACCAGCCCGTATCAGGGCGCGTACCGCTTGTGTCTGGCTCACGTCTCGCGGGAATTTGGGGATTTTGCCCTCCTTTCGCTAGCGACCCAGATTGGGTCGGAGGGACACTATCTGTCAACCCGTCATTCGTAGGCCAGTCATGAAACCTGCCATTGTCTGGGCTGCGTTGGGTCATAGTCAGGCGCTATACTTGCGCCGCGCGCCGACCAGTGCGCATCGCTGCCGATTGTGACAGCCCTCCGACCGACCCCGCTGGAGCACTTCGCAAGGAGATTTCGAGACAACCATGCCTACCAAGACGCCTGCAGCCATCCTGATCGAGAAGGACAAGCCGATGGTCATCGATGACATCGAGCTGCCTGACCTCGGCCCCAGTCATGTACTGGTGAAGCAGTTCGCCACGGGCGTCTGCCACTCTCAGCTTCACGAGCTCGACCGGCCTCAACCGCAGGTGCCGCTGGTGCTGGGCCACGAGTCCACGGGCGTCGTCGTCGCGACCGGCAGCAACGTGACGCACGTCAAGGAAGGCGACCACGTCATGGTGACGTGGGTGCAGCGCAACCCGGTCTCGGGCCCGGCGCCTGTGCCCGCGCAGGTCATGTACAAGGGCGAGGTCGTGAAGTACGGCGCGCCGGCCAACGTCGGCACGTTCACGTGGGCCGAGAGCATCGTGGTGGACGAGCAGATGGTGGTGCCGCTGGACAAGGACGTCGACGTGGACGCGACGGCGCCGGTGGGCTGCGCCGTGATGACGGGCGTCGGCGCTGCAATCAACGCGGCAATGGTGCGCCCCGGCGATAGTGTCGCGGTCATCGGTGTCGGTGGCGTCGGACTGTCGGTGGTCGCCGGCGCGGCGATCGCGGGCGCGTACCCGATCATCGCCGTCGACCTGGCGGACGATAAGCTCGAATTCGCGAAGAAGTTCGGGGCCACGCACGGGGTGAACGCTCGCAGCGGCGATGCGGTGGAGCAGGTGCGCACGATGATGGGGGGCGGCTTCGGCGCCGGCGTCGATCACGCCTTTGACGCCATCGGCCAGAAAATCACGATGGAGCAGAGCCTGCAGATGGCGCGTGCTCGCCGACCCGGCACGCGCGAGGGCGGCCAGGCGATCGTCGTCGGCGTGCCGCACGGCGAGCCGGCGACGCCGACGATGGGCATGCTGTTCGGCGGCAAGGTCTACCGCGGCGCTCCGGGTGGCTGCAGCATCCCGGACCGCGACTTCCCGATGATGATCCGCTGGTTCAAGGAAGGTCGTCTGCCGCTGGACAAGATGGTGACGAAGACGTACAAGCTCGAGCAGATCAATGAGGCCTGTGACGACCTGCGGGCGGGCAAGATCGCCGGTCGCAGCATCGTGAAGTTCTAGGTCATTGCATGACGGCACAAGGACTGCCGCCGTCTCGCTCGAGAGGCAAATCTCAGGCGAGGCAAAAGATGACATAAAGAGAGCCGGGCAATTTGCCCGGCTCTTTGTTTTGGATCGGTCTGTTTCTCTCCCCGCGACCCGCAGGGAGAGCGCGCCAGAGGGTGAGATTAGCTCCCGCCGCCTGCGACCGCCTCGATCTCGGATTCGGCCATACCGAGGGAGCGCATGACGACAGGGTCCTGGTCGGAGCCTACGAGGCGCCAATCTTCGTCGGGGGCGAGAATCTTCTCGCCGGAGCGAATCGAGGTGAAGTCGATCCCGTCGAGGGCGGGCGGGTCGATGCCTTCGGCGAGGTCCTTCGCGGCCTTGATGAGCAGGCTTCGCATGCGGATGACGGCCTTGTCGGTGGTACCGAGGTGTTCCTGGGAGCGGTCGTAGATGCCGCCCATGGATTCGGTGACCATGAGGTCCTGGCTACCGAAGTCCTCGACACCCGTGTAGTAGGTGCCGTCCTTCTGCAGCTCCCGGTCGATCAGGTAGTCGTTGTCCGGGGTGTAGTGGCGCTCGCCGACATTGCCGTTGGCGAATCGCCGGTTGCGCACGGCGGCGTAGGGCATGTACGCGAACAGGCCACCATCACCGGCCGCCTTCATGATCTCCTCGCGGTACGGCGCGTTGGGCAGGGGGCGGGTAGCGAAGCGGAAGAAGTAGCAGTTGTAGTCGTCGATCGGCACACACATGACACCCCCGGTCGAGAACGGGATGTTGGCGACCATGGTGCTGTAGGGCATGGCGTAAGCCGTGATGCGGACGTGGGTGTTGCCGTTGGGCGTCTCGCGGATGGCGGCGTAGCGGTAGCCGTACTCCGTGTCCGTTAACTCCAGGCGCGGCGCGCGGTCGTGGGCCCAGATCTTGATCGACATCGGGTATGAAGGGTAGGCGCCGGGGACATCCGTGCCGTCGTCCGGGTGCTCGATGGCGGTCTTGAACTGGTGGAGCCATGAGATGTGGGAGCTATCGAGCTGGCCCTCGTTGCGCTGGACCCAGTTGCAGTAGGCCTGGAACTTGGTCGCGGTGTTCCAGTTCTCCTTCGGCACACCCTCGGAGCCGAAGTCGCGGAAGGGCGGCTGCTTGTCGGCCGGGCCCATGTAGGCCCAGACGAGGCCGCCGGACTCGTGCACGGGGTAGGCGCCGATGCGCACCTTGGTCTTGAAGTTCGATCTCGGCGGGCTCGGAGGGCATGTCGACGCAGGCGCCGGTAACGTCGAACTTCCAGCCGTGGTAGACGCAGCGCAGGCCGGCTTCTTCGTTGCGACCGAAGAACATGCTGGCGCCTCGATGAGGGCAGGCGGTCGGGAAAAGGCCGACGTTGCCCTCGGTGTCTCGAAACGCAACGAGGTCTTCGCCGAGGATGCGGACGCGGACGGGCGGGCAGTCTGGCTCAGGCACCTCGCTGGAGAGCAGGGCCGGCGTCCAGTAGCGACGCAGGAGGTTGCCCATGAGCGTGCCGCGGCCGACGCGGGTGAGAATTTCGTTGTCTTCTTTGGTGAGCATGAGGTTTGGTCTCCTCTCGATAGGTCGTATTGAGGCTCAGAATACGCCCGATGACCTATCGAGTCGACCTGCGGCGGTTGCGAGCACCTCGCGGCCACCTTACGATCTCGGGCAAGCCTTTGGGCTCGGGTAAGCCTTTGGGGCTTCGTATCGGGCATTCGGTGCGGTGGAGTTTCGACACCGCGGGCTGAACCCCGCGGCTACGCATGATGATCGACGGACACTGCGGGTTTCAACCCGCAGTTTGCGCACTCAAAGAGAGGCAAGGCTCTAATGCTCACAGCCGAAGACAACGCCGTACTGACGCAGGTTGGCCTCGGGACGCTCATGGGCAACCTGCTGCGCCGGTACTGGATGCCCGTGCTGCTCTCGAACGAGATTGCGGCGCCGGACAGCGCGCCGGTGCGGGCCCGGATCCTCGGCGAGGACCTGGTGGCGTTTCGGGACACGGAGGGGCGCGTCGGCGTGTTCCGGCAGGCGTGCCCGCATCGGGGCGCTTCGATGTTCTTCGGGCGCAACGAGGAGGCGGGACTGCGCTGCGTGTATCACGGCTGGAAGTTCGACGTGTCGGGCGCCTGCGTCGACATGCCCTCCGAGCCCGCCGAGAGCAACTTCAAGAACAAGGTGAGGATCACGGCTTACCCGACGCACGAGTCAGGGGGCATCGTCTGGGCCTACTTCGGGCCGCCGGAGACGCAGCCGGCGTTTCGCGACTTCGGGTCGGAGGGCATGCCGGCGGACAAAATCCGGGCTTCCAAAGTGCGCGTCGAGTGCAACTGGGTGCAGTCGATGGAGGGCAACCTCGATACGAGCGCATATCTCCTGGCTGCACCAGTACCACGCTGCGTCCGACATCGCCGATGACGGCACGGACCAGCCGGGCGTGCCGAGCAACTCGATGTCGATCCGGATCTGGGAGCACGACCGGGCGCCGCGCATCGAGGTGAACGACGAGTGGTACGGCTATCGCTACGCCGGCCTGCGCAGCACGCCGAACGGCCACCAGCACGCGCGCGTCACGGCCTGGGTGTTCCCGTTCACGACGATGGTGGCGGCGATCCCGCTGGGCATCGGTGCGGGTGGCGGGCTGTTCGTGCCGATCGATGACACGTCGTGCTGGCGGTTCGGGCTCGGCGTGCAGCCGCCGGTACACCAGCGCCCGGCGCACATCGGCGAGCCGTTGTTCAGCCTGATGCCGTATGGCTTCGAGCGCCCGGACAACGGTGTTTCGCCGCGGGCCTTCAACGCCGCCAACGACTATCAGGTCGACCGCGAGCTACAGCGCACGACCTCGTACTCGGGCATCTCCGACTTCGTGAGCCAGGACCACGCCGTGCAGGAGTCGATGGGCAGCATCCTCGACCGCACACGCGAGCACCTGGGCACCAGCGACCGGGCCGTGATCCGCATGCGGCAGCAGCTGGTGAAGGCGGCGCGAGACCTTGCGAACGGTCTCGAACCGCCCGCGACGGACGGCACGCTGGACTTCCGAAGCATCTACGGGGCGGAGCGCATCCTCGCGTCAGGCGAGGACTGGCGCTTCCTGGGCACCGACGCCGACCCGATCTTCCGCGTGGCGGAGCCGCCCCTGACGCAGGCCTGAGCTCGGCGCGGCCGTGATGCTGGACCCGTACAACCTGACACCCGAGGTATCGCTGAACCGTGTCCGGCTCGTCAGCGGGCCGAGGCTCTCGTTGCCGGCGCACCTGGAGGGACGTACGGCGCAGGAAGTGCTGAGCGCCGAGGCGGTGCGAGCGCTGGCAGGTGAGAGCACCGTGGCAGACGGCCTGCGACTGGGTGACATAAGCAATCTTAGGGAGCTTCTGCAAGCATGGCTAAGGTCCGGGGGCGAGCGAGAGCGGCAGACGGCGCAAGCGGTGTTCGACGAGCATGGGTCACGCCTGGCGTACCTGATCGCGGTGCTGCGGCTGGGCGAGGCGGCAGCGCGGGCGACTCGCGAGCGAGTGGGATGAGAGCTACTGGCGACTGCTGGGGTGACATCGAGCGGGTGTGGCTGTGCGGCGGCCTGGCGTCGCCGGAAGTGGCGGAGGCAGCCGGGCGAAGCATTGGCGCGAACTCGGCGTTGCGTGCGAGGTGCGAAGTGGCGCCGCATGCGGCGATAGCGCCGCTTGATCGGGGCGGCACGTTGCGCGACGGGCGAATCGGGGATGGCGTTCGTATTCGACTTCGGCGGGACGAGCGTGAAGTGCGGTATCGCCCGCTACGAGTCGGGCGAGCTGGCGTCCTTGCGGGTGCTGGAGTCGTTGCCTTCGCCGCAGCGGGTCGGCGACCGTGCGCCGCAGACGCTGGCAGCGATCATCGGCGACACGATTCGGTCACAGGGCCTGTTGTCTGGAGGCGCCGTCGACATCGCCGTGAGCATCGCGTCTTACGTGCGCGGCAACCACCTGCTGGCGCCGCCGCACGCGAGCTACGTCGACATCGACGGCATCGAGAACCTGGGCGCCTGGTTGGGCGACCAACTCGGCGCCCTGCTCGGGCTAGCGGCGCGCGTCAGGTTGGTGCACGACGGAACCGCGAGCGCCCTTTCGGTGTCGCCGGACGGCGAACGCGGCGGCGATCACGATCGGGGACGTTTCTGGGTGTGGGTTTCGTGCGGCCGTCGAGCGAAGGGCTGGTGCCACTTTCGCCCGACTTCCGCGTCGAAGGCGGGGCCTAGCCGCCCTCGGGGTGCTTCGGGCCTTGCGGTTTCGCATCGGAGGGGGCCGAGGGGTTGGTTGGCGGTGTCATGTCCGTCACGGCGAGCTTGCCGAAGTAGCGGATGTTCATGGCGCCTTCCAGCTCCATGATCTCGCGGGCCCTGTCGGCCTCTTCGCCCTGATCGGCGCCAACCGCGAGGACTACGCCGCCATTCCTGGTCGCCTCCTGGTACTGGTCCAGGTAGCCCGTCTCGATCGCTGAGATGGCCGGAGACCTTCTCGAGCAGGGCCGAGAGCGGGTTGACGCCTTCGCCGAGGTTATCGACGTGCTGCATGACGAGGACGTCGTCATAGCCGGCCTTGTGCAGTCGGCTGACGGCGTCGTCCGCCGACTTGGAGCCGCTGATCACGCCTACGACGTGGTTGCTGGGGATCTTGGATTGGTTGCTCATCCGACACCTCCTGGTGCTGGGGAACGAGCAAACGCAACTACTGGGAGACGAGCTCCGCGACAAACTCGAACTCGACGTTGCCGCGCATGGCTGTCGAAATCAAGCACCGCTCCTCGGCCTTGCGCGCCATCTCCTCGAAGCGCTGTGAGTCGATGCGCGGCACGACGCCCTTGACCTCGAGGTGCATTCGCGTGATCGCGAGGCCGTCGGTCGTGCGGTCGAGCACGCATCGGGCCGAGACGTCGAGGCGGTCGGGCTGGTTGCCATTGGAGGAGAGCGCGCTGGCCAGGGTCATGGCGTAATCGGCCGCGTATGCCGACGCGATCAGCTCTTCCGGGCTGGTCTTGCCGTTGTCCGCGTCCAGCCGTTCCACGAGCGAGCTCGGCAGCTCGCCGTAGGTCCGGCCGTTGCCGCGCACGCTGGCGGTGGCCACTCGCGGGTCGCCTTCCAGAGTCACACTTGCCTTGCGTTCCGTTACAGGCATACCCCAGCCTCCCTCAATTCGACTCTCGATTGCACGTACGCGGTCTCGCCTGACGTTTACAAGCCATTACAAGCGACGAAGCCGGCCGTGACTACCGATGCCTGTATCCCGAAACGTATGTCAGCCCCGGCCCTGCGAGTCTGGCTTATGCTTGAAGGCGATGCCTGGCCCTAAAGACGTGCTTCTGTTTGACCTCGGCGGCGTGCTCGTGGAAGTGGCGCCGGCGGCGCATATGCTCGCGAGCCTGGGACTGGAGACTAAGCCCGAGCTGCTGAAGCGCTGGGTGAGCGTGGAGCCCTGGATCCAGCTCGAGGTGGGGGAGATCGACGGGGCGGCGTTCTCCGAGCGGTTCGTCAGCGAGCTGGGGCTGACGATGGACCCGGAACGGGTGCTGAGCGAGTTCGAGGCCTGGAACCTCGGGCTGTTCCCGGGCGCCGCTGAGACCCTGGCAGCGCTGCGTGAGCGCCATCGTCTGGCCGTACTGAGCAACACGAATGAGGTCCACGCTCGCCGCCTCACGGGCGAGATGGCGATTCATGACCGCGTGGACACCGTGTTCTTCTCGCACCTGATAGGGCTGCGCAAGCCAGACGAGCGCGTCTACCGCCATGTCGCCGGCGAGCTGGGTGTCGACGTGACGGACCTCGTGTTCTTCGATGACAACGCGGAGAACGTCGAGGCGGCATTGAGCATCGGCATGCAGGCGTGGCGTGTCGAGGGCGTTGGGGCGCTGCGGGAGCGTCTGACGGCGCTGGGGTATTTGTAGGCTTCGGGGGCAAAGGGCAAAGGGCCTCTTAAACGGGCCCAGGAGAAGTACAGGGGCGTCCGGTCCCCCGGTGTTGTCATGCTGAGGCACCGCCGAAGCATCTACAGGCTATCGGTGTACGACGAAGCGCCGTTTCACACGCTTACACCCCGAAACGCGGAACAAGACACCGTTGGACTTCGGCACCCTGTGGATGCTTCGCAGGGCTCAGCATGACATAAGGCGAGAAGGTTGGCAGAGGCGCTATCGTCCGAATGCTCGAATGCCCGAATGCCTTGCGCACCCGTAACACGCTCGTTCGGCCGCGGTGCTACCATCGCCTGGCAAATGTATTGGTCTGGCAGGAGGACTGCGTGGCTCCTTATTCGGTAATCGGCAAGCCTGTGGCGCGCCCGGATGGCATCGACAAGGTGACGGGGCGGGGGCGGTATGCGGCGGACCATCCGCTGCCCGGCACGGTGTGGGGCAAGACGCTGCACAGCCCTTACGCCCATGCGCGCATCGTGAGCATCGACACGTCCGAGGCGCGGGCGGTGCCTGGTGTGTACGCCGTGATCACCGGTCGCGACATTGCCCAGGGACCGTGGGGACGCGCGATCAAGGACTCGCCGGTGCTGGCGGTGGACCGTGTGCGCTTCTTCGGCGAGCGCGTGGCGGCCGTGGCGGCGGTCGATGAGGACATCGCCCAGCGGGCGCTCGACCTGATCACGGTGGAGTACGAGGAGCTGCCGGCCGTGTTCGACGTGCTCGAGGCGATGAGCGACTCGGCGCCGGTGCTGCATCCGGACTTCCCGGGCTACCCCGGCGGCCAGCCATTCGCGGGCCTGCCCACGAATGCGTACTCGGTGGCGGTGAACGAGCGCGGCGACCTCGATGCCGGGTTTGCGGAGGCGGACCTGATCGTCGAGAACACGTATACGGTGCCGCGACAGCACCAGGCCTACCTGGAGCCGCACAGCGTGATGATCGATGCGTCGGGCGAGACGGTGCAGGTGTGGACGTGCGCGAAGGCGCCGTACGACGCCGTCAAGGCGCTCGCAGTGGCGATCGAGCTGCCGCCGGAGCAGGTGGTGCTCAACCACAGCTACATCGGCGGCGACTTCGGGGGCAAGGCGTCACCGGCGATCCTGCCGGTGTGCTACTTCCTCGTCGAAGGCGGCAGGCCGGCCGGTGCGCATGGTGAACGAGTACATCGAAGAGTTCATGTCGGCCAACCCGCGACACTCCTGCGTGATCAAGATAAAGACCGGCGTGAAGCGCGATGGCACGATCACGGCCCACCACACGCAGTCGTTCATCAACTCGGGCGCTTACGCGGCCTACAAGCCGGCGGGGATCATCGGCGGATCGCTGCGGGCCGGGACGGCGGGGCCCTACAAGATCGCCAACGTCCGGCTTGAATCGGCGGAGGTGTACACGAACACGGTGCCGTGCGGGCACATGCGCTCGCCGGGGGAGCCGCAAGCCGTGTTTGCCTGCGAGTCGCAGATGGACGAGGTCGCGCGGGCGCTCGGCATGGACCCGCTGGACTTTCGTCTGCACAACGTGATCCGGGACGGCGACGAGACGCCGATGGGCGCGAAGCATGAGGACCTGCGGGGCTACGAGACCCTGAAGCTGGCTGAGGAGGCCTCGAACTACCGCGCGCCCAAGGCGCCGAACGTGGGCCGCGGCCTGGCGCTGTGCGACCGGGCGCCCGGTGGCGGCGTCGGCACGCTGCAGGTGACGCTGGAGCCGGACGGCGGCGTCCTCCTGGGGACGCCGGTGTTCGACCAGGGCACGGGCACCTACGCGACGCACCTGCAGGTGATCTGCGAGGAGTTCGGCGTGTCGCCGAGCCGCGTGCGCTTCGAGTACTGGAAGACGGGCGTGCTGGAGCACGACTCCGGCATCGGCGGTATGCGGGGCACGCGCGTGAACACGGCGGTCGCGTACGACGCCGTCGAGTCGACGCGAGCCGAGCTGCTGGCGCTGGCGACGGAGCACCTGGGCTGGCCGGCCGACAAGCTGGTGCTGCGCGGGGACGAGATCCGGCGCACCGACCAGGAGGAGGCGATCGCCTGGCCGGAGCTGCTATCGCAGGCGGGCAAGGGCGTCACTGGCGTCGGTCACGCGGATGAGAAGGGCCGTACCGAGATGACGTGCTTCGCGGTGCAGGTCGCCGAGGTGTCGGTGGACCCGGAGACGGGCGAGGTAAAGCTGCTCAACTTCACGACGGCGCATGACACGGGCCAGATCATGAACCCCATCGGCCACCAGGGCCAGATAAACGGCGGCCTCGTGCAGGGCCTCGGCTACGCGCTGATGGAGGAGCTTCTGGTCGAAGACGGCCGCGTGACGAACCTGTCGTTCGGCGACTACAAGATCCCGACGACGGCCGACATCCCGCCGCTGAAGACCGTGATCCTGGCGCCGGGCGAGGGCGTGGGCCCGTACCACATCAAGGGCATCGGTGAGACGCCGAACACGCCCACGGCCGCGGCGATCGCCAACGCCGTCGCAGACGCCATCGGCGCCCGCGTGCGCGACCTGCCCGTGACGGCGGAGAAGGTGTACCGGGCACTGCACAGCGAGGCGTAGGGAACCTGTAGGGACGAACCCCTTGGGCCCGTCCGGGCGGCGCACGGTGCAGGCCATGGGCTCTCACGTGCTTGCGGCGGACGGAGCTAAAGCTGCGTCCCTACATTAGGTTCTCGCATTCGCTCGAATTGTGACGGCTGCCTGGCTGCCACGAAACCGCGCTGAGTCAGCGTGTGATCGTTCGGTGTGCTGATGTCGCCCTATGACCAACGGCTCACCTGTAGATAGGACTTTGGGCTGATGTGGCCCCTGGTCGCTGCTGCGTAGCCTATCGGTGAAGAGAAACGGAGGCTGGGGCGCAGTCCTCGGCCGGTCCTGGAGGGCATCATGATCACCGACCTGCTTCCATTGCTCGCCTTCTCCGCCGTTGTGGTGATCGCACGCAACGTCTTCGAGGCCTATGTGCTCGACCGCGAGCAACACCGCTTCGAAGTCAGGGAGCCGGTCCGTGTGAGGCGCTCCCAATCGCATCAGGAAGGGCGCGTCGTGGGGAGCCGAGACCACGCGACACGCTGATGCCGCGAAGCCGCTGGCGACTGCATCGAGCCAGGTCGCCGTTGCCCCTCCCTTCGGCCCGGCCTAACATGGCGGCGTGACCACCTATCTCGCCCCCACGATGACGATCCGAGATCGGGTCTTCGAGTGGGGTACCCGCACGTACGTCATGGGCATCGTCAACGTCTCGCCGGAGTCGTTCTCGGGCGACGGCATCGACAGTGTCGAAGCCGCCGTCGAGCAGGCGAAGCGATTCGAGGCAGAGGGAGCCGACATCATCGACGTCGGCGGCATGTCGACGCGGCCAAACTTCCAGGAGCTGACCGAGAAGCAGGAAGAGGACCGGGCGATCCCGGCCGTGCGCGCGATATCGGACGCCGTGAGTCTGCCCGTGAGCATCGATACGTATCGATCGAGCGTGGCGATGGCGGCGCTGCAGGCCGGTGCGCACATGGTCAACGACGTCACCGGCTTCCGCCACGACCCGCCGATGGCCCGCACGGTCGCCGGGTGGCAGGTGCCCGCCATCGTCATGCACAACCAGCGTGGCCGCGCATTCCACGACGTGATCGGCGATATACGGGCCGGCTTCGAGGAGAGCCTGGCGCTGGCTCACGACGCCGAGGTGACACGCGAGCAGATCATCCTCGACCCGGGTTTCGGTTTCGGGTGGACGCCGCCGCAGAGCCTGGAGATCATCCGGCGTCTGGCGGAGCTGCGCGACTTCGGGCTGCCGTTGCTCATGGGCTCCTCGCGCAAGTCGGCGATCGGCGCCGTGCTGGACCTGCCGGAGGACGAGCGCGCCTGGGGCACGGCCGCGACGGTGGCGCTCTCGATTGCCAACGGCGCCGACATTGTGCGCGTGCACGACGTGGCCGAGATGGTGCAGGTCCGCAAAATCGCAGACGCCATCGTCCGGGGCTAGTCCACGTCCGTGGCCATCTACATCGCCCTCGGCGCCAATCTGGGTGACCGGCGCGCCAACCTGATCGCGGCGCTGGAGGCGATGCCGCCGCTGGTGCGCGTGGAGGCCGTGTCGGCGCTGTACGAGTCGCCGCCGCAGCCGCCTGCACCGCCACCGGCGTACTACAACGCCGTCGCGCGCATCGAGACGGCGCTGGAGCCGGAAGCGCTGCTGCGTTATCTGAAGCAGATCGAGCACGACCTCGGGCGCCGGCCCACGGCACGCTGGGCGCCCCGGCCGATCGACCTCGACATCGCCCTGTACGACGACCGCATGCTCGAGACGGCGTCGCTGACCATCCCCCACCCGCGACTGGCCGAGCGCGCCTTCGTGCTGCGCCCGCTGCTGGACCTCGACCCTGAGCTGACGCATCCGGTGACGGGCGAGCGTCTCGAGGTGCTGTTGGAGGGCGTTGGGGAGGAGGGGCTGGTGCGGGTGGAGGGGAGCAGCTGGCCTGACAGCAATGGCACGGATCTTGATCCGTGGTAAACTGGACAAGTAATGGCAAAGCCAATCAGATTCGCCACCCGTGGTCGGATAGACAAACAAGGCCGCATCGTCATCCCCACAGAGATACGTCAAGAGCTCGGTTTCGAGCCAGACGAACCGCTTTCGCTGGTGGTTGAAGGGAACAGCTTACGCATTCTCACGCTTGATCAGGCGGTCAAGAACGCGCAAGCAATCGCTCGCAAGCACTACGGCGACAAGACTGGAGTTGTCGACGAATTCCTTCGAGAACGCCGCGAAGACTGGGACGAGTAGCATCGTCCTTGATGCATCAGCACTTCTGGCAGTTGTCCTGAACGAGCCGGGAGCTGAGACAGTGGTGAGCTACATCCACACCGGCGCAACCATTTGCTCCATCAACTTCGCTGAAGTTGTTTCACGACTAGCTCGGGATGGCCTCTCAGCCGAGAGCATCAATAGTGCCCTTACCCGAATGACCTATACGGTAACTGCATTGAGCGCGGAGACTGCGTGGAACGCCGGTCTCCTGCTACGACAGACCAGAAGCCTCGGTCTCTCTCTCGGCGACCGGTGCTGCCTCGCGCTGGCACGAGAACTGGGATTGCCCGTGCTCACGGCCGACCGCGTCTGGGCGGAACTCGATGTGGGGGTGGAAGTGGTGGTGTGCCGGTAGCTACTCGGTGACCGGCGACTGGCGTCGGGGCCACGGGTGCGACCGGGGGCTCGTCTTCTTCCTCTTCCATGGTCATCATCGTCCAGCCAACCCAGATCGTCAGGGCGGTGACGGCGAACATCGCCATCGTCACGGGCAGGGCGATCGCGAGGTAGCTGCGGCGGGCGATGCCGTAGAAGAACAACAGCAGGTCAACGATGGCGCCGGCGATGAGGACGATGCCGGTGGTGTGGGCTCGGTTCATGCCGTCTTGCCGGCCTCCATGGCTCGGCGCAGCTCCGGCGGCAGCAGGTTCGGGATCGACTGCGTGATCGGGTAAGTCTCGTTGCACTTGGCGCAGTGCAGCGAGCCTTCGACGACCTCGTCGGGCGTCTCCTGGTCGATCTTGAGCGTGAGCGTCCCCTTGCAGACGGGGCAGACGAGGATCTCCATCATGTCTTTGCGCATTTGGGGTCGCACCTCCGGATTTTCTTCATTCTAAGTGGCGGCGGTGCACCGGACAAGAAACGCCCTCCGGCCCGGCCGAGCAAGGCCACCCGAGCGGTGTACAGGGTAATTCTGGCGCTTCGCTGCTAGGTTAGAAGCACGATGCGACGTGGACGGCCGCCGTACCCAGACCTGCTGACGCCACGAGAGCAGGAAGTGCTGGAACTGCTGCGCCAGGGCCTGACGAATCAGCAGATCGCCGACCGCCTGGGCATCGGCGTATACGGCGCGCGCTATCACGTTTCGGAGATCCTCTCGAAGCTGGGCGTGAGCAGCCGGGAGGAGGCCGCGGCGTGGCGCGGGGAGCGAGCCTATCTTGGCCTGCCCTTCGTTGCGCTGCTGTTTGGACACGTGCGCGGCGTTTCGGTCTGGAAACTAGTCGGCGGGGTTGTATTGGCGATGGCGCTTGCGGGCATCGTGGTGCTCGCGATAGGTGTGATCGCATCGCGCGGAGCTGAGAAGGGCGAGCCTGAGGTTAGCCAGGCCGCATCGCCCACGCCTCAAGTCACGCCTGGGCCAACGCCGACAGTGGGACCGCCGCAACCGAGTGCAGAGGATCCGTGGGTGGTCGGCCCGTACCTCATCAGCCCTTGCCCAGCTGGGACCGCCACGCACAGGAAGGCTGGGTGCCGGTGAACGCCGAGCTCCCTGCCAGCGAGCCTGCGAACAACCTGGAGGAGGCTCGAGGGTCTTCCCTCTTCCCCGAGCGATTTGCCGGACGGCTACACCGTGGTGTCGGGCCAGAGCATGGGGCAATCGGCAGAGTCGTACCTTCAGCTCACGCTCGAAGGGCCGGAGCGGTCAAGGTCGCCGTCGCACTATCGAGACCGAGCAGCGCTGCCGATCTGGATTGCGTTCGAGGCGAACGACGAGACGGAGGTTCAGCGCAACGCGTGTCGACGGCTTTGCGATCGTGCCGACTAACGGTTCAGGGACTCGGCACTGACGACGGTACGGAGCTTCTCCGGAGGCGTCGATGCGGTGGTCTCCTCGCGTACGGTGCCCCTAGACGATCTCGATGACATCGCGCGGAGTCTTCTTCCCTCCGTCTTCGACATGCCGGGTCCCTACCGCATGGCCCCCGAACTGCCTTCGGAAGATGTCCGGATTCCACAGGTAGCTGATGTCACACTATCCGGGCCGTGCACGATTAGGCCTTCGATGACTACGGAGTACGTCTACCAGAACTCAAAGAGCATCATGATCGCGAATCTGGATTGCACCGATCTGGTGCCGTTTAGTCCATGCCCTGCCACATACGCTGGGCCGATCGATGGCCTGGCCGTGGCTTGCGATGAGGCCGGCTATCGCATCGATGCTCGTTGGACAACGAACGTCGAAAGTGGCAAATGTACCAGCGACAATCCAATGGTGGTTCTTGACGGTGCTATGGTCGGTTCCACGCGCTGCCCGATGCGTCTTGGCGGTACAGGCGAGGTTTACACCATCGAGACGTGTGTATCCGTGCGCGACCAGGAGTCGTGCGCTCGGTTCGAGTACCAGATTCCGTAGCGAATCTACCCGCCCCGCCCTCGCGCGGGCGCGAACGGGCGTACTAGAATCAAGACACCACATGTCGATCACCGATGGCCTGAACCCTGCCCAGTACGACGCCGTCACGCACGCCGAAGGTCCCCTGCTGATCCTCGCCGGGCCCGGCTCCGGCAAGACCCGCGTCATCGCCCACCGCATCGCCTACCTGGTCTCGGAGCTGGACGTTGCGCCGGGCGCGATCATGGCCGTGACGTTCACCAACAAGGCGGCCCGAGAGCTGCGCGACCGCGTCGAGGGGCTGCTGGGCGAGCGGGCGCGCTGGGTGACGCTGGGGACGTTCCACGCCGTGTGCTCGCGCATGCTGCGCATCGACGGCGAGGCGATCGGGGTGCCGCGGAGCTTTCTGATCTTCGACGACTCGGACCAGATGGCGCTGATGAAGAAGGTGGCCGCGGAGTACAACCTGGACTCGAAGCAGTACCCGCCGCGCGCCATCCTGTCGGTGATCTCGAAGGCCAAGAGCGAGCTGCGGACGCCGGAGATGTTCAGCCAGCGCGCCGCCAGCTACTTCGAGGAGATCACGGCCCGCTGCTACAAGCGCTACCAGGCGATGCTGACCGAGAACAACGCGGTCGACTTCGACGACATCCTGATGAAGACGGTGGAGCTGCTGCGCGACAACGCCGACATTCGCGAGAAGTACGTCGGCCGCTACGAGCAGGTGATGGTGGACGAGTTCCAGGACACGAACATCTCCCAGTACACGTTCTCGAAGCTCGTGGCGCCGCCGCCGGACGCCAACATCTGCGTCGTCGGCGACCCCGACCAGTCGATCTACTCCTGGCGCTCCGCCGACATCCGCAACATCCTCAACTTCGAGCGCGACTACCCGAAGGCGACCGTCGTGATGCTGGAGCAGAACTATCGCTCCACCCAGACGATCCTCGACAGCGCGACGGCGATCATCGCCCAGAACAAGCAGCGCAAGCAGAAGGAGCTCTGGACCGACAAGGGTGCCGGCGACCCCATCATCGTGTACGAGGCCTACAACCAGGAGCAGGAAGCCGCCTTCGTGTCGCAAGAGGTGCGGCGCCTGCAGCGCGAGACGGGCTTGCATCTGGGCGACGTGGCGATCATGTACCGCACGAACGCCCAGTCCCGAGCGCTTGAAGAGCGCTTCGTGTCGGAACGCCTGCCGTATCGCCTCGTCGGCGGTACGCGGTTCTACGAGCGGCGTGAGATCAAGGACCTCCTGGCCTACCTGCGACTGTGCGTCAACCCGTTCGATACGATCAGCCTGGAGCGCGTGCTCAACGTGCCGGCGCGCCGTATCGGCGACAAGACGCAGCAGGAGCTCCGGCGCTGGGCCGAGGAGCTGGGCGTGCCGGCCTACACGGCGCTACAGCTCCTCGCGGGCACGGAGTCGATGACGTATCGGGACGGCAGCCCGGTGAGCGAGACAGACTTCCTCTCGGGTGCAGAACCGGCTCCCGCGCAGGGCTCGACGGCGTCGCTGTTCCCGTCGCTCGACAAGCCCGCGGTCGAGAGCCCGTTCTCGAACGCGGCTCGCACGGCGCTCATCGGGTTCCTCGAAACCCTGAACGAGCTGATTACGGGGGCGCCTTCACGCACCGTTTCGCAGCTCCTGACGCTGGTGATCGAGAAGATCCGCTATCGCGACTACCTCACGGAGGCGTTTCCGGTGGACGGCGAGGAGCGCTGGGAGAACGTCATGGAGCTGCGCAACGTCGCGGCCCAGTTCGACGAGCTGGAGGCGGAGACCGGCCTCATGCGCTTCCTCGAAGACGTCGCGCTGATGTCGGACGCCGATGAGTACGACGAGCGCGTCGACGCCGTGACGCTGATCACGCTGCACGCTGCCAAGGGCCTCGAGTTTCCCATCGTGTTCATGGTGGGCATGGAGGAAGGCCTGCTGCCGCACATCCGCAGCTTCGAGGACCCCAACCAGATGGAGGAGGAGCGCCGTCTTGCCTACGTCGGCGTTACGCGCGCCAAGGACCGCCTCTACCTGCTGCGAGCCTTCCGGCGGGCGCTCATGGGTCAGGGCAGCCACAACCCGCCGTCGAGGTTCCTCAAGGACCTGCCGCCGGAGCTGGTGCACCGCGTGCAGCAGGACGTCGAGCGCGCCTACGAGCGTCCTTCGCGGCCGCGACAGCCTTCGTGGTCGCAGGCGGGCTTCGGGGACGTGCAGCCGACTCGAGTGCGTGTCGGCGCCGATGCCGAGCCCCAGGAGCGCGCTCTCACAGCGACGTACTCGGCGGGCGAGCACGTGCGCCACGCCAAGTTTGGTGAGGGCATCGTGATCAACGCGAAGATGACGGCGAACGGCAGCGACCAGGAGGTCACGGTCGCCTTCAAGGGCGAGGGCGCGCCGAAGAAGCTGCTGCTGTCGTTCGCGCCGCTGGAGAAGCTGGACTAGGGAAAGCAGGTGGCGACGGGCGCGGGGCGCGATGGCCGAAATTCGGTGCAACGCGTCTGACACGGTCACGATTACTCCGTCATCCTGGGGCCTATTTCGTGACCATTTGCTCTCACCAGAAGCAAATGACCGTTCGCCAGCCCGAAGTTGATGGAAATAATCGAGTGGGCTTGGGCTGAGATTCCGCTACATTTCCGGCAGCCAGACTCGATGCATTTGTGGTCATGCCGAATCACATCCATGGATCTGCTGTTTCGGGTCGAAACGACATCCGACTGTAGTACCCCAGCATGCTGGGGTACTACAGTCGGGCATCGGCTCCCAATCGTTCCCAAGGAACCGTCCGACGCTCAGCGATCATGCGTTCATTCAAGGCAGCGGTGACTAGGGAACTTCGGGTGCGGGGACCTTCACGATGATGGGCCTGTGTGGGAAGGCAACTTCTATGACCGGGTCATTCGCAACGAAGCCGAACTCAACCGTATTCGCGAATACATTGCCTACAACCCAATCGCGTGGCCGCACGATTACGAGAACCCTGAACGGTCTGCCGACGAAGCGTATGAGCGTGCCTGGGGATGGCTGGAGCGTAGTCAGTAGTGCCCCAGCATGCTGGGGCACTACTGATTAGGCTTCACCACATGCTGTGGCCCCGAGTTAGGCCACCCCGTAGCTGAGAAACTCCACCTCGTCCCGCTGAGTATCCAGCACGGCGCAGGAGAGCAGAAGCTCGCCGCGGAGGGGGCGGGGCTCGCCGGCGGAGCCCGGGTTGATCATGCGCGTGGGGCCGAGCTTCTGGTCGACGAGCGTGTGAGTGTGGCCGACGATGAGGTAGTCGGCACCGGTGTACTGGAACGCCGCGAGGTCGAAGTTGAGGGCGGGTTCGTAGAGGTACTGATGCTCGCGGTCGAAGGGGCTGGCGTGGACCATGACGAAGCGCTTGCCGTCGAGCTCGAAGTCCAGAGACAGCGGCAGGCTGCGCAGGTAGTCGACGCCGTCGCGGTCGGGCTCTTTCTCGGCGAGGCCGTTGCTGAGGAAGGCGAGCTCGTGGTTGCCGAGGACGACGCGGGCGCCATGTTCTCGCAGGGTGGCGATGACCTCACGGTTGTACTGGAAGGCGTAGATCAGGTCGCCGGGGCAGAGCAGGGCGTCGATCTCGCCCATCGCGTCGAGCGCGGTCTTGAGGCCTTCCGAGTTGCAGTGGATGTCCGAGACGATGCCGACGCGCACTAGGCCAGTATAGGGTGGATGAGGCTAGGTCCTACTTAACGCGCACTGGCTCTCGGCCGCACTGACGCGCCAGCTCGACGGCCGTGGCGACGAGATGGGCGTTGTCGCGGGCCTCGGTGCCGTCCGGGAGGACGCGGGTGTCTTCGAGGCCGATACGAACGTCACGGCCGATGCGGAAGGCGTTCTCGATGATCGACCAGGTCATCAGGTTGAAGCCATGGTGCAGTCGCGGCACTGTGTTGCCGGCGGCGTCGAGCACGGCATCAATCGCGGTCGTAGTCGCGACGCCGTCCACGCCCTCGCGGTCCACGACCTCGACCAGCACTCGCAGGCATCGGTCCGCCACCGGGCTCTCGACGAAGGCCTGGGCGTTCTCGACGGACAGCAGCCCGGCTTCGACGCCGATGCCCATGCTCAGGAGCAGCTCCGCCAGCTCGGTCGCGCCATCTTCGAACCAGTTGCACGAGACGAAGTCGGGCTGCACCCTCCACCGTTCGACTTGACGCAATCTCGCGACGGTGTCGCGATTCTCGTACAGCGAGAGAATCGTCGTGGCGCCCACCGGCATGCCGGGCACGGCATGCCGGATCGCCTCGATGGCCCGGCCGATGTCCTCAGGGTCGTTGCTCTGAGCGCCGTCTGGCCTGCGCGGGTGGACGTGCACCGCCCCTGCGCCTGCATCGCGCACGGCCATGGCGGCGGCAGCGAGCTCGGCGGGCGTTACCGGGACAGCCGGGTGCTGCTCCTGGCTGCGGCCGCCATTGAGGCAGCACTTGATCAGTACGGGCGATGAGGGCGTCGATGACATGGGCGCCACTGTACCCCAATCGCCATAGCCTCGGAACGGCGAGGCTCTCCGGGGACTCTTGGAACCTTTTATGCACGCAACCTAGCCACTTTGGTCATTGCGAGGAGGACGCAAGGACGACGAAGCAATCTCACGGGGGTGTACTGGATTGCCGTGCACGATGTGAGATTGCCGCGTCGGCTGCCGCCTCCTCGCAATGACCAGAGGGCCGCGAGGCTTACTGCATGAAGCGGGCCGGGATGTCCTTGAGCTTCTGCGCCACCATGACGCCGTAGTGCAGCGGCTTGCCCGCGAACGAGATGCGGTGCTGGTAGCGCTTGAAGGACTCTCGCTGGATCACACCTTCGGCGGCGAGCTGCTGCAGCAGCCCCGCGAAGCCGGTCGTGTCGGTCGTCTCCAGGAAGTCTTCCTTGATGTTGAAGGCGACCCAGCCCGGGCTCTCGACCAGGTCAAGGGCGGTAAGGAAGGCGGCCGAAGGGATGTCGCCGAAGCCGAGCGCGGCGACGATGACGAGGCAGTTCAGGTGTTCGTTGCGCAGCTGCTGCACCTCGTCACCGGTCAGCGCCGTGAAGTCGGCGACCACATAGTCGTCGTAGGCGTAGTGGCGCTCGCGGGCCGTGGCGGTCTTGGCCTCGGGGATGATGTCGGAGCCAATCACGCTCTCGACGCCGATGTTGCGCAACTCGACCCCTACCATGCCGTTGCCGGCGCCGAAGTCGAGCACGCGCAGACTCTCGGGTGCAACGCCGTTGAGCACGACGGCATCGCGCAGGGCGTCGATGACGACGACGGGCGAGTTGCATTTCAGCGTGCGGTAGACGACGGCCTCGTAGAGCCCGGGGATGTTGTAGACCTGGTCGTAGTCGTGGATGCGCAGGCGGCGCCACTGGCCGTCCTCAATGAACTCGAACCACTCTTCGTCCTGCTGCATGCTGGCTTCGTCATCTTCGTATCGCAGACGGAGGGGGTTGCCCAGTCTGAAAAGGCCTCGTACTTCGACTTCACGCATACTCATCTCTCCTATCGTTCGTCCAGGCTATCGATTCGTATTCCCGCCATGGTAACCAAGGCGGACGGTGCGATCCCTTGTGACCAGACACAAAAACGGCGCGTCCGGGCGTAAGATTCCAAGCAAGACACCTGGAGCACGGAGCAAGCATGCGAGTTCACGAAGACCTGAAACCACGATTCGAGGAGCTGGACGAGCAGCGCCGGCGTGTCGAAGACGACTTCAACTTCATCATCCAGCAGATGCGCTCCGGCGAGATCCGTGACGGCGACCGCCTGCGCATCGAGGTGCAGCAGCTGCACGTGAAGCACCAGGGCATCCTGCGCGAGATGGTCGACCTGCTCGAGTAGGTGTCGAGCTGCAAGCTACAAGCCGTAAGCCGCTTGCGGAGGTTCATCTGATGCCTCTTTGTCGGGCAAAGGATAGGCACGTGACCGGCGGTGAGCATAATTCTTCTACTGCGGGATGAATCCCGCAGCTATGCTCGGCTTCCCGTTGCCGCTCGCCCTGTGCGGGTTAGAATCCTGCCGTGGACAGGGCATACACGGCGGTTTACGCCGAAGAGATGATCCGGTTGCAGGACCAGGCGTCGATGGCGGCGCCGCTGAGCGAGTGCGTGCCCGACTTCAGCATCGAGGACGCGTACCGGATCTCGCGCGAGGTGCTGCGCCGGCGCGAGGCGAGCGGCTGGCGGCGCATCGGGCGCAAGATCGGCTTCACGAACCGCACGATCTGGGACCAGTACGGCGTGTATGAGCCGATCTTCGGCTACATGTACGACCGCACCGTGACCTGGATCCCGGACCGCGTCTGGGAGCTCGACGGCCACGGACCGGAAGGCTCGCTCTCCCTGGACGGGCTCGTGCAGCCCCTGATCGAGCCCGAGATCGTGTTCAGGCTGAAGTCGTCGCCGCCGGTGACGGACGACCCGATCGCGCTGCTGCGCTGCATCGAGTGGGTGGGGCACGGCGTCGAGATCGTGCAGTGCCACTTTCCTGACTGGAAGTTCTCCGTCGCCGACACGATCGCGGACGGCGGTCTGCACGGCCGGTACGCAGTGAGCCTTGGCGTCTGGGTGGACGATAGCAATATCGAGATGCTGGCGGAGCGGCTTTCGAGCTTCCGGATCACGCTGATCAAGGGTCGCTCCGTGGCGGCGACGGGCGGTGGTGACCTCGTGCTCGGCAGCCCGCTGAACGCCCTCGCCTACCTCGTGCGCACGCTGGCGAACCTGCCGGACCACCCGCCGCTGGAGCCCGGCGAGCTGGTGACGACCGGCACGCTGACGACGGCGCTGCCCGTGACGCCGGGCGAGACGTGGTTCACGCGCCTGCACGGCCTCGCGGACTTCGAGGGCGTGACGCTGCGGCTAGTGTGACTACGGCGTGGGCGTGACAGGCTCGCTGCTCGAGGTGACTTCGGGGACGTAGTTCGTCTCGTCCAGGGTCAGGTACATGAAGTCGTGGTCCTGGCGGTTGAGGAAGCGGGCTGGGTTGTCGGGCATCGAGTCCATGAAGCGGCTGGCTTTGAGGCTGCCGTCCGGCTGCTGGAAGAACAGCGAAGTCAGTACATAGGGCGAGTTGATGTCGAGCTGCATGGCGTAGCAGGCGCCGGCGGCCCACAATGCGCGAGCCAGGCTGTCGGCGCTGAGCGAGTTGCCGGCGGCGATCAGCAGGTCGCCGTCGGCTGTGAGGCCGACGGCGGAGCGCCAGGTTATGAACTCGGAGGAGTCGACCTCGACGTAGCCCCAGGTGTCGTTGCCCTCGCCGGTGCGGTCGCTGACCTGGCAGTTATCGACCAGCAGGATCGCGTTCTGGCGCACGGCGTCAATGTCGTCGCTCCAGGTCAGGTCGCGGCCCCACTCGCCGATGGTCACGCCGCCGTCTTGGTCAGGACGAGCTGGCGAAGCCATCGCGCAAGGGCCGGTACTGCCGGCCGTCTGCGTACATGCCGTAGCCACCGTGGGGGCCGCGGAAGCCACCGTTCCAGGCCGCCAGCAGGTCGCCCAGGTCCGCGTCCGGGATCACGCCGGGACCTTCGACGCCGAGGTCGCCGCCGGGGTCGGTGGGGCCGCCGGTGACGTGCAGGCGCACGCGGCGGTGGTCCACCAGCAGCACGCCGACGGCGGCGTAGGGGCGCGCCGGGTCGGGGCGCAGGTAGGTCTTGGCCATCAGCACGTCGTCCGGCGAGGAGTGAGGCAGGCCCGCCGTGGTCCAGACGCCCTCGCCGGGCTCGAGGCTGGTGCTGACTTGCCGGGTCACGGGCAGGGTCATCGGCGGGGGCGTGGGTTCCGGCGTCGGTGACGGCGTGACGTCGGGGACGGGCGTTGAGGTCGGCGCCAGGGCGTGCACGGTGGGGATGGCGGCGACGAGGTACTGCGTCTGCTCCGGGTCCTCGGCGAAGGGGTTCTTGTCGCCGCCGAAGATGCTGTAGCGCGTGCGGTCGAAGCGGTCCTGCACGGCGAAGTACCAGCTCTCGACCCGAGCCGTGTTCTCGTCGCCGATGACGCCGCGGCTGAAGTTGGCGAACTTGTCCGTGTACTGGTCCTTGTGGATGTAGGCGACGGCGATGCCCATGATCAAGAAGGCCGTCAGGACGCCAAGGAAGAATCGAGCCCAGCGAATCTTGAGGTCGTTGGCCGGCCGCGCGCTTGCCGTGTGGGAGAAGAGGTTCCTGCGCCGCCGACATCAGCCGCCGGGCCTCGAAGAAGGGCTGAAAGGGAACTCGTCACGTAGCTAATTCCATGCTTATGTAAGGATGCACGATCCTGATACAGATAGATCGTTACAGAAGCGCGAAAAGTTCCCTTCGAGACTAAGATTCTGCGCAACGGAGGCAATCGGCATGCGTATCGCAGTTTTCACGAAGAATCGTCTCAACCCCGCGTACGCCGGTGCCCGTGTCGGCGCCGACCGCGTCGCCGCGCGCTTCGGTATCGAGACGGCGCACTACGTGCCGGAGACGCCGGACGATCCGGTAGAGCAGTCGGCCCTGATCGCGCAGGCGCTGGACGACCGCGTCGATGCCATCGTGCTCATACCGGCGCACCCACGGCGGTAAACGCGGCAGTGCGCAAGATCAACGCGGCGGGCGTGCCCCTGATCAACTGCGTCAACCGCCTAACGGAGGGTGAGTACGTGTCCTACGTCGGCTCGGACGACTACGCCCTGGGGCTGGACGTGGCGCGATACCTGTACGGGCACCTCGGCGGGCAGGGCAAGGTCGTCATCGTCGAAGGTCCTCCCGATTCCGTGACCGGCACGGCGCGGGTTCGGGCGTTTCACAACGCTGCGTCCGAGTACCCCGGCATCGAGATCGCCGGTTCGTGCTGCGGCGACTATCTGCAGGCGCCCGCACGGGAGGCCGTGCTGGAGTTGCTGCCGCATCTGTTGCACGCGGACGCGTTCCTGGCCGCGAACGACAGCATGGCCCTCGGCGTCATCGAAGCGTTGAAGGAGAGCGGACGCAGTGCCATCGTCGCGGGCGTCAACGCCGTGCCGGAGGCGATCGAGGCGATAAAGCGCGGCGAGATGCTCGTGACCGCCGACTTCAACGCCATGGACATGGCCTCGATCGCTACCGAGTGTGCGGTGCGCCACCTGCGCGGCGAGGCCGTGCCGAAGGAGATCAGTCTGCCGGCCAGGCTGGTCGACGCCTCGAACTGCGCCCAATGGGACAAGCCGTACGAGGAGCGTGAGACGCCCTCGTGGGGGGACGTGGTCGGCGGGGCGTAAGCGGCGGCCCTCTGGCGTGCGCGGCGGGACGAGTCGAAGGCATCGCCCCTCTCACCTAGGTAGGGAGAGGGTGATGGCATTGCGTTCTCGATAGGGCTCATCGATTATCCGTCGTTCTTGTGCGCATGGGGTGCCCCCTCACCCCGGAGTGTGAGCGCTTCGAGGTGGTACTGGCATTTCGCCTCTCCCTCGAGGGAGAGGTGAGGGCCGGTGGCGTCCCGAAATGCGTTGGTGGGTGGGTGAGGGGGCGTCCCGAGCCCGGCGTGCGCTCTTCCTGCCCGTCATGCTGAGTGAAGCGAAGCATCTACAGGTCATCGAAGTACCCACTCTGTCTCGTCCCGCAGCTCGACCTCCAGAGTGCGTCACGGGTACTGTGCGCGCGCCGCGAGCCCGCGGATGCTTCGACTGCGTCTCAGCACGACTGTATAAGGGCGTGTCCTCCCCGGCGCGGGACACTGCTGTAGCGCCGGCGGTATGCTAAGGCGCCGTCAACGACAGCGAGTAGGACTACTAGCAGCACTAGAAGAGGACATCGATGCCCACGATTCAGAACGGTGACGCGACCATCTACTTCGAGGAGTTCGGCCAGGGCTTCCCGATCCTGACCTTTGCCCCCGCGGGCTTGCTCTCGACGATCGAGGTGTGGGGCCGGCCATCGGCGCCGGTGAACCCGACGATCGAGTTCGCCTCCGACTACCGCGTGATTGCGATGGACCAGCGCAACGCACCGGGCCAGTCGCGCGCGCCGATTACGGCGCAGGACGGCTGGGACAGCTACGCCTCCGACCATCTGGCGATCCTGGACCACCTCGGCATCGACAAGTGCCACCTCTACGGGCAGTGCATCGGCGGGCCGTTCATCTGGAGCCTGCTGAAGGCCCAGCCGGAGCGCTTCGTCAGCGCCATCGTTGCCCAGCCCATCGGCAGCGTCGGCGACGTGTCGCGCACGCCCTCGGGGAGCTTCAAAGGCTGGGTCGAGACGCTGAAGGACCACCCGGAGGCGACAGAAGAGGTGCTGAACGCCTTCTACTGGAACCTCTACGGCCCCGGTTTCGCGTACAGCGCCGACCGCGATTTCATCAAGAGCGTGCAGACGCCGTGCCTGGTGCTCGCCGGTAACGACGGGGCGCATCCCTTTGCTATCGCCGAGGAGCTCGCGCAGCTCCTGCCGGACGCCGAGTTCATCCCGGAGTGGAAGGAAGGCGAGCCGTTGGCTGCGGCGAAGGCGCGTATGCACGCGTTCTTCAAGCAGCACACGCCTGCGTGACGTCCGAACCACCGCTGCGAGTCGCCGTCGCGGGCGTGGGGCATTACCACGCTGCCTACTACCCCGTGTACCTCGACCTGTTGAAGCAGTTCGGCGCTGAGCTGGTGGCCGTGTCCGACTCCGACGCGTCGTTGGCCGAAGACCGGGCGAGTCGATTTGGTGGCGTGGCGTACACGGACGTTCCGCGCATGCTGGCAGAGCAGCGCCCCGACTTCGTGCTCGGCCTCGGCAGGCACTACGAGATGCCGGCGATCTTCCGTGAAGCTGGTCGAGGCGGGCGTGCCGTTTCTCATGGAGAAGCCGTGGGGCACGGATGCGGCGACGGTGCAGGAGCTGGCGCGCCTGGCCGAAGTGCGCAACGCCTGGGTCGCGACGCCGTTCGCGTTTCGTTACACACGCTGGGCCGAAACGGCGCGTGAGCTGCAGCGGCGGGGCGAGCTCGGCAGGCTGTCGCACATCCGCTTCCGCATGATCCGGCCCGGTGTACAGCGATACCGTGAGCAGGACTCGGCCTGGATGCTGAGCCAGCGTGAGGCCGGCGGCGGCGTGCTGCTGAACCTCGGTGTGCACGGCTTCGACCTCTGTCGCTGGCTCACCGGCGAGGAGCCCGAGATCGTCGGCGCCATCACGAGCAACGCCGTTTTCGGCCTCGAGGTCGAGGACTACGCGACCGTGACGCTGCGCACGCCCTCGGGCGTCGTCTGCCACGTCGAGGTGGGCTACACGTACCCGACCGCGACCGGCAACGACGATGAGCGCGTGATCGCCACGGACCGCCTGCTCCTGCACGACGGCGATGGCGGCTGCGTCATCGTGCGCGCCGAGGGTCAGGAGCAGGTGCCGGAGCCGCCGGGCTACGCGTCGCTGTGGGCCGGTGTGGTCGCCGACTGCCTGGGGCGCGTCCGGCGCGGGGAGCCACCGCCCACGACGCCCCAGGACTGCGCCCGGGCCGTCTCCCTGGCCTTCGAGGCGTATGATCGGCCGGACCGCTGCCCCGATAGGTGCCACGGGGCATTCAGCGCCGGCCTCGAAACGTCGAGCATTGAACAGGCTGCATTAACGGTCCAGGAGTAATCGATGCCTTCGTTTCGTGTTGGGTTGTTGGCGGCGTGCGCGCTCTTCGCTGGGATGCTCGTCACTGGGTGCTCCGGGAGTGAGGATGGCAGCGGCGAGACACTGAAGGTCAACGTCGGCGTCGTGCAGTCGCTTTCGGGGTCTGCCAGCATCTACGGCAAGTCCGTGCTGCAGGGCATCGAGATGGCGGTGGACGAGGTCAACGAGTCCGAAGACAAGGTCGACATGACGATTACCCTGATCGACGACGAGAGCACGGTCGAAGCCGGTACGGCCGCTTTCGGGACCCTGCGCGACCGCCACGTAACCGCGATCATCGGCCCGACGCTCTCGAACATCGCGCTGGAGGCGATGCCGGTGGCCCAGGAGGCATCGATACCGGTGTTGGGCGCCACGAACACGGCCCAGGGCATCAACGAGATCGGTGACTACGTCTTCCGTGTCGCTCTGACGGAAGAAGTCGTGGTGCCGGCGACGGTCGAGCGCGTGAACGAGGACGTACCGATCAAGCTCGCCGCCATGGTGCTCGACAGCAGCGACGCCTTCTCGCGCTCTTCGGCCGAGGCCATGCGCGAGGGCATCGACGCCATCGGCGGCAAGATGTACGCCGAAGTCGACGTCGCGAACACCGACATCAAATCGGCGCTGCCCAGCCTGCACGGCAAGTCGCTCGATGCCATCCTGATCACGCCGCTGGTTGCCAAGTCGGTCGACATCGTCAAGGCGATCCGGGCAGACGGCTTCCAGCAGATTTTCATCGGCGGCAACAGCTTCAATACGCCCAGCATCGCCAGCGAGGCGGGCAACGCGGTCGAAGGCGCCTACGTGGGCTCGGCGTGGAACCCGGGCGTGGACACGTCCGCCAGCAAGCGCTTCGTGGCTGCGTACACGGAGCGCTTCGGTGAGGCGCCAGACCTGTTCGCGGCCCAGGGCTACAGCTCCGTCTACCTGCTGCTCGACGCCGTCAAGCGCGCCGGCACCACCGACGGTCCGGCGCTGCGTGATGCCCTCGCCGGCATCAAGGACGTCGGAACGCCGATGGGCAGCATGACGATGTCGGACAACCGAGAAGCCGTGTATGAGCCCGTCGTGCAGCAATTCGAGGCCGGGGAGCTCGTCGTCCTGCCCTAGGGCGCCATCCCCGCGTCGCCGAGCTGGTGCAGCACCTCGTAGCGCCGCAGTCGCGGCATGCCACGGGTCGAGGCGGCTGTCAGGCGGCTCATGAAGTCTCGGCGGTCTTCATGGCGCCAGAAAGCGTCGGCGTTGGCCTGCGAGCGCCAGAACTCGGCCCGGAAGAAGCGGTTCTCGGCGCCGAGCGAGCGATAGAGCCGGTACTCCTGGAGGCCATCGGTGGCGCGCAGGCGCTCCCGTAGCTCGTCTTCCAGTGCCATCGCCGGTGAGCGGGTGCCAATCCTTAGCTCGGTGTAGATCAGGAAGCCAGCGTTGCCCGACTTGCCGAACTGGTGCACCTGCTCGAAATACTCGATGTCGGGGGGCTGGGTGAACGCATCGGCCGGGCGGGTACGGTTGTACTCGGCCATCCACGCCGTCTGGGCTTCGTCGTATGTCACGTCCGGGTCGTGCCAGAGTCGAAAGGCGAGGTACGTGGTCTCGTCGCCGAGGTCCTTCATCCAGTCCGTGGCCACGAACTTGGGGTTGAATGCGTGGTTCTCGTGCAGGCTGCGCACGCGCTGATCGACAACGTCCTGAAGGCCGGGTGTGACGTAGTAGGTCTCTTGGAAGAGAAACATGCTTGCCTCCTTCGAGATTCCGGCTTCAACGGAGTCCCGGCGTTTGGTGTGTCGGTCATGTTCTCACATGCTCCTCGCGCGCGGGGTGGCTGCATGAGTTCTGGGGGCTTGACAGGTCGATAGACGCCATTATGATGTCACTATGACATCAAATACACAGCAAACAGACATCAATCTATCGCCACTTATGGACGGGCTGAAACAACCGCTTCAGCTCGTGACGGACGTCGAAGTGCGAGAGCGACTGCAGACTTACATTGCGGCTGCCCAACCGCATGTCAAACGCGCAGCCTTCGACATCCTTTCGCAAATAGTCGTTGCCTTCAACGAGGCTA
>CAVYJE010000025.1:0-231152 GCA_963768705.1 uncultured Chloroflexia bacterium
ACGCGGAAGACTCGATGCCGTAGGCGGCGGACACGTCCGCACCGGCCTCAGCGACCTCGACATGATGCTCGGCGGCCTCAACCCGACCGACCTGGTCATCGTCGCCGCCCGCACCGGTGTCGGTAAGACGGCCTGATGCTCAACTTCGGCCGCAACGCCGCCGTGGGCCAGGCGCCAAGGTCGCCATGTTCTCGCTGGAGATGGCGGGCGAACAGCTGGCCCAGCGCCTGCTGGCCTCGGAGGCGCGCGTCGACTCGGCGCGGCTGCGCCTGGGCATGCACAACGAGGCCGAGGAGAGCCGGATCATGCACGCCCACGGCATCCTCTCCGGCGCCGACATCTACATCGACGACAGCGCCGCGCTGCAGATCCCGGAGCTGCGCGCCAAGCTGCATGCGCCTCAAGCGCGAGAACAACGACCGCCTCGACCTGATGCTGGTCGACTACCTGCAGCTGATTCACGGCAGCCGCAACGACAACCGCGTGCAGGAGATCAGCTAGATCACGCGCTCGCTCAAGGAGCTGGCGCGCGAGCTGGAGGTGCCGATCGTGGCCGGCTCGCAGCTGTCGCGCGCGCCGGAGCAGCGCCAGCCACACATCCCCATGCTCAGCGACCTGCGTGAGAGCGGCTCGATCGAGCAGGACGCCGACGTCGTGCTGTTCATCTACCGCGAAGACATGTACGTCCGCCGCGAGGACTGGGAGGCGCTGCACCCGGACCGCAGACGCGACCCTTACCCGGAAGGCAAGGCCCAGATCATCATCGCCAAGCACCGCAACGGCCCCACCGGCGTCGTCGAGGTGCGCTTCCGCAACAAGATCTCGAAGTTCGAGGACTTCGCTGGCCTGCCGGCCGGAGAACCCGCTAGCGATGAGCGGTGCAGCGCCGGCAAGGGCTGCGCGAATGAGACGAGGTGAAGCAGGGGACGCGGGGGGAATGCATGAGGTCGAAGGCCATGGCGGGGGGCGTGGGGGGTGCATCTCCTTTTAACCAACAGCGGAGCAGCGCGAGAGCGATGCGCAGCGTCGCCGAAGGCCAGTACAACACCCCGGCCTGAAGGCCGGGGCATCGCCCTGCCCATCACGCCGGGGTGCTGCTCATGACGGCGCGCAGCCAGACGGGCCCGGCCTTCGCCGGCTTCCCGTCCGGCGCCCGCGCCACGGCGCTCCCCAGCGTCTTCTTCTCCGAGCTGCTGCCCTAGATCGAGGACGAGGCGGAGCTGCGGGTCACGCTGTACGTCTTCTACGCCCTGGGACGCCGCAAGGGCTACCCGCGCTTCGTCACGCTGACGAGCTGCATGCCGAAGGGCCGCTGTTGGCGACGTTGGGCGAAATGGCGACGTGGAGCCGCTGGCGCTGCTCGAAGCCGGGCTGGCGCTGGCGGTCGAGCGCGGCAGCCTTGCTCGCCTGGATATCGAGCAGGAGACCGGCAGGAGCGACTCTACTTCGCCAACACGCCCAGCGAACCGCCGCGCCTTCGAGCAGATCCGCGACGGCCGCATAGACCTCGGCCGGGCGCTGCCGCCGGCAAGACGGCGCCGGCTGGAGCGCACCGAGAACGTATTCCAGCTCTACGAAGCAGAACATCGGCCCGCTGACCCCGCTCGTGGCGGAGCAGCTGAAGGAAGCGGAGGAGCTTTATCCCAACGAATGGCTGCGAGGAGGCGCTGCGCGAGGCGGCGTTGCAGAACAAGCGCTCCTGGCGCTACGCCGCGGCGATCCTGCAGCGCTGGGCAACGGAAGGACGCAAGCGTGAGACGGCTGGACGAGATACTGGCGGGGCAATAGCGCCCGATCCCAGATCCTCCAACGCTATCCGACAGCGCGGCGGCGGCTGACCTCGACGCGCCGGACGAGGACGAGGAGCCGCTGTCTGCCCCGCTGTCACGGCGCCGGCTTCCTGCGCCGCGACCTGCCGCTGGATCACCCCGACTTCGGCAAGGCGGTGCCGTGCGACTCGCCTGCGCCGAGAGCCCGGAATCGAGCGCTGGACCGGCTGCAGCGCTACAGCTCGCTGGGGCCGCTGACCCGCCTGACCTTCGCCAACCTGATCGCGCACGGCCGCAGCACCAACCCGCGCGACCGGGAGCTGTTCAAGAGCCTCGTCGCGGACGCCAAGGCCTTCGCCGAGGAGCCGGAGGGCTGGATGCTGATCCACGGCCCCTCCGGCGCCGGCAAGACCCACGTCGCAGCCGCGATCGCCAACCGCTGCATCGAGCGCGGCGAGCCGGCGCTGTTCGTCGTCGTGCCCGACCTGCTCGACCACCTGCGCGCCTCCTACAGGCCCGACAGCGAGATGGGCTACGACCTGCTGCTCGAGCAGGTGCGCAGCGCCCCGGTGCTGATCCTGGACGACCTCGGCACGCAGAACGCGACGTCCTGGGCGCAGGAGAAGCTGTTCCAGATCCTCAACCACCGCTACAACGCCAGCTGCCGACCATCGTCACGACCAACCTCAGCGTCGACCGCCTGGATGAGCGGCTGCGCATGCGCCTCACCGACCCGGCCATCGCCCGCGTCTACTACGTCGAGGCCGCGGCGCGCGCCATCGACGTCAACCTGCCGGACTCGCTCGACCTCGACCGCGTGCGCGAGATGACCTTCGAGAACTTCGACATCAACGTGCCGCACCTGCGCCAGGAAGAGCGCTGGAGCCTGGAGAGCGCCTACCGCACCGCGATGGAGTTCGCCGAGTCGCCGGAGAGCTGGCTGCTGATCTTCGGCCCCAACGGCTGCGGCAAGACCCACCTGGCGGCGGCGATCGCCAACCGCTGCCGCGCCCGCGGCGAGCGGCCCGTGTTCTTCTTCGTCGCGGACCTGCTCGACTACCTGCGGCACCTCATGGACCGCGACAGCGGCCCCAGCTTCCTCGACGGCTTCAACCAGCTGCGCAACGCCCCCCTGCTGATCCTGGACGACCTCGGCGCCCAGTCCGACGTCGCCCTGGGTGCGCGACCGGCTGTTCCAGCTGATCAACCACCGCTACGCCGCCCGCCTGCCCACCGTGTTCACGGCCAGCATGGACTCGCTGCAGCGGCTGGAGGAGCGCATCGCCGCCCGCCTCAACGACCCGGCGTCTGCACCGAGGCGCCGATCACGGCGCCCGCCTACCGCGTCGACCTGCGAGACCGGCCGGCGGCGCTGGGCCCGCAGCCACGGCCCGCGGCAAACCCGCGGGAGGCGGCGCCCGCCGGCAGCAAACGGGCGCGATACTGATGACTACCGAAATTGTTCAGTTATTGACATTTCCTGAGGGTTACATAGACTCCGCGCCAGATTTCGCCCCGCCCTTGCGAAGTTCGCTTCGAGGGATTGATCCTGCATCGGAAGGACGCAGCCCGGCTCAGCCGGAGCTCGGGGAGGGGCACATGGATTTCCAGGACAAGACTCTAACTTGCCGGGACTGCAGACCAGCTTCGTCTTCACGGCTGGCGAACAGGGCTTCTACCTCGAAAAGGGCTTGATGAACGAGCCTCAGCGCTGCCCCAACTGCCGCGCCAACCGCGGCGCGAGCGCACCCAGCAGCGGCGCCCGCGGGCGGAGGCCTCGACCATCACCTGCGCTAACTGCGGCAAGGAAGCCACCGTTCCCTTCGTCCCGCGCCTGGACCGCCCGGTCTACTGCGCCGACTGCTTCAGCGCCATGCGCACGGAGAAGGCGCCGGTCGGCGCGTAGCGGGGTAGTCGGGCGAACGGCCGCGATTACTATCGATGTTCCTGGCTTGAATTCGTCTCGTGACTCGCAGCTATGAGCTACGTAGCGCTCTCCGGTAGCTGCACGTAGACCGCGCGTACCGGCTCGGTGCCGACGTTCCTAGTGATGTGGCCCGAGCCGGTCGTGTCTTCGACGCGCACGATGCTACCGGCAACGAAACGACGCTTCTCCCCGTCGCTCACTTCGACCTCGAGCTCACCGGCCATCTGAAACCACCACTGGAGCTTCGGCGAAGGGTGCCAGTCGCCCACCCAGCCCGGTGGGATCTCCGTGACCGCGACCGCAGTCGCCGGTTCCGGCTCGGCAAGCAAGTACGGCGGCGCGGGTGGCGCATAAGCGATCTCGTTGAGGGCGATGTCGCCATCGGCGAAGTGGGAGAGGCCATTTTCGTCAGCATAGAGGCGGGTGTAGTGCATCGTCTTAGCCGTTAGCAGTTAGCGATCAGCCTTCCGCGGCGGCAAATTCCTTTCGAAATTCAGAGGGTTCTGGCTGATAGTGGCTCAAAGAAATGTCGGCATCAACGGGGTGCGCATGACTGACTGCTGATAGCTAAAGGCTGATTGCTGCCGGACTACTCCAGGTGCCAGCCCTTGCCGTCGACGAGCTTGTTCGCTTCCTTGGGTCCCCAGCTGCCGGCCTCGTAGCGATGCAACGGCGGCGGGTTGTCGAGGGCGGGCTGGACGATCTGCCACGCACGTTCGACGCTGTCGGCGCGCACGAACAGCGTGGCGTCGCCCGCCATCGCATCGTGGATCAGGCGCTGGTAGGCTTCGGCGGGCTCGGCGCTGAAGTTACCGTCGTAGCTGAAGTTCATCGTCACCGGCTTGACGTTGATCGCCGGCCCGGGGACCTTCGCGACGAACGAGAAGTTGATCTCCTCCTCGGGCTGGATGCACAGCCTCAGGGTGTTCGGCCTCATCCCCTGCGACGCCGTGTCGCCGAAGTAAGAGCGGGGCACGTCCTTGAAGGCGATCTCGATCTCGGTCGCCTTGAACGGCAGGCGCTTGCCGGTGCGCAGGAAGATCGGCACGCCGGCCCAGCGCCAGTTCTCGATCTGGACGCGGGCGGCGACGAACGTCTCGACGTCCGACTCCGGCGGCACGTTGTTCTCTTTCAGATAGCCTTCGACCGGGCGGCCATCGATGTGCCCGCGCCGGTACTGACCTCTAACGACTTCAGAGGGATCGAGCGGCTTGACAGCGTGCAGGAGCTTCGCCTTCTCGTCCCGGATTGCCTCCGCGTCGAAGGACGCCGGCGGCTCCATGGTCAGGATCGAGAGGATCTGCAGCAGGTGGTTCTGCACGACGTCGCGCAGGGCGCCCACCTCCTCATAGAACGAACCGCGGTTGCCGATGCCGTCCGATTCCGCCACGGTGACCTCGATGTGGTCGATGGCATCGCGATTCCACACGCGCTCGAAAACCGAGTTGCCGAAGCGGAACACGAGGATGTTCTGCACCGTTTCCTTGCCCAGGTAGTGGTCGATGCGGAAGATCTGCGACTCGTCCAGCACGTCTCGCAGCTCCGCGTCGAGCGCCAGTGCCGACTGCAAGTCACGGCCGAACGGCTTCTCGACCAGCAGACGTGTGCCCTCGATCAGGCCATTCGCCTGGAGCGCGCGCACCGTGGACCCGAAGGCAGACGGCGGTATCGCCAGATAGACCAGGCGCTCCGGCTGCGTCAGTGCAGACTTCAGCTTGTCGTAGCCGTCGCCGTCTACCGTGATGTACTCGAGGCGGGCGGCCAGCTTGGCCCAGGTGTCCTCGTCGTACTCGTTGCGGGAGTAGAGCTGCACGGCCTGTCGCGCCAGCTCCCTGTAGGCATCGAGGCTCATGGCGCTGCGCGCGAGGCCGATGACCTTGCCGCCCGGGGGCATGTGACCGTCTGCCGTAAGGTCGTACAGGGCCGGGAACAGCTTCAGGCGCGCAAGGCTGCCCGTGCCGCCGAAGATCACGATGTCCTGCGGCTTCAGGTTGTCCGGCCGGGCTTTCAGGGCGACTTCAGACATGGGAATTGGGGGCACCCCAAACCCCGCTGAAGGTGCGCATGTCGGCACATCCCACCCGTCCTGAGACCCTCGCAGGACGATGAGTCGCCCGATGAGACTTCGTGACGCGGCTAACCTCACCCCGGTCGCTGCGGCGACCACCCCTCTCCGATTTCAGAGAGGGGAAGCCTGCTACGAGAGCGCTTGTCCCGGCTTGTAGCTTCCGGCTTACAGCTTGCGGCTCGAACGTCATCGCTCGTGCACCGCGTGGCCGCCGAACTGGTTGCGCAGGGCCGCCAGCAGTCTCGGGCCGAAGGCCTGGGCCTGGCGCGAGCGGAAGCGCGCGTACAAGGACGACGAGATCACCGGCGCCGGCACGGCCAGCTCGAATCGACTCCTGCACGGTCCAGCGTCCCTCGCCGGAGTCGTCGACGTAGGCCTCGAGCTTCTCCAGCTTCGGGTCCTCTTCGAGGGCGTTGGCGGCGAGATCGAGGAGCCAGGAGCGCACGACGCTGCCGGTCCGCCAGACCTCGGCGACGTTGTGGAGGTCGAGGTCGAACTCCTTCTTCGCCTCCATGATCTCGAAGCCCTCGGCGTAGGCCTGCATGAGCCCGTACTCGACACCGTTGTGCACCATCTTCACGAAGTGCCCGGCGCCCGATGGTCCCATGTAGCCGTAGCCCGTCTCCGGTGTCGGCGCGAGGGCTTGCAGCAGGGGCTCGATCTTGTCGTAGGCGGCCTTTTCGCCGCCGGCCATGAGGCTGAAGCCCTCTCGCAGGCCCCAGATGCCGCCGCTGGTGCCGACGTCGACGAAGTTGATGCCCTTCTGCTTCAGCACGGCGCCGCGGCGCATGCTGTCTTTGTAGTACGAGTTGCCGCCATCGATGATCACGTCACCGACCGCCATGATTTCGGCCAGCTCGTCGACGGTCGCCTGCGTGGCGCCTCCGGCGGGCACCATGACCCACACGATGTGCGGTTGAGGCAGAGCCTTCACGAGCTCCGAGATCGACTTCACCTGTGAGATGGCGGGGTTCTGATCGTAGCCGACGACGTCGTGGCCGTTTCGACGCAGGCGCTCCGCGATGCCGGCGCCCATGCGTCCCAGCCCTACGAGTCCGATTTTCATGCTACCTCCCCTAGGCTTGCCCCCGTGCAAGCGCTTGCAGGGCGTACACGCGGTCGCCCTCTAGATGCACATGCGCCACTCGGCGTCCCGCCGCTTGCAGCGACTGCAGGTCGCCGAGTGCCTGTGCCTTTCGCAGTCTATCGAATGTGTAATCGACGCCCGGGATCGGCGCGTCGCGGTTCGCGTCGTCCGTGAGCAGGATGAACACGCCGGAGTTGGGCCCGCCCTTGTGCAGTTGCCCGGTCGAGTGCAGGTAGCGCGGCCCGAAGCCCAGCATCGTCGGCAGCAAGTAGCGGTCGCGCAGGACCAGACGCAGCGCCTGCAGCGCCGTCTCCATCGCTGGGTTGCGAGGCATGTAGGCGAGGATGCAGAGGTAGTCGCCAGGTTTGACGCCGGCCAGTAGCTCCGAGAATCGAAGGCGTGGGCGGGGCTTCCGTGACGTTGTCGGCGAGGATGCGTGACGTCGCGTCCTTGGCCGACTGCACGTTGGGTTGATCGAAGGGGTTGATGTGTAATCGCTGGCCCGCAATCGCCGTCGCGAACTCCCAGCGCAGGAACTCGGCGCCGAGCTGCTCCGGGCCCTCGTAGGGCAGCCGGATTACGGGATGCCCGGCGGCTTCGAGGCCCGGTAGGTCGGTGCTCTCTCCGATGGAGACAAAAAGGCGATCGGGGCCGTATGTCTCGGGAGGCGCCGGCGTCTCACCCACGATCGGGATGATGCCCTTGCCTTCCTTGCCCGTCGATTCGGCCAGGAGCTGCTCCACCCAGTCGCCGAACGAGGCGATGGCGGGCGGCAGGAACAGCGTCAGCTTGTCGCGACCGGCCAGCGAGGCCTCGCCGATCACGGCGCCGAAGTAGGCGCCGGGGTTGGAGGCCGACGTCGCCGCATCGCAGGCCGTCGACATCGCCGCGGCCTGCGCCAGCAGCGCATCGAGGTCAGCCCCGATCAGGGCAGCGGGCACGAGGCCAAAGTAGGACAGCGCCGAGTAGCGGCCCGCCGATGTCGGGCCGGTTGGCGAACACCCGGCGGAAGCCGCGCTCCTCGCCCAGCTTCTGCAGGCCGGAGCCCGGGTCCGTGATCGCGATGAAGTGGGCGCCGTCCGGCATCAGCTCCCAGAAGTAGCGGAACTGCGACATGGTTTCGATCGTCGAGCCCGACTTGCTGGCCACGATGAATAGCGTCTTGTCCAGGTCGAGCGCGTCGGTGAGGTCCAGGACCTGGTCCGGGTGCGTGGCGTCCAGCACGTGCAGCGCGAGACGGTCCGGCGCACTGCCGAAGGTCGTGTGGAGGACCTCGGGCGCCAGGCTGGAGCCGCCCATGCCTAGCAGCACCGCCGTCGTGTAGCCATCGGCGGCAACGGAGGCGGCGAAATCGCGTAGCGCCTGCGTCTCCTTTGCCATGTCCGCCGCGACCTCGAGCCAGCCGAGGCGGTTGGGCTCGGTGATCTCGGTGGGGTCGTCGGACCATACCGTGTAGTCGGGCCGGCGCATGCGCGCGAGCACATCCTGCGCATCGAGGTCGGCCAGGGCTTTCTCGACGCGCTCGGCGATCGAGCCGAGGTTGGCGTGGGCGTAAGGAGGCATCGCTTCAGACATGGATCCAGTTTAGCCCCGTGGTACCGGGCAAGGAGTAACCAAACCGTTAACAAGCCGCGAACCGTTCGGGCGCCGGCGTAGAGATTGAGCCCAAAGGAGCGATGAGCCGTCACCGATGTCGATAATGGGATCGAAACCTGTAATGGCAGGCCCTTTGCGGAGAAGAGTTCGATCATCGATCATGGTGGCAATGGTATTTAACTTCTCAGTCGTCAGGCGGTCGCATGGACAAGCCGTCTGACTACCCGCCGATCGGCGACTACGGCCTGATCGGCGATATGCATACCTGCGCCCTCGTCTCCAAGGCGGGTTCGATCGACTGGGCCTGCTTCCCGCGCTTCGATAGCGCATCCGTGTTCGGGCGCATCCTCGACTGGAACAAGGGCGGCCATTTCAGCCTTGGCCCCAAGCACGAGCAGCCCCGCGTTACCCGGCGCTACCTCGAAAACACCAACGTGCTCGAAACCACGTTCGAGACGCCATCGGGCCGCGCCGTGTTGACCGACTTCATGCCGGTCACGGCGCACGTGGAGCATCCGAGGCCGCGCGAGTTGCGTACCCGTCGCCAGATCATCCGCATCCTGCGCTGCGAGCGCGGCCACATCGAGTTCGAGATGCAGTGCCGCCCCCGGTTCGACTACGGCAGCATCGTGCCGCACGTCGGCCTGATCAGCGAGTACCTGGGTCTCACGCACGGTGGCCGCGATGCGATTTCGATCTTCAGCACGGTACCCATGCGCAGCGAAGACGACGGCCTGATCGCGGACGGCACGCTGTACGAGGGCGGCCAGATCGCGGTCTCTGCTACCTACGAGGACGACATCATCAGCCCGCTTGAGCCCGTGGACGAGGCCGAGCTCATGGGGCGTCTGGATGAGACGGTGCGCTTCTGGCAGAACTGGGCCGGCCAGTGCACCTACAAGGGCGAGTACCAGGAGGACGTCGTGCGCGCGGCCTTGACCCTCAAGGCGCTCACGTACGCTCCCACTGGCGCGATCATCGCCGCGCCGACGACCTCGCTGCCTGAGGTGATCGGCGGCGTGCGCAACTGGGACTATCGCTACACCTGGATCCGCGACGGCACCTTCGTCCTCTACGCCCTGTTCATCCTCGGCTACACCGAAGAGGCGAACGACTTCAAACGCTGGATGGAGTGGAGCACCCTCGGCCGCGCTCGCGACCTGCAGGTCATGTACGGCCTCTCCGGCGAGCGTCGACTGAGCGAGATCGAACTGTCGCACCTAGAGGGCTACAAGAACTCCCGCCCTGTGCGCATCGGCAACGGCGCTCACTCTCAGTTCCAGCTCGACATCTACGGGGAGATCATGGATTCCGCCCACCTCTATCGCCGCTTCGGCGGCAAGATGGACCCGGAGTACTGGGGCTACCTAAACCGCGTGATCAGCTTCGTGCTCGACCACTGGCGCGAGCCGGACGATGGCATCTGGGAAGCCCGCACCGACCGTCAGCACTACACGCTTTCGAAGGTCATGTGCTGGGTCGCCCTCGACCGGGCCATCCGGGCCGCTACCTCGCTGGAGATGCCCGGCGACGTGCGGAAGTGGATGGAGGTTCGGGAAGAGCTACGTCGCGAGATCCTCGCCCGCGGCTACAACGCCGAGCTCGGCACCTTCGTGCAGCACTACGACTCGGACATCATCGACGCCAGCGCCCTGCTGCTGCCCCTGGTCGGCTTCATGCCTGCCACCGACCCGCGCATGCAGTCGACGATCGCCGCCGTCGAGAAGCACCTGACTACACCGGAGGGCCTCGTTTTCCGCTATCGCGGCTTCGACGACGGCCTAGGCGGCGAGGAGGGCGCCTTCCTGATCTGCTCCTTCTGGCTGGTCGATAACCTGAGCTTCGCCGGCCAGACCGAAAAGGCCCGCGCCCTCTACGAAAAGCTGCGCACCTACAGCAACGACCTCGATCTCTACAGTGAGGAGATCAATCCGCACACGCTGGAGCTACAGGGCAATTTCCCTCAGGCGTTCACGCACCTGGGCCTGATCAACGGTGCCGTGCAGCTTGGCTCCACGCCGCGCATGCCCACGTATGACTAGGGGCCTGCGTGACTCAGGCTCGGCGCGCTCATCTGACCGCCCGGTGGCGTCAGGTCCTGAAACGCGGCGATCGCGGCGGCCGTGCGGTTGGTCACAGGTGGCTCCGAGTGACTGGCGCCGGCGTTCTGTGCCAGCGATGAGGCGATCAGCGTCATGCCGAGCACCATCGCGGCGATGGCGGGCATGACTCTTCTTGTGCGCATCTCGGGAGGGGTCACGGTTCTTGATCGGCGTTTCGAGTCTGAGACTTGAGGGTGCAGTGATCGATAGGGCGGGTCGGCCGTTTGGCGTACATAAAGTTCCGTCCGAAGTGGGAACCTTTTGGACGCGAAAAGCGTTGTCATTGATAGGAACCCCGGCGCACGATCTCTTTGACACGCCTCCTAGAAAGAATGTCCTTGCACTCGGCTGGTAGCGCCCCGGCAATCCACGTTGAAACCGCTCGACACAGCGGGCGATCTCGTCTTCTCCAGTCGCTGACGTCCCTGCTGTTCGGGAAACCCGAGGCCGCGGGGACGGGTCGATCTTCCTATCTGCCGGGCCTCGATGGGCTGCGGGCGCTCTCCGTCATCGCCGTCCTGATCTACCACGCCCGGCCCGAGTGGCTGCCCGGTGGCTTCCTCGGCGTCGAGGTCTTCTTCGTCATCAGTGGCTTCATCATCACCCGCGCCTTGCTCGGCGAATGGCAAGAGCACGGGCGCATCCACTTGACCTCGTTCTGGCTACGGCGCGCTCGCAGACTGCTGCCGGCCGTCTTTCTCCTGCTCGCCGTCGTAATGGCTTACGTCGCCGTGTTCCAGCCGGACGAGGTCTTCGACCTGCGCAAGGATGTGATCGCGGCCATCGCCTACGTCACGAACTGGCACCTCATCCTCGGCAACCAGTCCTACTTCGACTCTTTCGCGCGCCCTTCGATGCTGCGACACCTGTGGTCGCTGGCGGTCGAGGAGCAGTTCTACATAGTTTGGCCAATACTGCTGTCCTTCGGACTGCCGATCTTTAGGCAGAAAGGCTTGGCAGTCCTGATCATCGCAGGCATCGCAGCATCCGCCATCGGCATGGCGCTGCTCTACGACCCGACAGGCGACAACTCGCGCGCCTACTTCGGCACCGACACCCGTGCTGCCGGCCTGCTCGTCGGCGCCCTGCTGGCGTTCATCCTGGCTTCTCAGCAGGGACGCGAGCTCGGGCCCTGGGGCCGCCGGTTTGGTGCGCTGCTGGGGGTCGCGACCCTGTCAGGGCTCGTGGCCGCAGCCTTCTGGCTGGACGAGTCACGACCGTTCCTCTACCAGGGCGGCTTCCTCACCGTCAGCGTCGTCTCCGCCCTCCTGATCCTCGCCGCCGTGCAGCGCAACATCTTTGCGAGGCTGCTCTCGTTGCGCCCGCTGCGATGGGTTGGCGTTCGCTCCTATGGCATCTACCTCTGGCACTGGCCGATCTACATGCTGGTCTGGCCCCGCGAAGCCACGTACAGCCAGCTCGCGATGCAGGTGGCGGCGACGGTCGTCATCGCCGCCGCGTCCTACTCCCTCCTGGAGAAGCCGATTCGCGAAGGCGCCCTCGGACGGGCCTTGCAGGGCCTACGCACGTGGTCGGCGCAGTCGTGGCGCTACCGTGGCGCCCTCGTGTTCTCCGGTACGAGCACTGCGGCCGTCGTGTTCAGCCTGTTCGCCGTCGCCGTTATGGCGAAGTCGCCGGAGCTGCCGCCCTACTTCCAGACCGGCAGCATCCAGCTCCGCAGCGCCGTCATCGCCCAGGACGTGGGCAGCGTCGTGCGCGGGCCGACGATGCTCGGTCGCGTCCAGACGGCAATCTCGGCCCTGACGACGGACTCCCGCACCTGCCCGTCCGATAACCTCTCGCCCGGCGGCGTCCTCGTCGGCGTCGCCAGCACGCCCTTCGGTTCGACCTGCCCGAAGCCCGTGACCCTGTTCTCGAAGCCAGAGGCCGCCAAGAACGAAGGCGCCCACTTCATCGTCCAGGCACCGGAGCCCTCCGAAGCGGAACTCGCCGCCGACTTCGCGGCGATCGAGCCAACACCGACGCCGCCTCCGCCGACACCTACTCCCACCGAGGAGCCGACCCAGCCCCCGGTCCAGGAGACCGCGCCCCCGGCGGCCGCAACCACGGTCCCCACGCAGCCCACGCAGCCACCCGCTACGGTGCCGACAGCCACGGCGCCGGCCCTCACGACGGTCCCCAGCGTGACCGCCATCGGTGACTCCGTCATGCTCGGCGCCGCCTACTCGCTGGCAGGCAGCATCCCCGGCATCGACCTCGATGCTGCCGTCGGACGTCAGGCCGATGCGGCCGTGAACCTCCTGTACCAGAAGGCGCAGGCCGGCATCCTCGGCGATGTCGTGGTCATCCACATAGGCAACAACGGCACGCTCACGTCGGACCAGTTCGAGCAGATGATGGCGATCATCGGGCCGAACCGGAGGGTCGTCGTCCTCAACCTGCACGTGCCGCGGACCTGGCAGGACAGCAACAACGCCGTCATCGCCAACGGTGTCGCCGCCCACGCCAACGCCACGATGATCGACTGGTATACGGCGGGCGAGACCTACCCGCAGGTGCTCTACACCGACGGCATCCACCTCAATCCGGACGGTGCCGCCTACTACGCCCAGCTCATCGTCGCCGCCATCGGCAACTAGCGGAACGCACGAGTCTTCTCATGATGTAGGGGCGCACGGCTGTGCGCCCTTACAGGACTTCGCTATGCAGAGTGGGGCCTCATACCGGGCAAGAACGTCGTAGGGGCGGTTCGCGAACCGCCCCTACGATGCTCTCGAAGTGCTGGTTGTCGCTGGCTACACGTACTGCAGGGCCGGGAATTCCTGGCGCAGCTTCGTCACCTCGGCCTTGACGTTGGTGCCCTTGATGCACGCCGCCATCAGCTCCGCCAGTCGCTGCATCTGCGGCTCCTTCATGCCGTAGCGGGTCATCTCCGGCACGCCGACGCGCAGGCCGGAGGGGTTACGGGCGTCCGTGTCGCGCGGGAGCATGTTGTAGTTGACGATGATGTTGCTCGCCTCCAGGCGCTGCGCCACCGCGACGCCGCCACCGTTTGCCGACACGTTGACGGCGATCTGGTGGCTCTGCGTGAACCCGAAGTCCTTCGCTTCGACGCCGATGCCCTCTTCGTCCAGCGCCTTGCCCAGCGCCTGGGCGTTGGCGACGATCTGGGCCGCGTAAGCCGCGCCGTGCGCCTGGGCCTCCCGGATCGCCACGACCAGCGCCGGCAGCGTGTGCAGGTGGTGGTTGCTGGAGGAGCCGGGGAAGACGCCGCGGTCGGCGGCGGGCCAGTACTTCTGGGCGTCTTCCTCGTCCAGGTCGGCGATGATCACGCCGCGCTGAGGGCCAGGAAAGGTCTTGTGCGTGCTCGCCGTCACCCAGGTCGCGCCTTCGCGCCAGGGGTCCTGGAACTGCCCGCCGACGCAGCAGGCCGAAGACGTGCGCCGCGTCGTAGAGGATCGGGATGCCCTTCGCCTTGCACACCGCCGACAGCTCCGAGAGCGGCTCCGGGAAGAGGAACAGGCTCTTGCCCAGGACGATCATGCGCGGCGAGACCTGCTCGATCAGGTCGATGCTCTTCTGCACGTCGAGGTGGTAGGTGTCCTCGGTGAGGGGGAAGGTGTGCAGCGGGATGTGGTTGGCGCTCTCGGCGTTTAGCGATGCGCCCCGGTTCTGGATGCGCCGCCCGAAGACGCCGATGGCAGCGTGGCTAATGTGCCCGCCCGCCGCCGTCGAGTTGACGATGACGGTGTCGCCGCCGCGCAGGTAACCCAGGGCGATCGCGGTGTTCGCGGCGTTGCCGGAGATCGGGCGCACGTCGGCCTGACGTCCCTTCACGAGGGCCAGCAGCTCGTCGTGGGCCATCGTCTCGATCTCGTCGATGTACTGCGTGCCCTGGTAGTAGCGATTGACCTGGCCGTCCTTGTTCGGGTGTCCCTCGGCGTAACGGGCCATGAAATCGTTGTCCTGGAGCTCGCGCACGGCTGGGCTCTGGGCGTTCTCGCTGGCGATCAGGTTGATCGTCTCGGTGCCGCGCCACTTGTCCTGGGCGGCAACGATGGCGCGTACGTCTTCGATGTTGACGGGCATGGTTCGGTGTCCTCGATTTTCTTGCGGGCTTACCGCACTGTAACCCGGCGACATGGTGGGGGCTACTGGACCAAAGTAAGCTTCCGTCATGCAAATCGAGACCCAGCGCCTACTCCTGCGCGATTTCACGACGGACGACGTCGAGGCGCTGGCGGCGTGCCGGACGGACGAGCGCTACTGGCGCTACTACGAGCGCGTGGACGACGTCGAAGCCGGCGCACGGGAGCACGTCGGGCTGTTCGTGGGATGGCAGGCCGAGCAGCCGCGCACGCACTTCCAGCTCGCGATTGTTCTAGAGCAGGACGGCACGCTGATCGGCGACTGCGGCCTCAGGCGTCGGCCCCAGCTTAGCTTTGGCGGCGCTACGGACCTCGAAGCCGACATCGGCTACGAGCTCGACCCGCGGTACTGGGGTCAGGGCTACGCGACGGAGGCGATGCGCGCGCTCGTCCACTACGGCTTCGAGTCGCTGGGGCTGCATCGCATCTGGGCCTTCTGCCTCGCCGCCAACGAGCCGTCGTGGCGCCTCATGGAGCGCCTCGGTATGCGCCGTGAGGGCGTGCTGCAGCAGAACGTGCGGCTGCGCGGGCGTTGGGTCGACACGTACGTCTACGGTCTTCTTCATGATGCCTGGCGATCGAATCTCGCCACTGACATCGGGCCTCGCGATGTCGCCGTCGGGCGGCAGACGAGAGCGCAACTTCCAACGAATGCTGCAACAAGCCCGGACGAGAGATGACCACTGTCGGCTCAGCTAGGGCCCTGGTTGAGTGTATGAAGGTGGCAGTCGCCAGCTTGACACCGACCTCGCCCGGAGATAGCTTGCCGAGGCGCTGCCAAGCGGAACTACCTTTACCTGTTCAAGAGTGTGTTTTGGCAAGATCGCGCAGGATGAGAAGGGAAAGCAGCTAATACGCCGTTCGGTCCCATAAGAAAGGACTCTAAAGTTGAACCTGCAAAACATGGTTAGGGACATGGACGTCTACGCAAGAGCGGCTCTGTTTGGACTGGCGCTCTTCCTGGTCGCGTCAGTTATCGTCCTCACCACCATCCTCATCGTCTCGCCATCGGATGCCGTGTTCGGATTAGTCTTGCTCATTCCTGGGATGGTTGCGTTGGCGCTGCTCCGCTTCGTCCGGCGCTGGGGCCTGCTCATCGTGGCGCTGCTCTCCGCGTTCGGCATCATGGCCTTCATCGGAGACGCGGGCCTCACGCTCACGACGCCCAAGGCCTTCTTCGACTTCCTGCTGACCCTCTTTACGCTGACGGGCCTTGGCATCGCATTTGTGGCATGCCTCATTGGCTTCATCCAGTACTTTCGCGGTCCCGTGGGAAGCGAGCTCAAGGCGCCAGTGACCACGGCCCTGCGCGGTATCCTCGTAGCTGCTTCAGCCGCCGCCGTCGTGTCGCTGGTCCTGACCGCGATCAACGCGACGAAGAGCGTCTCTGCCGAAGATCGTCAGGGCGCCCTCGAGCTCACCGCCAAGGACACATCGTGGAGTGCAGAGATGCTGGAGGCAGACGCCGGCCAGCCGATTCGCCTCCTAGTCAAGAACGATGACCCGATTCTCCACACCTTCACGCTTCGAGATAGCGATCGAGGCATCGACATCGACGTTCGTCTCGGGACCTGGAGCGAGCAGATCGTCGAAGTCGGGTCGCTGCCAGCCGGCACCTACGGTTTCATCTGTCGCGTCGAAGGCCACGCGGAGGACATGACGGGCGTGCTGACCGTCCGCTGATCCCTCGATAGCAGGAGGGGACATTAGCCTCCAGGCGAATCCGATAGGATTTGCAAGACGTTCTGCCCGGGAAATGCTTACGCCGAAGCGATCCCTGCGCTACACTAAGTGGGCCTAGACCTTTAAGACCGGTCCCGTGAGGCCGGAAAGGGAGAAAGCGCTGTATACGTTCGCGCATCCATATACTCAAGAGAACTCGACGGGCTTTTCCGATCACCGAGCGTGGGAAGCCCGTTTTTTGTGCCCAACGTCGAGCAACCCCTCCCCCCTGCCCCCTCCCCGTTTACGGAGAGGGGGAGTCGTGGTCTGGGAAAACGGGGCGCTCCCAGCTAACTGGAAGTCGCTTGGTACTCGAAACGTAGCCCCCTCTCTGCCAGCGGGGAGGGGGTTGGGGGAGGGGTTGTGACCGAGCACATCCTGCTCAGCGCCGATGACGTGCGACGCGCCGTGGTGCGCATCGCCCACGAGATCGTGGAGGCGCACCGGGGCACGCAGGACCTGCTGCTCATCGGCATGCGCACCCGCGGGCTGCCGCTGGCAAAGCGCCTCGCCCGCCTCATCGAGGAGATCGAGGGCGAATCGGTGCCGGTGGGCGCCCTGGACGTGACCCTGTACCGAGACGACCTCGCGACCGCGGCGCCGCCAAGCAGCTGGCGCCCGGAGAGCTCATGCCGGACGTCACGGGCAAGCGCATCGTCCTGGTGGACGAGGTGATCTTCACCGGCCGGTCCGTGCGGGCTGCCCTCGACGCCATCGTCGATATGGGGCGGCCGCAGCGCATCCAGCTCGCCGTGCTCGTCGACCGCGGCCACCGCGAGATGCCGATCCGGCCCGACTACGTCGGTAAGAACGTCCCGACGGCGCGCGACGACGACGTGCGCGTGCGCCTCGAAGAGATCGACGGCCGCGACGAGGTCGCGATTGTGCCAGGGGAGCGCTAGGGATGCCTGAGATGATGATCGAAGATGCCATCACGTTCGCCGCCCAGGCCCACTCAGGGTCAGCTCGACAAGCTGGGGGAGCCGTACATCTTCCACCCCCTGCGCGTCATGCTTCTGGTCAAGAGCGGGGGCGGCACGGAGGTAGAGATCGCGGCGGCGGCTCTGCACGACGTCGTCGAAGACACAGACACAACGGTCGAGGAGCTGGCAGAGCTTTTCAGCCCGGAGGTGGCATCGCTGGTGGATTCGATGTCGCGCCGGGACGGCGAAGGCTACGTCGAGTACGTGGAGCGCTGCGTGGCGGGTGGGCCATCAGCGATCCGGCTCAAGCAGGCGGACCTCACGGACAACAGCAACCCGGAACGGCTGGCCCGCATGCCCGCCGAGCTTCGGGAAGAGCTGCAGGCGAAGTATCAGAGCGGGTTCGACGTAATCGAGCGCGCGCTCCGGTCCGGCTAGGCCGGAGGAGGAAGGGTCATGGCTACACCCCGCACGACAGAGAGAACCACACCAACCCCAGCGCCCGACGTCGGGCTCGAGCACGGCGCCACGCGAGAGTGGCATCGCCGTCACGTCCTGGACCTGGACGACTTCAGCGCCGACGAGATCTCCCTCGTCCTCGAAACCACGAAGGCGATGAAGGAGGTGCTTTCGCGCGACATCCCCCGCGCGCCTGCCCTGCGTGGCACCACGATCGTGACGTTGTTCTACGAGGCCTCGACCCGCACGCGCGCCTCGTTCGAGCTCGCGGGCAAGGTGCTCGGCGCCGACGTGATCAACGTCACGGCCTCCGGCTCCAGCGTCGAGAAGGGCGAGTCGCTGATCGACACCGTGCGCACGCTGCGCGCCATCGGGGCGCAGGTGCTCGTCATGCGCCACTCGATGTCGGGGGCGCCCTACCTCGCCGCGGCGAGCTGCGATGCGCGCGTGATCAACGCCGGCGACGGCTGGCACGCCCACCCGACGCAGGGTCTGCTCGACCTGTTCACCCTCCAGACCCACATCGGCGACCTGCGCGGCAAGAAGATCGTCATCGTCGGTGACGTGGCGCACAGCCGCGTCGCCCGCACGGACCTCTGGGGCCTGACCACGATGGGCGCCGAGGTCGTCGTCTGCGCGCCGCCGACCCTGCTGCCGCCGGAGCTCGGCAAGCACGCACGAGGGTAACGCACTGCCCAACGTCACGGTCGAAAAGGACCTCGACAAGGCGATCGTGGACGCGGACGCCGTGATGACGCTGCGACTGCAGAAGGAGCGCATGCAGGGCGGCCTGCTGCCGAGCATGCGCGAGTACTCCCGCCTCTACCAGATCTCGGACGCCCGCATGGCCAAGGCCCGTCCCGGCGCCCCGGTGCTGCACCCCGGCCCCATGAACGAGGGCGTCGAAATCTCCGCCGCCGTCGCGCACGGCGCCGCATCGCTGGTCGAGGAGCAGGTGCAGAACGGCGTCGCCGTGCGCATGGCGCTGCTCTACCTCATGCGAGGTGGCAAATGAGTCTCACGATTCGCGTTGCCACCCTCAATGACGCCGCAATCGTCGCCGAGCTGTTCACGGAGTTCAACGCCTTGCTGGGCACGGACGGCCTGCCTGAAGAGGACTCCTACGACCCGGAGCTGATCGCGGTGAGCGAGGCGCAGATGGCGCAACGCCTCGCCGCCATGACCGGCGTCGAGACCGTACTCCTCGCCGAGACGGCTGAGGGCGTTGCGGGGCTCTGCTGCCTGCGCATGATCCCGTACATCGGCCAGGACGTGCCGTACGCCGAGGTGACGCAGCTCTACGTCAGGGCCGCGTTCAAGCGACAGGGCATCGGTGCGGAGCTCCTGCGCGACGCCGAGGCTCGCGCTCAGGCTACGGGCGCTACGTGCGTGCACATCATCACGGGCCAAACGAACCACGATGCCCAGGCGTTCTACCGCGCCCAGGGCTATCGCATCGACGACGTCGTGTTCGACAAGTACTTCTCCCGGGAGGCCGTCCATGCCTGAGCGACTGCTGATCAAGGGCGGGCGCGTCCTCGACCCAGCCAACGGCGTCGACCTCACGGCCGGTGACGTCTTGGTCGAGGACGGGCGCATCGTGTCGGTGGGCAAGGACCTCGAGGCCGAGGGGGCGCAGGTCGTCGATGCGACGGGCCTGATCGTGGCGCCGGGTTTCGTCGACCTGCACACGCACCTTCGAGAGCCCGGCTTCGAGTACAAGGAGACGGTGGAGACCGGTACGCAGGCGGCGGCCCGAGGCGGCTTCACGACCGTCTGCGCCATGCCCAACACGGAGCCGGCGATGGACAATCGCGGCACCGTCGACTACGTCATGCTGCAGGCGAGAGAGCACGGCCTCGTGCGCGTGCTGCCCATCGGCGCCGTGACCAAGGGCCGCGCCGGCAAGCAGCTGGCCGAGATGGGCGAGCTGGCGGACGCGGGCTGCATCGGCTTCAGCGACGACGGCAGCCCGGTGGCGGACGCCGGCATCATGCGCCACGCCCTCGAGTACGCATCCACCTTCGACCTGCCCGTGATCGACCACTGCGAGGACCCGCAGCTAGCCGGCGGCGTCATGCACGAAGGCTGGGTCTCGGCCCGCCTCGGCCTCAAGGGCATCCCGAGCGCCTCCGAGGAGAATATGGTGGCGCGGGACATCTCGCTGGCCCGCGAAACCGGCGCCCACGTCCACATCGCCCACCTCAGCACGGCCGGCAGCGTCGAGCTCGTGCGGCGGGCAAAGGCGGAGGGCCTGCATGTGACCGCGGAGGTCACGCCCCACCACATCGCCCTCAACCACGAGGCCGTGATGTACCGCAACGGCGACGAGTCGCTGCTGGCCTACGACACCAACGCCAAGATGTACCCGCCCCTGCGACGCCTCGAAGACGCCGCGGCCTGCCTCGAAGGCCTGCGCGACGGCACCATCGACGCCATCGCCACGGACCACGCGCCCCACGCCGTACAGGAGAAGGCGTGTGAGTTCGACGAAGCCGCCAACGGCATCATCGGCCTGGAAACGGCGCTCTCGCTCAGCCTGCGGTCCGGTCTGTCCGTCGAGCGCCTCGTCGAAGCCCTGACGATTGGTCCCGTGCGCGCCCTGAACCTCGACCGCCGCGTGCCCGGCATCGGCACGCTCTCGGCAGGTGCGCCGGCCGACATCGTGCTCTTCGACCCCGAGCGCGAATGGACCGTCACGCGCGAGACCATCGCCTCGAAGGGCAAGAACACGCCGGTCATGGACCAGACCCTGCGCGGTGTCGTTGTCGCGACCGTGTACGCAGGTTCAGTAATGTACGAAGTCTCTTCGTCTTACAATGGAGACGTAAGTCTTACTAGTGAGGCGCGAGTATGAAAATAGAGATTCCAGTCAGGGCGCAATCGGTTGTCTCCACAAAGGGGCAAACGGTAATCCCGAAGGAAATTCGAGACGCGGTGGGGCTCAAGGAAGGTCAAAAGCTCGGATGGGTTCTGCGAGAAGGCACTCTGAGTGTAATTCCGATACCGGAAGACCCGGTCAGGGCTCTCCGGGGCATCCTCAAGGGCCACGGAACTTACGAGGGCTGGCTGCGTGAACGCAATGAAGAGCGGCAGCGAGAGCGTGAGAAGGAAGCTGAGGAGGCAAGGTGGCGGGCTTCGTCCTCGACACTTCAGCAATGATCGCCTACCTCTACGACGAGGAAGGAGCGGACACCGTCGAGGAAGTCCTGGAGGCCCCAGACGAAGTGCTCGCCCCTTTCATGTCGATCATGGAAGTTCGATACAAACTCATTCAGGATTTCGGCTCAGAGCGCAGTTCTCGGTTCCTGGAGATCTTGTACGGATGGCCCATGAAGGTGGTTGAGTCGACACCCGAATGGGGTCAGGTCGCGGCCGATGTCAAGGCACCTGGGAAGGTCTCGCTAGGTGACGCCTGGGTCGCCGCCCTTGCGCTTGTCAGCGATGCAACTCTCTTGCACAAGGACCCCGAGTTCGAAAACGTTCCTGATTTGAAGATGCTTACCTTGCCTTACAAACCACGGAGTGCTCGCTCTTGACCACCAGCATTGCCCTCGATATCTCGGCGGAGGTCGCAGCCATTACCGAAGCGCTGGTGGCGCGGCGTGACCCTGCTTACGAGTGGGGCATGCGGCGCACGGTGCCCTCGCAGCAGCCAGCGCATGCCACGCGGGTACCCGACATTCGCAAGGTCGCGTCGGAGTGGCGCCGGGCGCATCGAGGCGTGGCGCCGCAGGACGTGCTCGCCCTGTGCGATGCGCTGTGGGCCACCGGCTGGCGCGAGGAGCGCATCGTCGCGATCGCCCTGATCGCCGGGAGCAAGCCCGTACGGGGCGCCGTGGGCTGGCGGCAGCTCGAGGCATGGTCGGGCGACATCGACAACTGGGAGCACGTCGACCACCTGGCGGACGTGACGGGGCGGCTGCTCATCGCAGACCCGTCCCTGCTGGCGCGCGCAAAGGTCCTCGAGACCAGCGAGAACCCGTGGCAGCGGCGTCTTGCCCTGGTGACCTTGATCGTTGCGTTCATGAAGGGTGGAGTATTGAGAGACGAGCTCATTCTCATGGGGGATCGATTGCAGAAAGATAAGCACCCGCTGGTGCGAAAGGCTGTCGTGTGGGCGCGGGATCGCCTGCGCAAGGATCATCTGTCGCCGGACGGATCGCCCGAGGGCGGACTACATGAATAAGGCTTTCCTCGTCCTGGAGGACGGCACCGTGTTCGAGGGCGAGTCCTTCGGCGCGCCTGTCGAAGCGACCGGCGAGGTCGTGTTCAACACGTCGATGACCGGCTACCAGGAAGCCCTGACCGACCCGTCCTACGCGGGCCAGATGCTCGACGATGACCTACCCGATACAGGGCAACTACGGCGTCAACGGTCGCGACGACGAATCGCCGCGCATCCAGGTCAACGCCTTCATCGTGCAGGAGCACTGCCTGGCGCCGAGCCAGCAGCTCATGACCACGACGCTGAACGACTACCTGCTGGAGCGCGGCGTCCCCGGCATCGCCGGCATCGATACGCGCGCGCTGACGCGCAAGCTGCGCATGGCGGGCGTGATGATGGGCGCCGTCGTGCAGGATGGCGGTGTCGACGCGGCGCTGCGACGACTGCAGGAGACCTCGCGATACGGCAGCGTCGACCTCGTGCCGTCTGTCACGGCCGCGTCGTCGTTCGCATGGCCGCCGGAGGGCGTGTATGCGCCGCAGGAGCCTGGCGAACCGCAGCATCGCGTTGTCGTGCTCGACCTGGGCGTCAAGTACAACATCATGCGCTCGTTGCGCCACTACGGCTGCGACGTCATGGCCATGCCCGCGAAGACGCCCGGCCGCCGACATCCTGGCGCTGAACCCGGACGGCATCGTCCTCTCGCCGGGCCCGGGCGACCCCATGCTCCTCGATTACGCCGTCGATACGGTGAAGGGCCTCATCGGCCGCGCGCCAATCCTCGGAATCTGCCTGGGGCACCAGGTGACGGGCCGGGCCATGGGTGCGAACACGTTCAAGCTCAAGTTCGGCCATCGCGGCGCCAACCACCCCGTGAAGGACATGGAGACGGGCCGCGTGCACATCACGTCGCAGAACCACGGCTACGCGGTCGACGGTGAGGGCCTGCCCTCCAGCGTCGAGGTCAGCCACCAGCACCTGAACGACGGCACCGTCGAGGGCCTCAAGGGCCTGAACGACCCGCTCCTGACCATCCAGTACCACTCCGAAGCGTCGCCGGGCCCCTGGGACAACATGTACATGTTCGAGCGCTTCGTGGAGATGGTAGGGAGTCGATGCACGAAAGTCCGATGCTGATATGATTGCATCAAATGAGATGATCCGCGTGCGCACTACGCTAGTTGTCGACATGATAGCTATTCAGACGGAGGCGAGCCGTGACTCCGGCGAGAAGAGCCCAAGCGAAACCGTAAACAGGGACACTGCGGCCAGCTATGTCCGGTGACGTAAGATCTGCAGGAGCTCAGGCAGTCCGGTGCAAGGAGTCCACACTTCAGGACACCTGGGAGGCGGACGAAGAGGCCGAGATCGAAGAAGCTCGGAACCAGTACGCGGTGATCCTCGTGGATACAGTCGGTATAGGTGATGGCTGCCACACTGATCTGCAGCTCAAGGGCGGCCACGAGTCCGCGATTCGACCTGGACTCGCTCTGATTGAGTCGACGACGAGGTATAGCGCCAGCGTACCGACTATTGTAGATGGCCGCGCTGCTGCATGGTAGCGATGTCGAAATCTGCGTAGTGACTCGGCAGATACTGGTTGCAAAGTCTCTGCACGAAGATGCGACGTTCGCAGAGGTCAGGCGCAGTACTTCCCGATGGAACGCGAAACCTGGCTCGATGGCCGCTCAGTTGCCATTTCGACTGCGGCGACAGGGACTGGCTACTGCCGCTGGCGGACCTGGCCATCGCAACCGTAGCCCTGGAGAACGATTCTCCGAGGTCGTACGCCGTCGACGCTCATTTCGATCGCGTTCAGGGATCTACGATCGCTACGAGCTTAGTCGAAATGTCGGGAAACAGTAAGGAACCTGTGAATAAGCCCCAGAAGGTCCTCATCCTCGGCTCCGGCCCCATCGTCATCGGGCAGGCGGCGGAGTTCGACTACTCCGGTACGCAGGCCTGTCGCGCGTTGCGAGAGGAGGGCGTGACTACCGTCCTCGTCAACTCCAACCCGGCGACGATCATGACCGACGAAGAGACGGCGGACGTCGTCTACATCGAGCCTCTCACCGTCGAAGTGGTCGAGCGCATTATCGCGCGTGAGAAGCCGGACGGCCTGCTGCCGACCCTGGGCGGCCAGACCGGCCTCAACCTCGCCGTGGCGCTGGCGGACGCGGGCGTGCTGGAGCGACACAACGTCAGGCTGCTCGGCACGCCGCTGGAGACGATTCGCAAGGCCGAGGACCGTGAGCTGTTCAAGGCGCTCATGAAGGAGATCGGCGAGCCCGTCACGGATAGTGAGACGGTGACCACACTGGAGCAGGCTCAGGACCTGCGACAGCGTATGGGCCTGCCGCTGGTGATTCGGCCCGCCTACACCCTCGGCGGTACCGGTGGCGGCGTCGCCCACACGCCGGAGCAGTACGAGCGCTTCGTGCAGTCAGGCCTCGCTGCCAGCCCGATCCACCAGGTGCTGATCGAGCGCAGTCTCCTCGGCTGGAAGGAAGTCGAGTACGAGGTGATGCGCGATAGCGCCGACAACTGCATCACGGTGTGCAACATGGAGAACTTCGATCCCATGGGCGTGCACACCGGCGACAGCATCGTCGTGGCGCCAAGCCAGACCCTCACGGACAAGGAGTACCAGATGCTCCGGTCCGCGGCGTTGAAGATCATTCGCGCCCTCGGCATCCAGGGCGGCTGCAACATCCAGTTCGGGCTGGCGCCGCGGCCTGACATCGTGCCCTGGGCCTGGCCTGACGGTGTCGAAGCCGCGCCGGGCGACCGCTTCGACCTGCCGCCGTACTACGTCATCGAGGTCAACCCGCGCGTGTCCCGTAGCTCCGCCCTCGCGAGCAAGGCAACGGGCTACCCGATCGCCCGCGTCGCCGCCAAGATCGCCGTCGGCAAGACGCTGGACCAGATCCCGAACGCCGTGACGCGTCGTACGACTGCCGCGTTCGAGCCCGCGCTCGACTACTGCGTGGTCAAGATACCGCGCTGGCCCTTCGACAAGTTCCCCTTCGGCGATCGCCAGATCAACACGCAGATGAAGGCGACGGGCGAGGTCATGGCCATCGACCGTAGCTTCGAGGCGGCGCTGCAGAAGGCGGTACGCAGCCTCGAGATCGGCGGACGGTCGCTGCTCTGGGAGGACCCCGCCTGGGAGGATGCGGCCACGCGACCACTGGAGGCGACGGACGAGCGCCTCTGGAGCGTGCTCGCCGCCCTGCGACACGGCGCCGACATGTTCGAAGTCGCCCGCAGCACCGGCGTCGACCCGTGGTTCCTGGAGCGCCTGCAGAACATCGTGCGCATGGAGACGCGACTGCTCTCCGAACCCCTGACGCGCGATCTCCTGCGCGACGCCAAGCGCCTGGGCTTCTCCGACGTGCAAGTCGGTACGCTGGCCGACCAGCTGCCGGAGCAGGTACGCAATCTCCGAAAGGACTGGGACCTCCGCCCCGTCTACAAGATGGTCGACACCTGCGCTGCCGAGTTCGACGCCGTCACGCCGTACTTCTACAGCACCTACGAGGAGGAGAACGAGGCTCCCGCCCTCGAAGGCGAGAAGGTCCTCGTCATCGGCTCCGGGCCGATCCGCATCGGCCAGGGCATCGAGTTCGACTACGCTCGGTCCATGCCGCGTGGGCGCTGCAGGAGGCGGGCTACAAGGCCCTGATCGCCAACAGCAACCCGGAGACCGTCTCGACCGACTTCGACACCTCCGACCGCCTCTACTTCGAGGCGCTCGACGAGGAGTCCGTGCGCGACATCATGCACAACGAGGAGATCGACAACGTCGGCCCGGGCGCTATCGTGCAGTTCGGCGGCCAGACGGCGATCAACCTCGCCGAACCCCTGTACCGCACTGCCCGCCAGATCGTCGGCTCCAGCTACGACTCGATCGACCTGGCGGAGGACCGCCGGCGCTTCGAGACCTTCCTCAGCCGCATCGGCGTCCCGCAGCCGCCCGGCGCCGGCATCCGCACGGCCGAAGAGGCGCTGGCGACGGCGCAGGAGATCGGCTACCCGGTGCTCGTGCGCCCCAGCTACGTGCTCGGTGGCCGCGCGATGGAGATCGTCCAGAACGCCACCGAGCTCCTGCGCTACCTCGTTGCCGCCATGGAGCTTTCCGAGGGCAAGCCGGTGCTGATCGACAAGTACCTCGAGGGCAAAGAGGTCGAGGTCGACGCCATCTGCGACGGCGAAGAAGTGCTGATCCCCGGCATCATGGAGCACATCGAGCGCGCCGGCGTGCACTCCGGCGACTCGATGGCGGTCTATCCGACTCAGAACCTCTCGCAGCGTGAGATCGACATGATCGTCGACTACACGACGCGCATCGGCCTCGAGATGGACGTCCGAGGCCTGATGAACATCCAGTACGTCGTGCTCAGTCGCGACGGCGGCGAGTCCGAGGTCTACGTCCTGGAGGTCAACCCGCGCGCCTCTCGTACGGTGCCGTTCCTCTCGAAGGTCACCGGCGTGCCGATGGTGCGCCTGGCAGTGAACTGCGGCCTTGGCACGCCGCTGCGCCAGCAGGGCTACTCCGGCGGTCTCTGGCCGGCGCAGCCGCTGGTCGCGGTGAAGGCGCCGGTGTTCTCGATGAACAAGCTCATCGGCGTCGACACCTACCTGGGCCCCGAGATGAAGTCGACGGGCGAGGTCATGGGCATCGACCGTACCCTGCCCGCCGCGCTCGCGAAGGCGCTGATGGCGTCCGACCTGGCGTTGCCGCCGCACGGCGGCGCCCTGCTATCGATCTCGGACCGCACGAAGCCGGACGCGATCCCGGTGATTCGTAAGCTGCACGAGGCCGGCTACAAGCTCTGGGCGACTGAAGGCACTGCGCAAGAGCTGGCGGCCTTGAACGTACCGGTACAGCAGGTGCCGAAGCGCCTGGACGAGGGCCACCCCAACGTGCTCGACATCATCTACTCCGGCGACATCCATTGCGTGATCAACACGCCGGAGGGCGGCCGCGAGACGCTGCAGGACGGCTTCCAGATCCGCCGCGCCGCCACCGAGCGCCGCATCCCCTGCTTCACCAGCATCGACACCGCTCGCGCCGCCGTCGACGCCCTGCTCGCCGGCTCGCAGGCATTCGAAGTGCGCCCCATCGGGGAGTACCGCCAGGGGTAGGGAGGCGGTACTGAGACTGTCGCTGCGAGGCCCGACCCGAGGAGGGCCGTGGCGTACTACGTTTACATTCTCACGAACTTCACCAACACCGTGCTCTACACAGGCGTTACGAATGACCTTTGTCGTCGCACGTGGGAGCGTCGGGAGAAACCAATCGAGGGCTTCACAAAGCGGTACAACGTCTGGAAGCTCGTCTACTTCGAGGACACGGAGGACGCGCTTTCCGCGATCGCGTGGGAGAAGCAGATCAAGGCTGGGCCTCGTCGGCGCGAGGTTGAGTTGATCGAGAGACACAATCTGACGTGGCGTGATCTGTATCCGGAGCTTTGTGAGGATAAGGAGCGCTGAAAGATTGCCACGGCCCGCCTTCGGGCAGGGCCTCGCAACGACAGATCTAGAGGTGTGTCGTTCGCCTGGTGTATTCGAAGACCCAGGATCCTTCGCGCGTTACACTCGCAGTGTGACAAACGAACCCCCTTCCCAGCCTGTGACCGTCGGGCGCATCGTGGCCCCGCATGGCATCCGGGGCGAGCTCAAGGTGCTGCCCCTGACCGACTTCCCGGAGCGCTTCGATGCCGGCAGCCGCTTGTGGCTCAACGGCCAGCAGTGGGTGGTGCAGCGCGGTCGCTGGACCGGGCGCATCGTCATCCTCAAACTCCGAGGCCTCGAAACGCGCAACGAGGCTGAGACCCTGCGAGGCGCCGAGCTCACCGTCCCCGAGGCGGCGGAGCTAAACGAAGAGGGCGTCTACTACCTCCATGACATCATCGGCCTGCCCGTCTTCGATGCCGCCGGTGAGCAGATCGGCAAGCTGGAGGACGTGTTCAACTCCGGCGCCACCGATATCTACGTGGTGCGCGGCGACAAGGGCGAGCTCCTGCTGCCGGCCCTCGACGACGTGGTCACCGAGGTCGATATCGCCGGTGGGCGCATCGTCGTCGCCGTGCCGGAGGGCATCGAGTGGGCGAAGGGCAAGGAAGCCGCGCCAAAGCGCAAGGCGTAGTCCTGGGCCCGGCTCCGGCTGGACTGGCGCGTGTTTGGGCTACCCGGACGCGCTTGGTATACTTCGAGGGCTGGGGCTGTAGCTCATTTGGGAGAGCGCTGCGTTCGCATCGCAGAGGTAGGGGGTTCGAATCCCCCCAGCTCCACCAAGCCTGACTTCACCAGACCGGCAATCGCAGCGGACCCAGGCCTGCTCATCCCGAAGCGCTCGAAGGATGAGCAAGCGGTGACCCTGGCCGATTGTCAGATTGCGGCTGGTAAATCGAAACTGCTATCTTGGCATCCTGCCAGATTCGCAGGAGTGTAGCTCAATTGGCAGAGCAGCGGTCTCCAAAACCGCAGGTTGGGGGTTCGAGTCCCTCCACTCCTGCCAGCATCTTCTGGCCCGGCTCCCTACTCCCCACCTGGAGCGCCGACTCCTAGCCAGCGCCCGAAGTGAGCGCCAACCTCAGTCTTCAAGCGATCTTCAACACCCCGCCAGAAGTGATCTGTGCCCGCCTCGATGACCACCTCGGTGAGGCCGGAACGCATCTGGGCCACGGCCTGTAGCGCCTCCGCCGTAACGATGTGATCGTGGGCGCCTGCCATCAGCAGCAGGGGACCGGCGTAGTCGACGAGCGCTGAAGCATCTTCGAGACGTCTGGCCGGCGGCGCGATCAGCGCGACTGCCGCCAGGTTGTCATCGACAAGCTGTGCCGCGATGCCGGCGCCGAAGGAGTAGCCCGCAAGGCCGATTCGCGTCACGCCTTCGAGAGATGACGCGTACTCGAGGGCGGCCCGAGCATCCTCTAGCTCACCGACACCGCCGTCGTAGGCGCCCTCGCTGCGGCCGACGCCCCTGAAGTTGAAGGTCAGCGCGTAGATGCCCAGCGCCTGGATCGCCTCGGCGATGGCCACGACGACGTTGTTGTGCATGTCGCCGCCGGACTGGGGATGAGGATGGCACACGACCACCGCCGAATCGGAAGTGCCCGAAGGCGGCGTGAACAGGGTCCCTTCGAGCTGGAGGGGACCGCTTGCGAACTGAACAAGGGTGCGAGGCATTTCGTCCGGAGTCTGCTGCGCCCGAGGCGGCCTGTCAAACCCGGCACTGGGCTAGTCGTCCCTTACAGCGCGAGCACACCGGCGGCGAAGGAAGCGGCGCCCGCAAGTACGACGAGCACCATGCTCGCCCGGAGGAATAGCTCGCTGGAAACGCGGTGATGGAGTCTGATGCCCGCCAGCACGCCGACTACCGTCGCAGGCATCGTCACAGCGGTTAGCGTAAAGACGTCATCGTTCAGTGAACCCTTCAGGGCGAAGAAGACGATGGCGAAGGCGGTAATGATCGCGAAGTAAGTCACGATGTTGGCACGGAACTCCTGCGCCGGCATGCCCTGGTTGGCGAACAGCAGGATCACCGGTGGCCCGGCCATGCCCACGAGGCTGTTTGATGCGCCTCCCAGTGAGCCCGCCACGCCCGAGGCGATCAGCTCGTTGGCAATCGTGCGCCGAAAGCCGAGCAGCAGCGCCAGACCGGTGACGACGACGATCAGGCCGATGATCACTCGCAGCGGGTCCGGGTTCACGACGCTCAGCAGCAGGACGCCGATCGGCGTGCCGAGGACGCCCATCAGGACGAGCAGCCAGATACGGCGCAGGTTTGCGAAGCGCCAGGCGGAGGCCAGGACGAAGCCGTCCAGGACGATGTTGTGGAGAATGACCGTCGGCACGACAACCTTTGGGTCGAAGAAGAGAGACAGAAGCGGCACCACCAGAATGTTGAAGCCAAAGCCCGTGGTGCCCTGAATCACTGAGCTTGCCGCGACGAGCAGGAGCGCGAATATGAGCACGGGAAGGTCCGGCATCAGCCTCCGCCCCTGCTGTTTTCGGCCAGCCGGCCAACAAGACTCGCGGTGATTGCGGCCAAGTCGAGCGCTCTGAGGTCTGTCGTTCGTGTCGCCGTTGTTTTACCCGTCGAGCTGCTGGCTCAGGCTGGCGAGGACGCGGGCCATGCGGTCGCGGGCATCGTCGGCGGACTCAGGCGTCCAGGGGTGGAAGCCCTGGTCTGCCTTCATTCCCAGCTCCCCGCGCGACAGCATCTCGCGGTAGAAGGCCGGGATCTCCGTGTCCGTGGCGATGTCCGGCATGAGGTTCGTGGCGACCGTGGCCCAGAGGTCGGTGCCGGCCGCATCGGCGACCTCGAACGGGCCGGCGGCGGCGAGGCGGCGCCCGAAGCCGTAACGCACGACCGTATCGACGTCCTCTACGCTGGCGATGCCCTGCGCCACGATCGATAGTGCCTCGCGAAACAGGGCGATCTGGAGCCGGTTGCCCACGAAGCCCGGCGCCTCCTTTTGCACGACGGCGGGCTGCTTGCCCATGCGCAGGTATAGCGCTCGCATTGTCGCCACAGCCTCGTCGTCCGTCTCCGGCCCGCGCACGATCTCGACGATCGGCAGCAGGTGGGGCGGGTTGAAGTAGTGCGCCACGAGCACGCGGTTGCGGCGCTGCACGCTGTCGCCGCGACCTCGCTGGGCATGTAGGAGGAGCTGTTGCTTGCGAGGATGGCGTCCGGCGGCGCAAGGCGGTCCATCTCCGCGAACAACGTCTGCTTCAGCGCCAGGTTCTCCGATGCGGCCTCGATCACCACGTCCGCCTGCCCTACCGCCACCGCGAGGTCCGTCGTGGTCTGGATGCGCTCCGGTGCTCCGGCCGCCGCGCTGGCCTCGATCAGGCCCAGCTGGGTCATCGAGCGCAGGTTGGCCCGGATGCGTTCGACGGAGCCGTCGAGCACCTGCGCGTTCGTGTCCGTGAGGCTCACCTCGTAGCCGGCAACGGCGAACTCCTGGCCGATGCCGTGGCCCATGAGCCCCGCCCCGACAACCGCGACCCGCTTGATGCTCTCGATGTCCACCTTGCCCTGTCTCCTTGTTGGCCTGCTCGTTACTTCGGCCGGATCCGATTCGCTAGCTCGACAGCGCGTTCAGCGCTTGCAGCGACTTCGCGATCGGCGCCGCGAGCCCGTACTGCATCGTCCAGCCCCGCACTGAGAGCACTCGGTAGCCGGCACGGCCGCTCGGCTCGCTGTCGGCGATGCGCTCCGCCTCGGCCCGGGACGTCGCCACGATGCCGAGGCCGCCGCCCCAGATGCCGGGCTGCAGGGGCTGCGGCGGCTGTACGGGGCCGCAGGTCATGAGTCGCGCCGCCATCTCGTTCTCGCGCAGCCAGACGAAGTGCCCGTCGAACGTCGCAGTGTCTTCGGGCGAGCGCACCTTGTCGGTGGGCACCAGCGGGATCAGGTAGAGCTGCGTGTCGGTTGCCCGCGCCTTCAGCTCGTCCAACGACAGGGTAACGGCGCCGATACCGGGGTCGAAGGTGTCGCCGAGGGCGATGGCGCGCTTCGACATCGCCCGGCCTACGTAGCAGGCGACGCCTTCGTTCATCGTGTGGCCCTGCACCGCGTTCACGCGATAGCCGGCGACGTGCATCGGGTCGTTCGTGGCGATGCGCTCGGCCTCTTCGGGCGACGCGGCCATGACGATGGCCATCTCACGCTCTCGATCACCCGAGAGCGCCTCGACGGGGCCGTAGCCGTACAGGCGGCCCTCCGTCTCGAGCTTGTACAGGTAGGCGAGGTGGTCGCGCTGGACCTGCTCTGGCGGTGCGCCGCGCGCAGGGTCGGGCTCGTTGCAGTGAATGAGGTAGACCTGCGCGCGGGCGACTCGCACCCGCAGCTGGTCGCCGGAGAGCTCCGTCAAGGCCACCTCGGCCGGCATCATGGTCATCGAATTGCCCGTCCTTCCCGCACGCTACGTGTCGCGATTTCAGATTCGTGGTCAGCATACGCCAGAGACCAATCAGCGACTCAGATTTCTTGCCTGGTGAATTTCTAAGCCTGGAGCAGTGAACCCATATAAGGGCTTGACTGGCTCACCTATACTCCTTTCGTCTTGATCGATGCACTTCGTCTATCGATCGTTAAGTCTTATGGGGATGCTCGCGCAGCCTCGAAAAGGAGACCTGGATGCAAAGCTACTGGGACAAAGTTCTGAACAGGCGGCTTTCGCGCCGAAGAGCGCTCGTAGGGAGCAGCGCCCTCGCGGCAGGCGCAGCCTTCCTCGCTGCCTGCGGGGACGACGATGACGACGGCAGCTCCGGCTCGACGGGAAGTTCCGGATCGACAGGCAGTGGTTCGACGGGCAGCCAGGCCTCCGGTCTGGTCTACAGTCCCGCTAACTCGACCAGCGAGGCCAAGCATGGCGGCACCTACATCACCACCCAGAACAACGCCTTCGCCATCTCGCCGGACCCGTACCAGATCGGCGCTCACGCGTCTTTCGCTCAGCGCACCTACAGTCAGCTCTTCCGCATCCGCCACGGTGTGCTGCAAAACACCGATGGCGAGGCAATGGGTGACCTCGCGCAGTCGTGGGAGCTTTCGCCGGACAAGCTCACGCTGACGATCAAGCTGGAGCAGGAAGCCGGTTTCGCGCCGCTGCCGCCGACGGATGGGCGGCCGATCGACGCCGAGGACATCACGTTTAGTTGGCGCAAGATGATCGATGACGGCGCCCGCCTGCGCGGCGACCTGGCGAATGAGATCAGCCCGGACGCGCCGATCACCTCGGTCGAGGCTCCGGACAAGCAGACGATCGTGATCAACATGGCGTCGCCAAACGCCACGATCTACACGCTCCTGGGGCACAACGGCCTCGGCTCGTTCTGGATGGTGCCGAAGGAGGCCGGGGATGCCGGCGTAGACATCGCCAACAACCCGAATGGCACCGGGCCCTACTACGCTTCCGAGCTGAAGCCGGACACCAACATCGTCTACACGAAGAACCCGAACTTCAAGCGCAGCACCTTGAAGAACAACGAGCCGTACATCGACGAGATCCGGACGCCGATCATCCTCGAGGCGGCGACCCGCTCCGCTCAGTTCCGCGCCGGCCAGGTCTACGAGACCGAGTTCCCGCGATTGGAGATGGTGGGTGCCAAGAAGGACCAGCCGGACCTACTGATGTACGCCATCGACCCGCCTGCGGGCACCGAGCGCGTCTACTTCGGTCACAATGACGACTCGCCGTTCAAGGACGAGCGCATGCGGCAGGCGTACTACCGCGTGATCGATCGCGACGCCTACGTGCGTGCCGCGTACGACGTCGACTTCTTCGAGAAGGACGGCCTGCCTGTCGACCAGTTCTGGGAGGCCTCGTTCAAGAAGGCAAGCTACGAAGGCTGGCTGCTGGACCCGAAGAGCACCGAGGACTACGGCGACGCCCAGCGGAACTTCGTCCAGGACCTCGGCGAGGCCAAGAAGCTGGTCGAGGCGGCCGGCAACACGACGCCGTTCATGTTCACGCAGGTACGCTCAGCGCCGGGGCCGACAAGCTTCTCCCAGCCGATCTACGACCGCATGCAAATCATCGAAGGCATGCTCCGGGAAAGCGGCGTCCTCGACTTCGAGTTCAAGGACCTGGAGTGGGCGACGGAGTGGCTGCCGCAGGTGCGTACCTCTGGCGGCAAGTTCTCCGGCGCGTCCTGGGGGCCGGACACCTCGTCGCTCGACCCGTCGGCAACGTCCTTCTACGTCTACCATCCCAGCGGAGGCTACTTCGAAGGCGGCGACGACAATCTCACCGAGATGGCCCAGAAGATCCGGGCTGAGTTCGACGTCGACACGCGGCGCGAGCTCGTGAAGGACATCCAGCGCTACGACGGTGAGCACGCGTTCAACCTCAAGCTCGGCGTCGCTGCCAGCTTCGCGTTGTCGTGGCCGATCGTGAAGAACGTCGGTGTCTTCCACGGTGGCACGAACTGGCTCGACATTCTCAGCGCCGGGCAGGGTGCTGAGCTCAAGGGCTGGCTCGATCCCACACAGGCGCCGCTCAAGCAGTCGAGCAAGTTCTGGAGCACCTCTTCGCGGTACGCCTAGAAGAGATCATCCTCGATAAATTCGGAGAGGCCCTCGGCAACCGAGGGCCTCTCTACGCGTGATGCGCGAGCGAGGCTGAAGGGGCCGAACGGCCCGTCTCTGCATTACTAACGGCCCTCGGTCGTAACGAACTCGCCGCTTAGTGTCACTTCGAACCGGGTGTAGCCGATTGGAGGATGCCTGTGGAGATTGTGCTTGCTGTCGCGGCGATGCTGGGCATTCCGCTGCTCACCGCCGCGATTGCTCTGCTGACCGAGCGGCCGATGAAACCGCCGAAGCCGAAGGTCGTCAACCGCGACACGGCGAGCAATGCGACCGTGATCACCCTGGTGATATGGGCCGTCCTTACGGCCGCAGGCCTGGCTGCCGTGCTCACGGTCGACTTCTACAGCACGGTCGCATCGGACCGCGGCGAGGACATCGCCCACGCCTTCCGGGTCCTTACGGCGCTTGCCGTGCCGGTGGCAGCGATGGTGATCGCCGTGCTGCTGTACTCGATCTTGCGGCGCTCCAGCGCCGGCGACCTGCCGCCGGAGGACGGCGCTCACTACGACGGCAAAGGTCCCTTCCCGAAGGCCTGGCTGGGCGTGACTTCCGCCCTGACGCTGCTGATCATCATCTACCCCGGTCTCTGGACCCTGAATGGCGTCATTCACCAGCACAAGGACCCCGATCTGGTGATCGATGTTCAGGCGATGCAGTGGACCTGGCTGATCTCTTACCCGGACCAGGAAATCGAGAACCAGTTCGAGCTCGTGATCCCGGTCGACCGCAAGGTGACCTTCGTTATCAACAGCCGCGACGTCGTGCACTCGTTCTGGGTGCCGGCTTTCCTCATAAAGATCGACGCCATACCTGGCAGGACGTCGAAGCTCTCGCTCATCGCGACCGAGACCGGTGACTACGCCGACAACGCCATCTTCCGTGTGCAATGCGCGGAGCTGTGCGGCATCAGCCATGCCAGCATGCGCATCCCTGTGCGCGTCGTGACCCAAAGCGAGTTCGATGACTGGGTGGCGCAGAAAACCGGCGCCGCAGCGATCGAGGAGGATTAGCCGATGGCCCTGTATCCCGCATCCCACAACGAGTTCGGCCTGCACTCCTTCGGCCCCATCTTCCGTGGCCTCCTCGGCGGCGCCATCGGCTTCGCCATTGGCTGCGCGATCGCGGTCATCGGGCGCCTCTCCTTCGGGGCGAGCGACGCCTGGGACTTCGAGATGTGCTTCGTCATCGGCTACATCCCGGCCCTCATCGGCTGGCTGCTCGGCATCGGTGTGTGGTCGCACTGGGCCGTCGAGTGGTTCGGCGGCGGAGCCGAAGGGCGACGAAACGCACGGCGCCGGCCGCTACTTCGGCTTCAACACGGACCACAAGGTCATCGGCGTCCAGTACCTCGTGACCTTCATGCTGCTGTTCTTCCTTGCCGGCTTCGCTGGCGATGCTCATCCGCGCCCACCTGATCTCGCCCGAAGGCGCCGTCCTCAGCGAGGGCATGTACAACCGCGTCATGAGCATGCACGGCATCATCATGGTCGCCGTCGCGGTCGCGTCCGTGATGGGCGGGCTCGGCAACTACATCGTGCCGCTGATGATCGGCGCCGACGACATGGCCTTCCCGCGCCTGAACTCGCTTTCGTACTGGCTGATGCCGCCGGTGGCCGTGCTGCTGCTCGCGGCGCAGGCGTTCGGTGGCTGGGACTCCGGCTGGACCGCCTACCCGCCGCTCAGCACGACCAACGCCCACGGCCAGATCTTCTTCAACCTGGCGATCATCACCTTCGGCCTCTCGTCCATCCTCGGTGGCCTGAACTTCCTCGTGACGATCGTCTTCATGCGCGCGCCCGGCATGACGCTGGACGCGCATGCCGATCTTCGTGTGGTCGATCGTTCGCCGCGTCCTGCATCGCGCTGACCTTCACGCAGATGTTCGCCGCGGCCATGCTGATGGTGACGCTGGACCGCATCGCCGGCACCTCGTTCTTCAATGCGACCGCCGGCGGCGACCCGCTGCTTTACCAGCACGTCTTCTGGTTCTACTCCCACCCCGCCGTGTACATCTTCGTGCTGCCCGGCTTCGGCATGACGCTGGAGATCCTCTCGCACTTCTCCCGCAAGCCGCTGTTCGCCTACAAGTGGGCCGTCGGCGGGCTTGTGGGCATCGTCTTCAGTCAGCGGCTTCGTGTGGGCGCACCACATGTTCGTCAGCGGCATGAGCTACCAACCTGTTGGCGCCGTTCCTCGTCACGCACCGAGGTCATCTCGATCCCGACCGGGCCTGATCTTCCTCTCGGCCTTGGGCACGATCTGGATGGGCCGGCTCTGGCTCAAACCGCCGATGCTGTTCGCGCTGGCGGTGGAGTTCAACTTCATGATCGGCGGCATCACCGGCATCCACCTGGCCGACGTACCGACGGACCTCAGCCTGTCCGACACCTACTTCGTCGTGGCGCACTTCCACTACACGATCATCGGGGCAGAAATCTTCGCCCTCTTCGGCGCCATCTACTACTGGTTCCCCAAGATCACCGGCAAGATGTACGACGAGAGCCTGGCCACGGTCCACTTCTGGACCATGTTCATCGGCTTCAACGTCACGTTCTTGCCGATGTTCTGGGCCGGCTTCGACGGCATGAACCGGCGCGTCGCCACCTACACGGACAACCTGGCCGACCTCAACGCCTTCATCAGCATCGCGGCGTTCGTCCTCGGGTCGAGCTTCCTGATCTTCCTGCTGAACATGTTCCAGTCGCTGTTCTCCGGCGCCAAGGCGCAGGCGAACCCCTGGCACGCCCGCACGCTGGAATGGCAGACGAGCTCACCGCCGCCACTGCACAACTTCGACGTGCAGCCGGTCGTTATCGCCGCCCCCTACGGCTACGGCGACGAGAACGCACAGCCGCACGCTATGTTCGCGCCCGCCGGTGCCAGCGCTGACGCCGAAGCTTAACGAGTGGATCGAGGAGAAACGGAATGAAACTGGGACTCGCCGCCTTCGCCATCCTGGCAGTGCTCACCGCCGTCGAGTACGCCATCGCCAAAGAGGTGGATAACAACATCATCCCCATCCTGCTCATTGCCCAGGTCAAGGTCGGCCTTATCGTCTGGTTCTTCATGCACATCAAAAAAGCCATCGTGGGGGAGGAGCACTAGATGACCACGTACGAAGGGCAGATCCAAGCCGTGGCGGCGCCGGCACACGGTCACGCCTCCCGGCCCACCTTGCGGATTAACAGCGTCGGCCTCTGGTTCTTCTTCCTCTCCGAGGCGTTCTTGTTCGGCGCCTTGCTGGCCGGTCGCTTCTACCTCGCCGGCCTCGATAGGCCTTCGGAGCTGAACCAGGAGCTCGGCCTCGGCATCACGAGCATCCTTCTCCTCAGCAGTCTCACGGCCTTCACGGCCGAGGTCTCCATGTCCAAGGGACGGCGAGGTCTGGCCGTACTGATGCTGCTCGCGACAATCGCCCTTGGCCTCATCTTCTTCGGCGGCGTGGTCTACGAGTGGTCCTCGGCCGAGTTCTCCCAGGGCGAGCCCTACGGCACGGCCTTCTTCACGATGACCGGCCTGCACGCCTCCCACGTCGTCAGCGGCGTCGGCATCCTCACCATGCTCCTGGTCATGGTCGCCCGAGGCCGCTTCTCGACCGACTCCTACTGGGGCTTCGAGGCCGGGATCAAGTACTGGCACTTCGTCGACGTCGTCTGGGTGTTCTACTACCCGGCGCTCTACCTGATCAGCTAGGGCAGGTGCCGAAGGGAACCTACGGCCCTGCGACTACCTCAGCTAGACTAGAAGCGAGCCATCTCAGGTCGCGCTCGTGGCGGCTGCCGCGTTCGGCCAGGGATGGATCCCAATCTTGCAAAGGTGGGCGTACCAGGCTTGGATAACTTATCAACGTTTCCTGACGAACGGCGAGCCATGGTACTTCGCGTCGCCTCGCTCGCAGCGCTTGTGTACGGTGCCCTCTTGCTCCTGCAGCTCTCCACATTTCGTCTGGCCGACGCCAATGTCACCAGTGATAGCTTCCAGGGAGCGCTCGTCAGCATTGGTGATCACTCAGTGGTCTTTGCGCTGAGCGCTGGACTCGGGGCCCTGGCCGTGGCCTGCCTGGTGCCAATGATGGTGGCAGTCTGGGAGACGGCCGACGATGTCGAGCGGCCGTTCGCAGCGATGATTTGCATCCTGCTCGTGATCAGCGGCGTCCTGCTGGTGGACGCCTACGCTCACCTCGGTAACCTCGTGGGTGTGGCCGCGGACTACAAGCGTGCCCTGGGACCGAGAGAGTGGGTGGTCCTGCAGGGCGACACGCTGGGAGACCAGTTCCAGATTCTTCAATACGCCGGTTTGGTCGCGCTCGGCATTGCACTACTGATCTGGAGCTGGTTGATGGCCCGTTCTTCTCTTTACCCCAAGGCGATGAGCTGGTTGACATGGGGCTTCGGCTTGCTTTGTTTTGCATCAGTCGTCCAGCCAACTCTGATGACTGCCATGATCGTCGTGAGGTTGGTGTGGGCGATGACGCTGGGCGTCGTCTGGCTCCGGTCGTCAGCGCCCAGGGATTTGGCTGAGAACGAGTCGGTTTCAACCTGACTCGACGCCCCCCGAGACGTTTGACGCCCTCCCGAGCGCGAACCTAGACTCCCGGTAGCGATTCCCCAGGAGGCGCACCGATGACCCTCAGCTTCCGGCCCCTGCACCCGCTCTTCGCCGCCGAAGTCAGCCCCGTCGACCTGCGAGGCGTGTTCGACGAGGAGACGCTCGCTGAGATTCGCGCCGGCATGGACCGGTACGGCGTGCTCGTCTTCCGCGACCAGCCCTTCACGGACGAGGAGCAGCTTGCCTTCGCCACCCGCTTCGACGGCCAGCTGCACTCGAAGACGGGCATCAGCGCGATCCAGAAGAGCCGCCTGGGCAACGAAGCCCTCACCGACATCTCCAACCTCGATGAGGACGGCGAGGTGATGAAGTCAGACGACCGGCGGCGCATGTACGCCCTGGGCAACCGGCTGTGGCACACCGACGCCTCCTTCCAGGACCCGCCGGGCCGCTACTCGATGCTCCATGCGCGCGTCGTACCGCCGGTTCCGGCCGATACGCAGTTCGCGGACATGCGCGCCGCCTACGATGCGCTGCCCGATGACATGAAGCAGCGACTCGATGGCCTGCAGGTGCACCACTCGATCGCCTTCTCGCGCAAGACGCTCGGCTTCGAGTTCTCGCCGGAGGAGGAGGCTCGCCTGCAAGGCGCTGTCCATCCCCTCGTGCGCACGATCCCGGGTTCGGGACGCCACTCCCTCTACCTCGCATCGCACGCGTCGACGATCATCGATTGGTCTGTGCCGGACGCGCGCTTGCTCCTGCGCGACCTCATGGAGCACGCCACACAGCGCGAATTCACCTTCACGCACTCCTGGCAGGCCGGCGATCTCGTGATCTGGGACAACCGCGCCACCATGCACCGCGGCCTCGCCTACGACGACACGAAGTACCGCCGAGAGCTGCGCCGCGTCACCAGCCTCGACCTGCCGCGCGCCCATGGCCGAGCCGCTGCTGGCAGAGGTCGCCCCGAACTAGATCAGAATGTGATGGCTTTGTAACGCGCAGACCCTTCAGAATGTGAAACACGCCTATAGGCGGTTCGTTTGAAAATACGCGGGAGGCTGAGCGGGCCGAAGGATCAGGGCCGGCTTGGCAGGAAGTTAGTCTTAGTTACTCCTAGTAGGGATGCTGAATGGCAGCCGGAACCGTATTTCCTCTTGGGCTAACCGTATCTCCCGTCCGCGAACGCGCGTCGCTTCCCCTGCGCATTCTCAGCAGTCTTCTGATCACGCTGGCGTTCAGCATCGCGATCGGTGTGCCGTTGCTCCTCAGCGGCGTAACCGGCTTCAACCTGTGGCTCGGTGCAGGGGAGAGCATGCTGCCGACCCTGCATGCCGGCGACTTCGTGATCACGGAGGGCGTGCCTGCTGCCGAGCTGCAGACGGGCGACATCATCCTCTACCAGGGCTCCGATAAGCACGTCATGCACCGTATCGTCTCGATCGAGACGGCCCCGGACGGCGAGCTGACGTTCATCGCCCGCGGCGACAACAACAACGCCGATGACCCACCGGTGCCGGAGAGCGCCTACATCGGCAAGCTGGTCTACGACCCGAGCTGGCTGCCGCGCATCCCGATCGACCTCAGCGGCACCGGGCTCTTCGTGGCGGAGTGGCTGACCTCCGTGATGTTGATCACCACGGGCCTGGTCCTGCGCCGCAACCCCTCGCGTCCCAGCCGTGCCAGGCTGCAACGCTCCTACAGTCGCTAGCTCTTCGCCGGAACGAAGCGCATCGACAGCGAGTTCACGCAGTGACGCGTGTTCTTCGAGGTCAGGCGCTCGCCCAGGAACACGTGCCCCAGGTGGCCGCCGCAGTTCGCACACTCGATCTCGATGCGATAGCCGTCCGGGTCGGGCAGGCGCTTGACCGCGCCCGGGACCTCGTCGTCGAAGGCCGGCCAGCCGCAGTGGGCGTCGAACTTATCGTCCGACTTGTACAGCTCAGCGTTGCAGCGACGACAGACGTAGGTGCCGGCCTCGTAGAAGTCGTCGTACTCACCAGTGAACGGGCGCTCCGTCCCCTTGTGCTCGATGACGCGGCTTTCTTCCGGCGTCAGCGGGTTGTACTTCGTCGTGTCCATCGCTTACCTCGCTCTATCTAGACTCGCTTCGCCTGCTTCGCGTGTTTCGATTGTAGCCCTCTTGGAAACCCGAAGCCCTCTCTGAAACCTGAAGCCCTCCCGAAGGCCTTAGGGCCCGCTATACTGGCCCGGCTTAGCTAAAGGCTTAAGCATCTGTGGTAGGAAGGCGTGCCCGTGGCGACAGACCTGGAACCCGTGCGAGAACAGTCGGACGCATCCGAGCGCCTGCTGCCGTTTATGACGAAGGCGCCTTTCTACGGCTGGTGGGTACTGCTGGCGATGGCGATGCTTCGCGTGATCGCTTCCGGCTTCGGCAACAACGTCCGCAGTCTCCTGGTGCTGCCGCTGGAGCATGACTTCGGTGCCTCACGTACCGAAACGTCGCTCATGGCGACGGGCGGCAGCGTGGCAGTCGCGATTACGGGCCCGTTGGGTGGCTGGCTCATGGATCGCTACGGCATGCGCTCGGTGATGTTCCTGGCCTTGCTCGTGACCGTCGCCGGCTACTTCCTGCTTTCGATAACCAGCGCGCTGTGGCAGGTGATCTTCATCTTCACAGTGCCGCTTGGCGTTGCTTACAACTGGGCGATCCTCAACTCAGGCGCACCCGTATTGAACAACTGGTTCAACCGTCAGAAGGCGCGCTCGCTTTCGCTGCTCAACGTCGGCCATGGCGCCGGCGCGCTTCTCCTGCCCGTGATGGCTTTCCTGATTACGCATCTGGGTTGGCGTCCTGCGGTGGTCGTCGCGGGCTTCATCCTGCTGGCCGCCGGCCTGATCGCCGTCGCGGTCACTCGCAACACCCCGGAGGAGATGGGGCTCACGCCGGACGGCGACCCGCTGCCCGCCGCCGACCCTGCTCGTCCCGTCAACGTCTCCGCCGATGGTGTGACCTTGAAGCAGGCGATTCGCACGCTGTTCTTTTGGACGATTGCCATCGGCAGCGCCTGCATGCTCTTCATCAACCTCAGCGTGGTCTTTCACATGGTGCCGATCGTCCAGTCCCGTGGTGAGAGCGAGGGCTTCGGCGCCACGTTGCTCAGCCTCCAGCTCTTCATGACCGTACCGATCGTGTTGATGACCGCATGGGGGGCCGACCGCCTCGACGGCACGAAGATCCTCGTCGCCATGATGGCGCTGACGACGCTGGGTGTGCTGCTCCTCAGCCAGGCGCACTCGTTGCCCGCCTACGTGTTGGCGATGTCGCTGCTGGCCTTCGGAGGCTCCAACTGGCCGATCCTCTGGGCTGTCCTCGGTCACAAGTACGGCCGCCGCAACTACAACGCCATACGCATGTCGATTTACTCCGTGCTTATCCTCGGCATGTCGGCGGGCCCCTTGTTCGCCGGCATCACCTACGATGCGACCGGGAGCTACACGCTGTGGCTGCAGATCCTGCTCGGTGTCGGCGCCGCCGGCATTTTGACCTTCCTCGTCGCCGTCCGTGCGGCAAGAGCGCCGCTGCTGCAGTCGTGAGTGACGACACCCCTCGGGCTAAGATGCCCAACGAAGGAGACGCGCATGTTCCTGCTGAACGAGATCCTCAACTTTGGCATCGGACGCCGCCAGGAGGCGCTCGACCGCCTGGCCTGGATCCACGGCCTCATGGCCCCGCACGACGGCTTCGAGCGCGCCATCGTCGCCAAGTACCTCGGTGACGGCACGCGGCACACGATCCTGCGACTCTGGCGTGACGAGGACGCCTACAAGGCGTTTCGCGCCACCCCGGACGGAAGCTACGGCAAAGGCCGTCCCGAGGGCCTCTACGCAAACGAGCCCGTGGTGCCGCAGTGGAACAGCATCGAGGCTGTCGACCACATCGGCGCGGGCTCCTTCCTCGCCAAGACGCAGTGGCAGGTGCCCGAGGACGCCTGGGAGGCCTTCGATGCCGCCAACAAGCGCGTCGAAACCCTCGCGCGCACGCTGGGCCTGGTTGGCGTCAACGAGTTCAGGGCCGTCGACCGTAGCGAGGGCCTGACCCTCGGGCGCTTCGAGAGCCGCGCCGCCTACGAAACCCTGCTCGACCACCCCGGCTTCTCGGCGATTCGCCGCGACATGCCCGATGGCATCTCGCGCATCTCCGTCGCCTGCTACGAGGTGGTCAGCGACGTCCTGCCCAAGACCTAGAAAGACTCACGCATGAAGATCGCCTTCCTCGACCCCGTAACCGGCATTGCGCGCGACCTGGTCACGGACCACTTCTCGTCCGACGACTTGCTGATCGCGCCGGACAAAGACACGCTGCCGGACGGCATGGAGGCCGCCGAGGTCATCGTCTGGTCGAACTGGCCCGTCGACCGTGCGCTGATCGAGTCGCTGCCGAAGCTGCGTCTGCTGCAGCGCCTCGGGCGCTTGCGGGCGAACGGCGACGCCACAGCGGCGCTCGATCGCGGCATCCCGGTGTCGGTATTGCCGCACGGCACCTCGGGGCGAGTGGCGGAGCATATCTTTGCCCTGATCATGGCTCTGACGCGTGCCCTCCTGCGCTCAGACAAGGCGGTGCGCGCCGGCGACAACCCGGCCGGCCTGACGCCAGAGGAGCGGCTCGGTTCTACGCCGACCTTCAATTGGCCCCAGGTCCCCGGTCTGGAAAGCCTCTACTTCAAGACGGTGGGTATCGCCGGCTTCGGCGAGATCGGGTCGTGTTTGGCGCTGCTCCTTCAGCCCTTCGGATGCCGGGTCCTCTACAACAAGCGCACGCCGCTATCAGTCGAGGACGAGCGCTTCTTCGGCGTCACCTACGCCGGCTTCGATGACCTCCTGGCGTCTTCGGACGTGGTCGTGGATCTCGTGCCCGTTTCGGACGGGACGCGGGGCATGTTTGGCGATAGCCAGTTCGATGCCATGAAGCCGACCGCCTACTTCATCAACACCGGTCGAGGTCCCACCGCCGACGAAGACGCCCTCCTGCGAGCCTTGAGCGAGCACCGAATCGCCGGCGCCGGCCTCGACGTGTTCGACCTGGAGCCGCTGCCGCCGGACCACCCCCTGACGCGCCTCGACAATGTCCTGCTCACGCCGCACACCGCCGGCGGTACACCCCAGGGCTTCCCGGGCGGCTTCGCAGGCTGGACCGACACTTTCGTGCGCCTGAAGGAGAACATCCGCCGCGTCGAGGCTGGCGAACCGGTCCTGAGCCCCATGCGCGCGGGCGATCCGCAGTAGACCCTCTCCCTGTCAGGGAGAGGGAATCGCTCCCATCCTCCTCGTTGCGAGCCATCGGCGACAGCCGAGGCGAAGCAATCTCGGTACTCTTCGGGCTCCGTTGTTCCGAGAGGCTTCCGTCACCCGCGCCTGGGCGTGAAGAAGTGCACCGCCTCGCCCGTGACCGCCAGCGCGGCCTCGTGCAGCGCCTCCGAGAGCGTCGGGTGGGCGTGCACGGCGTAGCCCAGCTCCGAGGGCGTCGTCTCCAGCACGGTGCCCAGGCTCGCTTCGCCCAGAAGCTCCGTCACGCCGTTGCCGATCATGTGGTAGCCCAGCACGGCCCGGCTCTCGCGGTCGACGACGAGCTTCACGAAGCCCTCCGTCTCACCGATCGCCATCGCCTTGCCCGAGGCGCGAAACGGGAAGCGACCCGTGAGCACATCGAATCCCCGTGCCTTCGCCTGCGCCTCCGTGAGCCCCAGGCTGGCGACCTGCGGCTGGCAGAATACGGCCCGCGGCATCTTCTCGTAGTCCAGCGGCGGCGGCTCCAGCCCGGCGATCTTCTCGACCGCCGTCACGCCCTGGTGTGACGCGACATGCGCCAGCAGCAGCTTCCCCGTCACGTCGCCGACGGCCCAGATCCCCGGCACACTCGTCTGGCAGTAGTCGTCGACCTTGATCCAGCCGCGCTCGTCCCGCTCGACGCCCGCTTCCGCCAGCCCGAGTCTGTCTTCGCCGGGCCCGAAGCCCACGCCGACCAGCACGCGCTCGGCCCGCAGCGCCCTTCGTCTCGTCGCCCTGCTTCACGGCGACTGTCACGCCCGTCGGGTCGACCTCTACGCCCTCGACGGCCGCGCCCGTGAGCACCGCGATGCCCTGGGCCGCGAAGGAGCGTTCGAGCTGCACGGCTCACGTCCTCGTCCTCGTTGGGCACCAGGTGTGGCAGCAGCTCCACGATCGTCACCTCGGCGCCGTAGCTGCGGTAGAGGTAGGCGAACTCGACGCCGATGGCGCCGCCGCCCACGATGACAATCGATGTCGGGATGTCGCGCAGCGCCAGCGCCTCGCGGCTCGTGATCACGCGCTCGCCGTCGACGGGCACGGTCGGGCAGCGAGCGCGTCGCGGCGCCCGTCGCGATGATCACGTTGCGCGCCTCGATCACCTCCCCGGAAGCCTCGATGCGTACTCGGCCGGGCCCGTCGAGCCTCGCGGTGCCGCGCACGAGGTCGACCTTGTTCTGCTGTAGCAGTCCTTCGACGCCGGTGACGAACTTCGCGACGATCTCGCGGCTGCGGTCCACGGACACGCCGAGGTCGGCCGTGATCTCGCCCGTCGTGATGCCGAACTCAGGGCCGCGCTTGTACAGGTTGAGCAGCTCGGCGCCGTGCAGGAGGGCCTTGCTGGGGATGCAGCCCCAGTTCAGGCACAGGCCGCCCACGGCGTCTTTCTCGATAATGACGGCTCGCAGGCCCAAGCTGGGACGCCCGGATCGCGGCGACGTAGCCGCCCGGCCCGGCGCCGATGACCGCGACGTCGTAGGCCTCAGGCATCGCCGATGTCGGACTCCTGGATCAGGCTGAGCTTGGCGGCGCGCGACTGCTCGCCGGCGTGGTAGGAGCTGCGCACGAACGGCCCGGCCTCGACGTGCGCGAAGCCCAGGCGCTCGCCGATCTCTCGGATCGCGGCGTACTCGTCCGGGTGCCAGTAGCGCACGACGGGCAGGTGCTTCGAGTCCGGCTGCAGGTACTGGCCCACGGTGAGCAGGTCGACGTCATGCGCGCGCAGGTCGCTCATCGTCTGCTCGACCTCGCTCAGGGTCTCGCCGAGGCCGACCATGATGCCGGACTTCGTCGGCATCGTCGGGTCGAATCCCTTCACGCGCTGCAGCAGCTCCAGCGAGCGCTCGTAGTTTGCCTTCGGACGCACGTGGCGGTAGAGGCGCGGCACCGTCTCGACGTTGTGGTTGTAGACGACGGGCTTCGCATCGACGACGGTGCGCAGGGCGTCCCAGTTGCCCTCGAAGTCCGGGGTCAGGATCTCGACCTGGCACTGCGGACGACGGTGCCGGATCGCGCGGATGCAGGCGGCCCAAACGCTCGCGCCGCCGTCCTCGAGGTCGTCGCGGTTCACCGACGTGATCACGGCGTAGTCGAGGCCCAGGATGTCGACGGTCTGCGCCAGGCGGTACGGCTCCAGCAGGTCGAGGCGCTCCGGCCGCCCGGAGGTCACGCTGCAGAAACCGCACGAGCGCGTGCAAACGTCGCCGAGGATGATGAACGTCGCCTCGCCCGCGTTGAAGCACTCGCCGATGTTGGGGCAGTCGGCCTCCTCGCAGACGCTGTGCAGGTTGTGCTCGCGCAGAAGGCCCTGGATCTGCTGGTAGCGCTCGCCGGCGGGGAAGCGCACCTTGAGCCACTCGGGCTTCGGCGGGCGCTGCGGTTTTCGAGACTGGGTCGTCATGGCGTCATCACCGTCGCGTCCTCGTGTATCATCGGCGCTGCGTCATGCGAGAGCACCGGAATCACACAGTCGAGACGGTAGCACAGAAGGTTGGCGGGATGATGGGTGTCCTCTCCCCCTGCCCCCTCTCCTTGCGAGGAGAGGGGAACGTTGGCCCTAACTTGCAGCAGTCCAGCCTGACGGATCACATAGGAGGGTCGATCTCGGCGAGAACGAGATGCCCCCTCGCCCCTCAGGGAGAGGGGGTTAAGGGGTGAGGACACATGCCTGACAAGGTCTACGAATCGCCCGCTGCCGCCCTTCACGACGTGTTCGATGGCGCCACGATCATGTTCGGTGGCTTCGCGTCCGCAGGCACGCCCACGAACCTCATCCTCGCCCTGGGCGAGAGGGGGACGCGCGACATCACCGCCATCGCCAACAACATCGGCCTCGGCGACAAGCTCGATTCGCTGTGCGAGAAGAAGCAGCTTCGCAAGCTCATCGCCTCCTTCGCCATCCGGGCGTCGGCGCACGCGTACGAGCCTGTTTCAGCAGCTCTACTACGCTGGCGAGGTCGAGCTGGAGACGGTGCCGCAGGGCACGCTGGCGGAGCGCATCCGGGCGGGCGGCGCCGGCATTCCGGCCTTCTTCACGCCCACCGGCGTCGGCACTGTCGTGGCGGAGGGCAAGCCCACGCAGACCTTCGATGGTCGCGAGTACCTCATGGAGCGCGCCCTCACCGCCGACTTCGCCTTTATTCGCGCCTACAAGGCCGACCGCCTCGGCAACCTCATTTACCGCAAGTCCAGCCGCAACTTCAACGAGCTCATGGCGACCGCCGCGAAGGTCACAATCGCGGAGGTCGAGGAGATCGTCGAGCCGGGGGAGCTGGACCCGGAGCTCATCGTGACACCGTCCGTCTTCGTCGATCGCATCGTGCAGGGGCCTACACATGACGTCCGCTGGATTAACTAGAGAACTCATCGCCATGCGCGTGGCGAAGGAGCTGCGCGATGGCATGTCCGTCAACCTCGGCATCGGCCTGCCCACGCTCGTGGCGAACTTCCTGCCGGAGAACGCGACGATCATGCTGCACGCCGAGAACGGCATCCTGGGCTCCGGCGGCATCAACCCCAACGACGACGAGTGGGACACCGACCTGATCAACGCCGGTGGCCAGCCCATTACCCTGGTTCCTGGCGCCAGCTTCTTCAATAGCGCCACGTCATTCGCCATGGTGCGCGGTGGTCATCTCGACATAACGGTTCTGGGCGGCCTGCAAGTCTCGGCCAAGGGCGACCTGGCGAACTGGGCTCTGCCGGGCAAAGCGGGTGGTATCGGTGGGGCGATGGACCTCGCTGCGGGCGCACGTCGCGTCATCGTGGCGATGGAGCACACGACGCGTGACGGCGAGCCTCGCATCCTCGAGGAGTGCACGTACCCGCTGACTGCCCGAGAATGCGTAGACCTCGTCGTCACCAACCTCGCCGTGATCGAAGTGACGCCGGCAGGTCTCGTCTTGCGCGAGACGGCGCCGGGCGTGACGGTAGGGGAGGTGGTGGCCGCGACCGCCGCGCCGCTCAATACAACTGATGTGCGCGTGATGGAGCTTTAGATAGTCGTCAGTTCTCAGTGTTCAGTCTTCAGTTGGCGAACCAGATTCCCCGTCTGGCCACTCGAACCGAAAGGTACCTATCTCATGCCTGACACCACCTACAACCCGCTGCCGCGCCTGATCGAGTTCGCCTCCACGCTGAAGTACGAGGACCTGCCTGAGAACGTGGTGCACGAGACCAAGCGCCGCATCGTCGACTCGCTGGCGACGGCGTTTGGCGCCCTCGCGGACCCGCGCGTGGTCGAGCGCTGGACCTACTTCTCGAAGCGCCCGATCGCCTACGAGGCCGGCGGCTGGGCCTACGGCGTGCCCCAGAAGCTCTCGCTGTGCGACGCGGCCTTTCTCAACTCCACCCTCACGCGCTGGCTCGACTTCAACGACACCTACCTGGCCAAGGAGCCCGCGCACCCCAGCGACAACATCGGCGGCCTCATCGCCCTCTCCGGCTCGAAGCCGGTCAGCGGCGAGGAGCTGATCACCGCCATCGTCCTCGCCTACGACGTGCAGTGCCGCCTCACGGAAGCGGCGTCGCTGCGCAGCCATGGCTGGGACCACACGAACTACATCCTCATCGGCCAGGCGCTGGCGGGCGCGAAGCTCCTGGGCTTCGATGCCAAGCAGACCTACGACGCCGTGGCGCTCTCGCTGATCTCGCACGGGGCGATGCGCCAGTCCCGAGAGGGTTCCTACCTTTCGGAGCAGAAGAACATGGCGGCGGCCGACGCCGTGCGAGGCGCCATGTGGGCCCTCGAGAAGGTGCTGGCAGGCGCCGATGGCCCGGCCGAGATCATCGAGGGCAAGAACGGCTTCGTCGCACAGATGTCCGGACCTCTGGAAGAAGCCGCCTTCGCCGACCTCGGGGAGCACTTCCTCCTGGCGGACACCTACATCAAGCCGGTGCCGATGGAGTACCACGGCCAGACCATCGTCGAGCACGCGATGGCGATCCGGGAGCAGCAGGAGGGCATCCAGCCCCGCGACATCGAGGAGGTCGTGATCTCCGGCTACGAGGCCCAGCTCACGATCATCGGCGACGAGAGCAAGCGCCACCCCACGAACAAGGAGACCGCCGACCACAGCCTCTACTACGCCTTCGCGGCCCCACTCATCGAAGGCAAGCTCAGCTTCGAGCAGTACCGCGACGAGATGCTGAACAACCAGGAGTTGCTGGGCCTGATCTACCGCACTCAGTTCGTCGAAGTTCCCGAGTGGACTGAGCGCTACTACGCCCCCCAGGCTGAGCGCGAGTTCCGCAGCGCCGTGCGCGTCAAGCTACGCAACGGCACCATCCTGGAAGACGAGCGCCCCGTCCCCTACGGCCACCCGAAGAATCCAATGTCCGACGGCGGCATGGAAGCCAAGTTCGAGTCCCTCGCAGGCGTTCTCGCCTCCGACCACCACGCCCTCCTCGAAGCCGCCTGGAACATCGAGAAGCTCGACGACGTGGCCGAGTTGATGGGGATGATCACGCTGGACCTCGGGCAATAGGCGTCCTCGGCTGAATCCGTAGCTTCCCAGCATGCTGGGAAGCTACGGATGCCCACGCCCGTAGCCGGAGCGTCCTCACCTCGGCGGTCATGCGCTTGCCGAGCTATCCCGCCGCGCCCCGCCCCAACCCCGTAGCCGAGGCGTCCCCGCCTCGGCGTAATGCGCCTAATGACCCGTCTTCGTATCAGCCGGTGTCGCATCCTGTAGTGCCCCAGCATGCTGGGGCACTACAGGTGGAGCCGAGCCCGCAGATCACGGTAGCCGAGGCGTCCTCGCCTCGGCGGCCATGCGCCTTCCGACGCCTCTTGGTGCGAACCGCGACGTGCTCTACCGCGTAAGGTGCCGCGCGTCCGGCGCCGCCTGGAAGTCCAATACACGCAGAATGTTCGCGTTGAACGTGTAGACGCTCATCACGGCCAGGAGCTCGAAGAGCCCATTGACGCCCCAGCGGGCGCACACGGCATCGAAGGTCTCCTGCGATACCGCGGGCGCTTCGAGCAGCTCCCGCCCGAAGCGGATGATCAGGGCTTCGTCTGCCGTCAGGCCGTCGAGCGGCGCGTGCTTGTCGACGGCATCGATCGCCTCTTCGCGCGTACCTGCCGCCAGGCCGAGGCGCACGTGTGCATTCCAGATATAGTCGGCGTTCGAAGCGCGGGCGGACGTGCAGATCGCCAGTTCCGTCTCGGCTTGCGTCATCGACGTGTGGTGGCGCAGGTGCTCTACGAGGTCGGAAAGCCGGGCGCCGGCGTCCCCAGCGTAGGTCAGGAACGTGCTGGGTGGCGGCAGGCTGCCGCGGGATTCGAGGATGTGGCGGATCGCGTGGCGCGTGTCATCGGAGAAGTCGTCGCTGTCGGACGGCAGAGGCAGTCGAGGCACATTGAGCTCCTTACATGGAACGGAAGCAGACCGGCTGCTTCTCCGGCGCCATTCTAGCCTTCGGGGGCTGCCAGAATGTGCTGAGCCTCCTACGATTTCACTACTGAACGCTTGCTCCCAGGGAGAGGTCGGTCAAGGTCTGCCGACCGCGACCGATGACTATGACAGATGACTCTTCTAAACGGGACACAATGATCTCGCGGCTCCTCCGCGCATTCGCCAATCCCATGCTGACGCAGGCCCTGGCAATCGGGCTTGCTGCCGTCGTAGTGACGTCGATTGCGGTCCTCACCTCCAACCGGGTCACAGACTCCTCTCGCCGAGCCAGCCAGGAATCTCATGAAGCCTTCCTGGCCTCGCAGATCAACAAAAATCTGGATCAGGTCAAGCTCTACCTGAAGGACGCGGCTCTGCTCGTCGACGGCGGAGCCGGCTTGAGCTTGCCAGAAGCGGTGGAAGCCCATGGTTTGTTGTCAGATGCAAGTAGAGCAGCCGGCGAGCTGGTCGCACTTGATACGCAGGAATCCATTGCTGAGGTCCAGCAGCAGGTCGAAGACGCAAGCGCGAGCCTGGACACCTTCTATCGCTCTCCAACCGCCGGCAATCTCAATAGTGTCTCAACGGCTTTGTCTGCGGCACAGCGGCAGCTCGCGAGCGTCGGCCCGCAACTGGTGGCAGACTCGCAGCAGGATCTCTCTGTGGTGCAGTCAACCGCGCACTTTGCCCGCAATGCCATCGTGGTCACGGCGCTCGCTGCGGGCGTGATCGTTGGCCTCACGAGCTACCTCATCGGCGCCGGCAGGCGACGCCAGTTTCTGGCCACTCAGCTGGAGCGCGACAACCTGTCATCGATGACCGTCGAACTGAGCAAGAAGAACGACCAGATGGCAGCCCTCTATAGCATCGTCGTGGAGGTGACCGAGAGCCTGAGCGTGCGATACGTCGTCAATACGGCCGTGCGAGAGGCTCGCAAGCTCGTTGCGGCGGACTATGTTGCCGTGCGCTTGCTGGAAGGCAATTTACTCAAGGTCGCGGGCAGCATCGGTGAAGACGATATCGAGGTTGCCCACCTCGCCGATGTGTCATTAGGTGCGGGCATTGTGGGAGTGGCGGCCAAACGTGGCAAGACGGTGCGCCTCGATGAAGGCGCCGCCGTTGCCATGTCGGCCGAGGAACGGATAACGGACGCCCAGTCAGGGATCGTTGTGCCGCTCATCGTTGGCGCCCGCGTCCTCGGTACGCTGGGATGCTGGTCTCGCCGTACGTTTGCCTTTTCCACCGACGATCAGCGGGTTCTGGAGCTCATGGCCTCGCAGGTGGCCACGGCGGTCGCGGCGGCGAACTTGCACGAGTCCAGTGAGGAGCAGGCATCCCACGATGCCCTGACCGCATTGCCCAACCGGCGAAAACTACACGACGATGAAGCGTACTTCGGGGAGCTCCTGAAGAACGACGCACGTATTGCTGTGCTGATGTACGACATCGATCACTTCAAGACGTTCAACGATGACTTCGGTCACAAGGTTGGCGACGTGACGCTTCAGAAGGTGGCGGAGGTGCTCAGGGCGGCCGTGAGAGACACCGACCGCATTTATCGTTACGGCGGTGAAGAGTTCCTGGTTGTCTTCTCCGACGTCGGTCGTGATCAGGCGATGATCCTGGCGGAACGGCTGCGAAAGGCCGTGGAGAAGACGCCTCTGACGGGGGAGAACCTGGAGCCTGTGGGGCCCGTGACTGTATCGGCCGGTCTTGCCCTCGCGCCAGACGACGGCGTCACATTCGACGCGCTGGTTTTGGCCGCCGATCGCGCACTCTATGTTTCGAAGGAAGCCGGCCGCAATCGAGTCACCTTCGCCTCGGACGCCGCCGCCCCCGAGAGCTTGGTGGCATAGCCTCCCGCGCCAGCTCCTGACGATGTCATAGGGCACGTTTGTGCTTCTGGTCCTGCAACGTACAACTCTGGGCGTACGCAAAGACACCCCACACGGTTGATGGCGACCTTCGGCGACGTGCCTATTCTGGATGTAGGCCTCTTGGCAATCGAAGTGCCCGGCCCGAAGGAATCCAGAGAAGATGGTCTCACCCAACGGCCTCAGACCGAATCCCCCGCCCAATAACAAGAAGCCGAGCCGGCGCAAGCTCGGCGGCAGCCTGCTCGCGCTTGGCTCCGCGGCCGTCGTCTCGGTGTACACGGTCGGCTACATCAGCACCGAGTCGTCGATCCAGGACCTCACGGCGCAGATCGAAACGGCAACGCCGGCTGTGGTCCTGTCGCAGCAGGCGGCCGCTACGGCGACCACGGTGCCTGCGACCGCCACGACCAGCGACGGCAACAGCACGGCGGTTGCACCAGCCGCTCCCGTCGCCACCGCGACTGCCACGGCAACCCCTGTGCCCGCCGAGACCGCCAGTGGCTACGTCGACGGCACCTACACGGGCACGGGCACCAGCCGCCACGGCAACATCACGGCCACCGTCGTGATCCAGAACGGCGAGATTGCGTCGGCGTCCGTCACGAACTGCCAGACGCGCTACCCCTGCTCCGACGTGAACTCGCTGGTCAGCGCGGTGCTGAGCACGCAGGAGGTGCCGAACTACGCCGTCTCCGGCGCCACCGACAGCTCCCGCGCCTACATCCAGGCCGTATCGAGCGCACTGCAGCAGGCGCTGGCGGGCTCCTAGCGATGACGATGACCGCGCCCAGTCCCGGCTACGTCCAGTCGCGTGTCTACATGGACACGATGGTCACCATCCAGGTGCCGGACGAGCAAGTCCCCGGCCTGGCGGAGCGCATCGAGCGCGCCTTCGGTTGGTTCCAGGCGGTCGAGCAACGCTGCAGCCGCTTCGATCTCGACAGCGAGCTCAGCCGCCTCTGCGGCCAAGTCGGCACGCCTGTCGAGGTGTCGCCGTTGCTCTACCGCGCCATCGAGTTCGCCATGGCGGTCGCGGAGGCTAGCGATGGCGCCTTCGACCCCACGATCGGGGGCGCGATGGAGCGTCGGGGCTTCAACCGCAACTACCGCACCGGTGCCGTCACTCAGGGCATTTCGGTGTCATCGGCCACCTACCGAGACGTCGAGCTGGACCAGGAGCGCCGTACGGTCATGCTCATGCGCCCGCTGCGGCTCGACCTCGGCGCCGTCGCCAAGGGCCTGGCAGTCGATCTGGCCGCGAGTGAGCTTGACGGCATCGAGAGCCTGCTGATCAACGCGGGTGGCGACGTCTACGTGCGCGGCTTCAGCCCCGAGCGCAAGCCGTGGCGCGTCGGCGTCAAGGACCCGTCTCAGCCGGATCGATTGCTCGCGGCCCTGCCGCTGACTGCTGGCGCCGTTTGCACCTCGGGTGGTTACGAGCGCCCCGCAACGGCCCACAACGGCCACCACATCATCTCGCCCGAGAGCGGCGAGTCGCCGGCGGGCATTGCCAGCGTCACGGTCGTGGCCCCAAGCGCCATGGTCGCCGACGCGCTCTCGACGGCGGTCTTCGTGCTCGGCTGCGAGGCGGGATTGGCCTTCGCCGAAGCACAGGGTGTCGACGCCCTCATCGTCGATCAACACGGGCGGTTGTTTGCCACTGATGGCATGAAAGGGTACCTCTGATGTCCGCAGTGACCATGTCTCTGCCCTCATCCAAACCAATCGGGCGCATCGTGCGCAGCCCCAAGGGCATCCTCATCGGCATTTTCGGCGTGCTGGCGCTGCTCGCGACCACGGCGATGGAGTCCGAAACGGTGTTCGAGAACCTGGCGATTGCCATCGGCGTCGCGGCGGCTCTCGACCTCGCGATCGTGCTGCTCAAGCGCGACGAGTGGGTGTTCCCGGACGGCGCCATCCTCACCGGCGCCATCGTCGCGTTCTTGCTGCGACCGCAGGAGCCCGTGAGCACGATCATCCTCTCGGTCGCCGTGGCGATCGCCTCGAAGCATCTGATCCGGACGCACTGGTCCAACGTGCTCAACCCGGCCGCGGTCGCCCTGGTGTTCTCGGGGCTCTTCCTCAGCGCCGGTCAGAGCTGGTGGGGTGCCTTGCCGGACCTCGGCCTGCTGGGCGCCGTTGCGGTGCTGGCCCTCGGTGTCGTAATCGCCGACCGGATCAACAAGCTGCCGATGGTGCTCGTGTTCCTCGGCGTCTACTACGGCCTGTTCATGATCGCGGCGCTCACCGGCCACGGCGACGAGGTCGCCGGCATCTTTCGCTCGCCCGATATCCATGCGGCCCTGTTCTTCGCCCTGTTCATGCTGGACGACCCGCCAACCTCGCCCGTGAAGTATGAGGACCAGGTGGTCTACGGCATCATCGTCGCGACCGTCGCGTACTTCCTGCTCATGCAGTACGGCTTCGTCTACTACCTGCCGCTGGCCCTGCTGGCTGGCAACGTCTGGGAGTCCGGCCGCCGCATCGTCATCGCGGACGCACGTAAGCGCACCGCGACCGCCTGACGAAGCATCGAAGCGCAGGACGCCGCCCGTTCTCAGGACGGGCGGCGTCTTTGTGTGCCTCGGGCCGTTACTGCAAACGCTGAAGCGTGCTGGTTCCCGCGTTGGGGTAGGAGTTGGTGAAGCTACCCGTGGCCTGGTGCGACGACACCATGGTCCAGACAAAGGTACCGCTGTACCCCAGCGCAGGCTGCACGTAACTCACCGTCGCCGTATCGCCGCGGGCCACGCCCGTCATGTGAATGCCGCTGTTGCCGCCGGAGATCTGGTTGCCGTTCTGGGTGAGGACGACGTCGAAGCTGTAGGACTGGCCCGCGTTCGAGCCGCTTGTGACCACGTCGACGATGCGCCAGCGACCGTCAAAGCCCGCGGTGCTCGTGACCGGAGATGCCGTCTCGGTCCGGGGTGTGGCCGTGGGCGCCGGCGGGCGAACGGGCGACGCCGGTCCCGCGCTTGTCGCTTCCGGGGAGGCCGTCACCGTGGGGCGGTCCGAAGCCGCAGGCGTGGCCGTGACGAGAAACAGGGAGCCGCTCGGCGGTGTAACTGTCGGGTCATCGATGCCGGCATCTGCCACGCCCAGCTCTTCGTCGGCCTGCGATGAGCCGCCGCCACCCAGTGACCACCAACCGAGGACGAAGCCGAGCACGCCGACCATCACGGTCAGGTGCACCACGAGAAACGCCATCAGCAGGGTGCGATCGCCGTTGAAACCACGCATGACTCCACCGTAGATGACCAAGCATCAGGATCGAGCCGGATTTCAAGCTTGCGGCCGTTGCAGACGGATCAATTTTCCAGGGCCGGGCGGGTCTAATGGCCCTTTGACGCGCCTTCGCGCCCGGGCGATACTCGACTTGATATGGCGACTTACATCCTGCTGCTGACCCTGACGCCCGAAGGCCAGGAGGCCGCCCTCACCGACCCCGAGTACCTCTTGCGCGTCGAAGAGGCGATCCAGGTGCCCGGAGTGCAGGCCCTCGGCCTCTACGGCGTGCTGGGCGAGTACGACTTCGTCACCATCGTCGAGGCCGAGAGCAACGAGCGCATGGGCCGCTTCTCCCTCGAGCTCGGCGTGCGCGCCAAGGTGCACATCAACACCCTCCCGGCCATCCCGATATCCGGCCTCAAGGAAGAACTCGGCGTGCCCCTCTCGATGGATGCAGAGGCCAGCCCCGGCAACGAGCCCGAAGGCATCGACACGCGCCCGTACGCCCGGGAGCTGTAGGCGCCGTTCAGCCTGTAGTAGCATCTCCGCGGGCACGGATGTCTGCCCGGAGGGAATGAGATGACTTACGAAGGCATGCTCGCGGAGACGGTAGTCGTACGCGGACACAACCAGGACGAAATCGAGGCCTACTACGCGCGGCCGTTGGGCCCAGGTCCATTTCCCGGCGTGGTCGTTATCCATCACGCGCCCGGCTGGGACATGTGGACTCGCGAGGTGGCGAGAAAGTTCGCCCAGTTTGGCTACGCGGCAATCGCGCCTCACCTTTACTCGCGCATGGGTCCGGGGCCGGTGGATGACGTAGCCGCTCGCGCGCGGGCCGCGGGTGGCTCCCCGGATGACCAGGTCATGGGCGATGTGCAGGGTTCCATGGAATACCTACGCATGCAGGCTTACTCGAATAGCAAGATCGGCGTGATCGGTTTCTGCTCCGGCGGCCGTCAGACTTACCTCGCCGCCTGCAGGCTCCCCGGCATCGACGCCGCCGTCGACTGTTGGGGCGGCGGCGTGATTGTCGATGACCCCACGCAGCTCACGCCCGCGCGGCCGGTTGCCCCCATCGACCTCAGCGAAGGCATCAGCGCGCCCTTGCTGGGCATCTTCGGCAACGATGATCAGTCGCCCAGTCCGGACCAGGTGAATCGCACCGAAGAGGTCCTGAAGCGTCTGGGAAAGACCTATGAGTTCCATCGCTATGATGGCGCCGGTCACGGCTTCTTCGGCGTCGACAGGCCGAGTTACCGCCAGGAGCAGGCCGTCGACGGCTGGCAGAAGGTCTTCGAGTTCTACGGACGACACCTGAAAACATAGACGGGACGGGGAGACACGACCATGGCCGACGCAGATTCGCTGAAGATTACCGTGACCAGAAATGGCCCTTACCAGGTGGTGGGTGGTGTCCCGCTGGCCCGCCAGACCATTGTGCCGGACGCAGAAGGAGCCTCCCGCGACTGGCAGCAGGGCGAGGTCCTCGATGCGCCTAGCGCCTACCGTCTCTGTCGCTGCGGCCACTCGTCGCGCAAGCCGTTCTGCGATGGCACCCACAACACCATCGAATTCGACGGCACGGAAACGGCGTCCGGCGATTCCTACCTGGACCAGTCCGGTGCTATCGAGGGACCGACCTTGCTGCTTACCGACGCGGAGCCGCTGTGCGCCTATGCCCGGTTCTGCGATCCGGACGGCTCCGTCTGGGCCCTCGTAGACAACTCAGATGACCCGGCGACTCGCGAGAAGGTCATCGCCATGGCCGGCATGTGCCCGTCCGGCCGCCTCGTCGTCTGGGACAAGGAAACCCGTACGCCCATCGAGCCCGACTTCGAGCCTTCCATTGGCGTCATCGAAGACCCGGGCGAGGGCATCAGCGGCCCGCTGTGGGTACGCGGCGGCATCCAAATCGAATCGGCGGACGGCACCGCCTATGAAGTGCGCAACCGCGTCACCCTCTGCCGCTGCGGCGCCTCCGGCAACAAGCCGTTCTGTGACGGCTCCCACGCCTCGATTCACTTCAAGGAGAGCGTTTCGTCTCCGGGGCGATACCCCTCGAGGCGCACTGAACGAAGGAAGAGCGGGCCTGAAGCCCGCTCTTCCCACTAAGACCGCCTTGGTTCCCGTACTTCAGTCGCAGAACTCGGCAATCGCGGCCTTGAACTCCTTTACGGAGTCGTAGCCGTTGTAGGCTGCTGCCAGCAGCGATACCGCCGTGCTCGTTCGCTTGCGTCTGCGTAACCTGACCACCGCAGTTCGGCGCTCCTGGCGTTCCGCCTGTGAAGCCTACGACGAGGTCGAGCTGGTTCTCGCCGTAGTCCAGGTAGAAGGCGAGTCCTCCATCCAGAGCGGGCAAGGTCTCCAGCGCGAATTGACCCGAGTGGCTGGCATACGTGGCGAGCGTGTAGCGGTCGTTCGGGTGCTGAGCGAACTCCGGCAGCAGATCGACAATCAGCTCGCCGTTGAACTCGATGTCGCTGTCGAAGATCACCTGGTCGTGGCCGTCGCCCGGTTCGAGGCCGCCCACGCTGAGACTCATTCTGGCGAATTCAGTGAGGTTCACGTCGTCCGTGAAGCGAGCGATCTGGTCCACCGAGACGAGCCCGCCGAGCGTGCTGGGGCCGCCGATTTGGGCCTCCAGCGCTCCTCCGGTCAAGATGAGCGCATGAGCGGGGTTGAAGGACGGTTGCTGCTCCCAGCCATTGGCAAAGTTGATCGAAGTGGCCCGGGCCGACCTCGATATACGCGATGACCGGGTCCGTGATGTCCCCCTGGAAGTCGAGGTCGCCAACCAGCGCTTGTAGCTGAGTCCCGGCGCCGGTGCCGTCCAGGTCGAACGGATCATCGATGCTGGAGCTCGTGAAAGTGAGCAGGCCGCCGTTGCCCCGGATCAGCCCCTCGTTTTTGAGGACAACCACGTCAATCGTGCTGCCCGCGCCACGGATCTCGCCCTCGTTCGTAACGTAGAACGAGTCAACGAAGCCATTGAGCGGAACGTCGAGCAGGGCGCCCTCGCCGATTTCGATCGATCGCGGGTCCAGCGTGGCACCGAGGTCGACCGAGAGACGCGTCCCTTCGTCCTCCAGGAACACGCCTTGGCCGACTACGAACGGGTAGGAGAATACGTTCAAGGCATTGCCGCTGGTCACGGTCACGTTTCGAGCAACCGCATTATCTTCGTAGGAGTTGAGCTCGACGTGGCCTGCCTGATTGACGATGAAGACATCGTCGCCCGCGTCCGGGGCGCGGCCTCCCCAACCACGAGTCGCCGTCAGCCCATAGTTGCGGGCCGTCGAGCAGCGCGTACTTGCGTGGCAGGTTGATCTCCTGCCACCCGGATGCTGTTGCGATCGCCAGAATGTCGGCGATGCCTGGCAGGGCTCGGGAGCTCGGGTACTCGGACACCCACATAAGCGCCTGGTGCGCCGTGCACTCCGCGACGGTTAGCGGTGGGAACGTACTCGGATCTCGAGCTCGTCGCCGGTTGCTCCGGGTCTGTCTTGCACTCCGTGATGCCGCCCAGGGCCAGGTGAGCACAGTCGAAACCACCGTCATATTCGAAGGCCTTCAAACCGAAGGGGGCACCACCCGTAAGGGAGGCCGGCAGATCGTAGTAGGTGTCTGCGCCGCCACATTCGGCCACCGGGCGAGCAGTGAGTATGTCCGGCGAAAGGCCCAGGCTGTGACCCATCTCGTGGAGCATGTCGGGTCAGCAAGTCGGCTCCAATATCGTCGTCGATCTCAAGGCCGTTGTAACCGACCTCGAAGATCTCCAGTGGCGTCCCCTGGAAGGCTTCTGTCTTCTCCGCCGGGTGGGTTGTCCGGTAGAGGCGGTACCGCATATCGAACTCCTCGTCATCGGACGGTGTGGGGTCGTAGAAGTAGTTCCGGTTCGCAGGCACGCGAATGACCGCCTCGGTCGGCCGGCCGTTCGCGTCAGTCATGGTTACATCCGCGCTAGGCAGGCTGTCTGCCACCCATCGATAACGAATGTGTAGCGTGTGGGAGTCCTCAATGATGTCCTCCCATCGCGCCGCCGCTTCGGCCATGATCGCCGCCAGGTCATCATCGTGGCCGCATGCCGGCAGATCGTCGTCGCAAGGATCGATTGCATCCCCCGTCTCATCGAATTCCAGCGTGATGTTGAAGTTGCTGGCGCTATTAGCCGGATATGTCGCGAGAGCGAAGACTAGAGCGCTCGCTCCCAGTGTCAGCATCGCGAGGAATTTGAAGTTCGTCCTCAGGTTCACAGTTCGTCCGCCTCAATCACTCAAAGCCATGAAAATCGAGGCAAAGTAGCCCGTTTTTCCCTTTCTTTACCATCTAACTTGTCCCCAGTCCGATTGCAGAGATGTAGCAACCTTTAACTGGTTATAGATATTACGAAGAGGTCGCTTGGCGGCAGGGCCTCTTTCGCAGCGGCCGCTTAGCCTGCGGGCTTGAACTTGACCAGCGTCCACTCCGGCGAAACGTCATCGAAGACCACGCTGACGGGCATGTCGACCTTGATGCTATCGAGCTCGCACTCGACGATGTTGGTCGGCATGCGCACGCCCTCGTCTAGCTGCACGATGGCGTATGCGTACGGCACCTCCGGCTCAAACGCCGCGTTGGCGGGCTGGTGCACGATCGTGTAGGCGAACACGCGCCCCTTGCCCGACACCGGCGCCCACTCGAGGTCGGTCGAGAAGCAGGTCGGGCACTGCTCGCGCGGGTAGAAGATCCAGGACGCGCACTGGCGGCAGCGCTGGCATGTGAGCTCGTGACGTTTGGCTGCTTCCCAGAACGGGGCGGTCAGTGAGCGGTTCTCGGGGCGCGGCATCGGCTTGCTGGCTTGTGAGGTCATCTCGATTCTCCTGACTTAGAGCGCGTTCTCGCTGCCGAGCACGAGCGTCGATTCCTGCGAGGGTGAGCCCCCGTTGACGTTGACCAGGCACAGGTCATGTCGCTCGACCTGGCGCTCGCCGGCCATGCCCCGGACCTGGCGCACCGCCTCGACCACGTGCTGGGTGCCGCTCGATCCGGCGATGAGCTGGCCCGCCGAGAGCTGTCCGCCATCCGTGTTGATCGGGAAGCTGCCTTTGTACGTCGTGTCGGTGCTCTCGAAGAAGGCGCCGACCTCGCCCTTGGGGCAAATCGCCCGCGTCCTCGATGCAGCAGGCTTCGAGGATGGTGTAGCAGTCGTAGAACTCGGCGAACTGCATGTCCTTCGGCCCGTAGCCTGACATGCGATAAGCCGCGGGCGCCGAGAATGCCGTCGCGGTCTGGCAGGGGTCCGGCGTCATCCAGCTGTTGTCGTAGCCCTGCGACACGCCGGCGCCCAGCAGATATACCGGCGGCTTGCGCAGCGCCCGGGCTCGCTCCGCCGTCGTCACGATGAAGGCGATGCCGCCTGCGCTCGGCATCACGCACTCCAGCAGATGCAGCGGCCAGTTCACGTATCGAGAGTTCAGCACGTCGTCGACCGTGATCGGCTCGCGCAGCGCCGCGAGTGGGTTCTTCGCCGCGTTGAAGCGCTGGTTCACGGCGATGCGGGCGAGCTGCTCCGGCTTCGTGCCGTACTTGTGCATGTGGCGGCTGTACAGGAGGCCGTAGTTCGTGTTCGCCGCCACGGCCGGACCGTAGGGCGCACTGAACTCGCTGATAAAGTCGGGTCGCGTCGGCAAGGGCGAGAACGACGCCGGGTTCTCTGGGTCGCGGGCGTTGCCGTTGACGAACAGTACGTAGTTACAGATGCCCGCCGCTACCACGGCCGCGGCGATGGTCAGGGCGGCGCCGGAAGTCGCGCCGTTCATGCCTACGGCAGATGCGAAGTTCGTCGGCCGGATGCCGATGTACTCGGCGACGCGCTGCGGCAAGAACGACGTCGAGACCGTGATCATGCCGTCGATTTCTTCTCGCCGCAGCCCAGCGTCGGCAATCGCCTCGGCCGCTGCTTCCGCTGCCAGCCCGAGCGAGCTTCGGTTCGGCCACGACCGCTTGTGCAGGGTCTCTCCAATGCCAACGATGGCCGCTTGTCCTCTGATGTTCATTCCTACCTCCCGAATCCGGCTGCCATATTAACCGTGACGACATCGGTTGCCATGCCTGCGACGGCCTCGTAGCATCAGCGAGACTCGCAAAGGCCGAGCCAGGAGGTGCAATGGCTTCGAAGCTCATCGACTCAATGGACAGGGCTGTTGCCGATATCCCGGATGGCGCGAGCATTCTCGTGCCCGGCTTCTCCCACGTCGGCGTCCCCCACAATCTCGTCGCGGCACTGCACCGACAGGGCGCCAAGGACCTCACGATCATCGCCAACAGCGGCGTGACGCCCGCGAGACGACATCGTCACGATGGCCACGCTGATCGACGACCGCCGCGTCCGCAAGGTGGTTTTCGCGTTCACGGCAGGCACGCACCCTTCGCGCCCCGTCACCCTGCAGAAGCTCGAGGAGGCAGGCGAGATCGAGGCGGAGCTGGTGCCGCAGGGCACGCTGGCGGAGCGCATTCGGGCGGGCGGCGCCGGCATCCCGGCCTTCTACACGCCCACGAGCGTCGGCACGGTGCTGGCGGAGGGCAAGGAGCACCGTGAGTTCAAAGGCCGCATGCACGTGATGGAGGAGGCGATTACCGCCGACTACGCCTTCGTCCGCGCGCGCCGGGCAGACGAGTTCGGCAACCTGCAGTTCCATCAGTCGGCGCGCAACTTCAATCCCGATCATGGCGATGGCGGCCGACTGCACCATCGTCGAGGCCGAGGAGATCGTGCCCGTCGGCGCGATTGACCCCGACTTCGTACACACCCCGGGCGTCTACGTGCACCGCATCGTGCAGATTCCGCCCGATGGTGTCTGGCAGCTCGAGTCACGGTTGGGCTAGCGGCAGGAGAGAAGACATGAGCGAGACAAGCAGCGAAGAGAAGCCCCGCATCCCGCGACCGCAAATGGCCGCACGGCTGGCGCGTGAGTTCCAGGATGGCTGGATCGTCAACCTCGGCACCGGCATGCCGACGATGTGCTCCGACCACGTGCCGCCGGACCGCCTCGTCGTCTTCCACGCCGAGAACGGCGTCATCGGCTACGGCCCGCGGGCAGCCTCGCTGGAGGAGGCGAGCCCGTATCTGACGAACGCCGGCGGCCAGGCGATCACGCTGCGCCCGTACGCCGCCTTCGTCCACCACGCCGATTCCTTCGCGCTCGTCCGTAAAGGCATGATCAATGTCGCCGTGCTGGGGGCCTACGAGGTTGGCGCCAACGGCGACCTCGCGAACTGGCGGCTGCCCGGCAACAAGGGTGGCGGCATCGGCGGGGCGATGGACATCGCGACGTGCGCTCAGCAGGTGTTCGCGATCATGGACCACACGACGCGTGAGGGTGCGCCGCGACTCCTGCCGCACTGCACCTTCGACATCACCGCGCCCGGTTGCGTGACACGCGTGATGACCGACCTCGGCCTCTTCGAGCCGACCGGTGACGCGTTTCGCATCCTGGAGATCGCGCCCGGTTACAGCGTCGAAGAAGTCGCCGCGCTGACGGGTACAAGGCTGGAGGTCTCACCCGACCTCAAGCCGGTAGCGGTTTCTTAAGGGTGCATCTGAGGGTCGAGTCGAGAGTTAGGGAGTGGTGGGCGATACAAGACTTGAACTTGTGACCTCTTCCGTGTGAAGGAAGCGCTCTGCCAGCTGAGCTAATCGCCCCGGGGCTCCTACTTTACCACCTCGATGAGTCTGGAGTTACTCCCCCGGCGCTGTTTACTCGTCGCCCTTTCGACCCGGACGGGAGTACAGTACGCGTCGAGATGACTGAGCAATCCCTGGCGGCCGTCCTTGTTGCGCCTGAGCAGTTCGAGCTGCGGCAGTTCGACCTGCCCGAGGTCGGTGACGACGATGCGTTGCTCAAGGTCGAGGCGTGCGGCATCTGCGGCAGCGACATCGAAGGCGCCCTCAAGCTGCCCGGCGGTCCCAAGATCCTCGGGCACGAGAACGTCGGCGTCATCGCGCGCATCGGCAAGACCGCGGCGGCCCGATGGCGCCTGCGCGAGGGCGACCGCATCGCGCTCGAGGAGTACCTGCCCTGTGGCGCCTGCAAGTGGTGCCGCTCCGACAACTTCCGATTCTGCGACCAGACCGATCGCGGCGGCTCCCTGCGCTACGGCACGACGCCGATCAGCACCGCGCCCTCGCTCTGGGGCGGCTACAGCCAGTACCTCTATGTGCACCCCAACGCCGTGATTCATCGCATGCCATCGCACATCCCGGCGCCGCACGCCGCCATGTTCCTGCCCCTCTCGAACGGCATCGAGTGGGCCTACGAATATGGTGAGGTCCGCCTCGGCGACGCGGTGCTCGTGCAGGGGCCGGGGCAGCAGGGCCTCGCCTGCGCCTTCGCGGCCAAGAAGGCGGGCGCTAGCTGCGTCATCGTCAGCGGGCTTGGGCGCGACGCCGCCAGGCTCAAGATGGCCCTCGAAGTCGGCGCCGACTACGTAATCGATGTCGAGCAGGAAGACCTCGTCGGCAAGGTCATGGACTACACGGGCGGCGAGGGCGTCAACGTCGTCGTCAACGTCACGGGCGGCGGCAATGGCACCGTCGCCGAGGCGATCAAGGTCGCTGCGAAGCGCTGCAACATCGTCCTCCCCGCGGCCGGCAGCGAGACCATCGACGTCGCCAGCTTTGGCCGTCGCATGCTCACGCTCAAGCAGGCGAACGGCCACTCCTACCGCAGCGTCGAGCAGGCCATCGAGTTTCTCGCCTCGGGGGAGCTGCCCATGGACCGCATCGCCACCCACACCTTCGGTCTCGCTCAGGCGAAGCAGGCTATCGACGCCGTCGCCGGAAAGGCCGGCGAAGCGATCCACGTCAGCATCGTCCCTGACCTCGATCTGGTAACGTCTAAGCCCTGAGGAGTCAGCTCACCTAAGGCCAGGGAGGTCACCTTGGAGAACGTGAGAGTCGGCAAAGTCGCCGCGGTCTGTCTGCGCTGGACCGGGAACGAGGCTCAAGTCCTGGTCTTCGAACACCCGCTGGACGAAGGCGGCGTCATGGTCCAGCTCCCGGCAGGCACCATCGAGCCGAACGAGTCGCCGGAAGTCGCCGTCGTTCGCGAGCTTCATGAAGAGACCGGCATCCACGCCGTCGTCACGTCGTTCGTGGGCGTCCGCGACGAAGAGTCTGAAGGCGAGTCCCGCCGTCGTTGGGTCTACCTCTTCGATGACCTCAGCGGCGTGCAGGTCGAGTGGCCCTACACCTGTGACTGCGGCGCCCCGATTCGGTGCCACTGGCTCCCGCTCCAGGACGCCGAGATCGTCGAAGCGCAGCAGCCGTGGCTCGAAATGGCTCGAGAGCACTTCTACTCGAATCTAACGAATCTAGCTCCCTCACCCTAGCGAGGGAGAGGACCGGGGTAAGGTGACGAGAGCCCGTACTCGTTGCACGAATCACCTCGAAACGCAAAGGGGATGCACGCCGATGTTGATGGATGAACGACAACAAGACCCTTACGCAAGTCGGCCCCGGTACGCCGATGGGCACGATGATGCGTCGCTACTGGGTACCGGCGCTTCTGTCGTGGGAGCTGCCGGAGCCCGACTGCGCCCCCGTGGAGGTGCGACTCCTCGGCGAGAACCTCATCGCCTTCCGCCAGACCGATGGCCGTGTCGGCCTCGTCGATGAGCGCTGCAAGCACCGCAGCGCCAGCCTGTTCTACGGGCGCAACGAGGAGAACGGCATCCGCTGCGTTTACCACGGCTGGAAGTTCGACATCGACGGCCAGTGCGTGGACATGCCCTCGGAGCCCGAAGCCACGAACTTCATGCACAAGGTCACGATCCCGGCCTACCCCTGCGTCGAGATGGGTGGCGTCGTCTGGGCCTACATGGGGCCGAAGGACAAGCAGCCGCCCCTGCCTGAGTTCGAGTGGACGCTGGGGCCGGAGACGCATCGAGGCCTCACGAAGGTCCTCCAGGACTCGAACTGGCTGCAGGCCCTCGAAGGCGGCATCGACACCGTCCACAGCAACTTCCTCCACTACGGCCGCCCCGGCATGAGCGACACGGGCATGGCCATCGGCGAAACGCGAAAGCGCGCCACCAGCTTCTCGAAGGCGGCGATCGTCGAGGTGCAGCCGACGGACTACGGCTTCTCCTACGCCGGCCTACGCGCCCTGCCGGACGGCGGCTACTTCGTGCGCGGCTACCACTGGGTCATGCCTTGGTACCAGCTTCGCGGCTACTCGCTCGACGTCGATAAGCCCAAGGTCAACGGCCACATGTGGGTGCCGGTCGATGACGAGCACACGATGGTCTACAACTTCACCTACACCTACGGCCCCGCGCCCCTCACCGAGGACGAACGCAACCACGTCGGCACGGGCAACGAGTTCGGCGTGGACATCGACGTCGAGAACGGCTTCCGGTCGGTGCGCAACCGCCGCAACCGCTACATGATCGACCGCATGGTGCAGAAGACCCAGACCTACACCGGCATCGAGGGCACCAACACGCAGGACCGCGCCGTGCAGGAGAGCATGGGCGACATCGTCGACCGCACCTACGAGCGCCTCGGCACCACCGACCGCGCCATCATCACCGCCCGACGCATGCTCCTGCAGGCCGTGAAGCAGGTGCAGGCCGGCGAAGATCCGCCCGGCGCCATGCAGGACCTGCACCGCCTGCGCGCCATCGAGCAGGTCATCAGCCAGGACGAGAGCTGGTGGGAAGCCATGCGCCCCGGCCTCTACCCGGAGCCGGAGCAGCTCGCACCGCTGCTGGAGACGTAGTCAAGACCCGCGCGAAGGAATGCATCAAGCACTCGTAGCAAGTTCCCTCTCCCTATCAGGGAGAGGGCCAGGGTGAGGGTGCGGGGAGCCAAATCGTAGCCAGAGGGGCTTCGCAAGACTCTCGGCCAGGTACGTCGTGAGAACCACAAGCTGCGGGATTCAACCCGCAGCGTCTTGCCTACATCAATGCCCCTCGAGTCCGCTAGGGGATGCCCGTCATGATCACCCAGTAGCTGCGATAGTGGCTGTTTTCCACGTACGCGTAGCCGATGCCCACCTCGACGGACCTGGGGTCCAGGAGGATGGCGGCGTGCGGCGGGCTCGCCAGGAGAGCGTTGAGGGCGACCTGCGCGTTGATCTGGCCGGCCGATAGCGCCTCGCCGTTCCAGGCGCCGGGGTAGCCCGTCGCCAAGGCCCTCGAGGCCGGCGTCGAGCCGTCCGGGGCGTCATGGCCGAAGAAGTTGGCCGTGCCCATGTACTGCGCGTACTGCGAGGCCCCCGCGGCGAGCACCGGGTTGAACGTGAGCGGCTGCATACCGCGGCCCGTGCGCTGGGCGTTGAGCAGGGTGAGGAACTCCTGCGCGTAGTCCTGGTTGATGTCGAGGACCTGAGGTGCGGGCGTCGCGGTAGGCTCCGGCGTAGGCGTCGAGGTGGGAGAAGCTTCCTCGGTCGGCGTCTCGACTGCTTCCGTTGTTACCTCGGGCGTCGCGTCATCAGGCGTGGCGGTTGCCTCGGCTTCGGGCGTCTCGGTCGCCTCCGGGGTCTCGGTCGCCTCGGCCGTGGGTTCCGGCGTGTCGGTGGCCGACGTCAGGGTGGAGAGCGGCTCCACTGTATCCACGGGAGAGCCGGGCACGGCGGCCGAGCCCGTACGCAGGCTCTGCGCTGTGTCGATGGAAGCGCTACCGCTGAAGGTGGAGGCGAGGGTTTGGCCGGGAAGGTCTGACTGGTCAGCAACAGCGGTCGCCGTGATCGATTCGGGCGCGATCGGTACGCCGCATCCGAGCAGGAGCAGCGACATCGCCACCAGTGGCAGCCAGAGAACCTTGAGTACCCCGCTCATAGAAGGACGATCCATCCCTGGACCGCGTCAAAGGAGTCTAACGGGGTGCCCATAACTGGTCAAATTCAATCGAACCCTCACGATCGTTTGAGCTACCGGCGCAAACTCCCGGATGCAGCAGTTTAGACCTTCAGCGCCAGGATTTCGCGGCTCAGCTCCCCGGACTTCACATGCACCCGCACGTCCATGATGCGCACCTTCGTGGTGCCGCCGCCCGTCTCGATCACCACCTCATCGCCCTTCTCGAACCGGTACTCCGAGTCGAGAGCAACGAGCAGGTCAGCCTTGCGCGGCGAAAAGGGATCGGATTCGAAAAACTCAGTCTTCATGCCCTGAGTATAGTCGTTGCCGCCGGGGGCCACTGGCCGAAGCCGGCGCATCTCCCTGTGGTGCGCTGCGCCCAGAGTCCTCCGAAAGAAGTCCCCTCTCCCACTGGGAGAGGGCCAGGGTGAGGGGTTGCAGTACCGCGGACGCAGGACTGGACGCGATGATGGCGAAGCCACCAGACCTCGTCGATCCGTATCCCACCGCATAGGGCGCTGTCACCGTCTCCCCTTTGAGAGAGCGCCAGGGCGAAGGCAAGCCCTATTCGTAGCGCAGCGCTTCCGCGATCGGGATGCTCGCAGCCTGCCTCGCCGGGATCAGCGTCATGATCAGGGCAAACACGAACGCCAGCCCGCCGATGAGCAGCACCTGCGTCCACGGCACCGAGAACGTCGTCACGCCCTGGTTCGCGAACTGCTCCGTCACCAGCTGTCGCGCCAGGATCAAGCGCGAACACGATGCCGCTGATCACACCCATGAGGGCAATGAAGGCGGACTCGAACAGGAACGTGAGGCCGATCATCTTCTTGTTGTAGCCGATCGCTCGCAGCATGCCGATCTGCTGCCGGCGCTCCACCACGGTACGGAAGGCAATTACGCCCACGGCCGCCACGCCGACGAACAGGCCCAGGCCCATGAAGCCCTGCATGAGGTAGAAGAAGCTGCTGAACGTCGCGCTCTGGTCCTGCAGGTCCTTCTTCATCGAGACGGCCTGGGCGCCTGAGGTGAGCAGCGCCGACTCGATCTCGCGCGCAGCTTCGATGTTGTTGGTGCCGGCCGTGGTCTGCACGTAGAAGACGCGGGAGTCGGGCTCGCCGAAAACGCTTGCGAACGTCGAGTCCGCCACGTCCATACCGATGAAGATGTTCGATGCCCCGCTCTCGACGATGCCGATCACGGTCACGCGGTCGGTATTGCCGGTGTCGGGGTCGTACATGACGACCTCGAACGGCTCGAAGGTGGTGTCGAGCGGGTCGATACCGTCGACGAAGGCCGCGGCGCCAAAGCCGCCGTTGCCCACGAGCGAGTTCGCGTCGACCAGGGCCAGAGAGTCGTCGTTTGCCATCGCCTGCCAGACGGCAGCGTCGTTGGCGTAGCCCGTGGCGCGAGCCTGGAACGGGATCGAGGTCGTGGTGATGAAGCTCTCATTGAGGCCGTTCGTGCCGTATTCCGTGAACACGTCCGAGGCGTTAGAGGCGTTCGGATCGCACGGCTGGTCCGCGGTGACCTGACAGAGCCAGGAGTTGCGGCTATTCGCTGCTTGCAGGCGGCCGATGGCGGCGATGTCGCTGACCACGGGCGAGTTGGCTGCCTGCAGGTCGCCGGCGAGGTCGTCCAGGGGGCGGTTCGGGTTCTCGTCCACGGACACGTCCCAGCCGCCGAGGGCGCGGTCGCTCAGGAAGAGGCGGTTGAAGTTGTGATTCATCGAGGACATTACGGTGAGCGCGAAGATCACCAGGCAGAACATCGCCATCGTCATGCCGGTGCGCATCTTGTTCGCCAGTGGGTAGGCGACAGCCATCTTGATCGAAGGCAGCAGGGCGCCAAGTCCCTTGCCGAGCCGCGTAATCGGCCCCAGGATCAGGTCGCCGTTGTAGACCACCAGGAACGTCGCTGCCAGGGTCACCATGACGCCGGAGAGGAAGAACATCTCGACGTCGCCGGTGGCCTCACCGAAGATCTTCCTGATCAAGTGCAGGCTTGTGCCGGTATTCCAGACGTCGAACTCCCAGATGTAAATCAGGTAGATACCCATCGCCGTATAGAGGAGGCGTTCGGGCCCGCCGAAGGAGCGCAGGATAAACACCAGCCCCAGCGGCGCCAGCGACAAGCCCGCCATCAGCACGAACGCCGACGTGGAGTCCGAGGCCACATACGCGATGAGGATCGCCACGCCGCCGATGAGGAACATCGGCCCGAGCTGCACGGTTCGGAAGATCGCCACGCCGATCGTGACCGGCAAGACGAGCAAGGTGCCAACGAAGGACGCAATGCGCATCAGCGCCGGCATCGCCTTCTGGCCCCAGAAGAATGAGAACAGCGTGCCCGCGAACACCAACAGCCCGAGGAGCATGGCCGGCGGGGCGGCGGCGCCCACGACGATGAGCAGGATGCCTGCGGTGCCGGTGCCGCGACGGATCCAGCCCGCCTTGTCGGTCGGGCGGAAGAACAGGTCGAGGATCGTGCCCAGGATGCCCCGGGTGCCCCACTGCGGCGCCTGCTGCGGCGGGTCCGGGATGTCCCTGATCGCCCGCACGATGTTGATCAGGCTGATGCGCCAGGACGAGAACGTCACCGTGAGGAACGTCAGCACGACGCCCAGCGAGTACGAGACGACGAGGCTGCGCACCGTCACGTGTGGCGAGATATCGAGGTTGGAAGAGGCGAATACGGACGCCATGATGTTCGCGATCACCACCGCCACGACGATGCCGATGCCGGTGCCCACGGCCGCCGCCAGTACGTTGTAGGCCATGCCTTCGCTTAGGAAGGTCTGCACGAGGTCGAAGCGGCGTGTGCCGACCGCGCGCGCCATGCCCATCTCCGACTTACGCTCCGCCGCCAGCATCACGAAGATCATGAAGATCAGCAGCACGCCGGCGCCGATGGAGAACAGACCGAAGGCGAGGAAGAAGGTCGTGAAGACGTTGCCGAACTGCTCGGCGAGGTCGACGCCGTTGCGTTTGATCGCCGTGAGCTGCAGGTTGCTGTCGCTCGGCAGCCCGGAGCGGATCTCGCGCTCGACGGTGGTCGAGACGTTGTAGCCCTGCCGTGCGCCACCCTGGTTCGAGACGGCAACCAGCGTGATCTTGCCGGGCGCGCCGAAGAAGTCCTGCGCGACGGAGAGCGGCACGACGCCGCCCTCGCGCTGCGTTGAGATGCCGACGGAGCCGGAGAGGCGCCGGTCCTCCACGATCGCCGCGACCGTGAAGTCCTGTTGCTTGTCGCCGGTGTAGAGCGTGACCGTGTCGCCGACGCCGAGGTCGAGGTCGTCCGCGGCGCTACGGTTGAGGTACAGCTCCCCTTCGCCGAGGTCCGCCACCTTCACGTTGCCGCCGTCAATGTTATGGAGATCCGGCAAGGCATCTACCGCCGGGTCAAGGCCTTGCAGCGTGAACAGCGGCGTGCTCAGGCGCTGCACCTGGTTCACCGCCACGGCGACGTCGCCGTACAGCGGCACCACCGCGTCTACGTTGGGGCTCTGGTTCAGGCTATCGATAAGGGGTTGGACGGTCGATTGGTCGAATGCGCTGTCGCGCAAGGCATTACCCGTGTCGTCGCCGAAGACCTCGCCCTTGTCCCGAGCGCCCGTCGCAATCGTTTCGTCCACGGAGTCGAGGAGCGTGTAGACCTGCGCTGTGACGCTGCGGTCCACCGTATCGCCGGTGGTGAATGCGGCGGAGATGATCACCGTGCTCAGCATCAGGCCGATGACGATGAGGATGGTCTGGGACCGCCGTCGCGGGATGTTGCGGATGCCCAGCTTGAACATGATCGGGTTGCGTAGGGCAATCAGCCCCACCGTCACGAGGCTGGCGCACAGCATCGCCAGCAGCACGAACATGATCAAGGTCATGGAGACGCCGAATAGCTCGTTCATGTCGTCTCCCTAGTTGGCGCCGGCTGGCGTCTGCTTCGACCGCGCTCTCTCCGTGATCACGTCCTCGACGATCTGGCCGTCGATCATGTTGACGATGCGGTTGGTGGACTGCGCGATGTGCAGGTCGTGCGTGACGATGACGAAGGTCTGGCCGTTCTGCTCGTTCAGGCTCACGACCAGCTCCATGATCTCGTCCGCGTTCTTCGAGTCGAGGTCGCCGGTGGGCTCGTCGGCCCACACGATCGCCGGTTCGTTCACCAGCGCCCGCGCGATCGTCACGCGCTGGCGTTGGCCGCCGGAGAGCTGTGCCGGCCGGTGATTCGCCCAGTTGCTCAGGTGCACCAGCTCCAGCGCTCGCAACGCCCGCTCGCGCGCGTCCTTGGCAGATACCCCGCTCACCAGCAACGGCATCTCGACGTTCTCGACCGAGCTCAGGACGGGCAGCAGGTTGTAAAACTGGAACACGAATCCCATGGCCCGCGCCCGGTAGTCTGACTTCTCGTTGTCCGACAGCCCCGCGATGTCGACGCCGCCGACCCGTACGAGCCCAGCGGTCACGTCGTCGAGGCCGCTGAGGCAGTTGAGCAGCGTCGTTTTGCCGCAGCCGGACGGTCCCATGATCGCCACCATGTCGCCGCGTGGCACCGCCAGCGAGACGCCTTGCAGCGCCTGCACCTCGACGTTGTCGGTCTGGTACGTCTTGACGACGTTGACTGCCTCTACCGCATATTCGGTTACGCTGGATGTGCCGCTTGAGGCGCCGTCGGTTGTATTGGTCATGGCGGGTGTCCTTCGGAAAGCCTGCTGCGGGGTAGACGGGGACCTGCAGGACGAATAAAAAGCGAACGATTCTTCGTTTATATGACCTGGCGCGCCTACAGTCAACGTAATGAAGGTTAAGACTGATCTAAATCCGTGGTCTTAGCGCCACACTAATTAGTCGCTGATATCGCTTGCGATGTCGCAATCAAGAATACGGGATGATCCGCCGCGTCCGGCAGCGCGCGAAGCACGCCCGATACAGTGGGCATCTTGCCGTACCGCTCATGGTAGACCTTCAGCAACTCGGTACGCTCGCTCACGGGCACCTCGACGACGCTGATCTCCTCATGGCCGTCGCGTGTCTGCAGCCGGGCGCTGAGCGATGCCCGCAGGTTGCGCGCCCAGTCGCTCTCGCCCCGGTAGGACACCAGGTAGCGTCGCCCTTCGTGCTCCATCACGGCGACGGGCACGGTGTGCCACCGGCCCGTCTGCCGCCCGCGCACCGAGAGCTTCGAGATCATCGAGCGCTGGAACAACGGCACCAGGCGGTTGGCAACGTTGCGCTGCATCCATGGTGGCTTCAGGTAAGTTTGTGTGCTCATGATGTTCTACCTCATACCTAGATGATCTATGTATAGGGTGCGGGTATTCACGCGTCAAGCTTTCGAACCCACATCCCCTGTCGCCAGCCGCTAGTCGTGCCGGAGAACGTCGCGCAGGTGCTCGTAGTCGGCCTCGGTAATCTCGCCGCTGGCCAACCGCCGTTTCAGTACGGATTCAGGCGACGTATCGGGCCAGTCGCGATACGCCCAGCGGCCGCGAGGACCCCACCAGCCCCGAAAGAACCAGAGCTTGAGGATGAGAAACACGAGGATCAAGGCCAGGAAGAAAAACACAATTCCACCTCCCCACCAGTGGTGTGCGCCGTGCCATAGCAGCAGGGCCGTCATGACGCCTGCCCCTGCGCCGGCGAATGCATGTGAACGGTGTCTGCGAAATTCACCTTCAACCTCCTGAGTATTCCTTGGACAATTTAGGTATATCATCAGTCTAAATAAATGGCAACTGCTAGAATCCAGCCGCAATGAGCCCTCGCGCCTACAACCTCGGCAAACGCAAGGCGACATCTCAGGAGACCCGCGCTCGCATCATCGAAGCAGCGCGACGCCTCCTCGAAGCGCCGGACGGCATCGCGGCCTTCACGATCGACGCCGTCGCCCGCGAGGCCGGCGTCTCGCGCATGACCCTGTACTACCAGTTCGGCTCCAAGACAGGCCTGCTCGACGCGCTGTACGACGACCTGGCTGCGCGTGGCCTCGTGCCCTACATGCCCGCCGTCATGCAGACCCGCGACCCCGTTGCTGCCCTCGATGCGCTGGTGCGCGCCTTTTGCCGCTTCTGGGCCACCGATCGCACGATCACCCGTCGCATCCGCGCCCTGGCCGCCCTCGACCCCGAAATCGATGCGGGCATCCGGGAGCGTGACGGCTGGCGGCGCGGCCTGTACGCCAACGCCATCCGTCGTCTCGCCGAAGCTGGCAAGGCGCCGCCGCACGCATCGCCGGACGAGCTGACGGATGCCGTACTCGCCCTCGGCGAGCTTCAGCTTCTTCGACCAGTTGGCGGAGACGAATAACGAAACCGAGACAACTTCGTTGATTCTGTCTCTCATTCGCTCAGTCTGCCTCGCGGAGGACATACGATAGAGAAGGACAGCCAGAAGCGGAGGTTTAGTCTTGGCAGAACAGAACGATCAGCCTTTTCTTAGCGATATCGAGGAGCTGCGGCGCCGTGCCCGACAGGACATGGACAAGGGCGCCGTCACCTCGACCTACGGACGCGACATCAATCAGGCGCTCAACATCCTCAACCAGGTACTCGCCTCGGAAATCGTCTGCGTCCTGCGCTACAAGCGCCACTACTACATGGCCCAGGGCATCCACGCCGAGCCGGTAGCCCAGGAGTTCCTGCAGCACGCTAACGACGAGCAGTTGCACGCCGACATGGTCGCCCTGCGCATCACCCAGCTCGGCGGCGAGCCTAACTTCGACCCCGATGGTCTGCTCACCCGCAGCGTCGCCGAATACAAGCCGGGCAACTCGCTCGTCGACATGATTAAAGAAGACCTCATCGCCGAGCGCGTTGTCGTCCAGTGGTACGCCGAGATCATTCGCTGGTTCGGCAACCACGACTCCACGACGCGCCGCATGATGGAGGACCTCCTCGCCAAGGAAGAGGAGCACGCGGACGACCTCGCGGACCTGCTAACCGAGGTCAGCGGGTAACTGGCTTGCTAACCAGAACAAACAGGGAGGTCCGCAATTCGATGCGGACCTCCCTGGGAGTCATGCTCTGAACGCCTACGGAAGTTCGTAACCCGGGCCAAGTAGCGGACAAAGTAGGAAGGTATCGCCTTCGTCCTGCATGTTGTTGCCGTTCGAATCAATCCACCATCGCCCACCGAGGTAGCCCGGGTCGCCCGGACCGAACTCGGTTACGCCGTTTTCCAGCTTCTGGAACCGGCCATGCATGGGCAGCTCTTGCGCCGCCACAAATGTGTCGTAGTAGAGCCCCTGGCTGGATACATAAACCTTGCCGTCGGATCCGGCCCGTCCCCCTTTTGCGGACGCGGCTGTTGCCCCCAAAGCCAGGCTTCCAAGCAAAAGCACTAGGCCAACCACCATTACCTTCTTCATCTAGTGACTCACCTTTCTGTTTCGACTCCATACGCGAGTCTGGGGGCCAGTCATTACCTGGTGCTGTCGGACCTTACTCAAGCCTTACTCAGGTGTAAGTTCTTTAACCACTCATCGATACTGCGTACCGGCAAAGGGACACAACCGCTCGATGAGGAGTTCGATGCTAGAATCCGCATCGATTCGTCCGGTATTGCAGAAGGGGTTAACCAATGAAGGCTGCTCGACTGGTGGGGCCGCATCGTTTCGAGTTCGAGGACGTCGAGATGCCGACGCCGAAGGACGGCGAGGCGCTCGTGAAGATGGAGTACTTCTCCGTCTGCGGCAGCGACCTCAGGGCTTACGACCGGACGTTGCCGGAGGAGCAGTACCCGCTCAACCCCGGCGCTCCCTGCCACGAGAACGTCGGCATCGTGCAGGAGAGCCGCGACCCCAGCCTCAAGCCCGGCCAGCGCGTCATTGCCCTGCAGTCCGGCGGCCTGCTGGAGTACGCCGCCGTGCGCGCCCGCAACCTCGTGCCCGTACCGGACTCTGACTTCGATCCCGCGATGTGGGTGCTATGCCAGCCCGTTGGCACCGTGCTCTACGCCGTGCAGCAGATCGGCACCCTGCTGGGCGCCCGCGTCGTGATCTTCGGCCAGGGCCCCATCGGCCTCTCGTTCACAGACCTCATCGTTCGTGGCGGCGCCCGTCAGGTCATCGTCGTCGACCTGCTCGACTACCGCCTCGATACGGCGCGCAAGCTCGGCGCCACCCATACGATCAACGCTTCGCGCGAAAACGTCCTCGAGCGGATCAACGAGATTACGGGCGGCAAGATGGCGGACATCGCCGTCGATGCCGTGGGGCGGGCCGAGGTGGCCCACAACGTCTTCCAGGCGTTGCGCATGCAGGGCACGGCCCTGATCTTCGGCATCGCCCACGACGAGGACGTCTTCGAGTTCAACTGGACGGCCATGACGAGACAAGCTGCCTCGCATCATCGTCACGAACAGCGCCCGCTCCGGCGACATGCCCGACACCGTCGGCATCACCGTCGACCTCGTGAGCCAGGGCCGCCTTTCCGTCGACCACCTCCTCACCCACCGCATGGGCTGGGACGAAGTCGGCCGCGCCTACGAGACCTACTCGGGCAAGCTCGAGAACTCCCTGAAGGTCGTGATGAACACGTAGCCGGGCTCAGCCCGCTTTGCCGATAGCGCTGTAGCCGCAGTTGGGGCACAGCGCCTTCGGGGGCTGGGGAATGAACATGTCGCCGCAGTTGCGACAGTGCACCGTCAGCATGCCGGGGCTCTGTTGGGGCGCATCGTCCTCGCTGCCGCCGAACGAGCCGCCCGCCCACGTGTACTCGTAGTTGTCGTCCGAGTCGCCGATGGTCAGGCCGGATCGACGCTGCCTCTGAGGCATCCCGAACCTGAAGAACGATCTGCCTGCGCCATCCGGGTCGCGTTTCACGGCCAGTGCGCCCAGCAGCGCCGCGATGATGCCGACGAACCCAAGGCTCAACCACATCGACATGCGTAGCGCCTTCGCGATGTCGCCCCGCTGCCAGCCGTAGGCAAAGATGTATATGCCGGCCGCCAACCCCACGAACGGCAGGCCGATGCCCCAGTACGCCCGCTCCCGCCCGATCTCCTCCGTCACGAAACCGTAGTACACGTGGTAGCCAATCGCCGCGCCCGCGCCGCCGGCCAGCAGCAGGCCTGCCAGCACGTACTCGTAGATCCGCGGCGGAAGCAGCCTTGGGCTTCGAAGGTTTCTCCGTTCATGTCTAGATCAATATCGGTAGCCAGAGCGCTCACATTTGATCAGGCCCATCACACTCCTCGCAGCGAGCCATCGGCCATAGCCGAGCCGGAGCAATCCCGGTCTGTGCCTCGGATGCTGATAAAGCACCGGGATTGCTTCGCCTTTCCCTCCGGTCAATGGCTCGCAACGAGGGGACATGGCCGCACGCTCTTTGCCCTTTGCCCTTTGCCCTTTGCCCTTTGCCGCCCTCTCCCACCTCGTACGTCAGTTCGGACAGGGTAAATCGCGCCCTGACTCGATACGATGGCTGGACGATGGAGACGCCCGCATGAACCGAGGCCGCCCCAGGCACGAAGACGTCCTGACGCCCCGCGAGTGGCAGGTCCTCGACCTCATCGAGGCCGGGCTGACGAACGAGGAGATCGCGGAGCGCCTGGGCATCAGCTTCGGCACCGCCAAGTACCACGTCGCCGAGATCATCTCGAAGCTCGGGGTGGAGCGCCGGGAGGACGCCGCCGTCGCGGCCCGCCGTGCCGCGCGACCGCGGCGCCGGCCGTCGCGCCTTTCGCCTGGCTGCGAGGCCGTTTCGTCCTGCCGGCCGTTGCCGTCGCCGTGATCGCCGCGCTGCTGTTGCTCTCGCTCGCCGTGTTCACAGACGTGCTGCATCACGGCGCCTCGTCGCCCTCAGACAGCGATCTGGCCGATGCCGCGGTCGACTTCCAGGACGGCGATGCCGCATCGCAAGCCGGCCGGCTGTTCAGCACTTCGGCGCCCATCGAGAGCTACTACTTCCAGGCCAACATCGAGGCCGACGACGATGACGTGCTGAGTACGGTGCGCGCCTGGTACGAGAAGCCGGACCGATGGCGCTTCGAGTTCGGTGATTTCACCCATACCATCCCTGGCGATGGCTCCTTGCAGGCGTCCGACGGCGAAACGGTCTGGTTCTACGAAGCCGGTACGAACACCTACTCTCAGCAGCAGGTGGCGGACTACTTCGGCACCATGCCGCCCGAGTTCCGAGACGCACCGCTCTTCCTGCCCACCAGCCTGCTCATCGGCCCGCTGCCCACGACGGACCCCGGCGGCTTTCTGAGCAGCTACACCGCCACCTGGACCCTCAAGGAGCATGCGGACGGTGGCAAGATCGCCGGTCGCCCGACTGACATGTACCGCTACTCGATACCGGGTTCCGGCGAGGTCAGCCTCTGGCTCGACCGCGAGTACCCGCTCGTCCTGCGTCTGGAGCTCAACAATCCCGAATCGCCGCAGAGCCATCTGAGCATCGAAATCGCTGACCTGGCCGTCAACCAGCCCATCGACGCCGCCCGCTTCGGCTTCGAGCCGCCCGTCAAGCGCTGTCGAGGCAGCCGCCGAGGATGGCGGCCTCGTACTTCCTACGGCTACGGGCAGTCTGGACCCATGGGCGGCCAGTTCGATGCGCCGGCAGGCTTCTACAACCCCGTCTACCTCCCGGACGGCTACACAATCACCGGCACGGAAGCCAGCACGTCCAGCGTCCGGCCCGAGGCCATCGCTGAGTACATCGTCCACCTCGAAAACGCCGGTGCCCGCCTCGACATCGAGCAGCGCTACCGGGCGGGCGGCCTCGACCCGTCGCAGCAGCAGGGTGAGCCAGTGGCAATCGGCGACACCACCGGCTACCAGCGCACGGAGGGCGATGACCTGCTCCTCGTCTGGAGCCAGGGCGACACGATCATCACCCTGCGCGCCGACCAGCTCCGGCTCGAAGAGCTCGTGCGCGTCGCCGAATCCATGCAGTAGAGTGCAGGTGAGCTCCCGCACCACCGAGAACGAGCCCATGGCGACGACACTCGGTACCAGGGTCTGGTACGAGGCACCTGACCACTGGCGCGTGGAGCACTACAGCCTGCGGGACCCGGACTATCTGACCGTCTACGTGACGGACGGCGAGACCCTGTGGCTCTATAACTCGGACGGAAACACCTTCTCCCGGCAGGCGCTATCGGAGCCGGCGCAGGAGGCCGTCCGGCCTCCCCAGTTCGGGCCGGTCGCCGCCGAGAACCTGCAGCAGTACATGGACGACCAGAAGGACAGCGACTCTGACTACTGGGACGTCGTTCGGGAGACGGAGCCTGTGCGCGGCATCGACGCCGTTCAGCTTGTGCAGGCCTGTTGCGATGACGGCAATCGCGTGCACCAGCTCATCGGCCAGAAGCGTTACTGGATCGACCCGACCTACAACTTCCTCCTGCGCCTGGAAGAAACGTCGCCCGGCGTCGGCGGCCGCACCCTCTACGACATGGTGGAAATCGAGTACAACCCGGGCTTCGACGACGGCATCTTCACATTCGACCCGCCTGAGGGCGCCACCGAAGTGCCGCCGCCCTGACGACTCGCGCTGGGCCGATTTGACCTTCCGATCATCGGATGGGAACCTGTCGCCTTGTATCATGCTTGGGAGCAGCAAGGAGCGATGACATGGAGCAGCGGAGATTCGGCACCACAGGTTTGAGCGTCTCGGCCCTCGGGTTCGGGTGCGGTAACGTCGGCGGCCTCATGGTGCGCGGCACCCACGAGCAGCAGGTCGAGGCCGTCAAGCGCGCCCTCGATGCCGGCGTCACCTACTTCGACACGGCGCCCCTCTACGGCAACGGCCTCTCCGAGACCCACACGGGCGAGGTCCTCACGGAGCTCGGCGTCTGGGACCAGATCGTCATCGGCACCAAGGTGCGCCTGCGCCTCGAAGACCTCGAAGACCCGCCGGCCTCGATTCGCGCCTCACTCGTTGCGAGCCTCGAACGCCTGGGCCGCGACTCGGTCGACCTCCTGCAACTCCACAACCAGATCCACGACGCCGTCGACCCCACCGGCGCGACCGTGGCCACGGAGCAGATGGACGCCATTGCCAACGGCATGCAGGCCCTCGTGCGCGAAGGCCTCACGCGCCACATCGGCTTCACCGGCGTCGGCGACACGGCCGCCCTGCACGAGAACGCCGCCAGCGGCCGCTTCGAGACCATGCAGTCCTACTTCAACGCCATCAACCCCAGCGCCGGTTTCGCAGGCACCTCGGGCCCCGGCCAGGACATGGACGGCGTCATAGACGTCGCGGCTGGCGCGGGTCTCGGCATCATCGCCATCCGCGTCATGGCCGGCGGCGCCATGACCGGCGTCGAAACGCGGGCGCCGCTCGCCAGCCCCAGCCTCGGTCCCGCCCTCGTCACCGGCGACACCTACGACGCCGACATCGCCCGCGCCGTCGCCCTCGACACCCTCGCCCGCGAGCTCGGCCTCGAATCCGCCCTCGAGCTCAGCCTGCGCCTCGTCCTCTCGAAGCCCGAAGTCTCTACCGCCCTCGTCGGCTACTCCGACATGTCGCAGCTAGAGTCCGCCATCCGCTGGACCGAACGCGGCCCCCTGTCGCCAGACCAGGTCCAGCGCGTCCTGCAGGTGTAGACGCTCTCCCGAGCCCGCTTCCTGCCAGGGAGAGGGAACCGCGTTCCGCAGACGCTTCGAGCAATTCGGGTTTCAGACGCATGCGCCAAGTCTCCCTCCCCCTACCTGGCCTGTCCTGAGCAGCGTCGAAGGAGAGAGGGCCGGGGCGAGGGTGAGGAGCGCCCATTCGTCTGAGACGGCTCTTTCTTCTGCTCAGGCCCGAGATACCCAGCGAAGGAAGTGGTCACAACTACCTGGCCCCTCAGCTCTTATGCCCCCGCGCCCACGCCAGCAGCCCTTCGACCCCCATCGTGTTCACGATGCGCTCCGGCCCCACCCATGCCGCCACGGCGATTTCGGCGCCGTAGCGTAGCCACGAGAGCTGGCCCGGCGCATGGGCGTCGCTGTCGATGGAGAAGCGGCAGCCGGCGTCCCGGGCGATCTCCATCAGGCGCGGCGGCGGGTCGAGGCGTTCGGGGCGCGAGTTGATCTCGATTGCTTTGTCGTAGCGTGCGGCCGTCTCGAACACCGCCTGCGCGTCGAAGGTCGACTCCGGGCGGCCGCGACCGTAGATCAGGCGGCCCGTGCAGTGGCCCAGGATGTCGAGGTGCGGGTTCTCCAGCGCGGCGACCAGGCGTCGCGTCATGCCCTCCGGCTCCATGCGCAGCTTGCTGTGGGCGCTGGCCACCACGATATCGAGGCGGCTCAGCAGCTCCTCGGTCTGGTCCAGCTCGCCCTCGTCCAGGATGTCGACCTCGATGCCGGTGAGGATGCGAAACGGCGCCAGCTCCCGGTTCAGGCCCTCGACCACGCCTGAGCTGCTCTTCCAGGCGCTCCGGGCTCAGGCCGTGCGCCACCGTCAGTCGCGGCGAATGGTCCGTGAGCACCATGTACTCTCGGCCCAGCTCGATCGCAGCTTCGGCCATCTCCCGGATCGTCGCGCCGCCGTCGGACCAGTCGGAGTGCGTATGGCAGTCGCCCCGCAGCTGCGCCAGCAACGCCTGCGCGGCCTCGGACAGGTCGGCGACGACGGCGGGCCCGGCTTCTTCGAGCCGGTCGAGGTAGGTCGTCTTGCCTTCCAGCGCCTCGGCGATGATCCCCGCCGTGACCTCACCGATGCCGGGCAGGCCGGTGAGCTTGCCGGAGCGCGCCAGCTTCTGCACCTCGTCGCGCGACAAACCCTCGATGGCGCTGGCAGCACGCCGAAACGCCCGCACGCGGTACCCCGGCTCCGCGGCGTTCTCCAGCAGAAACGCGATGCGCCTTAGCACCGCGGCGGGCTCCAGCGGCTGGTCCGATTCGCTCACTCCGTCAGATTAGCGCCTCTTTGATGGGGGCTGACCATGTCGACCGTCTTCGTGACGTAGGGGTGCCCCTCGCGGGCACCCTCGGCGGCACGGCATGGAACGGCAGCCTCGTGCACGAACGGGGCCGTCGGACTCCTCCAAAAACGATTGACACGTGCGCTATGCTCCCGCCCAGATTCATATGTGCGGCTACGGCCGCTGGAAGGAGCAGCATATGAAGGGGCGCGCGGTCATGTTCATGGGGGCTCGCAAGCCCTTCGAGTTTCGCGAGTACGACGTGCCGGACCCGGAGCCCGGCGCCATCGTCCTCAAGGTCACGCAGGCCGGCGTCTGCGGCTCCGACCTCCACTCGCTGGCGCGGCGACGGCATCCCGCGCCCCGTGCCCGAAGGCGGTCGCCCCACCGGCCACGAGGGCACCGGCGTCGTCTACAAGCTCGGCGCCGGCGTCACGACCGACTCGATGGGCAAGCCGTTGCACGAGGGCGACCGCCTCATGTACTCCGCCGTCGCGCCGTGCGGCCAGTGCTACCAGTGCATGAACGGCGACGGCAACTGGTGCCAGCAGGGCTTCTTCCCGCAGTCGACGCCGCACGAATTCCCCTACTTCAACGGCACCTACGCCGACTACTACTACATTCGACCCAACCAGCCCCGCTTCCGGGTGCCGGATGAGCTGCCGGACTCCGTGCTCGGCTACGTCAACTGCGCCATGGGCACCGTGACCGAGGGCCTCATGCGCGCCGGTGCCAAAGAAGGCGACTACGTCGTGATCCAGGGCGCCGGCGGCCTCGGCCTCAACGCTGTGGCGATGGCGAAGGACATGGGCGCCCACCGCGTCATCGTCATCGACCGCCTCGAATCGCGCCTCGACCTCGCCCGCGAGTTCGGCGCCGACGACACGATCAACATCGATACGGAGTGGACCACACCGGAGATGCGCCGCGTGCGCGTCATGGAGCTGACCGACGGCCGAGGCGCCGACATCGTCATGGAGCTCGTTGGTCGGGCCGAGCTGCTGAACGAGGGCATCGGCTATCTCGCGAACGGCGGCACCTTCGTCGAAATCGGTAACATCGTGCGCGGCAACACCGTCACCATCGATACGTCGCTGATCCTCGCGGGCAAGCGCATCATCGGCTCCGCCATGTACCGCCCGAAGCTCCTGCCGCTGATGCTGGAGAACCTCGTCAAGAAGCAGGGCCGGCTGCCCTTCGACAAGATCGTCTCCAACACCTACCCCCTCGAAGACATCAACCGCGCCTTCGAGGAGGCCGAGTGGCTCGACCGCACCACGCCCGTCTCGCGCTCCATGCTGGTGCCGTAACCAGCGCACGTCGTTCCGTTCGCGCGAGCTGTAGTGCCCCAGCATGCTGGGGCACTACAGCTCGATTTGTCCCGAGTAAGAGCGTTCATCAAGGCATCCTGAGCCTGTCGAAGGACGTCAGCCTGCCGCCCATCGCAGATGACCTCATCCGCTTCGTGACGCCGCGACGTAGCCCCCTCGGCCACCCGAAACGTAGGGGCAGGGCTCGCCCCTGCCCTCAGCACTTGTAAGGTCGTAGGGGTACCCGCGAGGGGCACCCCTACGACTGCGAGGCGTGTCGACACGCTGTCGCACCCCCACACACAGAAACGGGGGAGCCCGCAGGCTCCCCCGTGACCGAGGCGTAATCAGGCGCGGCGCTAGTTCTGGTTGCCCCGCATGTGGAACGGGTGGAAGTCACCTCCGCCGCCGAAGCGCATGCGGCCTTCGAAGGGGCCGTCCGCGTTGATCGCGCGGTCAACGATGTCGTCCAGGTTCGCCAGCAGCATGTCCGCCTTGTTCTGCTCGATGTCGCCGTCGATGACGGCCTGGTTGATCTTGTCCGTCAGCGCGCTGGTCAGGTCGGACTTGAGGGTTGCCTCGTCGATGTTGTTCGACGCCGCGATGTCGACCAGGCTCTCGCCGCCGGCGATGCGGGTGCGCAGCTCGTCCACCGGAACGCCGACAACGTCCGCTGCCGTCTGGAACACGCTGACGACGGCGTTGCGGATCTTTGCGCCCATCGGGTGGTTACCCATGCCAAAGCCGAAACCAAAACGGCCTTCACCAATGTCCATCGACTTGATCTTGTCGCCCTGCTCCGACGTGATGCCGCCCGCCGCCACCGCCTCATCGACGAGCTTGTCCCGTGCGGCCGTCTGGGCCGTCGTCAGCTCATCGACAGTGATGCCCAGCTCGTTCGCCAGCAGCTCGCGGTAACGGTCGGCGCGCGTCTGTTCGTCGTCGGGAGGCGTTTGCGCGGAGGCAGAACTGCCCACGCCGATGGCCGCAACCGCGATTACACCCACCGCAGCCAGGCCTACCACTCCCATCCCCCACTTCATCATCCTCAAGTGCTTTCCTCCGTGGACTGATTCAACGCGGGTTGCGTCTGAAGAGAAGTTACGGCTGCATTCGAAGCACAGGGGTTAGCCGGCAGAGAAACGTATGCAAAATAAGTGTGAAGTCGCCTGCCAATCTCGCAGCGTCAGTCGCACGACGAGCGCCCAAACTCTCATGCGAGCCATCGTGCAGCGGGGCACTCTCCTTCAAGAAGCGAAGTAGCGCGATCGCGATGCGAAGCCTAGGTCTTGTGACTCAGCCAGGCTGTTCCTTCTCGGGTGCATTGCGACAGCGAAGCGAAACCAATCGGTCATACGCGCCGCCGCCAAGGATGAAATGGCAGGGGTAGCGGGGGCGCAGCCCATGCGCGGGGGGCTTGGGGGGTGTCCCCCAAAGCGCCTCCCTTCTCTCTTGGGGCGGAGCAGACCGCCAGGGATGCGCAGCATTGGTCCGCGCACGCCCATACCAATCCCGATACGCGAGGCGTCCCGGCTCATGACGAAGTTCGTGCCGGTCTATACCCAAGGCTCTGGAGCCGCACCGCCGAATGTGGTTGGCTAACCACAACGCCATCCGGAGGCCGTCATGCCCCACCTCATCGTCATCTACGGACCGCCCCTCTCGGGCAAGAGCAGCCTGGCGCGCGCGGTCGCCGGCGCCCTCGACGCCAAGGCCGCGGTCGTCAGCACCGACGCCATGCTCGACGACGCCATCCGCGTTCATGACCGCGACGTATTCGCCGAGCTGGAGATGGTGCACACACAGGCGCGGCTGCTCGTAGCCAACTACCTGAAGAATCGCTACCACGTCGTGCTCGAGGGCGCCTTCAACTACGAGCGCGACGGCGTGCTGCACCGGCGAGAACAGGAGATCGACCAGATCCTCGGCCTCATGCGCAATCTGGCGTCGTCGCCGCTGCTCGTCCGCCTCAGCGCGGCACCGGAGACCCTGCGCCGGCGTATCGATGACGCACCGGGTCTGCGCGACGCGGAAGCAGCCCTGCGTATCGATGCGGAGTACCGCCAGCGCTACGGCAATCGAGCCCTCGTGCTGCCCACCGACGAGACGCCGGTCGAAGACCTGGCTATCGAAGTCACAGGCCGTTTGCTGGCCGATTCATAACAATATTGATAGACCGCTTTCGAATGGCATCTGTACAATGAAATCGGACTCCATCAGAACCACAAGAAGGTTGTCGCCATGGCAGACCGTATAGAGCGCGAAATCGAAGAGATCCTCGATAAGATCGACAAGTTCCCCGAAGGTGGGCGCAAGTCGAGGCCCAAACGCTCAAACGTTAGCCGGCCGGTGAAGCGCACCGGCGGCAGCACCTCGAAGTGGTTGTCTGCGGTCACGATGCGCAAGGTGATGATGTGGGCGCTGCTCGCCGTGATTGTCGCCTTCTTCATGCGCGGCATCCCTGGCGGTTACTGGCTCCTCATTGGCGCCATCATCGTCTTGGGAACCGCGTTCTTCCTTTCGACTCGCGGCGGCAGCGGCGTCTCGAACGCGCCGGAGAAGCGCTGGCGCGGTCAGCCCCTGGACCTTTCGGAGCCGGGCTGGCCCGACAAGTTGAAGGCCTGGTGGAAGAGCCGAAAGCAGCGCTGACAGCGTACTAACTAATGTGGCGGCGGGTGGCGCCGTTACTTCTGGGTGGGGAGGCAGGGTTGGAAGCAAACAAGCGTCCACTATTTCCTCGTTCTCTAATCTTCCTGACGGCACCTCTGCTGGTGGCCGTCTTTCTCGTCGCGTGCGGCGGCTCGAGCCCCAGCGACGCCGGGACGACACCGGTCGCCGATGCACCCACGAGCGCCCCCTCTGAAACCGCGACGGCTCTGCCCGAGACGCCGGAGCCGCTGCCGACTTCAACCATCCCGTTGCCGACGGTCAGCCCGGTGGTCGGCGCGGCGGAGCCGGACGGCGACCGCATCCTCGAAGCCGTAAAGACGTTCTCGGACACCATCGGGCCGCGGGTCGCCGGCACGGAGAACGAGCGCGTCGCCGCGGGCCTCATCGCCGACTGGCTGGACCAGATGGGCTACGACGTGCGATTGCAGCAGTTCCCTATTGGCGCCGAGATCGCCCGCACCTCCTCCCTGTCCGTCGATGGCGCGGATTCGCAGAACGTGCCGACGCTGCCCTTCGCCAACTCCGGCTCTCGGGACGTCAGTGGCCGCCTCGTCTACGCCGATGCAGGTCTCCCTGAAGACTTCCCGGACGACACCAATGGCGCCATCGTCCTGATCCGACGCGACGGCGTTGTCTTCTTCAATGACAAGGTGGCGAACGCCATCGCAGCCGGAGCTGCCGGCGTGATCATCTACAACAACGAGCGCGGCATCCTCCTCGGCAGCCTCGCGAATGCGGCGTCGGTCCCTGTGGTCGGCATCTCGATGGCGGAGGGTGAGGACCTCAAGGCGGCGCTCGACCAGGGCCCGGTCATGGTCAGCATGAGCGTCGGTTCGCTGAGCGACGCCACGTCCTACAACGTCATCGCGGAGCCGCCCGGCGAGGACTGCGAGACGGTCACGGGCGGCCACTACGACAGCGTGGCCCTGGGCACCGGCGCCAGCGACAACGGCACGGGCACCGCGACCGTCCTCGAAATCGCCGCCGTCATGGCCCACAACGGCGAGATGGGCTCGAACTGCTTCGTCCTGTTCGGTGGCGAGGAGCTCGGGCTGCTCGGCAGCCAGTACTACGTCTCGCAGCTCACCCAGGACGAGAAGGACCACCTCAAAGCCATGATCAACCTCGATATGGTCGGCGTGGGCGACGATGCCTGGTGGCTGATCGGCGACGAAGCCCTGCAGCAGCAGATGCTCGGCCTCGCGGACGACCTCGGCATCGACGATGCCGAGCCCGGGACCCTAATCCGCGGTCTCAGCAGCGACCACGCGAGCTTCGCCGCCGCCGGCATCCCGGTGCTCATGTTCCATCGCTGGGAGGACCCTCTGCTGCATACGCCGGAGGACGTCTCAGACCGTGTGGTGCCGGAGTACCTGGAGCAGGCAGCGCGCATGGGCATCGCGTTGCTGGAGTCGCTGGACTCTGAGGGCTAGCGCCGTCTCTGTTCGACACGCGCCGGGGCGGTTACGTGCTTCGTCCTGGGCTGGCTGTACACGGCAGCGCAGGCTAGGATGGCGCGAAGCGGGGTCCACAGGAGATAGCATGGCCTAATGGGTGGACGGATCATCGCAGGCGTCATCGGCTTCGTGGTGCTCGTGCTGCTGATACAGAACTACGTCCTGGGTGACGACAAGCCGGGTGCGGATGACCTGGGCCAAACCGGCGCTGTACCGACCGCGACGCTGCCTGCCCAGACCCCCGTGGCGATCTCGTTGGGCCAGGTCCAGCCCGGCGGCACCGGTGACACCCCCAGCTCCACGACCGGCGGCGGCACCTACGTGGTGAAAGAGGGGGATACCCTCGGCACCATCGCCACATCCTTCAACGTGGCGCCCGAAGCTGTGGCGGCCTGGATCGCCGACGTACTCGACATCAACGGCATCGCCGACGCGCGACTGCTGCAGGCGGGTCAGGAGTTGATCATCCCGACGGCGCCCGCCGCCACTTCCTCGACTCCCACCACGTCCAGCACCGGCAGCACAGGCGCCACGCCGACGCCGGGCACCTCGGGCGGCGGCGACGGCGGCACCTACATCGTCGTTTCCGGCGACACGCCCCTGGACATCGCCGAGAAGTTCTGCGTCGAAAACCCCACCGCCTGGTCGAACGAGCTGCTGACCCTGAACAGCCTCGACCCCAGCAACATCGCCGTCGGCCAGGAGCTTCAGCTGCCAGCAGGCACGCCGGAGAAGTGCCAGTAAGCGGCTTCGAGATTCCCATATCGTTGGGCATTGCCTGCCAGGCCGCGGCTGTCAGCAATTAGCTCTCAGCAATTAGCACGGCTGGAGGACGATCACCAGGACCAGATGATTGTTCGGGCTGACGGCTGACGGCTGACAGCTCTGCAGCTCTCAGCTCGCGGCTCGCGGCTCGCCCGATTGCCGCTTACGAGAGGCCGGGCTACTATGGCCCGAGCCCATGTCAATGCAAGAGAAGCTCGAAGACCTGCATCGTCGGAAAGAGCAGGCCGCACTCGGTGGTGGTCAGCGTCGCATTCAGGCGCAGCACGATCGCGGCAAGCAGACCGCCCGCGAACGCATCGCCATGCTCACGGACACCGGCAGTTTCGAGGAGTTCGACTCCCTCGTCCTCCACCGCGCTACCGATTTCGGCATCGACCAGCAGAAGTTCGCCGGCGACTCCGTCGTCACCGGCTTCGCCAAGATCGAGGGCCGCCCGGTCTGCGGTCTTCGCCCAGGACTTCACCGTCGTCGGCGGCAGCGTGTCGGAGGTCGCGGCCGAGAAGATCTGCAAGATCATGGACATGGCCCTCAAGACGGGCGTGCCGGTCATCGGCATTAACGACGGCGGTGGCGCCCGGCTCCAGGAGGGCGTCTCCAGCCTCAAGGGCTACGGCGAGATCTTCCGCCGCAACGTGCGCGCATCCGGCGTCGTGCCCCAGATCTCGGTGATCCTCGGGCCCACCGCCGGCGGCGCCGTCTACTCGCCTTCGATCACCGACTTCGTGTTCATGGTCCAGGGTCGACAGCTACATGTTCATCACCGGCCCGGACGTCGTGAAGGCCGTGACCATGGAAGAAGTGACGGACGAAGACCTCGGCGGCGCCAGCGTGCACGCCACGCGCTCCGGCGTCGCCCACTTCGCCCTGGATTCCGAGGAGAGCGTGCTCACCGAAGTGCGGCGCCTGCTCGCCTACCTGCCCGCCAACAACATGGAGGACGCGCCCATGGTCGAGATGGGCGACGACCCCCGGCGGCGCGACGAGGAGATGCTCACCATCCTGCCCGAGAACGAATCGCATCCCTACGACGTGCGCGAGGTGATCTACCGCGTCGTGGACGGCGCCGACTTCCTCGAAGTGCACCCGGACTACGCCCAGAACATCGTCGTCGGCTTCGCCCGCCTCGGTGGCCGCACCGTGGGCATCGTCGCCAACCAGCCCCTGTACCTCGCCGGCACGCTCGATATCGCCGCGTCGCTCAAAGGCGCGCGTTTCGTGCGCTTCTGCGATTGCTTCAACATCCCGATCGTCACCTTCGCGGACGTCAGCGGCTACCTGCCCGGTACCGCCCAGGAGCACGGCGGCATCATCACCCACGGCGCCAAGCTGGTGTACGCCTACGCCGAGGCGACGGTGCCGAAGATCACGGTGCATCCTGCGCAAGGCCTACGGTGGCGCCTACATCGCCATGGGCTCGAAGCACCTCGGTGGCGACGTCAACCTCGCCTGGCCTACGGGCTCTATCGCGGTCACCGGCCCGGACGCGGCCGTCGGCATCGTGTTCCGGGCCCAGCTGGAGCTCGAGCCGGAGAGCCGGCCCCCAGCTCAGCGCCGACTACCAGGACCGCTTCGCCAACCCCTACGTCTCGGCCTCACGCGGCTACATCGACGACGTGATCGACCCGCGGGACACGCGCCCCAAGCTCATCCGCACTCTGGAGATGCTCGCGAACAAGGTCGAGCGCATGCCGAACAAGAAGCACGGCAACATCCCGCTCTAGAATCGTCCTCGCAGCTCTATCGCATCACTGGCCCGATGCCCGTCGGGCTAGTGCCGGTGTGCACAATCTCTTAACGAAAAGTCCTCACTCCCCACCTGACACTCTGTTGACGGATCTTCTCTACCACTTGTAATTTAGCGCAGACGATCTCCGCAAGTATGTTTCTGGAATCTCGTTATGTCCCTCCGTGGCCCTTCAACCCCGACCAATTGGGAGTTTCATTTGCGATTTTCACTGGCACTCGTCTTGATCGTAATTACTGTGCTGGCCGGCAACGCGACCCTGGGTGGTACCGCGTTCGCCTCTCAGGCGACCTCGAGCACCACAGCTGGTCCTGCGCAAAACCCCGCGGACCTGGCCGTGCCCGGTATCTTGCCGGCGAAGATCGACGGAATCACCGTTACGAAGACTCCTTCTACCTCGACCGTTCAATGGGATGACACGTTTACGTATGAGATCGAGGTCTCGAACGTCGAGGCTGTGCCCTTCGACCTGGTGGCACTAACCGACACACTGACCGGCGGTGCCCAGATCACTGAGGTGAAGACGGGAAATCTGGTACTCGATTGTGGGACGCTGCCGGACGTTACCTTCACCTGTCCGATCGGGACACTCTCGGTCGGCACCACCGCTTTTTACACCGTGACCGTCACCAACGGAACCGGCTGCGGTGCCATTGATAACGTGGCCATCGTCACGATCGACGGCATTGAGGCTGTCAGAGATGACGAGGGCAATGGGGTCATTTCCTACGACGCTAACTTCAGCGAGTGCCAGGGCGCCGGAATCATCTCCGCCACCAAGAGTTGCCTCGCCACCGACGACGACGCCGATTTCGGGTTCACAATCACCAACCAGTACGGCATTCCAGCGGGCGTAGAGCAGTTCGTCCATTGTGACGAGATCGCTGGGTGGTTGGTGCCGGATGGCTGGGACTACGAAGTTCACGAAACCACCAGGCCGGCGCCATGGGAGGTGGTCCCCAGCCAGGACTGCGTCGATTTGCACCCTGATGGCGAGGACAACACCTGCACGATCGAGAATGACCGCGACGAGCAGGACATCACCGTCTACAAGCAGTGCCTCGGCATGGTCGAAGGCAACCCCCAGTTCGAGATCGAGCTCTACTACTTCGACGGCGGTCAGGAAGTCACCTTCGACACCTGGACGGTGGGCTGCAATGAAGCCGCCAACTTCTACGACGTCCCGTCCGACAATGAGCCTTACTTCGTGCGAGAGACCATCCTCGGCGGCGCGCATTACGTCCAGACCGAGGGCAACTGCAACGACCACGATTCTGGCAACGGAACTGACATAGCCGACCCGCAGGACCAGGGCTCGGGTCTTTACCCCGTGAGCAACGAGACGGTTTCGTGCTTTATCGAGAACACGCCGGAGACCGAGATCGAGGTCGAGAAGGTCTGTGTGCCTTCCTCCTTCCCGGGCGACTTCGTCCTTACCGTCGATGGTACGGATCAGACCACCTACCACGATGAGCTGGAAGTCGACTGCGATAGCGGCGTCCAGTCCATCTACCTGCTCCCCGGCACCTATGAGGTAGGGGAGGAATACGATGACACCCTCTTCCTGCCGCCCCTATTCAGTGAAGACTGCTCGATCGATATCCCGCCTTTCGCGCAGCCCGGGTCCGTCGGCGTCGAAGTAGAGCTTGATGTGCCCCACTGCACCGTGACCAACGAGCGCGGCACCGGCACGATCGAAATCATCAAGAACGTTGTCCCCGGTACGGACCCGCAGGACTTCGCATTCACGGATGACATCCCGTCTCCCTGCGTTATCGGTCCCCTCGACGACGACCCGGGCAGCGGTACGCCCAGCAGCACGCTCTGCACCGACGTGCTCGCCGGCAGCTACACCGTGTCCGAGAACGCCATCGCAGGCTGGGACCTCATTAGCATTACCTGCACCACGGACCTCACGCCGCCCAACAACTCCAGTGGCAGCGTCGCTACCCGCACCGCGACCATCAACCTCGAGCCCGGCGAGACCGTGCGCTGCACCTTCGTCAACCAGCCCCGCGGTGGCGACATCCCGGAGGACCCGGACGGCTCCATCACGATCATCAAGCTGACCACGGGGCCGACGAACCGCGCCTTCAAGTTCAGCAGCCTGGACCTTGCTGACTTCCAGCTCCACAAGAACGACTCGAGGACCTTCAACTACCTCGGCGACGGTGACTACGTGGTGTCTGAGGTCGTCCCCAACGGCTGGGAGCTCGTCAGCATCAAGTGCGACAGCAGCGCCGTCGATATCGGCGCCCCGACCGTGGTGATATCGATTGTCCGTGGCAGCCACGTGACCTGTACGTACACCAACCGTTCGGTCTCGACACCGGAAGACCCGGAGGACCCGACCGCTACGCCGACCAATACCCCTACGCCAACCGTTACACCGAAGCCGGTGAACACCGCGACGCCCACGCAGCCCTCATCGGACGTGGGTGGCAGCATCGTCCCCCCGAACACGGGTGACGGCGGTCTCAAGTCCGATGCGATGGCACGGGTGGCCCTGCTCCTGGCCGGCCTCTCCGGTGTACTGGCGATTGGCCTCCGCGTTGCCGGTGTATCCCTGAGAAAGCGACGCTAGCCGCCGCTACCAACCTCTCAGATAGGCAGAAGGGTGTCAGACACTAACGTCTGACACCCTTCTCGTTTTGCGACGTATCCTTCAGCGGCAACTCGGTGACTATTCACCTGGACGCCGGCGAGGACGTGACCTGCACGTTCGTCAACGACCCGACGACGGCCCTGACGCGACGCCACGGCGACGCCGACGAAGACGCCGATCATCATCATCCCGGCCTGACGGCCACCCCGACGAAGACGCCGGTGGCGACCGTGGGGCCGGTCAAGCCCCCGTCCGCCGGTGACGGCGGTCTGCTCTCGCAGGGCAACGGCGTGCCGTGGTTCCTCGGCATGCTCGGTATGGTGGCCGCTGCCGGTACGGCATGGCTCTTCCTGCAGCAGCAGATGAAGCGCTCTCGCCGAAACTAACGCAGTAGCGCACTCACGCATCACGAGGAGGTCTGCCTAGGCAGGCCTCCTCGCTTTTTGCCCTTGCTTTCCATCCACTTTTGGGACCGAGACAAGGGAAGCCTTCGAGGCCGCCGCCTACCGCCTGCCCTCGGTCATCGAGCGCTGCGTAGGGCCTCATTCGCTGACGGCTTGTTGCCAGGAGGCAGAGCCAGGCGGATGGCACCCTGCTTCGAAGTCACACTACATACGCCGAGCGCGGTCTGGCGCGTGCCCAGGATCTTCGCAGAGTCGCCGAGTTCCGGCCTTGGCGGGCCGCATCGTTCGGGCTATCAAACAATTGTTAACAAGAGTGCCCACGTTGGCCGGTGCTTGAGAGTTGACTCGACAAAGTCTCAACGATAATGTACGGGTGTTACGGAATGAAATTTCACAATTCATTTCCTAAAAACACCTCTTTGACATAACGCACAAGGATGGTGCGTTCGTCAGGCATTTTGAGATGCAAGGCAAGGAGTGCCCAGTGTCACCTGAATCCACAACCTCACGAATAGTTGGTGGCTTGAAAGTCCGGGGCTGGCACCTGGCAGTCCTGGCATTGGCCGTTGCCTTTGCGGGCGGACTGTTCGCTAGCAATTCGCAAACGGCTTCGGCCATTGAGCCCACATGCGACCTGGGCAATCTGCTAGACGAATGCTTTGACCTGTTTGCTGTCAACTCCGACCCCGAAAATAGCGGGACGGGGGATGTCAACGGCCTTGACGACAAGGACGGATGGGATGGTGCTGGTAAGGGCGATATCGTGGACTCGAACAACGCGGAAGCGTGGAGCGAATCCGAAGACGGGGGTACCACCGATTGCCGTATCAGGCGTGAGGAGTTGCAGATACGTGACGAATGCGTGGTCACTTACGGACCTATCGATGTGGAGGGCTACGAGGACCTCGAGTTGTCCTACCTCTACGGCCTTGTTCGCCTGAGTGGTTCCGCGGCGCAGACTGCCTATGTCGAGTACAGCACTGACGGCACTACTTTCGAGCCACTGGCGAATTACCCGATTGGCGAGAATCAAACCACGGACTGTGAGGACACGGGTGGCAGAGACACCCGCTGTGCAGACCACCCGGCGAGCCATGCCATCGACATAGACTCATGTGACACGACCAATCTCTGGATCAGGTTCAGTACACCGACCAGTACTGGCCTCGACACTCGATTTGTAATTGATGACGTACGGGTTTCCGGGACGGAGGTCGGGTGCCAGCCTCCCGTGCTTCAAGACCCGTTCATCAAGTACACGGATTCGGAAGTTTACAGTCCTCACGAAAGTTTCATTTGGTATGTCCAGGTTCCCGCTCAGGAAGGGCCTTGGCTGCTCCTGGACAGGCTGCCCCGGGGAATGACGGTCAGCGGCCAGATCGTTCCGCCGAGCGGCGTCTACTGCACCACGTTCGCCCGAGGGGCCGGCGTTTCATGTGGAGGCAATACCGATGAAACCGCTGTGATCGGGATTCCCGTTCGAGCGCCCTCAGGCTGCGGGACCATCATCAATTTTGCGACCCTCTTCGTAGGAGGCACGAGCCCATTGCTTACCTATGATGGCGTGAGCGTGGAAGGCTGTGCCGTCCACCCGACCACTATCGAATCTACCGGCGGTTCGCGTACTCGCTCCAGGTAACCAGTCCGGACCCATCTGTTTCTCAAAGGAGGCTGGCCGATATCGGGCCAGCCTCCTTTGCTTTCCCGAAAGATCGCCTGCTGGAGATGACCTGAGTTGACACCGCCTATCGATCCGCTCGTCAGGATCGATAGCCCGAAATCGCTTGAGGTGCCTTCCTGTCCTTATAATCCTGTCGTTAGGCCGCCGTGTGCGGCCTCGTTCGCACCGGTATGGCGCAAAGAGCGAGAGCCAGCCGGATGCGCTAGAAACCCGCCTCAACCCACTGGAGGTTTTTCCGATGGCTTCACAGGACAGCTTTAGCACCCGCGCGACGTTGAACGTCGGCAGCAAGACTTACTCCTACTACAGCCTGCCGGCGTTGGCGCAGCGCTTCCCCAACGTGGCGAAACTGCCCTTTTCGCTGAAGGTGCTGCTGGAGAACCTCGTGCGCAACGAGGACGGCGTCATGGTCAACGATCAGGACGTCGCCACCCTCGCTGAGTGGAACCCCCACGACGTCGGCGAGAACGAGATCGCCTTCCGGCCCGCGCGCGTCCTTATGCAGGACCTCACCGGCGTCCCGGCCATCGTCGACCTCGCCGCGATGCGCGACGCGATGGTCGCGCTCGGCGGCGACCCGAACAAGATCAACCCGCTCTCGCCCGCCGAGCTGGTCATCGACCACTCGGTACAGGTCGACGTTTTCGGCTCGTCCGAGGCGTTCGGGCGTAACGCGGCCCTGGAGCTGGAGCGCAACCGCGAGCGCTACGCCCTCCTGCGCTGGGGCCAGCAGGCGCTCTCGAACTTCCGCGTCGTGCCGCCGGACACCGGCATCGTGCACCAGGTCAACCTCGAGTCCCTGGCCCGCGTCGTCTTCGGTGAGGACGCTGAAGGCAACGCTGTCGCCTTCCCCGACACCGTCATCGGCACCGACTCTCACACCACGATGATCAACGGCCTCGGCGTCCTCGGTTGGGGCGTCGGCGGTATCGAGGCCGAGGCGTCCCTGCTCGGCCAGCCCAGCCCGATGCTGATCCCCGAGGTCATCGGCTTCCGCCTCGTCGGCAGCCTGCGCGAAGGCGCCACGGCGACAGACCTCGTGCTGACTGTGACCCAGATGCTTCGCCGCCGTGGCGTCGTCGGCAAGTTCGTCGAGTTCTTCGGCCCCGGCCTGGCGACACTGCCCCTGGCCAACCGCGCCACTATCGCCAACATGGCGCCGGAGTACGGCGCCACGGCCGGCTACTTCCCGGTCGACGCCGAGACGCTGGCCTACCTGCGCTTCACCGGCCGCAGCGAGGAGCAGGTGCAGCTCGTCGAAGCCTACTGCCGCGCCCAGGGCCTCCTGCGCGATGCCTCCACGCCCGAGCCCGAGTGCACCGACGTGCTCGAGCTCGACCTCTCGACCGTGGTGCCGAGCATCGCCGGACCGGCGAGGCCGCAGGACCGCGTCGCCCTCACCGAGTCGAAGGAGAGCTGGCGCGAGACCCTCGGCAAGCTCATGGCGACCGGCACCCACGTCGACCAGGACCTCTACGAGTCCTGGCTGTCGGAGGGCGGCAGCGCCACCCCGCCGTCCGCCACCATCGCCGACGGCTCTGACACGCCCGATCACTTCGCCTCGTTCGTCGAGAGCGGTGGTTATCACCTCGGTCATGGCGCCGTCGTCATCGCCGCGATCACCAGCTGCACGAACACCAGTAACCCGCAGGTGCTCATGGCCGCCGGCCTGCTGGCCCGCAACGCCGTGCAGAAGGGCCTCAACTCCAAGCCCTGGGTGAAGACCAGCCTCGCGCCCGGCTCCAAGGTGGTCACGGACTACCTGGATGCCGCCGGCCTTACGCCGTACCTGGAGCAAATCGGCTTCTACCTCGTGGGCTACGGCTGCACGACCTGCATCGGCAACTCCGGCCCGCTGCCGGAGGAGGTCTCACACGCCATCGAGGCGGACGACCTCATCGTCACGTCCGTGCTCTCGGGCAACCGCAACTTCGAGGGCCGCATCCAGTCGCAGGTGCGCGCCAACTACCTCGCCTCGCCGCCGCTGGTCGTCACCTACGCCCTCGCCGGCACGATGGACATCGACCTCGACAACGAGCCCCTCGGCACCGGCAGCGACGGCCAGCCCGTCTTCCTGCGCGACATCTGGCCGACGCAGCTCGAGATCGAGGAGGCGCAGCGCAACGGCCTCAAGTCGGAGATGTTCCAGGAGAAGTACGCCGACGTGTTCGGTGGCGACGAGTCCTGGCGCAACCTGGACGTGCCCGAGGGCGATCTCTTCGCCTGGGACACCTTCTCCACCTACATTCGCAAGCCCCCGTACTTCGACGGCATGACCCTGGAGGTCGCGCCGCCGACAGGACATCCTGGGCGCCCGCGCCCTCGGCGTCTTCGGCGACTCCGTGACCACCGACCACATCTCGCCCGCCGGTGAGATCGCGCGCAACAGCCCGGCCGGCCGCCACCTCACCGAGAACGACGTGCCGATCTCCGAGTACAACACCTTCGGCGCCCGCCGCGGCAACCACGAGGTCATGGGCCGCGGCACCTTCGGCAACATCCGCCTGCGCAACCGCCTCGTCCCCGGCGTCGAGGGCTGGTTCACGAAGCACCTGCCGGACGGCGAAGAGATGTCGATCTGGGAGGCGTCGGAGAAGTACCAGGCCGAAGGCGTGCCGCTGATCATCCTCGGCGGCAAGGAGTACGGCACCGGCTCCTCGCGCGACTGGGCGGCGAAGGGCCCGAAGATCCTCGGCGTCAAGGCCGTGATCACGGAGAGCTTCGAGCGCATCCACCGCAGCAACCTCATCGGCATGGGCATCCTGCCGCTGCAGTTCGTCGACGGCCAGTCGGTCGAAAGCATCGGCCTCACCGGCGACGAGGTCTTCGACATCGACGGCATCTCCGGCGACATCAAGCCGCACGAGCACTACACGGTGAAGGCGACGGCGCCCGACGGCAGCGTCAAGACGTTCGAGGTCGTGAGCCGCATCGACACGCCCATCGAGGTCGAGTACTACAAGCACGACGGCATCCTGCCTTACGTGCTGCGCCAGCTCGCTTCGAAGTAGGGAAGAACCGGTGCGCACGCAGCGCGCCGTGGAATTTCGGAAACACGTAGGGGCGCATGGCCATGCGCCCCTACGGCGTCCCGAATGGCGACGGAGCCTCTGAGGTCGTTATCGAACTCGAAGGCTGACTAACGGGAAAATGCGTACTGCTATCAGCACGTCCCCGCAGCGCCCGACCGTTCGTCCTGAGTCCGTCGAAGGATCGCACAGGGCCCAATGCTGCCCGTTGACGGATTAGAATGCTCTTGCGGCGGCTAGCCGAGATTGTTTCTGGAGCGAGTGTATCGATGTCCGGTAATGAAGCCGACTCCAGCTTGCTGGCATTCACTGCCTTGGTGCACGAGGACGAATCCGGTGGATATTGGGCCGAGGTCGCCGAGTTGCCTGGCTGCATAACACAAGGTGACACGGACGAAGAGCTGGAGGCCAACTTGCAGGAAGTAATCGCCCTAATGTTGGAGACCACCATCGAAGACTATGTGAACTCCATCAAGAATCCAGTGCCGCCTGAGGAGGCCGAGATCGTTTGGCGCATGAGCATGGAACTGCATCGCGTGAAGACTCAGAATTAGGGCCAATCAAGGACGCCTTTAATGACCACTCCCCAACCCCTCGTCGGCATCATCATGGGCTCGAAGTCTGATTGGCCCGAGACGATGTCGCACGCCGCAGAGACCCTCGACAAGCTCGGTGTGCCTTACGAGACGCGCGTCGTCTCGGCCCACCGCACGCCCGACCTGCTGTTCGAGTACGCCGAGACCGCCGAATCGCGCGGCATCGAGGTGATCATCGCCGGTGCCGGTGGCGCCGCCCACCTGCCGGGCATGACGGCCGCCAAGACCTCGCTGCCGGTGCTGGGCGTGCCGGTGGAGTCGCGGGCGCTCAAGGGCATGGATTCCCTGCTCTCGATCGTCCAGATGCCGGCCGGCATCCCGGTCGCCACCCTGGCCATCGGCCGCGCCGGCGCCGTGAACGCGGCCCTGCTGGCGGCCTCGATCCTCGGCCTCAAGTACCCGCCCATTCGCGACGCCCTCAAGCAGTTCCGCGCCGCCCAGACCCAGGGCGTGCTCGACAACCCCGACCCGCGAGCGCAATGAGGGACGGCTGCTTCATGTTCCCGGTTCCTGGTTCCCTGTTCCCATGCGAGTAGGCATCCTCGGCGGCGGCCAGCTCGGGCGCATGCTGGCGCTGTCTGCATACCCCCTCGACATGCATGTGCGCGTCTTCGACCCGGCGCCGGACGCCTGCGCAGGCCAGGTCGCTGAGCACGTCGAAGCCAAGTTCACTAACGCGGAGGCCATCGTGCGCTTCGCCGAAGACCTCGACGTCGTCACCTTCGAGTGGGAGAACGTGCCCACGGTTGCGGCGACGTACCTCGCCGGCCGGTTGCCCTTCTTCCCGCCCGTACAGGCCCTGGAGACCTCGCAGGACCGCCTGGATGAGAAGACCCTGTTCAACAGCGTCGGCATCGAGACGGCGCCGTATCGCCCCGTCGACACGCGCGAGGAGCTGCACGCGGCGGTCGTTGCCCTCGGACTCCCCGCGGTGCTCAAGACGCGCCGTGATGGCTACGACGGCAAGGGTCAGTTCGTGCTGCGAGAGCCCTCGGACGAAGACGCTGCCTGGGAGGCGCTCGGTCCGAAGCCCGGAGCGCCTGCCCTCAAGCCCGGGGGTTCACTCAGCCACCGGGTGCAGGTCTCATCCTCGAAGGCTTCGTGCCCTTCTCCCGCGAGCTATCGATCATCGGCGTGCGCGGCCGACGCGGCGACGTGCGCTTCTACCCTCTGGTCGAGAACCATCACCGCGACGGCATCCTGCGCCTGACGCTGGCTCCTGCGCCCAACGTGACGCCGGAGCGCCAGCGCGAGGCCGAGGCGATGATCCTGGAGGTCATGGAGGAGCTTGAGTACATCGGCACGCTGGCGATCGAGCTGTTCGAGCACGACGGCCACCTCCTCGCCAACGAGATCGCGCCCCGTGTGCACAACTCCGGCCACTGGAGCCAGGACGGTGCCGTCACCAGCCAGTTCGAGAACCACATGCGCGCCATCGCCACCCTACCCCTGGGCTCCACCGAGGCGATCGGCTACACGGCGATGGTCAACCTCATCGGCACGGTACCGAAATCCGAGGACGTGCTCGCCATCGAAGGCGCACACCTCCACCTCTACGGCAAAGAGCCGCGGCCGGGTCGCAAGCTCGGGCACATCAACGTCACGGCCCGCGACGAGGCCGAGCTGCTGCACAGGCTGTCGCTGGTCCAGGAGCTCGTGAAAGAGCCCGCCGAGGAGCCCGATGCCGGTCGTTGAGGGCTCGCCCGTCGCCGGCCTGATCCTGGGTGTCGACCTCGATGGCGTCTGCACCGACTTCTACGGCCGCATGCGCGAGATCGCCGCGGAGTACTTCGAGCGCGACATCGATTCCCTGACACCCAGCCCGTCCTACGGCCTCGAGGAATGGGGCGTCGAAGGGCCGACTCAGTACGGCAGCCTGCATCGGTTCGCCGTGCTGCAGCGCGACCTGTTCAGCAGCGCACCGATGATCCCCGGCGCCCGCAAGTACCTGCGACAGCTCTCGCTGGAGGGCGCCCGCATTCGCATCATCACCCACCGCCTGTACCTCTACTTTCTCCATCGCATCTCGGTGGAGCAGACCGTGCAGTGGCTGGATAACCACGCCATCCCGTACTGGGACCTCTGCTTCATGCGCGACAAGGAGCAGGTAGGCGCCGACATCTACCTCGACGACGCCCCCGACAACGTCGTACGCCTGCGAGAGGCCGGCTTCCACACGATCTGCTTCGGCAACAGCACGAACGCCCACCTCGAATCGCCCCGCGCCGAGTCGTGGGAGCATGCCTACGAGCTGATCCACCAGCGCGCGCGAGAACTCAAGGGCGGGTAACGCCTGTACTTTACTCATACGGCTGTAGTGCCCCAGCATGCTGGGGCACTACAGGTAAGCTCCGTGCCGCATCAGGTTCGGTGGCGGTGAGGTTTCTGGGACCAATCCTTGGCGGAGTAGCTCCGCCTAACCGCCGCCGCCGCTGACTGCCGGCTGCGGTTGGGCTTGCTCGAGCGCGGCAGCCTTGCTCGCTGCCGTATCGCGCATGCGATTGCCGAGGTCTTCGATCACTGGCAGCGCGTACGGCAGCGATACCACGCCGATGATCACCAGCGAAAGCGCCATGCTGCCGACGGCAACCTGAGGCCCGAAGGCGGACGCCAGCGCGCCCGCGAGCACGGTGCCGAGGGGCAACAGGCCACGTCGCAGGAACAGCAGGCTCAGGATGCGGCCTCGGTACTCGGGCTCCACGTTGAGCTGGATCAGCGTGTTGTTCGAGGTCTGGTACGTCTGGTTGGCGAAGCCGACGAGCAGCAGCACGGGCAGGGCGAACCATATCGATGGCATGAGGACAAAGACCACCAGCATGCCCCCAAACAGGATCAGGCCCGCCATCATCTGCTTGTGGAAGTTCTTCGACTGGCGCGATGACGCCACGGCCAGCGCGCCGAACACCGCGCCGAGCGCCGCTGTCGATGTCATCATGGCCAGACCGCTGCCGCCGGCGTGGAACACGTCCTTCGAGAATACCGTCAGCATCGTCTGGTAGGGCTGGCCGAGCACCATCGGCAGCAGAGCCAGGATCACCAGCGTGCGCAGGCCTGCCTGGTGGCGCAAGTAGTGATAAGCATCGCTCAAGTCAGCGATCATGCTGCGGCGCCGCTTGGATGGCTTCCAGGCCGGGAACTCCATGAGGTAGAGCCCGTACAACACGGCGAAGAAGCTGAAAGCATTCAGGTAGAACGCCCCGGTCACGCCGACGGTGGCGATTAGCGTCCCGGCGAGGGCCGGGCCAATCACGCGTGTCAGGTTCACCGTCGCAGAATTCAGAGCCACGGCGTTGGGCAGGTCTTCGTCCGGCACCAGCTCGGAGATCAGCGATTGGCGCGCCGGCTGGTTCATCGCCGTCGCCACACCGCGCCCGAAGGCGACCGCGTAGATGATCCAGATGTTCGTCTCGCCCAGCGATACGAGGATGGCCAACGCAAACGCAAACAGCATCATCACGGACTGGGTGATGAACAGCAGCTTGCGTCGCTCCATGCGGTCGGCGATCACGCCACCCACCAGCGTGAAGACGAGCGCTGGGAGGGCGCGCAGGGCGTTCGCAACTGCGAGCTGCAGCGGTGACTCTGTCAGCGTGTAGACCAGCCAGTTGAACGCGACGAGGTCCATCCAGTCGCCCGACTGGGAGATCAGGTTGCCGGTCCAGAGCAAACGGTAGTTACGGTGATGCAGCGCCGAGAAGGCGGGAGGGAGAGAGACGCTAGGGTGCGGTAGTTTCAACTTTTCAGTGTTCTCTGTTCAGTGACAGCCCGAAGTGGTCTTACGGTTTTGGAGTATAACCGATCAGGTAATCTTTACGCGAAGGTCAGAGATTACAAGCCTGTAACCAGTGGGCAAGCCGGAAATCGCACCGGCCTGAACTTCTCCAGACGCGGATATAGGCGGGTTCGAATTGCTCTATTCGGCATCGTGAACGCTCAAGGATCGAGCATTAGGCTTGGAAGTAGTACGCTTTCGTCGCGTGTCCCCGCTCGGTCAAACTAGACCGGTGCGAAGGCTGGACGAAGCGGCTATAACGCCGATCTTCTACAGGCTTAAGTCCGGGTAAGGCCTAGGCAGCCGGAGTACGGACGCGTATTCCGGACTCTGTTTTTCGAAAATCTAGTTCACAAAGGGGATTCATACTGATGAGCGCGCGCAAGAAGGTAACGATTGTCGGAGGTGGCCAGACCGGTGGCATCATGGCCTACCGCCTCGCCGGTATGAACATCTGCGACATCGTCATTAAGGACGTCGCGGAGTTCGCCCAGCACCACGGCAAGGCTCTCGACATCTACCAGGGCTCTTCCTTCGGTGGCTTCGAGACCAAGATCACCCCGACCGACGAGTGGGAGGAGACCGCGGACTCCGACGTCGTCGTCATCACCTCGGGCGCCCCGCGCAAGCCGGGCATGACCCGCGAAGACCTCCTCAAGACGAACGCCGAGGTCGTCGGTGACTACGCCGCCAAGAACGCGGCGACGTTCAGCCCCAACGCCATCATCATCGTCTTCGCCAACCCGATGGACGTGATGTGCCACGCCGCAGCCCGCGCGACCGGTCTGCCGGCCGGCAAGATCATCGGCCAGGGCGGCATGCTGGACAGCTCCCGCTTCCGCGCCTTCATCGCCATGGAGCTTGGCGTGGCGCCTCGCGACGTTCACGCCTACGTCCTCGGCGGGCACACGGACGCCACCATGGTGCCGATCGTCAGCCAGGCGCGCGTCGGCGGCATGCCGCTGACCTCGCTGCTCTCGCCGGAGAAGATCGACGAGATCGTCAAGCGCACGATGAATGGTGGCGCTGAGCTCGTCGGCCTTTACAAGACCGGCTCTGCGTTCCTCGCCCCCTCCGTCGGCACCATGGCGATGGTCGAGTCGGTTCTCCTCGACCAGAAGCGCCTGCTTCCCTGCGCCGTGCCGCTGTCCGGCCAGTACGGCATCAACGGCACCTTCTGCGGCACCATGATCAAGGTCGGTGCCGCGGGCGCCGAAGAGGTCTACGAAGTGCCGGTCTCCGAGGAGGAGAAGGCCAAGATCGTCGCGGCCGCGAAGGGCACCGCCGAACTCGTGGCAATGATCTAGCTTCCAGAGCACAGAAGTGAGAGAGGGAGCGTCAGTCCGGGCGCTCCCTCTTTTCGTTCAGGCGACCTGGCCTCAGGCGCCTTCGACAACCTCGTGGATGTGGTCGGCCTCCAGTCCGTGCGCCTCGCGGTGCACGCGCATCGCCGACTCCTTGTCCTCCGCCTCAAGGAGGCAGAAGAACCTGCCGGTCGATTGTCCAGCCAGGAGCGCTGGAAGCGACGCCGTAGCGCCCCTGCACTCGAGGTCCTTCATGTGGGCCTGGGCTCTGCCTCAGCCGTTGCGCCTCTAGCTTCTCGTGATCGTCCATGAACAGTGGCATCGACTTCCTCCACAGATTTAGTGGGATGATTCAAGCGAATCAAGCCGCGCCACATCGGACGAACGTCCTATTCCTACTCCATCAGGTTGTTCTCCATCGCGAACAGGGTCGCGCCGACCCGTGTCGTCGTGCCGGTCTTGTCGTAGATGTGTTCCAGGTGGTGGCGCACCGTGTTCTCGGCGATTGAGAGCCGCTCGCCAATCTGTTTGCGTTTCAGGCCCCGAGCGGCAAGCCGAAGGACCTCGACCTCGCGCTCGGTCAGGCCGGAAGGGAACGCAGCACTTGCGCTCTCGCCGCAGTCGCTGGCCGAATGCCGCCGATCAGGACGCGCAATATCCGGGTCAGCTTCGGCCGGCCCCTTCGTTGATCTGGCTGCAGGGCCCCTGACAGTTCATGCGCAGGCCGGCCTGGCTGGTCGTGCGTCAACTCATCCAGCCTGTTTGCCACGCAAATAATCCTGGCGCCCAGCGGAATCCCTGCCCCCAGCCCCCGGAAGTAGCCCTGCCGTCCAGTATGTTCGTGATGGTTGCCGACGAGCGTGATACGGCCGACATCGCTTCGATCCGTTCGAGGATCCGCTCGCCGTAGTAGGGATGCAGGCGGGAGCCTCTCATCGACAACGCCGGCCGATCTCTCCGTTGCCCCCATTGAGGATCGAACGATGGGACCGAAATCGTACCAAGGTCGTGTAGCAGGGCGGCGACCCGGTAGCGCTGCACCTCCTCGTCCCCGCATCCCAGCAGGCGAGCGATCGCCGTGGTGATTGCCGCAACCCGGCGCGAATGAGCCGCAGTATGCGGCGACTTCAGGTCAATGAAGTCGGCAAGGGCAAGTGCCGTCGATTCCAGGGTGCGATCGAAGTCGACGTCTCGCTTCGCCCGGCGGCTCACGGCCGAGCGTGATCGCCAGGATGTCGGCTCCCTCGTACTCCGCCCAGAACGCCGCGATCCTCCGTGAGCTTCAAGTACGCGTCGACCACCGCGGGGTCGAACGCCTTTCCTCGCTGCTTTGTGGCGCACTCGCGTGCGGCTTCACGCCCGCCGACCCGGCCGATGGGCACCAGCAGGTAGGTCGGAAAGACGACCCGCGAGGCGATGGGGATATCGGCGCCCCTTGAGATGGTTCGGAAAGCCCTTGCCGTCCCACTGCTCGGATAGGCCACCCATCGCCCTCTGGACCGACTCCGGTAAGCCGAGGCGTTCCGTCATCCGCACACAAACATCCGTCGAGTTGGTGTAGGCCTCCTTTAGCATGGGCCCGTTTTCTCGCAGCACGGTCATCACGCGCCCGAGCCTGGCGAGGATCGGCAGCTCCTTGCCCACATAGCGGCTTAGCCAGCGCAGGTAGGTGCCAGTCGTGCCGCCTGCCCCGTAAAAGAGCAGCTCACGCCTCGCAGCAATCTCATCCGTGCGCCATAGCTCGGCTTCCGGCGTCGTCCAGCAGGTGCAACCCAGGTCCCTGAGCAGCGCTGCGTAGTAGGCGGCTCGCCGGTCCTCGGCCGAAAGGCCCATCTCCTCGGCGATGTGGTCCGCAAGGTAGCAAGCCCGGACCCCGTCATCGAGTTCGAGGCCTGTCGCCACGTCGCCCGCGTAGGCGAGCGTCGCGAGTATGCGCGCCAGGCTGGTTTCTCGCTTACCTGCCGCGTCGATGCTCATCACAGCGGATTATAGGGCCGAGCGCGCTTCACCGCCGGTGCTCGGCGTGGGAAACTGCAGCCTGCGACGCAGCATGAGGAGAGCTTCATGAGAGAGATTCACGTCGATACGATTCGCGACCGCATCGCCGAGCTGTGCATCGAGGCGACGCACGTGCTGCCGGAGGACGTGCGTACAGGCCTGCGTAACGCCGAGGCATCGGAGCCCGCTCCGCTGGCCCGGCAGGTCCTCGTGGAGCTGATCGAGAACTTCGATATCGCCCAGCGCGAGATGATCCCGCTCTGCCAGGACACCGGCACCACCGTCGTGTTCGTCGAGCTCGGCCAGGACGTCCACGTCGTCGGCGGCTCGCTCGAAGCGGCGATCCACGCCGGTGTCGGCCGGGGCTACACGACCGGCTACCTGCGCGCATCGATCGTCGAGCACCCGCTGACCTCCCGCACCAACACGGGCGACAACACGCCCGCCGTGATCCACTACGAGGTCGTGCCCGGCGAGGACCTGCACATCAAGGTGCTGCCCAAGGGCGGCGGCTGCGAGAACATGACCCGCTACACGAACCTCCTGCCGCGCGCCGGCAACGACGCCGTGATCAACTTCATCCTCCGCACCATCGAAGAGGCCGGCGGCAACCCCTGCCCGCCGCTGATCGTCGGCGTCGGCGTCGGCGGCACGGCGGAAAAGGCGATGTCGCTGGCCAAGCAGGCCGTCACCCGCGGCGTCGGCAGCCAGAGCGACGACCCGGAGCTCGCCGCCCTCGAAGCCGAGGTCCTCGACAAGGTGAACGCCCTCGGCATCGGCCCCCAGGCCGTCGGCGGCATCAACACCGCGCTGGCGGTGAACATCCTCACCTACCCGACGCACATCGCGTCGCTACCGGTCGCCGTGAACCTCCAGTGCCACAGCGCCAGGCTAAAAGAAGCCACGTTGTAGTTGCCAAGCTACGTTGTAGGATGACTGCATGACCACTCGGACGTCGTCTGCCCTGAAGCAGGCCTTCAAACGCTTCGTGGCGCTCGTCAAGGACATCGAGGATGTGCGCTACGTCGTGGCGTTCGATGACGAGGAGCCAGAGATATCGCACTTACATAGCGGAGTGGGACGATGACGTCATGACTCAGGTGATTCACGCAGAGAATTCCAATCATGGAAGAGTTTCCCAATCTCCCCGTGGACTTTCACGTGTGGTACATGGAAGGCAGACCCGGAAACTTGAGTCCTTCCTCGGCCAGCTCCCGCCCTTGGCTTATGCGAAAGGTCGAGTCCGGCCAGAAGCACGACAGCGTAGCGTGAGTTGTGCCAACAGAAGAAGAGCATCTCCAGCAGTTCGCGCGAAATCAGGCGACGGCAGGAACGATTGGCCCAGTCTCGGACTACGATTGGGCTGTCATGGCGCTCTTCTACGCGTCGCTTCATTTGGTCCAGGCCTACTTCGTCGAGTAATGGGCAGGCGTCGTTCAGTCGCACAGGCGGAACGGGATCGGCGGATGCCTGGCAGTCGATGAGTTGCGTCCTGTGTTTGAGCCGTACAGTTGACCCTCCGTATCAACAGTGAGCATGCACGATACGAATGTCGCCGTTTCTCACGTGAGGAGTTCGAGCGTATTCGCGACGGCAGTCTTCGCACAGTTGTCCAGCACATGCAATCTCTGAGAGGTGGTACCTGATGGCAGAAGTAAGAATCGTTAGACCGGGAGACCGCGATGCCTCGACGGCCCAGACGCCGGGCATGCACCGCGAAGAGGCCTGTGGCGCCAAGACCGTGGGCGCCGAGCACCTCTGGGTCGGGCACGTGCACGTCGGTGAAGGCGTGCGCTCCGGCCCCCACCATCACGGCGAGCTCGAGAGCGTGATTTACGTCATCTCAGGCAACGCCCGCTTCCGCTTCGGCGACAAGCTGGAGCACACGGTCGAAGCCACCGCCGGCGACTTCGTGTTCGTGCCGCCGTACCTCGTGCACCAGGAGATTAACGCCAGCGACGACGTCGCCGTCGACATGGTGGTCGCACGCAGCTCCCAGGAGAACGTCGTCGTCAATGTCGACGTGACGGGGGCGGAGCAAGGCTGAGGAGTCCATGTCAAGCGGAGCGGGGCTTTAGCGGGGTGCAGGGGTGTCCCCTGCCGTCAGTGCCGTAAGTCGTCGTCAATGTCGACGTGACGGGGGCGGAGCAAGGCTGAGGAGTCCATGTCATGCGGAGCGGGGCTTTAGCGGGTGCAGGGGTGTCCCCTGCTACCAGTGTCCGGAGGTTGAGGTCATGCGGAGTGGCGCTTTAGCGGGGTGCAGGGGTGTCCCCTGCCTTAGTGTACGGGTGACGCCTAAGCATGGCCGTCGAACGCATCAGCGACCTCGAAGTGCGCGTGACGATGCCGCTGACCGATGAGGACGTGGCGCAGCTCAAAATCGGCGACCACGTACGCATCAGCGGCACGATCTACACGGCCCGCGATGCCGCCCACAATCGGATGGTCCAGACCCTGGAAGTCCGTGGCGAGCTGCCGATCGACCTGCACGGCCAGCTCATCTACTACACCGGACCGACGCCGGCGCGTCCCGGTCGCGTCATCGGCGCTATGGGCCCTACGACGTCGATGCGCATGGACCCCTTCACGCCGCAGCTGCTGGAGGCCGGCCTCAAAGCCACCATGGGCAAAGGCAACCGCGGCCCCGAAGTCCGCGATGCGCTGAAGCAAAACAAGGCGGTTTACTTCGCCGCGGTGGGCGGCGCCGGGGCGATGCTGTCGCAGTTCATCAAAAAGGTCGAAGTCATCGCCTATGAGGACCTGGGTACGGAGTCGCTAAAGCGCGTCGAGGTCGAAGACTTCCCCGCCGTCGTCATGGACGATTGCGAAGGCCGTGATTTGCTGGACGAAGGCCGCAAGCAATGGCGCGACCTGGACAAACTCGGCACCTATACGCCGAGCGAGAAGATCGTCGTCTCGGGCGGCTGATTCAGGTAACAAACTCGTCCCAATTCTGTGCAAATGTCTTCCCAACGCCGGTTCCAGGCTCTATAAAGTGAGGAGCCGTTGACAGGGGCCATGCGGCGTGAAGGAAGGGGAATCACCATGGGACTGCTAGGAAAGCTCTTCGGCGGAAGCAAGGACAAGGACAACCGAGTCGAATACGGCAGTTATGGACTGCCCGCACGCGGTGCTCGTTCCGCGCTGGGACAGCGTGCAGGACATGGGTCATGAGGACAAGATTACCCGCTACATGTGTGAAGCTTGTCACGAGGAGTTTGCGCCCGACGTCGCCATGGAGCTGCGTGACACGATTAACGAGCGCATGGAAGCGACTTGGGACGGGCAGGCGAGCGACAAGTAGCGCTCGCTCCTACGCCTCGCGCTGCGACCTCGATCCCGGCAGGTTAGTCAGGGACAGGGTCAGCGCCGATAGCGCCAACCAGTACTCCCGCAAACAGGAACGTGCTTGTGAACCCGTAGGCGTCTGTCAGGACGCCTGCGATGGTTGGCGCCAGCGCGCCCACGAAACTCGCCGCGTAGATCAGGGATACGGTTGTCGATTGCATCGATTCGCCGGCAAGCTCCGTCGCCGAGGCGATGAGAATGGCGTGCAGCGAAAACAGGAACGTCCCGAGTAGCAGGATCACGATCGCAAGCTGCAGCTTGCCGTCGGCCAGCGGAATCAGGGTGAGCAGGATGGCGAAGCAGATCATCGCCGGCACCAGCACACGCTTGTAACCGATGCGGTCCGTGAGGTGGCCCATGAGCGGCTGAGAGCCGATCCCCACCACCTGCGCCATCGAGATAAATACACCGGCCAGCCAGGCCGAATAGCCCAGCTCTTCGCGCATGTAAATCGGCAGGAAAACCATCGTTGTCGCCTGGCCCACGCTGCGAAACGCCGTCGCCAGGTAGATGAGCTGAATCGGCGCGGATCTTCAGCAGCTCTTTGAAGGAGCCCAGATACTCGCGCAGGGAGGACGCGCCGGCGTGCGTGGCCTTGTCGTTTTTCAGCAGCGTCCACATGGCAAACGCCGTGATAAACGCCGGGATCATGCTCAGGTGCAGCACGTCGCGCCAGTACATGATGGCGATGAGCCCGCCGGCGATAAGTGGCCCGGTTGCTTCGCCGACGCTGCCGCCGGCGCCGTGCATCGAAATAAAGAAGGCGCGCCGCTTTACGAACCGGCGTGACAGGGCGCCGATCGCCGGCGGGTGGTAGATCGAAGGCCCGAGGCCGACGAGCAGCATCGCGGGCAGGAGCGCCGCCGTAGGAGCCCGCGCTGCCGAGGATGAAGTACGAGACGCCGATCAGGGCCAGCGAGAGGCCGAGCATGAACGCCGTCTTGCTCACGAATCGGTCGCCGACGTAGCCGGACGTCACCGTTGAGCCCCAGCTCGAAAACTGCTGTACCGTCGCCATCGTGCCCACCTGCGTCGAGGTCAGGTCGAGCCCGAGCTTGATCTCCGGCAGCAGCACCGCCTGAAACCCGGCGATGTACATGTGCTTGAGCGCATGGCCGACGATGATGATCGCGGCGAACCGGTTGTCTCGCCGTGCGATTGAGGCATCGGATTCGGGTAAGGTCGCCTCGGCCATCAGCTGGCTCCGTCCGCTAACGCTTGATCCATTCTCATTTCGCAGAGGGTAGCGTGCGGCGGTGCGCGTAACAAGCGAGAAAGGTGGCGCGATGCGATTCCGGCGGGCGCTTCCATGGCTGGGTCCTGGTCTGAGACCTGCTGCGCTGGGACCTGCTGCGCGAAGGGGGCTGGAAGCAAGTTTGTCGTTTCAGGCTATTATGAGATTGTGACAGCACCAACAAAGACCGTCCTCGTCGTCGATGACGAGCCCACGCTCGTAGCCACCCTGCGCTATAACCTCGAGCGCGAGGGCTACAAGGTCGTTGCCGCCTCCGACGGCGAGAAGGCGATCTCGATGGCCCGCAGCGAGCGCCCCGACCTCATGATCCTGGACCTCATGCTCCCGGCTGTTGACGGCCTGGAGGTTTGTCGGATCCTGCGCCGCGAGATGAACCTGCCGATCCTCATGCTCACCGCTCGCGCCGGCGAGGTCGACAAGGTCGTCGGCCTCGAGATCGGCGCTGACGACTACGTGACGAAGCCCTTCAGCACCCGAGAGCTCCTCGCCCGCGTGCGAGCCCTCCTGCGTCGCACGACGTCCTCGTCGGACGACGAGGGCTTCGCGAGCGGCAACCTCCGCGTCGATATGAAGCGCCGCGAGGTCACGCGTGACGGCGTTGCCCTCGATCTCAAGCCGAAGGAGATGGAGCTCCTGATCTACTTCATGCGCAACCGCGGCCGCGCCTTCACGCGCGAGCAGCTCCTGCGCGAAGTCTGGGGCTACGACTTCTACGGCGACTCTCGCACCGTCGACGTCCACGTCAGCTGGCTGCGTCAGAAGATCGAGGAGCAGGCGAGCAAGCCGACACGCATTCTGACCGTTCGTGGCGTAGGTTACCGTTTCGAGGCCTGAGATGTTTCCTTGGCGCTGGCTAGGCTTCAGCAGCCTGTGCTTGATCGTCGTCATCGCCGGGTTCTTTGCCGGCGGTGAGCTGGGCATGCTCCTGGCCGGCGCCGCCCTCGCCAGCCTCGGCGCCGCCGCAACCGTCGACGTTCTACCTCCTGCGTCCCCTCGACGCCATCATCGATGCCGCCGGCAAGGTCGCGAACGGCAACTTCGCGGCTCGTGCCACCCCGCGTCCCGATGGTGCCCCGGGCCGCCTGGCGGACGCCTTCAACCGTATGGCAGACCGCGTGCAGGCGCAGATGGCGGAAGCCTCGCAGGAGCGCGGGCGCCTCGAAGCCGCGCTGAACAGCAGCATCGACGCCGTCGCCGCCCTCGATAGCGACGGTCGCATCCTCTTCGCCAACCTGGGCTTTGAGCAGACCTTCGGCACACCTTCGAACAACGCCATCGGCGAGCCGATGATCTGGATCCTGGCGGACGAGCAGGTGCTCGACGCCATCCGCGACAGCCGGGACAAGGGACTGCGCCAGATCAACATCGTCGAGCGCCCCGGCCGCCGCTTCCTCCAGGTCGTCACCACGCCGATCGTCGGCGGTGGCGAGTGGAACGTCCTCCTCGTCTGCCACGACCTCACGGACGTCAAGCGCACCGAGCTGGTGCGCCGCGACTTCGTGGCCAACGTCTCCCACGAGCTGCGCACACCCCTCGCCGCCATCAAGGCCGTGGTCGAGACCCTGCAGGACGGCGCCCTCGAAGAGCCCGAGGTCGCGCGTGAGTTCCTCTCCCGCGCCGACGGTGAGCTCGACCGCCTCGTCCTGCTGGTCGAGGAGCTGCTGGAGCTATCGCGCATCGAGTCCGGTGAGCAGCCGGTGGTGCAGGAAGAGACGGACGTCCAGCTCCTGCTCGCCGAGGCGGTGCGCCGTCTGCGCTCGCAGGCAGAGCGCGCCGAAGTCACCCTGCTCCTCGAGGACCGCGACCTGGGTGTCTGCGACCTCGATGCCTCGCGCCTGGAGCGCGCCGTGATCAACCTCGTGCAGAACGCCATCAAGTTCACGCCCGCCGGCGGCAGCGTCAGGATCGCCGGCGAGCGCAAGCAGCGCGAGATCGAGATCGTGGTCAGCGACACCGGCATCGGCATCGGCAGCGATGAGCTTCCGCGCATCTTCGAGCGCTTCTACAAGGCAGACCATTCGCGCGCCAGCGTCGGCAGCGGCCTCGGCCTCGCCCTGGTGAAGCACGCCGTCGAGGCCCAGGGCGGCCGCGTCCGGGTCGAGAGCACACCGGGCGAAGGCTCCACCTTCACGATCACCGTGCCCGTCTCCGAAATCGTCCCCGCCGCCGGCTAAGACCCACACCACCCGAGCCGATACCGGTCGCCAACATTTACCGGGCGTTTACGACGGTTAAACCGGTCTTAATCGCCGCCTCCTACGCTCCTTGCAAGTGATTCGACTGGCGATTGGCTCTCACAGCTTCAGGGGCAGACTTCAGGTCCAGGGTTCAGAGCGGCTCGTAGCAGGCTGCGTGAGCCTCCCACTGCGCCCGAAATCGATGGCCGACCGCCGATCCAGAGCCGGAATCGAGGCATCGAATTGACCACCGATACGAAAACCGCGGAGACCAGGCGTCAAGCCATTGAGGACGAGCTCGACGAGCTCCTCAGGCTGCACGGTGAGGACGCCGGCGAGCTGCTGCTCGTCCGTCACGCCGAAGCCGCCCACAGCCAGGGCAACGACCCGATGCTGAGCTGCACCGGCCTGGAGCAAGCCGAGCGCCTGGCCGCGCGTCTGAGCGACACCTGGTTCGAAGCCGTCTACTGCGCACCGGAGCGCCGCGCCCAGCAGACCGCCCGGGTACTGGCCTGCGTTTCCAGCCGTGCCCTCCACGTCCTGGACGCTCTCGCCGACATCGAGTTCGACGCCGGTGGGGTGGACGCCGAGGAGCCGCCGCTGCGCTACGCCGACCGCTTCGTCGAGATGCCACGCTGGGACAGCCTGCCGGGCTTCGAGTGCGGCAAGCAGTTCCGCCGCCGCGCCGTCCAGGCCATCGAGCGCGTCCTGGCGATCAATCCCGCCAGGCGCGTCGTCGTCGTCACCCACGCCAGCGTGATCAACGCCTACCTGAGCATGCTCCTGAGCGTCCCCGCGGACCAGTTCTTCGCCGCGGAGCACACGTCCTTGTCCATCGTGCGTTGGCGTGAGGGCCAGTACGCCCTGCGCTCCCTCAACGATTTATCCCACCTATCGCCGTCGTTCGGTATCTCGGCCGGGGCCGAGCTTTTTACGCTGCGTTGATGGCCGTTAACAAGCCGTTAAACCAGGCTACCTAGCCTTTGAAGTGTTAGTGAAGGAAGGAACCAATAGGGGAGGATCATGAAACTTAGTAAATCCATCCGCCTTGCTTCGGTCCTGTTCCTGATCGCGTCCATCTTCGTCCTGGCCGTTGGCTGTGGCGATGACGACGACGACAGTGGCAGTACCGGAGCGGCCACCGCCACGACGGCGAGTGGAGGCAGCTCGGGAGCCAGCGTATCTGGCACCGTAACTATCGAAGGTTCGAGCACGGTCCAGCCGTTCACGCTGGAACTCATTCCTGAATTCCAGAAGGCTTACCCGGATGTGAAGGTTAACCCGCCAAGCGGTCTGGGTTCCGGTGCCGGCATCACCGCCTTCATCAACAAAGAAGTCGACATCGCTCAGGCGAGTCGCCAGATCAAGCAGGACGAAATCGACCAGGCCAAGGCCGGCGGCCTCGACCCGTTCGAAACCACGATCCTGAAGGATGCCCTGGCCATCGTCGTCAACCCCAAGAACAAGGTCGCTGACCTGACCGAAGAAGAGGTTGCAAAGATCTTCGCCGGCGAGATCACGAACTGGTCTGAAGTGGGCGGCGACGACGCGGACATCACGGTCTACACCCGTAACGAAGAGTCCGGCACCTTCGCCTACATGGAAGAGGACGTTATCCAGAAGATTCTGGGTAAGGAGTCCGCCTACGCGGACAACGTGAACAAGCAGGCGAGCGCGCCGGCTGGTCTCTCGGCAGTCGCCGGTGACGAGGACGGCATCTTCTACGCCGGTCTCGGCAACCTGTCAGAGATTCCGGAAGGCAGCGTCAAGGTCCTCAAGGTCGCGGGTACGGGTGCCGCAGTGGAGCCCTCCGAGGCCACCGTTGCTGACGGTACCTACCCGATTTCCCGAGGTCTCTTCTACTACACTGACGGCGACCCGTCGAAGAACGACAACAAGGCCATTGGCGCCTTCGTCGACTTCGCGCTCAGCGCAGACGGCCAGGCCATCGGTGAGGAACTCGGTTTCCTGCCCATCACCGGTAGCACGGCTGGCGGCTCCACCGCTCAGCCCACCCCTGAGGCGTCGGACGTATCCGGCACCGTTTCACTCGAAGGCTCCAGCACGGTCCAGCCGTTCACGCTGGAGCTCATTCCCGAGTTCGAGGCCGCCTACCCGGAGGCCAAGGTGAACCCGCCGAGCGGTCTCGGTTCCGGTGCAGGCATCACCGCCTTCATCAACAAGGAAGTCGACATCGCTCAGGCGAGCCGCCAGATCAAGCAGGACGAAATCGACCAGGCCAAGGCCGCGGGCCTCGACCCGTTCGAGACGACCATCCTGCGTGACGCTCTCGCCGTCGTCGTGAACCCAAAGAACAAGATCACCGAGCTCACTGAGGAGCAGGTAGCAAAGATCTTCGCCGGCGAGATCACCAACTGGTCTGAAGTCGGTGGCGATGACGCGGACATTACGGTCTACACACGTAACGAAGAGTCCGGCACCTTCGCCTACATGGAAGAGGACGTCATCCAGAAGGTCCTCGGTAAGGAGTCTGCCTACGCGGACAACGTGAACAAGCAGGCGAGCGCGCCGGCTGGTCTCTCTGCGGTTGCCGGTGACCCCGACGGCATCTTCTACGCCGGCCTCGGCAACCTGTCCGAGATTCCCGAAGGCAGCGTCAAGGTCCTGAAGGTGTCCGGCACGGGTGCCGCGGTGGAGCCGTCTGCTGCGACAGTGGAAGATGGTACCTACCCGATTGCCCGCGGTCTGTTCTACTACACCAACGGCGACCCGGCGAAGAACGACAACAAGGCGATTGGCGCCTTCGTGGCTAACGCCCTGAGCCCGGCAGGTCAGGCTATCGGCGAGGGGCTTGGCTTCCTCCCCGTCGGCCCGACTGAGTAGGCTACTTCGGAACCAAGCTGCTGGAGGTGGGAGTCCTCTATGGACCTCCCACCTCCACAGCCTTTAGGTTGATACGAAACTTGAGACAGGCGGGGTAGCAAAGCGGATGGCTATAACTTCGCAACAGCCAGTAGGGGATATCGGGAAAGCGATTCTCCGGCGGCGCACAGGCGCAATGCTGGAGGCACCCATCGAGCTGCTGATCAAGAGCACCGGCATTTTCACAATCGCCCTCTTGATCGGCATCCTTGTGCTCCTGGCGCGCCAGGGGCTTCGTCTTTTCTTCGAGTTGGACTACCCGATCGATAAGTTCCTCACGGCCCAGAACGCGATCACGACCAACACCACAGACCCGGACGCCTTCAAGTTCGGCATTCTGCCGCCACTGATGGCTACGTTCTGGGTCACCGTTGTCACCACAATCATTGGCGTGCCGTTGGGACTCCTGACGGCTATCTTCATTTCTGAGCTGGCGCCGCCGAAGGCGCGCCTCATCATCAAGTCGACTGGCGGAGCTTCTGGCCGGCGTGCCCACCGTAATCGTCGCCTTCATCGGCCTCGCCCTGCTCGTGCCGATGATCCAGGACCACTTCGGCTGGGGCGCCGGCGGACTCTCGGGCGTTACCGCCGGTATCGTCGTGTCATTCGTTGCCGTGCCGCTGATCATCTCGATCTCGGACGATGCGCTGCAGGCGGTCCCGGTGGACTTCAAAGAGAACGCATACGCCCTGGGCTGCAACAAGATGCAGGCCATCATCTACGTTATCGTCCCCGCAGCCATATCCGGCATTACGGCCGCGATCATGCTGGGCATGACCCGCGCTATCGGCGAGACGATGGTCGTGCTCGTCCTCGCGGGCGGCAACAGCAGCCTGAGTTGAGCCCGACGGAATCGATGCGGCCGATGACCGCCACGATCGCCGCCGGTTTCGGAAACGCTACTGACGCATCGCTGATCAGGCCGGCGCTCTATATGACGGGCGCCGTGCTCTTCTTCATCACGTTCGTCACGACCTATCTCGCAGATATCGTCCTCGAACGCCAACGAAAGAGGTTCGCGCGATGACGATGCTTGCACCAGTCCCCACGCGACAAGCGCCTGAGCCTGCTGCAGCGAGGCTTCTTCTCCCTCACCCTGCTGACGACGATCGTCGTCATTGTGCCCGTGTTCATCGTCGGCGATTTACATCGATCGCCCAGGGTGCCGACGGTATCAACTGGGAGTTCATTACCAGCGGACCTCTGCGCGGTGGCCGAGAGGGTGGCATCTGGCCGGTCATCGTCCTCACGATGTACTCGCTGATCCTCGTGACGCTCTTTGCCGTGCCCACCGGCGTGCTCTGCGCCATCTACCTCGACGAATATGCGAGGCAGGGGCGCCTGCTACGCATGATCAACCTCACGATCATCAACCTCGCCGGCGTGCCGTCGATCGTCTACGGCCTGTTCGGCGCCGCCTTCTTCTTCGACGTCATCAACACGGATAAGGCGCTCTGGGTGGCCTCGGCCACGCTTGCCATGCAGGCGCTGGCGATCATCATCACCAGTTCTCGTGAGTCGCTGGCAGCCGTACCGCAGGGCCTGCGGGAAGGTTCGCTCGCCGTTGGCGTCTCGAAGCTCCGTACGACATGCTGATCGTGCTGCCCAGGCCCTCCCCGGCATCATCACCGGCACCCTGCTGGCGATCAGTCGCGCCGCCGGCGAAACAGCGCCTATTCTTATCGTAGGCGCCATCGCCGCCACTAACGTGCCTCTGGGGCCGGAAGCAGTAGTCAGCGAGCGAGCCCAGATCGCTCTCATTTGAGCTCTACTTCCGTATCACGGAAGGACTGGGGACGGCTGAAGAACGCAAGTGGGCCATCGGCCTCGTGCTGCTGACCATCGTGCTCATATTTAACGTCTCGGCTCTGCTACTGCGATATAAGATCCGAGCAGGCGACCGGGGCGAGGAGGAACTAGCTGTGCAAGATACCGAGAAGACGATGACGACAACCGAGGCCCAGCGGCATGTCCCGACGGAGATTCCGGTCCTCCCGGATGAGGACAATGCGCCCGGTCTTCCCTCGACCAGCGACCGCGCGACCATGCTCCGGCTGGAAAACGTCAGCGTGTTCTACGGCACCAACAAGGCCGTGAACGCCGTGAGCATGGACGTGTACAAGAACCAGGTCACCGCGCTGATTGGCCCCTCCGGTTGTGGCAAGAGCACGCTGCTGCGGTGCCTCAACCGCATGAACGACCTGATCCCGGCTGCGCGGGTGGAGGGACAGATCTACCTGGACGGCGTCGATATCCTCAGCAAGGCCGTGGACCCGGTCCAGATTCGCCGCCGCGTGGGCATGGTGTTCCAGAAGCCAAACCCCTTCCCGATGTCGATCAAGGACAACGTCGCCTTCGGCCCTCGCCGTCTCGGTCTCGCCAAGCGCAACGAGATCGACGACCTCGTGGAGCGCTCGCTACGGCAGGCCGCGATCTGGGACGAAGTCAAGGACAAGCTCGATACGCCCGGAACGGCGCTCTCCGGTGGTCAGCAGCAGCGTCTCTGCATCGCCCGAGTGCTGGCCGTGCAGCCGGAGGTCATCCTCATGGACGAGCCCTGCTCCGCCCTCGACCCGATCGCCACCCTGCGCATCGAGGAGCTGATGCAGCGAGCTCGCGAAGAACTACACGATCGCCATCGTCACCCACAACATGCAGCAGGCAGCCCGCGTCAGCCATTGGACGGCCTTCATGCTTGCGGCCGAGGAGCGCATCGGGGAGATGGTCGAGTTCGGCGTCACGCGCGACATCTTCACCAACCCGAAGGACAAGCGCACGGAGGACTACATCACCGGCCGCTTCGGCTAAGGCTGCCGTCCAGGGGTTCAACGCTCGCGGGGCACCGTGGGGTGCAGGCTCACTCCTATTCATTTTTCCTGGTATGCCTTACGCTCAGTGGCCAGGATCTCGCTGAAGGAAGCCGACATGACGACACGCAGCACGTTTGAACGCCAGCTCCGCGAAATAGAAGAAGACATGCTCGTGATCGCCGGGATGGTGGAACGCGCCATCGAGCGCTCGATCACCTCGCTGCGCAACCGCGACGTCGAGCTGGCGCGTCAGATCATCGTCGAAGACATGGAGATCAACCGCCGCCGCTACGACACAGAGGAGAAGTGCATCGACCTCCTCGCCACGCAGCAGCCGATCGCCCGTGACCTCCGCACCATCGTCGCCATCCTCCACATCATCACCGACCTCGAGCGCATGGGTGACCACGCCGAGGGCATCGCCAAGGTCTCGATCATGCTGGCGGACGACGTGCCGCTGAAGCCGTACATCGATATCCCGCGCATGGCCGAGAAGGCGATCGCGATGTTGCGCAAGGCCATCGAGGCGTTCAAGCACCGCAACGTCGAGCTCGCGCGCTTCACCTGCGACGAGGACGACGAGGTCGACGCCCTGTACGACCAGGTGTACCGCGAGCTCCTCGTCTACATGCTCAACGACCCCAAGACGATCGAGCGCGCCACGCACGTCACCTGGATCGCCCACAACCTCGAGCGCATCGCCGACCGCGTGACGAACATCTGCGAGCGCGTCGTCTACATGGTCGACGGCACGATCGAGGAGCTCAACGTCTCCAAGTACTAGCACTCCCGCCTTAGCCAGTGCCACGCTCAGAACGAGGCGTAGGTCAGTGCGACCGCCTCGAGGGCAGATAAGCATGAGCAATCTGCCCTCGGCCGAAAGCTGACGCAAAGCGTTCCTCACCCACTCCCGCCCTCGTGTCATGCTGACGCAGGAAGCATCGATCCCGCCTTAAGGAAGTTGGCGCACTTCCGGGATCAAAGCCCTTTTGCGACCTGCAGGACGTGCCGACAGACCAGCGGGCAAGTATCCTACGTCCGACGTGAACAGGAAGCCCCGTCGCAGTCGTAGAGAGCTGGAGGCCCGGGTGGCAGCCGCGACAAGCCTCGATCAGCAGAGTCTGGCGCACTTCGAGTTGGCAGTCTTTCATGACAACAACTCCCGCGAGGCCGAGGCGATACCCCACTACGAGGCGGCATTGCAGGCTGGTCTGGCGGTCGAGCAGCGCGCCGAATGTCTTGCATGGCTTGCGAGCAGCCTCCACAAGACCGGCAGGCAAGCCGAGGCGCGTGACCGGCTTCAGGAGGCGATCGAAACCACCTCCAGTGCTCAGCTGAACCAGTTCTTATCAGGCCTGGAACGTCGGATCAGAGTTGCGATGGCTCGCCGCTGAGTTGAGGGCCCCCAAAGGGACACCTCAGAGGCCCAGGAACGGGTTCTCGATCTGTACGCCGTCGATGACCTGGCCGTGATTGAGATCCTCCGTGAGCAGGCGATGGCACCCTGAAGTGGACGCGGCCTTGACGATGAGCGCGTCCCAGTAGGCTAACGATGCCGACTCGCCAAGTCGGATCGCATTCTCGACAAGGTCACTGTCGACCGGAACGATGAACAGCCGGCTCATGCGACTAACCGCCTCGCGCGCCGCGTTCGCCGCTAGTGGTGTGGCCATCTTTCTCGTTGTTACCCAGTAGAACTCGCCGAGAACCTGACTGCTGAGGACAATCGAACCGGCGAATTCGACAAGGAGCTCCGCCGCCCGCTGCTGCTTGGCGGGCTCGCTGTCGTCGAACGCGTATACGAGGACGTTTGTGTCGAAGAAAGTCCTACTGCGAGCCGAAGCGTCCAAGCCGGTCCTCGTAGATGTCCTCGCGCTTCCAGGTACGTCCCTCTGGGCCGCTTGATGCATGGCTCTGTTTCGCCAGCCTCAAGAATTCCTGGACCGCCACTTTCTGCTTGTCTTCACCGGCGTACGCCTCGAGGAACTCTCTCACCACAGCATTGACGGACGTATGCTGCTCAATCGCGCGAATCCGGGCGCGGTGTAGCACGTCTTCATCGATAGTCAGTGTGATGTTCGTCATGACAGACCTATTTTACACGAGTCCCGTGTAGCACGGGTCCCGTGCTAGCCGCGACATCGCACCTAGCTGGCCTGACGGGCTATCATCCGCCCAATGTGGTGCCTAACGGTGTTGGAGCGACCAGGCAGCGATTCAGCGAGCGTACCGGCATCTCGCGCGAAGAGCCCGGCGCCGCCGGCGCACCGCGAGAACTCGGCTTGGTCGACTCGCTGCCGGGAAGCGACACAAGCACCCCGAAGGGAGACCGGGCTTGCTTGAGGAAGATCAGGAGCTCGACCATCACCACGACACGGGACGGATCGAGGCGTTCAGCGACGGCGTAATCGCCATCGCCATTACCCTTCTCGTACTCGATGTCGCGGTGCCACACGTAGAGGGCAACGCGAGTCTCGGCCGAGCATTGCTGGACGAGTGGCCCTCCTTTGTCGACTTCGTCATCAGCTTCGTCACTGTCGGCATCATGTGGATGAACCACCACGCGATGTTCAAGGACATCGAACGCTCTAACCACATCCTGGAGGGCCTCAACCTGCTCCTCCTGCTGTCGATTGCCTCCGTGCCTTTCTCGACGGCAGTGCTCGCGGAGTATCTGGAAGTCGGTGGTGACAGCCGGGTGGTCGCCACGATGTTCTACGGTGGCACCTTCGCTGCCACGGCTTGCTGCTTCAACGCCCTCTGGTTCTACGCCGCGCGTGGACGCCGCCTGATCGACCGTCACGTCAGCAATGCGCGGGTACACACTCGCACCGTGCGCTTCATTCCGGGGCCGTTGCTATACGGCATCGGCATACCGCTGGCCCTCGTCAGCCCCTGGCTCACGCTCGCGATCTATGCGGCGATGGCCGGGGTTTACCTGCTTCCCTTCGACGAGATGTAGTCTTCCAGCTCCCGCGCCACGTCGTGCAGCGTCTCGAAGGGCCTTACCGTGCCTTGATACGTGGCCGGCAGGCGCGTGAGCAGGCTGTCGCGGGCGAAGACGACGCTCGCAAGCTGGGCCGGCGCAACGTCCGATGAGCCATCCCCGACATACACCAGCAGGTCCTGTCGCCTGAGGAAGTGCTCTGCCCACGTCAGCTTGAACCGGCCTCGTGAGGGCAGCCCCTCCGGCCCCAGGTACACGAGACCGCCGTTCGCCGAAACGGCGCCCGTGTGCACCTCGACCCGCCCGTCCACGCCCGCCGCACGCAGGTAGTCCCGGATGTAGAACTCGAAGCCGTTGGAGACCACGTGGCATTCGAGCCCAAGCCGCTCGGCGCTCTCGATCAGCTCGGGCAGGCCCGGCCGGGCCGGGTGGTGCTCGCGGGCGTAGCGCAGGTACTCTTCCGGGTCGCCGGTGAGCCCCGCGAAGCCTGCTGTCATGGTCTCGACCAGCGCCGGGCTATCGGGGTCTGCCTTGAGCGCCCGGCTCGCCGCCTCGACGCGCTCCTCCCACTCGGGACCGAGGAAGCGCGACAGGATGCCCGTGCTCACGTCGCCCTCTGCCAGGGTGCCGTCGAAGTCGAGCTGCAGGGTGCCGCGGAGCCGATGGTTCATCGCCGCCATGCTACGACGCTGGGGGCCAGACATAAAAGAGCGCCGGCTGGCGGCGCTCGAAAGTTAGAAATGGCTCCCCGGGCTGGACTCGAACCAACGACATGGTGATTAACAGTCACCCGCTCTACCAACTGAGCTACCGGGGAATGCCTGGTGATTGTACCGAACGAACTAGCTTCCGCTCAAGCTGACCACGGGCGGCGTTGCGGTGGTCGCGGCGCGCAGGGCTGCCTGGATGTCGTCGTGGCGCTCCGGCGCTGCGATGATCAGGAGCCAGTCGTTGGCCGCCAGGCGCGTCGGTCCCCTTGGGATCACCGCCTCGCCCCGGCGGATGACCGTCGCGACCAGGCAGTCGCTGGGCAGGTTGAGCTGGTTGATCGCCTTGCCGACGATCGCCGACTCCGGTGCAATCGTAATGCCGAGCACCTGGTGTCCGTACGCCTCGATGCCGGAGAAATTCGAAAGGCTCTCGCCGCTGTCGTCGTCTGCCTGGGCTTGCAGCGCGTAGGCCGCGAATACGTCGCTTCTGCCCAGCATGCCGAGGAGCTGCCCGGAATCGGCGCGGCTGACCACCGGGAGCTGACGCAGAGAGTTCAGGCTCATCCGCCGCACGGCCTCGTCCAGGCTCTGGTCGGGATAGATGGTCACCGGGTTCTGCGTGGCGATGTCGAGCGCGCATGCCTCGTCGAGGTCGGTGCCGGCTTCGAGGGCGTGGGTGAAGTCGCTCGTCGTTGCGATCGCCTTGATGTGCCCCGAATCGTCCAGGAGGACGACGGCGGACTGGCGCGTGCCGTTCGTGCCGAACGCCTCGACGAGCTTGCGGGCCGGTGCTGTCGCGGGCAGCGTCACCTGGCCTCGGCGCATCGCGGTGCCCACCGGCACTGAAGCGAGCACGGGGCCGTGACGCGACTCCGGCAGGAGGATGCCGCGACGGCGCAGCTTCAGGGAGTAGATGCTCTCCTTCATCATCGCCCGCGAGAGCGCCGTCGCGGTGACGACCGCGGCCATGAGCGGCAGGATGATCGAATAGTCGCGCGTGAGCTCGAACAGGATCAGGATCGCCGTCATGGGCGCCCTCGCGCCGCCCGCGAACACCGCGGCCATGCCGACCGTTGCATACGCCCCCGAGGGTGCGATGCCGGGGAAGAGCGAGTTCGCGACCTCACCGAAGGCGCCGCCGAGCATGGCGCCGATGAACAACGACGGCGCGAACACGCCGCCTGAGCCGCCGGAGCCCACGGTCACGGAGGTCGCGACGATCTTGAGCACACATAGCAGCAGCAGGGAGCCCAGCGCGACCTCGCCCACGAGCACCGACGGGATCGCGAACTGCCCCGGACCTGTGCCGTAGCCTGTGCCGAGCAGCTCGATGTACCAGAGGCCCATGAGCCCGACGCAGAGCCCGCCCATCGCCGCCTTCGTCCAGTCCGGCACGCCGATGGCCTCGAAGCGGTCCTCGGTCCAGTACAGCGTGCGCACGAAGACGACGGCCGCAATCGCCGCAAGCACGCCCAGCAGGAGATACAGCGGGAACTCGGCCACGCTTTCCAGCTCGTAAGCGGGCACGGCGAAGGCGGGGTCGTCGCCGAAGTAGGCGTGACCCACGGCGGCCGCAACCACCGAGCTGATGACGACGAGGGCGAAGTTGCGCACGTTGAAGTGGCGCAGGATCACCTCGAGCGCGAAGAAGACGCCGGCGATCGGGGCATTGAACGTCGCCGAAATGCCACCTGCCGCGCCTGCCGCCACGAGCAGCCTGATGCTGTCGTCCGGCAGCTTGAACGTCTGCCCGATGGTCGACGCGACGGCCGAGGCGACCTGCACGATCGGGCCTTCGCGCCCAACCGAGCCGCCGGAGCTAATCGTGATCGCCGACGCAAAAGCCTTCACGGCGGCAACGCGGGGCCGGATCCGCCCGCCCTGCTTCTCGACCGCGAGCATGACTTCGGGCACGCCGTGCCCCTTGGCTTCGCGGGCGAGGAAGTAGATCAGGGGCCCAACGATGAGCCCGCCGAGGGCAGGGATGAAGATCGCAGGCCATGTGCCCGCTTCGCCGATGACGCCGGCGATCCAGTCGTAGAACACCGTGTCGAAGGCGGTGATTAGCTCCCGAAAGAAGATCGCGGCCGCGCCGGCGAAGAGGCCGACCAGGACCGCCAGGAGGTAGTGGGCGATTTCCGTAGAGTTGACGTTGCCGCCGAGGGCGCCGGTGGTGGCCTGCTGCAACCCCGCTCGGGCACGCTGCAGGTAGCTAGTCGGTGGTGCAGGTTGCAATCGTAGTGGCCCCGTTAGACGCGACCGGCGCACGCACATGCATCCGATCACGCTGCAGGCCGTGGCGAGCTCCGGCGGGAGTCAACAAGCCAGCCTCAGCCGGTACTCTCCTGTGAGAGTCGTTGGTAAGAAGTCCGAAGAGGAGGTCAACCCTCTTCCGGATACTGTCAATCGCGCGCGATAGATTCAGCAAATCCTCAGCTATCGCCGCACGATATTAAGCAAATCCTAAGGCGATGCGGAATCGATTGCAATGATGAAGGATGGCGGCCTTGTGCGGTCGAAAGCTATGGCGGAAGAGAGGTTGGCTGCCGAGCCAGGATTCGAACCTGGACAAGAAGCTCCAAAGGCTCCTGTGCTACCGTTACACTACTCGGCAATTTGCAGGTGTTCTCAGATTATCACGCGCTGATGCGATCGGAGCATCTCGCGCCCTTCCACCGCGCACACACCCGTAGCGCCGCCGCACGACGCGCCCGCATCGTGCACGGGGCCGTCCGAGTGACTCGATGCCTCGTAGGGGCGCACGGCCGTGCGCCCCTACAGCGTCTCGATGGGTGAGAGGCGCAGCTTCGCGCATCCACTAGCGAGGTATGGGCACCTGCTTAGTCGATCTCGCGTCGCTGCCCCTACGTTCATCCCGTTGCCGCCCGACACGCTGATCGAGAGGCCGGTCAGGTAGTCCGACTGGTCTGAGGCGAGGAACGCGGCCGTGTTGGCGATGTCGTCGGCAACGGCCGCACGCCCGAGGGGGATGATCCGCGCGCGGTCCTCCAGCATGCTCTTGCGGTACTCGTCGGCGCTGACGTCTTCCGGGCGCAGTGCATCGGCGATGTGGTACACGCGCTCCGTGTCCACCAGGCCGGGGCAGATCGCGTTGACGTTGACCTTGTACGGCGCCATCTCCAGGGCCAGCGTCTCTGTAAGGCCGATGATCGCGAACTTGGAGGCGCAGTAGGGGCCGTAACGGGCCGTGCCCTGCTTACCGGCCCGGCTCGAAATCGTGACGATCTTGCCGGGGCCGCCGCGGGCGACCATGTGGCGGCAGACCTCTCGCAGGCACATGAAGGTGCCCTTGACGTTCACCCGCTGCACGAGGTCGAAGGCGTCGTCCTCGACGTCGATGATCAGGCGCCGGTCGCCGCCGGGCTCCGAGCCGGCATTGGCGACGAAGATGTCGATTTTGCCCAGGTTGTTTACCGTGCGCTCGACCATCTCCTGCACCTGCGACACGTCCGTGATGTCGGAGTACAGGCCGATAGCGCGCCGCCCCATCGCCTCGATCTCGGCGACGACGCTGTCAATGCCGTGCCAGTCCTGGTCCACGTCGTCGGGGTGCGGCGGCTTCATGATGTCGGTGACCACAACGTCGGCGCCTTCACGCGCCAGCCGGGTCGCAATCGCCCGCCCCATGCCGCGGCGCCCACCTGCGCCGGTTACCAGACGCTACCTTGCCGGAAAGATCGTACATGGAGTGACTCCTTCGAAGTGCATAAGGACGTGAGTGCATAAAGGGCATAGAGCCCCGCTGATTCTAAGCGAGGCACCGCCTTATGGCCCGCCGGAGGTTGCGTTTCGCATCCCAGGTCAGGCTGCGGAGCTGAAGTCGAGGCTCGTGGCGGATGGCAGCGCCGGGAGGCCCGGAACGGCATGGCCGAAGAGATAGCCCTGGGCGTAATCGAAGTCCAGCTCCGTCAGCGCCTCGAGGTCTGTGGACGTTTCGATGCCTTCGGCAACGATACGGGCGCCAAGACCGTGCGCCATGTCGATGATGCCGGCGACCATGGTGCGCTCGCGTCCGTTCTCGACGACGCCACGGACAAACGTCGGGTCCAGCTTGACGATGTCGAAGGGGAAGCTCCGCAGGTAGTTGATCGATGAGTACCCGAGCCCGAAGTCATCGAGGGCAATCTTGACACCGATGCCCTGCAGCGCGGCCAGGAGCTCGAAGGCGTAGCGAGAGTTGCTGAGCACGGCGCTCTCGGTAATCTCGAGCACGAGGGAGCCAGGGTGGAGATGCGAGACCTCCAGAGAGGAGAACACCTCCTGGATGAAGGCGCGCCGGATCTGCCTGGCAGAAACGTTGACGCTGACAAAGGCATCGCGCAGGTAAGGGCTGCCGTTGAGCCATGAGGCCACCTGTTGGCACGAGGTGAGCAGGACCCTCGCCCCAAGACGATGAATGAACGCCGAGCGCTCGGCTACGGAGATGAACTGGCCGGCGGTCAGGATGCCCGCCGTCGGATGTCGCCACCGCACCAGCGCCTCGAAGCCAACCTGGTTCCCAGTCGGGAACTGGGTGATGGGCTGGAAGTAGACCTCGAACTGGTCGCCGGCGAGCGCCTTCTCCAGTTGTCGCAGGTCGATGTGGGGCACTATCGAACCTTCCTGCGTTTGTGGTGTCGGTGGCGTGGCATCGATCGTCTTTCGGTAGATGTCACGCAGACGGGCAGAGTGCTTGGTCTGCTTCTCCTCGTACATCCGGCTGTCGGCGGTCGATAGTAGCTCCGAGATCGTGTCGCCGTCCTCCGGGTAGTACGCGACGCCGAAGCTCGCTGAGCAGGAGGCGCTGCGGTCGATCTCCGTGGTAACGAAGTCCCGCAGACCCTTCCTGACAGCATCGAGGTCGCCTTCCAGTTGCTCCCGGACGGGGCTCATGGTCAGGAGGACGAACTCGTCGCCGCCGTAGCGGCCGAGCTGAGAGTCCGGGACTGCGGCCGTGAGTGCGGCGAATTGCTTCATCACCGCGTCGCCGGCGCTGTGCCCGTACGCGTCGTTGATCGCTTTCAGTCCGTCCAGGTCGGCCATCGCGAGGGAGAACGGCGCTGCTGCCGTGACCATGCTATCGAGCTCGTCCATGATGCCCTGGCGGTTGAGCTGACCCGTAAGTTGGTCGCGGCGGGCGAGCTCCGTCTCCGCCACGAGGGCGACCTGAAGCTCCCCGTAAAGGCCACCGAGCTTGTCATGGGCAGCTTCGAGGTCGCCGTGGATTGCGCGAAAGTCGAAGATCTCGACGACCTGCCGCATGGCCAGGCCGATGCCGTAGAGGCCAAGGAGCAGGGGCGTCACGCTGTCGTCCAGGTTGCCGGTGTATTCGGAGTAAACGGCCCAGATGGCCAGTGGCACCAACGTCAGAACCGGCAAAGCGTTCTGCCAGACCCCGAGCGTCGGGGCTTGTTGCGCCTCGACCTCGTCCCCCAGCTCCATGATGGCTGCGGCTGCCATGATCAGGAAGCTGGCAAACCAGAGGAAGTCAATGAGAGATCCCGCTTCGTAACTGTCGCCAACGACGGCGAAACCAATGTCGGCGGCAAGAGAGGCAGCGAGGCCCACGGCGAAGACGAGCAGCGCTCTTCGACTCAATGGGAACTGGCGGGCTACCAGGATGCCGAGGGCTAGCAGAAGCACGAGGTCCCCGACGGGATAGAAGACGGCGAGGCCCTGTTCGAGGATGTCTGACGCGGGGTCCTGGAAGATCGGCAGCAGCACGTGTCGCCACAGCGGCACGGCCGCGGCGAAGGTGAACAGCAACGCGTCCATGATCGCCCGGGCTCGCGTCCACATCGTCGAGGTTTTCGATAGCATCAGCACCCCGACGAGGAGGCCGATGTAGGCGGGGACGTAGAAGGCATCGGCCAGGGACGGGAAGGGCTGGCTGTCCTGGACGACCTCGACCCAGGCCCATGTCCCTTCGCCGAGCGCCCAGAGCCAGAGCCCGGCCGCAATCCAGCGCCACGCTATCCGGAACTGCGTCTTGCGAAGCCCTGCGACCGTTGCCGCAGTCGCGCCGATGGCCGCCGACCCGAAGGCAGCGATATCGCTTAGCACCAACTTCGAGTCGGCACTCAGTCCCGGTAGTGAGAAGACGACGGGGTAGGCAACTCCCAGGATCAATAGGCCAATCAACCAGTGTTGAACCTGGTAATGATTCACAAGTTGATTATCGGACGCGGCTATGCCTACCGAGAGCTACTCAACTGAGAGATTATGGGCGTGGCCGACTATGAGCTACACGATGGGGTTAAACATACCCCTCAGGGTTAACCATCGCCTCGATCAGCCAGGGCTTGCCCGAGGCGACCGCAGTGGCCAGCGCGGCGTCCAGCGACGCCTCGTCCTGCACCCGCGACGCCTCGAAGCCGAAGCCACGCGCGATGGCCGCGAAGTCCGTGCTCGCCGCGAAGGCGGTGCCGTTGCGGGTGAAGCCGCGACGGTCCTGCTGCAGCTTGATCATGTTCAGGGCGCGGTCGTTGAACACGACGACGACGATGGGCAACCGCTCCCGCACGGCGGTTTCGAGGTCGCCCAGGCGCATGAGCAGCCCGCCATCGCCCGTGAAGCAGACCACGGGCGCGTCCGGCTCGCAGAGCTTGGCGCCGAGCGCGGCGGGCAGCGAAATCGCCATGGAGCCGAGGCCGCTCGATGTGTGGAAGCCGCGCGGCCGTCGCGTCTCCCAGAGGTCGGACGTCACCACTTTGTGCTGGCCCGCGTCGACCGTGAGGATGCCGTTGTCCGGCAGGCGTTCTCGCGTGAGGCGGATCACCGCGCCGGGCATGAGGCCGTCACCGGTCTTGTGCAGCGTGGCGTCGCGCTGGCTGCGGTAGGCATCGAGGTCTTCGCGGTTCCAGCCGGAGTGCGCCGTCGTGAGCTGCGTCAGCGTGCGCAGGCCCTGCTCCAGGTCGGCGATGACCTCGATGGCGGGCCGGTAGGGTCCCTCGGTCACCGGCACGGTGTCGAGGGTGACGACCGGCGCCGTGTAAGCCCAGTTCGAGTTGAAGATCTCGATAGGGTCGAGGCCGACCATGACCAGAAGGTCGGCGTTGTCGAGGACGGCGCGCTCGCTGGGCACGCCGCGGAAGGTGCCCCCGGCCATCGGATGGTTCTCTGGGAAGGTGCCCTTGGCGGCGAGTGAGTTGAACACCGGCACGTTGAGCTTCTCGGCGAACTCAAGGAAGGCTGCTTCCGCCGCAGGACCCTCGCGTGACATCTGGAACCCCGCGACGATCGCGGGCCGGGTCGCGCCTTCGATGGCGGCGGCGAGGGCCTGGATGCCGGGACTGTCGGCGCCCGCGGAGGCCAGGAAACGCTCGGTCTTCTGTGGCGCTGGCAGGTCGGCGTCCGAAGCCTCCGCCTGCATGAGGTCGTAGGGCAGGTCGACGTGCACGGGACCCTGCCGTCCTGCCATCGAGAGGTCGATGGCGCGCTGCAGGGTCTTGGCGGTGTCGATCGTGCTCAGCGTGAAGCTGCCCTTGGTGACCGGACCGAACATCGCCGGCTGGTCGACCCGCTGACGGGGCAGGCGCAGGTAGTCGGCATCGCTGAAGCGGTCCGTGAGCACGAGGACGGGCGCGCGCTCGAGCTGCAGGTGCACGGCGCCGTGCACGGCCGCGGCGGCGCCGGGCCCGACGCCGGTAGACACGACGCCGGGCCGGTTCTTCATCACGCCGTACACGCCCGCCATGGCGGCAGCCGATGACTCGTTGCTGCAGAGGATGTAGCGAATGCCCTGCTTGCCCGCCGCCTCGATCAGCTCGACGGAGCTGAGGGAGCCTGGCACGCCAAAGATGTACTCAATGCCGGCGTCCTTGAGGGTCGCCGCGACGACGTCTGCGTAGGTAGTCATGCCGGGAGTCTAAGGCACGCACGCGCATTCTGTAGTGCCCCAGCATGCTGGGGCACTACAGAAATCAGCGGCCGCTGTGGCGCAGGTAAAGCATCAGCGTCGCTATCGACTTGGCGTCGATGATCTCGCCGGCGTCGAGGCGGGCGTAGGTCTCTTCGAGCGTCAGGGGCAGGACCTCGATGTCCTCATCCTCGTCGCCGTCCGCGTAGTCCTCGCGCAGGTCGGTGGCGAGGTAGGCGTAGAGGTACTCGGAGCAAAAACCGGGGGCGCTGTAAAACCCTCCGAGCTCCTGCCACGTGTCGGCGGCGTATCCGACCTCCTCGACGATCTCGCGGCGTGCCGTCTCGGCAGGCGCTTCTCCGGCTTCGAGGGTGCCGGCAGGCAGCTCCAGCAGGGTCTTGCCGGCGGCGTATCGGTACTGGGTGATCCAGAGGATGCGGCCCTCGGCGTCGACCGGCATGATCACGACGGCGCCGGGATGGGCCACCACGTCGCGCTTGAACACGCGCCCCGGTTCCACCTCGATCTCATCGACACGCACGTCGATGACGCGGCCCTTGTAGATGGGCGTGGAGGACAAGACTTTGGGGTGGTTCTGGGAGGTCATGCGGTGGCCTGTCTAGTTATGAGGCGATTCGTGCATCTTCAGGCCTCAGTTTACAGGCGATGAGGAGCACCCAAATCCACATGCGGCGTTCCGTTGGAGCAGAAGCGCCTACAGGTGCCCGTACTCACATCGGATTCTTGCACGTAAACGGGCGATCGTAGGGCCCAGGCCTTGCGCCCTTACGGGGCTTAAGGACGGACTACAGCTCCTTGACCAGCGCGATCTCGTTGCAGCTGGGGAACTTCGGGCAGCGGTAGCACTCGTTCCACACCTTACGGGGCAGGGTCATCACGTCCGCCTGCACGAAGCCGAGACGCTCGAAGAAGGTGGGGCGGTAGGTGAGGGCAAACACGCGCTCGAGGCCGATCTCTCGCGCTTCCTCCATCGCCCTTTGCACCAGGATGGAGCCGAGGCCCTTCGCCTGCACGTCCTCCGGCACCGCCAGCGACTTCACCTCGGCGAGGTCGGACCAGACGATGTGCAGCGCGACGCAGCCCATGAGCTCCTCTTCGGGCCGCACAACGAAGAAGTCGCGCAGGTTCTCGAACACCTCGCCCATGGTGCGTGGGAGCATCTCGCCTCGCTGGGCGTAGAGGTTGATCAGGTCGTGAATCGCCTGCGCATCGTGAATCTCGGCCTTGCGCGCGATGATCTGTTCGGACATCAGGCTACGAATGTACGGCGGTTGGGCATGAGAACTCAACCTGGCTAATCGTTCGCCGCCGTCAGGTCGAGGGTAGGCTCGAAGCGCCAGATCGACTGCCAAGGTGAGGACACCTCGGCTACGGATGTCGGTGGGCGTGTGCCTAGTCCGCGGCCGGCGGGAGGGGACGGGCGTTGCCACCGGGGCGATGCCAGCCGAGCTGCGAGGCCATGCGCACGTAGAAGTCGGTGCGGGGCTTGAAGCGAAGGAAGTGGGCTTTGTGGGGGCTGGTCTGCAGGAGGACGGCGTCGCCTTCGCGCAGCTCGTAGTCCGAGGAGCCGTCGATGCTGAGCACGGCCTGCTGGTTCGGCTCCAGGGTGATGCGCACGGTGTCGCCGCCGGGGACGAGGACGGCGTGCTGAGCCGATAGGTGGGGGGCGACCGGCGCGACAACGAGGTCGGTCGATTCGGGGTAGAGGATGGGCCCGCCGACGGACAGGGCGTATGCGGTGCTCCCGGTGGCGCTGGCGACGATGACGCCGTCGCAGCGGTAGTCGGCGATACGGGTGCCTTCGACGTCGACGGCGAGCTGGATGGCGCGGCTGAGCGTGGCGCGGCCGATGACGGCTTCGTTGAGGCCGTGGAACTCGGCTTTGGTGCCCTGGATCGTCGCCTGCAACATGGCGCGCTCCTCGACGCGCCCCTGGCCGCCGAGGATCTCATCGAGGTGATCGAGCACCTGTTTGCCCTCGAACTCCGTAAGGAACCCCAGTCGCCCCAGGTTGACGCCGAGGATGGGGATGCCGTGGTTCACGGCGCGGTGGTTGTGGCGCAGGACGCTGCCGTCGCCGCCGAGGCAGATCAGGAGGTCCGAGCCGTTGAGGGCGCCTGAGACGTCGGTCTCGTCATCGAGCAGGGCGTCGACGCCGCGGGCCTTGATGGCGGCGACGAGGTCGGAGGCCAGCGTGTGAGCGCCCGCGTGGTGGGGGTTGAAGGTAACGGCGACCTTGCTCGGAGGCGTGAGGCGTGCCTCGCTCATGAAGAGAGCCCGAGGATCGTAGCTTCGAGGTCGTTGAAGCAGGTGACTATGAAGTCGGCGTCGGGGATGGCGTCACCAAAGGCGATGAAGTGGGCGCCCGCCGCCCGGGCGCAGGTCATGTCGGAAGCGGCATCGCCGACGTACACCGTGTGCTCGGGCGCGACGCCGAGGCGCTCGCAGGCAATAAGCAGCGGTTCGGCGTGCGGCTTGTGATGCGTGCTGTCCTCATAGCCAACGAATGTGCCGAATCGCTTGTGGGTGCCGGTCAGGTCGAGGTACTGCCGGATGCCCTCGATGATGCGGGAGGACATGACGCCCAGCTTGTAGGTCTCGCTCAGCGTCTCCAGGACATCGAGGCAGCCGACAGGTTGGCGCACCAGCTCGTAGGGATAACCGGCGAGGTCGCGTATCTCCTCGAAGATCGTGGCGACCGTCGCGTCGTCTGCCTTCGTCAGGTACGCGATCGACTCCCTCAGGGTGTGGGAGTGCCCGATACGCTAGCTCGGCGTCCGAGACCGGCGGGTAGCCGAAACGTGCGAGGACCCCGCTGTAGTAGGCGGCGTTCGCCCGGTGCGAGTCCAGGAGCACGCCATCGATATCGAAGACGACGGCTTCGATCATGCTGAGCGCCGTTCCGATGCGGCAGGTAGACGTTCCATGCGCAGATGCACCAGGAACTCGCGGTTACCGGCGGGGCCGATGACGGGTGAGAGCGTGAGGCCCAGCAGACGCAGGCCGTTCTCGGTGCACCACTTCACGAAGCGGCCGACAACGGCGGCGTGCACCAGCGGGTCTTTGACGACGCCCTTCTTGCCCACCTCTTCACGTCGGGCCTGGAACTGGGGCTTGAGGAGGACGACCAGCTCACCGCCGGGCTTGAGGGAACGGCAGGCGGCCGGAATCACCTTTTCGACGCCGATGAACGAGAGGTCGAACACGGCAAGGTCGCAGGCTTCTGGCAGAGGAGAGAGGTCGCGGGCATTGAGGCGCTCCATGACGACGACCCTGTCATCGGTGCGCAGGGTGTAGTCGAGGATGCCGTAGCCCACGTCGACGGCGTAGACGCGACTGGCGCCGTTCTGCAGCAGGCAGTCCGTGAACCCGCCGGTGGACGCGCCGAGGTCGACGCAGGTCAGGCCGGTAGGGTCGATGGCGAAGGTCTTGAGGGCGTGGGCCATCTTGTCGCCGCCGCGGCTGACGAACTGCGGCCGCTGCAGCACCTCGATGGCGGCGCCGGGCGCAACCATGGCGCCGGGACGCGTGATCGTGGCGCCATCGACGCGGATGTCGCCGGCGAGGAGGATGGCCTGGGCTTGTTGACGGCTCTGGACGAGGCCCCGCTCGACCAACAATGCGTCGATGCGGCTTCGCGCGGCGCTCTTGGGCATGTCAGCAGAATAGAAACGGCCCCTGTCAAAGTCAACGTAACTGCAACTCCCGTGCCGGGCGCGGCAAGCGAGTGCCAAGCCATAATGAGTGCATGCTGAGACTTCTTTTGAAACTCGTGGTCCTCGTGTTCGCTCTCATCGGCGTTGGCGTGGTCGCCCTGCTGGTGCTGCGCGACTCGGATTCCGATGCCGGGAGTTCGGCCACAGCAACGGCGACGCCCTCGGGCTCGTCTGGTGCGCCGAGCGGCGAGCTGACGGCGGACGAGCTCCTGCAGCAGTCGACGGAAGCGGCGGCCAACGTATCGAGCTTCCACTTCGTCCTGACGCACGAGAACGGCTCGACGCCGCTGCCGCTGAACCTCGACCTGAACACCGCCGAGGGCGATATCCAGGTGCCCTCCAGCATGGCGGCCGACGTGGACGCCGACGCTGGTGGGGATCAACGTGTCGGTCAAGGTGATCGGCATCGATGACCGTACCTGGGTGACGAACCCGTTCACGCGCCAGTGGCAGGAGTTGCCCAATACGAACATCCGGGACTTCGCGGACCCGGCAGCGCTCGTCAAAGGCCTGCTTCCCTCGATTGACGGACGCAACTCTCAGCGACGGCGGTACCGTCGACGGCGTCAAGACCAACAAGGTCACCGGCACGATTGACTCCGGGGCCCTGAAGGACGCGCTGGGTATCGCCGAAGCGGGTCACCAGGTCAAAGTCGAGGCCTGGATCGGCGTCGACGACATGCTGCCGCGACGGGTGCGTCTGACCGGGCCGTTGAGCAGCGACGAAGAGCCTGACGTCGTGCGCCAGGTGGAGCTTTCGCGTTACGACGAGCCTGTGGAGATAATGCCTCCGGAGTGATCCGAGCAGCACGGCTACCAGACCTTCGCGATACCAGCGCCTGGCTACTAATCCTGGCAGGCCTCGGCGTGTTCTTCGCGGCCGACGACCAGACCTCGGTGGTCGCGGTGCTGCCGAGCATGATCGACGACATCGGCCTGACCCAGGACGAGTTCTTTCGTGCCGCCTGGATCGTCAACGCCTACATCCTCGGCTACGTCGTGGCGATGCCGCTCATGGGCCGCATCGCCGATGCCTTCGGACGAGGCCGTATTTTCGCCCTGGCGCTGCTGCTGTTCTGTGCCGGCTCGGCCTGGGTAGCGCTCTCCGATAGCCTGACGGTGCTCTCGATTGCGCGCGCCGTGCAGGCGATCGGCGGCGGCGCCGTCGTGCCGGTTTCGATGGCGCTGGTGATGCAGCACGCCTCGCCGGGCAAGCGCGCGCTGGGTCTCGGCGCGATGGCAGCGGCCTCGGAGGCGGGTGGACTGCTGGGACCCCTGTGGGGCGGCGGCATCGCGGAGCTGCTGGGCTGGCGATGGGTGTTCTGGATCAACCTCCCCCTCTGCCTGCCGATTGCGGCGGCGATGTGGGGCCTGGCGAAGCGTGAGCCTCGTGTTGCGCGCCAGGACCTGGACCTACCCGGCGCAGCGTTGCTCGGTGTGAGCCTCGTCTGCCTGACCATCGCCCTCACAGACGACCCGATTGAGCCGCGAGGCACGCTGCTGACGCTGCTGCTGTACGGCGGCGCTGCGGCCTTCTTCGGCGCCTTTCTGCTGAGACAGGTGCGAGCGCCGCTGCCGATCCTGCGTCTGCCGATGTTCCGGCGCATCAAGCTCTCGGCCGCATTCGCCGTGAACGGCCTCGTAGGCGGTGCCCTGATCGTCGCCATGGTGAGCGTGCCGCTGTTCACCAACGTTGTGCTGCACGACTCGGCCCTGCAGGGTGGCATCAACCTCATACGCCTGACGGTTGCGCTGCCGTTCGGTGCCCTGGCAGGCGGTATGATCGCCCAGCGCTACGGTTCCAGCTACGGCGCCTCCGCGGGCCTTGTCTGTGCGGCCGTGGGCTTTCTCCTGATGTCGACATGGTCGGCGGACCCCGGTTTCGTGGCGATGACGGGACCTCTGCTGCTCGCGGGCCTGGGCTTCGGCCTCCTGATCGCGCCGATAAACTCGGCGGCGCTCGACGAGACGGCAGAGGAGGAGCGCGCGACGATGGCGTCGCTGCTCACGGTCGTGCGACTCCTGGGTGCGTTGGTCGGCGTCGCTCTGCTGACCAGCCGGGGTCTCGGCAGCTTCTACACCGAAGCAGGCCTGATCCCGCTCGACGATCCTGGGTTCCAGGATCGAGTCGTTGGGCTGGAAGTCAGCGCCTTCCAGGAAGTGTTCCTCGTGACGGCGATCGTCCTGCTGTTGACGCTGCTGCCGGCGATGTTCCTGGGAACCCGCTCGGCCGGGGTTGCCGTTCCTGATGACGGTGAATCGACTTTGCCTTAGGTCGTACTCCTGTATCATCCGAAGTAATGGCTGAAGAATCGCTACCGGCATCGGGGGCTGTTTCACTCACCCGGCCGGTCTCCCTGCTGCGACATCTCCGCTACGTCCTGAAGGCCGTGCGCCCGCGTCAGTGGACGAAGAACGGCATCGTCTTCATGGCGTTCCTGTTCTCGATCAACCAGCACTGGTTCCCGGACGACGTATCGAGCTGGGACCGCCTTGTGCTGCGAGCGTCGCTCACGGTGCTCGTGTTCTGCGCCGTCTCCGGCGCCGGCTATCTGGTCAACGATGTGCGCGACGTGGAGTCGGACCGCCTGCACCCGACGAAGCGCAATCGCCCTATCGCCGCCGGCATGCTGGCCCCGAAAGAGGCGCTGTTTTGGGCTCTCGGGATGGTCATTGTGGGCGTCATCGTCGCCTTCCTGATCGATTGGCGTACCGGAGCAATCGTCCTCGGATACATCGGCCTGCAGATCTCCTACACGACCGTGCTCAAGTACCAGGTGATCCTCGATGTCATGGCGATTGCCGCCGGCTTCGTGCTGCGGGCGCTCGCAGGCGCCTACGCCGTCGACGTGCCGACCTCGCCCTGGTTGTACGTCGTGACGGCCTTGGGTGCGTTGTTCCTCGGGATCACAAAGCGCCGTGCCGAGGTGTCTCTGCTGGCAGAGGGTGCGGAAAGCCATCGCGCCGTGCTCGCGCTCTACACGCCGGCCTTCCTGGACCAGATGACTGCCATGGTGACGGCATCGACGGTGATCGCCTATGCCCTGTACACGTTCACCGCCGAGTCGCTGCCGGAGAACCACCTGATGATGCTGACGATCCCTTTCGTCGCGTACGGCATCTTCCGCTACCTGTTCATCTCCCTGACCCGAAACGAAGGCGGCAGCCCGGAAGAGGTCTTGCTCAAGGACCGGCCGATCATGCTGACGATGATCGGCTGGGTGATCACCTCGATGATCGTGCTAACGGCTTCGAGGTAAGCCATTGCATGGCGGCGGAGGTTTGTCGCAGATGATCGGAGCCACCATCCGGCACTCAGCGAGAGTTCTCCTCATTGACGCTCTCGATCGCTTGTTTCTGTTCCAGGGCCGCAGTCCCGGCGACGATGCCTCCTTCTGGCTACCACCCGGTGGAGGCCTCGAGGATGGCGAGACACATGAAGAAGCGGCAGTGCGTGAGCTGGCCGAGGAAGTTGGACTGCTCGACGCCCAACTCGAAGCCTGCGTCTGGCATCGCTCGATGGTGTTTCGCTGGGGTGATCAGTGGGTCGATTCGCGGGAGCACTGGTTTCTTTGCCGCGTGGAGTCCATGGATGTGGCCGGACACGTTAACCCGGATGTCGCAGAGCGGGATCTCACCCTCGGACATCGGTGGTGGACCCACGAAGAAATCGTGGCCGCAGAGGAGCAGGTCTTCGTGCCCCGGGACCTCGCTCGGCTGATTGAACCGCTCCTCAGAGGCGAGTATCCCGTCGAGCCGGTAAGGATCGGTCGGTGACCGAACAACGCATTCCGCGTCCAACCGCGCGTGTACTGGTTCTCGATGAAAACGAGCGCTTGCTGCTCATCCTGGCGTCTGATGGGGAGTATCGAGGCAGTGGTGAGACCGCCTGGTTGACGCCTGGTGGCGGCGTGGATGAAGGCGAGGCGTACGAAGAAGCCGCCCGCCGAGAGCTCATGGAGGAAGTCGGCCTTGCTGACGCCGCGTTGGGGCCATGTGTCTGGACGCGGCGACTGCCGTACGCCTTGAGTGACGGAGTCCCGCGTGAAAAACACGAGCGCTACTTCGTCTGCCGGGTCCAGCACTTCGAAGTCGTCGAGCGGCGAACAGGAGCAGCTGGACCTCGAGGCGGTTGGTGGCTTTCGCTGGTGGAGCGTCGAGGAGATTGAGGCGTCGGACGAGGTGTTCGCACCTCGGCGCCTCGGGATGCTGCTGCGCGAGCTTCTGCAGCATGGCGCGCCGCCTGAGCCGTTCGACGTTGGCCTGTGAGCGAGACGGTTAGTCTGGGAAGTTGCTCAGCGATTTCACAAACGGGATTCGACCGCCCAGGGCGTTCAGAAGCTTCTGGTCGGCGGTCCACATCTGGCATCCGGCTATTTCGGCCAGCGCGACATAGTACGTGTCATAGACGGTCGGCCGGTCGAACCGCTGCGCCAGAAGCAGTGCCGCATCATGTAGACCTGCCGGGACGGCGAGGTTAATCGAAAAGCCCAGAAAGTTAGCGAGAGCATGTTCGGCCTCGGCGGGCGTAATTTCTTCCCGTCTCGCCTTCTTGCGAATCGTGTTCACAACCTCCACCGGCATATGTGGTGGCGCGATCACCGTGTCTTGGTTTGCGAGGATATGAGCGTATAGATCGAGCGCCCGATCGCTGTCGTGCTCAGGAATGAGCCACTTGACAGCGATGCAGGCATCAATACAGACGAAGTCACTCACAGGTCTGCGGTGCGTTCCTCCCGGGCAGCGTTGATATCCTCCCAGGACTCCGAGACAACAACACCGCCACGGCGAGCCAGGATCTCAGCCTGCAAGGCCTTCGCGCGGGTCAATGCATCTGTGGTGACGGGGGCGTCTCCAGACATGGGGAGCAGGCGCAAACGATCTCTGAGTGCCATTGGTTTCTTCCTCCTGCGCATTTGGCTGAGCAGGCCTTCCAGGTCACTGCGGCGGAACATGACCCGCTTTCGTCCCACACGATAAGCCGGTAGCAAGTCTTGATCCGCGTAGCGCCAGACGGTGGACTCACTGACCCGCAGCAGTTCCGCAGCTTCCTTGACTGACTTCAGTTCGTAGGTGACTTCTGCATCCTGCGGGTCAGTGTCTGGTCCTGAGGACTTATCCTCTTTCATGGTCTTATCTTAGCATACGTTGTCAATCAAGCAGCGCGTCCGCCAGAATTTCGATGGCGTGGCGTGGCTTGCGTGAGGTGAAGTGGCCGATTTGCTGGCGGCAGGAGACGCCGGTAATCGCGATTGCCGTATCCTCACTGACGCTCTCGACGGCCGGGAAGAGCTTCAGGCTGCCCATCTCCTTCGAGATCTCGTAGTGCTCTGCCTCGAAGCCGAAGGAGCCGGCCATGCCGCAGCAGCTGGTCTCGACCAGCGTAGGCGTGTAGCCGGGGACGAGGCGTAGCATCTTCAGGGTCGGGTCGGCGCCGATGCTCGCCTTCTGGTGGCAGTGGGCGTGCAGGAGGATGTCTTGTTGGAGGTCGTCTCGGAAGGCGGCGCGCACGGCTTCCGGCTCCTCCGCCGCGAGCTTGAGAACGAACTCGTCGAGCATGAAGGTGTGCGCCGCCACGGTCTTCGTCGCCGCGTCGTCCAGCAGCTCCGGGTACTCGTGGCGGAAGGTCAGCAGGCAGGACGGCTCGGTGCCGATGATCGGCACGCCGCGCTCGGCGTAGTGACGCAGCGCCTCGACGTTCTGGGCCGCCCAGCGCTTCGCCGTCGGCAGCAGGCCCTTCGAGATCGCAGGGCGGCCGCAGCAGGCGGTGCGCTCCGCCACGATCACGTTGTAGCCGAGGGCTTCCAGAATGCGCACGGCTGCCCGTCCAACCTCGGGGTGGTAGTAGTCCGTGAACGTGTCGTGGAACAGCACGGCGTCACCACGAATGCCGCGGCTGCGGTGCATCTCGGCCGGTGTACGGTGCTTGAACCACTTCGGGAAGGTCTGGGCGGCAAAGGCAGGCAGGGGACGGTCCGCCGCGAACCCGACGAAACGTGACATAACACTACGGGCTGGTGCCAGACTGCCGACCAGGTTGGCAACGCGGCCAAACGGCGCTGTGAGTTTGCTGATCGTGTTGATGTTTGCGAAAACGCGCGCTCGCAGCGGCACGCCGTGGGCCTCGTTGCGCTGCGCCAGCACCTCGTACTTGAGCTTGGCCATGTCGACGCCGGTAGGGCACTCGGCTGCGCAGGCCTTGCACTCGACGCAGAGGTCGAGGGCTTCGAAGACGCGGTCGCCGGTCAGCTCTTCGTGGGGGATGGCGCCGGAGAAGGTCAGGCGCAGGAGGTTGGCCCGGCCGCGGGTCGAGTGCTCCTCTTCGTGCGTGACCATGTAGGAGGGGCACATGCCGCCCTCGTGCTTGCGGCAGGCGCCCTGGCCGTTGCACTGGTCTGCCGCCGCCGCCATGCCGCCCTCGAAGCTGAAGTCGAGGTGCGTGATCGGCTCCCACATCTTCGCGTCCGGGGCCAGGCGCAGGTTCTCCCGGAAGCCGGGCGTGTCGATGATCTTGCCGGGGTTGAGCAGGCCGTCGGGGTCGAAGGTCTGTTTGACCTCCCGGAAGGCGTTGGTCAGCGTGGGGCCAAACATGTGCTCCGTGAACACGCCGCGCACGATGCCGTCGCCGTGCTCGCCGCTGAGGCTGCCGCCGAACTCGAGCACGAGGTCGGCGACCTCCGTGGCGATCTTCTCCATCAGGTCGAGGCCGTCGCTGGTCTTCGGGTTGACCATGGGGCGGATGTGCAGGCAGCCGACGCTGGCGTGGCCGTAGTAGGCGGCCTCGGTGCCGTTGCTCTCGACGATCTCCTGGAAGCGCTTGATGTACGCCGGCAGCTTCTCCGGGGCGACAGCGGCGTCTTCGACGAACGTCGCGGCCTTGAGGGCGCCACGGACGCTGGTAATCAGGCCCTGGCCCGCCTCGCGCATGCGCCAGATGTTGCGCTGCTCGCCGGCGTCGGTGGTGGTGAAGGTGTAGTAGCCCAGGCCCTTGCTCGCGAGGTCGGCCTTCAGGGCTTCGATCTTGCTAAGGACCTCCGCTTCGGTGTCGCCGGTCATCTCGATCAGAAGGATGCCGCCCGGCGTGCCGTCGACGAAGTCGGCGAGGTGCTTGAAGCCGATGCTGGCGCGGCAGCGCTCCACCACGACGCTGTCGATCAGCTCGATCGAAGCGACAGGGTGTTCGAGGGCGGCAACCGTCGCTTCGGCGGCTTCGACGAGGGTGCGGAAGTGGGCAGCAGCGAGGCCCTTCATCCGCGGCAGCTCGTGCAGCTGCAGCTTGGCCTCGGTGACCACCGCGAGCGTGCCCTCGGAGCCAACGACCATGCGCGAGACGTCCATCGGTCCGGTGTCGTGGACGAAGTCGTCCAGGTTGTAGCCGGAGACGCGGCGCATGATCTTCGGGAAGCGGCGCTCGATTTCGTCCGCCTGCTCCAGGCCGATGCGTCGCAGCTCGCGGTAGATGTTGCCTTCCAGGCCGGCCTGGTCGAGCTTGGCCTGCAACGCGGTGCCGTCCAGCGACTCGAACGTGCTCAGCGTGCCGTCCGCTAGCAGGGCTTCGAGGCTGTGCACGTTGTCGATCGTTTTGCCGTAGACGACCGAGTGGGCGCCGCAAGAGTTGTTGCCGACGCCGCCGCCGATCGTCGCCCGATTCTGAGTCGAGGGGTCGATGCCGTAGAGAAGGCCGTGAGGTGCGAGCTGCTTGTTCAACTCCGAGAGCACCACGCCGGGCTGGGCGCGCACCCATTGCTCTTCGACGTTGACCTCCAGCACGTTGCCCATGTTGCGCGTGAAGTCCATGACGATGGCGTGGTTCACGGTCTGGCCCGAGAGGCCCGTGCCGCCGCCGCGAGGCATCACCGGGATGCCGGCCTGTTTCGCGATCTTCAACACGTGCTGCACGTCCTCCGGCCCCGTGGGGAAGACAACGCATACGGGCTCCATCTGATAGAGCGACGCGTCGGTGGCGTAGAGCCAGCGATTCCAGGCGTCGGCGCGTACTTCGCCTTTGATCCCGCGAGCGAGGTCGGAAACGACGGTGGCGCGGTCGGCTGCGGTGAGGTCACGGGCTCGGACGACGGTGGGCGCGAGAGGTGCTGCGTTCATGAAGGAACCGTAGTGCGGGGAGCGTGAAGCTGCAAGCCTCGGAGAAGGTTCGAGCGACGAGCTACGTTGTCGAGTAGATCATGTTCGTCTAGATCTGACGCACGTCGTCTTCGACCACGAAGCCACCGACGTCCGCGAAAGCGCTGTTGCCGCGGCCGGGCCGGGCATAGATCACGGATCCTTGGCCCTGGTGGATGACGATCGGGCGCCCGAGTTGAGCGACGAGTCGCAGGGCTGCCGAACCCGTGGCCTCGTCTTCCACGATGCCGTAGTTGGAGGCAAAGCAGCGGGCGCGGATGATGCCGCCCGGTTCGTCGCTCCAGGCCCAGATCACCCGGGCGCCATCATGAAAGGGCGAGTTCAGCGGGACGTTTCGGACGTCTGCCGGCATCGGAAGCTGGGTGAACTTCCAGGGCGGGGCGTCGTCGACGCGGGCGCGGATCCAGGTCAGGCCGTTGGCTATCGAGGTGGTTACGTCGGACGTGGCCAGCAGTGGTCGCAGCGTACGCACCTCGGTGCCGGTGACCTGCGAAAGCAGCCATGACGTGCCGACGAGAGGATGACCCGCCAACGGCAGCTCCACCGCCGGCGTAAAGATGCGCAGTTCGGCCCTCGAAACGTCCTCCACGAACACCGTCTCGCTGAAATTGAGCTCGGCGGCGATGGCCTGGCGACGCTCGTCGTCCAGGCCGGTGGTGTCGAGCACGACACCCAACGGGTTGCCGTAGTTGCCATTGGCATCGGTGAAGACGCGCAGGACGTGCACTTCGGTCATGTCGAAGAGTGTACGGCGCCGGATGGCGGTGCGGGAGGCTGGTCTTAAGGGCAAAGGGCAAAGGGCAAATCGGCCGCTGAGCGTTGTCGAGCGCATGGGCACCGCATTTCGTCGCGACCTCGGGCGTTCGCATCCTTCGAGAGGCTCAGGACGAACGGCAGTATCGGCTCGGGGTCGCTCGAGGGACTGCGCTCGAAGCTGGATGCCGAATCACGCGGGCGTCACTTGCCTGCGCGGCAGCTTGCCCTTTGCCCCCTTGCCCGGAAGGGTGGTGGACGGGCGGAGGTCTACAGCCTGTGCTGGATGTCGTAGCGGGACGAGTACATGCGCTCTTCCAGCCGCGTGGCGATGGCGTCGACGAAGGTGTTGGCGGTCATGCCGGTGAGCAGCTCTCGCAGGGTGCGCTTCGGCTTCACCCAGACGGGCTTGCGGGGCGCGTTGCCCAGCTCCGCCGCGAGATCGATGGCGCGTTCGAGGTCGCCCAGCTCGTCGACGAGGCCGAGTTCGGCGCAGCGCCGGGCCGTGTACACCTCGCCGGTGGCGACTGCCTTGACGCGGTCCTTCTCCATGCCGCGGCCTTCGGCGACGACGTCGAGGAACTGGTCGTAGAGGTCGTCTACCAGCTCCTGCTCCTTCTGCTGCTCTTCAGGCGTGGCCTCGCGGAACATGGAGCCCATGTCCTTGAGGCGGTCCGACTTGGTGACGTGCATCTTGAGGCCCAGGCGCTCCATGGCCTCGTAGAGCAGGGGGTGCATGGAGATCACGCCGATAGAGCCGATGAGGGCGCCGGGGATGGCGATGATGCGCGTCGTGGGGGCGGCGAGCATGTAGGCCCCGGATGCGCCGACGCCGCTGATGAACGAGATCACCGGCTTCTTCGCGGCCAGCGACTTCACTGCGAGGTGCAGGTAGCTCGAGCCGGTCGCGGAGCCGCCGGGCGAGTCGATGTCGAGGACGACGGCACGGACGTGGTCGTTGTCTTCGAGGCCGCGGAAGAGCTTTACGTATTCGTTCGCCTTGATCCGGGGGCCGATGGGGCCTTCCATCTCGACCACGGCGATGCTTTGTGTGGCTCGCGCCTTGAGTCCGACCACGATCATGTCCACCTCTCTTGGCTTCGAGTGTAACAGGGGAGTACGAGTACGGAGTACATCGGGCAGCCTGCACGTTTGCTATCGCCTGGAGGCGCCTGTGAGGTCCGGGACAAAGAAGAAGCGCCCGTGCCGAGGACGGGCGCTTCAAATGCGAGGGCTGGGACGGCGCAAAAGGGGATCCACTCCGTCAGCAGGTTTCCTGGCGTCTCTACTATCGGTCCAAGGTAGCTATGGTCTGAAGTGCGGGCTGTCGCAATTCGGCGCTGTGGTAAATTAACTCTCGCAGGCGGTCTGGCATTCCTGGCGGAGGCTCCCTTTTGTACACGGATATGGCGATCTTCAGTGGAAGGGCGCACGCGGACTTCGCGCGCCAGGTAGCTGACGAGCTTTCGATTCACCTCGGCGACTGTGACGTCTTCGAGTTCAGCAACGAAAACATCTTCGTTCGCATCCAGGAGAACGTACGCCAGAAGGACGTCTTCATCATTCAGTCGCTGTGCTCACCGGTGAACACGTCGGTGATGGAGCTCCTGATCATGATCGATGCCTTCCGCCGCGCTTCGGCCGGCCGCATCACCGCCGTGATCCCCTACTTCGCCTACGGCCGCAGCGACAAGAAAGACCAGCCGCGTGTCCCGATTACGGCGCGCCTGCTCGCCAACCTGATCGAGACCGCTGGCGCCGACCGCGTCTTGACGATGGACCTGCACGCCAGCCAGATCCAGGGCTTCTTCAACGTCCCTGTCGACGAACTGACGGCCTTGGACATGATCGGTGAGCACTTCAAGCAGCGCGACGTGTCCAACGTGACCGTGCTTGCGACCGACGTGGGTGGTGAGAAGCGCGCTCGAAACGCTGCCCGCATGCTCGGCACGCACCTGGCGATCGTGCTCAAGGAGCGCATGGGCAACACCGAGCGAGTGGCCGCCCAGAACCTCATCGGTGACGTGGACGGTCGCGACGTGCTGATCATGGACGACGAGATCGACACCGGCGGCACGATCATCTCGGCCGCCGACATCGCCCTCTCGCACGGCGCCCGCAGCATCTCCGTCGCGTGTGTGCACCCCATCCTCTCGGGCTCGGCCGTCGAGCGCATCTGCGGCTCCGACAAGATCCAGGAGCTGGTGGTCACGGACACGATCCCGATTGCGCCGGAGAAGATGCACGAGAAGATCACGGTGCTCAATCTGGCGCCCCTGTTCTCGGAGGCAATGTCGCGCATCCACAGCGGTCACTCCGTCGGGGCACTGTTCTCGCAGAAGTCGCTGGCGTAAAAGCTAAGTCCCGAAGTAACCGTAACTGCAATCTGAACGTAGCTGCCCCAGCATGCTGGGGCTACTGCTTGCGTTAGACCGTCGAGGCTGGGATCCGTCGCGTGTCGCGAATCTCGTGGACAAGAAAGAGGCCGCCTCTCCCCGCGAGAGACGGCCTCGATGCACCCCTGACCCACTGGACGGTGGTCAGGAGCAGGGCCGGGGCGCCTACTGGGACATCGCGCCGCCGCGCTGACCGGCGCCGCTGAAGCGCGTACCACCACTCGGGCCGGTGGTGCCGTCCATGCCGGCGTCGGGCTGGCCGTCGCCGTCGTGGTCGCACTCACCGTCGCGCATGGGGTGGTCGCCGTCGCCATCGGGTGGCGTGGCGTCGCTCGGTGTGCCCTTGTCGGTGTCGGTGCTGTCGGACGGCGTCTGGTCTGCTTGCGGCGTGACCGAGGGCGTCGTGTCGGCGGGCGTCTCCTGCGTGTCTTCTGCCGTCGGCGTTTCGTCCGCCGTCTGAGCGCTGGCGAGGGCGCCGCTAAACAGCAGGGCTCCCGTGAGCGCACCCCCGGCTACGAGGGCAATGGCGCCGAAGCGCAATCCGTTCATGCTCATTTTTCCTACCTCCGTGACTGGTTCCGGCCATGCCGGTAGTTCGAAGGTAGGGAGGCGGCGGAGCACGGATGTTGTAAAAGCCCTAAATGATCGTCAAACGGCGGATTAGGGTGTTTCCCGGTTTGGCCGTCCGGCAGTGTGCGAGGCATAATGAGGTGAGTTATTAGGAGCTCTGAGCATGGCCCTTTTTTCAAAGCTGTTTAGCGGCGCTAACGACCGCGAAGTAAAGAAACTCCAACCCATCATCGATGAGGTCAGCGACCTCGAGCCCGAGATCCAGGCGCTCAACGACGACGCGCTGCGCATGAAGTCGGACGAGTTCAGGTCCCGCCTGGCCCAGGACGAGACGTTGGACGACATCCTGCCCGAGGCGTTTGCCGTCGCGCGGGAGGCGATCTGGCGCAAGCTGGGGCAGCGCGCCTTCGACACCCAGGTACTGGGCGCGACGATCCTGCATCAAGGCAAGATCGCCGAGCTGAAGACCGGTGAAGGCAAGACGATGGTCGCGGCCCTGGCGCTGTACCTCAACGCCCTCGAAGGCGAAGGCGCCCACCTCGTCACCGTGAACGACTACCTGTCCAAGCGCGACGCGCAGTGGTACGGCCGGGTGCTGTCCTGGATGGGCGTCACCGTCGGCGTGTCGTACAGCACGATGGCTCCTACATGGTCGAGTACGAGCCGGTGAGCGATGAGGACGGCATGGAGTACCTGCGGCCGTGTTCGCGCCGAGAGGCCTACTATGCGGACGCCACCTATGGCACCAACCACGAGTTCGGCTTCGACTACCTGCGCGACAACATGGCGCAGGACAAGGCTCGCCAGGTGCAGAAGTCGCGTCACTTCGCCATCGTCGACGAGGTCGACAACATCCTCATCGACGAGGCCCGCACGCCGTTGATCATCAGCGGCCCGGCGCGCGACGACGTTTCGGTCTACCCGCGATTCGCTGCCCTGGTGCCTCGCTTGCAGGTCGAAGAGGACTACACGGTCGACGAGAAGCAGAAGGCGATCTCGCTGACGGAGAACGGCATCGAGAAAATCGAGCGCGCCCTCGGCATCGACAACATCTACTCGCCGGAGAACTTCCGCCTCACGCGTTACATGGAGGCGGCCCTCAAGGCCCAGATCCTCTACCACCGCGACCAGCAGTACGTGGTCAAGGACGGCGAGGTCGTCATCGTCGACGACTTCACGGGGCGTCTGATGACGGGCCGGCGCTGGTCGGACGGTCTGCACCAGGCTGTCGAGGCCAAGGAAGGCCTCAAGGTGCAGCAGGAGTCGATCACCTACGCGACGATCACGCTGCAGAACTACTTCCGCATGTACGACAAGCTGGCCGGCATGACCGGTACGGCCGTCACGGAAGCAGAGGAGTTCGACAAGATCTACAAGCTCGAAGTCGTGGTCGTGCCGACGAACCGGCCGATGGTCCGCGACGACGATGACGACTACGTCTACCGCTCCCTGCGCGCCAAGTTCGACGCCGTGGCGGAAGAGGTCGAGGAGATGCATGAGCTCGGGCGGCCGGTGCTCGTCGGCACCGTGTCGATCGAGAACTCCGAGTACCTTTCGGACCTCCTGAAGCGCCGCGGCGTACAGCACCAGGTGCTAAACGCGAAGTTCCACGAGAAGGAAGCCGCGATCGTCGCCGAGGCCGGCCACAAGGACGCCGTGACCATCGCGACGAACATGGCCGGTCGTGGTACCGACATCATCCTCGGTGGCCTCCCGGAGGGCCGCGAGCCGGAGGAGTGGCAACGCGAGCACGACGAGGTGCTGGCGGCCGGCGGCCTGCACATCATCGGTACCGAGCGCCACGAGTCCCGCCGCATCGACAACCAGCTCCGTGGCCGTGCCGGACGCCAGGGCGACCCGGGCAGCTCGCGGTTCTACGTCAGCTTCGAGGACGACCTCATGCGCCGGTTCGCGCCGGACTGGCTGCCGGGCATGCTCTCCAAGCTGGGCATGGAAGAAGACGTCCCGATTGAGTCCGAGCTGGGTGAGCAAGGCCCTCGAGAACGCCCAGACCAAGGTCGAGGGCCACAACTTCGACATCCGCAAGCACGTCGTCGAGTACGACGACGTGATGAACGTGCACCGCGACGTGATCTACACGGAACGCACCAAGGTGCTCCAGGGCGAAGACCTGCGCGCCAACATCTTCGGCATGGTCGAGGACGAGCTGCGTGAGCTGATGGAAACCCACATGCCCGGCCGCAACGACGGCGCATGGGACCTCGAAAGCATGATCGAGGACATCAAGGCGATCTTCCCGCTGTCTGACGCGGCCGTGGCCGAGATTCAGGGCGGCGCTTCGTCTGCTGAAGTCGAAGCGATGGTGCTGGACGAGGCCGAGGCGGCGTACGACGCGCGCGAGGCCGAGATGGGCGCCGAGAACATGCGCCTGCTGGAGCGTCTGCTCCTGCTTCAGACGATCGACCGCCTGTGGGTGGAGCACCTGACGGCGATGGACGAGATGCGCCAGGGCATCGGCCTGCAGGCGTACGGCCAGCAGGACCCGCTCGTCATGTACAAGCGCGAGGCGCACGACATGTGGGAGCAGCTCCTGGCCAACATCCGCCAGACGATCGCCCGGGCGATCTTCCACGTCGCGTTGGCGCAGCAGCCCGTCCAGCCCCCGGTACCCGCGGGTACGCCCGCACCGGCACGCCAGCCGGTCGGCGCGGCCGCGGGCGCATCAACGATGCCGGCTGCGGAGACGCTGCGGGAGAACCGCGGTGACGAGGCGGCGGTACCGGCCCAGCGCTCCAACGGGCGCAAGATTGGCCGCAACGATCCCTGCTACTGCGGCTCCGGCAAGAAGTACAAGCGATGTCACGGGCTGGCGGCGTAAACAGATTAGGCAAGCCGAGGGTCGAGTGGGCAGGCGCTATCCTGACGAATAGGGACGGCCATCTGCTACTCAATCTACGAGGGTCTGAAAAGCTTCTGGCCCCGAACTGCTGGGACATCATCGGTGGGACTATCGAGGATGGTGAGACGCCGTATGCTTGTCTGGTTCGGGAAGTGATGGAAGAAACCGGCGAACGCCTCGCAGATGCAGATTGGTTCCGGGACTACACCATGTCCCTCCCTGGCGGGGGCTTCGGCAAATTGCACGTGTACGTTGCGCCGCTGGACCGGCTCGCTTCCGACCTGCTACTAGGCGAGGGCGTGGAGCACCGGTTCTTCTCGCCGGAGGCGCTCGATAACCTCCACCTCGCTGAAGGCATGGATGCCGTTCTTCGCGAATACATCTCTTCGGAGCGCTACCGGCCGGCCAGCGCAACCTCCAGTCGATGACCCCGAACGAGGCGACTAGCTACCTCCGGAAGATGATCGCGGCGGGCGACCACTGGTACGTGGCGCTGCTCAAGACCATGGCGCGCTGGACGGTGGCCGAAGAGGTCATCGGCGACCGGCGCTACCGCTACCTCATCGGCGGGGAGGCGTTCGATTGGCTGCTGCTGGCCGAACGTCTGCTGGACGGGTCCGGCATCGAGTGCGGCCAGGAGGAGCGAGACGCCCTCTTGTTCAACGGCCATCCGCCGCTCGAAATCGAGGACGACGAGTTCCAGATGCTGATCGGGACGCCAAAGTACCAGGCGTACCTCAACTTCCTCTATGGCGTCGTTGTGGAAGAGGCGCTGCAGTATGCCGTCGAAGAGGAGCTGGCGAAGGAACATCACGCTCACGTGTGGGCGGCGGGGCACGTCGATGGCTCGGGGTTGTTCCCGCGCATCTATGGCCGCTCGATGACCGAGATGCGGGAGGAGTTTCAGCACGAAAAGGGCCTCGAGGTGACGGACCAACTGCAGTATGCGGAGCTCAAGGAGTTCACGTATTGGCTGTTCAAGTATCGAGTGCGCAACGGCGAAGGCGCCCGCGTGGCGTCCGACACCCGCAAAGGGTTGGTGGCGCTTTCGAGGCTGGAGGCGGCGTACCGGCAGCGCACGGACCGGGCGAACCAGACGCAGGAGGTCACCACCGTCGAGGCAGATCTCGCGGACCGGGTGAGAGAATCGGACAAGGCACGGCGAGCACGCAGGAGGCAGGCGTTTGCATCTGGAGCTTTCGACTAGCATCTCGGCGCCACCGGAGCGCGTGTGGGCCACGATCATGGACGTAGAGCGCTGGCCGGAGTGGACGGCATCGATCACCAGCGTCGAGAAGCTGGAGCCCGGCGAGCTCAAGGCCGGCTCGAAGGTGCGGATCAAGCAGCCCAAGCTGCCGTCCACGGTCTGGACGGTGACGCGTATCGAGCCCGGCCGGCTGATGGAGTGGCAAGCAACGGCGCCCGGCTCGAAGACGGTGGCCTGGCATGTCGCGGAGCCTGAGGGCACGGGCGCGAAAGCAACCCTGGGCATCGACCAGAGCGGCGTGTTCTTCGCGCTCGCGGGCTGGTACTTCAACAAGATGACGCGCAGCTACGTCAACATGGAGCTCGAAGGCCTGAAGAAGCGCAGCGAAGGGGCGTAAGGCCTAGACGCCTTCCTTGCGGTTCACGTCTGCGACCACGTTGGCGATGGTGGGCTTCGACACGTCGCGCTCGATGACGTCGATGGTCTGCCCGGCTTCGATGGCGCCTTCTTCGAGGACGCGACAGTAGAAACCGCTGCGGCCGCTCTGCTGAAATCGGCGCACCATCAGCGGGTCGCTCAGCTTAATCCCGAGCTTGAAGCAGGGAAATCGTGGCTGGCTGACCTGGAGGACGGCATCGCCGACGGTGAGGACGTCGTCTACGTGGAGGGTGTCTTCGAGTAGCCCCGTGACGCTGAGGTTCTCCCCAAAGGCGCCGAAGGCCAGCTCCCGCCCCAGCTCGCTCTGCCAGGCTTCGTAGTGCTCCACCGGGTAGCAGTACACGGCCTTGTCGATGCCGCCGTGCACCGTGAGGTCGGCCTGCCTGTCGCCTTCGAGGTTGAGCTTGCGCACCATGACGGGACCTTCGACGCGTGACTTGTAGATCGCGGTGCTGACGGGCCGGCCTTTGTCATCCATGACTTCTTCGGGCTCGCCGACGTACACGGCGCGCAGAATGCCCGTCGCGTAGGTGATGCGGGCGAAGGAGTAGCGGTTGAACTGATCGAACTGGCTCATTGTCTCGCTGCTTCCAGGGTACTGTCAGAGTGGTGCTCTCGCCAGCGCTGGATCAAGGCCTCGACCTGGTCGTGGCCTCGGATCCGGCGCTCGGCGGCGGTGTACTGCCAGGTGCCGCCGTTGCGCACTTTGGCGTCGGAGATGATGCTCCAGTAGAGCTGGGCGTCCGGCGGCATGACGCGCCCGACGCCGGCGTGCTCGACAAGGAAGTAGTCACTCGCGTGCTCGGCGTGGTGGTCTCGGAGGTCCGATAGCGACTCGACCGGCGCGCCGTACCGGGAGATCAGGCTCGTATCCATTTCGACGGAGAGGAAATGGAGGTGGGCATGCGGCACGCTTTGGCCGAAGACGCCGTTCTCCCAGTTCGTGAGACGCCCATACTGCTCGCGCACGAAATCGCCGATGTGGGCCTTGAGCTCGTTGAACTCGGACTCCAGCTCCACTGGTATCGCGGCGAGGTGGGGGAAGTGCTGTCGAGGGATCAGCAGGATGTGGGCGTCTGCCACGGGCGCAAAGTCGGCGATGACGTAGAAGTCACGCCCTTCGTGAAGAAGGTAGTCGGCCGTTTTGTCGCGATCGCAGAAGGGGCATTGGCCGATGTGTGCGGGGCTCTGATCGGGCATACTCCTATTTTAGTTGAGATGGACCTGTCGCAGGCTTGATAGGCACCTGTTAGGGATTTTGACGATGGGCTGGAATATCGGCATCGTTTCGAACATTAGGCTGAAGGCGGACAATTCTCTTCGGAGGTTTTCTTGAAACGTGTGCTGGTTGTAGACGATGACTTCGGCGTCAGGCGACTGGCCAGCTTTGTACTGCAAGCGGCCGGCTACGACGTCGCTGTGGCAGACAACGGCATCGAGGCGCTGGCCTACCTCGAACGTGAAAGCGCGGACGTGGTGGTGCTGGACCTGAACATGCCTTCGATGGATGGCTATAGATTCGTGCGAGAGATGGAACCGGTCGCCAGGCCGCAAATTCTGATCATCTCGGGCGATCGCGCGGAGCGCGCGCGCAAGGAACTGGGCGCCGATGCGAGCCTCCAAAAGCCGTTTCGGCCGGATGCCCTGGTCGAGAAGGTGGAGACGCTTAGCGGTCCGGCGACGCCCGCAAGCTGAAGCTAACCGCGAGGCCCCGCCTCTTCGTGTTCTCGGCCCAGATACGGCCGCCAAGTGCTTCGATCAGTCGCTTGCAAATCGCCAGGCCCATTCCCGAACCCGATATGCCGTCCGACGTCGAGGCGCGATAGAAGCGCTCGAATAGGTGGTCGATTTCGTTTTCAGGGACACCCGGGCCGGAATCGGTGACCGTGATCGTTACGTCTTCCCCGCCAGAAGTCACGCCGATCTCAAGCTCGCCGTCCGTCGGGCTGTACTTGTGGGCATTCGATAGCAGGTTAAAGAGGACCTGGCGCATGTAGGGCGGCGAACCGATCACTGCGACGCTGTCGAGCTCCGCCGGTAATTTCAAAGCGCGGTCTGGATACTGGTTGCGGAAGTCGCCTGCGACGTCACCTAGCAGCATCGAAACTTCTACGGGCTCCAGCTCCGGGCTCTCGCCGAGATTCAGGCGTGCCAGGAGCATGAGGTCATCCACCAGGCGTACGGTGCGCTCGCTGGCTGTATTGAGGTCATCGACGAACTGCCTCGCCGTTTCGTCCAGGGGCGGCAAGATGCGTGGCAGGATGCGCGAAACGCCGTAGATCACCGTGAGAGGTGACCGCAGCTCGTGCGACATCAGTGCCAGGAACTCGTCCTTCATCTCGTTCTCGGTCGAGAGCTTCACTTGCTCGTTGGCCGTTTCCTCGAACAGACGCGCATGGTCCAGCGCGATAGCAGCGTGGTTACAGACGTCTCGTGCCAGGTCTACGTCCTTGCCGGTGTACTCGCGATTCTTGTCGGTGCAAAGCATCGTTACGGTGCCCAGCAGTTGGCGACGGACGCTGAGCGGCGAGATGATTACGCTATGGGGCGGCCTCCGGCCAAAGACACGGTCTCGCGCTGGGCCGAGGAGGCTGCGCCGCCCGCGAGGTGACATCCCGTCATGGAGAATCGCGCGACCTTGCTTGAGGCGGGCCGGGATGGCCCTGCCATCGAGCACGAGCGCGCCTGCCCCTTCAAGGCTGGTCTGCAAGCGTCTGTTCGAATCGGACCGCACGATGACCACGGGCCCGTCGTCCTGGATCAATTCGATGATGCAGATGTTGGCCAAGCTGCCGGTGATCAGGTCGCCGAGCTCTTCGAGGAGTTTTGTCGTGTCAAGTGAGCTGGCGAACAGTTTTGCGGCCTTGTTGAGGAACCCGAGGCGCTCCGTGGTGTCGTGCTGCTCGCCAATCTGGGTCGTGATGCCGAAGATATCCCCTGTCTCCGGATCGACCATGATGTGGTCGCGTAGCCGGGTGAGGCCAGTAGCGGGTAACCGGCCGCGATACTCGACGTCGGTGTAGGTCTGGTTGTCCCGGGCTGTCTTGACGGCGCGATCGTAACGGCGGCGGTGGCCTGCGTAGATACGGTCGCGCCAGAGCGCGGGGTCTGCGAGGAGCTCCTCCCTCGCCTTGCCGAGCAGCGCCGCCAGGCCATCGCTTACGAAACTAAGGTTGCCGTCGGGTGTGGTCTGCCAGAGTAGTACGTCTGGGAGGGCGTTGATAAACCGCCAGATATTCGCCTCGTCTGAAGTCGGTGGGGAGAGCATGCCCAACCAAGCATAGCCGATATTCGGGCGAACCCTATTGACGGGACATAATGGCCACCCTAGACTTGAACGCAAACCTTATACGCAGGCGTAGAAGGGGAGTAGTAGAGGGAAGCAGAGGCATTCAGCGAGCCGGGACGGTGGGAGCCGGCAGCCACGAGCACCTCGAACTCGCCCCGGAGCCCTCGGACTGAACCCTGGTCGCAAGGCCAGCAGCCAAGTCGAAGAGACGAAGCTGAGTAGGTCCGGGCGGGTAAGCCCGATACAGCGATTCGAGTGTCCTCGGCAGTTGCCGGGGGAACTAGGGTGGTACCGTCCCGTTCTCTTGGGATCCCTGGAGAGACGGGATTTTTTATTGGTGCGGGCACGGAAGCCCGGGGACAGTTCGAAATCGTGATGAACGAAACGACGACAGTGGAACAAGCAACGTGGAACCTGCGACAGGGTTCCTTGCTGATGTTCGTTCCTGACGTGGAGGCCCCTCTGGTCTCGGACGTTGCCAGCCCTCTCGGGGCTGAGGCAACCCGAGACCAGGCCGTAGTACGCACGGGCGAAGGGCTCACGGCCGTCTTCCCGTCCAGGGAAACCCGCCCGTCCCTCCTCGCCCTCCTCCTTACGTAGTCCTTCCCGCTCCGCGCGCCGGAAGGACCGCCCCGAAACCCAGAATGACTATCGTCAGCGCTCCCGGCGCTGTTACGTCCGCAAGGAGGACAATGTGAAACTCACAGGTGCACAAATCATCATGGAGTGTCTGCTTCGAGAGGGCGTGGACACGATCTTCGGTTATCCCGGCGGCTCCAACCTGCCGATGTACGACGCTCTGCCCCAGTACCGCTCCCAGATCCAGCACGTGCAGGTGCGCCACGAGCAGGCGGCAGCCCACGCCGCCGAGGCCTACGCCCGCGTCACAGGCAAGGCCGGCGTGTGCTGGGCGACCTCCGGCCCCGGCGCCACGAACCTGGTCACCGGGATCGCCAACGCCTGGATGGACTCGGTGCCGCTGGTCTGCATCACGGGCGCAGGCGTGAGCTGGCTGATCGGCCGCGACGGCTTCCAGGAAGCCGACATCACCGGCATCACGATCCCGATTACGAAGCACAACACGCTCGTGCTCAACGTCGAGGATATTGCGCCCGCAATCCGCGAGGCGTTTCACATCGCGACGACGGGCCGTCCCGGACCCGTGCTGATCGACATCCCACGCGACCTGCAGCAGGCCGAATGCGAGTTCGAGTACCCGAATGAGGTGAACCTGCCCGGCTACCACCCAGACATCGAGGCGGATTCACACCAGATCAAGCGCGCCGCCAATCTGATCGCCGAGTCGGAGAGGCCGCTGATCCTGGCCGGCCACGGCGTGGTGATCTCGCAGGCGTGGGATGAGCTGGTGGAGCTTTCCGAGAAGGCCCAGATCCCCGTGATCACGACGCTGCTGGGCATCGGCGGCTTTCCCGGCACGCACGAACTGAACATGGGCATGCCCGGGATGCACGGCATGTACTGGAACAACATGGCGATCAGCGAAGCCGACCTGATCATGGGCATCGGCATGCGCTTCGACGACCGTGTGACCGGCAGTCTCAAGGACTTCGCGCCCAAGGCCAAGATCGTCCACATCGACATCGACCCGGCCGAAATCGGCAAGAACCTGCCGACGGCGGTGCCCGATCGTCGGTGACGTGAAGAAGGTGCTGCAGGAGCTGAACCGCGAAGTCGGGCAGCATCGGCACGATGAGTGGCTGGCCTGGCTGCGCGACCTGCGCGACAAGCATCCCTCGATCGCAATGCCGGAGACGGACAAGCTCCTGCCGCAGTACGTGATCAAGTCGATCTACGACGCTTCGGGCTCCGACGCCTACTACGTGACGGGCGTCGGCCAGCACCAGATGTGGGCGGCGCAGTACTTCTGGGTCGACAAGCCCAACGGCTTCATCACCTCCGGCGGCCTCGGGACCATGGGCTTCGAGGTGCCGGCGGCAATCGGCGCCCAGTTCGCGGCGCCGAAGTCGACGGTCTGGTCGATCTGCGGCGACGGCGGCTTCCAGATGACCTCGCAGGAGCTGGCGACGGTCGTCGAGTACGAGCTGCCGATCAAGTTCGCCATCATCAACAACGGCTACCTGGGCATGGTGCGCCAGTGGCAGGAGCATGTTCTACAAGGGCAACCTCTCGTCCGTGCGCATGTACCAGCCGGATTTCGTCAAGCTGGCCGAGGCTTACGGTTTGCGTGCGATTGCGAGTGACCGACAAGGCGGAGGTGCAGTCGGCCATCGACCTGGCGCTGAGCCATCCGGGGCCGGTACTGATCGACTTCCAGGTCGAGGAGGCCGAGAACACGTTCCCCATGGTGCCGCCCGGTGCTGCGCTGCAGGACACGGTCGATTCGCCGTACAAGCACTCGGACGCGCCGGCGCGCACCCCCACGGCCGGGAGGTGCCCGGTAATGCCGTCACGTTCGACCGCATCACACCATCGTTGCGCTGGTCGAGGACAAGCCCGGCGTGCTCAACCGCATCGCCTCGAAGTGGCGCCAGCGCGGCTTCAACATCGAATCGCTCGCCGTTGGGCACTCGGAGATTCCGGGCCTGTCCCGCATGACGTTCACGGTCGACGGTGCCAAGCACGACGTCGACCAGGTGACCAAGCAGCTGTTCAAGGTCATCGAGGTGGTCGACATCACGGACATCACGTCCGACGAAGTCGTGGCGCGCGAGCTGGCCCTGATCCGCGTCGCCGCGTCCGTGAACAACCGCACGGCGATGTTCGAGATCGCCCAGGTGTTCCGCGCCAGCGTCATCGATGTCGCGCACGACTCGATGGTCTTCGAGGTCACCGGTAACGAGGACAAGATCGAGGCCTTGTACGAGCTGCTGCTGCCTTTCGGCGTCATGGAGCTCATGCGTACCGGGCGTATTGCCATGAAGCGCGGCGGCGCCGGTCATGACTTCGACGACGGTCATCGGCGCTACCGCTCCGCCGGTGAAGGAAAGGCCCAGGTAGGCAGCCTGCTATGAGAGTTACCGGCGATTCGGCAGTCGTGCAAGGGAAACGGCTCAGGCTCCCACGGCCCTCGTCCTCTCGCTAGGACGGAGGGCCGCTCGGAGCCCTCGCTGAGTGCGGGGCCTTGCCCCGCACTCAGCCACAGCCGAAAGGAGAATCCCTTGACACCTGCAAACGTAAGACCAAAGAAGATGCCGTTCGAGAAGTACCGCCCATGGCTGCCGCTGGTGCTCGAAGACCGCACCTGGCCCAACAACCGCATCGAGAAGGCGCCGCTCTGGTGCAGCGTCGACCTGCGTGACGGCAACCAGGCGCTCATCGACCCCATGGACCCGGAGCGCAAGCGGCGCATGTTCGAGACCCTGGTCCACATGGGATTCAAGGAGATCGAGGTCGGCTTCCCGGCCGCCAGCCAGCCGGACTTCGACTTCATTCGCCTGCTGATCGAAGAGGACCTGATCCCCGATGACGTGACGGTCCAGGTGCTGACCCAGTGCCGCGAAGAGCTGATCGAGCGCACCTACGAGAGCCTCATCGGCGTGCCGAACGCGATCGTGCATTTCTACAACAGCACCAACCCTCTGCAGCGTGAGGTTGTCTTTCAGCAGGACAAGGAAGGGATCACCGAGATCGCGGTCAGCGCGGCCGAGATCGCCCTCAACCTGGAACCATCGCTGGTCGGGCAGCAAGATCCGCTACGAGTACTCGCCGGAGAGCTTCACGCTGACCGAGCCGGAGTACGCCCTCGACGTCTGTCAGGCCGTCATGGACGTAATCAAGCCGACGCCGGAGCGGCCGCTGATCCTGAACCTGCCCGCGACGGTCGAGTGCTTCACGCCCAACGTCTACGGCGACGTGATCGAGTGGTTCGGCGCGTTCGATCACGAACCGTGAGTCGGTGGTGATCAGCCTCCATCCCCACAACGACCGGGGCACGGGCGTTGCCGCGGCCGAGTTCGGCGTCATGGCCGGCGCCGACCGCATCGAAGGCACGCTGTTCGGTAACGGCGAGCGCACCGGCAACGTGGACATCGTCAACCTGGCGATGAACCTCTTCGCCTCCGGCGTGGACCCCGAGCTCGACATCAGCGACATCGACGCTCTGCGACGGGTCGCCGAGTACTGCAACCGCCTGCCGGTCCACCCGCGCCACGCCTACGCCGGCGACCTCGTGTACACCTCCTTCAGCGGCAGCCACCAGGACGCGATCAAGAAGGGCTTCGACTGCGCTGTACCAGAAGGCGGCCGAGCACGGCCGCGAGCCGGACGACTACGAGTTCTGGGCAGTGCCCTACCTGCCGATCGACCCCAAGCACGTCGGCCGCAGCTACGAGGCCGTCGTCCGGGTCAACAGCCAGAGCGGCAAGGGCGGCGTCGCCTACGTCATGAGCACGGAGCACGGCTTCGACCTTCCGCGCCGGCTGCAGATCGAGTTCTCGAAGACGATCCAGCACATCACCGAGGACAGCGGTACGGAGATCAGCCCCGCCGAGATGTGGGAGGCGTTCCAGAGCGAGTACCTGCCGGAGAACCCCCGGATCGCGCTCGTGAGCCACGAAGTGCGGTCGAGTGAATCGAAGTCTCCGAGCTCAGCGCGGTCACCGCCCATCTTTCCGTGGACGGCGAGGACGTCGAGGTCATGGGGACCGGAAACGGCCCCATTGAAGCCTTCGTCACGGCGCTCAACAGCGCGCTCGGGACCGATCTCGACGTCGTCGATTACGCCGAGCACGCGCTGGGCGCCGGCAAAGCCGCTACCGCCGTCGCCTACGTCGAGACGCGCAGCGGTAGCGGCGAAGTGCGCTGGGGCGTGGGCACCCACCCGAATATCATGACGGCGTCCCTGCATGCTGTCGTGTCGGCGTTCCTGCGCCAGCGGGCCGCCGCCAAGGTGGCAAAAGGTGGAGATACTCTGGTAAGGATCAATCCGTAAGGTAAAGCAAATGGAGTACTTGCCAAGCGAAAAGTCTAAAGGTAAAGTCAAGGAGGCTGCGGTGGAATACATCGTTAGCCGAAGGGAGGACCCTGCCTTGACTACCATCAGCAGCAAGAATCAGATCACCCTGCCGGCCCAGCTCCTGCGTGAAATCGGCCTTGGTGCCGGGGACCGTCTGGCTGTAAGCAAAGAAGGCAACCGGCTGGTGCTGCGCGCCCGTCCACGGGATTGGGTGGAGTACTACGGCGGAAGCCTGCGTGGCCTGTACGGCAAAGACCGGCAGGAGATAGATGCCTACGTGGCAGAGCTCAGGGAAGACGACGAGCGGGATCAGGCCATAGAGGAGGCGTGGGCTGGTCGCCAACCTGATGCTGAGCCGTAGCGGGCAACTGCTGCTGGATACGAACGCCTTCATCTACTTCCTGGAGGGTCAACAGCCGTACTACGACGTGCTGGTACCCCTCTTCCGGAGGGTACAGGCGGGCGACCTCAGCATCATCGTCTCAGTGGTGACGGAGGCGGAGCTGCTGGTGAGGCCGGAGCGCGACGGCAACGAGCCCGCGAAGGAACGCATCGCCGATTTGCTCTCCGAGGACGGCATCAATGTCGTGGGCATCGACCGCAAGATCGCGCGGCGGGCGGCGGCACTGCGGGGGCGCTCTCGCTTAAAGCTGGCCGACGCTATAATCGCGGCGACCGCTATCGAAACGGACTGCGATGCGATCGTCGGAAACGACGGCGAATGGACGGCGAAGCTCACAGACATTCCGTTCGTTCGTCTTAATGACGTGGTATCGAGATAGTCTCCGCGAAAGAATAAGACGGGGACCGGGGAGAACAAATGGCAGAACCAAGAACGCTTTCGGAGAAGATCTGGGAGAGTCATGTCGTCCGTAGGGAGGCTGGCCAGCCCGACCTTCTCTACATCGACCTGCACCTGGTGCACGAGGTGACCTCGGCGCAGGCCTTCGAGTCGCTGCGCATGGCGGGTCGCAAGGTACGCCGGCCGGAGCTGACGGTCGCGACGGTCGACCACAACATCCCGACCGCTGACCGCGACAAGCCGTGGCCGGACCCGCTCTCGATCCAGCAGGTGGCCGTGCTCGACAAGAACGTCTCTGACTTCGGCGTCACGTACTTCGGCGTGAACGACGAGCGTCAGGGCATCGTGCACGTCATCGGGCCGGAGCAGGGCATGACGCAGCCCGGCCTGACCATCGTGTGCGGCGATAGCCACACGGCGACGCACGGCGCCTTCGGCGCGCTGGCGATCGGCATCGGCACCTCCGAGGTCGAGCACGTGCTGGCGACGCAGACGCTGCCGCAGGCCAAGCCCAAGACGATGGCCGTCGAGGTCAACGGCACGCTGCCGGACGGCGTGGTCGCAAAAGACGTAATCCTCTCGATCATCCGCACGATCGGCGTCGGCGGCGGCATCGGCCACGTCATCGAGTACCGCGGCGACACGATCCGCAACCTCTCGATGGAAGGCCGCATGACGGTCTGCAACATGTCGATCGAGGGCGGCGCCCGCGCGGGCCTCGTCGCGCCGGACGACAAGACGTTCGCCTACCTCGAGGGCCGGCCGTTCGCGCCGAAGGGCAAGGACTGGGAAGCAGCGGTCGCCTACTGGCAGACGCTGCCGACGGACGAAGATGCCACGTTCGACAAGGTGGTTTCGCTCAAGGCCGAGGACATCGAGCCCAGCGTGACGTGGGGCACGACGCCGGCCCAGAGCGTGGCGGTGACGGGGCGCATCCCGAACCCGGATGACTTCGCCGAAGCGACCGCGAAAGAGGTCGGCTGGCGGGCGCTGAACTACATGGACCTCAAGCCCGGCATGGCGATCGAGGACATCGCGATGGACCGCGTGTTCATCGGCTCCTGCACGAACTCGCGCATCGAGGACCTGCGCGCCGCCGCTTCGGTGGTGCGCGGCTACCAGGTGGCGAAGACCGTACGCGCGATGGTCGTCCCGGGCTCCGGCCTCGTGAAGGCGCAGGCGGAGCAGGAAGGCCTCGACAAAATCTTCACGGACGCGGGCTTCGAATGGCGTGAGGCCGGCTGCTCGATGTGCCTCGGCATGAACCCGGACATCCTGCTGCCCGGCGAGCGCGCTGCATCGACCTCAAACCGCAACTTCGAGGGACGGCAGGGCCCCGGCGGCCGCACGCACCTCGTGAGCCCGGAGATGGCTGCTGCCGCGGCGGTTTCGGGGCACTTCGTCGACATTCGTAACTGGAGGCGCAACTAATGGAGCCCGTACGTCGCATTGTGGCCCAGGCGGTGCCGTTGAACCGCTCCGACGTCGACACGGACCAGATCATCCCGGCGAAGTACCTCAAGCTGGTCGAGCGCACGGGCTTCGGCAAGTACCTGTTCGATAGCTGGCGCAAGGACGAGTCGTTCGTACTGAACGACCCCGTTTACGTCGGCGCCCAGGTGCTGGTCGCGGGGCCGAACTTCGGTTGCGGGTCTTCGCGTGAGCACGCACCTTGGGCCCTGGAGGACTACGGCTTCAAGGCGGTCATCGCCCCTTCGTTCGCCGACATCTTCCGCAACAACTGCGCCAAGATCGGTCTGCTGCTCGTGCAGCTCCGGCCCGACGAGGTCGAGATCATCATGCAGCGTGCCGAGGAAAAGCCGGAGACGAAGGTCATCGTCGACCTCGAGTCGCAAACGGTGGGCGTCGAGGGCGAAGAGTGGACGATGCACTTCGACGTCGACCCCTTCATCAAGCACCTGCTGATCAACGGTCTGGACGACATCAGCATGACGTTGCAGAGCGGTGACGCGATCTCCGGCTACGAGGCCAAGCGCCCCTCCTTCCTGCCGACCACCGTCGCCTGACGGGTCTGGGATCGGCCATGCCACCTGACGACAACTTCAAGTCGGGGCAAGAGGCACTCTGGAATCGGATGGCGGTTGGCTGGGACCGGCGTTACGAGGAGATCGAGCGCCTTTCGAAGCCGGCGAACCAGTGGCTGTGCGACGCCGCTGAGCTTCGTGAGGGTATGACCGTGCTGGATATCGCATCCGGTAGCGGGCAGCCGGCGTTCATGGCTGCGGCGCGCGTGGCGCCGGGCCGAGTGACGGCTACGGATATTTCCAGCGTGATGGTCGAAGGCTTGCGGCGCCGGGCTGCCGCCGAGGGCGTCCTAAACCTTGACGCTGTGGTTGCCGACATGGATGACCTTCGTTTCGAGGACGGTAGGTTCGACGCCGTGACTTGTCGCTGGGGCTTCATGTTTTCGAGGCAACCTGTGAAGGCGCTCTCGGAAGCGCGGCGCGTCCTGAAGCCTGGCGGCAAGCTGGCGACGGCGACATGGGACGGTTCCGCACCCGTGCCACTGGGAACCCTGCTTACCCAGATCATGGACGTCATGGCCGGTAAACCGCCCGGGCGCGAGCCGTTGCCTTCGCCACTGGACACTCCAGACGACCTCGCCATCGCTCTTGAGCATGCAGGCTTCGATGACATCTCTGTAGTGGATCTGAGATTCAGCTTCGACTTCGAGTCCCCTGAAGAGTGGTGGGACTTCATCCTTGAGGTATCGACGCCGAACAAGCTTCGAGTGGATGCTCTTGGCGAGGCGGACCTTGCAGAGGCTCGAAGGCTATTCCGTGAAGAGGCCGAGAAGCAGCGTCGGGGCAACCGCATCGTTGTGCCCGCAGTGTGTATTTGTGCCGTAGGGACGCACTAGTGGCAGAGGCTGTTCGAAGTCAAGCCTCCAGCGCTGTCGCTTAGTACCCCGAAGAGAGGACGCCGCAGTGCCGACAATCGAAGAACTCAAGGACCAGCAGCGCCGCCAGTGGAGCGGCAACGCCGGCACGTGGGACGCGCAGCACGAGCGGCGTCAGGGTGAGACGGCCGCCGTCAGCGATTGGCTCTGCCGTGAAGCTGCTCTGGCGCCGGGCATGCGGGTACTCGACCTCGCATGCGGCTCGGGGCAGCCGGCCCTGACTGCCGCGCGCCTCGTCAGTCCCGGCGGTAGCGTCCTCGCCACCGACATGGTGCAGGAGATGGTCGACGTGACGCGTCGCCGTGCGCAAGAAGCCGGCCTGACGAACGTCGAGACGCGCGTGATGGACGCCGAGGCGATCGACGTGCCTGACGCGAGCTTCGAAGCGGTGACCTGCCGCTTCGGGATCATGTTCTGCACGAGTCCCGCGAACGCAGTGGAGGGCATCCATCGAGTGCTCAAGCCCGGCGGCAGGTTCGCGATGTCTGTGTGGTCGACGCCAGAGCACAGTCCCGGCCAGACCGTGGGCAACGAGGCGCTGAGCCGGTTCGGCCGCGCTCAACCGCCGGTCAACTTCGATGTGCCGGGTGTGTATCAGCTCGCGCCGGAGGGCAAGCTCCAGGGCGTGCTCGAAGCGGCGGGCTTTCACGACGTGCGGGTCGAGCCGATCACGATCGTTTCCGAGTACGCCTCTTTCGACGCCTTTGTGGCGCCTGGCGCGATGCGCATGGGTGGCCTGCGGGCGGCGCTGGACGAGCTGAGCCCGCAGGAGGGAGAGCGCCTGAAGACCATCCTCGCCGAGGTGCTCGCGCCCTACACAGCGGCCGACGGCGTCATTCGCCTGCCGCTGACCCCACTCTGCGCCGTCGGCACAAAGTAAGTCCTACTTCCCCGTCGGCCGATGGGTCGTGAAGCCGGAGGGCTGGTCGGAACCGCACCTGCTGATGGTCTGCTCTCTCCAGCGCTGACCTACGTCGAGAGCGCCTGAATCTCCGTTGTCGCCGCGAGGAGCTGGTTCGCGATGTTCAGTCCGACGCTCTTGTACACGGCCACCATGAGTAGCGGGTCAGACTCCGCGACGGCTTCGATGTCTGACACGGCGAGCGTGAAATACTCGACGTCCGTGTCCGCCGTGTAGTCGGCTGCCTCCGGTCGCGTGTCGATCACCGCGAGGTGGCCGAACGCCATGCCCGCCGAGTGGGTGGCGATGCGGACGTGCTCCTGGTAGGGCAAGTCGATCGTGACGCTAACCTCGCCGCGGGTGAGGAAGAACAGGGTCGTCGTCAGGTCGCCGGCCTCGATTAGGATATCGCGGGCCTGGGCGTTACCGGGCTTCGCTAGGCTGATCAGCCTCTCGACAGTGGCTGCGTCCAGGCTGGAGAAGAACTCGTTCTCATGCAGCGGCACCTCTTCGTCCGGTAGAGCTGCCGGGTCGACGCGCGAGATCAGGCGGTCTTCGCACCACTCGATCGCCCAGTCAAGGTTCTCGGCCAGGTAAATGCTCTCGTTCTTCTTGGCTAGCGTTTCGACCCGATCGCCGAGACCCGCGATGTGTTCAGCGTCCGCGATGGCGATCTTCTTGTCATTCGCAAGCAGCGTGTCGAGGAGCTCCTCGAACAGGGCGATTCCGCCCTGGTCCATACGTAGCGCCCGCTTGAAGTCGACCGCGAAGAAGTCGGCTTCCGCCGCCTGCTCCACCATGTCGCGGGAGAAGGACTCGACGGAGGCGAAGTTCAGGTGGCCCTGAAGCTCGTAGACGCGCACATGGTGGCCCTCCTCTTGGAGGATCTCGGTCTCTCGCGGTGTGCGGTGGCGCTTCGAGTGCACTTCGGCGACGTTGTAGCGGGAGCGGATGGAAGCGCGCGAGACGTTGGGCGCGTTGTGGATGTGGAGCTTGTAGATCTTCGAGAGGTCGTCGCAAACGTGGACGCCCCGGACGCTGTTGCCGCGCTCGTCCAGGCGCGGCGAATAGACACCGATGCCGAGCTGGCCCGCCAAGCAGGACAGCAGCCCGCCCGCAACGCCGCTCTTGGCGGGCATGCCGACGCGGTAGATCCACTCGCCGGCGTAGTTATACATACCGCAGGAGCCCATGATGCTCAGCACGCTATCGACGTAGTCAGCGCGAATGGCGCGCTCGCCCGTGATCGGGTTGATGCCGCGGTTCGCGAGGGTGGCGCCCATGACCGCCAGATCGCGACAGGTCACCGAGATCGAGCACTGGCGGAAGTAGCGGTCCAGGCCCTTCTCGGGGTCCTCCTTGATGATGAGGAAGTTGCGTAGCATGTGGCTGATCGCGCGGTTGCGGTGGCCGGTGTCGCGCTCGGAGAGGTAGACGGACTCGTCGACCTCCAGCTTGCGGCCGGCGTAGCGCGAGAACATGTCCATGATCCGGTCCATGGCGGACACGTCGCCCTTGTCGGCGATCAGGGAGGTGGTCGCGATGGCGCCGGCGTTGATCATCGGGTTGGCCGGTCGCCCGGTACCGGGGTCGAGGCTGATGGCGTTGAAGGCGTCGCCGGTGGGTTCGACCCCGACGTGGTTGAGGATATGGTCGAAGCCGTGGTCCTCCAGGGCGAGGCCGTAGACGAAGGGCTTCGAGATCGACTGGATGGTGAAGGGTGTGTCGCAGTCACCCACCGTGTAGACGTGGCCGTCCAGGGTGACGACGGCGATACCGAATTGCTCGGGATCGGCCCGGCTGAGCTCCGGGATATAAGTGGCGACAGATCCCTGCGTGAGGGGGGCGTATTGCTCGTGCAGCTGGTTCAAAAGGGTCTGCACGGGAGGGCTGATCGTCGACTCGTTCGACATTGGTACTCCTGTAAGACGTTAAGTGACCGGACGAGCGGGGACTGCCCCAGTGTCCAGCTTTCGCCTCTTACGGAGTCAGGCCGGGTGTTGCGATGGTGTTAACTTCGGCGGAGCTAGCCCTGTGCGCCGGGCCGGCGCGGCCAACTGTCGATTTGGACTGAGACGAGGCGATCGGCGTTGGCGTACTGGGCCAGTGCAGAAGCTCCTCTCCCGGATCGACGTGCTCCGGCAGGCCGTCCAGAAGGATCGGCGGGCCGCTGGTGTAGTGCCCCAGCATGCTGGGGCACTACACCAGTCAAGAAGCCTCGCGCGGAGTAGGGGAGTGTGTCACGCGACTCTGGGCGTGGCTGGAGCCTCCCCGCTGCTTCCTCTATGCTGCCCCTACGATCCCGAGATTTCAGGCGAAAGGTCTTGTTGCCCATGAGTATCTTCCACATCGCTGTCCTGCCCGGCGACTACATTGGCCCCGAGGTGACGGGCGAGGCGCGTCGCGTGCTCGAGGCGGCCGGCAAGCGCTTCGGGCATGAGTTCCGGTTCACGGAAGCGCTGGCGGGCGGTGCGGCGTATGACGTGTTCGGGGAGCACCTGCCGGCGGTGACGCTGCAGCTGTGCGAGGAGTCGGACGCCATCCTCAAGGGCCCGTTCGGCGGACCTCGCGACGAGATCAACCACCCGAAGTGGCAGGGCGTAGAGCAGAACGCCATCCTCCCCCTGCGAAAGCACTTCGACCTCTACCTGAACCTGCGGCCCATCGTTGTCCCGGAAGCGCTGCTGGGCCTTTCGCCGATCAAAGAGGAGTTCGTCAAGGGCACCGACATGCTGATCCTGCGGGAGCTGGCCTCCGGCATCTACTTCGGCCCCCGCGGCGAGCGCCAGATCGAGGGCCCGCACGAGCGCACGATGTGGGAGAAGTGGGACACCGAGATTTACAACGAGTACGAGATCGAGCGCATCGCTCGTGACGCCTTCCGGCTGGCAGAGCAGCGCCGCAAGAAGGTGACGCTGATCGCCAAGTCCAACGTGATGTCGACGGGCCTGTTCTGGCGCGAGGTCGTGGCGCCGATCGCCAAGGAGCACCCGGACGTCGAGATGAACTACTTGCACGTCGATGCCGCGGCGATGGAGATGATCGTCAACCCGCGCCAGTTCGATGTCGTAGTGACCTCGAACATCTTCGGCGACATCCTGTCGGACGAGGCGGCCGGTCTGCTGCGCTCGCTGGGCATGGGGCCGTCTGCCTCCCTGAACGAGAAGGGCTTCGGCCTCTACGAGCCGATCCACGGTTCGGCGCCCGACATCCAGGGCCAGGGCAAGGCGAACCCGCTGGCGACGATCCTCAGCGCTGCGATGATGCTGCGCCTGAGCTTCGACCTGCCGGACGCGGCCGACGCCGTCGAGCGCGCGGTCGACAAGGTGCTGGCGGAGGGCGCGCGCACGGGCGACATCGCCGGCCCCGGCGAGCCCCTGGTGTCGACGCAGGAGATGGGCAGCCGCGTCGCGGAGGCCGTTGCCAGCGCGTAGAGCTTCATCCGTTGGCCTAGACCGGCTCAAGCCAACGATGTAGTGCCCCAGCATGCTGGGGCACTACATCGGCCGTCCGTTAGGATCCCAGCATGAACCCGGAAGACTGCGTCTACTTCCAGTCGCGGGCGGCGTTTCGAGCCTGGCTCGAGGCTAACCACGACACGGCCACGTCATTGCAGCTCGGCATCTACAAGCGCGGCTCCGGGCAGGACAGCGTCATGTACGTGGAGGCGGTAGAGGAGGCACTGTGCTTCGGCTGGATCGACGGCGTGCGCCACGCGATCGATGGTCTGAGCTTCACGCAGCGGTTCACGCCTCGCCGGCCGGGGTCGAAATGGAGCGCCGTGAACATCCGGCGTGTCGAGTCGCTGATCGCGCAGGGCCTCATGCACGAGTCGGGGCTGCGCGTGTTCAACGAGCGGGACATGGCGAAAGCAGGCTACTCGCACGAAGAACGGCCTCAGGAGCTGCCGGCGCCGTATCTCGCGCGCCTGCAGGCGAATGAGACAGCGTGGCGTTTCTTCAGCGGCCAGGCGCCGTGGTACCAGCGCAACGCCTCGTTCTGGGTCATGGACGCCAGGCGGGAGGAGACGCGGGAACGCCGTCTCGAGACCCTGATCGCCGACTCGGAGGCGGGCCGGCGCATCAAGCCGCTGACACGTCCCGGCGAGCGCTGAAGGCCATCGAGGGAACCAAACACCATCGGGTAACGTCTTGGGCTCTGTAGGTTCGGAAACGAAACGGAGGGCACAGATGGCGAACAGGAAGCTTCTACGAAACCTCGGCCTCGCGGCGGTCGCGCTGTTTGCGATTGGCGCTGTGGGCTATGCGGCGAACAACGGCGGCAGCGGCAGTGACGAGAGCGACTACCCGCTGAGCGCCGGCAGCATCGGTATCGCCGCGACGCCGGCTGGCGGCGACGGTGCTGCCTACGGCGGAGTGACGCGGGGCGTCGCCAACACGACGAAGGCGGAGAGCCCGTCCTTCGACGATGCCGGTACGCACGAAGAAGCGGCGCCGCTGGGCGAGACCAGCGCGTCCTCGGCTGGCGCGCCGGGTGCCGGCCCGGTCTCGGAGGACGGCAACGCCCTGGCCTCGACCGTGGACCGCAAGATCGTCTCGACCGCCTCGATCGACATGCAGGTCGATGACGTGGGTGGCAGCTTCGAGGACGTGGGGCGCATCGCGACGTCCGTGGGCGGCTTCGTCGCCAGCTCCAGCTTCTCGTACCAGGGCGAGCGCCAGCTGGCTTCCGTGACGATCACGGGTGCCTTCCGAGAGCTATCAGAGCGTGCTCGGCAGCCTGCGCAAGCTGGGCGTCAAGGTGGACGCGGAGAGCTCCGACGCCAACGACGTGACGGAGGAGTACACGGACCTCGGCTCTCGCCTCCGCACGCTGGAGGCCACCGAGTCGCAGCTCCTGACCTTGCTCGGCAAGGCCAACACGATTTCGGACATCCTCACGGTGCAGGACCGCCTCAACTACACCCGTAGCGATATCGAGCAGGTGAAGGGACGCCAGCAGCTCCTCGACAACCTGACCTCGCTCGCCACGATCACGGTGCACCTGCAGCCCGTCGTGGACGCTGCCGCCATCGACGAGCCCGGCGACGGCGTCGACCTCGGTCATGAGGTCTCGCAGGCGTGGGACAACAGCATCGAGTTCCTGGGCGAGGTTGCAGCCGGCGTCCTCACCGTCGTCGTGTTCGCGTGGTGGGTGCCGCTGGTGGGCCTGCCTCTGCTCGTGGGCTACAAGGCCGTCACGCGCCATCGCCCCCAGCCCGTCGACTAACGACGCACGCGGTAAGAAACGAGGGCGCATCGGTGAGAGCCGGTGCGCCCTTAGCGTTTTCAGGGCAAAGGGCTTAGTTGTCGTCTTCGGTACGAGGAGCACGATCATCAGGGCTACGTCGCTCGTGGCCCACGATGCCACCCGGACCAATAGGCCGGAGATTGTCGTGGAGGCTGACTTCCAGGCCGCTTTCCGGTTGCCAAGGTGACCGCCTTTGCGCTTTCTGTATGGGTATCCGGTTGCGGAGCAGGCCGAGAACGATGATGCCGGCGGCGCAGGCAAAGATGAACAGCCCGACGGGAAGCGACCTGCCCAGGCCGAAGCGGCCCACCGTCGCCCCGGCGATCGCCAGAACCATGTAAGCCGCGACCACCAAACAGGCTCCCAGAAAGAGGGCTGTTAGCAGGGAGGGTAGGGCGTCGCGGACGTTGTCGGCGAGCCTACGACTCGAGCGGTCGATCCAGATGTGATTGCACTCCGGGCAGCGCATCTGCCAGCGACGAGTGGTGGCGTAGATGACTTCGCAACCGGGGCAGCGCACTTCCCGGGTGGCGGCCGGCTTGCCGAGGCGCTCGCGGACCGGATCGGTCTGCAGAGGGGCGCTGGATCGTCGTGCGGTGGTTTCGGGCTTGGGCAGGGACATCGTCGCCATCTTGTCGCATGCGATAAGGCCTGTCAAATGCCAAGGATGCTGAGGGCCGGGCTGCGTTCGAGGCTGGCTATGAGCGGCGTAGTCCGACGGCCACCAAGGCTACGAGGCAGGCGACGAAGAACGCGGCGAGGCCGTAGGTAAGGTCCCAGCCGCGCTGGCCGGCCACCTCGTTGAACAACGACGCGACGCCCATAAGGAACCCTCCGATGACAATGACGAAGGCGCCTACAACGAGGACGGTGCCGAAGACCTGCGTGCGAGCATCGAGCAGCTTGTCGATGACCGTGCGGCTGGAGCGATCGATCCAGATGTGATTGCACTCAGGGCAGCGCATCTGCCAGCGACGGCTGGTCGTGTGTGTGACACCGCAGTTAGGGCAGCGCACGTCTCGAGCGACGGCGGGCCGGCCCAGGCGGTCGCGGATCGGGTCGGTCTGGACGGGTGCGTCGGAGCGCCGTTCGGGTACCGAAGGCCTGCGAGAGAACATCTCAGCCATCTTGTCGCTTGCGATAGGGCCTGTCAAACGCCAGGACGTGAAAAGGCCCGTCCTTCCGGGTGGATGAAGGACGGGCCTCGAGAACGGTGGAAACGCGGTCGCCTATCCGGCGGCAGTCTCCTCCGGAATCGCCATCGGCGCGCCCTCGCTGTGGGTCACCTCGATGCTGCGACCCATGGCGGCGAGGGCTTTCTTGTCGTCCATGAGCAGGGCGACCAGCATGCCCGGGATGGTCAGGACCGCACCGATGATGAAGGTGTCCTGGAAGGCCGTTAGGGCTGCGTCTCGTGGTCGCTGGATCGGCGAGAAAGGCGTCGTGAGCCGCCAACCGGCTCGTGAGGATCGTGGCCAGGACGGCGATGCCGAGACTGCCCGCGACCTGCCGGCTGACGTTGAAGATGGAGCTGGCGCGGCCGGTAGCCTCGGGGCTGATCGTGGCGAAGGACGCGGCCTGCAGCGGGATGATCATGAGGCCGAAGGAGAGGCCGCGCACGAACATGTTCGCCGCGATCCACAGGTCCGGGGTGCCGTAGTTGACCAGCGCCAGGGTGCCCGTCATGAGCAGGTTGCCCGCGAAGCCGGCGACCATCATCCGGCGCGGCCCGATCTTCGGGTAGAGCTTCGAGGCCGGCTGGGCCATGATGGCGACGCCGAGCGCCATCGGGAAGGTCAGCAGACCAACGTCAAAGGCGCTGATGCCCTTCTGCGTCTGCAGGAAGATCGGCAGGACGAAGAACACGCCCATGATGCTCGCCGTGCCGATGAGCATGACGAAGTTCGCGGCGCCGAACAGCTTGTCGCGCAGCAGCCGCACGTCGAGCATGGGCTGGGGCGTGCGCAGCTCCACCATCGTGAACGCCGTCAGAGCCGCGATGCCGGTGAGGCCGAAGCCGAGCACGCGCGGGCTGTCGAAGCCGTGCTGGCCGGCCTGCGCCAGGGCGTAGATCACCGAGACGATGCCGTAGCCGGAGAGCAGGAACCCGGGCAGATCGAGTCTGCCGGGAGCTGCCTGGACCTCCTCACGCAGGTAGGCGGCAGCGCCGGCGAGGGTGAGCAGGCCGCACCGGGATGTTGAGGAAGAAGATCCAGCGCCAGTCCTGGTAGTCGACCAGGTAGCCGCCGAGGATGGGGCCGAGCGCGGGTGCGACCGTAATCGGCACCGTGAGGATGGCCGATGCGGCGGCGCGCTCGGACGGCGGGAAGGCGCGGAACAGCATGGTCATGCCGACGGGCGTGAGCATGCCGCCGCCGATGCCCTGGAACACTCGGAAGGCGATTAGCGACTCGACGTTCCAGGCGAGGCCGCAGAGCAGCGAACCGGTGACGAAGAAAGTCAGCGCCGTCATGAAGATGCGCTTCGTACCGAACCGGTCGCCCAGCCAGCCCGAGATCGGGATGAACAGCGCGAGGCTGAGCAGGTAGCCGGTGACGACCCATTCGATCGTCGTGGTGCTGGCAGAGAATTCGCGGGCGAGGGTCGGAATCGCCACGTTGATCACGGTCATGTCCAGGAGGTCCATGAACAAGGCCATGATGTAGACGATGCCGACCAACCATTTGTACTCGAGCTTGAGAGGATTCACGGGAAGGCTCCGTTCTAGGGACAATGCGGCTCGGCCCGTCAAGGCGACGGCTTCTACGGAACCGCGTTCTCGGTGTGTGACTAGAAGTTAACTGACAGCTCCTGACACCCGTATGTCAGGAAGTCAGAAGTAGTTGGAAGACTCCTGACAGCAGTACGTCAGGAGTGACGGCAGCCGGGGAATGCATTCATTGTGGTAACCAGTCCTGTGATAGAATTCGCTTAGAGGCTAGTTTTCTGACTTGGTCATTAACTTAGTTACTAAGATAATGAGACGATAAGAGGTGCCTGGAGCTGTGTCAAGCGACTTTCTGTCAAAGTTTGATTCCAAGGACCCAATACGAGCGCTGTACCTGGCCTATCAGCCAGGCGAGGGCGCTTCGGCGTCCGGCGAGTCGGCTGAGCCGGTCGAATCGCTGGACCACGACGAGCTCGTCACGGCGCTCGATCAGGAGATGCGGGCACAGAGTGCCTGGACGTTGTTCTTCCACGCCTCCGTCGCGGAACGCCTGAACCTCAACCCCACGGACCACAAGTGCCTCGACATGGTCTGGCGCTGCCACGAGACGACACCGGGGGAGTACATGACGCCTGGGCAGCTGGCGCGCGAGACCAAGCTGACAACCGGCGCAGTCACCGGCGTCCTCGACCGCCTGGAGCACGCGGGCTACGTCAGCCGCGAGCACGACCCGGAGGATCGCCGTCGCATCATCGTGCGGGCGGTGCCGGAGCGCATCAAGGCGGACGTGTGGCCGCTGTTCAACTGGATCTCCGCCGAGTTCGCGAAGCTGTGCAGCGAGTACTCGGCCGAGGACCTGCGCAAGATGATCGAGTTCTCGCGCCGCTCTCAGGCGATGCTGCAGCGCGCGACTGAGCAACTGCAGGAGCTGGATCCGGACTAGGACCTGGCGTCAGTCATCCAGACGGGACTGCGAGAGCCGTCGCGGCGCCATGTGCAAAGGTGCCCGCGTGGTCGCGAGGCGTCGGGCGGCCACCGGCGCGGGGCGTCCCGCGAGCAGACGATAGAAGACGCAGAACAGAATTATCACCACGGACAGGGCGTAGCTGTCGCGCACGAACGTATCGCCGGAGTCGGTGCCGTTCAGCAGCCCGTGAGCCAGGGCCAGCACGTATACGCCGAAGGTCAGGTAGTGCAGGAGCCGCCACGCCCGCTGGCCAATGAGGCCGCGTACGTAGAAGGTGGCGCTGAGAAACGCCGCGCCGTACAGGGCAATGATGCCCAGGGACATGGCCGTGTTGCGCAGGTGCGACTGGAAGGGGATCAGCAGCTCCCGCAGCGTGAAGCCGGCGTAGGGGTCCGGCAGCATGATCAGGGCGTGAAACACGATCACCAGCAGCACAAGCAACGAGAAGAAGCGGTGAAACTCGAACACCCAGCCGCGGTGCAGCCAGCCATCGAACAGGCGTGAGCTCACCGCCACACCGAGCAGCACCGAGCTCCAGAGCATCCAGTACGAGACCAGCCCCGCGGAGCGCCCGAGGTACCAGTAGGTGTGCATCTAGGCCTGCTTGCCGGTGGATGGCCCGGCTGGCTCATGATCCGTGTGTCCGCGTATGAGGTGTCGGCGTGGGCTGCGGCCGGGGCGTTGGTGCCGGTTGCGTGGCAGTCGGCCGTGGTGTCGGCGATGGCACCGCGGTCGGGACCTGCGTCGGCGGGATCACGGGCGTCGGGAACACGAAGGGCGTCGCCGTGGGCGCTGCCACCACCGTCGATGCTGGCGGGACAGCTGCCTGTGCGAGGGGAGTCGCGGTCGGCGCCGCCTGCACGACCGTCGGCTCGACGACAGCGTCTTGCTGCGGGGCCGGCGCCGGCACGGTGGGCGCGAGGGTGGCTTTCTCCGGCTCCGGCGGCGGTACCTCCGTGGCCGTTGGCTCGGCCGTGGGTGATGGTGGCACCGCCGTGGCGATGACGGCGGTCCTCACCACCAGGATCGGCAGCTCCGCCGCCTGTGCGCCCGCGGTCACCTCGTCTGTGGCAGCGTACGGGATTTCATACACGCCATCGGTCAGCACGGGTTCCGTGATCGGGTCCGCGGCGACATCGGGAGAGCCTTCGGCCAGGTTCAGCCAGGCGATGAGGCCCGCAAGCATCGCTACGGCGCAGACCGTCGCCACGATGACCGAGGCCTTGGTGCGGGGATAGCGGCCAAGCATGGTCATGCCGGGACGCCTCCGCTAGAGCGTGGGACCAACAAAGAACAAAAGCTCGCTGACCAGGACGGTCAGGTAGAAGGCAAGGAAGAGGGCGTCCTTTCGCGGCATCGGGCAACTCCTTGGCAGGCGACCGCGTCATGCGAACCTGCCTTCGACGGGACTTCGATGGCCACGTTATGGAATCAAGATTGGAAATTCGTTAGAGGAAACGCCGCAGGGTGTTAAGAGACCGTATCAACCAGACGTGAGAGAGGACGGGCGTTGCCTAACGCCCGTCCTCTCTTTTGCAGTGCGGAAGCCCTAGTGTCCCAGCTCGGCTCCCATCCCCGCGCAGTCATATAGCTCGCCCTGGTACTGCGAGGGCAGCGTGTTGTCCGTGACGGCGACGCAGGTGGCCTGGACGGCAGCCATGACCGCGTTCGCGCCGGCGGTGTCGCTGCTGCTCGTGGTCAGGCCGGCCGGCAGGTTACCGAGGCCGGGTATGTTCCCGAGGTTCGGTATGGTCACGCCGCGGCCGAACCCGCCGCCGAGGCCGCTGGAGACGAGAACGTACCTAATATCACCGGCGGAGACGTAGTCGCCGAACTCGGCGGCCGTGATCGTCGGGTCGGAGCCGGAGAAGCCGCCAATCGACATGACAGAGATGTCGTACTCCGCGATCAGGGTCGAGGCGTTTTGTGCGCTGCTCACAGCCAGGTCCCATCGCGCGTCCGGGGCCGAGTTGGCCTCGAGCCAGGCTGCGAGCTGCGCCGTACCGGAGTCGAAGGCCTGCGAGCCGAAGCTGCGGCTCGCGGCACCGCCATTACGGGGTCCGGCCTGGGGCAGCGTCGTGTTCGAGGAGGCGTTGGCGGTCTCGTAGCTGGACCAGGCTGCCGGAATCAGCAGCAGGCCCGCGACTATGACGGCCACGCCCGCGATCACAGGCAGCCGTTTGTACCACGCCGCCGCGACCATGAGGACGGTGCCAGCGATGACAGCTACGACTGCAATCGGCGTCACCCACTCGAAGAAGTTGTCGATGCGGCCGGAGAGCATGAGCTGCACGTAAAGGGTCGAGGCGGCAATCGCAACGCCGGCGATGAGCCACGCCTTGTGCCGCCGGACGAGGTCGGGCAACGCCACGCAGGTCATGCCGACGACGGCGGCGATGCCGGGTGCCAGCGCAGACGTGTAGTAGCTGTGATAGATGCCCTGCGTGTAGGAGAAGACGCCGCCGAACAGCAGGGCCCAGCCCAGCCAGAGCACCACAGCGGCGCGCAGGATGTGGTCGTCGCGCCAGCGCCAGAGGCTGATGACGCCGCCGATCATGGCGAAGGGCAGGAACCAGGCGATCTGGCCGCCGTTCGCGTCATCGAACATGCGCAACGGGTCAGGGTCGCCGGCGATGATGCCGCCGGCGCCGCGGCCGTTGTTGGCGGTCGGGGCCGTGTTGCCGCCCTGCGGGAAGCCGCCCGGGCCGCCGTTTCCGTCCTGCGGGAATCCTCTCGGCGCCACCGTTGGGGTTGTTGCGACCGCCATCGAAGGCGCCGGGCGCTGCGCCTGCACCCGGCGCCTGTTGGCGGCCGTCGAATGCTGCGCCGGCGCCGGGTGCGCCGCCACGGCCACCGCCCGCGCCGGGGCCCGTCGTGCCTTCGACGCGGCCGATGCCGTTGTAGCCGACGACGAGGTCCTGGACGGTGTTGTCTTTGCTGCCGCCGATGTAGGGCCGGTCCGAGCTGGGCCAGGCGTCGACGACGAGGAGCCACGATGCCGAGGCGACGAGGCAGACGACGCCGAAAACGGCGAGGCGTGGGATCCACACCTGCCAGGATTTCCACCAGTCACCGCGCATGCCGACGACGAGGGCGAGGATCAACGCCGGTCCAGGGATCCAGCCCACGAGCATCTTGGTGTTGAAAGCTACGCCGATCAGCAGGCCGGCGGCCACCAGCCACCAGAACCAGCGCTTCGAGTCCAGGGAGCGCAGGATGCAGCCGGACGCCGCGATGAGGGTGAGGAGTAGGAAGGGCTCCGGCAGGTTGAGGCGGTTCACGGCCACCGAGATCGGGGTCAGGGCGAGCACGAGCCCCGCGATCGTTGCCGCGACGACGCCGAAGTAGCGCTTCATGATCAGCCAGAGCAGCGCGACGGCCAGGGCGCCGGCGATGGCGCTTGGCATGAGCAGCGAGAGGCTGGAGTAGCCGAAGATGCGCGCCGAGATGGCGTCGACCCAGAGGAAGACCGGAGGCTTATCGACGGTGATGAAGCCGCCGGGGTCGAGTGCGCCGAAGAAGAAGTTGTGCCAGCTCTCGGTCATAGAGCGCGCGGCGGCGGCGTAGTACGTGTTGCCGTAACCGGTCTTCGAGAGGCCCCAGGCGTTGATCAGCAGGGCCAGCGCGGTGACCGCAACAAGGGGGAGCCAGGCTTGCCAGCGCTGCCATAGCGCAACGAGGGACGCCGAGACAGGCCGGCTCGATTCTGCGGAGTCTCCATACGTAGGGGCGGGGATACTACTGGCCACGATGACCTCCATTGTCTATGTCGGCGGGCGAGACCGCCAACTGCGGCGTTGTGAGGTCCGTCGTTGATGGGCCCCGGGGCACCCGGAGAGTCTTCTGGGCGCTCGCCCAATCGAAGCCACGCATGCGTGCGAGGCCCTTGAGGTCGCGCCAGACCGTCTTGACGACCTTGACGCGGCTGTCGGTGTCCTCGACCCAGTGCACCGGCACGAAGTCGACGTTCCAACCGCCCTTCGCGGCGAGGAGCAGGAGCTCCGTGTCCCAGAACCAGCCCGTGTCCTCCACGAGCGGCAGGAGCTTGCGGGCGCACTCACGCCGGATCGCTTTGAAGCCGCACTGAGTGTCTCGCAGGTGGGTGCCGAAAAGGCCGTTGATCAGGAACACGAAGCCGCGCGAGAGCACCTCGCGCTTTAGAGACCGCGTGGTTTCGGCGCCGTGGCCCAGCCTCGATCCCGCGACGACGTCGTTGCCGCCTTCGAGAATCGAGGCCACGAGCTTCGGGAAGTCGGCGAGATCCGTCGAGAGGTCGATGTCCATGTAGGCGAGCACGTCGGCGTCGCTGGCGAGCCAGGCCTGGGTTAGCGCCCGGCCGCGGCCGGCCTCGCTGATGTGCAGCACCGATACGTTGGGGAGGCTCTCGAGGTCGCGCGCAATGGCCAGCGTGCCGTCCGTCGAGCCGTTGTCGGCGATCGTGATGTGCCAGTCGTGCGAGATCTGGTCCTTGAGAAACGCGTGCAGCGTACGGACGCTGTCGGCGAGCACCTTCTCTTCGTTCAGGACGGGCAGTACGACTTCGATAGTGGCCATGCGAGACTCCCTCTAGTTGCTTTGTGATGCTCGGCGCCAGACGACGCGGCTGCTCCAGAACCAGTTCCACGTCAGCCCAAAGGCGATGCCGATCGAGTTGGCGATGAGGTAGCTGATGCCCAGCAGCGGCGTCAGCAGGTTCACGGCCGCCAGCGAGATGCCGGGGCCGCCCAGTGAGCTCAGGTTCGATTGTGTGAGGCGGCGCCAGAACGGCTTGTCGTGGCAATCGTGGAAGGTCCAGCGGTCGTTGAGGGCGAATCGCACGAGGATCGACACCTCAAGTGCCAGGGCAGACGCCAGCAGCAGGCCGGTATCGATGCGCCCTAGCGGTGTGCTCGCGCCGGCCATTGACTTGAAGCCGCCCTCGTACAGGCCGAAGAGCAGGACCTGGTTGACGACGTAGCTGATACCGCCGACCACGAGGAAGCGTGCCAGTGTCGAATGCAGCAGGCCGTCGAAGCGACGCGTCAGCCCTGCGCCCGCAGCGCCGATCAGGGGCTGCGGTAGCTGTTCTGCTTCCTCGATAGTGATCACAGGCTCCCGTCCTCCCACGTCCCTGCCTCCCGAGGTCGCTACTGGCGACCGTCTATATAGAGGCTAGGCTCATGGAGCGGTGCTGCCTTCCGCCGTCAGTCGTCACTTCCGGCTACACCAGTAGCAGTACGCCAATAGCGTGACGTACATCCCCAGTCGTAATCTCGCTGCTTTGCGCCTTAGAAGTGTGAAGCCAGGGCGAAGCGATTGTTAAGCAGTTGCTAAATCGTCTGCGAAGGCACGGTTCGCCTGTTGGAGTTAGGCAGGCCGCCCGCCGTGCTCGACCCGTCGACCTGCAGCAGGGCTTGAGATGGCTGTGGTGGTTTCAAGGTTGATAGAGCCATTGTCATGGTCGCTCAGCCTTTTCAATCGCTCCTGTCCGTGGATGTCCTCAGGGTCCGATCATTAGCACTCTCATTCAGAGAGTGCTAAAATGACACACGTAGTCCATCCTCCCACGGAGGACTTGCCCACCGTTTCTGTCGTGCCTGCACCGGTCGTTGCGAACATTGAGTTGCAGGCAGCTTCGAGAAACGATCTAGCCGCACAGAGGTGCATCAAATGACGAACGAATCAATCAACGACAACACGAAACTGGAAGACCTCAAGGACCCGGTGCTGATCACGACGTTCAGCTCGCAGATGGTTAAGGGCGGCCAGACCGCGCCCTCTGCCCTCACCTACGCTTTGGAGCAGTGGGACGCAGAGCTCGTCGCCGAGATCGAGGCGGACGACTGCTACATCAACTCCCGCATGCGCCCGTGGGTGCGTCGCGATGGTGACCGCACCGTGCTCGATTGGCCCCAGAACGTCGTCTACCGCGTCGAAGGGGACGACCACACCTTCCTCGTGCTCGTGGGCGTGGAGCCGAGCCTGAACTGGCGCAGCTTCGTCTCGCGTATCGGCGATTTCGCGGCGATGCACGACGTCAAGCTGGCAGTGAACCTCAAGTCCGTGCCCGCGACCGTACCGCACACGCTGGAAGCGCCGGTAAAGGCGATCTACTCCGATGCCTCGATGGAGGAGGAGTACGGCGTACCGGAGATGGAGGACCAGGAAGGCCCGGCGGATATCGGCCGTGTGCTCAACCTCCACCTGGCGTCGCAGGGCGTCCCGACCATCGACGTCTACGCGATGGAGCCGTTCTACGCGGCCGCCATCCCGGATGCGGCGGCGAGCCTTGCCCTCCTGCGCACGATGCAGAAGACCTTCGGGCTCTACGTCACCAATCTCGCGCGTCTGGAGCAGCTTGCTGGGGTGCAGCGACAGGCGATGGATGCCGCGGTTGCATCCTCGGAGCAGCTGCAGGAGACCGTCGTGGCGCTGGAGCAGCGCGCCGGTGGCAATCAGGCCCTGCTCGCCAGCCCCGAGGCGCCGGCCGTAGACCTCGACGCCTCCGAGATTCTCGACGAGGCTGAGGAGTTCCTCCGCAGCCTGCGAAGCGACGAGGACGGGGACGTCTCTTAAGCTTTCGGCTACTTCTGCTTGATGGCGTTACGCACGGTGAGGCCGTCCTTCCCACGAAGGACGGCCTCACTTTCTTCAGCCGGCTCCACGAAAACGGCGATCGACCCAAGGATCAGGCTGATCGTCAGCAGCGTCGCGGACGTTACGCACCAGATGCAGATCGCGTGCAGCACGTCGAGCTCGACGTAGGTGAGGTAACCGGCGTAACCGGCGCCAGCGAGGGCGAGGCCCCAGTACGCGATCGGCAGCCAGTCGACCTCGGCGTAGCGGATCCAGGCGATCGCCGTAAGCGCCATCGTGAGATAGAGCATGGCGCCGAGGCCCGCCACGGGCAGCCCGGCCACGGTTGCGTACTCGCTCGAGTTCACGTAACCGCAGTCGCCGACACCACCACAGGCGATCGGCTGGTTACCCCAGTGCGCGATCGCCAGGTAGCTGCCGATGGCAAAGCCCGCCAGGCCCAGTACGACGAGCAGGTACGGGATCCTGCGATGCAGTGACGCGCTCATGAGGTCGTCGGCAGGAAGCTGTCGATCATGCTGCGGAAGGCGTCTACGTCGCGCCAGTCGTCCACCCTCTCACCGTTGACGAAGAAGGTCGGCGTACCGGTGACGCCGCGGTCTTTGCCCTCCTGCAGCTCTGCGTTCACGACGTCCTTGTACTCATTCGTGTCGAGCGCCTGCTTGAACTGCGTAAGGTCCAGACCGACGAGCTCGGCGAGCTGCGTCAGGCGGTCGTCGCTGAAGGCACCGCTGTTCTCTGAGCCCTGGTAAGTGAACAGGGCATCGTGGTACTCCCAGAACTTGCCCTGGGCCGATGCAGCCTCCGCGGCTTGAGCAGCACGCTTCGACTCATCGCCGATGAACGAGAAGTAGCGGTACTGCAGCTGTGCCTTACCGGTATCGACGTACTCCGTGATGATCTGCTGAAGCACACTGGAGTTGGCGGCCTTGCAGACCGGGCACTGGAAGTCTTCCCAGGCCGTGATCACGACCGGTGCGCTGGTCTCGCCGAGCACGCGGCCGTCGCGCTGGGCGTTGCTCGCCGTGACAACCTCGTTGTTGCCGCGCAGCAAGCCGCCGATGACGATGAGCGCCGCGACGGCAACGACGGCCGAGACGCCGGCGATCCAGAGCAGTCGCGTCTTGCGCTTCCGGGCTGCCTGACGCTGCTCGGCAGCCTCCCGATTTCTTCTGTTACGTATGTGGGACATCTGTCTCCCTCCCTCGATATGGGCCGCATCAAGTGAGACGCATCGAATAGCGATGGTGGAACCGGCGGCCTCGTGACGATCAGGCGTAGAGGGAGGGCATTAGGGGTGGCGGGTTGGGTACGAGTGCCGTCCACGAGTGGAGCACTCGCGTCCTGGTCAGGGCGAAGGCCATGACGACGCCGGCAAGGAAGAACACGAAGCCCATCTGCACGACATCGAGGCCGACGTTGGAGATGCTGATCGTCTCGCAGTCGGCGAGGATCTCGCAGTGTGGGCTGCCGTCGGCCTGCGCGAACTGGACCTCGGGCGAGTTGTGGGCACCGAACGGCACGCCGAGCGCGTCGAGCGCTATCGGCCGGAACACCAAGATCACCAGCGCGAGCAGCGCCAGCGTGGTTGCCGTGCTTCGGAACCGCCTTCTCATCACCTTCTACGTTAAGGACGCCGGCGCGCCGTTTCAAGGGCCGATCGTCCTAGTGGTTCATGCGCTGCGTTGGGGCTAACCCTGATGCGCGCAACCGGCCGACCTACTATCCTGTTCAAGTCATGGCGCAGAAGTCCGAAAACCGGAACGCCAACCCACTACCGCTAATCGCGATCCTCGGCGTCATCGTCGTCTTCGCCTTCCTGCTCGTGAGCCGGGGCAGTGGCAGCGAAGGCGAGCCGACGCCGCCGCTGGCCGTCGCAACGACCGCCGCGACCGCGACCACAGCGCCGCCCACGCAAACGCCAACCCCTGCACCCAATTCGACCGAGGCACCGACGGCAGGCCGCTGGATCGACGTGGACGTGACGAAGTTCGAAGTCCAGCTCATGGAGGGCAACAAGGTCGTCCGCACCATCGGCCCCGTCGCGGTCGGCGCCGAGATCGACACGGGCAACTACGAGTCGACGCAGACGGGCCTGTTCTTTGTCAACGCCAAGACCGCCGACCTGACGTATGACCCTCCCTACGACACCTACATCAGCCACTGGGTCGGCTTCGACCCGGACAAGGACAACGGCTTCCACTCGCTCCTCAAGGACGCCAGCGGCAACGTCGTCGACGCCTCGACGGGCCGCATCAGCAACGGCTGCATCCGCAGCGCCGAGGTCGACAAGATCTTCGACTTCGCTGAGATCGGCATGCCCGTCCTAGTGCACACGTAGGCGGCGGTAAACCGACGCTGAAAGATTGCTTCGTCGGCTGACGCCTCCTCGCAACGACAATAGTGGGAATCGTTACCAGTCTGAGGAACCTTCGGTGTTTCTTTAACCTACGTGGCGCGGCCGCGCATGGGCACGGGCAGACGGCGGCTGACGAGGTTATCGGCCCACTCCCGGAAACCGTCGTCCGGGTAGTCCGATGGGATCATGTAGAACGTGCCCTGCTTGATGCCGTCGAGGACGAAGTCCGCCAGCTCATCCGGTGAGGTGCCGTTCTCGAGGCGGGACCAGAGGGCGTCCCAGCCTGTCGCCTGTCCGCTCTGGCCCGGGTTGCGCAGGTCGTCCGGGCGGTGCTCCTCTGCTGCCTTGAGGTTCGTGTTCACCCAGGTGGGGCAGAGCACAGAGCAGCCGACCTTGGCGTCACGGGCCTTGAGCTGGAAGTACAGCGCCTCGCTCATGGCGACGACCGCGTGCTTCGTGATGCTGTAGATGCTGTTCGAGGGCCCGGTGCCGGCCATCGAGGCCGTGTTGATCACCCAGCCCTCCTCGTCCTGGTCGAGGAGGATCGGCGTGAACGTGCGGATGCCGTTGATCACGCCCCAGATGTTGACGCCGAACATCCACTGCCAGTCGCGCACGGACGCCTCCCAAAGCGTCGACTGGGAGTTGAGGACGCCTGCGTTGTTACAGACGACATGCACCTTGCCGTACGCGTCCAGGGCCTTCGCGGCCAGCTCGTCGACCGCCTCAGGGCTGGCGACGTCCGTGATCACGCCGATGACGTCGTGCTCGGCGTGGCGCATCGCCTGCACGGTGGCGTCGAGCGCGGTCGGGTCGATGTCGGAGAGCACGACCTTCATGCCTTCGCGCGCGAAGCGCTCCGCCAACCCCCGGCCGATGCCGCTGGCAGCGCCTGTGACGACCGCTACCTTGCCCTCGAAGTCCTGCATGTCTGCCTCCTCGCCTTGATGCCCCGCGATGATACGACCGTTCGGCAAGAAGGAACGAGGAACTGGGAACAAGCGGGGCCTGGCTGTCCTGATGGTCGTAGCCTCCCAGCATGCTGGGAACCTACGACCATCGTTAACCCTTGATCCGATTCGTGGATCAGCTAGGCTGTACCGTGCACGGACTAACAACATCAGAAGCTGCGGTATTCATCTCGCAGACGTTTCGACGCAAGAAGGAGAACCCCATGGCGACCCAGGTCCAGATCACAGAAAAGTACGCCGAGATGAGCCACGGCAAGACCCGCTACTTCGAGGGCGGGACGGGCTACCCGACCATCCTGATCCACGGCGCCGGCATCGAGAGCGGCGCCGATGGCTGGCTCGGCGTATTCGAGGACCTCGCCTCCCAGCTGCGCGTCCTCTCTATCGACAGCCTGAACTGGGGCCCCGGCGACGTGTTCGACCAGGAGTTCTCGTTCGCCTATCAGGTCGACCACATCCGTGAGTTCATGGACGTCCTCGGCATCGAGAAGGCGAACATCGTCGGCCACTCGATGGGGGGCTGGCTGGCGACGCTCTTTGCCTACGAGAGCCCGGAGCGCGTGAACAAGCTAGTGCTCGTGGCCGCCGGCGGTGCCGCGACTCGCCCGCTGCAGAACATGGTCGACTGGACGCCGCCCGCTGCCGAGGGCGTGCGCGAGCGCATTTCAGCGCGCGTGGCAAAGGCCGGCGTGGCGGTCAACGGCGAGGCCATCGTCGAATCGTACGTGAAGAAGGTGACGGACCCGGCGCACACCGCCGCGTTCGCCAAGGTCATGAAGCACATGACCAACCCTATGACCCGCTCGCGCTACAACACCGTGCGCCGCCTGCCCCACATCAAGTCGCCGACCCTGATCCTCTGGGGCGACAACGACAAGGTGAACGACGTCTCGCTCGGCCACCAAATGAACGAGGGCATCAAGGGCTCGAAGCTCGTCGTGTTCCCGGACACGGGCCACGGCGTACCGCAGGAGCGCCCGAAGGAGTTCGCGAAGGAAGTCCTGGAGTTCCTGGCGTAGTCGCGGACTAACGTAGAAACAAGAAGGGCGGTCGAAAGACCGCCCTTCTTCGTGTGCTTAGCAAAAGGGGAAGTGCGAGTCGTCGTGCCTCGCGCTCCCTGTCGCAATAGCGGCTATAGGGGTGATGCGACGATTGCCGGGATCGGAGTTCCGGTATTGGACGGCCGTTCGTTCTCTAGCTCGTCATGTTGTGCATCGTGAGCGGTGACTATGGGCGAGGGCTTGAAGCCCTTCACGATGAGCCAGATGCCGAGCGATGCCTCCCAGATAAACTCCGGGAGCGTGAGGAGGGACGCCACTCCCGAGGTCTGCCCGTAGAGACCGAAGAGCACTCCGATGGACGAGGCAAGGAGCAGAGGCCCCCCGACTAGACCGAAGAGGGCCATGGACCGTGGCACAAGGCCAGACCGGAACATCAGGTAGCCGAGCAGGAGTCCGTTGCCAAAGCCGGCACAGAAGGCGGGCCCAAGCAGGAACGTCCAGTCATGGATCGCGACGAGCGATGTACTGATAGCGACGAGCGACGCGGCTTCCTGGCCTGTCGTGCCCGCCAGGTCGCTTCGTAGCGTAATGACCGATAGCACGCTAATCACGCCGATGACGATGATTGCGCTCTCGATGATCCGGCTCGCGACATAGCCAAGGGCGATGCTTTCACTCTGGCGCTTGAGGATGGGAAACAGGACGACAGCGGTGCCGATATTGGCAATGACGAGGATGATTTCAAAGAACGCTGCGAGGGAGATCCGTGTATCGGCACCGGCACCCAGGACGTAGTCCGGATGATCCAGGACCGGGGCGTACAGAAAGAGTGCTGGAATCGAGAAGACGAAGGTCATCACGAAGAGCACTCCAGTCACCATGGCAATGCTTCGAGTGGAATTCATTTCTCATTGCTTTCTTTTAGGTTGCCCGCAGGCAAGTGGCAGACCGCTGTCTTGATTCAGAAGGTGGGGCACATGAATGTCGCGGCCCATATTCCAGGCCTCCTGCCTGGCCACGGGCGTCAGAACATCGGAACAGCGGATGAGTTCCGAAGAGGAGCTAGGCGAGCGCGGCCTAAGGAAGAGATACGAAAAATAATTAAGGAATTATAATTCGTTAATATGTAATATAGCAGGCTTCTGTCGCCAGTGCCGGATTCGCGACTGGGCAATCCCTCGAATGAATGGGGTCAGGACGAACACTAGCCCCGTGGCGCTCGCACCCAGGCGTCAGTGGCACCAATTCGGGGCTGGGTTCACTGATTTGGCAAAGGTCTCTGCGCGGGCTACGATCGTTGCAAGCTCAAGCTGATTGCTGACGGCTGAAAGCCCGAAGCCAATCACGACTAAGTATTGACAGATGTACGTAGTTAGTACAGGCTAACTGACATCATGACTACGACAACCCGATCAACGCCAAGCACTATCGAAAAGAGGTCCCGGATGTTCATTGCTATGAACCGTTTTCAGGTCAATCGAGGCAAGGAGAGCGCCTTCGAGGAGATGTGGCGCACGCGTGAGACGTACCTGGACGAGGTCCCCGGCTTCGTCTCTTTCGCGTTGCTGAAGAACTGGATCGCCGACGACGGCACCACGGAGTACATCTCGCACTCGACGTGGCGCTCCCGTGAGGACTTCGAGAACTGGACTAACTCTGAGCACTTCACGCGCGGTCACGCCCAGGGCTCCGTCGCGGGCATCCTGGCGGGTCACCCCGTCGTTGCCCTCTACGAGACCGTCCTGGAGCAGCAGCCCGCAAAGGCGTAGCGGCAAGCTAAACTAGGCCCGGCCCACTTGAGGTCGCAATGAGACTCCCCATCGCGGGAGAAGAGTTGAAGGTAAGGCCACGCCCATGACCATGCTCGATGCCATCCAGTCACGTCGCAGTCGCGGCAAGATGCGCGCCGATGCACCGCCGCGAGAGCTGATCGAGAAGGTGCTGCATGCCGCGGTGCACGCCCCCAACCACCACGACACGCAGCCCTGGCGCTTCTTCGTCCTGGCGAACGATGCCCGCGCGCAGTTTGGCGAGTCGCTGGCGGAGGCGCTCAAGCGCCGTGTGGGCGAGATGGAGCCCTCGAAGCTGGACGGCCTGATGCTGGCCGAGCGCGCCAAGCCCATGCGCAGCCCTGTACTCATCGTCGTGGGCGTGCACTCGAACGAGCGTGACCCGATGACGCGTCGCGAGGACTTCCAGAGCGCATCGGCCGCATTGCAGAACATGCTCCTCGCAGCGGAATCGATGGGCCTCGCGGCGATCTGGCGCACGGGCGAAGGCATCCTCGACGCGGGGGTGAAGGCGCACTTCGGCCTGGAGTCCGGATGACGAAATCGCCGGCGTGCTCTACCTCGGCTACCCGGACGACACCCTCGGCCCCATGCCGACTCGCCAGCGCGAGTTCGTACCGGCCACGGAGTGGCGCAGCTAGGACTCGCGGTTCTCCACCGTGGCCTGCGCCGGCAGGAGCTTCTTCGGCAGATAGACGACGCGCGTGCCGGCAAGCCAGTCGTGCGCTGTCGGCATGCGGGCGAGCACGGTGACCAGCAGCGCCGTGGCGTAGAGGAACCACACCGTGCCGATGAGACTGCTGATGCCGCCGGAGGTCAGCGCTGTGCCGGCGAAGAAGGCGAGGATCGGCACCCAGGCCGCGAAGGATCGCTTCAATCGCGTCTTGCGCACGGCGAGCTGCTGGTTGCGGTCCACGATATCGAGGTCCAACAGGGTCTTGCCCAGGGTGCGGCGGAACAGGCTCTCGTAGATTAACGGGAACACGAACGCCACGGTGAACACGACGATGGCCACATAGCCGCCGATCGCGGTGTCGCGACAGGAGCTCTGGAAGCCGGCGCCCGTACAGCCTTCGAAGATGTAATAGAGAATCGCGGCGCCCCAGTAGAGAAACAGCGCGCCAAAGAACACAAGAATGAGGTCGATGCTCCGGGCGGCGAAACGCCTGCGTCTCGATGGCGCCTGGTAGCCCGAGACCTGAGGTGTCGTATCCCCCACAGAGCCTGGACTCTCCCCGGCGTCCGAGCGGATGCGGACGTATCGACGGCGTTCGCGCGATGCCATGACTACCCGTATATACGCGATCTGATACTCAGATGCATCCTGCGTCGCAAGATGGTTGGAATCCCAGCGTCCGACGTCAAGCGCCCACCGCGTTGTCCGCAGCCCGCCGAAGGCGACGAAAAGGCGGGGCTCGTAAGCCGAACCCCGCCACAATGCAGCTTTGCTGCGCTGGCTACGAGTACTTCTTACCCAGCGCCCCCAGGTCTGCCTTTGCCAGATCCTCCGGCGTCATAACAGGCTCGAAGTTAACCATGGCGTTGAACAGCAGGAAGAAAGGTTCGGCGATCATCGGCATCTGAGACGCATCCGTCATGTTGACGAACATCGTTGCGCCGCGCTTCCCCTCACGTTCCCTGAAGTAAATCGCTTCCGGCTTGATCTCAGCGAGGACCTTTTCGACTACAGCCCCGACGCTGCCGTCCTTGACCATCTGGTTGAATGGCTCGATCGGGAAGTCAACGTCCACCATCATCCGCATTGTTTTGCTCCTTGCTCCCGCACCGGCTGCGCACCGGCACGGACTTGAGTCCTCGTTTCGAGGACCTCGCTTTCCCGCCCCGTCGGTTGTCCGGTGGGGCTTGAATCTACGTCCTCCGGAACCGGTTTAATAGTCGACGCCCTCCTTAGGATCAAAGCGAGTGATGCTGGCACGGCCTTCTCCTCTGCCTGTGTCGCAGCATGTGCGTGTCAAAGCTTCTATACTCAAACGCAATGCCGTTCGCGTTGACGGCTGGGAGGCGGCTTGGCGGAAATCGATGCAATCAACGCTCGCGTGAAGCAAGAATCCCGCTTCGTCGATGCCGTTCGCGCCGAGGTCGGCCGGACGATCGTCGGCCAGAGCTACCTCATCGACCGCCTGCTGATCACGCCTGCTGTGCGAGGCCACATCCTCATCGAGGGCGTACCCGGCCTCGCCAAGACGCTCTCCGTGCAGCACCCTGGCCCAGACCATCGGCGCCAGCTTCGTGCGCAGTCCAGTTCACGCCCGACCTGCTGCCCGCCGACGTCACCGGCACCCAGATCTACAACCCCCAGGACGCCGAGTTCCACACCCGCAAGGGCCCGATCTTCGCCAACATCGTCCTGGCCGACGAGATCAACCGCGCGCCCGCCAAGGTGCAGTCCGCCCTGCTCGAGGCGATGCAGGAGCGCCAGGTCAGCATCGGCGGCACGACCTTCCCGCTGCCGGAGCCCTTCATGGTCCTCGCCACCCAGAACCCCATCGAGTCCGAGGGCACCTACCCGCTGCCGGAGGCGCAGCTGGACCGCTTCATGCTCAAGGCGGTGCGTGGACTACCCCGACCGCCAGGAGGAGCGCCAGATCCTGGAGCGCTACGAGTCATACGCGGCTCCAAGGTGCGCCAGGTCGCCAGCTGGAGGACCTGGTGACCGCGCGAGACGCGGTCAGGGCCGTGCACTCAACGGAAGGCCTGCGCGACTACATCGTCCACCTCATCCTCGCGACGCGCGAGCCGGACTCGTATCGCATGGAGGCGCTGGCGCCGCTGATCGCCTTCGGCGCCTCGCCGCGCGCGACGATCTACCTGGCGCAGGCCGCGAAGGCCGTCGCCTTCCTCGACGGCCGCGGCTACGTGACGCCGGACGACGTCAAGGCGATCGCCAAGGACGTGCTGCGGCACCGCGTGATCATCACCTACGAGGCGGAGGCAGAGGAGCTCACGCCGGACGCCATCATCGACCGCATCCTGCAAGGCGTCGCCGTCCCGTAAGGTTTGCCGCCTTCCCACTCTGTACTATGGATCCGTCGACATGACGACGGATACGACCAGACTGACCTCACGACCGACCTCTCGCAGGAGGAGATGCTGGCGCGCATCCGGCGCCTGCAGATCCGCGCCCGACGCCTGGTCCGTCGGCTGTTCCTGGGCGAGTACCACAGCGTCTTCCGGGGCCGCGGCCTCGAGTTCAGCGAGGTGCGGGAGTACCAGCCCGGCGACGAGGTGCGCACCATCGACTGGAACGTCACGGCGCGCATGGGCGAGCCCTACATCAAGAAGTACGTCGAGGAGCGCGAGCTGCTGCTCTACCTGCTCGTCGACGTCAGCCCCACCTCCGGCTTCAGCTCCACCACGCTGACCAAGCGCGAGCTGGCGGCCGAACTCGCCACGCTGCTGGCCTTCGCCGCCGACGCCAACAACGACAAGACGGGGCTCATCGCCTTCACCGACCGCGTCGAGGTGTATCTGCCGCCGAAGAAGGGCCCGCAGCACATCCTGCGCATGGCGCGGGAGCTGCTCTACCTGCGCCCCGAAGGCCGCGGCACCAACATCGCGGCGGCGACCGACCTCCTCATGCGCCTGGCCAAGCGCCCGGCGGTCGCCTTCGTGATCTCCGACTTCCACGCCGGTGGCTTCGAGGGCTCGCTGCGCCTGGCGGCGCAGAAGCACGACATCACCGCCATCAGCCTCACCGACCCGCGCGAGCTGGAGCTGCCGCAGGCCGGCCTCGTGCGCCTGCGCGACCCGGAGACGGGCCGCGACTCCTGATCGACACGGAGGACCGGCGCCAGCGGGAGCAGTACGCCGAAGAAGCCAGCGACGCCAGATCGATCGCCGCCGCCTGCTCGCCGGCCTGGGCATCGACGAGATCGCGCTGCGCACCGACCGCTCCTACATCCAGCCGCTCATGGCCTACTTCCGCTCTCGCGCCGACCCACCGGAGGATCGCGTGATCCGCGCCGGCCTGCTGGCGCTCGTGGCCTTCGCGGGCTTCGTCATGACCGCTGGCAACCGCGCATGCAGAAGAGCCGGCCGTCCTCGACTTGCAAATCGAATCCGCCCAACGTCGTCACGGTGGGCGACCGCGTCAGCTACACGATCGTCATCGAGGTGGACGAGGGTACCGGTGTGGCGCTGGCCGCCGCGGGCCTGCCGCCGGAGGTCGCGCTGGTCGACCCGCCGGAGCTGAAGCGCGTCTCCCTCGGCAACGGCCGCGAGCAGGTGACGATGAGCTTCCAGCTGGCGCCGTTCGTGACGGGCGAGATCCTCATGCCGCCGTTTCCGGTGCGCTACAGCAGTCCCGAGGCACCTCCGGCGTCGTGCAGACCGCGAGCAGCGTGATCGACGTGACCAGCGTGCTACCGGCGGCGGGCCAGGTGACGCCGCGCGACCTCAAGCCCCAGGCTGAGGTCGGCACGCCGCCGCCTACGTGGCCATTGCCCGTTCTCGGCGGACTGATCGCCGCCTTCGTGCTGCTGATCATCACGGCCCTAGTGCGCCGCCGGGTCGTGAAGTACCAGGAGGTACGGGCGCTGCGACGCGTGCCGTTAGTGACAGGTCCGGAGGACGTCGCGCGACAGGCCCTCGACCAGGCCGGCGCCGAGTTCGGCGCCGCGCACGACCTCGTCGCCTACTACACGGCGCTGGGCAACGCCGTGCGCAGCTACTTGACGGAGCGCTACGGGTTCCCCGCCTTCGCCCTGACGACGCGCGAGCTGGAGGACGAGATGCTGCGCCGCGGCATCGACCGCTGGCAGGTACGCGTCGCCGGCGGGCTTCTGGCCCAGTGCGACGCCGTTGTCTACGCCCGCTATCGCCCCGCCGCTGAGCGCGCCGATGCCGACCTCACCGCCGCCTACGAGGTGGTGGAGATGTCGCGGCCGAAGAGCGCACGGCAGACGATCGAGAGGAGGCGCCGGTCTCATGACGTTTGCGGACCCCTACCTCCTGCTTCTGCTCCTTGCGGTCCCAGTGGCGCTGCTGATCAAGGGGCGTACCGGCGAGGGCAACGGCGCCGGCGGCTTCTCCAACGTCGCGCTGCTCTCGGGGTTCCGGCCGACGTGGCGCATGCGCTATCGCTGGCTGCCGACCTTCATTCGCGCGGGGGCGATCGCGCTGCTGATCGTGGCGCTGGCGCGGCCGCAGGTGGGCCAGGCCGATACCGAGCTGCCCGGGCAGGGCATCGACATCGCCCTGATCCTCGACACCTCCGGCAGCATGACGGGGCAGTCGCTGGCCTCCAGGACTCACGCCTCACCGTGGCGCAAGCGCGTGCTCATCGACTTCATCGACGGGCGGCGAGGACGACCAGCTTGGCCTCGTGATCTTCCGAGCAGGGTCGCTCGTGCTATCGCCGCTGACCCTGGACTACGACGCCCTGACGGCGATCACGGAGGACGTCGGCGACGTCAACCTGCCGGACGGCACCGCGATCGGCGTCGGCCTAGCGACGCGCTCAACCTGCTGCGGGAGTCGCGCGCCCGCAGCCGTGTCGCCATCCTGCTGACCGACGGCGAGAACAACGCCGGCGACATCGAGCCGCTGGCCGCGGCGCGCATCGCCGAGACGCTGGGCATTCGCGTCTACACGATCGGCGTCATCGAGCAGGGCGTCGCGCACCGTCGACGCGCAGGCACTGACCCAGATGGCCGAGCTCACCGGCGGCCGCTACTTTCCGGCCCAGAACGAGCAGGCCCTCGAAGCGATCTACGCCAGCATCGACCAGCTCGAGAAGTCGCGCATCGACCGCTCCGTGTTCGCCACGTACGACGAGTACGCCGTCTACTTCCTCGCAGGGGCGCTGGGCCTGCTGGCGTTCGAGCTGCTGCTGCGCAACACGCTCTGGAGGCAGGCGACATGAGCTTCGGCGATAGCAGTTACCTCGCGCTTGGGCTGGTCGTCCTGCTGATGGTCGCTGGCGTCGTGCGCCTGGCCACCTGGCGTCGCAACGCCCGTGAGGCCTTCGCGGGGCCTCGCTCGCGCAGCTGGCCGTCCGTGGCGTTCTGGCCGCGGTCGCTGTTCATGCTGGGCGCCGCGGCGCTCATCGTGTTCGCCGCCGCCCGGCCGCAGTGGGGCAACAACCAGTTCACGCGCGAGGTCGAGGGCATCGATATGGTGGTGGTGCTCGACATCTCCCAGAGCATGACGGCGGACGACGTCGGGCCGACGCGGATGAAGGTGGCGCAGGACAACCTCGCGACTCTGATCGAGTCGCAGCGCGGCAGCCGCTTCGGCCTCGTGTTCTTCGCCGGCAGCGCCTTCCTGCGCTCGCCCCTGACCGCCGACAGCCAGGCGATGACGCAGCTGATCCTGCGCGCCGACCGCGAGGCCGGCCTCACGCGCGTCGGCTCGGACCTCGGCGCGGCGCTGCAACAGGCCGGCGCCATCCTCGAGACCAGCGAGAACTCTGGGCGCGCCGTCGTCCTGGTCAGCGACGGCGAGGACTTCGGTGGTAGCTACGAAGCGGAGGCACAGGCGCTCGCGGACGAAGGCATCGTCGTCTATACGGCGGGCGTCGGCACGCCGGAGGGTGCGGCGCTGTTCGACGTGACGCCGAGCGGCGAACGTATGCCCAAGGTCGACGCGGGCGGTGCGCCCGTTGTATCGCGCCTCGATGAGGACAGCCTGCGCTCGATTGCCCAGATCGGCGGCGGCGAGTACGTGCACCTCGATGGCAGCTCCACGACGGCGCTGCTGGGCATCCGCAACGACCTCGCCCGCCTCGACCAGACGCCCCTGGGCTCCGAGACGCAGGACATCCCGATCGAGCGCTTCCAGTACTTCGTCGGCGCCGCGCTTATCCTGCTGCTCCTGAGCTGGTTCACGCCGTCGCGGTTGCCGCGGCCCTCCCTGCGCTGGTTGCGGCGCAGTCGCCATCGTCCGGCGCTGGCAGTGCTGCTGGTCGCGCTGATCGTCGTGGGGTGTGGCAGCGACAGTTTGCGTGACCGCAACGAGGCGGCGAACCTGCAGTACGAGGCGGGCGACTACGCTGGTGCCCTTGTGGCGTACCAGGAGCTCATCGCCGAGCGCCCGGACGTCGACGAGTTCAGTTACAACGCCGGCAATACCCTCAACCGCCTCGGTTCCTACGATCGCGCCGTGGCGGAGACGCAGCGCGCCCTGCCGCCGCTCGACCCCGCCCTGGGCGCCGAGACCTACTACGCGCTCGGCAACCATCTGCTGGCGCTGCAGCGACTGGAAGAGGCGTACGTGGCCTACCGCAACGCCCTCCTGCTCGACCCCAGCGACGAGGACGCGAAGTTCAACCTCGAGTATGTCTTGCTGCTGGTGCAGGAGCGTGACAACCCGCCGGAGCCGGGCGAGACGCCATCGCAAGCTGAGGGCCAGGGTGAGGGTGACGCAACCCCGTCACCGGGCGATAGCGGCCAGCCCAACACGGAAGGTACGCCGCAGCCGGGCGCCACGGGTCCGGCCGACCAGGGCGGCGAGACGGGCGAGGGCACCCCAACCCCGAATGCTGGCGACGCGACGACGCCCGATGAGGGCACGCCGGCTCCCAGCGGCACCCCTGACGAGGGCCCGAGTGCCGAAGCCCTCCAGCGCGCCCTGGCGGAGGCACTATCCGGTATCGACGACAACCTGACCTACGAGGAGGCAGTCCAGATCCTCGATCTGCTGAGGCAGCAGCAGGAGCGCCAGCTACCCGCCTCGGGCGGCTCATCAGGGCCGGACTACTAGCAATCGTCTCGAACCTGGACCAACGGCCACTCTCGACGCCCCGTTCTGACTTGCTACGATGAGTGTATGAACGTTTTGCGCAAGGCCATGCCGGAGCACGTCGAAGCGCTGAGGGAGCCGCTGTTCGGCGCCTATCGCCGCGTCGTGCGCTACCAGTTCGAGCGCACCGACGAGACGGAGCAGGCGATGCGACAGGCAATTGGCGAGGTCGTGCCGTTGCTGCGGCCGTTCCGGAAGCTGCTGCCGCGACACAAGCAGAACTATCTCCGAGCGCTCGATGAAGCAGCGCGAGACCGCGAAGTGCTGCCGGCCTCAGACCTGCTGCTGCTTTTCGATGAGACGGTGTTTCTCCTGCACATCCGCCTCAGCCCCCGCGAACGCGGTGAGGCGCCACCGCTGGAGCCGTGGGGAGAAGCCCTGCTTGCCCTCCTGGACGAACGCCGCGCCTACAACGGCGCCTTCTAATCCCACCTATACTCACTGTATGAGTAAGTGGGTCCACCTTGCGACGGCGCCCGATCAGATTGCGGCCGAGATCTGGCTCGACATCCTGCGACAGGAAGGCATCACCGCCATGATCCGGCCGTCCGATGCGGTGTCGTTCCTTGGCGTCAGCGCCGTGAGCTGTCGCGTGCAGACGCGCGAAGAGGACCTCGTCCGCGCCCGTGAGATCCTCGGGCCGGAAGCAGAATAGCCGTCAGCGACCAGCTTTCAGCCGTCAGCGACTCAGCCGTCAGCCGTCAGCAATCAGCTTGCGACAATCCCGGTGCGCTCTTAGCGGGACGCTAGAGCGCCGTAGGGCTGAGAGCTGAGAGCTAAAGGCTAACTGCCAACGGCTAACGGCTCGCCGCTACCTCCAGCGTAAGAGGCGCGTGATCAGGTTGTTGCGGGCCTTGCTCCAGACCTGCGTGAGCCGGCTGCGCTCGTCGTCGGTGAGCTCACGGTTGCCGTAGCGGGTCTTCATGTAGCTCTCGCCCAGGTACTCCAGGTCCTCGACCTCCGGCAGCTCCTGTCTCAGCCGCGCGATCACCTCTCGGGGCGTCTCCTGGGGCAGGGGCTTGATTCGGCTCCAGCGTCCCAGGCGCAGCGTCTTCTCCCAGATCTGCACCGGGTAGCTGTAGCTGCGCAGGCCCCATTGCCAGCTCACCTGGACGATGAGGAAGAGCAGTGCCGTTATCGCCATCAAGCCGAGGACGATGGAGAGCACCACGCGACTGATGATGTTGGAGTCGTCCTGGACGACGAACGTGTCGATCGTGTCCGGCGTTGTCGGGTTGACGGGACCGAAGGCCTCGGCCGGCAGGAACTCGTCCTCGAAGAAGGGGTCGATGTCGTTGCTCGGGAAGAAGTCGGCGTCGATGCCGGAACGCACGACCGGTGCGTCCCCCGGGCTCGGGTTGAACTCGACCCAGCCGAGGCCGGGGAAGTAGACCTCGGGCCAGGCGTAGGCGTTGCTCTCACGGATGGTGTAGACGCTGCCCTGAGGGGCGCGGTCCTCGGGCCGGATGATGTAGCCGACGCCGAGCCGGGACGGGATGCCCAGCGTGCGTAGCATGACGACCATCGCCGACGCGTGGTAGTCGAAGTAGCCTGCCTTGGTGTCGAAGAGGAAGTAGTCGACCGAGTCGCGGTCGTGGGGCGCGGCGTCGATGCCAACATCGACACCGAAGCTGCGCAGGTAGTCCTCGATGTCGACGGCCTTGTCGTACGGGTTGTCGTCGCCCGCGGTGACTTCTTGGGCCAGCTCGCGCACGCGGTCGGGCAGCGAGCCGGGGAGCTGCAGGTACGGCTCCACGGCGTCCGAGTAGGTGGCCGGGGCCTCACGCAGGTTGTTCGCCGAAGCGTTGCTTACGCTGCTATCGACGCGGTACTGGGCGTCCTCTTCGAACTGATCGGCCGGGCGCAACGAGATCACGTCGTTGGTCACGGGACCGAAGACCACGCGTGAGTCGACGTTGACGTCGATGGGCTGCCCGGCGCTAACGATCACGTTCGACTTCTTCAGGGTCGTAACCTGGATCGAGACCTGGCGCCGGACCTGATCCTGGGCGTCCTGTTGACTCGCCAGGGGCTCGAGCGCGGGCCAGGTGTCGGATGTGATCTTGTTGTCCGAGCCGATGAGCCAGCCCTGTGGCGTGTAGACGTCATAGCTCTGTGCGTGCAGGAAGCCCGTCTCGCTGGTGGCGACGCTCAAGACGGGGTCGTTGCCCAGCGAAATGCCGCCCTGCAGCGGCAATGCCGAGCCGAACTGGTGCACCGGATTGTGCTTCTTGGCATCGATGGCGGTGAACACGCGAGCGAGGTCGTTCGCGGGTTTGACGATGGGGTCGGTGATCTTGACCCAGGCGTCGTAGAAGACGCCGCCGCTCTTGGCCATGGGCATCACCCAGGCCGCCGCCAGCAAACCGAGGCCCAGCCATACCGTGACGTTGAGTACGCTGAGGCTGATGAAGTCCGGGTATCGCGTACCGCGTCGCCCGCCAGAGCTGCTGGCGTCGCAGCACGTTGACGCGGGCGAGCAGGAGGATGGCGCAGAACAGGTAGATGAACAGCGGCAGGCTGTTCTGGCCCGGCAGGTAGCTGATGTTGGTCAGCAGGGCGAGGCCGCCGGGCACCAGCGCCAGCCAGGCGTTGTACCAGCGGAACACGGCCCAGGCTGCCAGGTACGCCGCGAGGAAGGTCGCACAGACGACGAGGACGATGAAGGGCAGGTCGTCGTTGGAGATGCCGCCCGTCCAGATCGTGTCGCCCCAGACGTAAAGCCGGTCCAGGATGTCCCAGCCGCGGTCGTAGAATTTACCATCGAGCTGTCGTCCGACCTCGAAAGCGACGGCCGTCACACCGGCGACGAGGCCGATGAGGTGCAGCGAGAGGTCCGGCACGCGCTTGACGTGTGCGAGGACCACGCCCAGGGCGAGCCCGAAGAAGCCGATAGGGTACAGCGAAGGCATCTCCGACACCCAGTCGGCGTTGTCGATCGAGCGCACGACCGTAAGGAAGCCCACGAGGACGATCGCCAGCGTGACGACCTCTTCCCAGGAGACCCAGGCAAAGTGCCGCGACCATATCGAGGGCTTGGCTTCTTCGCCTTCCCGGTTCTGCCTGAAGATCTCTTCCCAGGACGCCTGTCGCATGGCCTACCGCCTCCCCACCGTTTCGCCACCACCCTCCAGGCCGAGGGCAAAAGCATCCATGATGTCGTCCGAATGCCGGACGAGGTAGGTGTAGACGTCGGACGCCGCCAGCGCCCCGAAGACCATGAGAGAGTTCTCTTCGCCGCCGAACGTGCTCGGCTCCAGGAGCACCGCCGCGACCTTGACGCCGCGTTCCACCAGGAACTGCAGGGAGCCCACCCAGTCTTCCGAGGTCGAAGAGCGTGATCACGACAACCGTTGTGTGGCGACCGAAGCGCTTCGCTTCTTCGTTGATCAGGGAGGCTAGCGGGACGTCGCCCTCGGCTCGTGAGAGCGCCAGGGCTTCCAGGATGCGTGTGAACTGCTGTGCGCCGCGCTCGGCCTCCTCGACGAAGAGGCGGTTGCCGAAGCTGATGAAGCCCACCGAGCGGTTCGCGACGACGAAGTAGCGCGCGATCGAGGCGGCAACCTTGACCGCGTACTCCTCTGTGCCGTCTTCGCCTTCGCCGACCTGCACCTTCTTCTCGAGGTCCAGGACGATCCAGATGTCGGACGCCGGGTCCAGCTCGAACAGCTTGACCATGAGGTTGTTGGTGCGCGCGACCGTGGGCCAGTGGATGCGGTTGAAGCTATCGCCGGAGGCGTACTCGCGAATGCCGGAGGCGTTCGGGGTGACATAATGTGTGCGCTTGCGGAAGCGGCCCTCGCCGGGCAGGTTGGCCGGCGGCACGTAGAAGTTCGGCAGCTCCGTGGCGCGCGGGATAGATGAGGACGGCGGAGGACCGGCCGTAGGTGGTGGTGTGGGAGAAGAAGCCGAAGGGGTCGCCCGTCGTGATCGTCAGGGGCCCGATGCTGTAGAGGCCGCGCAGGCGGCAGAGCGTGTTCACGCGCCAGCTACGAGACTCGCGCGGGCCCAAGCGTGAGCACCTGCTTGACGTTGTAGCCGGGCATGTCGCACGGGTCGTCGACCTCCAGCCAGAGCTTGCCGAGCCAACTGTTGTTCTTGATCGTGATGCGCTCGTAGAACTCCTGACCCTCCTGCAGGCGGTCGACGGGGCGTTCGACCGTGACCTGGAGGCCTCGGGTGTTCATACGGGCCCAGAGCCAGGCCAGCGGCAGACCGAAGAGGATGACGTAGGCCAGGCGCGTCGGCAGCCAGTAGCCGGTCGCCAGCGCCGCCAGCAGGCAGATGGCGAAGATGAGCGAGATGAGGGTTAGAGAAAGATGCTTGCGGCCGAAAGAACTGCCAGCCATCACGCAGCGTCTCCAGCACGATAGACGACCTAACGCGGCTGTCCGCCTCGGGCGCGGGTACCGGGGACCGGCACGCGCTCGAGGCAGCCGAGGATGATATCGGAGGAGGACACGCTCTTCACACGAGCCGATGGGCTGACGATCACGCGGTGTCCCAGAGTGGCGTAGGCAAGCTCCTTGACGTCGTCCGGGATGACGTAGTCGCGGCCGTCCAGCAACGCCCGTGCCTGCGCCGTGCGGTAGAGCGCGAGCGAGCCGCGAGGCGACGCGCCGAGGTAGACGGACTCGTGCTGGCGGGTCATGTCGACCAGCGACACGATGTACTGCTTGATCAGCGGGTCGACGTAGATTTCCTTGACGGCCGCCTGCATGCCGCATGATCTCGCTGGCGTTCGTGACCTGGGCCAGCGTCTCCACCGGGTGAGCGGTCTGCTGGCTGTCCATCATCAGCACCTCGTCCGTCGTGGACGGGTAGCCGAGGTGGACGCGCATGAGGAAGCGGTCCAGCTGCGCCTCCGGCAGCGGGAAGGTGCCTTCGTACTCGATCGGGTTCTGCGTCGCCAGGACCATGAACGGCTCCGGCAGGTCGCGCGTGACGCCGTCGACGGTGACGCGGTGCTCCTCCATCGCTTCGAGGAGGGCCGACTGCGTCTTCGGCGTGGCGCGGTTGATCTCGTCCGCCAGCACGATCTGGGCCGAGATCGGGCCGGCGCGGAACTCGAAGTCGGCCGTCTTCATGGTTGTAGACGGAGACGCCGGTGACGTCGCTGGGCAGGATGTCCGGCGTGAACTGGATGCGCTTGAATTCGCAGCCGGTGGATTTCGCGAGGCTGCGCGCCAGCGTCGTCTTGCCGACGCCGGGCACGTCTTCGATAAGCAGGTGTCCGGCGCAGAGCAGCGAGACCACCGCTAGGCGGACTTCTGCTTCCTTGCCGATGACGACCTTCTGAACGTTTTCGATGATGCGTTCAGCGATGATCTTGGGGTCTTCCACGCGCAGCTCCCGACCAGACTCTGCTCCCCGCAGGACTTCCCTATCAGTCCACTATACGGATGGATCGACGGGGCGCACAGGGGATGCTTAATTGCGAATTTGCTGAGCATTATAACAAGGAATTCTTACGTCCCTATTCGTACATCCTATGCCCCATCAGCGCCCGCTGCCCGGTCTGAAACGATCTCTTTATGTCTCAGCGGCCGTCAGCCATGTACCATCGGTGCGTGATGAAGCTTCCCCGTCCGCTCATCTCGCTGCTTTCGCTTGCCCTGGCCGCCACGATGCTCATGGCCTGCGGCGATGGTCTGGCGCTCGAAGCGCCCACGCCCTCCGTCACGCGGGCGCCCGTGCTCGCACCGACCGCGCCCGCCGCTCCGGCGACTCCCACCACTGGCGTCGCGGAGGTTCCCGAGGCGACTGCAACGGACATACCGCCCACGAGCACGCCCACCGAAGTGCCTGCAGGCGTGCTGGAGCCTGTCGAGAGCCCGACCGAGACGCCGCCGGAAGACACGCCCACTCCTGAGCCCACCGCGGATGCGGCAGTGGTGCCCGGGGCGGAGATCGAGTTCGCGCCGAACCAGCTCGTGCAGGGCGGTTCCGCCATCGTCTACTTCAACGGCGATGCGACCGCGGCAACCATGACCTTCGGTGGCAAGCAGTATCCCATGCTGTTCGACGGCAGCCGCTGGTGGGCGATCGTCGGCATCGGGGCCTTCGCGGACATCGGCGACGCGCCCGTGACCATCGCCTACAACCCGGCCGGCGGATCCGGCCAGGCCCAAGCTACCGGCATCATCCCGATCGTCGACCGCGCGTACGCCGTCGAGAACATCGAGCTGGATGCGGAGACTTCCGCCCTGCTCGACCCCAGCATTGTCAACAACGAGGAGGCCTTTCGCGCCACGCTGTTCGCGGGCTACACGATGCAGCGTCTATGGGAGGGGCAGTTCCAGGCGCCTTCGACGGCCGCCGTGGGCGACGGTTACGGCATCGCGCGCTCCTACAACGGCGGTCCCGTGACCAGCTACCACCGTGGCACCGACTTCACCGGCGACACGGGCGATCCGGTCTTCGCCGCCGCCTCGGGACGCGTGGTGTTCGCCGGTCAGCTGCAGGTGCGCGGCAACTCGATCATCGTCGACCACGGCGTCGGTGTCTTCACGACCTACAACCACCTCTCCGAGATCGACGTCGCGGAGGGCGAGATGGTTAGTGCGGGCCAGACCATCGGCCTCATCGGCAGCACGGGCCTCGTTACCGGGCCGCACCTGCACTGGGAGGTCGTCGTGCGCGGCATCGAGGTCGATGGGGAGCTATGGCTCTCGGGCGCCGTATCGCCGTAGCGAGCCGCAGTGATCTGGGCACAGCAGCAAAATGCATGCAGTGCATGTAAAATGCATGCATGAGCACTTCGATTACGATTCGCAACGTCCCCGACGATACGCACGCAGAGCTGGTCGCGCGCGCGGCCCTGTCTGGACAGTCATTGCAGGAGTATCTGCGGGGCCATCTCATCCAGCTCACGAGTAAGCCTGACATGAAGGTGCTTATGGCTCAGCATTCATGAGCGTAAGAGCGCACCAGAACCAACATTTCTGTTGAGACGCATCCTGGCGGACATCGATGCCGATCGCCGGTGACGTTGGTTGTCGATGCATCCGTAGTCGTCGCTGCACTGGTGAATCTCGACGCCGAGGGCACCTGGGCAGAGATGGCTGATTCCTCCGACGCCGTGTCAGCGCCTGCACCACCTGCCGGCTGAGGTTGCCAGCGCGTTACGTCGAAGAGCACTAGATGGCGACATCTCTGAGGAGATCGCCACCGTCGCGCATGCCGAGTTCCTGGCCATGAGCATCGGGCTCCGATCCTACGGGCAATTCGCCGAAAGGGTCTGGCAACTCAGGCACAGCGTCTCGATTTACGACGCCTGGTATGTGGCACTCGCAGAGGCGCTCGATGCGCCGCTGGCGACGTTAGACCTGCGGCTGACGCGGGCGAACGGGCCTAGATGCGAGTTCCTGACGCCCTAGGCAATCAGGGCTTAAAGGCGATGAAGGTGCGCCACTCGCCTTCCGACATCGTCTCTTCGATACGCAGACCGGCGGCTACGAGGGCGTCGCGCGCCAGGGTCTCGCGCTCATCGATGATGCCCGCGGCGGCGACCCAGCCTCCCGGCTTGAGCTGAGCGGCGATGTCCTTCGCCAGGGTGCTGATCCAGGTGGCGTTGATGTTCGCCATGATGCAGTCGAAGGGGCCGTCGTCGCCCACGGCCTCGATGGAGCCCTCGCGCGTGTCGACGCGGTCTGACATGGCGTTGTGCCCGACGTTCTCGCCCGTCATCTGCACGGCCTGGTCCTCGGTGTCCGTGGCGATGCAGCGGCTGGCGCCGAGCGCGATCGCGGCGATGGCGAGGATGCCGGAGCCGGAGCCGAGGTCGAGCACGTAGTCGCCGGCGTGCATGCGGTCCTGCAGGGCCTGGATGCACATGCGCGTGGTCGGGTGTTGGCCGGTGCCGAACGCCATGCCGGGGTCCAGGCTGACGATCACGTCTCCGGGCTGGGCCTCGTACTCGCGCCACAGGGGCCGGATGACGATGCGCCCCACCTTTTCGATGTCGTAGTAGTCCTTGTACTTCTCGGCCCAGTCTTCGTCACGCACGGTGCCCCAGGTCGCTTCGCCGCGCACGGTGTCGGCCAGGCCCGCATCCGCGATGCCGGCCAGAATCTCGGCCCGCTGCTCTGGTGAGAGGGGGCCGAAGACGTAGGCGTGCAGCAAGTCCGGGGCGTTGGGGTCGATGATGTAGCCCTCGTCCGGGCCGAGACCCACGACGGGCGGCAGGATCGTCACGCCGTTACCGGTGATGCCCTGCAGCACCTCGGCGACCATCTCGGAGGACTCGGGCACCACGTGGATCGAGAGCTCCGTCCAAAACGAATCGTCGGCCAAAGGTACCTCCAGGGAGTTGCTCAGTTGTCAGTGATCAGTTCTTAGTTACGGGCATCGATGCGACCTGAACACTGAAAACTGACGACTGAGAACCGTGTCTGACGACTCGACGCTAGCCGCCGAGTACGTCCTTGAACTTCTCGAACAGGTTGAGGCCGCCGTGCTCCGTCTGCAGCGATTGCGCCAGCTGCTCCACGAGCTTCTTCTGCTCGCTGGTCAGCTTCTTTGGCGTGATCACCTGGACGTGCACGAAGAGGTCGCCGCGACCGCCGCCGCGCAGGTGCTGAACGCCCTTGTTGCGCAGCGTCAGGACCTCGCCGGACTGCGATGCCGGCGTTGATCTTGAGCTTGTGGTCGCCTTCCAGCGTCGGCACCTCGATCTCGTCGCCGAGGGCTGCCTGGGCGAAGCTGACGTTGAGCTGCACGTGCAGGTCGTCTTCGACGCGCTCGAAGATCGGGTGGGCTGCGACGCGCAGGACCACGTAGGTGCTGCCGCGGGGGCCGCCGTTGGTGCCGAGCTCGCCTTCGCCGGTGAGCCGGATCTGCGACCCGTTGTCGACGCCGGCCGGTACCTTGACCTCGATGCGTACGGGTAATGCGCTCGCGGCCCGGTGCCGCGACAGTGGGTGCAGGGCGTCGGGATGATCCAGCCCTCGCCGCGACAGCGGTCGCAGGCCGTGACGTTGATGAACTGACCGAAGACGCTGCGCTGCACGCGCCGCACCTCGCCCAGGCCTTCGCAGGCAGGGCAGCGCTGGGGCTCGGTGCCCGGCTCGGCGCGCAGGCCCTCGCAGCGCGAGCACAGCTCGGTGCGGTTGACGGTGACCTGCTTCTCGACGCCGAACGCGGCTTCCTCGAACGTCAGGTCGATGGCGACCTGGAGGTCGGCGCCGCGCGTGGGCGCGCGACGGCGCGGTCTGGCTGGCAGCGCCGAAGAAAGCGTCGAAGATGTCGCCGAAGCCGCCGAAGGGGCCGAAGCCCTCGAAGCCGCGATTGCCGCCCATGGCGCCATCGAGGCCGGCGTGGCCGAAGCGGTCGTAGGTCTGGCGCTTCTCCGCGTCGGAGAGCACCTCGTAGGCCTCGTTGATCTCCTTGAACTTCGTCTCTGCGCCGGGCTCCGAGTTGCGGTCCGGGTGGTACTCCATCGCCAGGCGGCGGAACGCGCGCTTGACCTCGTCCTGGGAGGCGTCCTGACCGACGCCTAGCGTTTCGTAGTAATCAGCCTTCTGTGTTGCCATTAGCAACCTATTCTACCGGCTCTCGTCCCTCTCCGACGAGGCCTCTGCGACACGCTTTCTTGACTCCAGTACAATCAGGTGTGGAAAACACCGAGCTCTTTCGCGACATCCTCCTCGTAGCGGTGGCTGCGCTGCTCGGTGGCGCCGCGGCACAGGCGCTGCAAGCTACCGACGATCATCGGCTTCCTCGTCGCCGGAGTGGTGATCAGCCCGAACACGCCGGGTCCTGTCGGCAACCTCGAAGACATCACCCACGCCGCCGATCTGGGCGTGATCCTGCTCATGTTCGGCATCGGCATCGAGCTGTCCTTCCAGCAGCTGCTGGACTACCGGCGCCTCACGCTGCTCGGTGGCGGCGGCATGATCGTGCTGACGCTGTTGCTGGGCATGGCGTTAGGCCTCGGTCTTGGGCTCGGGAGCAAGGAAGCGCTCGTCCTCGGCTTCCTGGCCGCGAACTCCAGCACCGTGGTCGCGGTGAAGATCCTGGAGGGCCGCGGCCAGCTCAAGACCGTACCCGGCATCGCGACGATCAACATCTGCATCCTCCAGGAGATCGGCGCCGTGATCATGGTGATCACGATCCCGTCCCTGGGCGGCGAGGCCTTCGACGTGTTCGAGGTGCTGTTCGCGATCGTCAAGGGCATCGGGCTCATCGGCGTGACGTTCGTGCTGAGCACCCTCGTGCTGCCGCCGCTGTGGCGCCGCATCGCCTATGCGCGCTCGCGAGAGCTGTCGCTGCTTGCGGCGATTGTGCTCGCCGTGGGCCTGGCGGCGGGCAGCGGCCTGCTCGGGCTCTCGATTGCTTTCGGGGCGTTCCTGGCGGGCCTCGCGCTGTCCGAGAACGAGTTCGGCCACGCAACGCTGGCCGAGGTGATCCCGCTGCGAGACGTGTTCGCCTCCGTGTTCTTCCTCTCGATGGGCATGCTGATCGACCCGGCGGTGCGCGTGGGAGGAGCCCGGCATGGTCGTTGCGATCCTGGCCCTGTTCGTCGGCGGCAAGGTCGTGACGTCCGCGGTGGCCGTGCGCGACCTCCGGCCTGACGATGGCGCACGCGATCCTGACAGCGATCCTGCTGGCGCAGGTGGGCGAGTTCTCCTTCGTGATCGCGCGCGCTGGCCCTGGAGGAGGGCGTGATCGAGGACGAGCTCGGCTCGGCGTTCCTGCTCGCGGCGGGGCTCTCGATCTTCGTCAACCCGGCGCTGGTGCAGTTCGGGCCGGCGATCGTCGGTGCGGCGCAGCCGGACGCCTGGGCTGCGCGAGACGGATGGTCGAGACGGTCGAGATGCAGCAGGCGGAGGAGATCGAGCATCTCACCGTCACGTGGTGATCTGCGGCTACGGTGGCTCGGCGGGCGCGCTCGTACGCAGCCTGCACGGTCGCAACCTGCCCTTCGTCGTACTCGACAACAACCCGTTCATCCTCGAACGCGTGAAGCAGACCGAGCCGGACCTGCCGTTCATCTACGGTGACGCCACGCGGCCGGAGACGCTGGAGTTGGCTCACGTGAGTGAGGCGCGCGCCGTGGCGATCACCTTCCCGAACGCCGAAGACGCCCAGCTCATCTCCCAGAGCGCTCGCGCCGCCAACCGCCGCGTCGACATCGTGGTGCGCGGCAGCAAGGTCAGTCACACGCTCTTGCGCCGGGCGGGCGCCTCCGAGGTAGTCGATCCGGAGTTCGAGGCGAGCCTGGAGTTCGTGCGCCACGTCTTGCACCGCTTCGGCGTCGATGGCCGCGAGATCAGCGCGCATGCAGACTCGCTGGCGGGTCGAGTACTACCGCGTGGACGAGTAGCAAGTTGACTTCGGTTGCCCAAGCTGTATAAACAGATCTATATGGCGGGAAATCGATGGCAGGCGTTCTTCGGTGACGACATCGAGGAGACGTGGGACTCAATACGCTCCGTACCGGGCGCCTTCGGCAACATCGTCGTCCGGTGTGATCCGGCAGGTACGGCCGATCGACGCCGTCGCGTTTGCCGTGGTGATCGTCGGACTCGTTTGGCTGGTCATCGGCCACGTCTTCCTGGGCGAGCGGCATCTAGGGCTGTACGTCATCTCCATGCTACCGTTGGTGCTCTGGCTCACGGCCGGCGCGATCGGCGGCTTCATCTTCCACGTCGGCGCCATCGGCCGCGGTTCGCTCGTGTACTGGGAGTCTTACGTGCTGATTGCGCTCTTCGCCGCTTTTGGGGTGATCAGTCTGCGACTAGCCCTCGATCCACGCGACCGCCGCGTCTATCGCTCGCCGCCAACGCCCCGCGACGCGTAAGCCGTCCCGCGGCACCCACCTGTCCTCTCGATCAGCCGCCGAGGTCATCGGAACCCCGTAAACTGGTCCGGCTATGTCCGACGAACACCCCGCCATCGGCCGCCGCATCGTGATCTGGGGCGTTACCGGCGCCGGCAAGACCACGCTCGCGCATCAGCTCGGCGAGACGCTGGGCCTGCCTGTCGTGCAGCTCGATGCCATTCGTCACCGCAACGGCTGGGACTCGACCGATTGGCCGGAGTTTCGCGCCGAGCTGACTGCAACGCTTGAGAGCGCCACCGAGGGCTGGGTCCTCGAAGGCAGCTACTCGCCGCATCATGGACGTTTATCTCTCGCGGGCCGACACGATGATCTGGCTCAACCTGCCGTGGCGAGTCTCGTTCTGGCGCCTGTTCCAGCGCACCGTGGCGCGGGCATGGGATCAGAAGCCGCTCTACAACACCGACGGTCCCACCGAGTCGTGGCGCCTGTCGTTCTTCGACCGCCGTTCCATCCTGTGGTGGTCGATAAAGACTCATCGCCCCGTGAAGCGCAGCCGCCGTGAGCGCATCGCCGCCCTGCCGCCGCACGTGCGCGTGCACGAACTGCGCAGCGCCGGGGAGGTCGCGGCATTTCGGGCTGGGGTGGAGGCCCTTTCGAGCCAGCCTCTTGACAATCGCGCCAATACCTAGATGATCTAGGCATGACAGATCTCATCGGTAACCAGTCTGATCTCTTGATCCTCGCCGTGCTGCAGACCGGGCCGGCGCATGGCTACGCCATCATCCAGGCGATCAAGTCTCGAAGCGACGAGGCGTTTGACCTGCCTGAGGGCACGATTTACCCGGCGCTGCACCGTCTCGAGCGCGAAGGCTTTCTAGTCAGCGCCTGGTCTGTGGTCGAGGGCCGTCGCCGCCGCATCTACGACCTGAGCGCCGCCGGACGAGAGGCCCTCGTCGAGAAGCGACAGGCCTGGGCCCAGTTCACCTCCGCGATGAACTCGGTGATTGGAGCGACGACATGAACCAGCGAACTTCCATCCAGCAGTACCTGGACCAGCTCGCGGATCTCTTGCTCGTGTCCCCCCGGCGGGCGCGTCGCATCCTCGCCGAGGTGGAGGACCACCTCTCGGCGGCACGCCAGGAGCTCATCGATAGCGGCATGTCGCCGGAGGAGGCAGAGGCGACGGCGCTGCGGCAGTTCGGCTCGCCTGCAGTCGTGGCGCGCGACTTCCGCCGGCAGTCGGCGCTGTCGTGGCTGTCGTTTATCGAGGCGGTTGGGACGCCGCTGATTGGCCTCGCTGCCGTCGGGCTGATTGCGATTGGACTCAGCGGCGTGCTGGCGTTCGCCATCGGGGTCATCGCCGGCAAGGACTACGTGGCAGGCGACGCGCCGGGTGTGACCTACACGGCCAGTCGCTGCGCCGAGTATCTGCAGCTCTATCCCGGGGCGGGCGACTGCACCTCGGCGGCGTTGGCAGACCACTTCGATGAGGTGGTGGGCTTCCGGGTGGCTGCCGGTGTTCTCGGCCTCATCGGGTTGGGCGTCTACTTCGCGACGCGCCGTTTGCGCCGTCCCGTGCGCATGCCGGCGGCCTTCGCGCCGACCCTTGGCTTGGCGGCGTTTGCTCCCGTGGGCATAGGCCTAATGGGACTTGGCGTTATGCAGACCGTATCGGGCGGTGGCGGTGGAGGAGCGAATGTAGCGGCCGGTCTCGTCGCGCTGATCTTCGCCGCCGTGTTCGCGATGCGGCTGGTGCCGATGCTGATGCCGCAGGTAGCCTCAGAGTAGGGCTTTCACCTCGACGGGGAGAAAGCGTTTGGCCAAGAAACGCGGTGTGCCCTTTCCGAAGACGGAGAGGGGGCTAGGGGTGAGCTGTGCCAGCGCCTCGGAACGCAATCGAGCCCTACGCGTCCTACGACAAGCTCAGAGCAAACGGTAATGACTGACTCGCGGCAAAGGCACCGACCAGTGGTTCGTATTCGGGCAAGTGCTTCGCAATCAGCAGCGGCAGCCCTCTGCCGTAACGCAGTTACCCCCCGGCGACCGCGGGCACGATCGAGACTTCGTCGCCGGCCTTGAGGGCCGAGCCGAGGCCTTCCATGAAGCGGACGTCCTCGCCGTTGATGTAGACGTTGACGAAGCGGCGCAGCTCGCCGGTCTCGTCGCAGATGCGCTCTTTGATCCCCGGAAACGAGGTCTCGAGGCCGTCAATGCAGACAGCGAGCGTGCCTTCTTCGCCAGCGACCACGTCCTGCTCGCCGGTGAGACCGCGCAGCGGCGTTGGAATACGAACCTTTACGGACATCCTTTACCCCGTCCTACTTAGTGAAAACCGCCCATGCTCCGGCGCCGGAGCTTCTGTGATGCATGCTCCACCGCCGACTCCCAGCTCCGATTGCCCTTCGCGTCGGTCATCGGCGCCGGCTCGTATCGGTCGAACGGCGAAGCGGGGTTCTTCCGTCTTGCCCGGTCGATCGTCGCCGGGCTGATCTCGGCGTTGCGCATGCACAGCACGCCGAGGCCCATGACCAGAACCATAAAGGCCACTGGCAGCATCATGCTAACGAACATCCAGACTAAGAACATCAGCCCTCGATGATGCTGTCTTCGATCGGGTCGACGCGCACACCGCGCTCTTCGACCCACTTCAAGCCCTGCTCCAGGTCCTGCTTCTCACCGTCCAGCTCGAGCACCGCCCAGGCGATCTCCGCCGTGACGTCAGCGCGCCGGATGTTCGTCATCAGGTCGAAGCGCTTGCCGACCTCCCAGATGATCGGTTCCCGGATCTGCTCTGAAGGGAAGGTGAACTTCACTCTCGCCTTGGCCATATCGGACACCCTCCTTCCTCCTTGTCTTTCTAAAGATACACGAGCGTTGGTTGCTCAGTAACAAGTAACAGCTAGCACGTGACAAGCACCGAGGCCGAGGCCTCTTGTGACTGTTACTGGTTACTTTACTTGTTATGCCTACTCACACGGTTACGGGGCTGCGGCCTCCGTGGCGCTCCAGCAGGGCCGCCTCGAACGATTCAACCGTGGGCTTCACGTTCAAGGCTTCGGGCACGGAGTCCGCGACGGCTTCTTGCGTCTTCAGGCCGCCGCCCGTGATGCAGGCAACGATGACCTCGTCCGGGTGGACGTGGCCGTTGGCGACGAGCTGTCGCAGGCCCGCAACGGTAACGCCGCCAGCCGTCTCGGCGAAGATGCCCTCGGTCTCGGCCAGGAGCTTGATGCCCTCGACGACCTCGGGGTCGCTGACGGAAGCGCCGGCGCCGTTGGTGTCCTGCATGATCTTCAGCGTGTAGTAGCCGTCCGCCGGGTTGCCGATGGCCAGCGACTTCGCGATCGTGTTGGGTCGCACGGGCCTGAACGTGAGCGTGTTGTTCTTCCAGGCCGTGATGATCGGCGAGCAGCCGTCGGCCTGGCAGCCCGACATGCGCGTCTGCTTCTCCTCGATGAGGCCGAGCTGCGTCAGCTCCTTGAGGCCCTTGTAGATCTTGCCGTACAGAGAGCCCGAGGCCAGCGGCACGATGCAGTGGTCCGGCGCCCGCCAGCCAAGCTGCTCGGCGATCTCGTACGCCATGGTCTTCGAGCCTTCGGAGTAGTAGGGGCGGACGTTGATGTTGACGAAGGCCCACGGGTACTTGCCGCCGAGCTCGGAGCAGAGGCGGTTGACGTCATCGTAGGAGCCGTCGACAGCGACGAGGTTGGCGCCGTAGATCTTCGAGCCCAGGAGCTTGCCTGCTTCGAGGTCGCTGGGCACGAAGACGAAGGCCTCCATGCCTGCCTTCGCGGCGTGGGCGGAGACGGCGTTCGCCAGGTTGCCGGTGGAGGCGCAGGCGAGGGTCTTGTAGCCCAGCTCGCGCGCCTTGCTCGACGCGACGGCGACGACGCGGTCCTTGAAGCTCCACGTCGGGTTGGCGCAGTCGTTCTTGAGGTAGAGGTTCTTCAGGCCCAGGTGCTCGCCGAGGTTGGTGGCGCGCAGCAGGGGCGTGAAGCCGGCGTTGAGGTCGACGGGCTCACCTTCGACGGGCAGGAGGTCCTTGTAGCGCCAGACGGAGTAGGGACCCTGCTCGATGCTCTGGTGCGAGATGCTCTGCTTCATCGCCTCGTAGTCGTAGACGACTTCGAGGGGGCCGAAGCAGAACTCGCAGACGTGGCTGGCGGTCATGGCGTATTCGCGACCGCACTCCCGGCAACGAAGGGCTTTTGCGAAGGACATTGGCGATACCTCTTATGGAGTAACGGCCTCCGAGGCGGAGACCTGAATGAGCGATTCGGCTATCGATGATAGTGCGAGGGAGTAGTGAAAGTCCCCGCGTCAGGCGAGACGCAGGGACGGTCGCATCGCCATGCCGGCGCCGGGACGGGCAACGGGGCGTTTGTGGCTCACCAACACATTATGTCGGCCCATAGTAGGCGAAATCGTATCGCACCCCCCGAAGGGGGTCAACCCGAATTGTTTATGCCTCCAGCCGAATCGCAGTCGAGGCCATTGTGTGGTGCGTACGAAGGCCACGATATTTGACATCTGGAACGACCGTTCTATAATTCATCCACTATGCCAAGGATCGTGGGCGACTGGACCCGGGACAAACTTCGAATCCTGCAGACCTATCTACCAGGATATCTTCAGGCGACAACAGCGGCTCGCGAACGTATTTACATCGATGCCTTCGCGGGGCCAGGCACAAATCGTCTGGAGAGTTCCGGCCAAGTTATCGATGGCTCCCCGCTGATCGCCTTGAAGGCTCGAGCGCAAAACGAGACCGAGTTTAGCCGCTACTTTTTCATTGAGCGAGATCCCCATCTAGCGGATGAGCTAAGGGCGAACATCCAGACGTACTTCCCATCGCGCCGGATAGAGGTGATTACGGGAGACGTAAATGTAGAGCTTCCTCGGGTTGTACGAGGCCTACCAAAGCAATCGCCGACGTTTGTTTTCCTGGATACGGAAGGCATTGATCCTCAGTGGAGAACAATTGTCTCAATCTCCGACTGGCGTGTTGAGTTTCTCATCAACTTTCCACTTGGGATGAGCATCAATCGGAATGCGGACAGCCGGAAGACCTTGGAGTACTTTGGAACGGACGAATGCCTTGATCTGCTCAGGCGCAGTGACTCGGGCCGTACCCGGGCCCTACTAGACCTCTATAAGAGTCGTCTCGCAGCTCTTGGCTTTCTGTATACGACCGAGAATGATCTCTTGATCAAGACCATAGCCAACGTGCGGCTGTACTACCTTGTGTTCGTCAGCAAGGTCGAGCCGGCGCAGACCATTATGAACTGGGTTTTCAGACAGCCTGACGTGCGGGGGCAAGGGCGTCTTGATCTCCAGGGTTAGGCATTTCATCCCAGGTAGTCTGGTCGAGAAGACGGCCACTTTTCTTCTTGCCCAGTTTGTTGCCTGCTTCATCGTGTGTCCCCCACTGCTTGAAGAAGAACGGCACGCCAGCTCTCTTGCATTGTTCACGGACTGAGCGAACCCATTCCACACTCATAGGTCGGGCCCGGTGACCGCTCTCGCCTCCAACGATGACCCAGTGAATGTCAGTCAAATTCAAGTCATTCAACGGCCCCAGTAGTGGTTCGCAGGACAGGAACCTAACCTGCGCGGGCACCTCGCGGAGCCAATCGATACGCGATGTCCAACGCTGGTTCTCGACTGATACGCCGACCCAGACGTTGGGAGGGAACGGCAACTCATCCGCCAAGCCAGCCAAGCGTTCGGGTCTCTTTGTTAGTAACTGGAAGGTGTGCCAGTCGGCAGCTTCCATCGTGGCGAATACGCCTTTGATGAATTTGTCTGGCACGTCTTTGTGGAAAAGGTCGCTCATGCTGTTGACGAAGATGAGCTTCGACTTCTTCCAGGTTAGCGGCTGTTGGAGTCGCTCATGGCGCAGGGTGAGGTCAAAGCCTCGCTCGTATGGATGATCGGGAACGCCTCTAAAACGCTCGGCGAACGTCTTCGCATAGCAGTTCGCACATCCCGGGGACACCTGGGTGCACCCGGTCACGGGGTTCCAGGTTGCTTCTGTCCACTCGATGTGACTGTTAAGGCTCATAGCACGCCTGTTCTATGGTGGCACAGTATGCCCACAAACGCAAAGTACGCGTGCGAGCCGCACACTGTCCAGCGGGGCGGGGAATTCCAGGTAATCAAAACGCACGCCGCGAAATCGGGCGTGCGCTTTAGCGTCGCGGGTTGGAGCGGGAGACGAGATTCGAACTCGCGACCCCCTCCTTGGCAAGGAGGTGCTCTACCACTGAGCTACTCCCGCGAACCCTCCTAGTATAGTCGCCGGTTTCCTATGCGCAAAGGCCCGAGCGAGCGCTATCGGCCTTCGATCGGCGGCACGCCGCGGGCGAGGATCGCTTCGCCGCGCAGGCGGGCGCGTTCGTCCCACTCCTCGTCCGTGAGCAGGTAGAACGTCCCGTCGCGGATGGCGTTCACGACCTGCTCCGCCACGCTTGCGGGCGCCGCGCCACGGGCAATGCGGTCTCTCAGGGCATTGCGGCGGGTCGCGTCGCGCTCTTGCTCCGGCGCCTCGTCTCGCAGATCGTCGGGGCGATTGCGGCCGGCGTAGAAGATCTTCGTGTCGACGATGCCGGGGCAGAGGCAGGTGATGCCGATGTTGGCGCCCTGCTGCTTGAGGTGCGTGTAAACGGTCTCGGAGTAGGCGAGGGCCGCGTGCTTCGTGACGCCGTAGATCGTATTGCCGGGCACGACCGCTGTCGCCGAGGCGGTGTTGACGATGTGCCCCTCCTCGCCGTGGGCCAGCATGCCCGGCAGGAAGGCCTCGACGCCGTGGACGATGCCCCAGAAGTTGACGCCGAAGGTCCACTGCCAGTCGCGAGGCGTCGCGTCCCAGATCGTGCCGAGGAAGCCGTCGACGCCGGCGTTGTTGCACAGCACGTGCACCTTGCCGTAGGTCTCGATGGCCTGTCGCGCCAGCTCGGCGACCGATTCGCGACTCGAGACGTCGGTACGCACGCCCATGACGTCGTGCTCGGCCTGGCGCAGTTGCGTAACGGCCGCGTCGAGCGCCGGCGCTTCGATATCGGCGAGGACGACCTTCATGCCCGCGGCGGCGAAGCGCTCGGCGAACGCCCGGCCCATGCCGCTCGCCGCGCCGGTGACGACGGCGACTTTGCCCTCGAAGTCCTGCATCTCAGCGCCTCCTCTCGTGCCGCCCGAGTATAGGCCCGGAGATAACATTTCCGCTGCTTGCCATAAGGGTCTACCCCATGTTGAAATGAGCGTCCCCCGTCACCGTTTGGGTAGGTAGAAACCCTTACTGCCGCAGGATGCGGCGGCGACCGGATGGCTTCCGGTCGTGGCGGAGGCAGGGATGGCCGTCTTTCCGTACGCGCGGCGGGCGCTTGCGCGACCCTCGCGACTACCGTGGCTGATCGCAGCTGCGGCCCTCATCGCAGTCACACTGTCGATCCCGGGCTATTCCGTCCTGCATGAGACGGCGCGCAGCATCCAGTTGCCGCTGGCCGCTGAGACCAGCTCGACCGCGACTCGGGCGACGTCGTCGGTACGGACGATCGACACGAGCGGCGAGGACGTTCCCGCCAACGCCACGCTGGTCACCGCAGACCTGCAGGCGCTCTTCGACAACCTGGCGGCCTCCGATGCCTCAATGGTGGCGCAAGAAGCGGCGCTCATCGTCCTTCCTCTGAGCGAGACGGCTGACGACGCCGGCTCCGGGTATGTCTCCGAAGTCTCCAGTGCATCGACCGTCGCGGGGCAGGGCGAGAGTGTCGCTGGTCCGGTCACGCAGGCATCCACCGCCACCGACACGCCCGGCACGGCGGCGCCCGTGCCCGCTGCCCAGACCGCCGCCGAGCTGCCGCCGCCGGCTCAGCCTCTCGTCACCAGCTTCGCGAGCCCGATCCAGCGCTGGGCGGCTGCCGGCATCTACATCGAGACCCAGGACCAGCTCCTCGATGACGCCAGCCTGGCCAATGTCGATGCTGCGCTGAGCGCGTTGCCCGCCGGCTTGCTGAGCAGCCTCGGCAACCCGGCGTTCGGTCCCATGCACATCCTGGTCAACACGGAGGGCCGAGTGCTCTCCGGCGACCAGCCCTACGGCGGTCCGGCGAACTTCTTCTCCACCAACGAGGCGACGAACGAGCTGGTGCTCTACCCGCAGCAGTCCGTGTTCACGATCGTCCACGAGCTCGGGCACGCCTATAACCTGCGTCATGTCGGCGCCGGCAAGTACGCGATGGTGCTGCTCGATCCGGAGATGCGCAGCTTCCTGGCGGCGACAGGCTGGACGATCAACTCCTCCGACGACGAGATCCGCGCGGCCGTCGACCACATGCACGTGAGCTACAGCTACAGCGGCAGTTTCCACTGGCCTCGGCTCTCCAACGACGACCCGCTGGAGGACTTCGCCAACACCTTCGCGACCTACTTCCTGGACCCGCAGGCCCTGCAGCAGCAGTCGCCGGCGCGCTACGCCTGGATGGCTTCGACCTTCGGGCAGTAGAGACTCGGTACCAGCGAGAAACGAAAGGGCCGCCCCCGATAGGGGCGGCCCTCTTACACACCGGCTCGCGACGGCTCAGTTGCGCGAGTCGGTGATTGCCCCGAGCTGTATGAGCATCTCGGTCTGCTCGCGGCGTTAGCGAGAAGCGGTGCGTCCGCGGCGAGAAGCTGACTTGGCCGGAGGCGGCGCCCGCGTGCAGCCAGTCGTGGGCGTAGCGCTCGGCCGTGCGCGTCGCCCTCGCCAGCTCGTCGGGCGTCAGTGAGCCCAGGGTGGCGAGGGCCCGGTAGAAGCCCAACCTTTCGCCGACACGGACGAAGCGAGAGGCGAGCGCCGGGCGGACTCCGGTGAGCTCGCTGGTGTGGTAGTGGGTTGGCGTTCTCTGTTTCGAAAGTCATCGTCCGGTTCCTCTCCGGTACTTAGCACGACCGGTCGTTCTTCTTGATGGGTTGAAGAATACGACCGGTCGTGCTAACTTGTCAACACGTCATGGTAAGAAATTCTCCAAAACACGCATCACGGTCGGACGGCCTCCACAGCCGCGAGACGATCCTCAACGCGGCGGCCCGCCTGGCGACCATAGAAGGCCTCGAAGGCATGTCGATCGGGCGCCTGGCCGACTACATCGGCATGAGCAAGAGTGGGCTCTACGCGCACTTCGGCTCCAAGGAGGAGCTGCAGCTCGCCACCGTCGACACCGCGACGCGCATCTTCCAGCACGAGGTCATCGAGCCTACCGAGAGCATCGCCGACCCCACCGAGCGCCTCGAAGCCCTCTGCGATGCCTTCCTGGGGCACCTGGAGCGCGACGTCTTCCCGGGCGGCTGCTTCTTCATCTCCGCCGCGGCCGAGCTCGATACGCGCCCCGGACCGGTGCTCGAGCTGGTCAACGACGTGATCGACGGCTGGACCAGCATGTTCGCGGAGCTGCTTCAGCAGGCCCAGGAGCAGGGCTTCGTCACCAGGGATGAGGACACTGCTCAACTGGCCTGGGAGCTGGACTCGTTCTTGGTCATGGGCAACATGGGCTGGGTGGTCAACAAGCAGCAAACGCCCCTCGACCGCGCGCGCAAGGCCTTTCGTGCTCGCCTCGCACTCGCGCGCACCACCGCGGCGTCTAAGAAATAGGTTCCGTGTGTAACGGCGTGCCGGCACTGCGGGATTCATCCCGCAGCTACCTATCGATGATCAGTCAGAATGAGGCACCCAGGCCGATCAGCCTGGGTGCCTTGTCATATTCCCTCGTAGCTCGTAGCTCGTAGCTCGTAGCTCGCTAGGCGCGCCAGCCGCTGGCCGGGGGCTGAGGCAGGTTGTCGGCGTCCAGCTCCAGGGTGATGCCGGTGCGGTCTTCCTGGGCGCGCACGACGGCGTCGAAGTTGAGGTCGGCCCAGCCCTGCTCCAGGACGTACTCGAACTCGCGCCCGACGACAGAGCCCATGCCCATCTCGATGCCGACCTCGTCGGCGAGGTCGAGCGCCAGATGCGTGTCCTTCGACGACAGGGCGGCGGAGAAGAAGGCAGGCTCGAACTTGCGCTGGAAAACCGTGCGGGGGAACGTGCCGGTGATCCAGCGGTTGGCGCCGGTGCTGACGCCGATCACCTCGACCAGCGTCTTGAGGTCGACGCCGGCCTTGACGCCCAGCGTGAGCACTTCGGCGGAGATCACAGGCACGGCGATGCCGACGAGGTTGTTGCACAGCTTGACCACGTCGCCGGCGCCGATGTCGCCGCAGTGGTGGATTTTGTCCTCGCTGCCGATCGAGCTGAGGAAGGGCATCATCTTCTCGAACAGGGCCTTGTCGCCGCCCACCATGATCGAGAGCGTGCCGGCCTCTGCGCCGGTGGTGCCGCCACTGACCGGCGCGTCGAGCATGCCGATGTCCTTCTTCGCCAGCTCAGCCGCGACCTTGCGCACCATGCTCGGCGCGTTCGTCGACAAGTCGACATAAGTAGTGCCCGGCTTCATGTGCTCGATAAGGCCGCCTTCGCCCAGGGCGATGGCTTCGACCTCCTTCGGGCCGGGCAGGGAGGTGCCGACGACTTCGGCGTTCTGGACTGCCTCGGCGATCGACTTTGCGCCCGTGATGCCGGGGATCTCCGACAACTGGGCGACGACGTCAGACCGCACGTCGTAGACGGTGACCTGGTGGCCCTTCTCGGCCAGATTGCGCGCCATGTGGTTACCCATGCGGCCAAGGCCGATGAATCCTACGTTCATTGAAAATGCTCCTTGTGAATACAGATCGGGTGGTGAGCCCAGACTAGGGGCTGCCGAGGTAGTGTCAAGGCGGCTCGACCAAGGTGGTTCGGGGACAATCCGAGGAGTCGCCGCCGCAGGGCAGATGCACCTCGCCCGAGACCTGATAGCATGTCAGTTAATTAATTAACAGTTGCTGGAGGACACCATGCTCAGCACCCAGGACAACGAGATTCTCTGCAAGGTCGGCGCCGGTACGCCCATGGGCGACCTCATGCGCCAGTACTGGATTCCGGCCCTCACCTCGGCCGAGCTGCCGACGCCCGATTGCGCCCCGATGCGCCTGCGCCTGCTGGGCGAAGACCTCATTGCCTTCCGCCTGACGTCGGGCAAAGTCGGCGTGATCCAGAACGCCTGCCCTCACCGCGGCGCCAGCATGTTCTTCGGCCGTAACGAGGAAGAGGGCCTGCGCTGCGTCTACCACGGCTGGAAGTTCGACCAGACGGGTGCCTGCGTCGACATGCCCTCCGAGCCGGCCGAGAGCAACTTCAAGACCAAGGTGCACACGAAGGCGTACCCCTGCATCGAGCGCAACGGCATGGTCTGGACTTACATGGGAGAGCGCGAGACCCTGCCGCCCCTGCCGGAGTTCGAGACCAATCTCGTCGGCGAAGGCGTAGTGCGCTACCAGCTGACGATGCGCGAGTGCAACTACATGCAGGCCGTCGAGGGCGACATCGACACGAGCCACCTGGCGTTCCTACACCTCGGCGCCTCCAAGCCGGAGGATGTCGAGCCGGGCTCGTTCAACTACTACCTGCTCAAGGACCGCCAGCCGCGCTACGACGTGATCGAAGCGCCTTACGGCACATCCTACGGCGCCTACCGGCCGGCGGAGGAAGACACCTACTACTGGCGCGTGGCTCACTTCCTCTTCCCGTTCTACACGATGATCCCCTCAGGCAAGCTGGGCGAGCAGATCCTCGTGCGCGCCTGGGTGCCGATCGACGACGACCACACGATGTACTGGGGCATGGTCATCAGCTTCGTCGCCGACAGCGGTGGCGCGCGTGGCGGCGCCGTACCGCGGCCGCAGGACAACGGTCTGCTGCCGAACACCTCGGACTGGCTTGGTCGCTTCCGCCTGCGCCAGAACGCAAGCAACGACTACGAGATCGACCGCGAGCGTCAGAGCAAGGGCCTGAGCTACACCGGCCTGGCGAACGTGCCCCTGGAAGACCAGGCCGTGACCGAGAGCATGGGCGCGATCTACGACCGCTCCCACGAGCACCTCGGCACCTCCGACGCGATGGTGATCCGCACGCGCCGCCGCCTGATCAACGCCGCGAAGGCCCTGCGCAACGAAGGCACGATCCCGCCCGGCGTCGACAACCCGGAGATCTACCACATCCGCTCTGGCGGCATCATCCTGCCGCGCTCGGCAGACTGGCAGGAGGCCACGCTGCCCCTCCGTCAGCCCGACGTGGAGCCGGGCGTGAAGATCATGCAGACGAGTGCTCCGTAGTCGGTAGTTAGTTCTTAGTCTTCAGTTGTCAGTCCCGGTAGTGCCGCAGCATGCTGCGGCACTACTGTTTCCTGGCCAGGCGAATCATGGGCTTACTGGTCATTGCGAGGAGGCGATGGCCGACGCGGCAATCTCGCATCGTGCTCGGCAGCCCGTACTCGCACGTGAAATTGCTACGTCGTCCTCGTGCCTCCTCGCCGATAGCACAGGGGAGCTCGGAGGTACCTATCGAGTTACGTCTCAGACGGTGGCCTGAAGCCGATTCGCCGCTGCGCGCGTTCCGATGGCGCCATGAGCTGACGAATTGCCTCGAAGACAACCTTGAACTGCTGGTCGTACCGTTGCTCCAGCTCATCGAGCCGATGAGCCAGTTCCTGGTTCGACGCCAGCATCTCCCGTAGCCGCACAAAGGCGCGCATGATTTCGATGTTGACCTGCACCGCGCGAGGGCTGCGGAGTACGCTCGATAGCATCGCAACGCCCTGCTCCGTGAAAGCGTAGGGAGGGTATCGCCGTCCACCCCAACTTGAGGTCACAATTTGTGACCTCAAGTCTTGAAACTCTTCCTTGGTGAGTTGAAACATGAAGTCTTCGGGAAACCGCACCGAGTTGCGACGCACGGCCTGCAGTAGGACCTTCGTCTCCACGCCGTAAAGTTGGGCCAAGTCAACGTCCAGCATGACCTTCTGCTCTCGGAGCAGGAGAATCGAGCGTTCGATGCGTTCTGCTGGAACCGTCGAGTGCTCCGACATTGCGGCTACGCGGTCAGGCTGAAGTTCTTCTCCGCCATCGCCAGGATGCCCTCGCTGATCGAGAGCGACGCCGTCGCGCCGGGCGACGGGGCGTTGAGCACGTGGATGGCGCCCTCGGTCTCGACGATGCGGAAGTCGTCTACCAGCTTGCCGGACTCCTCGACGGCCTGGGCGCGCACGCCGGCGCCGCCCGCCTGCAGGTCGTCCTCCGTAATCTCGGGCACCAGTCGCTGTAGGGCCTTCGTGAACGCCTGCTTGCTGAAGCTGCGATAGACCTCGTGCAGGCCTGTCTTCCAGTACTTGCGCGCCATTGTCCAGAAGCCGTTGTAGCCCAGGGTGCCGAGCAGCTCCTGCGGCCTGAACGCGGTCTTCGTGTAGCCCTCCTGCGCCGTCGCGAGCACGGCGTTGGGGCCGGCTTCGACGCCGCCGTGAATCGTGCGCGTGAAGTGGACGCCCAGGAAGGGGAACTCCGGGTCCGGCACGGGGTAGATCAGCCCCTTCACGAGGTGATGCGACTCGGGGCGGATGAAGTAGTACTCGCCCCGGAACGGCACGATGCGCAGGCCGAGCGAGAGCCCCATCATGCGCGCCACCGCGTCGGAGTAGAGTCCGGCGCAGTTGATCAGGTACTTCGTTTGCACGTCGCCCTGCGCCGTCGCCAGGTGCATGTGGTCACCGCCGACGTGGATGCTCTCGACCTTGGCGTTAGTGAGGATTTCGCCGCCGTTCTCCCGGAAGTGGCGCGCGTAGGCCTGGGTGACCTCGGTGTAGTCGATGATGCCGGTCTTGGGCGACCAGAGCGCCTTGATGCCGGCCGAGTGCGGCTCGATCTCCAGCAGGCGGTCGCGGTCGATCATCTCGAGGCCGGGTACGCCGTTGGCGGTGCCGCGGCGGTGCAGCTCGTCGAGGCGCGGCAGCTCTTCCTCGCTGGTCGCGACGATAACCTTGCCGCAGAGGTCGTACTTGATGCCGTTGTCGTCGCAGAACGTGAGCAGCTTCTGCGACGCCGTTGACGCAGTTCTGGGCCTTGAGCGAGCCGGGCGCGTAGTAGATGCCGGAGTGGATGACGCCGCTGTTGTGCCCCGTCTGGTGCATGGCCAGCGAGTCTTCTTTCTCGACGACGCCGACTTTGTAGCGGGGGTACTTGTTCGATATCTGCATCGCCGTAGCGATACCGACGATGCCGCCACCGATGATCGTGATGTCGTAGTTGTAGGAGGCCATGCGCAACTCCTTGTCATGCCTTGCAGTCGTGCCAGAGACGGGGTTGGCTGTGATTCTAAGCGACGATGGGGCAACAAGCACAACGGGCGTATCGGCAGTCAGCTTTCAGCCTTCAGCCATCATCGACTGGTCGAGTTTCAGGGCTTGGTCATTGCGAGGAGGACATCAGGACGACGAAGCAATCCCGCATCGTGCACGGACCGCCGTGCTCGCGCGTGAGATTCCTGCCTCCGCTATCGCCTCCTCGCAATGACCACCTCCTTCTCAAGCTTGTTACTCGGGTATGTCGCCGAGTCGCTTAAGCCCTTACGTGACGACTGATCGCTAACGGGCGTTGTGCTAATCTCGCTCGCAGCCACACCTGTCTCGAAGTCGCGGAGGGAAGCTCGTATGGCCATTCGGCCGGTATACGCCACGCCTGAGGAGGCCATCGCTGACATCCCTGACGGCGCCGTCATCGCCATGGGCGGCTTCTCCGCCGCGTTGGGCTGCCCCGACCACCTGATCAAGGCGATGTCGGACGGCAGCACCGCGAAGGACCTCACCTTCATCGGCAACGGCATTCCAATCGCGGCCACCGGCAATCCTGACTCCCCGTTTTTCGTCATAGACCCGTCCCGTGTGAAGAAGGTGATCTGTTCCTTCCCCGGCGGCCGAGGCCCTGCGAGCGTCTACGACGTCGCGTTTCAGAACGGCACGACCGTGCTCGAGTTGGTGCCGCAGGGCACGCTGGCGGAGCGATTGCGGGCGGGCGGCGCCGGCATCCCTGCCTTCTACACGCCCACCGGCGTCGACACCCATACGCCCTTCGATGAGGGGAAAGAGGTGCGCGAGTTCGATGGCCGTCGCTTCGTCCTCGAGACGGCCTTGAAGCCCGATTACGCGCTGGTGAAGGCGTTCCGGGCCGACAAGATGGGCAACCTCTTCTACCGCAACACCGCGCGCGCGTTCAATCCGCCCATGGCGATGGCCGCCCGCACGACGATCGTCGAGGTTGAGGAGCTTGTAGAGCCCGGCGAGATCGCGCCGGAGCTCATCGTCACGCCCGGCATCTACGTGCACCGTATCGTCGTCACCGGGAAGAAGCCGTAGCTTCGGGGTCAGCCCGAGGTCGAGATGGAGACAACCATGACAGCCGAGAAAGAGCGCCTGCCCCGAGAGCTCATCGCCATGCGAGTGGCGGTCGAGCTACAGCCCGGCGAGTTCGTCAACCTGGGCATCGGCATTCCCAACCTGGTTGCCGACTTCACGCCGGACGAGAAGGGCATCATCTATCACGCCGAAAACGGCATCCTCGGCTTGAGCAAGTCGCAGATGGAAGGCGGCGCCGATATTCCGGACATGCGCAACGCCGGCGGCCAGCCCGTGCACATCATCAAGGGCGGCTGGCTCATGGACTCGGCAGACTCATTCGCTATCGTGCGTGGCGGGCACCTGGACGTCGCCGTGCTCGGCGGGCTGCAGGTGGCCGAGAACGGCGATCTCGCGAACTGGATGCGCCCGAGTCGTGCGGTGGGCGCCGTCGGTGGCGCCGCCGATATCGCTGCTGGCGCCCGCAAGCTCTACATCGCCATGGAGCACACGACGAAGGAAGGCGAGCTCAAGGTCGTCAAGCAGTGCAGCTACCCGCTGACAGCCAGGCACTGCGTCACGAAGATCTTCACGGACGTCGCCGTGATCAGCGTGACGCCCGAGGGCCTCGTGCTGGAAGAGGTGGCGCCCGGCTGGACGGCGGAAGAAGTGCAGGCGATCACGGAGCCCAAGCTCACGATCAGCCCCAACCTGCGCGAAATCCAGCTCGCCGGCTAAACGCGCCCCTTCTTCCTCAGCTCCCTCGAAACCACCGCTCTACCGACACATGAGCCACAGCCGGGCATGGTCGAGATCATCGATCGCGATGGCCCCGAAGGGGCGACCCGTTAGTGCTACGAAGTGCTCTCGATGCAGTCCAGGGCGCATCCCGACATTCCCAGCGTAGCGACTAGGTCTGTTCGATTTGGGACAGAAGACATGTCTCAAAGAAACGATCATAGGCTCCTATCCCCGCCGGACAGGAGCCTTGTGACGCAGAACCTAGATCATTCCAAGTTACGGGCCTACGAGCGTGCCGTTGACCAGCTTCGAGGTCTGGAGCGAGACCTCCTGCGCCAATTCGCACTCACATCCGGTCCCGCCGACTGTCCTGAGCGCCCGACCATGCGCGCGCTCGCCTTCCTCGAGGGTCTGCGCTCGGAGCGGGATACCGCTTTCGTTGAGGTAAAGCGGTTGGAAATGGAAATGTTCAATGGGCTTATGTGCCGATTGGGTCAGATGAGCGACTCCCTAAAATAGTACGGCTTCCACCTCGTCTTGCTTTATGGTTCCCTAGGCTCATGGCTAAAGGACGACGGCGCAAACGCGGCGGCTGGATCGAGCCCGAGCGCATCCGCCTCACACTCACCGACATGGCTTACGAAGGTCACGCCATCGGGCGGCACGACGAGGAGGTCGTGTTCGTCGAGTACGGCTTGCCGGGTGAGGACGTCGAGGTCGAGCTGTACAAGCGCCAGGCCGACTACGCTAACGGGCGCGTCGTAGAGGTGTACGAGGCTTCGCCCGACCGCATCGAGCCGCCGTGCCCGTACTTCGGCATGTGCGGCGGCTGTCACTGGCAGCACATGACCTACGAGCGCCAGCTGGAGCTGAAGCAGCACGTGGTCAAGGAGCAGCTACGGCGCATCGGCAAGTTCGAGGTGCAGCCCGTGTTGCCGACCGTGCCTGCCGAGGACCCGTGGCATTATCGCAACCACGTGCGCCTGAGCGCCGGCCGTCACGGTGACATCGGCTTCGTGCGGCGCGGCAGCCGCCGCTTCCTGCCGATCGAGCGCTGCCTGATCGCCGCACCCGGCGATCAACGAGGTGATCGAGAAGCTGCAGGGCAAGGCGGCAGGGCTGCATCAGGTCGAGATCCGCGTCGGCACCAACACGGACGACATGATGATCGTGCAGGACATGCGCGAGCGCGAGCCCAGCATGCCGGAGCCCAAGAAGACTTACACGGACAGCCTCCTGGGGCGAGAGTTCCGTATCTCGGGCCCGTCGTTCTTCCAGTCCAACACGCGCCAGGCGGAGCGCCTGATCGAGATCGTGCGAGAGCGCCTCGACCTGCAGGGCGACGAGCTGCTGCTGGACGCCTACGCCGGCGTCGGGACGTTCGCGGCGCTGTTCGCCCCGTACGCGCGAGAGGTCGTCGGCATCGAAGAGTCAGCCACGGCAGTCGCGGATGCGCGCGTCAACCTGGCGGACCTGCCGAACGTGCGCTACCTCGAGGGCAAGGTCGAGGACGTGCTGCCGGGCCTCGACTTCAAGGCCGACGCCGTGATCCTCGACCCCTCGCGCGTGGGCTGCCACCCGGACGTGATCAACGCGATCCTGCGCATGGCGCCGCCGAAGCTGGTCTACGTCTCCTGCGACCCCGCCACGCTGGCCCGCGACCTGCGCCTGCTCGCGGACGGCGGCTACGAGCTGCTGGACGTGACGCCGCTGGACATGTTCCCCCAGACCTACCACATCGAAAGCGTCAGCAACCTCCGCCTGCGGGCTTGAACGACCTTAACGAGACGAGGCCACCGCTGGCTCATGAAGCGTATGCTGGCGCCGTCGCCCCACGGGGCCTCCGCAGTGACAGGAGGAAACGATGGCAACTCTCTTCGTACGGCACACGGTCTCGGACTTCACGGCATGGAAGCAGGGCTATGACAGCCACAAGAGTGTCCGGGATGCCGGAGGCGTGACGAGCGACGGCGTCTACCAGTCTGCCGACGACCCGAACGACGTCACGGTCTACCACGAGTTCCCCAGCATCGAGGCAGCAAAGGCTTTCGCGTCCAGCGACGACCTGAAGGCCGCGATGGCCGAGCTCGGCGTCGTCGGTGCACCGCAGGTCTGGTTCACGAATCGCGTTTAGCAACTCGTACACAGGCACACCTTCGAGAGCAGCTCCGGAACATCGGTGAGCTGCTCTTTTCTTTGCGCTGAATCTCGACCATTTGCACCGCGCGAAGGCCGCCGGCGTACCCGTGGTCGTCCGCGCTACAGGCTCGCTGGCCGTTGGCATCGTCAGGCAGTCGTGGAGCCTGCTTCCGCACAACCGCGGCCCCGACTAGGCTTGCGACATGCTCGGCGCCGTCTTCGCGCTTCTCGCTGCCGGCGCCTTCAGCGTCAACTCCGTGTTGATCCGTCGCGGTGTCGTGCGCACGTCGCCGACACACGCCGCCTTCATCACTGTGGTCATGGGCGTGCCGATGTTCCTCATCGCAGCGCTCGTCACGGGGCAGCTGTTTCGGTTCCAGGACCTGGCGCTCTCGGGCTACGCCTATCTGGCCGTCGGCGGCGTCGTCAACTACATCATCGGGCGCCAGTTCAACTACATGGCCATCGAGGCCATCGGTGCGGCGCGAGCAGCGCCGTTTCAGTCGCTCACCCTGCCTTACAGCGTCCTGGTTGCCTATCTCTTCCTCGGCGAGAGCATCTCGATCGCGACCGGCATCGGCGTTGCCCTGATCGTCGTTGGACCCGCGATCATGGTGGAGCGCCGGATTCAGCAGCCCGTACCAGTCGCAGCTAAGCCGGGTGTGGTTGCTGGCCCTGTGTTCGTGCCTCGGCAGATGGAGGGCTACATCCTCGCAACCCTGGCCGCCGCGGCCTACGGCACCAGCCCGATCCTGTTCAGGGCGGCGCTGGAGGGGCACACGGGTCTCTCGGCCCTGTCGGGTCTCATTGCCTACAGCGCCGCATCGGCCGTTCTGGTGGCGAGCACGCTTCTGCCAGCCCGCCGTTACCTACGCCGTAGCCTTGAGCCGGGCACGTTTCGGCTGTTCTTCGGCGCCTCGTTCTCTGTGTTCGCTGCGCAGATGCTGCGATTCCTGGCGTTGTCTGTAGCGCCTGTGGCGCTCGTGACTGGGCTGGAGCGCATGAACAGCGTGTTCACGCTTGGGCTCTCGTACTACATGAACCGCGTGCTGGAGCTGATCAACACACGCGTCGTGTTGGGCGTCGCAATCTCTGTCGCCGGGTCATTGATCCTTGTCATCGGGCAGGCCATCTAGGCCGGCACCATCGGACTCGACGCCTCGATTCGTGCACCTGGCGACCTGCTGGATGCATTTACTGATAGAAATTTCATGTTTTTAATATAGGAATGTTGTTATTGATGAAATCGCTAGCTTGAAAAATAATAGGGGGAAGACTCCTTAATCTTGAGTATTTTCCAATGGGAAGTGAATCAAGGCTTCTCGGTACGCCTGTCCAAGTCCGTGCGGAAGGCGACAATTGCTGAAAATATCTTCAGCAAGACAGATCTCATCGCTTGCATGATTCGTATTTTGTGATAAATAACTATGGAATTATTTATCATCCAATGGAGGGACCCTCAGGGGTAAAGCAGTGCAGAAATCATACTGGTCTAAGGTTCTCAACAATCGCGTAAGCCGCCGAAGGGCGGTTGTAGGCACAGGTGCGTTTGCCAGCGCGGCGGCGTTCCTTGCCGCCTGTGGTGGCGATGATGACGATGGCTCCACGGGCGGTACCGGTGGTTCGACAGGCGCCACGGGCTCGACCGGCGGTTCGACGGGCTCGACCGGCGCAACGGGGGGCTCAACTGGCGCTACCGGCGTGGCCGGCGACACCAGCGGTCTTCTGTCTCCGTTCCTGGACACGCTGGCCCAGGCGAAAAAGGGCGGTACCCTGATCGACTACTGCACGTCCGAGCCCAGCCATCTGGACGCCATGCAGCCCCTGGCCTCCATGAACTTCCAGGCGCGCGGTATCTACGCCAACCTCATCACCGAGGACGCCGGCTACCTTGGCCCGTCTGAGAGCGTGATTAACGGCGACGTCGCTTCCTCGTGGGAGTTTTCGCCGGACCACCTGACGCTGACGATGAAGCTCCGTGACGGCATCGCCTTCCACGACAAGGAGCCGGTCAACGGCCGGGCTGTCGACGTGGATGACATCCAGTTCACCTGGAACCGCTACAAGGAGCTCGGCGCCCTGCGATCGCTCGTCTCGAACGAAGTGAACCCGCAAGCACCGGTGCTCTCGCTCGAGACGCCTGATGCGACCACGATTGTCATCAAGCTCAAGGAGCCCGTGACCTACGTCCACAAATACTTCGCTTCTTACGGTAGCTTTACCGGCGGCATGGTAATCATGCCGAAGGAGGCCGAAGACACGGCGGTGCTCGATGTCCGCCAGAACGCAATTGGCACCGGTCCCTGGATCCTGGATGAAATCCGGCCCTCCATCGGCTACACGTTCAAGCGCAACGACGCCTACTACGATGACACCGCCGTGTGGCCGGACAAGATGGAGATGCCCATCCTGACCGAGCACGCTGCCCGTCTGTCCCAGTTCAAGGCGGGGAACGTCCACTTGCTAGACCTGCGCCAAAACGCTGAGGACGCGATCCCGACGAAGAAGGAGCAGCCTGACGTCAACCTCTACGCGCAGGACTTTGTGCCGCGCACCGAGGTTGTGACCTTCGGCATGGAGGGCGACTCCCCGTACAAAGACGAGCGCGTCCGCCAGGCGGTCTCCATGGCTCTGGACCGCGACGCCATGATCGACGCCGCCTTCAACGTCTCGAAATTCCAGGATGAAGGTCTGCCGATTGAGGTGCGCTACAACAGCCACATCCAGGCAGAGTGGGCTCCGTCCGGCTACTGGCTGGACCCGCAGAGCAGCGCGTTCGGCGAGAACGCGAAGTACTTCACGTACAGCGTCGAAGAGGCAAAGAAGCTGCTTAGCGCGGCCGGCTTCCCGGACGGCTTCACAACGACGATGCGCTACCCGGCGACCCAGCAGTACACGTTGTCTCGCTACGGTGAGGTCTGGGCCGGCCAGCTCCAAAGCATCCTAAACGTCGAAGTCGACGCGAAGCAGGACTACACGCAGGACTACATCCCGAACCTGCGAGACGCCGGGGGCAAGTTCGAAGGCCTTGGCATGCACTCGGTAACCGGTTCGACGGCCCAGCGCCTCGCGCCTGAGTCCGACCTGTCGGCCCAGTTCTGGCCTGAGGGCGGCGTGACGTTCCATGGCTTTGGCGACAACGCAAAGGGCGACCCAGCCTTGAGCGAGATCATCGTCAAGGCCCGCACAGAGTTCGACACCGAGAAGCAGAAGGCGTTGGTGCACGAAGCCCAGAAGTACCTGGGTGGCAAGATGTGGGCGATGAGCCAGCCCGGTGGCGCCACGGCATTCGTCCTCGGCTGGCCGGCGGTGAGCAACCTGTTCGCCTGGTCCAACTACACGTGGGGTCCTGCCGCGAAGTGGACCTACAAGCTCTGGCTAGACCAGACCAAGAAGCCCTTCGCGTAGGCTGTACTCAGCCTGAGCACGCAACCAAGGAAGGCGCCGGAGATCTCCGGCGCCTTCCTTGTGCTTCGATGCGCCTCGTCGAGGCGGACGCTACGATGGGCTTGTGCAGGACTCACCGCGCCGGTTGATCCTCGCCTCGGCCTCGCCGAGACGCCACGAGCTTCTGAGTCATCTCGGTCTCGAGTTCGAGGTGGCCGTCTCCGGCTTCGACGAGGAGTCGCTGGACCACCAGCGCGCTGAGAATCCTGGCGAAACGCCTCGCGGCCGCCAAGGTGGCCGAGGTCGCCCTCCTGCACCCCGAGGCGGTCGTCCTCGGCGCCGACACGATCGTCGTGTACCGCGGCGAGATGCTCGGTAAGCCCGTCGACGCTGTCGATGCGCGCTCGATGCTCCAAAAGCTGCGTGGCCGGGTGCATCGCGTGATCACGGGCGTGGCGCTCGCTGCACCCGGACGTACGCGGCCTCGCACGGAGCACGTGGTGTCGCGAGTGCGCATGCGGCAGTACACAGACGCGGAGATCGACGACACCATCGTGCGGGGAGTGCCCTTCGACAAGGCCGGTGGCTACGGCATTCAGGACCCCGTGCTGCGGCCGGTCGAGGCCTGCGAGGGCTGTTTCTGCAGCGTCATGGGCCTGCCGCTCTGGACCGCCTACACACTGCTTCGCAATGCAGGCATCGACGCCGAGACGGGCGGGATGCCGGAGCGCTGCGCCAGCTGTCCGGCACGCCCCGGGTAGGATGCTCGCGCTTCTGCAAGAAGGCCTGACTAACCGCGAGATCGCCGAGCGCGGGCGTCTGCGCGGACGGTGCCAAGTATCACCTGGCCGAGATCTGGTACCAGGTCGTCCGTTGGAAGGCGCGTCATAGGCCTGCGTGATTCGGTATACTCGGGTGCTAACCGGGGCATACCGGATGCAGGCTTATGGATAACCTGGAGCAGCGCGTCGCCGCACTGAAGTCCCTGATCAGGACGCCGAACGCCCAGACGCGCGACTGGCGCTTCGAGCGGGAGGTCGATGACCTCCTTGACGTCTTTTACGACGACATCGGCACGATCAAGCTGCTGCCCCTGCGCAGCCTCTTCGACCTCTTCCTGCTCAAGGTCATGTACGTGGGCCGCGACGCCCGCGACCCGGACGTGCTCGACTACCTCTCCGACATGATGAATCGCTTCTTGCTGTCTCGGGAGCTCATGCGGTTCAACGCCCGCTACGACTTCCTGTTCTCGCTGCTGGACGAGATCAAGGAGAAGTCGCGCTTCCAGAACCTGTTCGAGGCGTCGCGGCAGATGGCCGACAACGCCCTCTTCGTCACGGGCATCTTCCCCACCGCAGGCCGCCGTCGCCGGGGCTGGGGTCGGCCGCCACGCTTCGACCGTGAGCACTTCATCGACCTCGGCCAGCGCTACTACCAGGTCGCCGCGGAGGAGGACCTCGCGAGCCTCGTGGGCCAGCGCGAGGTCCTGAGCAAGCTCTCGACGGGCTTCCGGTTCTACGTCGAGACGCTGAACGAGGTGAGCCAGCGCTACGTCATGGGCTTCGATATGGAGCTGATGACGAACAAGATGCTGGACGCCTACAACGCCTATCGGAGGACGGGTGAGCAGGCGTATCTCGATTCGGCGAGCAAGTACGCGGCCCTGCTCAAGGTCGATCGCAACTTCACCGGCCTCAGGCGGCCGCGAGGGCGGATCATCAATATCGGTCAGGCCGACTAGCCTCCGGATAGGGGGCCGAATAGCTCTTTGCCATGCCTTGAGGCCGCTCGATACTACATACAAATCACACGGATAGGAGGCAATCCGTGATTTGTGCGCATATCCGAGCCTGCGATGAGTTGTTTGACTCCGTGGGCCAGACTATTTTCGGAATCGGTCTGCAGCTTGAGGATTGCCTCGAGTCGACTGATGATCCCACCGTGCGCGCGAAACTAGATGCCTCAATTCGCGGCCTGCACGATATAATCGGGACGTATACGCGAGCGCGGTGACCTGCACGGCGCTTCCACTGACCGATGAGGACCAGAGGCAGCTAATTAGTATGACAACCGAAGACCTGCGAGTAATGATCGTCGACGACCACGAGGTGGTCCGCGAAGGCCTGCGCTCCCTCCTCGATCGCCGCGAGGGCATGACGGTAGTGGCGGAGGCCGGCACGGTTGCCCATGCCATCGAGCGGGCGCTGCAGGAAAAGCCGGCCGTGGTGATCATGGACGTACGTCTGCCCGACGGCAGTGGCGTCGAGGCTTGCCGCGAGATCCGGTCTGCCCTGCCGGAAACGCGCATGATCATGCTCACGTCCTACGCCGACGACGAGGCGATCATCGCCTCGATCATGGCCGGCGCTTCCGCCTATCTCCTGAAGCAGACCCGCGGTCAGGCGCTCGTCGACGCCATCCTCGCTGTCGCGCGCGGCGAATCGCTGCTGGACCCGCAGGTGACGAAGCGCGTCCTGGAGCAGGTCCGGGGCAACACGGAGGCGAAGAAGGACGAGGCCAAGCTCACCGAGAACGAGCACAAAATCCTTCTCCTCATCGCCGAGGGCAAGACGAACCGGGAGATTGCCGCCGAGGTCTTCCTCAGCGACAAGACGGTGAAGAACTACGTCTCCAGCATCCTCAGCAAGCTCAACCTCAAGCGCCGCTCCGAAGCCGCCGCCTACATCGCTCGCCGGACCCGGTAAGACTGTCTAGCGCTCTATCGGCACCCTGACCCGGATGCAGGTACCCTCGCCGGGACTGCTGCTTACAGTGAGTTGGCAGCCTGCGATGCGCGCCCGCACGTCCATGTTGCGCAGGCCCCGATGGACCTGAGGAATGTCCGCCTCTACGTCGAAGCCGCGGCCGTTGTCGCTGACCTCAATCTCGACGTAGTCGTCCCTGGGTGCCACGGTCAGCGAGACCCGCGATGCGGCCGCGTGCTTGCGCACGTTGCTCAAGGCCTCGTGCACGATGTGGTAGGCGGCAGTTGCGCCATCGTTGCTGACATTCGCCTGCAAGTCCTCGACCGTCTCCGTGACCTCGATCTGGGTGTTCTGGCGAAACTCTCGCGCCAGCTCGGCGAGGGCGCCCGAAAGAGAGCCCGCGAACTGCCGCGGTCGCAGGTCAAAGATGTAGCTGCGGATGTTGCGGATCACGGCGTGTAGCTGCTCGATGCTGCGCTCGATCTCGGCTTCGGCGGCGTCGGGGCGCTCACGCACGTCGGAGACGGCGAGCTCTAGCGTGAGGCCCGCGGCATAGATCTCCTGCATGATGCCGTCGTGCAGATCCATGCCGATGCGGTCGCGCTCGCGTTCCATCTCCAGCTCCAGGCGGAGGGTGTTGCGCTCCTCCTCCATCCGGACGTATTCGGTGATGTCGCGCACGATGGCCGTGACGTAGGTGCCCTGCGGCGTATTCATGGGACTGAGGCTGATCTCGACGGGGAACTCGGAGCCGTCCTTGCGCCGGGCTGTCAGCTCCATGCCCAGGCCCATCGGGCGCATGGCCGGTTGGTGCATGAAGTCGTCGCGATGTTTGAGGTGAGTCTTGTGGAGGCTCTTGGGCACGAGGATTTCGATCGGCTGGCCCAGCAACTCTTCGCGCGCGTAACCGAAAAGCTCCGACGCCCGCGCATTCGCGAAGCGGATCTTGCCCTCGCTGTCCGTCAGCAGCCAGCCGTTTGGCGATTCTTCCAGGAGGCGTGTTGGCGGGAGCGGCAGGTCGTTGAACGCCGGTATCTCGGGTTGGGAGAGCGTTCCTTGCATGTCGTTCATGTCATCCAGTTTCATCGTCGCCCGTGCCGGGTCGGCCAATCTGTCATGCAGGACACTCGAAGCCAAGATGATAATGCAAAGGAAGCCCCGGCATGAACAGGGCCGTTCGGCCTATCTGAATGCGCGACTTTTGGCACTGAGCATCTGAGGCGATGCCTACGACACTGAGTATGTAGCAGGCAGTTACACATTTCGGGAGGTTACCAAATTGAACACGATACTCAGATGGTCCTGGTTAGGGGCGGTCGTTTTCGGCTTCATTCTCGTTGGTTCCGGCGTATTCATGATCTACGAGGGCCGCTCGGCTCACGACGACGTGCGTGACACGCTGGCCGACGAGAAGATCATCAGCTCGGAAGACGCTGATATCCCGCTGGCTGAAGTCGACAGCGCCTCGGAGGCGAAGGCCCAGGCAGACGCGATTCGCGAGCACGCCCTTGAGGCGTCCGGCGGCAAGACCTATGCCGAAATGGACCGTGACGACCCGGCGCGCGCTACGTACCTCAACTCAGTCACCCTGCGCACGGCCCTCATGGAGTCCTACCTGGCGTTCAAGACCGCCGACCTGGTGATGGGCATGGGTGCCATCGTGATTCTCCTAGGCCTGAGCCACGTTGCCATGGGTGGCTTCTTGGGCCTCCTGGTTATGCGCTCCGACAAAGGCGCCGAAGCTTCGGCACAGAGCCGGCAGAATCTCGGTACCGCCTCCACCTAACGGAAGCCGCTCCAAGCCCCGTCCGGACAGACTGGGGCAGAGTTCACCCAAGCGCCACGCTGTTCCCTTGCCGGTCAGCGTGGCGCTGCTATGTCTCCGAAACGTTGCTGGCCGCCTCGATTAGCTTCTGAAAAGCCCCTTGCCGGTAGGTTGGGTTCGACTCGTGTGGATGTTCCCCGAGTCCCAGGAGGTGAACATGGCCAAGCAGTATCTGATCCCCGTCAAGGACGTCGACGATGCCAACAGAGCGATCGCCCGTGTGCCTGAAATCGCCGATGAGGGCGACGAGGTCGTCGTACTCGTCGTCTCAGAGGTGCCGGAAGCAGAGCTGGTGGGCTCGAAGCCGCCACCAACCGTCGTCGACCCCCTCGCCAACTCCGGTGGCGTATCGTCCGCGCCGAGAGCGGCCGATGACGTTCCGCAGTTCATCGGCCGGGAAGAGCTCATGGAGATGAAGGGCCAGGAGCTCTGCGAGGCGCTCAACCCCGAGGATCGCCCGGCTGCATGAGCTGGGCTTCGGCGCGCGGGTAGAAGCCGTGTTCAGCGACGAGCCCGGCAGGACGATCCGGGACTATGCCGGCGACCTCGACGTCACGGACGTCTACATAACGAATGATTACTGGTCGAAGCTCGACACGGAGACCCAGGAGGTCGTCAAGACGCTCTAGGGCGTCGAGGCAGGCGACCTGATCTTTGTAACTAAGTTGATAAAAAGACTGTCAAAGTTATTGACAGCTATTCTGGGTTAAGTAGAATGTAGTGGATAGCTCAGCAGCGTCTTCGAAAGGGAGGATGCAATCAATGAAGAAGACACTACGCAACACCAAGATCGTTCTCCGGGCCTGCCCCCGCTGTCACGGGGACCTCTTCCCGGACGAGTATGAAGAGGACTTCGGCTGCCTGCAGTGTGGTCGCCATTTCGGCGTCGCTGCCCTCAGTGAGACCCAGGTCTCGCGAGAAACTGAACCGGAGCTCGTCGAGGCCGCATAAGCAGCAACGGCGTGATGAACAAAGAGGCGGACCTTGAGGTCCGCCTCTTCTGCTTGTGTTTGCATCCGCTACGTTCTACGCAGCCGACGACTTCCAGCTCCGCAGGCGATTGTCGCCGGTCGGGCTGCGGTCCTGCTCGTAGGCGGCGCGGTTCTCCGTGCGGCCCGGGAGCATGCGCCGGACGTGGTAATAGCCGTACAGGGCTTCTTCGGTTTCCTTGTCGATCGCGGCGCTCCTTACCGTCGGGGCCGTCATGATCATGTCCTTGGGGTAGGGCGTCTTGAGCACCTCCTGCTCGCGGGTCACGCCATCCAGCGGCACGAGCACGGACCTGTATCCCAGGATGCCCGACTCGACCACGAGCCACTCCGGCTCTTGCGTCTTGGCATCGACGTAGAAATCGACCACGTCGCCAACCTTGGCGTCATCGACGTCATGGACCTCAAGTCCACTCATCTCCAGCTCGCTTGCGTTCATCTGCGACCTCCTTATGTCCGATGGTCGCAGGTCGCCAATGCGGAGAGCGTAGTGGGCGCCTAGGAAACACTTGCAGATTCATCGCACCGGGCGACGTGGTTCGACGTCTGTCGAGGCGACCGGGTCAGTCGTGCCTCAGGCGAGCCGTACGACGTTCTCTTGCTCGGGCTGCCAGTCCTTGAAGAAGGCGTTGTCCGGCGCCCGGTACTGTCGCAGCGAGATGCGGTAGCCGGAAGGGTCCACGATCTGCGCCTGGCGGCCCCAGAACGTCGCCGCGTCCCACGGCTCGCGCGCAACTTCGATGCCCTCGTTCTTGAGGCCGGCCAGCGTGGCATCGAGGTCGTCCACGACGAGGCCGATGCGCATCTCCGCGCGTCCATCGACCGAGGGCGTGTTGTCAGAGTGCGTTAGCTCCAGGAGGATGCCGTTGAGCCCGACGTAGGCTGCGAGCCGGCCGTTCGAGGTGTATTTGCGGTGGAGATAGAAGCCCAGCTTCTGCGTGTAGAAGTCGATCGCCTCGTCGATGTCCCGGACGGGCAGGTAAACGTGGCTAAAGCCTTCGATCATTGCGAACCTCCTGAGTGCCTCGATGGCGCTGCTACGTGTAGACGGGGCTGGACTGGTGATGGAGCAGCTTCCAGGCGCCATCTTCCAGCACGAAGACGTTGGTGGCGACCAGCGGCGATCCGGCTACCAGCTCCCGGCAGAGGACCAGCGCTAGCTCCCCGAACAAGCTCACGGTCGCGCCGCCGGCGACGATGCGGGGCTGGTTCGGGTTGCGGAGGATGTTGTGCCAGCTTTCGAGCACGTCGTCACGCCCTTCGAGCACGTTCCAGCCGGGGTGGACGCACGTGACGGCATGCTTGCCGGCCCAAACGGCGTCCATGAGCGCCGCGTCCTTCAGGTTAAAGGCCTGGTAGAAGCGCTCGTTCGCCTGCAGGACGTCGTCTTCCGTGGTCAATCGCACTCTCCTGCCGAATCATACTTCGGGAGGAGACCGGGAAATCGGGCAACACGTACCGCGGCTGTCCCATCGTTTTGTCATGCTGAGTGCAGTCGAAGCATCTACAGGCAATCGCCGTCAGACGGAGCTCATTCGCTCGACAGCCACCTCGGCGTCCTCCTGCGACCCGCAGGCGAGCGACCGCGCCAACGA
>CAVYJE010000026.1:0-51611 GCA_963768705.1 uncultured Chloroflexia bacterium
CGGCGCTACGTAGCAGAGACGCCTCGAAGGCACGATGGATAATCGAAGGGGCGGTCGACAGACCGCCCCTTCGGCGTTGGGCGTCACCGCAGCCCTCTTACAACTCACGGAGACGGGAAGGCCATGAGAGCAGCGAGTGTCAAGTCAGGCTGGGTCGCTGGACAGGGCCTCATGCGCTACCTCGGCGCAGGACTGGCCCGACTCGCCGGCCATGGCCTCGATGCGCCGCAGGGCGGCTTCGAGGTGCTCGACACGGGCTTCGGCGGCTTCGGCGCGGGCGACTTCGGCGGCGCGGGCGTGGGCGAGGTCGACGCGGCGGGCTTCTTCCTGCAGGACGTACTTGTAGGTGTTGCCGTGCACGGGGCAGTAGTCGGCCGGGCCGGTGGGCAACTCGTCGTCGTCGTCGCAGATGCAGAAGCTGTTGCGCTCGAAACGGGCCTTGGCGATCTGACAGGCGTAGCACTCATCGTCACGGGGCAGATTGCGACACGGCACCATGGCGGCTTTCTGGAGGTTCGTCTTGCCGCAGTCATATCGACGGGCATGGTGGGCTGCTTCGGCGAGGGCTGCCGTTTGGGCGTTGAGGATTGTGGCCAGCTCGGTGGCGTCGGCCTTCGTGTAGAGGACGAAGCGATGGCCTGCGCCTGTGAGGGTTGCCTGGGGGCGCTCCGGCCGGCCCTCGGTCTCTTCGATACGCCATTCGGCGTTCGGTTTGGTCTGCTCGCTGGTCATGGGAGACCTCCTGTGTCGCGACTGCTATCAGCGTAGCGGCAGCGCCTCTGATGCTCCACCACCGAAGCTGGTGAGCCCGGCGACAGCGTGTTGGGAAGCTGCGGGATTCATCCCGCGGTGAGCAGACAGGCACGACGCGGCGATGCTCGCGAGGTGTGCGATAGTAGCGGGCGAAGACCAGAAGGAGCGTCCATGCATGTACATCAAACGCAGTGAGGCCACCATCTCCGTAGACGACCTCGAAGAGGCGAAGGACAAAGAGGGGAAGGTGCACGAGTTCCTGCGCACGATGCCGGGCTTCCGGTGGGCGATGCTCCTGAGCTCCATGGAAGCGCCGGGCCGGGTGGCTGCGGTCTCGATGTGGCTGTCGCCGCAGCAGGCGTCCTCGCAGGACGGCAACACCCTGGGCGCCACGGAGGAGACGCGAGGCTACGACGTCGCCACGGCGCGGGGCTCGATGACGCCGGCCAGCCACATCGCCCTTGTCGACTGGGTGGTGGCAGACGACCTCGCGTCACGGTTCACGAACCGATGGAACGCGGCGTATCACGCGATTGAGGACCGCATTGGCAGCCGGTTGCTCAAGGACCTCGATGCGCCGGGCACGTACGCAGGCCTGCACGCCGTGACGGACGAGGCCAACCTCAACCCTGAGGCCCTCGCCGCGGCCGTGACGGATGCTGAGGGCCTCTCGGTGAGCCCGACGGCGATCCATCGCTACGAGGTGCTGTTGCTCACCGAGGGCAGCTAGCGGCCGTTTCGTTCTGGTTACTGGTTAGCCAACGGCCGCTTGAGTATGCTCTGAAATGCACCGCGGGCTGAACTCCGCGGCATGAGAGCGCGCTTGGTGGTGCCCCTTGTCGGGCATGACTGATTGCTTCGGCGGAGAAGACAAGGGGAGGCAGCCATGACCACGTCCACGATTCAGCCCACCGAGAAGATGTACCGCCTCGGTACCGAGAGCGCCTTCGACGTGCTCGCCAAGGCCGAGGCGCTGGCCCGCACCGGCAAGCCGATCATCAACCTCGGTATCGGCCAGCCGGACTTCAAGACGCCGCCGCACGTGGTCGAGGCCGCAATCAAGGCGCTGCAGGACGGCCATCACGGCTACACGCCCGCGCCCGGCATCCCGGAGCTGCGAGAGGCCGTCGCCGAGGACATCGAGCTGCATCGGGGCGTCAAAGTCAGCCCCGACAACGTCGTCGTCGTGCCCGGCGGTAAGGTGACGATGTTCTTCGCCATCCTCATGTTCGGCGACCCCGGCACGGAGATCCTCTATCCCAACCCAGGCTTCCCGATCTACGAGTCCGTGATCAACTTCACCGGCGCCAAGGCCGTGCCGATCCCCCTGCTGGAGGAGAAGGACTTCTCGTTCGACGCCGACTCTGTGCTCGCAAGCATCACGCCGAACACGCGCCTGCTGATCCTCAACTCGCCCGCCAACCCGACCGGCGGCGCGATTGCCCGGGAGGAGATCGAGAAGCTCGTGGCCGGCCTTGCGGCGCACCCGCACGTCGCCGTGATGAGCGACGAGATCTACGACCGCATGACCTACGACGGCCGCGAGCACGTCTCGTTGCTCAACTACCCGGAGCTGCGGGACCGCCTCATCCTGCTCAACGGCTGGAGCAAAACCTACGCGATGACGGGCTGGCGCATGGGCTACGGCGTCTGGCCCGACGGCCTGGTCGAGATGGCGACGCGTCTGGCGATCAACTGCCACTCCTGCGTCAACGCCGCGACCCAGTACGCCGGCATCGCCGCGCTCAAGGGGCCGCAGGACTTCGTCGAGGAGATGGTGGCGTCGTTCGACAAGCGCCGCAAGGTCATCGTCGACGGGCTAAATGCGCTGCCCGGTGTCACCTGTCGCACGCCCGGCGGCGCCTTCTACACCTTCCCGAACATCACGGGCACGGGCCTGACCTCGCAGCAGATGCAGGACAAGCTCCTCGAAGAGGCCGGCGTCGCCACGATCTCCGGCACGAGCTTCGGGGCCTACGGTGAGGGCTACGTGCGCTTCTCTTACGCCAACAGCACCGAGAACATCGAGGCGGCGCTGGAGAAGGCGCAGAAGGTGCTTTCGTAGCGGGCGAGATTCCGGAGCGTCGGTCGGCTTGCCGTGTCGTCGAGGCTCTACTTCGGATTGAGCAGAGGTGAGTGCGGGCTTTAGACGAGGTTGTGCCTGGCGAAGTCGACTGCCGGCTTCGGTAGGTCGCCGACCAATGCGAGGTGGTCCGACAGCGCCTCCACTGTAGTGGTCATGTGCGAGCGCAGTTCTCCAAGGCGTTCGGGCGTCAGATCGTCGACACCAATACACAGCATCGAGAGCAGGAGCCGGCTCTCTGACTGCAATACGGGCACTGCCAGACCCCAGAAGCCTTCGAAACGCTCGCCCAGATCGACTGCGTAACCCCTGAGACGAATGTCCGCGAGCTCGACCTCAAGCGCCTTCGGGTCCGTGATTGTATTCGCGGTGTAGCGCCGGAGCTCCTCCGCCTGATAGATGTAGTCGCGGTCCTCTGGGCTAATGAAGGCCAACAAGAGCTTCCCGTCCGCCATGGCATGTGCCGGCATGGAAAGACCTGGCTCAAAGCTGAACGCCGGCTCCAGCGCGCCCTCGACCTTCGCCAGGTACACGACCCGCGATCCCACGAGGGTGCTAAGGAAACTCGTATGGCCGGTGAGCTCCGTGAACCGTTGCAGGAACGTCCTGCCGTTTTGGACCACGGGATTGGTTATCAGGCCGGCCGCTCCTATGCCGAGGATTTCCGTCCCCAGACGGTAGCGGCCGGTGTTCGTGTTCTGGTGGGCCCATCCCAGGGACGTCAGCGTCGTCAGCATGCGGTGAACGCTGGTGGGTGACTGATTCGCTCTCGCAGCCAGCTCGCGCACGGTCATTGAATACGGACGTTCTGCGAGGGCCTTCATCAGTCGGGCGGCACGTTCTATAGCCCTGACCCTCTCGACGGTGCGGACGGTGTTGCGTTCTCGACCAGTCGTCAACTTTCCTACTCCCACTGGCACTCCGACTATTGACGTCTAGAGTATAGTTTGCGCGCATAGTTCCGGAGAACGGAACAAATAACGAAGGGGTGAGGTCGCCACGATGAAGCGCAGCAACGACCGGATTCTTACAACCCACGCTGGAAGCCTCCCGAGGCCAGAGGAGCTGGTCCGTCTCTATCGTGACAACGCTCCAGATGGCGACCTCCAGCCCCGGCTCAAAGCGGCGGTTGCGGACGTGGTTCAGCAGCAACGCAAGGCCGGCGTCGACATCGTAGGTGATGGTGAGTTCGGCAAGGCCACTCGGGCCGCGGTGGACTATGGGGCCTGGTGGTCTTACATCTACGACCGGATGGAGGGCTTCGAGGTGCGGAGCGGCGCCGTGTACGGAGAGACCTTCGGGCCAATGAACAGCCAGGATCGGGCGACGTTCAGGGAGTTCTACGAGTCGGGAGCGCCGATGTCCGGCGGTTCGAATGCACCAGCGTCCACGTCGGCCACTGCAGGATCGCGACTCGCCCAGCTCGTCTGCAGGGCACCTGTTCGGTATTCGGGGCATGCGCAGGTAAGCCGCGACATCGAGAACCTCAAGTCCGGCCTGCTCGGCAGCGGTGCCGAAGAAGGCTTCATGCCTGCGGTTTCTCCCGCGACGCTTCAGATTATCCCGAACGAGTACTACCAGACTGCCGAGGATTACACCTGGGCGCTGGCTGAAGCGATCAGGGATGAGTATCGAGGCCATCGTCGATGCCGGCTTCATCCTCCAAATCGACGATCCTGCCCTGGTGGACCTCTACGACTGGTGGTTCTCGAAGGATGCCGACCTCGTGGGCTTCAGGAAGTGGGCGGCGTTTCAGGTAGAAGCGGTCAATCATGCCCTGGAGGGCATTCCGAAGACCGGGTGCGTTTTCACATCTGCTGGGGAAGCTGGCACGGCCCGCATAGTACAGACGTGCCGCTGGCGGAGGTGGCGGATCTGCTTGTGAAAGTGAACGCCCAGGCGTACTCGGTCGAGGCGGGTAACGTGCGCCATGAGCACGAGTGGAAGGTCTGGCGCGACGTCGTCAAGCTGCCCGAAGGCAAGATTCTGATCCCCGGCGTGGTGAGTCATGCGACAAACGTCCTCGAACACCCAGAACTCGTCGCTGACCGCCTCATCCAGTACGCGGAAGTCGTAGGCCGGGAAAACCTCCTTGCCGGGACTGACTGCGGCCTGGGCGGGCGTATACACCCCCAGCTTGTCTGGGCGAAGCTCGGTGCCCTGGCCGAGGGGGCTGCACTGGCAAGCAAGCAACTGTGGCCGTGAGTGGGGAGGGTCTCCAATGGCAACGAGTGTGAAGAAAGCTCCGGAAGCTGACCTCTCCCGAGCCGAATTGCTTCAACGTGCCCGCGTCCTCGTCCAGCGCCTCGAAGAGCGTGCTCGCCAGTCCGAAGAGCTGCGGCAATGCCCGCCCGAGACGGTCGAAGACTTTGCGAGCAGCGGACTGCTTCTCGCAGGTAACCCTCCCCGCTTCGGCGGCTACTCCGTCGACTACGACGTTACCCACGACATTCTGATTCGAGCTGGGCCGTGGGGACGCCTCTCAGGCATGGTGCTATGCCGTATGGACTGTGCTCAACTGGGCCGTGGGGCATTTCCCGGAAGAGGCCCAGGAGGAGTACTTCGCCAGCGGCCCTGTCACGCTCTGCTCCAGCTCCTTCGATCCTTCGAAGGGGCAAGCAGAGCGAGTGCCTGGCGGCTACCGCCTCACGGGGCATTGGGACTTCTCCAGCGGGTGCGATGCGGCATCATGGTTCATGCCGGGGGCAACCGGCCCCGAAGGCGCGCTCTGGCTGCTCGTGCCAAGGGGCGATTACGAGATTCTGGACACGTGGCACGTCTCGGGTCTGGCGGGCACAGGGAGCAAGGACATTGGTGTGAGGGACGTCTTCGTGCCGGAACACCGGACCCTGAACCCCGGCGCAGTGGGCGACACCGTGATGACCGGGTGGGAACTTCACAACCGCCTGACCTATCGCATTCCCATGCGGATGCTGTTGATCTGGGAGCTGATCTGCCCCCTCATCGGCATCGCGGACGCAGCGATAGAGGAGTTCGTGCTGCGATGGCGCGGGACCACCGGCCGGAGCCGATCTGCTGAGGGGGCACAGATGCGTATCCGGCTGGCGCACGCCGGTGCCGAAGTGGCCGCGGCCAAGGCGCTCTTCCACACGAGCATCGAGTCGTTGCTGGACATGGCCCGGGATGGAGAGCCCTTCTCCGAGCTCGACAGAGCGCGTTTTAGCAGGGATAAGGCATACGTCGTGCAGCTGTGCGTGCAGGCAGTGAACCGGCTGTTCGATGTCAGTGGCGGCCGTTCGCTGTACTTGAGTCAGCGCATGCAGCGATTACATAGGGATGCGCATGCCTTGAGCCACAGAGACGGCATGATTCTCGACTTCGCTGGCGAGGACTGGGGCCGGGAAATGTTAAGGGCACCTCGATCGACCTGAGAGCGGAGGGGCCGTAACCCCGTGCCTGCATTGAACCATTGCGTCGCTAGCGGCATATCATAGGGCGCTGCCAGACAGGCAGAATTGTCACCGGAGGGACACGCCATGCCACCTATCGCTCGTGCTGACCATGTCGGGAGCCTGCTGCGGCCGGCCTACACGCAGGAGGCGCGGGTCGCGCTGCGGGAGGGTCGGGGCACACGTGCCGACCTCGACGCCACGCTCGACCGCGCCGTGCTGGAGCACATCGCCCTGCAGGAGCAGTCCGGCATCGACGTGATCTCGGACGGCGAGGGGCGGCGCACGAACTGGATCGCGTCGCTGCAGATGGGCGGCGAGACCACGTATGTCGCGCCGATGGGCGGCATCGAGGCGCGCGACATCAAGCCGCCGGCATGGTTCTCCTACTGGCGCATGAATGACGGCAGCTTCCGCCCGATGACGCTGGTGAACTGGAACGTGATCACGAAGCCGCTGACCTTCGAACGCGACATCGTCGGCGAGGAGTACGGCTTCCTGGCGAAGCACACGGACGGGCGCAAGAAGTTCACCTTCCCGGCACCGAGCTACCACCGCATCTTCTGGGACCCGGTGCACTCGAAGGACGCCTACCCCACGGTCGAGGCCTTCCTGGAGGCTGTGTGCGCCTTCATCCGCGAGCACGTGGTGCAGCGGGCCATCGACCTGGGCTGCGACTACATCCAGATGGACGCGCCGAACTACGGCCAGAGCTACACGGACCCCGAGGTCATGGAGGTGATGCGTGCGGCCGGCCAGGACCTGGATGCGGAGCTGATCGGCGACGCCGAGATTGACAACGCGCTGTTCGAGGGCATCTCCGGCGTGACGAAGGCCCTACACGTCTGTCGTGGCAACGGGCCTGGCGGCTCTTGGTCCGCCACCGGTGGCTACGACCGCTTCGCCGGGGAGATGTTCCCCCGCCTGACCAACATCGACACGCTGCTGCTGGAATACGACACGCCTCGCGCCGGCGACTTCAGCCCCCTGCAGCACGTCCTGCCCGACACAACCGTGGTCCTGGGCCTGCTCACGACGAAGGAGCCCGCGCTGGAAGACGCCGCCCTGATCGAGCAGCGCATCCACGAAGCGGCCCAGTACGTGCCGCTCGAGCGCCTCGCGCTGAGCCCGCAGTGCGGCTTCGCGTCGGCGGGCCTCGGGAACCCGCTGACTAAGGAGGAGGAGCTGGCGAAGCTGCAGCGGGTGGTGGAGGTGGCACGTAAGGTCTGGGGGTAGTGGCCATCGGGCGCCCACAGTGATGTCGAAGGGCTATCGGGCGTGTCCCCTCTCCCGTTGGGAGAGGGTTAGGGTGAGGGGTGTCGGAATCTCGTGAAATAATGGCTGACCCGAAGTCTCAAACCAACCGAGCGAGAAGCTACCGGCGCGCCATGACGCCTGCCGAGGCGATGTTGTGGCGTCATCTTCGCGCCCGTGGGACCGGGCTCAAGTTTCGACGGCAGCATCCTCTTGGGCCATACATACTCGACTTCTTCTGCGAGGATGCGAACCTTGTGGTTGAGGTCGATGGTGGGCAGCACTTTTCGGATGCCGGAGTGGCGCACGATGCAGAGCGGACTCGGTATCTCGAAGGCGCTGGGTTCCATGTCTTGCGGTTCTCCAACACTGAAGTGCTGACGCAACTCCAAGAAGTGGTCGATGAAATCTGGGCTGCTACGAGAGGTTACGACCCCTCACCCTAGCCCTCTCCCACAGGGAGAGGGGACTCGCTGGTGTGCATTTCGGGGTGTCGTGTGATTCAGGTGAGCCAGTTCACTTAGGCTGGGCGGCCGCCATGCGCCTGATCTCCCTTCCGGTACGTTGCCGGGCGACCCGCGGGCGCCTAGCCCTGGGTGGCTGTGACGAAGAGCAAGAGGTACTTGCACGGGTCATCGATGTCGCCTTCGACGATGTTGTCGGCTTTGGCCAGGAGGGCGTCTCGGTCGAGGATCCAGGGAAGGTCGGCGCGCTCACGGACGCTGGTCTGGAGGATGACGATGGGCTTCGTTGGGATGTCGGCGGCGTCCTGGTTGGTGAGGAACGAGTCGCCTGAGTCGACGTCGGCTAGATAGAAGCCGTCGACGATGAAGCGCTCTTGCGAGATCGGTTCGCCTGACTCGCGGTCGACGCCGTCGACGATGACCTCGTCGCCGAGGGAGAGGTCCTGCAGGGTGTAGAAGACGCCGGGGACGCCGGCCCAGCGGCTGTGGCCGAAGATCCACGCTTTGTTCTCCAGTCCTTCGATGTCCTCCTCCGGTGTGGCGATGCCCTGGTCCGGCACGGTCAGCGTCTCCGTGTCCTGAGGGCCGGGAGGGCAGCCGGGCTGCGGGACGTAGACAAAGGGCACCGTGACCGATGCCTGTACGTCGGCGTCGATGCCCACCGCCGCGATCGTGAGGTGGGTGGCCCGAATGTCCTCTCGGATGATCTCGGGCGTGGGCGTTGGTGAGGGCGTCGAGGTGGGTGTGGGAGCTGCGGGGGTTGCCGTTGCAGTGGAGGTCGCAACGGGCGTCACGGTGGGCGAGGGCGTCGGCATGCTCGAGGTGGCATCGTCACCGCCGCAGGCTATTAGGAACGAGGCGAGCAAGCCCACAGACAGTACACAAAGGGTTCGGCGCATCGATATCAGCTTACCGCGGCAGGGTGCCTGGCCGGCGTTTGCATCCCGGATGCGTACCCGACGGCAAATGAAGAGGCCGCCGGATTGCTCCGACGGCCTCTGACGCGCAATAAGTTGCGTTGCCTAGATCATACCGGTCAGCAGCGCGTTGTATGCAGCCAGGTTGTTCTGGACGCTGATGTCCGCGAACACAGGGGCACGCTCCGGCGATACGCCGAGGTTCTCCGCCATGCTGGGCATGGTGCCGTCGCGCAGAAGCACGCCGGTGACCTCGCGGCCGAGCCTGCCGGCCTCCTGGATCAGGCGCAGGCCGTTGATCGCGGCCTCCGGGCTGCTGGGATCGTAGTCGACGGGCAGCAGCTCCTTCTCGTCATCGGTGAACACCTGGTCGCGCATGTCGTCCCAGGCGGTCTTGATGTCCATGACGTAGTTGTTGCGGTACCAGTCGAAGATGGGGCCGGAACCGCGGGCGCCGGGCTCGCGGTGCCAGGTCACGCAGGGCGAGAACACGTCGACCAGCGAGAAGCCGTTGGTGTTCACGGCATCCTTGATGATCTGGACCAGCTCGTTGCGCTGCCAGGACACGCCACGCGCCACGTAAGCGGCGCCGCCCGCGATGGCGAGCTTCAGCGGGTTGACCTTTTGGCCCTTCTTGCCGTCCGGGGTCGAGTTCGTGCGAAGGCCCATGTGGGCCGTCGGCGAGGCCTGGCCCTTGGTGAGGCCGTAGACCTGGTTGTTCATGATGATCAGGGTGATGTTGACGTTGCGGATGATCGAGTGCATGAAGTGCTCCATGCCGATCGCGTAGGTGTCGCCGTCACCACCGAAGTCCAGCACCTTGAGGTCCGGGTTGGCGATGGCAACGCCAATCGCCACCGGCAGGGAACGGCCGTGCTGGCCCTGGTAGGCGTTCACGCGCAGCATGTCGGGCTCCTTGGAGGAGCAGCCGATGCCGGAGAGCGCGAACATGTTCTCGAGCGGTACTCCGCCCTCGTTCACCAGGCTCATGATCACCTGCTGAACCGCGGAGTTGACGCCGAAGTCGCCACAGCCGAGGCACCACCAGGCGCTCTCGCCGGTGATCTCAGCCCGTGTGATCGGGGTTACTTCAATCGTGTCAGTTGCCAACCTTGGCCTCCTCAATGCGGCTGACGATCCAGCCGGGTGTCATATTGCGTCCATCGTAGCGGAGCAGCGACTTGAGCTTCGGGGTTGGGCCCGTCGACTCACGCTGGATCAGGCCGCGAAGCTGGGCGCCGGCGGAGTACTCCGGCACGTAGACGACATCGCAGCTATCGATGAACGCCTTCACGCCTTCGCCGTCCAGCGGCCACAGGGTACGAATCTCCATGAACTTGGCTTTCACACCCATCGCGTCCAGCCGATCCACTGCTTCGCGAATCGGTCCGTACGTACCACCGTAGCTGATAATGCCGATCTTTGCAGCCTGGTCGCCGAACAGGCGCGGCTTGGGGCAGCTGGGAATCGGCGCGTATCAGCTCCATGCGCTGAATGAAGCGCTTGTCCATCTGCTGCTGGCGGACCACCTCTTCTTCGGTGAGGTAGCCGTCTTCGGTGTGTTCGTTCGTGTTGCTGTAGAAGTTGGTGACGCCGGGCGTTCCGGGGATGGCGCGGTAGGAGATGCCGTCCTCGGTGAGCTCGTAGCGCTTGTATTGACGGCCGCCGCTCTTGGCGTCGCCGCCGCGGTTGTCGCCGTACATCTCGTGGAACTGCTCGGGGCTGAGCAGCTTGCCACGGTCGATGACGAACTCTGACGGGTCGAGCATCGGCACCGTGTAGCTGGACTGGGCCAGCATCTGGTCCAGGAGCAGGAACACGGGGCACTGGTAGCGCTCCGCCAGGTTGAACACGTGCTCCATGACGTAGAAGGCGTCTTCCGGCTCGCTGACCGCGAGGACGATGCGGGCGATGTCGCCGTGGGCGCCGAAGATCGCGAGGTTGAGCTCTTCCTGGCCCTGGCGCGTCGGCAGGCCCGTACCGGGACCGCCGCGGGTGCACAGCACGATGACCATGGGTGTTTCCGTGATGCCGCCGGCGGAGATCGCCTCCTGCATGAGGTCGAAGCCGGGGCCGGAGGTCGCCGTCATGCTGCGGGCGCCCGCGAGCGCCGCACCGATGACGTGGTGGGCGGCGGCCATCTCGGAGTCGGCCTGGAGCATGACGCCGCCGAACTTGTGGATGTGGTCCGCCATGTACTCCAGGACCTCGGAGGCCGGCGTAATCGGGTAGCCGGCGTAGACGCGGCAGCCCGCCATGATCGAACCGGCACCGACGGCCTCGTCGCCGAGGATGACGATGCGGTCGTCGTTTTCGACGGGCGTGAAGTTGACCTGGAGGTCAGGCGCGCTCCAGCCCTGCTCGATGGCGTAGTCGCGGCCGAGGTGCATGGCCAGGGCGTTCATCTTGTAAACGTCGCTGCCTTCACCGAAGCGGACGGCGACGCGCTTGAGCACGGACTCTTCCGGCATGCCGATGAGGTGGGCGATGACGCCGACGGCGATGGTGCCGCGGGCGCGGTACAGGCTGAGCTGCTCCTTCGCCATCTGGCCCATGGGCAGGCCGAATACCTTGATGTGCTTGCTCTCCAGGAGGCCCTGGACGGCCTCGATCTTTACTTCTTTACCCGTGTTCGGGTAGTCGAGCCTTGGGGTGGAGTCGTAGAGAAGAATGCCGCCGTCTTTGAGGCGGGTAATCGGCGGGATGCGGCCCTCGTTGGCGACGTCGATCAGGGCGCCGGCGTCGAAGGCTTCCAGGATGTCGAACTCATCGTCCGGCCCGAAGATCGGCTCCTCCGCGGCCCGCAGGCCGAAGCCGGAGTCCCGGGTCTCGATGTTGGAGTAGATCTCGTCCCTCCAGAAGAAGGACCAGGCTCCCATATCCTTAAGAGCCTGGCCCAGCAGGGTGATGTTGGTGTTGGTTCCATCTCCTGCGCGGCCGGCTCCGTAAATCTGAATCGAATTCATAGACTAGTCTCCGTCTCTCTCCCTCAGCTGATAGATAACCTTTTCAGCGCACCTAGACTAAGCGGTTTGCCGCTTCGATGACAACAATTTGCTCGCGCCTGTAACTAGCGCATGAGCCAACCTTGAAGACCTTCATCGACGGCGTCTTGGCGAATCTAGAGCGCACTCTATTTGGCTCTAATTCCCATCGACTGGCTCAATGTATCGTTTTCGAACTACAAGACTATAGTAGACGGATTCTGCGCTGCGAACCAGTCCCTCAGGGTTAGCGATTGGGTACAGCCGAGGGCTCCAGATGGTGTCCGGCAAGGACGACGGAGGCCCCGCTTTGGCGGCGCCGAGCGCTACACTATCGGCACGAAGTGTTGTCCTGGTTAGCTGGAGACTGAAATGACCTTCCCGCGCCCCTTCTATCGATGGCGCCCTCATCCCTGGCACGGCCTTGAAGTCGGTGACGACCCGCCGTCGCTCGTGCAGGCCTACATTGAGATCACGCCCTTCGACGGCGTGAAGTACGAGATCGACAAGTCGACGGGCTACCTGCGCGTCGACCGGCCACAGCGCAACTCTTCGCTGCCGCCGACGCTCTACGGCTTCATCCCGCGCACCTACTGCGGCGAGGCCGTTGGGGCCCTGTGCGAGTCGGCTCCGGAGGGGGACCATGACCCTCTCGACATCTGTGTGCTGAGCGAGCGTCCGATCAGCCGCGCCGAGGTGATCCTGCGGGCCCGGGTGATCGGCGGGCTTCAGCTCATCGACGAGGGGCAGGCGGACGACAAGATCGTCGCGGTGCTGGCCAACGACATGGTGTGGCAGGACGCCAACGACATCAGCGATTTGCCGCCGGTGTTCGTCGAGCGTCTGCGCCACTACTTCGAGACCTACAAGATGGTGCCCGGCAAGCCTTCGCCGGCCCACATCGACCTCGTCTACGGCGCCGAGCACGCCTTCAAGGTAATCAGGGCCGCGATGCAGGACTACGAGCAGGAATTCGGCGGCGCGTAACCGGTAGGGCTACGCCGCGTGCGTCCACTGGTCGACGGCCGCCATGTCCTCGAAGGTGGCGTCGAGTAGCTGCTGGCCGAAGTCTGACGCCGTCTTGATGTCGTCCTTCGCTACTTCGACGTTGTTGAGGTACTGCAGGCGCAGCATGTCGCCGTCCGCGTACTCGGGGATCAGGCAGCCGAAGAAGAAGCCGAGCTTGCGTAGCTCTGCGGTGATGGCGCCGGCGCCGCGCTGCTTGATCGGCAGGTCGACGTAGATGCAGTCGACGCGCTCCAGGGTAAGGTGCTTGAGCTGGAACCGGATCTCTTCCAGGGTCTTGCGACCGACGCGCTCGATGCGGATCTGAGCCTGGTTGTGGTCGTGGCGAATCGAGACCGCCGTGGTACCGGCGTAGCGCAGCCTGGCGGCGGAGCCTTCATCCTCCGTGACGAGGTGGCGCGTGAAACCGAGTCGGTTGTAGATCGACGCAACGAGGTCCGCGTAGGCGGGTGCGACGTGCACCGTCTCCTCGTCGCCGGTGTTGAGCGGCGTGAACATCATGGCGATCGACTGGCGCCGCGGGCGTTCGTTCTCCGAGATGCTCTCGAACTTGACCGTGCCCGGGCTGTAGCCAAGGAGGAAGCCGGTTTCGCGCCCGCCGAGGTCCAGGCTGCCCTTCTGGCTGTAGGGGTGCACCGTGACGCACTCGCCGTAGGTGCCGGCGACGTTGTGGTGGCCGACGTAGTCCAGCAGGTGGTTCTTTATCGACTGGAAGATGCCGCGGCCTCGATAACGTGGGTCGACTACGGCCTCGCCCGACTCGGCCACGCGGGCGCCGGCGCGGCTGAACACGAGGCCGACGTGGCCGATGAGCTCGTTCTTGCTGTTGGTCGCGACGGCGGAGAGCATGAGGCCCGCCTTGAGCAGGGCTTCGATGCGCTCCGGTGAATACATGAAGTCGTTGGCATAGGTGTAGCCGTAGCACTTGAACACGAGGCGCACGAGGTCGTGCGTGCGGCTCGGGTCGAGCATGGCGATATCGATCTTCTCGTCAGGGTCGGCCGCAGGCGCTTTGAGGTGCGCCTGGTGCTCGGCGATATCCATGTGCTCTCGGATGTCTGAGATCGGCAGGCTCTTGACGATCTCGGTGCGGTTGCCACCCTTGCCGAGGCTGAGGAAGTGCACCTGGTCGGCGTAGTGCTTCGAGAGGTAGGTGCGAAAGCGCTTCTCTTCGCCCCGTTCCAGGCGCTCGTAGTCGAACGGCAGGCCCTGCTCTTCGATCGCGACGACCATCGAGTGCAGGCGGTGCGAGAGGATGACCTCGATGGGCTTGGTCGTGTCGCCTTCGAAGCCGTACCGCACGACGTTGTCGAGTACCTCGATGAGCATGCGGTCGAGGTGTTCCGTGTCGGTGCCGGCGATGCCGTGCGCCTCGTTGATGTCCGAGACCATGTCGATGAGGGCTTTGATGTGTCTCGGCTCCGGCGTGATGCGTACGCGGGCGACCTCGGTCTCAGTGTCGGTGGTCGTGGCGTTGGTCGTCGGGTTCATCGCGTTCCCCCATTTTTGACGGGCTCTCAATCGGGAGCGCCTCTCTTAGATGGTCGTCTCGATAGGGACGGCCTAAACCTCACTCTGATGGCTGAGGTGACCTTCCGTAGAATAAGGGAGGCGTACAGGAGGGCTACTCCCGGGGTGTTGCCTGGTAGAGGGTGGCTTCGCCGGTGAGCACGGTCTCTCCGTCCTGGTTCTGCACCTCGAAGGTCATCTCGAAGAAGCTCCGTGATGGGTTTGCCGAGGTGATGGTCCCAGTGGCTGTGATCGTGTCGCCGATGTAGACCGGCTTCGGGAACTTCCAGCTCTGGTTCACGAAGACGCTGCCCGGTCCCGGCAGGTCCATCGCCACCAGCGCGTGCAGCAGTCCCGTCGTAATGCCGCCCTGAGCGATCAGGCGCCCAAAGCGCGTCTTCGCGGTGAAGGCCTCGTCGAAGTGCAACGGGTTACGGTCGCCGGTCAGCGCCGCGTAGGTCTCGATGATCTCGGGCGTGACGGTCATGCTGCGGGTGGCGCTGGCGTTGACTTCGGGTGGCATAGTTGGACCATTGTGCGACATGTCGGCTCTGCCGTGCCGGACTGGCTATCAGCGCATCAAGGCTTTGGTCGAGTCTGTAGCAGACGTCCCCTCTCTGTGGAGAAGGAGAGGGGTGCCGACCGCAGTCGGCGGGGTGAGATTTCTGCTGGCCTCGGCGCCTGTCTGGCATTCGATGCGCTGGTGGCCCCTCTCCCTAACTTTCTCCCCAAGGGGGCGAGGGGACAGTCAGTGCTGAGTTGGGCCGCTCTTGGTCCGAATCGCTTGCGCCCGTGGAATCGACGGCCCCCTTCGCGGCTCGAAGCTCCGCCTGGGGCTCGAACCGCATTGACGCTTCGTCGTCGGCCTCCCTATAGTCCGAGAGCCCCCGCACTCGCACGCGATTCGCTTAGGGCTAAACGGGCTCTGAGGTACAGGAGGAGAGAGCAATGAAGGTACTGGTTCTGGGCGGCGCTGGATTCATCGGGCCGCGTGTGATGCGGCGCTTTCTGGAGCGCGGTCATGAGGTCGCGTGCATGGATATCAACCCCAACTCGCCCACGATTGCCGACATTCGCGACCGCCTGCAGCTATTCCGCGGCGACATCACGCTCATGGACGACGTCGTGCGCGCGATCATCGAGAGCAAGCCGGACCGCATCCTCAACCTCGCGTACCTCCTGGGCGTGCGGCCGGACGGCGTCACCGACGCCCAGGACCCGCACTACGCCATGCGCCTGAACATCCTGGGCATGGACAACTGCTTCGAGGCGGCGCGCATGTGCGAAGTGAAGCGCGTGACCTACGCCAGCTCCCTCGCCGTGTACGGGCGTCAGTCCTTCTTCGGGGATCGGGCGCTGACGGAGGATGATCTGCGCATGGGCAGCGGCGTCTACTCGGCCTCCAAGATCTTCAACGAGCACCAGGCCGAGTGGTACAACGCCCTCGGCATGGAGATAACGGCGGTCCGTCCGGCCAACGTGACGGGGCCGGACAAGGTGCGCGGCTCAATGGACCACGTGCTCTGCGTCACGGAGGCGGCCCGCGGCAAGCCGGTGAAGTTCCCCTTCCGTGACGCCATGCGCCTGCCGATCCACGTCGAAGACACCTCGGAGATTTTCGTGCGGGTGACGCTGGCCGAGAAGACCGAGCACGCGGTCTACAACTCCGGCGGCGAGACGATCAGCATGGGCGACCTCGCCGCACTCGTGAAGCGCTTCCTGCCCGACGCCGACATCACGTTCGAGAACGAGACCGGCGGCCGCGAGCGCTCCGGCAACTACATGATGGACAACAGCCGCCTCGTGCAGGAGTTCGAGTACAACTTGGCGCCGTTCGAGCAGCGGGTGTTCGAGATCATCAATGCCGTGCGCAAGGACGAGGGCCTGCCGCTGGTCACTGCGTAGTCTCAAAGGGCAAAGGGCAAAGAGCACTAGTCGGGGTAACTCGGTAGGCTGCTGGCCCTCACCCTAACCCTCTCCCAAAGGGCGAGGGGGTCTTCCATACGGCGCCTCAACGCAACTGATCAGTAATCGAAGCAGGCTTCCCTCTCTGGAATCGGAGAGGGTGGCCGCCGTAGCGGCCGGGGTGTGGGGTGCGTAGGCTAGCCGATCTCCTGCAGATTCACGGCGCCTTGCACCGTGAATCGGAAGGTGCCGCGCCCGGTGCTGGTGATGCTGAGCGCTTTGCTGCGATCGGCAAGCCGCTTCCGCAGGAGGATGAGCCGAGTTTCCAGGTTGTCTTTGTAACCGGGCAGGTCGAGGCTTGGATCGAGACGGAACTCCCGGTTGGTGAACTCGCTTCGGTGCTGCTCGGAGTGGAGCTGCAGAAGGCGCCACAGCAGCCGCCCTGCGACACCCCGAATGATGTAGTCATCATCGATGAACACGCTGTCGTCCGCGGCGTAGTGTTTGACCATCAGCTCACGGGGCTGTAGCGCGGCGCTTGCTTCCGTCGTAACGGCGACTGACTCCAGCCTCAGCAACTGCATGGTCAGGCCGATGTGCTTTGCGAGCAGGCCGGCGGCACTTTCGTCGTCCGCGCTGAACCTGCCTGCGACCTCGCTCTGAAAGTAGAGCACACCCCGAAGCTGGTCGCGCGCAATCACGGGCACCGCCAGCTCGCTTGTCACGTCCTCGATGCCCGGCAGCGCTATCTGTCGTTCGGCGGAGATGGCCTGCGGCAGGCTCGCTCTGACCGCCTCGGTGAAGATTCGATCCCTCCGCCGATTGACGACCCGCACGGCTGTGCCTCGCTGGGCGGCAACGCCGATCGCGCCGACGCCCAACTCGACTTGCGCGCCGGCGCCCGACTCCGGGTATCCACGGCTCGCCAAAACATAGAGGCTCTTTCCTGCTTCGTCGAGTGCGAGAAAGAGCGAACGGTCGAAGCCGAAACGCTCTTCGAAGGCCTGCAACGAGATCGTGAGCAGGCTTTCGATGTCCGAAGCCGCGTCGATTCGCACCTGGCACTCGAAGAGACGGTCCATCTGGGGAGCCAGGTCCGGCGGTGCGCTGAGCGGTGCGTTCAGAGGGACCTCCCGACACTCCACCACCTTGCACACGTCGATGCCCCGGAGGTTGAACACCTCGCTCATGCCGGACTCAGACGCGACCACGTCCAGTCTTGCCTGCATACGCTCGAACAGCGGCCCACTCAATTCTGTGGTCTCGTGAAGGAGATCGAGCCTGAACTGGCGGCCGGTTTGAGGCTCCACGACGAGCACCTGCAAGTGCGGGTTCACCGTCAGGTTTCGCGCCGTCTTGTTGAAGAACTGGCGGGATAACGCGACATGATCGCCATCCGTTCTCAGCACAATCGAGAGGTTGGTGATGTTCGGCCGGCCGTCTGGCGAGGCCGAACACACTACCGAAGGGATGATGCCTTGGAAGCAGCCGGTGATTTCTTCCAGCGGGGTCTGAAAGGATGGCTGCGTCAAAGCGGCGCTCCTGCTCCCAGACCAGGCGTCTGGTTGAAGGTCGCCTCCGGCTGGAACCTCACCTTCACGACGTCTGTCTGCCAAAGCGCGCGAACGACATTGGTTGGCACGCCGAGGCGTTCGGTTGCAGCGAGGAAGAGGTTCCGGTGTGCCTCTACCCGCGCTATGTCCTCGTCGCTTGGGGCACCTGACTCCAGGAAGACACCCTTCATCTGTACTGATCGATAGTCGACAGGGCTTGCGAAGGTTACAGCGATGGCGCCATTGCTCTCGAGATTCACCAGTGTCCTGGCAGATGGGTCCCGGTCGAGACAGAGGCTGACGGAGCCGTCCCCGAGTAGCACGGCGCCCCATGCCCGCGTCACCTCGGGGTTGAGGTCACCGTCGCAGGAACCGACGTAAATCGCAACCTCTGATTGCACGAACGCCTTCAAGTCCATGGACGAATACCCGCTGGTTCAGCGCTCAGAGAGCGGCGCCCGAGAAGCGCCGTTCCGTTGCTTAGGAATGTTAGCAGAGGAGATTAGGAATCGCTTAGGAACCGTTGGGTGAGCTGCGGCCATAGCATGCTTCCGATACCACTCCCATTTGCCTGGAATCAGGAAGGAGCAAAGCAATGACATTCCTCAAAGACGCGGTCGCTCTGGGTCCCCAGGAGGGCAAGCCCATCAACGTCCCCGGCCACCCCATCAGATTGAAGGCGGTGAAGGACGATACCGGTGGCGCCTATTCCCTGCTGGAAGGCCTGGTCACGGGCGATGGGCCGCCCCAGCACATTCACAACACGGAGGAAGAGGCCTTCTATGTGCTCGAAGGTACGCTCAACGTGAAGATCGGCGAGGAAGTGCGGACGGGCACGCCGGGCTCCTTCTTCTTGATCCCTCGCGGCACGACCCACACGTTCTGGAACGGGGGGACTGAGCCCGCGAAGCTCCTGGTGATTTTCTCCCCGGCGGGCTTCGAGCAGTACTTCCACGAGACGGTAGGCGATGAGGAGATCGACACCGCGACCTTCATTGAGCGCGGCATGGCGATCGCGTCGCGCTACCACCTCGAGATCGTCGGACCACCGCTCGGCTAGCCACCGGGAGTCTAACGCCCACAGATGCGCCTGCCGCAAGGTAGGCGCGTCTTCGCGTTCGCGAGGAGTGGGGCGACCTGCACGGGCGCTTGGGAAGCGGACACCTGGTCGCGGACCGAGCAGATTGCGCGTATGCGCGGCCCCCTACGACCGGCACATGAGCCGAATGGCCGCGCCGTTCGGCACTGTCGGTGGTGCCTCCCAGATCTCAGACTGAGATCGGAGGTGTAGCAATGCGTGGATTGATCTGCTGGCTGGCGACTTCGGGTGGACGGCTTGCGCGCGTCGTGGCAGGCATCGTGCTGGTGGTCGTGGGGCTGCTTGTCATCGGCGGCGTGGGTGGGATTATCTTGGCCCTGATTGGACTTGTACCGCTGCTTGCCGGGCTCTTCGATAGGTGTGTCTTCGCGCCGCTGGGCGGGCTGCCGTTCGTCGGCAAGGCGTTACGAGAGACGTGCGGGTAGACCGGAGCCGGCTTATCGAGCGATGGCTTGTCGCGCGGCCGGAGGGTCAGGTCTGGGCCGTCTGGTACAGGCGTAGACCGACGACAGCGAGCCAGGCCATCGCGAGGGTGACGAGGACGCGCTGGATTATCCCTTCGACGGAAGGGAAGGCTTCGCTGCCGAACAGGACGAGCAGCACCAGGAGGACCGGAGTCAGGACCATCGACGGCATGCGCAGCGATGTCCACTCTGGCAGGGTCATAAATCTGCCCGCCATCAAAAGCGGCGCGATTATCAATGCCAGGAACACGATCAGGCTCACGCCATCGTGCGCCTGGTGGTGCCATGAGACGTCGTTGTTGTCCACGAGCGCCTTGCAGGCATCCTGAAAGCTGGAGCAGTCGTTACGCATGAGGCCGGCGACGATGAGGCCGATTCCTACAAGCAGGATCAGCACAGGGCCGATGCGCTGGAGTGGGCTGCCCTTGAACACCGACATCAGTCCCAAGGCCAGCGCGATCGTGCCGACCCCGACCGCGACAAACCCCGCGATCATTAGCCAGGCAGAATCCGCAGTCAAAGCCGCGAGAGCGCTGATGTCCTCGCGGCGAGCGCTGTAACCCTCTTGCGTCAGCGATCGAATGATCCAGGCCACCGTGAAGAGGAGCGGCCCCACGATGCCTGCGAGGCCGAGGACGGCATTCCGCCTGGACTTTGAGCTCCTGATCAAGACAGACCTCGTTCCACACACGTACGCCAGAACCATGGAAAACTATTGGACGAAATGCGATGCTGCCGAAGTCTAACGCATCTCATCGTAGAAGGCTTGCTTTTCTTGGAAGTAGTCCGTGGCGCGAGGGTCGCCTGCAGTGCGACAGCCTGTCGAGACAGGACGGGCCGTATGGCTGCGCCGTTCGGCACTGTCGGTGGCGCCTCCTAGATCTCAGACTGAAATCGGAGGTGCATCTATGCGTGGACTCATTTGCTTGTTGGCCACTCCCGGTGGACGGCTTGCGCGTATTATCGCTGGCGTCGTTTTGGTTCTCCTCGGCCTGGTCGTGCTCGGTGGCGTGGGCGGGATCATCCTGGCCCTGATTGGACTTGTACCGCTGCTCGCGGGTCTCTTCGACAAGTGTGTCTTTGCTCCGCTGGGCGGACTGCCTTTTGTAGGCGAGGCGCTTCGGGAGACGTGCAGGTAGCGTGAGCCCCTGCCTCGTGACGTTGGCCGGGCCATGGGTTGCCTGCTTGCTCTTTGCCAACCAGTTGACAATCGGTTCGGCTACCGTTATCTAAAGGCTTACTTAATCTCGATATCCGAGGAGGCTCTAGATGCTGAGCAAGCAGGACAACGATCTTCTGTGTCGGGTGGGGCCGGGCACACCGATGGGCGAGCTGATGCGCCAGTACTGGCTGCCGGCCGCGCGCTCCGATGAGCTGCCTTCGCCCGATTGCCCTCCTCTGCGCGTAATGCTGCTCGGCGAGGCGCTGATCGCCTTCCGGACGACCTCCGGTGCAGTCGGCCTGATGCAGAACGCCTGCCCGCACCGCGGCGCTTCGATGTTCTTCGGGCGCAACGAGGAAGAGGGGCTGCGCTGCGTCTACCACGGCTGGAAGTTCGACACGACCGGTGCCTGCGTCGACATGCCCTCGGAGCCGGCTGAGAGCAACTTCAAGAACAAGGTCCACGCGAAGGCGTACCCCACGCAGGAGCGCAACGGCATCATCTGGGCCTACATGGGGCCGCGGGAGACGCCGCCGGAGCTGCCCAGCTTCGAGTCCAACATGATCGAAGGCAGCAAGGTGAGCACGGTCCTGCGCGAGTGCAACTGGATGCAGGCGCTCGAGGGCGACATCGATACGGTGCACTTCGCCTTCCTGCACTTCGGCCATCTCAAGCTGGAGGACACATACGAAGGCGGCTTCTTCAACTACCAGGTGAAGAGCCCGGCGGCCGGCTTCGCGGTCACGAACACGGACTTCGGTACCTGCTACGGCGCCTACCGGCCTGCCGAAGAGGACACCTACTACTGGCGCATGGCCAATTTCCTGTTCCCGTTCTACACGCAGGTGCCCCCCGGCACGCTGGCCGTGAAGCGCCAGTTTCGCGCCTGGGTGCCGATGGACGACAACCACGTCATGTACTTCGGCGTTATCGCGCCGATGGACTCGCAGGTGGAGAACGACCCGGAGTCGCAAAAGCGTAGCTTCAAGCGAGTGCAGGAGATGCAGCCGGACGGCACGGGCTGGTTCGAGCGCTCCCGGCCGATCGCGCAGGCCGAGAACGACTACCTGCTGGACCGCGAGATGCAGTTCAACGGCGAGAGCTACACGGGCCTGCCCAGCGTCTTCCTGGAGGACCAGGCGATCACCGAGAGCATGGGCACGATCTACGAGCGCACGCAGGAGCACCTGGGCACGACCGACACGATGGTGATCTACACTCGCCGAGCCCTGATCAAGGCGGCGGAGGCCCTGCGCGACCACGGCATCGTGCCGCCCGGCGTCGACAACCCGGAGGTGTACGGCCAGCGCTCCGGTGGGGTGATCCTGCCTCGCACCGCCAACGTGTTCGACGCGACGGCAGAGCTACGCAAGGCCTTCGTGCACCACACGCCGGAGGAGATCCAGGCGTCGCTGGGGCGTGGCGGCGGCCAGCAGGTGGAGGCGACCGCAGGGTAGCGATCGAGTACAGAGTTCGGAGTGCAGAGGGCACGCATCTCGAATCGGGGTGCGTGCCCCTTCGTTTTGTTGGAGAACTCCGCGCGCTGGTCATTGCGAGGGTCGACGTAAGGAGAGCCGTGGCAAACTCTCATCGTGTACCGGGCTTCATCCGCCAACGGTGCATTCGAGGCGCCGCGCTTCGGAGTGTGTGAGGCGGATGGTGGGTTGTACCCCGCTGTGAGATTGCTTCGCGTTGCTCGCAATGACCAATCGTGCAGTGAAGCGCTGGTCATTGCGAGGCTCGACGAAAGGAGAGCCGTGGCAATCTCTCATCGTGTACGGCGCGACATTCGCAGACGCCGCTATCGAGGGCGCCGCGCTCCGGGATGCTTGAGGCGGGTGGTGGGCAGTACGCCGCTGTGAGATTGCTTCGCGTTCGCTCGCAATGACCAGAAACGTGGGGTTGAGCAATAACACGCCATATCGCGTGTACTCTGCGCTCTGCCTTCGTCACCCCTGCGCCGCGTAGCCGCCGTCGACCGGGATGGCGGTGCCGGTGACGTAGTCCGAGGCGGCGCTGGCGAGGAAGACGGCGACTCCGGCCATGTCGTCCCAGTTGCCCCAGCGACCGGTCGGGATGCGGCCGAGGACGCGCTCGTAGAGGCCGGGGACCTCGATCTGGGCGCGCTCGGTGAGCTCGGTCGTGATCCAGCCGGGCAGGATGGCGTTGACCTGGATGTTCGCGGGCGCCCAGGAAAGGGCACAGGACTTCGTGAACTGGACGATGCCGCCCTTGGACGCCGCGTAGGCCGGCGCGAACGAGGAGCCGAACAGCGACATCATCGAGCCGGTATTGATGATTTTGCCCCCGCCCTGGGCCTTCATGTGGGGATGGACGGCCTTGCTAAGCATGAACGCCGACGTGAGGTTCGTGTCCAGCACCAGGCGCCACTCCTCCAGCGTGAGCTCCTCCGGTGGCTTGCGCACGTTGGTGCCGGCGTTGTTCACGAGGATATCGACGCGTCCGAAGCGCTCGACCGTCGATGCGACGAGGGCGTTGCACGAGGCCTCGTCGGCGACGTCGACGGGGATGGCGACGGCTTCGGCGCCGAGGGCCTGCAGCTCGTCGACGGCAAGCTCGTTCTTCTGGGGGTTGCGGGCGGCGATCACGACCTTGGCGCCGTGGGCTGCGAGGCCGCGAGCCATGCCGAGGCCGATACCGCCGTTACCGCCGGTGACGATGGCGACGCGGCCGCTGAGGTCGAAGGCTTTGGTGTGGTCGATCAGCATGGGTGCTCCTTGGAGAAGGTAGGGCGCGTGAGTGGCTGCGCATCGCTGTCGCGCTGCTCCGCTCAGGTTAATTAGAGAAGAGTTGGGGGGACACCCCCCAAGGCCCCCCGCGCATGGGCTGCGCCCCCGCTACCCTGGCTTCTTGTCCCTACTAGTTGCCCACCTTCGGTCAAGGGGAGGAAGCAGCCGGAAGCCATCCTGTGGCTTGGAGATTTGAAGGCATGGGCGAGCCATCGGCTTCTCTGGAGGGCGACGCAGACTAAGTTCGGGAGCCTGACGTTGACGGTGATGTGGACGACGGTGAAGTGGGCCATGTCCTCGCCGGGCGCCTGCAGGTTGCCTTCGACCGCTTCGACCGTGACGACGCCATGGGGGGACTGCGAGGTCAGGTCGCGGGCCTTCGGGTCATGACAAATCGATAACGCTTCTGTAACAGATCGTGGATTGTGCCATCGGATATTGTTCTGTACCGTCAGCTCATGCGATGGATTTTGATTCTGATGGCTGGTCTTACGGCTGCCCTGGTCGTCGCTTGTAACGACGACCAGGACGACCCCGACGTTACAGCAACGGCCGGTCCCGGCGGCTCGACCTACCTCTACATCCTGGATGCCGATTCCGGCACGTCGGAGGCGGGGACGGTTGTTCTCACCGGTGTTAAGCGTTACGTACTGAGCTTTACAGACCGTCCTAACCGCCAGGTGGGGCATATCCCTCTCGAAGAGCTCGCGCAGAAGTGGGACGGCGGCACGTTCACAGACGACCCGCCGAATGCGGCAGTGTCCTGGGATGACAACGGAGAGCCAGCTTCGGCCGCGATCGAGATTACGGGTCTTAGCAGCGACGGCGACACCGTGACGCTCACGTATAGGGAGCTCCAGGGCACGGGGATCCTCGGCGATACGCAAGCGGCAGCGCTCCCGAACGAGTTCAGTGACGTGAACGTGGTTGTCGACAGCGCGCCGGGATACGTCGTCATGCCGTTCAAGATCTGCTTGATCGCGCCTGCCGGCACTCCAGAGGAGTGTCAGGCCCCCAGCGCAGACATCTTGGGCGCTCTGAACGTGGCAGGGCCCTACCCGCAGGAGAACGTCTCCGGGACTTTCACGAATACAACCTTCTCGGCCGACAGCAGCAGCCTGGGCGTCATCGTGCATGACGACGCCACTGAGGCGATGATATCGATGACGTTCGACTGCTCTGATTCCGACGTGTACGCGGCATACGAGGCCATCGTGAGCTGGATTGGCTCCTCCTTTGATGCATCGATCTACGGCGGCGTGCCGAGTGGGGAGCCGGAGTGCTACAGCAGCTACGGACGCACCGCCAGCGTGTGTGACGGGACGAGTGCCGGGAAGGACGTTCGCAACACGGTTTTTTGTATCTGGAGTTGGACGGGCGGTGTGCCGACAGCGACGCCCGCAACGCCGGTCCCGACTGCCACCCCTGACTACAGCACGATGTCTTCGGCACAGATCATCGCGGAGGAGCCATCTCCATCCCAATACCACTGCGTATTGACCGCTTCTGTTATGTATGGCTCAACAGGGCTCCTAGGCGAAGGCCTACTCGACACCCCGGCTCCCGTTTGCGATCGGGCGCAGGACGTCTTCCAACAGGCTGCGATTTACGTCGTAAGCCTGTTTCCCGGCTGTACCAATTGCACCGTGACGGAGAACGTGACGGAGACCCCATCAGCCTATGACGAACAGTGGCCCTGCACTGTAAACCTCAACTTTGCCCCCGAAATAACCGGCAGCATCGAATGTACCGTGCCTGGCACCACCCAGACGGCGGCGGTAGACCTCTCAGAAATCTCGTAACGCGACGGCCGGCGCTTGTGCCGTGGTCAACAGCTAGTCGGGGAGCTTGGCGCTGACGGTGATGTGGACGACCGCGAAGAGGGGCATGTCCTCGCCGGGCGATTGCAAACCGCCTTCGACCGCTTCCACGGTGACCACGCCGTGCGGAAACTCGGCCTTGACCGCATCGAGGTCCACCGATGCGGCGTTCGGGACGCCGATCAGTGCGTGCACCAGCATCTCGCCGCCCTGCTCGCGGATCTGGCGCAGCAGGGGCAGACTGGAGTGTCGTATGGCGTCGAAGCAGGCACGACGGGCCGCCGTGGTGCTGTCGCTGCCGTGTACGTCCATCCCCATACCGAACTCGAAGACGTAGGGTGTTATGGGCATTGTGTTTCCTCCTCGTCTGGACCTTGCTACGCGAAATCAAACCGTAGTCTTCCTAAGTCGCTTCGCATCCCTCCCGGGCTGCTTCGCTCATGCCGTATGAAAGTGAGCTGGGGGGACACCCCCCAGGCCCCCCGCGCATGGGCTGCGCCCCCGCTACCCCACTTCCGTGAGATTAGTCCGACCCCGATGATGCACATTGCCTTAGAAGACGGCGATCGGGTTCACCGGGGAACCCGTGGTGTTGTGCAGGGGCAGCGGGCCAATCGAGACCATGAACTGCCAGCGGTTGCGTTGCTTGCAGGCCTCGGCGACGTCTTCGAGGTTGGCGTTGTCGAGGATCCACAGGCCCATCGCCGGGATGCCGACCTGGTGGATGGGCTGGGGGATCTTCTCGTACTGGGCCGGCCGCACGTCGTTGCCGGTGTCGGAGCCCATGACGGCGATACCGCGCTCATGGAAGAGGGGCAGGCAGGCGGCCTGACACGCGGTCGAGCCGACCGAACCTGGCGCCGGGCCTTCGACGTTGCGGCGGTGGAGCTGGCCGGTTCGGATCAGCAGGATGTCGCCCTCTTCGACGCGGAAGCCGCAGCGCTCTTCGGCCGCCAGGATGTCTTCCGGCGTGACCCCCTCGCCTCGCTCGACCCAGTCGATGCCACGCACGAAGGGCACATCGACGAGGACGCCGCGGGAGATGAAGCCGTTCTTCGCCGGCACGACCGAGCAAACCGTGGCGCCGAGGCTGGTCGAGACCATGTGCGCGGGCTTCCCGTTGTAGGTCTTACCCTCCCAGAAGAAGTGGGCCAGGCTATCGACGTGGGTGATGGCGACGCCGTGGAACACCATGCCGATGTAGTCGATGGCGGCGGCGTTCGGGCGGGCTGACACCTTCTGGCCGCTGGCCCAGCCCTCGCCGCTCTCGAGCATGAAGTGCACGGGTGGGCTGGGGACGTCGGCGGCGCCCTCCCACATGATCTCGCGGGCCAGTGAGACCGTGACGCCCTCCTCCACGAGGCCGACGGCGCGTCTCGTCTTCTCGGGCGTGATCAGGTTGGGCGTGCCGAGCTCATCGTCATCGCCCCAGCGGCCCCAGTTGGACAGCGTCTGGTGGTAGCTCAGGACCTCTTCTTCGCTCGGGATTTGCTGGGGCATGCTCTCACTCCGTTCATCTAGGCACGCAATCTGGGCGCGACGGAGGCATTATGCGCGAAATCGTTAGCCGATACGGGCTGTGCCGGCGATAAAGGCAACAATGCTTACGAAGGCGGCGGTCAGGAACAGCCAGTAGCCTCGCGGGCCCCCGTCTTCATCGAGCGAGAAGACCGTCGCGCCAACTGCATACACGGCGAGAAGCACGAGCATGGGTATCTCCAGGACCGCCTCTGAGGCGTCGTGTGCTGGCGAACGCGAGTCTGCACGGGCGTTAACCAAGACGATGAAGAGCCCCGTCACCGCGACAACGGCAATGCTTAGCGCGAAATTGCGATTCACGAGGCAACCTCCTCACAGATCACTACTCGTGATTCTCCCGACAGAGCCTTCGCCGCGTCCTCTCCCGCCTCTCGCCCGAAGCCCTCTACGTGGCGATAATGACGCCACTTGAGACCAGAGTAGAGGAGACACCCAGATGCCACCACGCAAGAGCTTCGAGATCCCCAACGTCGCGCACAACGCGCCCATCCCCATGGCGTCGCGCGTCGGCAACATCATCTACACGTCCGGCATCATGGGTAAGAGCATGGAGACCGGCGAGTTCCCGGAGTCGGTCGAGGGCCAGGCCTTCGAGTGCTTCAAGAACCTCAAGGCGGTGCTGGAGCAGGCCGGCGCCACGACAGACGACGTCGTCAAGGTCACGGTGTTCATCAAGAGCAACAACACGCGTCAGGCCGTGAACCCGGCGTGGCTGGAGATGTTCCCGGACGAGCACTCCCGACCCGCCCGTCACCAGACCGTGGTGGAGACGCTGAACTTCGACATCCAGATCGAGGCGATGGCGGTGGTTCAGTAGGTAGTCGTTAGTTTTCAGTCTTCAGTTGTTAGTTTTCGGTTCTCGGTCAGGGTCGGTCGCCTCGTACACAAGGTGCTAAAGCACCTGACGTGGATGGCGCCGGAGATGGAAGCCCTGCTCGACCGAGTACTCACCTGTAGTGCCCCAGCATGCTGGGGCACTACAGGTTTGAGGCGCGCGCGGTGCGCATGACGTAGCCGGGGGAGGAAGCCTCGGCTACGGTTAGTCGCGCTCTGAGTGTTGGTTCAACTACGCCTGCCTTCTGCAGGCTCTGGCCGGGGACGGTAGAATCGAGGCAAGAGGTGCGCAGTTTGAACAACGAGGAAGCAACCGAGAACACGAAGCCCCGCGTCACGATGTACACGACGTCATGGTGCGGCAGCTGCAGGATGGCCAAGCGCTACTTCCAGCAGCAGGGCGTCGAGTATGACGAGATTGACATCGAAGAGGTGCCGGAGGCGGCCGAAAAGGTCATGGGCTGGGCCCGTGGCTACAAGACGGTGCCGACGATGCTGATCGGCGACACGATCGTCGTCGACTGGGACCGCCGGGCGGTTGCCGATGCGTTGTCGAAGGCGGGCCTGGCGTGAGCTTCGAGACGCCGGAAGGCCTGCTTTGGGTCGTCGTCGAGCACTCCGACGCCGGCGACACGACGGTGGGCGTGTTCACGACCCTGGCGCAGGCGCGCGAGACCGTGAACGAGCTGGGTGGCCTCGACCGTCTGGAGGACTACCGCATCGAGGGCCACGCCATCGATGAGCCCAAGAGTGAGCCGTTGCCCTGGCACGTGATCATGACGCGCGAAGGCGAGGTCGTGAGCACAACGCCATTCATCGGGTGCTCCTGCCAGGATGACGAGGACGAGTACTTCAAGCGCTCCTTCATCGAGGAGGGCGGCGAGAAGCTGTACGTGATCGCCTTCGCCATCACACCCGGTCAGGCAATCGCGACGGCGAACGATTACCGGCGATGGCTGCAAGACAACGGTCACTGGAGCACGGAAGAGCGGCGGCTCACGCCGATCCATGCCCGCACGAGGGTCGATCCCGTCGCGCTGTAGTTAGGCCGCGACCTCGTTCGGTGGTTTCGCCAGCGCTACGGTTGGAATCGCCAGCAGAGGTAGGATCGAGAGCAGGACGATGCCCGGCCCGAAGCTGCCGAAGGTACTTTCCATCAGCGCAAGCGGTAAGGGCCCAATCGCCGCGCCTGAGATCATTACGGTCATAGCCGAGCCCTGGATGCGTCCGAGGTTCTCGCGGCCGTAGAAGTGGGCCCAGATCACGCCCGTGATGTTCTGACCGATGCCGTTCGCGGCGCCAATGATTGCGCCGTACAGCACCGCGCTCGGCACGGAGTGGATGAAGTGCACGAGGACCAGCGCCGTGAAGAGCAGAGTCATCGAGACCATGAACGCCGGTTTTGGACCGGCCCTGTCGATGAAGTAGCCGGCGAACAGCACCGCCACGGCCGATCCGATCGCGAGTGGTACGAAGACGACGCCGGACACTTCGCTCGATAGCCCTTGCTCTTCGAAGATGCCCGCCTGGTGGAAAATCACGGCGGTGCCGACCAGGGGTGTCGTCGCCATCGGTAGGGCGAGCATCCAGAATCGCGGCGAAGTAAACACCTTGCGCCGGTCAGGGCCCGCGGGAGCCGGCGTCACGGGGATGCTCCGAGAATCCGATGCCGGTTCGAGGTCGCCGTCCGGCAATAGGCCGATGTCCTCAGGTCGGTTCTTCACCAGGAGAGCTGAACCGGGGATGATCAGCAGCCAGACCATGACGCCCAGCAAGGCATAGGTCTCGCGCCAACCAATGGCAACAATGAGAAATGTGCAGGCCGGCGGTAGCACAGACGTGGAAACCGAAAACCCCATCGCCATAACGGAGACGGCTCGTGCCCGATACCGCGTGAACCACTGGGCTACGAGAAGCGTGCCGTTTACAGGTAAGGAGCCCTGGCCCAGAGCCCGAAGGCTGGCCAGGGCGACCATGAGCACGATCACTGTGTTTGCTGTCGCCATGGCAAAGCAGGCGATGCCCAGCGCAAGGCCGACCCACATCAGGACCTTGCGTGGCCCGACTCGGTCCGCCAGGCGGCTGACCAGCGAAACCATGACGGCGCTGACGCCGCTCCCTACCGCGTATAGGACCGAGATGGACGAGCGGGAGAAGCCGGTCTCCTCAATAATCGAGTCGAGGAAGACGGAGAAAACGAAGGACTGACCCGGTCCGGAGCAGAACCCAATGACGGCAGCGAAGCCCGCGATCACCCAGCCGTAGAAGAGCCGGTTGGACTGCGAAGTAGCGTTGCCTGCGCTGATAAGAGGCCTCGACTAGGTGGCGCGCATGTCGAAGCTGCGCGGACACTGTCGCGGATCTTACGACGGAGGGCCTCCGAAACGCGAAACGAAGGTACGCGAGATCCTGGTCACTGGAGCACGGAAGAGCGGCGGCTCACGCCGATCCATGCCCGTACGAGGATCGTCCCGGTGGTGACGCCGGGAGCACTCTAGCCCGCCGTCCTCAACCTGTCTGGTCCGCGTACCTGCATGGAGCGGTGTGGCCGCCGCACGCTGAGGGTGTTCCTACCCTGACTTGACGAAGTTCCCGAGGTCCTTCCAGACCAGGGTTGCACCCGAATGCCCGGCAACGATCATCGAGATCAGGGCCAGCACGGCGAGAACGCAACAGATGACGATGACGCCCTTGGTGTGAAGGTCGGTCAGCCCAAACCGCTTAAGGTTCAGGAAGGGCTCCTCGATGGAGTAGAGGCCGACGGCGCCGAGGGCAAAGGCGATCGAGAGGATCTCAGCCTGGTTGCCTTGCTCGGGATGGTCGCCGAAGCGGGCACTGGCGCCTGTCGCCTCGGCGGAGGTCCTGACCGTGTGTTCCAGGGTTTCGCCGCTGGAGGCGGCCACAATGGCTGCACCGGCGCCGATGACCGCGATCAGGGCAAGCGGCAGCATGTAGCGCTGCCGCCAGTCGCTTTTCCATGCCGTAACCAGTACGCCTGTCGCCGCTAGTGGCACGAGGACGACTGCAAAGTGGACGACCAGTGCGTGCACTGGCAGCCCGAAAACGGTATCGACACCGAGCATTCTCTACGGGTCCTTTCTAATGTGTGGGCTCTCGAAATGCCGCGGTTCACGGCGAGGGTATCTATAAGTGTCGACAACGCTGGGTGCCTCCGCTAGGTGCCTCCTAGAGCAAAAGAATCGGGCTCCGGCGCTTTGTACTCGCTGAAGCCCGTGGTCTCGAACGCGACGCCGTCGTGACGAAAGGCCATGCCTTCGACCTCCGGCTCGCGGTTGAGGTAGGCAATACCGCCCTCCGTCCCCTGCAGCAGGGCGACTTTGGCGTGATAGTCCGCTTCGGTCGTGGTTGGGGCGATGACGGTCACCTGCACCGCGTCGCTGTCGGAGGGGCGGCCGGTGCGCGGGTCGATGAGGTGATGGGCCCAGAGACCGTCGGCGAGCCATCGGCGCTTGAGAGTGCTCGACGTGGCGACGCCGCGATTCTGAAGCGCCAGTATCGCCACGTCGTGCTCAGGGTCGAAGGGTTCGGCGATGCCGATGAGCCACGGCGTCTCGCCGTCGAAGCTGGCGCCGGCGTGGACGTCGCCGCCGCCGTTGACGAGGCAAGGGTTACCGAGGATGGCGGCGAGACGGTCGACGGCCCAGCCTTTGCCGATGCCACCGAGGTCGATGCCGCAACCGAGGGGCATCGTGATCGTCCTGGTCTCCGGGTCCAGCTCCACATCGCGCCAGGTGAAATGCCGTCGCGATGCCCGCCGGCTCTTCGACGCGCCGTCCACGAGCTCGAAAGAGCGGTCGTAGCCGGCGGCGTCGAGAGCCGGCAGCACCGTGGGGTCGAAGCGCCCTTCGGAGCGCTCCGCCAGTGCCAATGCCAGTTCGACAAGCGGAAAGAGAGCTGGGGACGCTCGGAAAGACCTGCCGCTGGCGGCATTGAGACGGGATAGCTCGCTGAGGGTACGGAACCGGCTGAAGCGGTTCTCGTAGGCGGCGAGCCATCGCTGGGCGTGAGCCAGGCGGCGGACGCCCGGGGCACCCACCGCGAATAGCTCGATGTCGCTGTTCATAGCCCGGAACGTGCTCTTGACCAGGGGCGGCGCCAAGCGCGTCTGGGCTTCGGGCACTTCGATATCGGTCGTCATGACGCGGCTCCTTCGGGGCTGCGGGCCAGTCGTGCGGGCTGCTTCACCGGCGAGGGGAGCAGGACGCGGTAGACGGTGATGAAGATCACCGAGCCTGCCGTGACCCAGTAAAGGAGTTGCACGCCCGGGATACCGGTGTCGCTGCCGGCGGTGAGGCCGTGGATCAGGGCCAGCCACCAGGCGCCGAAGCCCGCGTAGTGGAACGTGCGCCACATCTTGTAGCCGATGTGCTTCTGCAGGTAGCTGGAGGCCACCAGCGCCGCTGCCAGGTAGAAGGCCAGGGTGCCGAGCGCGGTGGGGACAGGCCGCCATGAGGACGCGAACGGCACCAGGACGCCCACGGGACCGATGCCGACGAAGACATCGACCATGACGAGGACGAGGTGGACCGCCATGACGCCCAGGGCCGCGATCGTGAGGGACTGGTGTGCCTCGTAGACCCAGGGGCGCTTCATGACGCCGTCCAGGAATCGCGTCTTGAGGGCGATGCCCATGAACACGGACAGGCTCAGCATGGCGTAGGAGAGCAGGCCTGCCGCGCGTATGAATTGCCAGATCACCAGATCGGTTGTGCCACCCATGTCAGTTCTCCTTTAGGAACTCTTGGTCCGGGTGTGCGGCACGACGGTTGTCGTGGTCTGACGCGACGTCGTGCTCGAAGTCGACGGCGCGGACGTAGTGACCGGCACGCTTTCCGCCGTGGTGACTACGTTCGTTGTGTTCGTGCTCGCTGCCGCGTCGGCGTTTTGGGCCTGGATGTCGTGCACGGTCAGGGCGGACCAGGTGCCCAGCAATACGGCGATCGTCCCGCCGGCAACAAAGAGTCGCGCTTGTTGGAAACGGCTTTTCGCCTTCATCAGTCATCCTCCTCGTGGTCACGGCCGCGAGAGTCGTCTTCGCCGTCGTAGTCCCGGCCACTGTCGTCGTCGTCGTCCGTGGTCAGGTCGACGAGGACGGGCTGCTGCACCGGTTGCGACACGTTGGTCGCCGGAGCCGGCGGGGCGGTGTCCGCGGGAGCGCTCGTGATGGCGTCGGTGGTTGTCGTGTTGTCGTTGCCTGTGTTGGCGGCAATGCCGATGGCTACGGAACCGAAGATCAACGTAGTGATTGCGGCGATTGCGATGGCTTTTACTCGGGTCATATGCGGCCTCCTTTCGGTAGCACAATCACCGTATCGAGCGAAGATTGGAGATTGATTGGAGCCGCAGAGAAATCGTGAAAAATGGTGCAACCGGCTCTAACCCATCTCCAATAGTTCCGGCGCATACTTAAATGGGAAAGAAAACTGGAGGGCGCCACGTCGCACGTTCTGGTCGTAGAAGACGATGCCAAGCTGGCCGAGCTGATGAAGCGCGTACTGCAGCGTGAGGCTCATGTCGTCGAGGTGGTCGGTGACGGCCGTGACGCTCTCGACATGCTGGAGGACGGCGAGTTCGACGTGGTCGTGCTCGACCGCATGCTGCCTTCGGCTTCCGGCACCGAGGTGTGTCAGCGCATTCGCAAACGGGGCGACGCGACGCCGGTGCTCATGCTCACCGCCCTCGACTCTATCGAAGACCGCGTCGAAGGCCTCGACGCCGGCGCCGACGACTACCTGCCGAAGCCGTTCGCATTTGCCGAGCTATCGGCCCGCATCCGCGCCCTGACCCGTCGTCGCGCTGCTGTCAACGGGGCGCAGCTGGAGGTCGATGACCTCGTGCTGGACCCGGCGAAGCACGAGGTGACGCGCGCGGGCAAGGTGATCGACCTGACGCCGAAGGAGTTTGCGCTGCTGGAGTTCCTCATGCAGCACCCGGGGCAGGTGCTGAGCCGGGGCCAGATCATGGACCAGGTCTGGGGCTACGACTTCGCCAGCGTGGCGAATGTGGTCGACATCTACGTGCACTACCTGCGCAACAAGATCGATAAGGGGTTCAGCAAGCGGTTGCTCAGGACCGTGCGAGGTGTCGGCTACCGGCTGGGCGATTCTTCCTGATGTTTGCCCGCGTCCGCCTGCAGCTCACGGTCTGGTACGTGGCCGTACTGCTCGGCATCATCGCCATCGTCACCGGTACGGCCTACGTCGTGCTGTCCAGCGCGCTGAATGCCGAGGTGGACGACTCCCTGCGGTCCAGCGCCTACAACATCTCAGCCCAGATCGAGGAGCGCATCGAGCATCCCCCGGCGCCTTCAAACTCAGGCCCCAGCTCCGGGGATGACAGGGGCGACGTTTTGTCGAACTCAGGCCCCGGCTCCAGCGAGGATTCTGAGGACGGCAATTCCGGTGGTTCGGGCGGCAGCGACAACGACGGCGACGAGTACGAAGGCCTGGAGTACTTCAGCGGCGCCGGCAACGACGTGTTCTACCTGATCCTGGACCCGGCGGGCGGCGTGCTGCTTAACCCGCTCAACGTGCCGACGCTGGACTTCGTAGACGCGCCGGCGGTCGAGGAAGCGATTGCGCAGGGCGAGGCGTGGCGCACCGTGGGCAGCGGGGACGAGAAGACGCGTGTGCTCTACGTCGCGACGGGCCGTGACGGCGCCACGGACTCCGTGGTGACGGTCGGGCGCTCTCTGCACCGCCATAACGACCAGCTGAAGAATCTGCTGACCGTATTGCTGGCGACGGGTGCTGGTGGGCTCGTGCTCGCTTCGATGGGCGGGTTCTGGTTGGCCGGCCGTGCCCTGCAACCGACACGCGATGCCATGGACCGCCAGCGCCAGTTCGTCTCGGACGCCTCACACGAGCTGCGCACCCCCCTGACCCTGATTCGTGCCAGCGCCGAGGCGATCCAGGGCGGCACGGCAAAGCAGCTCGACGAAGTCGACCAGGGCACACTGGACGACATCATCACGGAGTCGGACCGCATGTCCGGGCTGGTAGACGAGCTGCTAACGCTTGCGAAGCTGGAAGAGGGACGCCTCGAGCTGCTGCGCCAGAACATCGACGCGGCTGACCTGATCGCGTCGGCGGCGCGCGAAGGCGAGCTGCTGGCCCGGGGCGCCGGCCTCTCGATCAACATCGAGAACGCCGACCACGTCTCCGTTCGCTGTGATGCTGTGCGGGTGGGACAGGTGCTGCGCATCCTCGTCGATAACGCCGTGCAGCACACGCCGTCGGGCGGCAGCATCGCACTGGGCGTGCGGAAGACCGGGCGATGGGGCCGAGTTCTGGGTGCAGGACACGGGCCCCGGCATCACGATGGAGCACCTGGAGCACATCTTCGAGCGCTTCTACCGGGCAGACTCACCCCGCACGCGCGGTACGGGCGGCAGTGGCCTCGGGCTCTCGATCGCCCGACGTATCGTCGAGGCGCATGGCGGCGACATTGAGGCGAAGAGCCGTCCCGAAGTCGACGGCACGCGATTCACCTTCACGTTGCCGGCGTAACAGGCGCCAGCCGCTAGGAGACGCCGACGCTCTGGCTGCGGTCCTTGATCGCCTTGAGTGCGTCCTCGTACGACTTGGCGAACTTCTCGACGCCCTCGACCTGAAGGTCGCGGGTTACGGCGGCGACGTCGAGGCCCGCGTCGGCCAGCTGCGCCATCAGCGCCCTGGCCTCGTCGATGCCCTGTGTCAGCGTGTCGGCCGCGGTGCCGTGGTCGGCGAAGCCCACCAGCGTGTCCTCTGGCAGCGTGTTCACCGTCTCCGGCCCGATGAGCTCATCGACGTAGAGGACGTCGCTATACGCGGCGTTCTTCGTGCTGGTGCTGGCCCAGAGGCAACGCTGCGGCCGGGCGCCGGCTTCCTCCAGCCGGCGCCAGCGCTCGCTGGTCGTGATGGCGAGGTACTTCTGGTAGGCGAGCTTCGCGTTGGCGACAGCGAGCTTGCCGCGCAGGGCGAGGATCTCGGCCTTGCGCTCCGGCGTCGATGCCTTGTCCGCGAGGGCGGTAAGGCGGTCGTCCGCCATGGTCTCGACGCGGCTGACGAAGAAGCTGGCGACGGAGGCGATGCCGTCGATAGGCTGGCCGGCGGCCCGACGCTTTTCCAGCGCCTTGAGGTAGGCCTCGGCCACCTGCTCGTAGCTCTCGACGGAGAACAGGAGCGTGATGTTGACGTTGATGCCCTCCGCCAGGCAGGTCTCGACGGCCGGGATGCCGGCGGGCGTGCCGGGGATCTTGATCATGACGTTGGGCCGGTCGAGGGCAGCGAACAGGCGCCGCGTCTCGCTGATCGTGGCCTCCGTGTCGTTGGCGTATGTAGGCGCGACTTCCAGTGAGACGTAGCCGTCCTCGCCGTTCGTTCGCGCGTAGACGCCGGCGAAGCGGTCAGCGGCCATCTGGACGTCTGTGATGGCGAGCATGTCCTGGATCGCTTCAGGCGAGGAGAGGTCCTTGGCGATCTGACGGAACTGGTCGTCGTAGGCGTTGGAGCCGGAGAACGCTTTCTCGAAGATCGTGGGGTTGGAGGTGCCGCCGGTGACGTTGCTCTCGGCGATGAGCTTGTCGAGCTTGCCGGAGACGATGGCCTCCCGGTTGATGTCGTCGAACCATACGCTCTGCCCGAACTCCGCGAGCTTGTACAGGTTTTCGTTCATATCAGCCTCCGTTTGGCTTGCGATTTCCGGTCGATCGATGGGTTGTTCTGCAGTCATTGTAAGTCGGCTGAGCAGGGTGCCGGGGATGAGCTGGCCAGGTTTGTTTATCTGTAAGGCGGGTGAAACACCGATCCCTGAATATGAGATCTGAAGATGTTCGTCTTCGACGAGCGAGTTGTGCCTCAACCTTCGCGCTTTCCCAAGGGTAGGGAAGCTGATTCGGCCTTGCGAATGCTTCTTGAGCAAACGTGGTGCCAATCTGGTGCCTTCATGGTGCGAATCGCGGGCGTTGCTGCCTTTGCCCACGCCTAGCCTTGTCCCAACAAGACCGCTGCAGACGGGACGCAGGGTACAGCACAAGGAGAGAGTCAGTGTTCAAGACAATCGGGATTAGCAGAGGCATCGTGGCTATGGCAGCGGCAGCAGCGCTGGCCCTCGGCGGGCTCGGTTTCGGTGCCAGCGTGGCGTCGGCGCAGGTAGCCATCGGTCCGGCTCGCCAGGTAACGACGACCACCGTGACATCCACAGCGCCAGCGGAGACTTCCACATTCGCAATCACGACAACGAGTGTCCTGGGCGGCAAGATCGTAGTCCCGTCTACCTATCTTGCAGTCATCAGCGCCGGCGCAACCGGCGATGGCCCGGCGGATCAGGAGGAGTGTGATCGGCACGCGGGTTTAATCAATACCCTGATACAAGAGGCTCAGTCGCAGGACAATGAGAACGACACCAATTTCTGGCTGAACGAGGCCTCTGAGGCTGCCAACCAGGCCATGGACCGGGGCTGCTTTCTCTATTAACCCCAACCTCGATTACGCCTGAAAGGAGCCGCAGGGAATGATTCCTGCGGCTCCTTAGCTTGTCTGCGAGGTCAGGACTGTCGCAGTCGCCGGTGTTGACCTCACCGCGCCGACTGCGGACGGCACCCCTCTCGTCGCTAGGGAGAGGGGAAGCCCGCTTCGGAATGCTCCTGGGCGTTGCCGGCTGCTCGCCTTAGTACATGGCTTCAGAGGCCAGCTCGGCGCCCTGGACCAGGGACCGGAGCTTGGCCCAGGCGATTCTGGGGGTGGGAGCGACCGCCGAAGCCGCAGTCGGTGCCGGCGATGACGTTCTCCTTGCCGGCGACGCGGGCGTAGTTCTGCAGGCGCTGCGAGACGATCTCGGGGTGCTCGATGAGGTCTGTGGAGTGGGTGACGACGCCGGGGATGAGGATCTTGCCCTCCGGCAGCTTGGTCTCCTCCCAGACCACCCATTCGTGCTCGTGGCGGGCGTTGGCGCCTTCGATGAGGTAGGCGCCCGCGTTGACCTTGAGCATGATGTCGACGATGTGCTTGAGCTCGAGGTCGTAGGCGTGGGGGCCGTGCCAGCTGCCCCAGCAGAGGTGGTAGCGCACCATCTCCTCCGGGATGCCCTTCAGGGCGTGGTTCAGGGCTTCGACGCGCAGCTCGCAGCGCTTGCGGAAGGCTTCGAGGCCCATCTGCATGCCGATGCGGTCCCAGAGCGCCGGCAGCCAGGCGTCGTCGACCTGGAGGATGATGCCGGCGTCGACGATGGCGCGGTACTCGACGGCGAGCGCCTCGGTGATGGCGTAGAGGTACTCCTCCTCCGTCGCGTAGTAGTCGTTGCGGCGGTAGACCTCCAGGCTGGCGGCGGCGGTGGAGGTGAGGAAGACGTCCTCGGTACCGGCCGCGTCTTTGAGCAGGGCGATCTCGCGCGCCAGCTCCTCCTGGCCGGTGTAGGTGACGGGGCCGGTGCAGACCCAGTACGGCCGAGCGGCGCGGATCTGGTTGCCGGGTGCGTAGAAGAGGATGCCGCGTTCGGTGGCGTACTGGTAGAAGTCGGCGAAGTCCTCGCGGTCCTTGCCCTGCACCATCAGCGGCACTTCGCCGGCCGGGCGCTCCTGGGCCTCGAAGCCGCCGAAGCGGCTCTCGATGAACGAGAGCCAGTCGCCGCCCTTCGTGTACTCGCCCTCGTTGATCACGTCGATGCCGGTGTCGCGCTGCTGGGCCACGACCTCGCCGACGCGCTGCCGGAGCTTCGATTCGTAGTCAGGCGCGGCCGGGTCGAGGTCGGCGGGCTCGGGCAGGCTGCCGACGTGGGTGGTTAGGATTCGGTCGGTACTTCGTCGCATGAAGCGATTCTAAGGCAAATGGCGAGGCAAGGCAAAGGGCAAAGAAGGGGCCCTCGGAAGACCCTCTGGTCACGTTCTGCGACGGCTACTAAGATGCGGCCACCACCAAACCCGCGCAGTGACTAGAAAGAGGCGCTATGCCGGAAGCGACGATCGACGGGATCAAGATCAACTACGAGGAGCACGGTTCCGGGCCGCCGTTGCTCATGCTGGCGCCGGGCGGCTTCGACTCCACGATCGACAAGTGGAGGTCGGCGGGTGTCTGGGGCCAGATGGACACCTTTGGCGAGCTGGGGAAGCAGTTTCGATGCATCGCCTATGACCGGCGCGAGGCCGGACTCTCGGGCGGGCGGGTCGAGCACCTGAGCTGGGGTTTGTACGCGGACGAGGGCGTCGGCCTGCTGGACCACCTCGGCATCGAGAAGGCGTTTGTGCTCGGCGGCTGCATGGGCTGCTCCGTGGCGACGTCGATCGGGGCGCGGCACCCGGAGCGCGTGATGGGGCTGCTGCTGCACTGGCCTGTCGGCGGCTACAGCTGGAAGACGGCCGTGCGCGAGCGCTTTCGCCAGCACTACGAGCACGTGAAGGAGCACGGCCTGCAGGGCGTCGTCGAGATCGCGCGGGAGAAGCCGGGGTTCTGGGCGGAGCCGAAGGGCGGCCTGTGGTCGGCGGTGCTGGCGCACGACGAGGGGTTCGCGGCGAGCCTTCGTGCAGCAGGACGTCGACCGCTACATGGCCCTGAGCGAGCTCAACGCCCGCACCCTGTTCGACCGCGACACGGCCGCGGGTGCCGAGCCGGAGGAGCTGGTGGCGATGAAGCTGCCCTCGCTGATCATCCCCGGCAACGACCCGGCGCACCGGCTATCGGCGGCGCACTACCTGAACGAGCTGCTGCCGCAGGTGGAGTTCTGGAACGTGATGCCGCCGGGCCAAGAGCCGGCGCTGGTGGCGCAGCAGCTTGTCGGGTTTGGCAAGAAGCACTCGTGAGGGTGTGGGAACAAGGAACGAGGGTTTGTCATTCGGCAGGAGCGTCTCGGGAGTAATACTGACTGTCCTCTCGCCCCTCTGGGCAGAGAGCTAGGGTGAGGGGCGACGGGCGTTCCGGGATGCTCCACGAGGCTTCGAGGCGTGGGAAAACCTCACCCCGGTCGCTGCGGCGACCACCCCTCTCCGATTTCGGAGAGGGGGGCGCCTGCTACGGGCTTCCCTCGGGCACTACGCCGTCCTTCGACAGGTTCAGGTCGAACGGTCTTGAGGGAGACGAGGACCGGTCCCAGAACTGACAACTGATAACTGATAACTACCAACTACCAACTAAGAACCACCAACCAGAAACGAGGCGACTGACATGGCAACGATACGAGCGGCGCTTGTGGACCCGAACGTGAACGGCAAGCTGGCGCTTTCGACGGTGGAGGCGCCGACGCCGCGGGCGGACGAGGCGCTGGTGCGGGTGAGGGCGATCTCGCTGAACCGGGGCGAGTGCAACCGGGCGCAGAACTCGCCGGCGGGCATGCTGTTGGGCTGGGACTTCTCCGGCGTCGTGGAGCAGGCGGCGGTGAACGGCGCGGGGCCGAAGGCGGGCGACCGGGTGGTCGGCGTGCTGAACCCGGGCGCGTGGGCGGAGCTGGTCGCGTGCCCGGTGGCGAACCTGGCCGTGCTGCCCGATGCCGTGACGTTCGCGCAGGCAGCGACCTTGCCCGTCGCCGGGCTGACGGCGCTCTACGCCCTCGACCGTGCCTCCGGGCTGACGGGGCGCAACGTGCTGGTGACGGGCGCATCCGGCGGCGTGGGTAACTTCGCGATTCAGATCGCAAAGCACGGAGGCGCGACGGTGACCGGCCTCGTGCGGCAGGAGAAGCACGCGCAGTCGGCGAAGGACGCGGGCGCGGACCACGTCGTCGCGGACGAGACGGGCGAGGCGGCGCGAGAGTTCGCGCCCTACGGCGTCGTGCTGGAGTCCGTAGGCGGCTCCGTGCTGGCGAACGCGATCAGCATGCTGGCGCCGTTTGGCCTCATGGTCGTGTACGGCGTCTCGATGGGCGGGCGCATGGAGATGGACTCGACCGTGTTCCTGCGCACTCGCGGCACCGTGTCCGGCCTCGCCGTGTTCACGGAGCTGCAGCGCGAAACGGCGTCGGTGGGTCTGGGACGCCTGGCGCGGATGGTGGCCGACGGCGTCGTGAAGCCCCTGATCTCCGTCGAGGCGCCCTGGGAGCAGATCGGTGACGTCACGCGCGGCCTGCTCGACCGCACTTACCCGGGCAAGGCGGTGCTCACGGTCTCGTAGGTCAGGGGAAGGCCGGGCCGTAGAGGATGACGAGCTCGCCGGGGTCCTGGTGCTCGACCCTGTATGACGGCGGTTCACCGCAGAGATAAGCGACACTGCGGATCTTGCCGGCATTCACGCCCACGACCAGGCCAAGTGGAGAATCGGAGATGCTCTCCATCTTGGACGCGAATACGAGCCTGAACTCGCTCTGGGGAAACTCGCTGGTTTGTGGCGCTCCACGGTCCCATAACACCGCGTACAGCTCGGGCGAAGCTGCAACCAGGCCATCGATGATCGGCGACAGGTCGTAGGTCCATGCGCCCTCGCATTGCCCCGCCGGGAAGGCGTGGACCTCGGAGCCCTCGGCCGGGGAGCCGGGGGCGTCGGCGCACTTGGGCGGCCCGCCGAGGCCCGGATCATTCGTGCAGGCAATCGGCGTGAGCCGCATCAGGCTTTCGATGGCCGCCGGATCGCCCGACGTGACAGCTTCGATGGCCTGATCGACGCCTGAGATGCCGGTCTGTGTGCCCATCCTGTGCTGGAAAGCCGGTCCAAGGAGCAGGAGTTCGAGGTTGCTGCCGTAGACGGGTTCGGCCTCTGACGAGAGGAAGAAGTCGGGCGTGCGAACAGGATCGCAGGGGAAGTCAACGACTGTGATGGCGCCGTCAGCCTCCACGCCGAGCAACAGGCTCACTCGATACTCGATCAGTCCGCTAGTCGCGGTCCCGCCCATCTCAAAGACGAGACCATATTCGGGTTGGGGTAGGTAGGTGTCCCCTCGAAGGGGTTGGTTCAAGTTGAGCTTGAACACGGCAAACAGCTCCGGCTTCGAAAGGAAGAAGGCATCCACGACAGGAAAGACATTGGTTAGCCAATGGTCCCCGCAGCCTGCTTCGTAAAAGGCCTTCACGAGCGTGCCTTCCGCTGGCTGCCCGGGGATGTCGCCGCACTGCGGCGGCGCTTCGCCGTCGTTCGGGTGGGCATTGTCGCAGGCAGCCTCGGTGTAACGGAGCAGCGATTCGAACGTGGCCGCGTCCTGGGTCTCGATGGCCTCGATAACCGTGTCGACGGCGCGAATGCGGGTCCGGTTGCCTTGAGGAACGTCGGCGAGAGTGGTTGCGGTAGCAGCAGGCGTTACAGGCGGCGGTGTGTCCTCGGGCGAGGGTGTTTTCGTGGCCGTCGACTCGATGGCAGCGGCTGTCGTCGTCGGCCTCAGGGTGGAGGCTGGCAGCGGCGTCCCGTCATCTCCCGAATCACCGCTACATGCGGAGAACAGAAGGAGCATGCCGGCGAGCGCGCCCCAAAAGACTGCCTCACGCATGCTAAAGATACGCAGGCGACCTCTCGACGGTTCCCTAACGCCGCGGCGGTGAGCTGCCCTCCGCCTTGAGGGCGCGCATTACGCCCACCATCATCTCGAGGGCGCCGGCGACCTCCGGGCTGCGGAACAGCTCCATCGCCTCCATGAGGCCGAGCTTCTCCTTGCGCTTCTGGAACTTCGGGTAGGCGTCGTTCAGGGCGTCCGGCGCCTTCATGGCCAGGGTGAAGAAGGGCTCGTAGTCGACCTGGCTGAGGAGGCCCATCAGCATCATCAGGTTCGCCACCATCGTCATGACATCGGGGCGGGTGATGGCGCTGAAGTTCTCGTTGAAGTCCGCGAGGACACCGGTGACAGCAGCGAGGTTGCCGGAGTCTGCCAGCTCGTCGAGCAGGTCGAGGGTCTGCTCGATCGAGTCGCTGCTCTTGGCGATGCGAGCGAGGATGCGGTTCGCCGCCGCCTGCTCCCCCGGCGAGAGGGTCTGGTCCAAAGGCTCGTTACTCACCGTGCACCTCCTTTGCTGCCGCCGAAGAGATTGGCGAACCAGTAGCGCTCGAAGCCGGCCTTGACGGCGCGGAACGCGGCCATGCCGCCGAGCATGCGGCAGTCCGGCACGCTGGTCTTGCCCATGAGCTTGTCGGTGAAGTCGCACCAGACGGCGGCGCCCATGTAACCGCAGTCCATGACGCAGATACCGACCATGTTGTACAGCTCGCCGACGTAGGTGCCGCGGACGCGGTCGAGGATCTCGCTCACCACGTGCTCGGCCTGGAAGTGGGCGAAGACGCCGGCCATGCCGAGCCCGATACTGGGCGCCACGACGTCGCCGATGCCGAAGACGCCTTCGTAGTCGGGCGACTCCATCGAGGGCAGCTTGACGTCCATGTAGCCGGTCTCGGTCGCGAGCTTGGAGTCTCGGATGACGGGCGGCGCTTCGTGCGGCGGCACGACGATCGCGAGGTCGTAGTCGAGCTTGCGGCCGTCGGTGGCCTGGAGCTGGTGGTTCGAGGCGTTGTGCTCCTTGAGCTCGAACTTGCCCTCGTAGCGCACGTTGTAGTCGGACATGAACTTGCGGAATCCTTCGACCATCTGGGGCCCGAAAGTCTCCATAGCCTGGGCCCAGGGGTGGAACACCGTGATCGTCGTCTTCTCCGAGATGCTGCGCTGCTCGGACAGGTAACGCATCATGAACGCCACCTCGAACGGCGCCGGCGGGCAGCGGTAGGGCCAGGACGTGGCGCCGACGACGATGTTGCCGCCCTTGAAGTCTGCGAGACGCTCTCGTGTGGCGAGGGCGAGGTCGAGCTCCCACGGTGCTTCGAGACCCGCGACGCGAGGGTCATCCTTGAGGACGGCGCCGAGAGAGACGATGAGATAGTCGTACTCGAAGTTGCCCTGGTCGGTCTCGACCTGCTTCATGTCGGGGTCGATGCGGGTCACCGACGCCTGGACGACCTTGGTGCCGTAGCGGTCCTCGAGGATTTTGAGGGGGCGGCGCACCTCGTCGGGCTCTCGCTTGCCGGTCATCACCCAGAGGTAGCTCGGGCGGTAATCGTGGTACGGGCTGCGGTCGATGAGTACGACCTCGACCTCGCCGGGCTTGCCCCACTTGCCGAAGCGGGCAGCGGCCACGGCACCGCCGCTGCCGCCTCCAAGAATTACGACGCGTTTCATTCGCCTCTTCCTCCCATCGAACCGCATGGCCATATGCGGCCGATCTCAGTGTCGCGTTCAGGAGGGGGCGCGCACAGTTGCCGAACGGCAGGTGCCACCCGTGCCCTTCAGCACATTCGCTGGGGTTACTGGGAAGAAGGTGGCTTTCGTTTGGGGTTAGACCGCCCGGATCGTGCCGCCGTCTACGCGGATGATGCTGCCGGTGACGTAGCTGGTCTTCTCGCTGCAGAGAAAGGCCGCCATGGCGCCGTAGTCCTCCGGCGTGCCGACGCGCCCGACCGGAATCGCGGCGACTGACGTGGCCCGGATTTGCTCCAGGGTCTGGCCGGTACGTTGGGCGTTGGCCGTGTCGATCTGGTCGAGGCGGTCGGTCTGGATGCGTCCGGGGAGGATCGTGTTGATCGTGACGCCGTCCGGCGCGACCTCCAGCGAGAGGGTCTTGGCCCAGGCAAGGAGGCTGGAGCGCAGGGTGTTCGAGATGCCGATGTTCGGAATCGGAATGATGACGCCGCTGCTGGACGAGACGAGGATGCGACCCCATTTGCGCTCCCGCATGCCGGGCAGGAGTGCGTTCGTGATCGTGACGAAGCTGAGGAACTGGGCCTGGAACTGCTGGTGCCAGGTGTCGCTGGTAACGGCGCTGATGTTCCCGGGAGGCGGCCCGCCCGAGTTGAGGACGAGAATATCGACATCGCCCAGGGCTGCCAGGGCGGCAGGCACGAGGGTCGCGGCCGAAGCAGCGTCGGTAGAGTCGAACGCGAGGCCGGCGACAGTGGCGCCATACTTTCCCGCCACCTCGGCGGCGGCGGCCGTGGCGTCTTCCTGCTTTCGGCCCGTGAGCGCGACGATGGCGCCTTCTTCAGCCAGCGCCTCCGCGATGCCACGCCCGAGGCCCTTGGTGGCGCCGAGCACGAGCGCGCGCTTGCCCTTGAGTCCGAGGTCCATGTCCCGCCTCCTTTGGTTGTCGGGAGGATCATGGCGGAAGCAGGGGGAAGGGACAAGGAAGCAGAGGACGAACCTCTCGCCACGGCAGGGACCTCTCGGCTCCTCGACTCAGGACGAACGGGGAATTTTGACGCTGATTCTGTCGTTTGTCGCTGGGGCCCACTCGCACGATGTGAGATTGCGTCGCATTCGCTCGCAATGCCAGGACCGGGGGGCGCCGATTGCGACTCGTAGCAGGCGTGCCCCTCTCTGTGGCGACGGAGAGGGGGTGTCGACCGCAGTCGACGGGGGTGAGGTTTGCGCAGCGCTTCGGGGCGTTCTGGAGCGTTTCGCGTCCTTCGACAAGCTCAGGACGAACGGTGTGTTGGGGTGACACTGCGGGATGAATCCCGCAGCTACGTGCACGTCTGAGGCTAGTCCGCCAGCGCCGTCCACTCTTCCAGGAGCTGATCGAGCTTGAGTTGGGCGGTCTCGTAGCTGACGCCGAACTCCATGACGGCTTCGAGGTCGCCCTTTTCCGACGCGGCGTTGATCTGGGTGCCGAGGTCCTCGATGTGCGCCTCCTGCTCCTCGATCTTGGTTTCGAGGGCGAGGACCTGGGCTTCGAGGTCGCGCTGGCGGTTCTTGCTCATCGCAGGGCGTGGCTTCGATGCTTCCGAGGCGCGTTCGGGGGCCCTCGCGGGGGCGCGCGCGGCGTCGTACTCCTCCAGGGTGCCTTCGAAGGAGACCAGGCTGCCGTCCTCGATCACCCAGAGCCGGGTGGCGATCTGGGCGATCAGGCGGCGGTCGTGGGAGGCGAAGACGAGGGTGCCCGTGTAGCCTTCGAGGGCGTCTTCCAGAGCCTCACGAGCCGGGATGTCGAGGTGGTTGGTGGGCTCGTCGAGGAGCAGGAGGTTGCCCTGCGAGAGCACAAGCTTGGCGAGAGCTAGCCGGCTGCGCTCGCCGCCGCTGAGCATCGAGACCTTCTTCTCGACGTCGGGGCCGCTGAACAGGAAGTGGCCGAGCATGTCGCGGGCCTGCTGCAGCTCCAGGGTGCTATCGCGCAGGAGGTCGTCCAGCACGCTCGCGTTGAGGTCGAGGTTCTCGGCCTCCTGCCAGTAGTGTCCGATGCTCACGGCGGCGCCTGTGCGCACGTTGCCGTTCGTCGGCGCCAACTCGCCCGCGATCGTCTTGAGCAGGGTCGACTTGCCGGTGCCGTTGGGGCCGATGAGAGCGACTCGCTCGCCGCGGTAGAGGTCGAGCTCGGGGATGCTGAGCACGGTGTGGCCGCCGTAGCCGACGTCGATCCCCTTCGAGGTGAGGACGATGTCGCCGCTGCGCGAGGCAGAGAAGCTCAGGCTGGTGGTGCGGTTGTGCTGCGGCGCCTGGACGCGTTCGAGTCGGTTGAGGCGCTTCTCTCGCCCTTTGGCCTCGCGGGCGCGCTGGCCGGCGCCGTAGCGGCGGATGAACGCCTCTTCCTTGGCGATGAACTCGCGCTGGGCCTCGAACTCCTTCTGCTGTCGGGCGGCGTCGGCGACGCGCAGCTCCTCGAACTTGGTGTAATTGCCCGGATACGCCTTCAGGCGCCCGAAATCGAGGTGCCAGATGCGGTTGGCGATGGCATCGAGAAAGAAGCGGTCGTGCGACGTAACGATGACCGTGCCGGGCCAGCGGTTAAGGAAGCCTTCCAGCCACTGCAGGCCTCGCAGGTCCAGGTGGTTGGTGGGCTCGTCCATGAGCAGGACGTCCGGGCCGTAAAGCAGCGCTTTCGCGAGGGCGAGGCGGTTGCGCTGGCCGCCGCTGAGCATCGAGACCGGCTTGTCCCACTGCGACTCCGGTAGGCCGAGGCCGATGAGCACCTGCGATAGCTGCGCCTCGTAGCTGAAGCCGCCTTCGTTCTCCAGACGTTCGAGGTAGTGGGCGTAGCGCTCCGTGGCGGCTTCGTCGCCGGCCGCCATGGCCTCGGCGGCCTGCTCCATCTCGGTCGTGAGGTTGAGCACGTGGCTCATGGCGCCGAGGGCCTCCTGGCGCACGGTCGCATGCGCCGTCGAGCGCGGCGGGATCTGCTCGACCAACGTGACGCTGGCGGCACGTTCGAGGTGGCGCCGGCCGGCGTTCGATGCTTCGACCCCGGCAAGGACGCGCAGCAGCGAGGTCTTGCCGGCGCCGTTGCGCCCGACAAGGCCGATGCGGTCGCCCCGCTGCGCCTCTGCGCTGATGTCCTGGAAGATATCGACGGCGCCGAACGAAACGGCGACGTTTTCAAGTGCGATGACGCCTACGGCATGTGCTCCTTAGTCAGTGGTGCGCTATGACGACTGTAGCATCTGAGGGCAAAGGGCAAAGGGCAAAGGGCAAAGGGCAAAGGGCAAAGGGCAAAGGGCAGGGAGTGGCCGCGTGCCTGTCGACCGTTTGCCTGTCATGCTGAGGCGATAGCAGAAGCATCTGCGGGTCTTCGTAAGGCCAACGGTGTCCTGTTCCGCGTTTCGGGGCGTCAACTTGTGAGTCGGCCCTTCGTCGCACGCTGGGAGGCTGCGGATGCTTCGCGGGCTCAGCATGACATGAAGCGACGAGGGCCGACAGAGACGCTATCGTCTCAATGCCCGATTGCCCGATGCCCGAATGCCCGAATGCCCGATTGCCCGATTGCCCGATGCCCGAATGCCCGAATGCCCGAATGCCCGAGTGCCCGAATGCCCGAGTGCCCTACCGCACGATGGGCGCCGTCAGCAGCTCGTCGCCGACGATGACGTAGAGCTGGGCGCCGGTGGGGTCGAGGCCGATGGCGGAGATGTCGGTCATGGCGTTGGCGACGAGCTGGCGGCGGAAGGTGCCGTCCGTGCCGGCGACGACGATGCGCTTGTTGCCGGTGTCGGCGATGAACAGCTCCTTGGAGGGAGCGAGGAGGGCAATGTCGTTCGCGGCTGTGAGCGGACGGTCGATGCCGCGCGAGGGTGAAGTCGCCCGGCTGGCCGCCTGTGAACTTCATCAGGTGCCCGTCCGAGAAGGCGACGTAGATGTCGCCGTCGATGACGAAATCGACCGCCCCGGTGAGAACAGCCGTGGCAGCGAGGATCGATTCCGGCTCGGAGTCGAAGCCCTCGGCGGCTGGCAGGTAGCGGTGCACCTGGTTGCCATCGGGATCCAGCACGTAGAGGTTGCCGTCGTAGGTGGCGATGGCGGCAACGGAGGCCCAGGTGCTGGTGCGGCGCAGGGGCACGGGCAGCGGCTCGGTACCGGGGTGGAGCTCGAACAGCTTGCGCTCGGCATCGAGGATGAGCAGGCGGCCATCGAAGTCGTTGCCGTCCCAGACGATCTCGGTGGGCGCGCGGGCGATCGAATCGCCGTAGGTCTCACCGTCCTGATAGACGATCGAGGCCGCGGTGCCGTCGAGCGGGACTGCGATGATGCGCCCGCCGCCGCTGTCGAGCAGGTAGGCGACGCCGGCGTTCACGGTGAGGCCGGTGATGGCGACGTCGCCGGTGATTTGGGTGCTCAGGGTCAGCAGCGACGTCATCGGGCTGAGGTCGAAGACGGCGTCGAGGGCCTGCAGGGCGTCGGTCGCCTGCGTGCGCAAGCCGTTCGCCGTGACGTTGGTCTCGTCGACGCGCAGGGCCTCGTTGGCCAGCCGGCGGGTCTCTTCCAGATAGAAGCGTTTCTGGGCCGGATCGGTCTCGTCCTGAGCGATGTTGAAGGCGGTCTGCGAAGCGCTGATGAAGTCGGTCAGGTCTTGAGAGCGGTTCTCCTTCACGAGGCCGGGCACGAAGTAGATGAGGATGAGGACGACCGCAACGATGGCTGCGATCTGAACAAGGCGCCGGTCGGTGAAATCGAAGTTGAAGCGGCGGTCGGAGCCCGTGGTTCGGGCGTAATCGTTGCGGCCGGCGGGCCGGTTGTTGCGCAGGTTGACCACGGGGCGGGAGATGTCGATGGGCTTCGGCTTCTCCGGATAGACCATGATCGGCTCGTTGGCGCCGGCACGACGGTCGCTGGGCTGGCGCCAGGGCTGGTTCTCGTACGGCAGATTGAAGCCGACCTGCTGCGGGCGCGCCGGCTCGTAGCGAGGTTCTCGCGGCAGCGCGGAATCTGGCTGAAAGGCGCCGGCGGGCTCCTCGGGCGGCGGTTCCTCGTCGTAGCAGGTAATCGCCATGAGCCCGAAGGCGGGCAGGTCTTTCGTGCGCAGGTAGAGGTCGGGCAGGGCATCGTCCGCCGTACGGGCGAGCAGCTCCGTGAGGTCCTGGATGCTGAGCACCTCTTGCAGCGAGAGCGACGCCGCGAGCAGGAGGTCGCCGTTCTGGAGCTCCAGCTTGCGCAGCGATGGCTCCGTGGTGCCTTCGCCGAGGGGCTGTGTGGCGTCCGGCGTGGGCTCGAGACGGGTGAGGCTGTTGCCGCGGCGCAGGTAGACCAGACCGGGACCAGCCTGCGCGAGGTAGACCGTGCTGCCGCTAATCAGCGCCGCCGTGATGCCGATACCGACCTGATCGCGGGGCAGGCTGCGGCGGTTCCAGTCCAGCAGCGTGGCGTGGGTCTCTCGCAGGGCGCGAGTGAGGCCACCGGTGAGCGAGAGGCGGTCGTTGAGGAAGGAGCGGCCGATGGCGTCGAGGGCCTGGGTACCGAGCTCCTCGGCCTTCTCGCCGTTGGGCTCGTGCAGGACGTGGAGGTCGGCGTCGGGCTCATCGAGTCTGCGTCGCTGGAAGCTGCGCAAGCGCTTGCCTTCCTCAGTGACGCGACCGTTATCTACGACGAACCTGGCTACCCAGGTAGTGAGGGTCATGTGTGCTGCGGTGGCTCCGGTTAGGTGAAAGTCGGCTGCCGCACCGTGTGCAGCGTCTGCCGGGTGGGTTGGACAGGACGCGGCCGGGACTTACCGATTCGGGGCGGGCCGGTGTCGATTATAAGGGTGGGCGTGCTTAGGGGATGCAAAAGGAGCGTCCACCTAGTCGACGGCGGTAAATGCGCTGTCTTGGTTGGGCGCCGGTGAGCCTGCTGCGGGATGTCGTCAGGCGCTTCGAGGGCTGGGAAACCTCACCCCCGCCGACTACGGTCGGCACCCGCTCTCCGTCGCACAAAGAGGGGGGAGCCTGCTACGGGGTAACATCGGTGCTTTGTGGGCTGGGCGACCGCGAAGGATCGCCCCTACGAGACACAAGTACTGGGTCGATTGTGCTGCTGGCGGGCGAGACGTAGGATGGAACCGACCGACGCGTCGGTCGGGTTTGGTGATGACGCAGCAACAACCAGCAGGTCAGGAACGCTCGAGGGACAGGCAGCGTCGCATTCTCGATGCGGCGCTATCGGTGTTTAGCCGCCGCGGCTATCGCGAGGCCAGCGTCGATGAGATCGCCGAGGCAGCCGACACCTCGAAGGGCGGCGTCTACTTCCACTTCCCGGGCAAGCAGGTGCTGTTCCGCGCTCTGCTCGATTTCTCCTCGAAGCGCTTGATGGACAAGGTCGAAGAGGCGATCGCGAAAGAGACGGAGCCTGTCGCTAAGGCCGATGCGGCGCTGCTCACTGTCCTACGGGAGTTCTCGGAGCACAAGACGATGGCGCGCCTGTTCATGGTCGAAGCCCTCGGCGCGGGCTCCGAGTTCCAGACGCGGCTCCTGCAGCTCCACGACGACTTCATCAGCCTGATCGAGACGCACCTCGACGAAGCGGTCGTGGCAGGGCTGGTCGAGACGCCTGATACGCGCCTGGCGAGCCGGGCCTGGTTCGGTGCCCTGAACGAGGTGATCCTGCACTGGCTGATCAAAGGCGAGCCGGAGCATCTGGAAGACGCCTACACGGCGCTGCGCCCGCTGCTCATGCGCAGCGTGAGGGCCGCCGAGTGACCGGCGGGAATAAGGCCCCTGGGTTAAGCCTGGTCACAACGAAGTGGTCGATGAGCTGTCCCCTCGCCCCACTGGGGAGAGGGTTAGGGTGAGGGGTTTCAGCATTGCGTGCGCGCCCGGGTTTCTCGTGGCGCCCGAGACCTCACCCCGTCGACTACGGCCGACACCCCTCTCCGATTTCGGAGAGGGGGAGCCCGCTTTGGGGCGTGGTCAGGCGCTTCGGGACGCTGCGAGACCTCACCCCGTCGACTGCGGTCGACACCCCTCTCCGTCGCACAGAGTGGGGGTGCCTGCTACGAGTCGCTGCACTGCATCTCGTTTGCTTGCTCCCAGTTCCCGGTCCTCTGTTCCTACCCGCGGGGTGGCGTGATGGCGCAGGTGGCGCTGACACGAGGGCGGGCGTGGTACCTGGCGCTGCGGCCGTTCTCCTACACGACGGCGATCATTCCCGTGCTGGTAGGGACGGCGCTGGCGGCGGAGCAGGAGTTTCATCCCCTGCTGTTCTTGCTGGCGTTGGCGGGGTCGGTGCTGATCCTGGCGGGGACGAACCTGGCGACTGACTTCTTCGACTTCGTCGATGGCGTGCAGCCGGGGGCGAGCTTCGGGGCATCGATACAGAGCGGGCTGCTGACGCCGAAAGAGGTGCATATCGCGGCGATTGCGACGTTTGGGTTGGGGGCCGTGTGCGGGCTGGTGCTCGTGGCGGTGGCCGGTTGGCCGGTGCTGGCGGCGGGCGTGGCGAGCGTGTTCGCGGGCTACTTCTATACGGCGAGCCCGATCAAGTACGGGCGGCGCGGCCTCGGCGAGATCGGTGTGTTCTTCTTCATGGGCCCGATCATCGTCATGGGCGCCTACTTCGTGCAGGTGGAGGAGCTGACGTGGCCGGCGTTCTACGCCTCGCTGCCGGTGGGCTTCCTCGTCGCGAACATCCTGCACGCCAACAACCTGCGCGACATCCGCAACGACCGTTCGCGCGCCAAGGTGACGATTGCGACGATTGTCGACCGGCCTGTCGCGGACTACATCCTCTGGGCGTTCGTGCTCGGCGCGTTCGGGGCCGTCATCGTCTGCGTGGCGTTGGGCCAGCTCTCGGCGTGGTCGTTGCTGGTGCTGGGGGCGCTGCCGGCGGCATGGATGACCGTGCAGATGCTGAAGGAGACGGAGCCTGTGCGGCTGAACCTGCTGGTGCGCAACTCGGCGCGGCTGCACATGCACCTCGGGGTGCTGCTGGCGGCGGGACTGGCGATCGCGGCGCTGTA
>CAVYJE010000027.1:0-81071 GCA_963768705.1 uncultured Chloroflexia bacterium
AGCCACGGGCCGCACGTCGATGCGCCCCGCGCACACGCACTTCATCGTCACGGCGCCGGGCTACTACCCGGTGACGACGCACTTCTTCGACAGCAAGTCGGAATATCTGGACTCGGACGCCGTGTTCGGCGTGCGCGACTCCCTGATCCTCGAGTTTCAGCGTGCTGAGGACGGTCGCCTCACCGCGGAGTTCGACATCGCCCTGACGCCGAAGCGCTAGCCTTTCTTGCGCTTCGAGGCCTTCTGGCCGGGCTGCTTCGCCGGCAGCGTCTCGACGAAGCCGAGGGCGTCCTCGAGCCAGGTCGAGAGGGCTTTGTCCGTGGCGAAGGCGTGGGGCGAGACGTAGAGGTAGCCGTTCATCGGGCGGCCCGTGAAGTCCATGGGACGGGCGCCGGGCTTCGCCAAGAGCTCCTCGAAGCGCTGAGGCCCGACTCGCAGCATGAGTTCGTCGCCGATGATGCCGGCGAACATGTTGCCGTTGACCATCAGACACAGCCCGCCGAACATCTTGCGCTCGCTCAGACCATCGTGCGATGCGACAGCGCCACGAACACGGTCCGCAACCTCTTCGTCGAATGCCATCGATCGTCCCTCCGCCTCAGGCGCCGGCCTCTCAAGGGGCCGGCATCATCTCGACCCGGATTCTACGGCAGCTCGGTCCAGCCGACGACGTGGCCGTTGGCGCCGCAGAAGGTGATGTCTGGGTTGATGGCAACGGGCTGTGGGTCCGAGGCGTCGGCGTCCGCGTACTCGAAGTAGCAGACGCCCTGGGCTTCCACGACGGCGTAGAGGAGGTAGCGACCGTCCGGCGACCATGCGACTGGGTCCTGCTCTGCGCCCTCACCCTCGACGAGGAGAGAGAACTCGCGATTCGTGAGGTCAAGCGTGAGGATGCCCGCGCCCCGCTCGCTGCCGGGGCCGGTGCCTTCGTTGCGTGTGAGACCGAGCACGACTTCGGGGTGGCCGGGTCGCAGCAGCCAGATACCGTTGTTAGGCTGCTGGTCGGGCACGGTGACATCGTGGTCCGTGGGCCCGACGATGCCGAAGTCGTAGACCGTAGCGTCGGCGCCCGCGTGGTTGCCGGATGGTGTGCAGGCGTGCCAGGACGTTACAGCCTTGTTTTGGCCTGTAACGGCGATGGCCCAGCCACAGCCTTCGACCGGGAGCGAGTTACGAAGATCGCCCGTAAGCGCGTCGTAAACATCGATGCCGTTGATCGCCACGTCGCAGCCGCGGGGCACGAGGGCCAGCGTGTTGCTGGTGACGTCGACGCCGGCGATCGTCAGGCTGGAGTCAGAGGTCACGAGCTCGACCGCCTCGTTCGACGGCAGCTCGACTCTGTACAGGGAACCGCCGCCCTGGGTGCAGCTACCGGCCGCGCTGTAGAAGAAGATGCCGTCATCAAAGAAGCGGCCATCGAAGATGATGCGGCTCTCCGGCAGGGTATCGACCTCACCACTGACGAGGTCGATGAGCAGCACGCCATCCTGCCCCACGGCCGCGAGCGTGTTGCCGCGCACGTCGAGGGGGCGCCGGAAGGTCGGTTCGCTGACCACGAGGCGGGGGTTGCTGCCGTCAGCGTCCGCGACGTAGACGTCGCCGCCCTGGCCGCGCCGCGTATCGACGTAAACCAGCGAGAGCGCGTCGAGGCTACCTGCGGGCTCGGGGGTCACGGTGGGCGATGGCGCCGCGGTCGGTGAGACCGGGGCCGTCGTGGGCGTATCGGCGGCGGACGTGGCGCTGGCCTCCGGGACCGCAGTGGCCGTCGCCGAGGGGGCCGCAGCCGTGACGGTCGCCGTGGGATCGGCGTCGTCGTCACCGGAGCAGGCCGTGGCTATGAGTAGGATCGCGAGGGGCAGGAGCAGGTAGAGGCTAGAGAGTCGCCTGAATAGCGATGCTTCATACGGAGTCCCACTTGTTCGCTGCACGCTACTTTGCCCTCCTGCGCATGAGTCCATTGATATAGTGAATACGGTTGACGACCCTACTGCGCGGGAGCACAATCCAGCCACACATAGCATTTTCGGAGGCAGAACCATGGCCACACAGACGCAGACGGACGAACTCCTTCAGGAGGACGTCGGCAACATCATCCTCATGGAGCACGTCAATGTACAGGTCAGCGACCAGAGCACGGCGACGTTGTTCTACCTCGTCGGCCTCGGCTTCACTCGCGACCCGCACATGATGGTGGGCCTCGAGAACATGTGGGTGAACCTAAGCGACGAGACGCAGTTTCACCTGCCGACCAACGAGAAGGTGAACGTACTCCGCGGCCACATGGGCCTCGTCACGCAAAACCTTGACGCGATGGCCGCCCGGCTAGAATCGGTGGCGCCGCGCCTCGCAGGCACGAAGTTCTCCTGGACTCGCAAGGACGACCACATCGAGGCGACCTGCCCCTGGGGCAACAAGTTCCGCATCTACGAGCCGTCCGAGAAGCTCGGCGGGGTCCAGAGCGGCCTGGCTTATGTCGAATTCACGGTGCCCGCTGGCACCGCCGAGGGCATCCGCCGCTTCTACGAGCAGGCCATTGGTTGCGCCGGGACGATCGATGAGAGCCCCGAGGGCAAGGCGGCCGTGATCTCAATCGGCCAGCACCAGCACCTGATCTTCCGCGAGAGCGAGAACGTACCCGCGTACGACGGCCACCACATCGCCGTTTACGTGGCGAACTTCTCGAAGCCCTACCAGTGGCTCTCGGAGCGCGGCCTCGTTACCGAGGAGCCGCGCAACCACCAGTACCGCTTCGTCGACATCATCGACCCGGACACGGGCGAGAAGCTGTTCGAGATCGAGCACGAGGTGCGCGGCATGAAGCACGCCATGTTCCGCCGCGAACTGGTCAACCGCTCCGTGGGCCAGTTCCTGGAACCCCGGCGCGTCGGCGGCGTGACCATGCTCGGTTCGGTCGGCTAGCTAACTCTGAACTTAGTCCGAAGCCCGCGTCCTCTCGAGGGAGAGATGGCCGCGGGCTTCGTTTTGCACCTCGCCGCGCCCCTGAGGCGTGATAGCCAAAAGGAGCGCCACGTTGGACCTGAACATCTCACCCTACGACTTCCCGTACGCATCACGGCGCATGCCCGTGCTGGCACCGCATGGCGTCGTCGCCACGAGCAACCCGCTGGCGGCGCAGGCCGGTTTGCGGATGTTGCTGGCAGGCGGTAACGCCGTCGACGCCGCGATTGCGGCCGCGACGACGCTGACCGTGGTGGAGCCGTGGGTGAACGGCATCGGCTCCGATGCCTTCGCGCTGGTCTGGGACGGCTCGAAACTGCACGGGCTCAACGGCTCCGGCCGGGCGCCCGCCACTCATACGCCGGAGCTGTTCGCGAAGCTGGGCCACACGGACCGTGTGCCGAATCGGGGCTGGCTGCCGGTGACGATCCCCGGCGCTCCCTGCGCATGGGTTGAGCTGAGCAAGCGTTTCGGCAGTCTGAGCCTGGAGACGGCTTTCGAGCCAGCGATCGACTACGCGCGCAACGGCTTCCCGCTGGGGCCGGAGACGGGCTTGGTGTGGGGGCAGGCGCAGCAGCGTTACCTGGAGTCCCTCAAGGGCCCGGAGTTTCGGGGCTGGTTCGAGACCTTCATGCCCGACGGTCGCATCGCCAAAGCCGGTGACACCTGGACCCTGCCCGACCACGCCGAGACCCTGACGCGCATCGTCCGGACGCGCGGGGAGGACTTCTATCGTGGCTTCTCCGCCCGCGCGATCGCGTCGTTTGCCGAAGAGACCGGCGGCTACATCACGCTCGAAGACATGGCGGCGCACAAGGCGAACTGGGTAGAGCCGATCTCGGCGGGCTATCGAGGCTACGACGTGTGGGAGATCCCGCCAAACGGCCAGGGCATCGCCGCCCTCGAAGCCCTGAGCATCCTCGAAGGCTTCGACATGGCCTCGACGCCACGGGACTCGGTCGAGAGCTGGCACCGGCAGATCGAGGCGATGAAGCTGGGCTTCGTGGACGCCCATCGCTACGTCGCCGACCCCGACCACGAGACGGTGCCGGTCGAAGGGCTGCTGAGCAGCGACTACGTGGCGCAGCGCCGAGCCCTCATCGACGACCGAGCGCTGGACCACGGCCCCGGCGACCCGCCCCGCGGCGGCACGGTCTACCTCTGCGCCGCCGACAGCGACGGCATGATGGTCTCGTACATCCAGTCCAACTACCAGGGCTTCGGCAGCGGCGTGGTCGTGCCCGGCACGGGGATCTCACTGCAGAACCGGGGCCACGGCTTCTCGCTGCAGCCGGGGCATCCGAACCTCGTGGCGCCCGGCAAGCGCCCCTACCACACGATCATCCCGGCCTTCCTCACGCACGAGCGGCGAGGCGGTCGGGCCGTTCGGGGTGATGGGCGCCGACATGCAGCCGCAGGGGCACGTGCAGATGGTCGTGAACCAGCTCGATTACGGCATGAACCCGCAGACGAGTCTTGATGCGCCGCGCTGGCGCTGGATCGGCGGCACCGACGTCCTGATCGAGCCCTCGGCGGGCGAGGAGCTTATCGAGGGCCTGCGGGCGCGCGGCCACAACGTCGTGGTGGCCGATACGGAGTCGCAGTTCAACGGAAACGGCGGGCGGGGCCAGATCATCCGGCGACTGCCAGGTGGTGGGTACATCGCCGGTAGCGAGCCGCGGGCGGACGGGGCTGCTGTGGGGTACTGAGCCGCGCACAAGCTTCCCTTGGGCATGGAACTATTCCCGCGTGTCGCACGTAATACGGACGTGACACATGGAGGATCAGGTGATATTTCTTTCCGGTATCTCGCATCATTCCTGATGCCGGCACTCGCCATCGCGATGCTCCTGGTAGGGTGCTCTGGCGACGACGATGATGCGGTCGCAACCAGCACGACGACGCCGGTCGTAATCACCGGGACCCCGGCGCCCACGGTTGAGGCAAGCCCGACGCCGCTGCCCACGGCACCGCCGGAGGCGACAGAAACGCCTGGAGTCGTCAGCGCCGCGGAGCTACCGGAGCCAACCTGGAGCACCGCCTCCCGTGACTTCCTGGATGCGGGCGGCCTGTTCAACAACGTGGTCCTCGACACATCGACCAGCAATCTCATCGCTCTCAGCCACGTGCCAGCCGACGATGTATCCGACCTCGTTCTCAACGTCCTGGCCTGGGTTCCCGACGGCCGGGTGGTGATTGGGCCCGTGCGCTACAGCTTCAGCACCAATCAGTACTCCGGGATCCTGATTGGTCCATCGGGCGGGCCTTGGCAGCCTGTAGAGCTTGGTCCCTTTGTCTACTCCACTCACGCTGATATCTCACCGGATGGCACCACAATGACCGTGCATGTGCAGGGCGAACGAAGTCCTGAGTACTACGACGTCGACCTGAAGACACTTCAAGTGCTCGTGCACGGTGAAGGATTCTCCAACTTTCTCTTACGATGGTCGCTTTCGCGCCTTCATCAGCGGTGCCGGCCCGGACGACAACCACGTCGAGATAATTGATTCCGATTCGGGTGACACCGTGGAGTTCAGCGGCTCGTCAGGTTTGTGGTCACCAACGGCAAATCTGTACGCCTACAGCACAAGGAACCTTGCAAATCCGGCCGCCGGCACCATTCACCTGGGAAACCTGGACGAGGGTACCGACGAAGAGCTTCTGGGAGGCAGCGTCCTGCACTCGTGGTCCCCCGACGGAAGATATGTGGTCGTTTACGTCGACGATGGTCTCGATGACTTCGTCGTCGTCGACGTGACGGACCGCCAGCATCACGTGCGATTCTCCGGCGCTTGGCCACGAGGCTGGCTCAGCGACGGGAGCCTGCTCTACACCCGCAATATCTGTGGCGACTTTGACCTGTACGGCATTGGCCCGGACGGAACCAATGACAGAGCTGTCGTGACCGGTGAGCCCGGTGCCGGACTGACCGCGTTCGTTTCGCCCGACGGCCAGCGCATCGCCTATCGCACCTTTGGTGAGCACGCGATATTTGGCGTCCACGCCGTCGATGGCAGCGAATCGATCAGGGTCGATCCGGGAGACTATTCGCTGCCATACGGACCGTCTTTGGGACCCGCCAACTGGTCGCCGGACGGTCGCTACGTTGTGCTCTCGACCATCCCTGGCAAGGACGGCCTGTGCATGACGGACAACGGCCCGCGGCCGACAACCATCGAAGTGCTGCCGTAGGCGCCGCAGGGGCGAGAGAAGTCTCGCCCCTGCGGCGCGTCGACTCACCTGCTAGAGGTTGCGGTCGGCGAAGACCTCTGCGGCGACCTGGGCGCCGTTCACACCCACCGGCCAGCCGCCGTAGAACATGACGTGCGTAATCGCTTCGACGATCTCGTCCTTGGTCAGGCCGTTGTCGAGGCCGCGGCCGACGTGGCCCCGGAGCTGCTCCGTGCGGTAGAGGGCCGTATTGACGGCGATGGTGATCAGGCTGCGGTCGCGCTTGGAGAGGCCCTCCCGCTCCCAGATGTCACCGAAGAGCCACTGCTGGGTGGCCTCGTTGAGCTTGGGGAACGTCTCGCGCCAGTTGACTTGCTGTGTCATTTCGAATTGCCTCCACGTACTTGCTGCGTGCTGGACAGGGACGCGATCTGGTCGCGTCGTTGAGCGCTCCGGTCGAGCCGAGGTTTTAGGGCTCTCGGGGTGCAGGCAGATCGTAAGCTGCGTGCAACTTCGGGGGAAGGACGGACGCTGTGGAGCTACTGGGGCCTCGCGCTAGAATGGGGTCTTGGATCCGTCAGAACGACCCTGGGCAGCTACCTACCGTCTTCAGCTCAACGCGGACTTCACGTTCGACGACGTGGCGTCGATTGCGCCATACCTGGCGGAGCTGGGCATTTCGCACGTCTACTTCTCGCCCGTACTGCAGGCCGCGCCGGGTAGCACCCACGGCTACGACGTCGCCGACCCGACGCGCCTGAGCGACGACCTCGGCGGGGCGGCGGCCTATGAGCGCGCCTGCGATGCCCTCGCGGAGTACGGCATCGGCCAGATGTGGGACATCGTGCCCAACCACATGGCCGTGAGCGAGACGAACCCGTGGTGGTGGGACGTCCTGCGCAACGGCCGCGGCAGTGAGTACGCCGCCTTCTTCGACCTGCGCTGGCAGCCTGGCGCCAAAGGCAGCCCCGAATACATCCGATTGCCCGTGCTCGGCAGCGACCTCGAATCGGTGCTGGCGAAGGGCGAATTGCGCCTGACGATGGAGGAGGGCGAGCCGATCCTGCGCTACTACGGCGCCCGCTTCCCGCTCTCCCCCGAGACGGCGCCGAACAGCGGCATCGAAGCGTACAGCCTGAACTCCGGCCTGCTGCTGGAGCTGCTGGAGCGCCAGCACTACCGCCTCGTCTACTGGCGCACGGCGTCGAGCTTCATCGACTACCGGCGCTTCTTCGACATCAACGGCCTCGTCGGCGCGCGGGTCGAGGAGCCTACCGAGTTCAAGGCAGCGCATCAGGTCGTGCTGGAGCAGGTGGCGGCAGCGGCGGGTGCAGGGCCTGCGCATCGACCACATCGACGGCCTGCGCGACCCGCTGGAGTACCTCTTCCGGCTGCGCAACGACGCGCCGAACGCCCGCATCCTGGTCGAGAAGATCCTCGACGGCGACGAGCAGCTACCACCGCGCTGGCCGATCGACGGCACCACGGGCTACGACTTCCTCTCGACCGTGAACAGCCTGTTCGTTGACCCTCGATCCGAATCACAGCTCAGCGCCCTGTACACGGAGCTGACGGGCGAGAGCAGCGACTACGCCGCGATGCTGGAGGAGAAGAAGCGCTTCGCCCTGACGACGCTGCTGCACGCCGACATCGCCTGGCTGGCGACGCTGTTCGGGATCGCCTGCCCGGACGTCGCGGTGGAACGCAACTACGTCGAGGCGGCGCTGCGGGAGATCATCGTCTCGATGCCGGTGTACCGGACGTACACCCAGCCGGAGCGCGGCGAGATAGAGGACAGCGACCGCGTCATCCTCTCGACGGCGATCAGCGCGGCGCTGGCGCGTCTGCCCGGCGTGGTGCCGGCGCTGTTCCGCGCCCTGCGCTCATTGCTGCTGATGGAACGTCGCGACCGGGAGGCGTGCGAGTTCGTGCTGGCGTTCCAGCAGGTCTCGGGCCCGGCGATGGCGAAGGGCGCCGAGGACACGGCCTTCTACAACCTCAACCGCCTCGTCAGCTTGAACGAGGTCGGTGGCAACCCGGGGAAATTCGGGGCGAACGTTTCGACCTTCCACCGTCTGTGTGCCGCGTACGCCGAGCGCTGGCCGGGCACGATGCTCGCGACCGCCACGCACGACACGAAACGCGGCGAGGACGCCCGCCTGCGCATCGACGCGATCTCCGAGGTGCCGCATGAGTGGTCGATCCTGGTGCGGGGCTGGATGCAGGGCCACGAGGGCCATCAAGACCTACGGCGGCCCGGACGACAACACGCGCTACCTGCTGTATCAGGCGCTGGTGGGCGCCTGGCCGGTGAGCGAGGAGCGCATCGGCGCCTACATGCTCAAGGCGGTGCGAGAGGCCAAGTCCTACACGTCCTGGGTGGAGCCGAACGAGACCTACGAGACCGCCCTGCAGACCTACATCACGGCCGTACTGGAGAACGAGTCCTTCCAGCAGCAGTGCAGCGCCTTCGCCGAGCGCCTCGACGCGATCGCCCACCTGTCGTCGCTGTCGCAGACGCTGCTGAAGCTGACGGCGCCGGGCATCCCGGACTTCTACCAGGGCACGGAGCTGTGGGACTGGAGCCTCGTGGACCCCGACAACCGGCGGCCCGTGGACTACGAGAAGCGCCTTGCCCTGCTGCGAGAGGTGCAGGCGCTATCGCCGGCGGACGTGCAGCAGCGCTGGGACGAGGGCCTGCCGAAGCTCTGGCTGATCTGGAAGACACTGGAGCTGCGAGAGGAGAGTCCGGAGCTATTCCGAGGCCTCTATGCACCGGCGCTCGCCAGCGGGCCCAACGCCGAGAGCGTGATCGCCTTCGTGCGGGCGGGCAAGTCGATGACTGTGGTGCCACGACTGACGCAGCGCTTCTCGGACGCGGAGGAGACGACGGTCGCGGTGCCGGGCGGCAAGTGGCGCAACGCCTTCACCAACGCGCGCATCAAAGGTGGCGACGTGCCGATCAAGACACTGCTGGCCGACTTCCCGGTCGCCTTTCTGGTCAAGGAGGCGGCCTCATGAGCGAGTTCCGGGTGTGGGCGCCGCTTGCGAAACGGGTCGATATTCTCGCCCTGGGCCAGCGGCGGCCCATGACGCGCGACGGCGGCTGGTGGCGCATTGAGCTGCCGGAGGTAGACCGCGGGGTGAATCCCGCGGCAACGGAGGCTGAGACACACCGCGGGCTGAACCCCGCGGCATCAACCACAAGCCCGGGCGTCGACTACGCGTTCCACATTGATGGGCAGGGGCCGTTCCCCGACCCGCGCTCGCCGCTGCAGCCCAACGGCGTCGACCGGCCTTCGCGCTACGGTCGACCACGCGGCGTTCGCGTGGCAGCACGACGCGTGGCCAATGGTGCCCCTGGCGGACGCCGTGATCTACGAGATGCACGCGGGCACGTTCACGCCCGGCGGCACATTCGACAGCGCGATCGAGAGGCTGGACCACCTCGTGGCCCTGGGCATCACGCACGTCGAAGTCATGCCGGTGGCGCACTTCTCCGGTAGCCGCGGTTGGGGCTATGACGGCGTCGACCTGTATGCGCCGCACACGGCCTACGGCGGTCCGGAGGCGCTCAAGCGCTTCGTGGACGCCTGTCACGGCCGTGGCCTGCGGGTGCTGCTGGACGTCGTGTACAACCACCTGGGGCCGTCCGGCAACTACACGGAGCGCTTCGGGCCGTACTTCACGGAGCGTTATCACACGCCGTGGGGCAAGGCGCTGAACTACGACCAGGCCTATTCGGACGAGGTGCGGCGCTACGTCGTCGACAACGTCCTGATGTGGCTGCGGGACTATCGCTTCGACGGCCTGCGCCTCGACGCGGTGCACGCCATCCTCGACCAGTCGGCGGTGCACCTGCTGGAGCAGATCGCGGTCGAGACGCGGGCACTGGAGCAGCGCGACGGGCCGACGCTACGACATCATCGCCGAGAGCGACCTCAACGACCCGCGCCTGGTACGGGACATCGAGCACGGCGGTTTCGGGCTCGACGGCGCCTGGAGCGACGACTTCCATCACGCCCTGCACGCCCTGCTCACGGGCGAGACGGCCGGCTACTACGCCGACTTCGGCGGCATCGGTCACCTGGCGGACGCCCTGCAGCGCACCTACGTCTACGACGGGCGCTACTCGCCCTACCGTAACCGCACACACGGCCGGCCCGTGGGGGAGACACCGGCGAGCAAGTTCGTGATCGCGGCCCAGAACCACGACCAGGTGGGCAACCGGGCTGTCGGCGAGCGCCTGGAGCACCTCGTGGGCATCGGCCGGGCAAAGATTGCCGCCGCCGTGCTGCTGACGGCGCCGGGCGTGCCGTTGCTGTTCCAGGGTGAGGAGTGGGCCGCGTCCTCGCCGTTCCAGTACTTCACGGCGCACGAGGACCCGGCCCTCGGCAAGGCCGTCAGCGAGGGACGCCGTCGCGAGTTCGCCGCGTTTGGCTGGGAACCCTCGCAGGTGCCGGACCCGCAGGACATCGCGACGTTCGAGCGCTCACGTCTCGACTGGGGCGAGGTCGAGCGCGCTCCCCACGCCGAGATGCTGGCTTGGTACCGAGACCTCATCGCCCTGCGCCGCCAGTCGCCCGAGCTGCGTGACGATGACCTGCGCAACGTGCACATTACCTACGACGAAGACGCCCGCTGGCTCACGATGACCCGCGGTGCGGTTACGATGGCGTTCAACCTGGCATCGGAAGCTCGCGAGCTGGACGTAACGCCCAATTCGGCGCTCGTGCTGGCCAGCGATAGCTCCATCACACTCACCGGCACGACTTTGCGCCTGCCGCCTGACACCGTAGCGGTCGTCAGGTCCGGCGCTTGAGAGCGATATGGAACAAGCATTGAAGGAATTCAGGACGTATTCGGGGAACCCGTACCCGTTGGGCTCGACGTGGGACGGCGGCGGCGTGAACTTCGCGCTGTTCAGTGAAAACGCCGATCGCGTGGACCTCTGCATCTTCGACCGGCCATACGGCGCTCCGGAGATCGCCCGCATCCGCATGCGCGAGCAGACGGACAACGTCTGGCACGTCTACCTGCCGGAAGCGCGTCCCGGCATGATCTACGGCTACCGCGTCTACGGACCCTACGACCCGGCGAACGGCCATCGATTCAACCATCACAAGCTCCTGCTAGACCCATACGCCAGAACGACCACCGGCTCGATCGAGTGGTCGGAGGCGATGTTCGGCTACCCGATGGAGAGCGAGGGCGACGACCGCGACCTCGAGTTCGACGAGCGCGACAGCGCACCGGGCATGCCCAAGGCCGTCGTGATCGAGTCGGCGTTCACGTGGGGCGACGACAAGCCGCCACGCACGCCCTGGTCCGACACGGTGATCTACGAGGCGCACGTCAAAGGCCTGACGGAGCTGCACCCGGAGCTGGAGCCACACGTGCGCGGCACTTACGCGGCACTGGCGGACCATCGCATCGTCAGCTACCTGCAGGAGCTGGGCGTGACGGCGATCGAGCTGATGCCGGTGCACCAGTTCGTCAACGACAAGCACCTGATCGACAAAGGGCTGAGCAACTACTGGGGCTACAACACGATCGGCTTCTTCGCGCCGGACGCCCGATACAGCGCATCGAGCGCGCCCGGCGCCCGCGTCAACGAGTTCAAGACGATGGTGAAGTCGATGCACCAGGGCGGCATCGAGGTGATCCTGGACGTCGTCTACAACCACACGGCGGAGGGCAACCACTTCGGGCCCACGCTATCGTTCCGGGGCATCGACAACAGCGCCTACTACCGCCTCGTGCCCGGCGACGAGCGTTACTACATGGACTACACGGGCACGGGCAACACGCTCAACCCGCTGCACCCGCGCGCGATCCAGCTGATCATGGACTCGCTGCGCTACTGGGTGCAGGAGATGCACGTCGACGGCTTCCGCTTCGACCTCGCGGCGGCCCTGGCCCGCGGCCTGCACGAGGCCGACCGCCTGAGCGCGTTCTTCGAGATCATCCACCAGGACCCGGTGCTGTCGCAGGTCAAGCTCATCGCGGAGCCGTGGGACGTCGGCGCCGGGGGCTACCAGGTCGGCAACTTCCCGGTGCTATGGACGGAGTGGAACGGCCGCTATCGAGACGCGATACGGCGGTTCTGGCGTGGCGATCAGGGCCAGGTAGCGGAGCTGGGCTATCGCCTCACCGGCAGCAGCGACCTCTACGCCCACAACGGCCGCGCGCCTTCGGCCAGCATCAACTTCATCACCTCCCACGACGGCTTCACGCTGCGCGACCTGGTCACCTACAACGAGAAGCACAACATGGAGAACGGCGAGGGCGGCCAGGACGGCCACAACGACAACCTGAGCTGGAACCACGGCGTCGAAGGCGAGACTGACCGACCGCACAATCAACGACGCTGCGCTGGCGCCAGATGCGCAACTTCATGACGACGCTGCTGGTCTCCGAAGGCGTGCCGATGATCCTGCACGGCGACGAGTTCGGCCGCACCCAGGGCGGCAACAACAACGCCTACTGCCAGGACAACGAGATCTCGTGGATGAAGTGGCAGCTGACGCCGCAGAGAGCGCCAGATGCTGGAGTGGACGAAGCGCGTCGATCAAGCTGCGTCGCGACCACCCCGTGTTCCGACGCCGCCGCTATTTCCAGGGCCGGCCGATCCGCGGTGCCGGCATCAAGGACATCTACTGGATACAGCCGGATGGCACGGAGATGACCGACGAAGCCTGGAGCAACGACGACAACGCCATCGGCGTCTACATCGCGGGGGCCGCGTCTGACCTCCTGGACGTGCGCGGCGACCCCGTGCGGGATGACAACATCCTCCTGCTGCTCAACTCGCGCGACGAGGACATCGAGTTCACGTTGCCGCTGCAGGGGCGCCGCCGCTCAGGCTGGCGCATCGAGGTCGACACGGCGCGCCCGCGCGAGCGGCGCCGAGCCGTGCGCGGCAGCGCCTATCGCCTGAACGGCGGTCGATGGCGGTGCTCAGCCACCCGAACTAGCGGTTCCAGAGCGCCTCGCTTGCCCGTGGGCGCCTCGACCGGTACCATGGATCGAAGCGAGCGCCCTTGAAACGCCTGTACTCTTCCCCGCCGCACTCCTCGTCCTGCTGCTCTCGGCCTGCGGCGGCGGCGCCAACACCCCCGCCGGACGCATCGCCTGCCGCGACTGCGACGGTTGCGGCCACGGCGCCGGCGGACTGGCGTATCGGGGCTCAGCGACGCGGTACGAGCAGCGCGTCGAGGCCGCGTCCTGGTACAGCGACGGCAACTACGACAGCGCCGGCGCCAACCTCCTCGATCTGATCACGGACCACAGCCCCCTGTGGCGCGACGCCGACAGCCTGGCCCTGCTGGACGCCTACCCAGACGGCATCCCGGACGAGACGCTCTCGATCGCGACGACCTACGCGCGCATGACCCTGCGGAACCTCGAAGAGGTAATCCGGGACCCGTGGCTGGCAGACGGCATCGATGACTACGAGCGGGCGATCATGGCGGCAGTTTCGGAGCGCCCCGTCTCTTCGGCGGCCCTGAGACATGCAATGGAGGAGGGCTTCTTTCGCCAGACCTACGAGACCGACCCAGAGCTTCTGACCGCCGTACGCATCGACGCCGTGGGCTCGCTCTCGCCCCACGTGCTGGAGCTACTGGAAAAGAAGGACTGGTTCACCGATGGCATCGATTCCTATGAAGCGAGCCTGCTGGGCGTGATCAACATCCTCCTGAGCGTCGATGAGCAGATCCGCATCCTCGACACAGAGGACTACCACCGCCTGCCTCTGAGCACGGGCGACATCGCTGTCGTCTACTTCGGGGACCCGGAGCGCAGCGCGAAGGCACAGGAGGTTGCTGCTGCCTGGATGGAGAAGATCGAGGCGTTCGTGGGCCCCTTCCGGCCCGTCGGGCTCGTGATCGACACGACGCCGGTCCGCGATGCGGACGCCTGCCACACAGCCGATGGCGGCGGTACGCGCCCGGGCCGCATCGCCCTGCCGGCCGACTTCTGCTTCCAGTCGCCGGTCGTGATCCATGAGCTGACGCACGCCTTCGTCGGCGGCCGCTACCCCACGTGGTTTGCGGAGGGTGTCGCGGAGGTCGTGGCGTATCACCTCACAGGCACTCGCGCCGGCTACACGGGCGGGGAAGGCACGATCGACCTCGACGGGCGTTACTTCGTGCTCAGCGGCCCGTACAACAACCAGGCCGCGCTCGGCGCCGACTTCCTCGAAGCGCTCTACAACCTCGCGGGCGCGGACGAGATGTCGGTGTTCATCAAGGACGTGGCGGGCCAGAGCATGAGCGGCGAAGACCTGCTGGCCCGCATCCGCCAGATGAAGGTCGACGACCCGCAGGCGCTCGAGGATCTGATCGCGGACTCATTCGGCGTCACGCTGGCATCGCCCTAGGCAGATTGTCAGTTCTCAGTCGGTACTTCTTGGTTTTCTAGTTCTCCTCGACGCCGCCCGCCACCGCTACGAGCTTGGCTTCGTGATGACGCTCGAAAGCCACTGGTTCACCGGGCTCAAAGCCTGGAAGTGCCCGAAGCAGTAGTCGACGAAGCCATGGCTGACGACTTCGTCCGGAATCGGCGCTTCGAGGTTGGCGTTCAGGCCCTCGAAGCGCAGGTAGCGGGCGCGCGGGTGGTTGGCGTCGTAGCCTCTCGGCACCGTCTTGCGGCTCTCGCCACCGACGATGTACGGCCCGGCGCTGGTGATGGCCGCGATGGTCTCTTCCAGCGCCCTGCCCAGCGCTTCGTCCACCACGGCGTGACGGAACACCTCCAGGCCGGGCTTGCTGAAGCTGTGCATGCCGGCGCCCAGGATCATCTCGTCCTGCAGGAGTCGCATGAAGTAGCCGGGCGACTCCCAACCTTTGCGTTCGCCCTGCCAGAACCACATGTCGATGTGGTTCTTGTACGGTGTCTTGTCTTTCGAGAAACGGACGTCGCGGTTGATGCGGAATAGCGACCCGTTGACCCGCGCCTCGAAGCGCACGTCGCCGGGCAGGGTCTGGAGCTTCGGTCCCAGCGCCTCGATGAAACGCCAGCGCCGGTTCCAGGTAGAACGCCTCGTAGCGCTTGCGGTTGGCCTCGAACCAGGGCTTCTCGTTGTTGGCGGTGAGCTCGGCGAGGAAGAGAAACGTCTCGTCCGGGAAGCCTTCGAAGGTCATGGGGTGCTCCGGTTCTTAGTTCTTAGTTCTCAGTTCTTAGTGGTCAGTGGTCAGTGGTCAGTGGTCAGTGGTCAGTCCCTGAGGATGTCATGTTGAGCCTCGCGAAGCATCTGCGGGTGTCCGTGCCAGGACGAGCTTCGGGTTACACGCTGGCGTTTCAACGGGCGTGCTGGAGCGTCGCAAATCGCGCGAGAGCCTGTAGATGCTTCGCTATCGCTCAGCATGACAGCGTGAGAGCCTCGACACGTGCTTGCGATCCCGAGACGTAGTTCCCTGTTCTGGCCCGGGGTGAGGGCCTGGCGCATCAGCCTCCCACCTCATGCAGGCGGCGCTGGAGGTAGCGTTGCTCTACCGGGTTGGCGCACAGCTCCAGGGCGCGCCGATACGCCGTCGCTGCGGCATCGGGGCGAGCGGCGCGACGCAGGAGGTCGGCTTTGGCGGCGTGGAGGAGGTAGTAGTCGTCCAGGGCGCCTTCGGCCTCGAGGCCTTCGATCAGACGCAGGCCGGCGTCCGGGCCCCAGGCCATGGCAGCGGCGGCGGCGCGGTTGAGCTCGACGACGGGGCTGGGCTGCAGGCGCAGGAGCTCGTTGTAGAGCGCGGCGATCTGGCGCCAATCGGTGTCTCCGGAGCGCAGCGGCTCCGCGTGCAGGGCGGCGATGGCGGCCTGGAGCTGGTACGGCCCGGCATGCCGCATGCGCAGTGCCCGCTGCACCAGCACCGTGCCCTCCTCGATGCGCCCTCGGTCCCACAGCGTCCGGTCCTGCTCCTCCAGCGTGCGCATCTCGCCCGAGGCGTCGGTGCGGGCATTGCGCCGGGAGTCGATGAGGAGAATGAGCGACAGCAGGCCCAGCACTTCCGGCTCGTCGGGCATCAGGGTCGCCAGGAGGCGGCCAAGGCGGATGGCCTCGTCGCACAGCTCGGCGCGCAGGAGGGTCTCGCCGGTCGAGCCGACGTAGCCTTCGTTGAAGATCAGGTAGAGCACGGCGAGGACGCCGTTGAGCCGATCCGGCAGGGCGTGCTCTTCGGGTACCTGGTAGGGGATGCGGGCGTCGCGGATCTTGCCCCTGGCGCGGGTGAGGCGCTTCGCCATCGTCTCCTGGTTGACGAGGAAGGCGCGCGCGATCTCGGGCGTCTCCAGCCCGGCGACGGTGCGCAGGGTCAGCGCCACCTGCGATTCGAGGGCGAGCGCCGGGTGGCAGCAGGTGAAGATCAGGCGCAGACGGTCGTCTTGCAGCACGTGGTCCTCCGCCTCCTCTGGTACCGAGCCCTGTTCGGCCTGCTCCTGCAGCAACAGCGACTTGAGCTGCTCTTGCTTGCGCGCGAGGTTCTGACCGCGTCGCAACTGGTCGATGGCCTTGCGGCGGGCCGTCGTGATGATCCAGGCATCGGGGCGCTGCGGCACGCCATCGAGGGGCCAGCGTTCGAGCGCGGCGATCAGCGCCTCCTGGAAGGCGTCCTCGGCGAGCTGGAAGTCGCCTCCGCAGGCGCCGATCAGGGTCGCCACGATGCGGGTACCGTGTTCGGCAGCGACGGCCTCCACCGCGCGACGAGCCGTCTGCCCGTCGCGTGGTGGAGCACCCCTGAGCTCGCTCGAGGGGTTCATCCTGAGCCTGTCGGAGGGACCGCCTGCTGCACGATCGAGTGCTAGCCCATGCTGTCGCCGAAGTCGACCACGGGGCGCACTTCGACGTGGCCGGTCGGCGCCCACGGGATCATCGCGGCGAGCTTGATCGCGACGTCAAGGTTCTCGCAATCGAAGATGTAGTAGCCGCCGAGCTGCTCTTTGGTGTCTGAAAAGGGGCCATCGGTCGTGATCGTCTTGCCGTCGCGCACAGTGACGACGGTGGCGGTGCTGGACGGGATGCAACGCCTCACCGGAATCCTGGGTGGCGATCTTGGCGGCGTCCTCGCCGAACTTGATCCACGGCGCCATCGCGTCGGGCGTCATGTCCATGGGCTCTTCTTCGTGGAACAACATCAGCATGTACTTCATGGGAGCTTGCGTCCTTTCGTCTACGGTGCAGGCCCGTACCTGCGTCCGATATTAGACGAACGCGAGGGGCGCGAAAGGACAGGACTCTACAAGGAATCGTGAAATCTGCGGCGGCAGCGGCTGAGCTACAGGAGCTCTTTCTTCTTCACGGCCGTGACGATGCTCAGGAGCTTCTCGACCAACACGACGTCGCCCTCGGACGGCGATGGGTAGACGACGTCATGGGCGAGACGCACCTCGTGGACCAGGTCGGGCGTATCGGCGTAGGAGAGGAACATCTGGTAGTAGACGACGCCGTGAAGCTCGTAGGGGTTCAGTTTGCGGATGATCGCTTCTTGCGGCATATGCGTGCCCTCCCGGTGACGGATGGATGCGATGCGAACTACTAAGAAGCCTAGCTCGACTGAGCAGCCGATGTCTTGAGATAGAAGGTCATGCTCTGGAGGGCGAGCACCGGGTCGATGTTCTTCACCTCGACCGTGTCGGGCACGGAGACGGAGGTTGGGGCGTAGTTGAGGATAGCGCGAATGCCGCCCGCCACCAGGACGTTCATGATCGACGCGGCGGCCTCGGGCGGCACGGCGACGATGCCGATGTCAATCTGGCGCGCGACGAGGTAATCCTTGAGCCCATCCGTGTTGTGGATGGCCACGCCGCCGATCTCCTGACCGACGATGGCGGGGTCGCTGTCGAAGGCATCGATGATGATAAAGCCCTGAGGATGGAAGCCGTCGTAGGTCAGGATCGCCTGTCCGAGGTGACCGACGCCCACAAGGATCATCGACCACTGGCGGTCCAGGCCGAGAATCTGACGTAGTTCCTGGGCGAGGCGCTGCACGTTGTAGCCGCGTCCCTGCTTGCCAAAGCGCCCGAAGTAGCTGAGGTCCTTGCGTATCTGGGCCGGCGTCACTCCCAGCACCTCGCCGAGCTCCTGGGAGCTAACGACATCGCGGCCTCGAGACTCGAGATCTGTGAGGGCGCGGGCGTATACGGGGAGTCTGTCGATAACGACTGCCGGTATCTCGATCGGCACGATTTCACACCCGCTTGCTAGATTGCGTATTAAGTCACAAGTTTAGGTTGGAGCACGATCTAGGTCAATCGTTCTACGAAGAAATTAGCGACTGGATTAGCCAATACTAATGATTCACGTCTGCCATAAGACGTAAGGGGCGCTTCTGGGCTAGAATCGAAGTGAGGCTCGCCGCTTGCTCATAACCTACCTGGATCTCCTGTCAGAGAGCGTCACGATGTTCGCCGTATTCTTCGGCTCCGCAATCGTCGCTCTCGTCGCAGGCGTCACCTTTCACGAATTCAGCCACGCTTTCGTCGCCGACCGCCTCGGTGACGGCACCGCGCGCATGATGGGCCGCGTCAGCCTGAAGCCTTCACACCACCTCGACCCCGCCGGGAGTATGTTCATGCTCCTGGCCGGCTTCGGTTGGGGCAAACCGGTGCCGGTGAACCCGATGCGACTGCGCCACGGCCCCCAGACAGGCCGGGCGATGGTCGCGGCGGCAGGACCGGTTTCGAATGTCATCCTGGCGGTGCTCGCGGGGCTGCCGATCCAGCTCGGCCTCGTCGACTGGTGGAACCCCCTGACGCGACCGTTCAGCCTGAGCCAGTGGAGCACGGGAGACTACGTTGCGCTGTTCCTGGGTGCGATGATCTTCTTCAACCTTGTGCTGGCCGTGTTCAACCTGCTGCCGTTCGCGCCGCTCGATGGCTTCTCGGTAGCGGTGGGTGTGCTGCCGCGGGACCTTTCGATGTCCGTGGCGAAGCTGGAGCAGTACGGGCCGGCGATCCTCATGGTGCTGCTGCTGCTGCCGTTGGTCTCGCGCGGTCAGGTGAGCATCCTGCACGAGGTCCTGTCGCCGATCATCAACGGGCTCTCAAACATCATCGATGGCCACAGCATCCTCTAGAGCCTTCTACCGCTCGCGCCAGGTGTTCCACGCCCTCTGGCCGCGCATCCCCGCGGACGACCTCGAATACGCCATGCAGCTCATGACGGCGGCGGAAGCGCGCCTGTTCGGCGCCATGGAGCGTCGCGACCAGCGCCACGCCCTCGAGGTCATGCACCGCTTGCGAGAGGCTACGGAGGAGCGAGACGTGCTAATCGCTGCGCTGCTGCACGACTGCGGCAAGGGCGCGGTGCCGGTATGGCTGCGCATCCTGCACGTCGTGGCCCCGCAGTTCGGTCGCATCGCGGGCAAGGAAGGCGCACCGGGCTGGCGAGGCTCGGCGTATCGCCTGCAGCACCACGTCGAGATATCGGCGCGGCTTGTGCAGGAGGCGGGTTGCAGCGAGCTGACAGTGCGCCTGGTCGGCGGCACGCACAGAGAAGACGAGGCAGGACCTGGCGCAGCTGCTATATGCGGCGGACGACGCGAGCTGAGTCTGTACGCGTCCTGCCCTCACCCGGCCTATCGGCGACCGCTGAGCGGCATCACCTGAGTTCCCCTGCGCTGTTCGTCGTTGCGTTCCGCTAAGATGGAAAGCGCGATGGGCAAGGTAACGATTATTGGGCTTGGGCTGATCGGCGGCTCGATGGGGCTGGCCTTGAAGCGCGCCCAGCCCAAGAACACCGAGATCTGCGGCTACGACGACAACCAGGAAGTCATGGTGCGCGCCCACAAGGCGAAGGTCGTCGACACGATCGCGACGAGCATCCAGCACGCCGTGCAGGACGCCAACGTGGTCATCGTCTGCACGCCGATCGTGACGATACGCAAGGTGTTCCGCGAGATGGCGCCGAGCCTGCAGCGCGGAACCGTCGTCACCGACACGGCTAGCACGAAGTCGGACGTCCTGCGCTGGGCCGACGAGGAGCTGCCGAAGACGGTGTACTTCGTCGGCGGCCATCCCATGGCGGGCAAGGAAAAGCAGGGCCTGCACTACGCCGAGGCCGAGCTGTTCGACGGCAAGCCCTACGTCGTCGTGCCAGCTGTCGATGCCGCGCAGGGCGCCGTAAACCAGGTCGTGGCGCTGGCCCAGGTCGTGGGCGCCGAGCCAAGATTCCTCGACGCGGACGAGCACGACTCCTACGCCGCAGCGATCTCGCACCTGCCGCTGCTGACCTCCGTGGCACTGTTCAACCTCGCGAAGGGCAGCAACGCCTGGCCGGAGCTTGCCGGCATGTCCGGGCCCGGCTTCCGCGACCTGACGCGGCTGGCGTCCGGCGAGCCGGAGATGTCGCACGACATCTTCCTGACCAATCGCGAGAACGTGCTGCACTGGCTCAACCGCTACATCGGCGAGCTGCAGAAGCTGGCCGACCAGATCGACGACCGTGAGGACACGGAGTCGCTATTCAAGTCCCTGACCGACACGCAGATGTCGCGCGACAAGTTCCTCGAGGAACTGCCGCGGCACCCCGATCCGGTGCCGGTGGCCGACTACCCGGACTCGACCGACACGTTCATGACGATGCTCACGGGCACGCTGTTGCAGAACCGCGCCAAGGAGCTCACGGGCTACCTGGAGGAGCAGGGGCGCAAGGACGAAGAGGCCGACCGTCTCAAGCGCCGCCGCAAGGACCTCGACGACCTCGACTAGCCCCTAACCGCCGCCGCTCCCCACTGTGACGACCACTTTGCCGTGCACGTGGCCGCCATCGATGTGCCGGAGGGCGTCCGGCGTCTGCTCCAGCGTGTAGGTCCTATCGATCACCGGCCTGAGCTTGCCGGCCTCGACGAGGTCTTTCAGGACCACCAGGTCTTCATGCTTCGGGACAGAGAGGTAGCGCCGGAGATTCTGTCGCTACGAACGGCGTGATCACCAGGGGCTTGAACAGACGAACCAGCATCTCGATTCCCTGAGCACCGGTTCCGCTGTTGAGAACGAGGGTGCCGGCAGGCGTCAGCGCGCTCCTGCAGTCTGCGAGGGAGCGGTTCTCGACGTTGTCGAAGATCACGTCGTACTTCTTGGCACCCCGAGTGAAATCCTCCTGTGCATAATCGATGACGTGGTCCGCGCCGAGTGAGCGGACCATGTCCAGGCTTCCCGAGCTGCACACGCCGGTGACGACCGCCCCAAACGACTTCGCAATCTGAACAGCGAAGTGACCGACGCCTCCCGATGCGCCGTTGATGAGGACCTCCTGACCGTGACGCACCTTGGCCACGTCGCGAAGGGCGTGGAGGGCAGCCAGGCCGGAGGTCGGGAGACTCGCTGCCTGTTCGAAGGTGAGGTTGGCGGGCTTGAGAGCAAGCTTCGAGGCGGCGGCGCTGACGTACTCGGCGCAGGTACCGTTGGCGGCGCCAAACACCTCGTCGCCGGGCTTGAAGAGCGTCACGGCTGGACCAACTGTCTCGACGACGCCTGCGAGATCGTAGCCAGGCACGCCGTACTTGGGTTTCAGGAGGCCGGTCGCCGTACGCATGAGAAGCGGGGAGCCTTTCACGCCAAAGCAATCGCCGATGTGCAGCGCGGCGGCGTGGATGCGCACCAGCACCTCGTTGTCCCTGGGTGCCGGCCTATCGATGTCCTTGAGGTGCAGCAGTTCGAATGAGCCGTAGTGGTCGTAAACAATTGCCTTCATCACAACTTCTCCTCACGGTAAGTCCAACCCGGACGGCTTCTAACTGCGCCAGCTAGGTCTCATGATCTGTGCGCCAAACCTCCCTCTCGACGTCCACGGAAGCACCATTCAAGCGCAATGGAGGCTCGACGCAAAGGGGATTGAGTTGACCGGGTGCTTCCGTAAACCAGATGGCCAACTCTACTCTTTATGTCTAGTTTGCACGCCACCGCCGCGTCGCAGCTCGAAAGCCCGTGAGTGGGCTAAGCTATTTCCCATGGCGCTTCCTGACCTGGTCGAGATCGTCCCACCGGCCGCACTGGCACCCGTGCGCGTCACGATACCCGGCTCCAAGAGCATCACGAACCGGGCGCTGATCCTCGCGGCCCTGGGTGAGGGCCTGACCATCCTGCACGGCGCCCTGTGGAGTGAGGACACCGAGATCATGGTCGAGGCGCTGCGCACGCTGGGCTTCGAGGTCAGCGTGGAGCCCGACGCGTCGGAGGCAGGCAACTGCACGATCGCGGTCTCGGGTCGCGGCGGCGAGATCCCACGCTCCGGCACGCCTTCGGACCCGCTCGAGATTTACGTGGGCAACGCGGGCACGGCGGCGCGCTTCCTCACGGCGATGCTCTGCCTGGGCAACGGCAGCTATCGCGTGCACGGTACCGCCCGCATGCACCAGCGGCCGCAAGGCGCCCTGTTCGACGCGCTGGGCCAGCTCGGCTACCGCATCAGCGCCGAGAATGGCCACCTGCCCGCGACGCTCTCCGGCGAGACGGGCTCGATGTCCCGGACGTGCAGCGTGAGCATCGAGGAGAGTTCGCAATTCGCGTCAGCCTTGCTGCTGTCGGCGAAGCACGGCGCCTGGCAGGTTACGGTCACCGGCGATGATGCGGACGAGTCAGCCTACGTGGCGATGACGACGAGGCTGATCGAAGCCTTCCCGGAGCACGGCGGCGAGTATTGGATCGAGCCGGACGCGTCCAGCGCCAGCTACTTCCTGGCGGCCGGCGCGCTGTTCCCGGAGACGCACCTGCAAGTGAACAACTGGCCCGAGTCGGACTGGCAGATCGACGCGCGTTTCGTCGAGTACCTGCGCCGATTCTCGGACGACGGCATCGAGTACGCCGACGTCTCGCGCCTGCACGACCTGGGCGACGCGATCATGACAGCGATCACAATCGCTTCGCTGCTACCGAAGCCGTCGCGGTTCACGGACCTCGGCCGGCTGCGCGTGCAGGAATCGGAGCGCGTGTTTGCGCTGCGCACCGAACTGACCAAGTGCGGTGCCGAGGTCATCGAAGAGGGCGATACGCTGACGATCGCGCCCTCCGAGCTGCACGGCGCCGAGATCGACACGTACGACGATCATCGCATCGCCATGTGCTTCGCCACGCTGGGCCTGAAGGTACCGGGCATGCGCATCCGGGAGCCGAACTGCGTGGCCAAGACCTTCCCGAATTTCTTCGCTAAGCTGGTGGAAGCACCGCCGAGTGGACTCGGCGCGAGGGTGCTGGATGCGGCGACGGGCCGCGAGCTACTGGGAGACGAGCTACTTGCAGAATAACCTCGAAGTGCCGCTGCTGCCGCGAGAGCCGGCGCTGCTGATCGTGCTCTCCGGTCCTTCCGGTGCCGGCAAGGACTCCGTTTGCGACGTCCTGCGCACGTGGTACCCCACGATGCACAAGGTGGTGACGGTGACGACCCGACCGGTGCGCCCCGGCGAGGAGAACGGCAAGGACTACCACTTCATCAGCGCGCCGGAGTTCCAGACGATCCTGGATACGGATGGCTTCGTGGAGCACGCGACGGTGTACGAGCACAGCTACGGCGTGCCGCGCATCGAGATCGAGGACCCGCTGAGCTTCGGCCTCGACGTGATCGCGCGCGTGGACGTGCAAGGCGCCGCGACGCTGAAGCGCCTGTTTCCGGACGCCGTGCTGATCTTCGTCTCGCCCGGGAGCGTCGAGGAGACCGTGCGCCGCATGCGGGATCGCGACCTCGACACGGAAGCGCAGCAGCAGCGCCGCACCGAGATCGCGGCGTCCGAGCTCGAAGCGGCGAAGGACTTCGACTACGTGGTGCTGAACGAGACTGGCAAGCTCGAAGAGGCCGCGAGCGAGGTGGCGAAGATCATCGCGTCGGAGAAGCGGCGCCGCGGGGCGGTCGAGTAACCACCCCGGCGGCTGTTGTCGCAAGAAGCTGAGGTAGGCGTCCTAGGCCGGAGCGAGCTGGCGGTCGCGAGCCTTGAGGCCTGCGACAACCCAATCCGCCGCCGTGGCCATCTCGATCTCGCTGCCGTTGATCGTCAGGTCGTAGGCGCCGGAGCCGAGCCAATCCATGCCGTAGGCGCACTTGAAGAACTTGGTTCGCCGGCAGTCGTCGTCAGATAGGAGTTGAGTGGCTTCCGCCAACGAAAGGGACTCGCTCCTGGCGACTCGCTGAGCACGCACATCGCGGGCGCCGTGGACGAGCACCTTGAAGACGCCGGGCGTGTCACGCAGGATCGCCTGGCCGGCGTGGCCGACGATGACGCAACTCCCTTCGTCTGCCAGGTTGCGCACGACCTCTTCGATCAGGGCGCGGTAGTCCGCGGACGACCGCATGGTCAGAACGCTCCCGCCAATCGGTGACATCAGAAAGCCATCGGAGGCAACTGCCGTGGTCGTGAGGTGCTCCACCATACGCTCGACAAGGCTGGGCCAGCGTTCGGCCCCAGCGACCGTCTCCGGAGAGACGCCGCTCAATTCGGCTGCGCGCGAGATCACTTCGCGGTCGTAGAAGCGCAGCCCCAGCCGGGTCGCGACTTCCTGGGCGATTTCGTGGCCACCGGAGCCAATCTGGGCGGAAAAGGTAACAACATCGCGGGTCATGAGCCAATCCTCCATATCCTGCTGGAGGAGGGGGTCCGGTGGCAGTGAGGCGTTCCGGCCGCTCGAAAACAAAAACAGCCGGAGGACGTCCTCCGGCTGTTAACCGAAAACCCATCCTCTTTCAGTGGCCTACGAGGTTAGCTGTCGGGTTAGGGCTGAAAGAGATCTGCTGCCCCGTCCTCTTGCGAGAACTACACCCCGGGAATTGGTTCCCCCGCTCCTTCCGAAGAAGGACTCGGCCTTATAACGCCATAAGAGTAGCCGATACGCCATCACAAGTCCATCCGGCCGCGTACGTGCTTTCGCACGCCGGACGCATGACACTGCAGGATGAATCCTGCAGCTTGCGTTGTCGCACCGCGAATCGAAGCTATCGATTTACGGCAGACGGTACGTGACCTCAATGAGGCGGTCTGTGCGCAGGTCTGTGCGTGACTTTGAGGCCGCCGGTGTAGGTCTTGCCGTCCAGCAGCACGGACTCTATGTGGGCGCCTTCGGGGAGCTTGAGGTTGAGCGTGAGGGGCGTGGCCTCGGTGCCGGCCTCTTTCTGGACGTAGAGCTTGTACGTGCGCAGGTCGCCATCGGCCGCGATGACACCGGGGGTCTCGTACGAGACGTCGAGCTTCGCCGATGTGCCGGGGAGGACCGGGAAGTAGCGCCCGAAGGTCGTGTAGCCGTACTCGTTCTCGATGGCTTCGGCGCCGACGGTCTGGCCGCCGAACCTCACGTCCTTCAGGGAAGAGCCTTCAAGGGCGTACACGCGCAGGTAGCTGCCGTAGACACCGTTGAACATGAGGCGAGCGACCAGCTCCGGGTCGCGGCCGTCAGCCCACTGCGGGAACGGGTTCTGGATCGCGTATGAGACCGTTTTAGCCGCCGACGGCGTCGTCCGTGAGATCGACGTCGACGTTGAGGGACGTCTTGAGGATCATGTTGAGCTTCGTGCTGTTGACGCTCGTGTCGGCGGCGAGGAGGTAGTCGCTGTCCTCGCGGCTGCTCGATGGAGCCATCGAGGCTGTAGTCGATCGAGAGGGCCTGCATTTCGGGGTCGTTGAGGTAGATCTGGAGGTGACGCTCCTGCGCCATGCGGTCGAGCACGCTAAGCAGGTCTACCCACTGCTCCTTCGGGGTCGAGAAGATGCGCTTGAGCAGAGCTTCGGAGAGGTCTGAGAGGAAGGCCTTCTGGTCCTCCACCGGTACGTCCCACTCATCGCGGGTGAGCTCCAGAGTGAGCTCCTGGAAGTTCTCGGCGTCCACGGTGACGTCGTAACCGGGCACGTAGACGGCACCCATCTCGTCGAGGAGGGTGCGGATGAAGTAGGTGTCGATGGCGATGGTGCCATCCGTGGCGGGGGCGCCGCCCTTCTGCACGAAGTCGGCTGCCAGCCGCGACGTCGTGGGGAAGTCCGGGTACCAGCCCGCCTCGCCGAGGCCCCACGAGTAGCCCTGCTTGAGGTAGTTGGCCAGCGGCGCGGGCGGCGCGACGTACTCGCCGTTGGACTCGGTCTGCCAGCGGTCGAACAGGGCTTCGAAGTACTCGAACTGCATGTCGCCCAGCTCGCCATCCGTAAAGGTGGCGACGCCGTAGCTGGAGATCAGGCCACCGGAGGGGAAGAGCTCCGTGTCGTTCTGGGGCAAGACGAGGTAGGTGCGCTGGCCCTCGTAGCCCAGGAGGGTGGGCAAGAAAGACTCGGCGCGGTCGTAGCCGGTCACGAGAGCATCGAGCTTGGCGAGCGAGTCGCCGAGCTGCACTTTGGCGGTACCGAGGGGGCCGATGAGGCCATCGGGCAGCGCGGCATACTCGGCCTGGAGTCCCGCGAGGCTGTCCTGCACCGCCTGCATGGGCGCCTGCTGGGCATCGAGGAAGGCGAGGGCCTCCTGGATCGACGTGAGGTTGGGGTCGTCCGTCTGCTGCGAGAAGGCGAGGGCCACGTCCGAGGCGAGCATGCCGGTGCGCGTCGAGTCCTCGGCGGCGAGGACGAGCGAGGTGAGGCCGTCCGCCTGCTTGTCGAGCACGGGCAGGTGGCGCGCGACCTTGAGCAGGGGGTCGCTAAGGACGAACCGGCGAGCCGACTGAGCGCGCGTGAGGGCGTCTTCGAGCTGGGCTTGCGTGGCGAGCACCTCGGCCTCCGAGTCTTGCAGGCTGCCGAGGTCGAGCTCGTCCCGTAAGGAGAGAAGGCTGCTGCGCGTGGCCTGGACGTCGGAGTAAAAGGTGTAAGCCCGGTAGGCTTCGACGCCACCGATGAAGAGTAGAAGGGTCAAGAGGACAGCGCCCGCGATGCGCAGGCGAATGGCGCTGGTGGTGAGCTCCGGCGCACCAGAGCGCCGTTGTCCGGTCGCGACGTTGATCACTGCTGACGTCCTTGTCTTAAGAGTTGCGTCCTGCGGGCGTGCGGCCCGGTACTAGTTGAAACGCGATGGGTGGCAGGCTGTTTCGGTGTGTAGGACGTATGAGTAAGTAGCAACCCCTAGGTGCTAACCCGAAACACATCTCGCGGATGCGCGTTGTAGGCAGTGAATGGATTTCAGTTTGGCCTGGCAAGACGCGAGGCCCCAAGAAGGCAGGGACTGTCGTGGTGCTTCGCTCAACCCTTGATTTCGCTGTAAGACAATCCTGGCTCTTGCTCCCATCGGCTGCGGCGGGAGCAGGCGCAGGATATGCGCTGGACGGACTTTCGCCGGTGATTGCGGGAGGCGCCGCTCTGGGACTGGCGCCCGCGCTGGCGGCCGGCCTGGCGCTGGACCTGCGAGGACACCGGCTGCGCACGCCGGACGACGTGGAGCGCCGGGTCGACCTCGAGACGCTGGGGGCGATCGGGCGGTTCAGGCAGTCGCCCGGCTCCGCCCTGCCGACGGACGAGTACCCGGAGGCGCTCCAGGCCTACCAAGAGCTGGCGACCTCACTGAAAGCGCGCGGCGGACCTGAGGTACGTACCGTACTCGTGACGAGCGCCGGACCCGAAGAAGGCAAGTCGACGACGGCCGCGAACCTGGCGACGGTGCTGGCGGAGATGGGCCACAAGGTCATCCTGGTCGACGGCGACCTGCGCTGGTCGTCTTTGCGCAGCACGAACGCCAGCGCGTCCTCGCTGGGGCTTTCGGGCCTGCTGCTGAACTACCTGCACACGCCGCAGCTCGCAGTGGTGCGTACGAACGAACGCAACCTCTTCCTCCTGCCGGCCGGCATCCTGCCGCCGAATCCGCAGGAGCTGCTGGCCCTGCCGCGTCTGGGCGACATCATCGCCTCGCTGCGAGAGATGGCCGACTACGTGATCTTCGATTCGCCCCCCATCCTGGAGGCGGAGGACACCAAGCTACTGGCCCGCAACGCGGACGCAACGCTGCTGGTGATGAACGCCGGCAGGACGCGCTCGCGAGAGGTGAACAAGGCGCTGGGCATGCTCATGGAGGTCGACGCGCTGCCGCTGGGCGCCGTGCTCAACGGGATCAAGACACCGAAGCGCGTCGCAGCGAAGGCGCCCGAGCCGGCATCGGAGCTGGCGCGGCGAATCGAGCCCGTCTACGCGCCGCCGGCGACGCCCGTGCCCACGCTCGAGCCGTTCACGGTCGATGCCTTCCGCAAAGGGACACCGAAGCCACCGGACCCCAACAAGCCTCGGCCGCGTGCGCCGGAGGCAGAGCCGGCGGTGGTGCGACTGGCGCAAGAGGGGCTTCCGAGCGCCCCGCCGATGCCTGCGGCAGCACCCAATGGCTTCGATACGCCGGACTACCGTAGCCGGGTGGCTTCATTGCGCAACAACCTGCGCGTGGTGCAGCCGGACGAGCGACCGCTGGCGCCCGCGGTGAACGACTGGGAGCCCGTGCTGCCGACGAAGCCATCGCTGACACCGGAGCCGCCGAAGCCGAGCCTGAGCGCCATCGAAGTGCCAACACCGGCGCCGGTGGCGTCGACGAGGCCCGTAGCACCGACCAAGCCCGCCGAGCCGGATGTCTCGGTAGACGACGTATTGGCCCACATGGAGGAAACCCTGCGCCTGATCCGTGAAATGCGGCACGAAAAGTCGACGTCCAACACTTAACGCTGTAACACCTCTCGCTTGAGAACGTTGAGGTCGATGTAAGGAGACAATTCAGATGAGAAAAGGAAGCCTCTTCGCCGCTATCGCGGCAGCCGCCGCGTTTTTCCTGGTCGCCCAGGTAGCGTCGGCCCAGTACCCGCCGCCGAAGACCACGATGGTGTGTGCGGTCAACCAGATCGACGTCAAAATCAGTAGCAGCACCGCCGTCGCGGCGACGCTGCATGACACGAGCGGGCAGGCCCTGTCCGGCTACGTGGTCCACTTCGAGGTCGTCTCCGGCGACGCGAGCCTCTCGTCCTCCAGCGCGACGACCGACAGCTCCGGCACAGCCGTGGTGACGGTGCACTTCGGCTCCAGCTCCGGCACGGTCGTCGTTCACGCCAGCAGCGAGTCGGCGGAGTGCCAGGCAAGCACGCAAGTCTCAGGCATCGTGCCGCCGAACACCGGCAGCGCAGGCCTGCTCGACAGCGGCAGCTCCAGTGACGCCGTGACGTTCGCGGGCCTCGGCTTCGGGGCCGTGCTGATGGCGGCGGGCGCCTTCGCCGTACGCAAGTCGGTCAAGGCTTAGCGAACCGGCTTCAGTAGAACTTCCTCCAGCAGGGGCGGCCTCGGGCGGGGCCGCCCCTTTTCATGCGCGCGAATCAGGGCACCTCACCGGTTGGGGTAGAGGGAACTTGCTACGGGTTCCCTCGGGCGTCCCTCAAGTGGGCGTCCCTCAAGCTGACGCGCACCTGATTCGAGCGGTAGGCGACACGTATCCCTCGCCCTGACAGGGAAAGGTTGGCCGTTGGCCGGGTGAGGGTAAGCAGCGGCTCAAACGCTCATCTGTAGACCGAAACGCTGTCAGCCCTCACCTCCCCTCTCCCAAGGGGCGAGGGGACTGGCTGTACCGAGTTCGAACATTCGAGGGCAATTCGGAGTCGTATGTAAAGGCAGTACGGGACTTGTTGCGCTCACGCGCTACTATTACCCTCACCCTAACGTTACGTCGAAAGAGGTCTGGAGCATGTTGACCAAGGAAGACAACGAGATTCTGACCCAGGTTGGGCCGGGGACGATGATGGGGAACCTGCTGCGGCGCTACTGGACGCCGGCGCTGCTCTCCAGCGAGGTGCCTGAGCCCGATAGCCCGCCCGTGCGTGTACGGATCCTGGGCGAGGACCTGGTGGCGTTCCGGGACACGGAGGGTCGCGTCGGGTTGTTCAAGCAGGCGTGTCCGCACCGCGGCGCTTCGATGTTCTTCGGGCGCAACGAGGAGGCGGGGCTGCGCTGCGTCTATCACGGCTGGAAGTTCGACGTGAACGGCGAGTGCGTCGACATGCCGTCGGAGCCGGCCGAGAGCAACTTCAAGAACAAGGTACGCATCGCCGCCTACCCGACGCACGAGTCCGGCGGGCATCGTCTGGGCCTACTTCGGGCCGCCGGAGAAGATGACCGGCTTCCGCGACTTCGGCTCCGATGCGGTGCCGCGCGAGAAGTGGTTCGCGATCAAGATCATCGGCTACTGCAACTGGGTGCAGCGCATGGAGGGCAACCTGGACACCTCCCACATCTCGTGGCTGCATCAGTTCCGGGGCGCGCACGATTACCCGGACGACGGCACGGACGTCGGCCGGCGGCTACCCGAGCTTCGACATGTCGATGAAGATCTGGGCGCACGACCGCCACCCCGAGCTCGAGGTCGAGGAGGAGTGGTACGGCTACAAATACGCCGGCATCCGCCAGACGCCCAACGGCAACACGCACGTGCGGATCACGGCCTGGGCGATCCCGTACACGTCGGTCGTGGCGAACATCCCGTACGTGGGCGGCGGCGGCCTGTGCGTGCCAATCGACGATACGAGCAACTACTTCTTCTTCTGGACGAAGGACCCGAGCGAGGCCGACCGCATGGCGCTGCGACTGTCCGGCGTCGAGGGCAAAGGCCTGTTCGACAACACGCCGTACACGAACCGCGGCGGCGGCCGTAACCTGCTGCGCAACATCACGACGCAGCGGCAGTGGCGGCCCGACAACGACTACCAGGTCGACCGCGACTACGCGAACTCGCCCTTCTACTCCGGCGTCTCCGACTTCGGCAGCCAGGATCTCATGGTGACGGAGTCGCCCGGCGAGATCTGGGACCGCTCGCAGGAGCACCTGGGCACGACCGACAAATCGATCATCACGATGCGCAAGATCCTCCTGAAGGCGGCGAAGGACTACGCCAACGGCATCGAGCCGCCAGCGCTGGACCCGAGCCTGCCGTACACGGAGATCCGTGGCGCCGAGAAGGTGCTGGAACACGGCGAGGACTGGCGACGCCTCGGCACGCCCGCGGACCCGCTGCGCCAGCGCATCGAGGGCGAGCTTGCCGCCGTCGAGGTGCCCGTGGAGGGCAGCGGGGGGTAACAACCCCTCCCCGCCCCCCGCTGGCGGAGAGGTGCGCATCGGGCTGCGTAGCGGGGAATTGGCCCTCACACCGGCTGGTCTAAAACCGTTCGTCCTGAGGCTCTCGAAGGACGCCGAGATGCCCGCAGGCGCTTCGGGGCGAGGGAGACCTCACCCCCGTCGACTGCGGTCGACACCCCCTCTCCGTCTCCACAGAGAGGGGGGCGCCTGCTACGCGGCGTGTTACGCCGGTCGAGACCTCAGTTTGGATAGGACCGCTCTCCCCTGTAGTGCCCCAGCATGCTGGGGCACTACAGGTTGGCGAACCGGCTCGCCCGCCGAGGCAGAAGAACACCGGCTCAGGTCCAAACGGAATGAGCAGGCGATTCCAAGGCGGAGCAGATGTTCGGCTAGGGTAATTTTTGCTTTCGACTGGTAGTGTCGTTGCAGACCTACTGGAGGTGATCGATGCCCGCAGGACGGCCGCGCTACGAGGGACCGCTCACGCCGCGAGAGTGGGAGGTGCTCAACCTCATCGAGGAGGGCCTGACGAACGAGGAGATCGCGGCCCGGCTGGGGATCTCGTTCGCCGGGGCGCGCTATCACGTGGCCGAGATCATCTCGAAGCTGGGCGTAGCGAATCGCAAAGAAGCGGTGGTTTGGGCGCAGGAGCAGGCTAAAGCGGGTGTCCCGACGAAGCGGCGATGGTCGCTCTGGCCGCTTCTTCCTGCGCCACGACTCGGTTCACCGTTCGTCATAGCGGGTGCTGGAGCCGGCTTAACTTTGTTCGTGGCGGTTCTCGTCATCCTGATGTTCACTCAGCGCGACGGGGGCACCGATGAGGTTGACCTGCCTCGGGAAGCAGCCGTCGACGGTCGTTCTGTAGAGGCATTCCTGCGCGAGGTCCAAACGATGAAACCACTCGACGCGGGACAGGTCCTATACACCCGAGTAGAGACGTACGAACGTCACGGGCCAAAGTCATCGCAGATCGCCGCTGCAAATGGCATACCGGTGGAAAACTACGTGCGCGAGTCCTGGGTTGAGGCCGGGCCGAACGATACCTTTGTGAGGGCGTACAGTCTCGTGACCGATATGTCCGGCAACCCGATTCTTGCCACCGTGACGGAGGGCAAGACATCACGTATCTACGATGTGCAGGCCGACCGGCTATTTCGAGAGGATGAGGTGCCGGAGGACATGCACGTAATTGGCGACCCAGAGGGACGCATCCAGGGTTACATCGAGGCACTACAGACAGGCGAGATCGTCCCGGTGAGTCAGACCGTGTCGGAGGTGGTCGTCGAATCCGTGCTCGATCAGGCTCACTTCGAAGACACGATCGTTGGCCGCATGGAAGAACGTCGCGAGCTCACCGAAGAGGAGAAGCAGTCCATCAGGGATTGTTTCTTTCAAAGGTGTATGACCGAGCCGGGGTCCTACGCCGTACCGTTCTATGGCGACCTTGGTGCCGTGGCATCTATCTTGCGTCTGGTCATTGACTCGGACGGGATGGTCACTCACCAGGAAACGACTATCGAGACAGAGACCGGCGAACGCATTGTCGTTCAATCATCGCGGGTAGAGGCCGCCGTCGTGGACGAGATCCCTCCGGAGGTCATCGCCCTGACGCGGTAATTCGAGAATGCGTCGGGAATAGTTGACATGTCGGGTGTTTCCGACATATCCTGGCGCAGTGGCGACTGACTCGTTTGCGGCATTGGCGAATCCAGTGCGACGACAGCTCATGGAGCTCCTAACTAACGGCCCCAGGACGGCAGGCGATCTGGCACGGCACATCGACCTGAGCCGCCCCGCCGTGTCGGAGCACCTGAGCGTGCTGCGTCAGGCGGAGTTGGTACGAGACGAGGCCGTTGGCCGGGAGCGCTACTACCGCCTCAACCCGGAACCGCTGGCTGAAGTCACGCAGTGGCTACAACAGTTCGAACGCTACTGGCGCGACCGCATCGACGCGCTGGCACAGCTACTCGATGAGGAGGACCCTTCATGAACGATACCGAGACAACCTCGATCCAGATCGAGCAATACATCCCTCATCCGCCAGGCAAGGTCTGGCGAGCGCTGACCGAACCCGGCCTGCTGGAGCGCTGGTGGGCACCCGGTGACATTTCGCCGTCCATCGGCCATCAGTTCACGATGGACATGGGCCAGTGGGGACTGCAACCCTGTACAGTCCTCGAAGTGGAGCACGAGCGGCGCATCGTCTACTCCTTCACAGACTACTGGACCCTCTCCTGGCGACTGGAGCCTGAGGGCGACGGCACCCGCTTGTTCTTCGAGCACAGCGGATTCGACCTGACAAAGCCGATGGACCAGCAGGCGTTCAAGGCCATGGGCGACGGCTGGGAAAGCACAATCCTACCGGCCCTGGCACGCGTCTCCGGCGAGATATGACGCTTACGGCGCCGTCTGGGCGCTGAGCGCCTCGAAGTAGCCATAAGTGGCGGTCGAGAGGGCTTGGATGATGTCGGTCTCGTAGGGGTTAGTGGTGAGGGCGACGAAGACGTAGGGGCCGGACGGCGCGTAGACGACGCCGGCGACGTTCGTGGCGTCCGACCAGTTGCCGGTCTTGCGTGCGACGACGGTGCCGTCCGGGACGCCGCTGACGAGGCCGTTCTCGAACACGTCGTGGTCGAGGAGCTTGAGCATGTCGGCGCTGGCCTCAGGGCTAATCGCGTTGCCCGTGGCGATGGCTTCCATGAGCAGGCCGAGGTCATCGACTGTTACCGGCAGGCCGTCCTCGAACAGGCCGCTGTGCTGGAGGCCGAGCGCCTCGATGGCGGTGTTGATGCTGTAAGAGCCAGCGAGGTCCTGCAGCAGCACGGCGGCGGCGTTGTCGCTGACCGAGAGCATGGCTTCCATAGCGTCGCCGACCGTGATCACCTGACAGAGCTCGGTGACGCGGGGCGAGAGGGCGTAGGCGTCGTAGTAGGGCGTGACGACGAGCTCGTCGTCCCAATCGATGAGGCCGAGGCTCTCCTGGTGGAAGACCTCGTACATGACGAAGAGCTTGAACAGGCTGGCGGCGTTGAACACGCCATCGCCGTCGTGCACGGCGCCGCGACCGGTCGTGAGGTCTTTGACGTAGTAGGCGTAGCTATCGGCCTCGTCGCCCAGGGCTGCGTCGAGGAGGGTTTGTAGCGTGTCGTCGTGCGTGAAGGAGATCGGCTCGTAGGGGCCGGGGTATTCGATGATCGCTTCGGTGGGCGTGGGGTCGAGGCGTGCGGCAGGCGGCGATGCATCATCGTCTTCGGCGTTGAGGCAGGCTTCGTCGTACTGGATGTCGCTGGGCTCATCCGTGGCCAGACCGGTGGTGCCCTGCGGCGTGGCGACAGGCTGGGGGATGCGCGTTGGTGCAGTCGTGGCGGTCGGTGACGAGGCGGTCCCGGCCGGTGTTTCGACGCGGGCTGCGTTGGCGGAGGCATCGACGGCGTCCGTGGGTGTCGTGGGGGAGGAAGAAGAAGGGATTGTGGCGGACGGCCGCTGATCGGGCACGTCGGCAACGCAGGCGGTGAGGGCGAAGGCTGCGATGAACGGGGGCAGCAGTCTCAGAAGCACAGCGTCGCTCCACTTCCCCGCCCTGGCAACGAGGGTATCGGAGCGGTTGGGAGTTTACAAGTTATTTCGTGTCGTGTGGCTCGTTCACCAGATAATGCCCTTCGACGGGTGAGGCCGAACAGGAGTCGGGGCCTCGTGGAGAGAGGCGCACTCACGTGATCGACCGCCGAGGTGTGGGCACCTCGGCTACGTCTTCGGGGGTGGTCAACCCTTCAATTGACTTCGTAGTCGCCGAGCGCTGCAAGCCCTCACCCTAACCCTCTCCCAGAGGGCGAGGGGACTGCACCTTCGGTTGCGCGTGTCTGCATCGGGCGATACGCGTCCTTCGACAAGCTCAGGACGAACGGGACAGGAGCCTACTCCGCGACGGGCTCGGGCTCTTCTTCGACGACGTCGGCGGCGTCAGCGGCCGGGTCTTCCTCATCGAGGTCCTCGTCATCGTCGTCGTCCAGGTCGAGGCCGAGGCTGGCGGCCATTTCGGCGCTGGCCAGCGGTGGCAGGTCGGTGGGCTTGGTGAGGCCGAAGTGCTCGAGGAACTTCATCGTGGTGCCGAGGAGGCCGGGGCGGCCGGGGCTGGGCAGCTTGCCGACCTCTTCGACGAGGCCGCGGGCGATCAGGGAGGCGATGGCGCCGTCCGAGTTGACGCCGCGGATCTGCTCGACGGTGGCGCGGGTGACGGGCTGGCGGTAGGCGACGATGGCGAGCGACTCCAGGGCGGCGCCGGAAAGTCGCTGACGGCTTTCGAGGCCGAGGAAGCGCTCGACGTAGGGGCCGGCGTCAGGCGCCGTGACGAGCTGAACGATGTCAGCGTCGCGTTGAAGGCGGGTGCCGCCCTCAAAGCAGCGCTGCTCCAGTTCCGCCAGGGCATCCTCGCAGGCTTCGCGGGTGATGCGCAGCGACTGCATGAGCAACGGCACGCCCACGGGCTCTTCGGCGACGAAGAGGATGCTCTCGATATACGCGGGAAGCTGGTCGGCGGTCAGGTCGGGGATACGTTTGGCCATGCTTAGGTGGACTTCTCCTCGCCCGGGTTATTCGGCTCGTCTTCGACGTCATCGTCGCGCCGCAGGTGTTCGGGCAGCTCCGGAGGCTCCGGGCTGGGGCCGCGACCGCGACGCCACCATGCGATTCGACCATGTCGGCATCGGGCTCGGTCGGGGGGCGGGTCGGCGACACGGCCGGACGGGTGGTGCGACGCGTGGCAGGGCTGCCGCCTCGGTGCAGGCGTAGCTCGCGGTAGTGGAGCTTGGCGGTCGGCGGGCGCAGGAGGGCTACGTGCACGCGGTCCGTGAGCACCTCGGTGGCAGCGTGACAGGCTTCGTCCGTGACGGTCGCCAGGTTGGCCTCGGGGTCGACCTGGAGGTCGAGGGCGACGAGGACGCCCTTGCGCTTCGACTTGACGCTGGCGCGCACCTCGGCGACGTGCGGCACCTGCACGACGGCCTCTTCGATGCGCTGGCTGATCGCCGCGGCGGAGAGGGTCGCGGTGCCGGAAGCGAGGTCGGTGACCTGCACGGCGGGGCCGCGACGGGGGATGAGCTCGATGAGGAGGACGATGGTGGCGACGAGGCCGACGAAGGCGCTGATCGTGGTCAGCAGGGCCTTTTCGAGGTCGCCGTCATGGTCATCGACCCACTGGGCGGCGTCGCCGAGCCAGTTCACGCTGCGGTTAGGGATGGTCCAGGTCAGGGAGATGATCCCAACCGCGGCAACCACCAGCAACACACAGAGGACAATGAGGACGATTCGGTTGAACGTGTTCACGCCATGACCTCCCCGATGAGACCGTCATCACTAAGCCCCGCGATCCGCACAGCTGTCAGCCGGTTAGCCAGATTGGCGTTTGAACGGGCACGCACGCGTACGTAGGTGTCCGTCAGGCCCTCCCAGGTATCGCCGTCATGTCGAGTCTCCCACAACACGGAGGTCGTCGTACCGGCGTATCGCCGGCGATAGGCCTTCGACATGCCCGAGGCGAGGTCGATGAGGCGATGCACGCGCTGCTTCTTAATGTCGTCGGGCACCTGACCGGGCAGCTTGTAAGCCACGGTGCCGCTGCGTTGCGAGTAGGGGAAGACATGGATGCCCGCGAAGGCCATCTCCTCGCAGAAGGCGTAGCACTCGTCGAACTCGTCGTCGGTCTCGCCCGGGAAGCCGGCGATCACGTCGGTGGTGATCGCGACGTCCGGGACGACGTCACGCAGGCGGTGTACGGCGTTTCGGTACTCGTCCTGGGTGTAGCGGCGTCGCATGCGCTGTAGCACGCCGGCGCTGCCGGACTGGAGGGCGAGGTGGTAGTGGCGGCACAGACGCGGGTTGTCCCAAAGGGCGATGAGGTCGTCGTCGAGGTCCTGGGGCTGCACGGAGGACATGCGAATGCGGGGTATCGAGGTCTCGGCGAGGAGCGCCTTGCATGAGGTCGTACAGGCGCACGCCGATGTCGGAGCCGTAGTGCCCGAGCTGGGTGCCGGTGATCACGATCTCCCGTACGCCCTCGGCCTCGCGCTTCTGGGCCTCTTCGACCACCCAGGCAACGGTCTTCGAGCGCTCACGGCCACGGGTCTTGGGGATGATGCAGAAGGCGCAGACGTCGTTGCAGCCTTCCTGAGCGGCGATGAAGGCGCGGGTGCGGTAGACCCCTCCCCCCGGCCCCCTCCCCGCTGGCGGAGAGGGGGAGAGCGAGCGTGAACTACTGTGCTCCCTCTGCCCTTGGGAGTAGGTAGGGGTGAGGACAGGCCCGCCGCGAAGCTCGATGAGCTTGTCGGCGAGGGCAAGCTGGTCCGGCTGGCGGTAGACGAGGTCGGCGGCGAGAGCGTCGAGCTTGTCCGGCGGCGCCGTCTCCAGGAGACAGCCTGTGAGGGCGACCGTGGCGTTGGGCGCGATGCGACGGGCCAGGCGCATGAGGTGTCGCGACTTATGGTCGGCCTTGTGGGTGACGGAGCAGGTGTTGACGATAACGGCGTCGGCCTCGGTTGCGCGGTCGACCACGTCCCAGCCGGCATCGCGCAGGCGACGCGCCATCACCTCGGAATCGGCGATGTTGAGCTTGCAGCCGAGGGTAAGGATGGCGGCGGTGGTCGGATGGGGGGACTCTGACATAAGGACGCCTACAAGGGCCATCATAGGCGACAGTGGTCAGGTGTCAAACGGCAGCGTAGCGGCCGCGAGCTGCAAGCTTCAAGACTGGAGCTACACAGCAGCACGCCACGCCCCAGCAGCATCAGCTCGTGGCTTACGGCTTACCGCTTGGAGCTACCCTGCGATAGGCCACGAGGCGCGCACGTCGAGATCGAGGCCGGCGCGGGCGGTCTCGTAGCGGAAGTGGGCGGCGGCGGCGATCATGGCGCCGTTGTCGGTGCAGAGGACGGGCGGCGGCACCCAGACGGGCACAGGAGAGCGTTCGCGGAGGAGCTCTCGCAGGGGGCCGTTGGCCGCGACGCCGCCGGAGAGCATGATGCTGGCTGCGCCGGTCTCCATCGCGACACGCACGGCCTTCTTCGTCAGCACGTCGATGACGGCGGTCTGGAAGCCCGGCGGCGATGTCGGCCACGGGCGCATCGGACTCGGCAGCCACACGGGCGACGGCGGTCTTGAGGCCGCTGAAGGAGAAGTCGTTGGTCTCGCCCAGCCAGGCGCGGGGCAGTCGCGGCGGCTTGGGGCCGGCTTCGCGGGCGCGTGCGCTCGATGGCGGGGCCGCCGGGGAAGCCGAGGCCGAGGACGCGCGCCGCCTTGTCGAAGGCCTCGCCGGCGGCATCGTCGCGGGTGCGGCCGTAAAGGACGTAGTCGCCGTAGTCGCGGGCCAGGACGATTTCGCTGTGGCCGCCGGAGACGATGAGCACCACCGCGGGCAGCTCCGGCGGCTTCTCGATCTCAAGCCAGTTGGCGTAAATGTGGCCTTCGAGGTGGTTGATGCCCAGCAGCGGCTTTTCCCAGGCGTAGGCCAGCGCTTTCGCCGCGTTGAGGCCGACGAGCAGGGCGCCCGCCAGACCCGGCCCCGCGGTCACTGCGATGCAGTCGAGGTCGGCGGGCTGGCACTTCGCCTCAGCGAGGGCGGCTTTGACCACCGGGCACCATCGCTTCCAGGTGATGGCGCGAGGCCACCTCCGGCACGACGCCGCCGTAACGCGCGTGTATGGCGGCCTGCGAGGCGATGACGTTGGCCAGCATCTTCTTGCCGTCTTCGACGATGCCGACGGCGGTCTCGTCACATGAAGTCTCGATTCCCAGTGCAAGCATGTGGCTATCGTACGGGAAGGGCTGCAAGCATCAAGCCGGAAGGCTATCCGATCTCACGAGAGAGCATCTGCTGCTCCCGAATCGAGCTAAACAGGACGACGCCCAGCGCGAGGAACAGCCCGGCGATGATCACGAAGCCGAGGTGAAACGAGATCGCGGCGAACAGCGCCGCGCCGGCGGGACCGACGCCGAACGAGAGCGCCTGGGCCGTGGCGGCGATGCCAAAGCCGGTGCCACGCCTCGACCGCGTGACGCTGCTGGCAATGTGGGTGTTGATCGCCGGCACGAGGGAGGAGATCACGAGGGCGATCATGAGGAAGCCGGCGATGTACATCGGCACGGAGTCCGTGATGGCCAGGAGCAGGAAGCCGGCGGCGCCGAAGGCACAGGCGGCGCCGAAAGCCCGCCCGCACCCGGCCCGGCCTGAACACGATCGGCGCCAGAAACAGGACGCCGAGGGCGCTGACGAGGCCGCCGAGGCTGAAGGTGATGCCGGAGACGCCCGCCACATCGGCGCCGTCCTTGATCGCCTTGAGGGCGATCGGCGTCGAGAGGCGGATGAGCTCGTTCATGGCGTAGACGCAGAACAGGGCGCCGACGCCGAGCGCGAACTGCGGCGACCACCGGAAGGGCTCGATTGCGGTCTTCTCGCCGGCGGCCGTCCGGCGCGGCGCCACCCGGTCGCGCGGCACCCAGAGCAGGACCATCGTCGCCGTGATCAAGGGGACGACCGAGGCAACGACGATCGTGGTGCGAAAGCTGAACAGCAGCGCGAGCAGGGCGCCCAGGGCGGGGCCTGTGGTGGTGCCGAGGTACTGGGCGCCCGTGAGGGTGCTGAGACTGCGATTGAGGCGATGGTCCGGCACGAGAACGCTCACCAACGACACGGACGCAGGGATGAAGCCCGAAAACAGGCCCTGGCAGGCCGTGGCCACGGCGAGGTGCCACGGCGCCTGGGCTACGGCGGCGAACATGAAGGTGAGACTGGCGAGGTAGAGGGCGCGCAAGAGCATGAGCTTGCGACCCCAGCGATCGGACAGGACGCCCCAGATCGCGCTGGAGGCGAGGCGGGTCACGCCCTGCATCGTGATCGCGAGGGCAACCCAGGCTACGGCGTCGGCATCGCTTTTGGCGCCGAGCTCGAGGGCGTACAGGGGCATGAAGGGGTACCAGACGTTGAACGACATCGCCGTCGCACCGGCGGCGGCGGCGATGAACAGGGTGGAGCGCCGGCCTTCGTCGCCGGCAGCGGGCGCGGTGGTTAAGTCTGGAGGCTCCTCGGAGGCCATCGCCTGAGTCTAGTGGTGCGGAGAGATACGAGATAGGAGGACGAGGGCAGAGGGCAGGCGGCCGGCTGGCGATACGGCTCGCGCACCGGCCCTGGCTCTGGCGTAGCCGAGGCGTCCCCGCCTCGGTGTGATGCGCACAAGGAGGGTCGACCCCTCCTCTGGCTACCGCCATCTCCTCCCCGCTGGCGGAGAGGAGATCCGCATTTCGGTACGAGCTTGCGCGGGAGGCGGGTCTTTGCCCTCACCCCCGGGCCCTCTCCCAAGGGCCGAGGTGACACGTGGTTGGGCGCACCAGGTCCCCGGCGTGCTCGACCCAACAATATGAGGGCGAGAACGGAGGGACGGTCGCAGGCGAATGACCGCCGAGGTGAGGACACCTCGGCTACGCGAGTCAGGGGGTCTCCGTTGGCGCTGACCCGGGCACGGCCTTGTCGGGGTGCCTTGGAATGGCCTTCACTCTGCACTTCACGTTCTTGTCCTATTCCTCGAGGAGGGCGAAGAACTCGAGGCGAGGGAGGGGGCTGTGGGGGAAGGCGGCCTGCATAACGTCGATGCGCGGCAGGTGCTCCGGGGGCCAGCGCTGGGCGCACTCGGCGCGGACGTCGGGCTCGAAGGCGGGGTCGCCGATGCCCCAGACCATCTGGGTAACGTCGTCCAGGGAGCCACCGATGTGCTCGACGAGGCGTCGGGCGTGGCTCTCGATCAGGCGGGAGGCCTGCTCGCGGGCGGTCGGTTCGAGGCGTGCCTGTACTCGCGACGAGACGAACACGTTGCCGACCTGGGCACCGAGGGAGATGGGGTCGTTGTGCTTGATGCCCTCGATTTCGAGGATGCGGCGCTCGGCGCCTTCGACAGCGATGGCCTGGAGGGCGAACTCAACGCCGGGTGGCAGCGCGGCGGGCACGTACTTGTGCACGGGTTTCTCAGCCCACACGGGGAAGCGGGCGACCATCTCGTTGTTCAGGAGGTCCTTGTCCTTGAGGTCGCGCATGTAGCCGGCGATGCGCAGGAGCTGGCCGCGGCCGACGCCTTCACGCTCCAGGAGCCGCTCCAGATTGTCGAAGGCGCCCTTGACCTGGGCTTCGATGCCGCCACGAGGCATCGATCCCTCGATCGGGTCCGCTGCCGTGAGGGCCGGGACCCAGAGCACGGGGCCGATGCGCACGGCGTCCGGCGGTGAGATCGGCCCCGCCGACCGCATCTTGCCAGCCCATTCGCTCCGGCCCTGCGTGGCGGCGAAATCGATGCGAAGATGCTGCCGGGGCGCCAGGTGCTGCCGTGAACCCTGGATCACATTCAGGGTCGCGAACTTGCTGAAAGGCAGGCGGGGCTGCAACGTCGCCTCATAGCCTTCGGGATACCAGCCCTCCTGGAGCGACGCGGCATAATCCGGGTCGGCATCGGAAGTGAACACTTTGATGGCGGTCACGTTCACGGCCTGCATGCCGCCGCGCTCCAGCACGTGTCTCATCGCCGCCGCTGCAACCCGCATCTGCGCGCGCATGTCACCTTCGAAATCGCCGGTGACCGGGTCCATGGCGCTGACGGAACCGTAGAGCCAGTTATCTACGCGCAGGCCTACGGGCATGGTGGCGCGCGGGTCGGCGGGGTAGATCTCGAAGAGCTGCTGGAGCTTCGTCATGGCGCCCATGATAGGTGAGGACACTTCACGAACAAATGCCCCTGGGGCGCAACGACCACCGCGGGTTGAAACCCGCAGCTATGTCCGAAATGCGTACTAACAGAAGCTACGGGATTGACCCCGCAGTGACATCCGCGCGCTCCAGGTGCCAGCAACTCTACGAGGCGTCGTGGTCTCATGCGATCGGACGGGCGATTGCAGCCGTCTGGCCCCTCGTCCTTCGCAGGCTCAGGACGAACGGACCAGGGGGCCGCATTGCCAAAGAGACGCCGTCGCGCGCATGACCGCCGAGGTGTGGACACCCCGGCTACGGGGTTGCGAAGAGTTGCCCGTTTTGCGTCGTGTGGTCTGCAACCTGTATCTCGATACACAGTAGTGCCCCAGCATGCTGGGGCACTACACAGGTCGCTTGGGGGCCTTACTAGAGGAAGCGAGTGGGCCAGATCAGGGTGCGCCACATGTGGGCGACCGGGCTGTTGTCGAAGCCGAGACCCTCTTCGGGCTGCTTGAAGTTGCGCCCGACGATGTCCTCGAACTCCTCCCATTCCACCTTGGCGTTGGGGTCGAAGGAGTAGATGTCGTTGATCGTGATCAGACGGCCCGTCATGTACCACTTGTGGTCCTTGATGCGCTCGTAATTCTCCTTGATGTAGTCCTCGGGCTCGAAGTCCTCGCCGAAGAGTCGCAGGTACATCTCGGGGTACTCGTAGTCCATGGAGGGGTCGGGGAAGAAGCGCAGGGTCTGGTGGGCACGGATGGCCCAGCTGACTTTCTCCGACACGTAGGGCTCGATGAGCTGGGCGCCCCACCAGCCGTGGTCGCTGCGGATGAAGCCGATGACGGCGATATCGTGCAGGAGGCAGGCGAGGATCGTCTCCTCGTCGTGGCCGGCGTTCATGGCGTGCTTGGCGGACTGCAGGAGGTGGTTGTTGGGGCCGAAGCGGTACTTGAAGAAGTCGAGCAGGGTGGGCTTCTCCGGCATCTTCTGCAGCCGGGGGTCGTCGCCCTGGAGGGCGTAGTCCTTGGGGTTGCTCGAACCCACCATGTGGGACTCGTAGCCGGGGCGGCTGGGGTCGGCTTCACCCATGACGAACAGCGGCGACTTGCCGATGCGCACGTCCAGCTCGTGGAGCATGCTCTCTTCGAGGGCGTCTACCTTCTCGGAAGGGCTCATTCCTGGGGTCTGGCTGGTCATGTCGCTGCTCCTCTCGCTACGCGGTTGCTACGGGCAAGATACTCCTCCCGTTGACGTTTCGCACGAGTCTGAGGGCCCGAATATTGCGGCTATGAACGTTAGGGCAGCGTGGCAGATCGGTAGGTAGCTCCTTTAGCGAGCATCTGGGGGGCTCACGACGAACGGCCCGAGCTGCGTCCGGTAACCCGGCTCCTGCATTCGCGAGGCCATCAGGCGCAACGTGCTGCCGGGCACGACGGCGCCCTGTGGATGCTTCACAGGCTCAGCATGACAAGGCAACCAGCGCCGTCTATAGGGCTTGGTCACGCATGGCAACTGGTTGCCCATTTGCCGGGTTTGCCCGTGCCCGTTTGCCCGTTTGCCCGTTTGCCCGTTTGCCCGTTTGCCCGTTTGCCCGTGGAGGCTATCGACCTGCCTGCATTTAGAACCAGCACGGCAAGCAAGAATTAAGGGAGGCCGGCTAGCGACCTCCCTTTGACCACAGAGGACTCGGCGCGGGCCAGGCAGGAAAAAGTGAGCGCCGTTGGGATGATGTCCTCGCTCTTACTACGACCGATCCGGGCCAGAAGTTCCCGCGATAGCCCACACCACGTCCGAAAAATCAGGCGCCCGAACGGCGCGGCGCCTGATCTCGTAGGCTCTTACACGCAAACGTGTATGATGAGCGGCATGGCGAAGCGACGGCGGCCGGCGTGGGACGCTGACAAGGTGAAGGCGCTGCGACAGCACCTGAGGCTGACCCAGGACGAGCTGGCGCAGCGCATGGGCACGCGCCAGCAGACGATCTCGGAGTGGGAGACGGGGATGTACGCGCCGCGCGGGGTTTCGGAGCGCATGCTGGGGATGGTGGCGGAGTCGGCCGGGTTTGCCTATGAGGCAGAGCGGGTCGAAGAGGCCGAGGGGGAACCGTGAACTTGCCAGAGTGTGTCGGGCAAGCCGGACGAGGCGGGAGGAACGGAGGCTCAACCGCTTCGAGTTTCAAGTTCGGTAGGCGCACGGGAGGCTGCTAGCCCTCACCCTAACCCTCTCCCGCTGGGAGAGGGGACCTTCCATCGGGCGTTTCGGAGAGTTGTATGGGCGGGCTTGGTGTTGAAACCAATTACTAACAACCAACAACTGAGAACTGACCACTGATGACTACCGCCAAAGCTCTGCGCATCGCCGAGGAGCCCGTCCGCTACGAGGCTGGGGCGGGCACTTGGGCGTGGCTCAGCGAGCCGCCGCCGGAGCCGCTAGACGAGTCGGAGCTGAGCTGGATCTGGGCGGGGCAGCGCTATCCGGCGGGGGCGCTGAACCTGGTCGATGGGCGGGGGTTGCGGGTGGTGAACCCGGGGCGGGCGGGCGGCGGTGCCGGGCCGGACTTCCTCGACGCCGTGCTGGAGATCGATGGCGAGGCGGTACGAGGGGATGTGGAGCTGCATGTGCGGTCGAGCGGGTTTCGGGCCCACGGCCACGATACGGACCCGGCCTACGACGGCGTCGCGCTGCACGTCGTGTTCCGGGCCGACGAGGGCGCGCAGACCTGTCTCAGCAACGGTGCCCGAGTGCCTGTCGCCGCGTTCGCGCCCTGGTTCGACAGCCGCCGGGACGAGCTGCAACGCTGGCTGGGGGCCGAGGCGCTGTGGCGGGAACCCTGCCGGGACGCGGTCTGGCGCCTGGGTGAGGAAGGCGTGCGAGGCGTGCTGCGCGAGGCCGGCCTGCGGCGGTTCGAGGCCAAGGCGGCTGCATTGCGGACCCTGGCGGATGAAATCGGCGAAGAGGAAGCGATCTGGCGGGGCCTGTTCGACGTGATTGGCGTCGGCGGCGACCGAGAGGGCTTCCGGAGGCTAGCGGCGGCGTTTCCGGCGTCGCTGGCGCGGCGGATCCTGGACATGGCGCCGGAAGACGAAGGCGTCGCAACCCTGCATGGGGCGCTCACGTATGTCGCCGGGCTTGAGGAGCGTCACGAGTCGGCCATCGAGCTGCCGGCGCCGGTCAGGCCCGCGCTCGCATCCAGCGGCAGGCCGGCAAACCGGCCGGGACGGCGGCTGGCGGGGATCGCGGCGCTGTTTGGGCGTGCCGAGGGTGACCTGGCGAGCTTCGTAAGGCGCAACATTGCCAATGCTACTTCGGTGAAGGCGCTGGTAGCGGGCTGGCAGGTGGCGCAGCAGGGTGTGGCCTTGATCGGGCCGGACCGGGCACGGGAGGTCGTGCTGAACCTGGTGCTGCCGTTCGCGGCATCGGATCAGTGCCTGCACGAACAAGCGCTGCTACTGCTAAAAGGCCTGGGCGTGGCGCCGGCTTACGGCAAGACGGCGTTTCTCGAGGCCAACCTGCGCGCGGTTTCGGGACGCCGGCTGGTGCACTCGGCGCTGGATCAGCAGGGGCTGCTGGGGTTTCTCGGGGAGTGGTGCAGTCAGGGTGGGTGCGGGCGGTGTCCGTTGTCGTGACGAAGTAGTTAGTTGTCAGTTGTCAGTTGTCAGTTGTCAGTTGTCAGTTCCTTGAGTCTATTGGTCCGCCAACATGCCAAAGCTGCCTATAACGAAATGCCTGATGGACTGTCCCCTCTCCCGCTAGGAGAGGGCTGGCAGCCTCTCATGCGCTGAGCCTCGGCCTGACGCATGGGAACCTCGGCGCTGCGCATCGCTGTCGCGCTGGTTCGACTCCTGAGAGAGAAGAGAAGCATTGGGGGCGATACCCCCCACGCCCCGGCAGCGCTCAGGACAGGCATGGCCTGCCGCCCCGGCTACCCCTGCTGTCTCGGACGGCGTTTATACTCGCCTCGCAGTGCACATCCGTCGCTTTCAGCTCTCCGGCTTTCGCAACTACCGCAGCCTCGACCTCGAACCGCCGCCCGGCGCCCTGCTCTTCCTCGGCGACAACGCCCAGGGCAAGAGCAACTTGCTGGAGGCGGTGGCGCTGCTGGCCACCGGCAAGTCGGTGCGCGCCGGCCAGGACGCCGAGATGATCGGTTGGGGGCAGGAGGCGGGCCTGCAGCCGTTCGCGCGCGTGCACGCCAGCGTCGAGCGGCGCCAGGGTGCGGTCGAGATCGAGACCATCGTGGCGGGGCAGTCGCCTTTGGGCGCGCCGCAGGGCCGGGGCGGCAAGCGGTTTCGGGTCAACGGCATCGCCCGGCGCGCCGTCGACTTCGTGGGCCAGCTGAGAGCGGTGCTGTTCACGGCCGACGACCTCGATATCGTATCGGGGCCGCCGGCCAACCGGCGGCGGCTTCCTCGACACGGCGCTGACCCAGGCCGACCGCGCCTACTACACGGCGCAGCAGCGCTACGGCCGCATCCTGCAGCAACGCAACGCGACACTGAAACGAATCAGGGAGGGTGTCGCCGGCACCGATGAACTGATGCTGTGGGACGACACGTTCAGTCGCGAAGGTGCGACGATCATGGCAGCGCGGCACCGGGCGGTCCGGCGGCTGGGCGACCTGGCGGCGGAGTCGCACGTGCGCCTGAGCGGCTCGGCGCTGGAGCTGCTGGAGCTGGCCTACCAACCCCAACTGGGCGAGCAGTGGAAGGACCTATTGCCGGAGGACGCCACCGCGGCGAGTGTGCAGCCCCTGCTGGCGGCGGCGATGGCGGCGCAAAGGCGTCGAGAAACGGCGGCCGGGCTCTCGCTGGTGGGGCCGCACCGGGACGACGTGGCGATCCTGCTCAACGGCGTCGCGGCGGCCTCGTTCGGTTCGCGGGCGCAGATTCGTACCGCGGCGCTGTCGCTGCGCCTGGCCGAGGCGGAGCTGCTGCGCGGCGGCGGCGACCCGCCGGTGCTGCTCCTGGACGACATCCTCTCGGAGATGGACGAGAAGCGACGGGAGGCGGTGCTAGGCGGTCTGGCGGGGTTCGAGCAGGTGTGGATCACGGCGACTTCGGGGTCGGCGTTGCCGGAGGCGTTTCTTGCGTCGGCGACGACTTACGCAGTGGAGGCTGGGACGGTCTCCAGGACGAGTTAGACTTTCGGAATCAGGCCGGCGACGCGCTGCTGAGCAGAGACGAAACGAGAATCTGAGCGCATGAGTGGCTTCTAGCCCTCACCCTAACCCTCTCCCAGCGGGAGAGGGGACACCGCATCAGGCGTCGCGGAGCCCAACAGTGCTCCGAAGTCCACCACTCGTGACCAAGAACCAACTACTAACCACTGAGAACTGATAACTGATTACCCGCCCCCTAACTGCTGGACGTGAGGCCCTTGCTCTCGGGGAGGCTGAAGAGCTCGGCGGCGTGGCCCGGGGGGAGGAGGATGTCGAGGGCGGCGGGGGCGACGGTGAAGCGCACGGGGGTCTCGCCGATGTACTCGCCGTCGACCTGGACGCCGAGGCCGGGGGTGGCGACTTCGAGCTCTTTTACGCGGCGGAAGGTGACGCCGCGCGCGCCCTGCAGACTGCGACGCACAATGCGCGTGGCGGTGTGGACAAGGCGGCCGAGGCTGCGACCTTCGAAGATGAAGGCGTCGAGGACGCCGTCGTCGACCACGGCCTCGGAGGCGATGTGGATGATGCCGCCGTAGGAGCGGGTGCTACCGAGGAGAAGCCAGTAGAGGCGCGCCTCACGCTCTTCGCCGTCGATGCGCAGGAGGACGTTGTCGGAGCGATAGCGCGCCATGACGCCGGCGCCCCAGATCGCGTACGAGGTCGAGCCCAGGAGACTCTTGGGCAGACGGGGCACGGCGCGCACGACGTCGGCATCGAAGCCGACACCGGCCATCATGAGGAAGTAGCGCTCGTTGGCGCGGCCGAGGTCGAAGCGCCGGCGGTCGCCATCGACGAGGACTTTCAGCGCCTCCTCCGGCGCGCGCGGGATGCCGACTTCGCGGCCGAAGACGTCGCCCATGCCGCCGCGCAAGACACCCATGGCGCTCTCCGTGTAGGCGAGGCCGTTGACGACCTCGTTGACCGTGCCGTCGCCACCGCAGGCGAAGACGACGCGTGGCGCCGGACTGCGCGGCTTCGCGGGCGATCTCGACGCCGTGGCCGGGCGCATGGGTCGCATGGAGCTCGATCTGCCAGCCTTCGGCGGCGAAAGCGCTGGCAGCGGCCTCGAGCCGCCAGCGAGGCGGTGCGTTGCGCGAGGCCGGGTTGAGCACGATCACGGCACGTTGCATCGAGCCCAGTATATGGCTAAGCCTGTGCTATAGTTGGGCACCGGCGATGGACAACGACGGCTACTCCCCCACTTGGATTTAGAACAGGGCTGGTACACATGACAAGGGTCGTCGTCACCGGCCTTGGCGCCGTCACGCCTCTAGGAAATGACCTCGCAACCACCTGGAAAAGCCTGCTGGCCGGCCAGTCCGGCATCGGCCCGATCACGCTGTTCGACGCCTCCGCTTACGAGTCGACGATCGCGGGCGAGGTCAAGGATTTCGCGCCGGAGCGCTACTTTCCCGCCAAAGAGGCGCGCTACATGGACCGCTACGTCCAGTTCGCCTGCGCGGCCGCCCTGGAAGCACTGCAGGACGCCGCCATCGAGATCGGCGATGGGCTGGGCCCTTCCACCGGCGTCGTTATCGGCTCCGGCGCCGGCGGCTCACGTCCTGCTGGAAGAGGGCTTCCACACACTCCAGAAGAAGGGCCCGCGCCGCATCAGCCCCTTCTTCCTGACCAACTTCTTGCCGGACGCCTCCACCGGCCACGTCGCTATCCTCACGGGCGCGATGGGTCCGAACATGGCGGTCGTCTCGGCCTGCGCCACGGGCGCGGGGTCTATCGGCGAGGCCGCCGAGATCATCCGGCGCGGCGATGCCGACATGATGATCGCCGGCGGCGCCGAAGCTCCCCTGACGCCGATGCTATACGCCTCGTTCAACGCCCTGCGCGCGGTCGCCAGCCCGGGCGACGACCCCGCGAGCGCCTGCAAGCCCTTCGACATGCGGCGCGACGGCTTCGTGGTGGCCGAAGGCGCGGCGATGATGATCCTCGAGAGCATGGAGCACGCGCAGAAGCGCGGCGCCCGCATCTACGCCGAGCTTGCGGGCTACGGCTGCGCCAACGACGCCTTCGACATGGTGGCGTCCGAGGAGACGGGCCGCGGCGCGATCCTGGCGATGGAGATGGCCCTGCGGAAGTCGAAGCTGGAGCCAGACCGCATCGGTTACGTCAATGCGCACGGCACCGGCACGCCGATGAACGACCGCGTGGAGACGCTGGCGATCAAGCGCGTGTTCGGCGAGCACGCCTACCGGCTGGCGGTGAGCAGCACCAAATCGATGACAGGGCACATGATGGGCGCGGCCGGCGCCATCGAGGCGGTGTTCAGCGTACTTGCCCTGCACGACCAGGTGCTGCCGCCGACGATGCACTACGAGGTGCCGGACCCGGACTGCGACCTCGACTACGTGCCGAACGAGGCACGCCCAGCGCAGGACCTCGACGCGACCATGAGCACGTCGATCGGGCTCGGCGGGCACAACGTCGCGCTGCTGTTCCAGCGGGCCTGACGGCCCTACCTCACCAGCACCGCCCCGGGCAAAGAGGCAAACGGGCATGTTGCCGCGCAGGCGATTCGGGCCGCCCGAGGCATCGCGGTAGCTGCAGTTGCGGGATCGATCCCGCAGTGTTCTTCCCACCGTCCGGTTCTGGTTCGTACTTATGCCACCCTGTCAACACCCGTGAGGCACACGTGTATGGCGCCCAAGCGCGGGATTGGCGTTTCGACCACTGCGGGATGAATCCCGCAGCTACCACCGGCTCTAGCGAGCAAGGCGATCGACTCCGACCTACTTGCTGCCAACCGAGATGTTGGGTACGAACGTGAGGGCGGTGCCGTTGACGTTCACGGTGTATTCGGCGCCGGTCACGAGGTCTGTGCCGAGGCCGATGGCTAGCGGGTAAGTGCCGTAGATATCGCTGCAGACGCGGCCGTCCACCGGGACGTAGACGTAGACCTCGATGTCGATAGTGCGGTTATTGCGGTTGATCTCGTAGCCGGCCGGGCTCGGCGCAACCGCTGGGCAGGCCCGCCGTGCCGACGAGACGGTACTCGGTGCCGGTGGTGGGCGTTTCGATGGCGGCTTCGTCGATGGGGGCGAGGACTCGCTGCATGCCTTCGTGGTCTTGCGCCGGCGAGTCCCCGTCTTCGTTGCCGCCGAAAGCACCGGCTGCGAAGGCGCCGACCGCCAGCATGACTACAAGAACGGCGCCGAGGCCGATAAGTGCGCGTCTGAGCATATCTGCGTCCCTCTCATGAAGTGCGTTTCGGGATTCAGACGAAATACGGAGGGCTATTGGTTCCAGTCGCCTTGATTGAGACGCTCGCGGCGTACGCCGCTATGACACTGCGGGATGAATGCCGCAGCTACGCCTCGGCCACGGTTCCTGCAGTTCGACGATGAGCACTGATGGGATGACGGCTAGTCACTGAGAGCCAGCGACCTACACGGGCGGGGCTGTGCCTTCGACGTGGGCTTTGAGGTTGGCGAGGCCGGCGACGAGGAGCATCTCGTAGTTGCGCTTGATGTGACCGAAGGTAACGAGGTAGTAGAGGCTGTACTTCTTGTCCAGGGGTTCGAGGCTGGCAGCGACTTCGGTGGAGCCGGCTTCGGGCATCGGCGTCAGGGTGTAGGTGAGCAAGCAGAGCACGCCGGACATATCGACTTTTATCTGGAGTCGCGAGGGCCAGGCAGAGCCTTCGAGCTGGTAGAGCGACTCGTCGCCCTCGGTGAGGTCGGCCCAGAGGGCGTCCCGAATCGTCTCGGGTGCGGCTTGGATGGCGAAGGCCTTTTCGATAGACATTAGCGGTGAGACCCCTCCCCCAACCCCCTCCCCGCCGGCGGAGAGGGGGCCTCGCGAACCGCATCTCCTTGACATCGTAAGCGGAAATGTTCATATAGACCGCACAACATCGCTTTCGATTCGCCGGGGAGGGCATCGTGCTGAGCAAGCAGGACAACGAGACGCTAACGCAGGTGGGACCGGGGACGCTGATGGGCGACCTGATGCGGCAGTACTGGATCCCCGCGTTGAAGTCGGACGAGCTGCCGGCGCCGGACAGCCCGCCGCAGCGTCTGCGTCTACTGGGCGAGGACCTCATCGGCTTCCGCGTGACCTCGGGCGCCGTCGGGATCATCCAGAACGCCTGCCCGCATCGCGGCGCCTCGATGTTCTTCGGGCGCAACGAGGAGGAAGGGCTGCGCTGCGTCTATCACGGCTGGAAGTTCGACGTGACGGGTGCGTGCGTCGACATGCCGTCCGAGCCGGCCGAGAGCAACTTCAAGACCAAGGTGCGCACGCGCGCTTACCCCACGCAGGAGCGCCACGGCGTCGTCTGGGTGTACATGGGGCCGCGCGAGGTGCCGCCGCCGCTGCCAGGTATCGAGCCCAACCTGGAGGAAGGCGCGACGGTGCAGAAGTTCCTGCGCGACTGCTCCTGGCTGCAGGGCTTCGAGGGCGACCTGGACACGACGCACATCAGCTTCCTCCACTTCGGCGCCTTCAAGGCAGAGGACATGGAGCCGAAGTCGATGGACTACTACACGATGGCGCGCAAGGACCCGAAGATGATGGTGGTCGAGCGGCCGTGGGGCGCCACGTACGGCTCCTACCGGCCGGCCGAGGAGGACACGACCTACTGGCGCGTGGCCCAGTACCTCTACCCGTTCTACTCGATGCCGCCGGTGGGCACCCTGGGCAATCGCAAGGCGATCCTGGCGATCGTGCCGGTGGACGACACGCACATGATGCGGTGGCAGATCAGCATCCCGAACCCGTGGGCGCAGGCCGGCGCCATCCGCCCCGCCTACGAGCTGCACGAGCAGTACGGCTACCAGCCGGAGACATCGGGGTTCCTGGGCAAGTGGCGCATGGCGCAGAACCGCCACAACGACTACCTGCTGGACCGCGAGTTCCAGAAGAACGGCTCCTACACGGGCATCAAGGGCATCGGCATCCAGGACGAGGCGGTGACGGAGAGCATGGGCGAGATCGTCGACCGCACTCAGGAGCACCTGGGCACCTCAGACCTCATGGTGATCCGGCTGCGCCAGATGCTGCTGCGCAACGCCCGCCGCCTGCGCGAGCACGGCGAGGTACCGCCCGCGGTCGACAACCCGGAGGTCTACGCGGTGCGCTCCGGCGGCATCGTCCTGCCCAACGGGATCAACGGCGTCGACGCGACGCTGGACGTGCAGCAGGGCCGCGTACCCCAGGCAGCCTTCGAGCAGGCGATACCGACGCCGAACTTCGGGGTCTGAGCTTCGAGCTGTGAGCGCGGAGCAATCGAGCCTTCAGCGATCAGCGATCAGCTGGCGGCTCAGTACGGGCTGCTCTGGTCATTGCGAGTGGAGCAAAGCAATCTCGCAGCGTGGCCTGGTGCTCGCTTCGACGGCACGGGGTGCGAACGCAGCACCGGCAGGAGCCGTAGGAGCGTGGGGCCGCGCATGAGAGCTGGCTGCACGATGCGAGATTGCCGCGTCGGCTGGCGCCTCCTCGCAATGACCAGGGGTGAGGGTCTACTGTCCTCGCGACGACAGGCGCCCTGTCGTGGCGTCCCAGCATGCTGGGAAGCTACGATGCAGCGGGCCTCGGCGTGTTGGCCTGTGGTGACAGGCGCTTTGGCCACTGCGGGATGAATCCCGCAGCTACGCTGTGGTGACTTGCGATGCTGAATCGCTGACGGCCCACTCGCAGCTTGACGCTTGCGGCTCGAAGCTCCCCTACCAGCTGCCGCCGCCGCCGCCGCCACCACCACCACCGGAGAAGCCACCGCCGCCGAAGCCGCTCCCGCCAGAGCCACCCGGCGTCGAAGTGATGGCGCTCGATACGGATGACGAGAAGCTGTTGAGGTTCTGGGAGAAGGCGACAGCCGCGAAGGGGTAGGGCGAGACGTACCAGCTACCGGTATTGGGCTGGATGCCCATGTCTTCGAAGGCCTTGGCCCACTTGTCGACGCAGCCGAAGACCATGGCGTACGGCAGGTACTCCGCGAAGATGTTCTCCTCTTCGTTGAAGCGCTGGCGGTCCTTTTCGGCGACCTCCATGTACTCGCGGAAGCCGAGGATGCGTCGATACATCTCGCGGCCGGCCGGTGTGCGGCGCGGCATCTTGCCCGAGAAGAGGAACACGAGCAGGCCCACGGCAATGACCGGGATACCGAGGATGGCGGCACCGATAGCGTTACCAAGGATGAAAGCAATAACGGCGCCCGTGACGACAATCACAATGCCGCCAACCATGTGGTAGTTGCGCACGTTCTCCGGGTTCTTCGGGAAGAACTTGTCCTGGCTGACGACCTGCGTGTAGAGCATGTCCTTGACCTTCGCGAGGTCCTTGTAGAACGAGTTCTTGAGGTCGGACATCTCCACGGTATCGCCGTCGTCGAAGAGGCGGCGGAGGAGAGAAGCCTCGTAGGCCAGGAGGGTGTCGTCGCCATCCCTGAGCTTTTCGAGCTTGTAGTCCTTGCTGCCGAAGATCCATTTCTTATCGATCTCGGTGATGCGCATGTAGCCGCGCACGGCGAGGTCCACCATCGTCGCGGTGACGTCGAGGGTATCGGCGCGCTCGTCCAGGAGGGTGCCGATCTCGGCGGGTCGCAGGCGGCGCTCGCGACGGCCGATCTCCGGGGGCATGTACTCGACGATGATCGTGTCTTTGGCGAACAGCGGGCGCGTCGTCGCTTCTTTGTTGCCGGTGAGATAGTGGACGTCGCCGAACCAGCGATCACGGCCCGTGAGCCACCAGTAGCGCCCGACGCCCATGATGCCGAGGATGCCAAGGAACACGGTAGCGGCAATGGGGAGGGGCGAGATGCCTGCGAAGTCCTTGACCTTCTCGACGTCAGACTTCTGCTTCACGAGGTGCAAGGGCCGCACCTCGACGCTGCCTTTGGTCAGGGCGACAACGATCGTGAGACCGCTGCCGGGAGGGAGGCTATGCGTGGACCGGAACATCTGAGCGCCGTTGATCGAACCCGCGCATCCCTCGGTCGATCCTTGAGGTCCCTGAAAGCAATCCTGGCGCTCGGTCGAAGGTGCATGCACGACGGCGGACGCGGCCTGTATCGTCACCGGCCATTCATTACCCGTGACGTTCCAGTACAGCTCGTCCCAGTCGTCCTGGGGATTGAGGGCGTTGGGCAGGGTGTAGCTGATGACGTAGCGCTGCTGGCCCGTGACCAGCTTGTTCGCGTCGCCGATTTTGATCTCCAGGTTGGCGCCAATGCGGCTCTTCTCGAAGTGAATCTTCTTGGTGCCATCTGTCACCGACACGTCCTCGATATCGAAGATGCGATGGTAGTCGGGATCGTCCGTGGTGAACTCGACGGGGATGTCGCGGAAGATGCCGTGGCGCTGCAGAGTGCCGAAGTCGTACAGGATGTCCTCGGTGACCAGGACGGAGCCATCCTCCCGGACCTCGTAAGTGGCATCGAAGCTGCGGATGGTCTCTCCGGTTTGCGCCTGCACCTGCTGCGCCCGGATGGCGACAAGGGGCAGGAGCAGCAGGGCAGCGAGGACGAGAAGGCGGGAGGTTCGTGAGTTGAGCATGCGGTCACAGCATAGGGGATGCAGCGGGGATACCTCACCCCCTAACCCCCTCTCCGATTTCAGAGAGGGACATTTCTCTCTACAGCTTACGAAAGACCGTTGATACTTCGGGCGGGCGGTAAGCGGGCTGACTGGATTCGAGGTCACTGGATGGGCACAATGGGGTGGGCGGGGCAGACGTCCGCGTAGTCTGGTTCGAAACGCTAGCGTCGAAGGAGCAGGACGATGATCGAGGTGTCTAACTTCCAGGAGCAGGTGCTGGACGCGAGTCATGAGAAGCCGATCCTGGTCGACTTCTGGGCGCCGTGGTGCGGGCCGTGCCGTCAGCTCGGGCCGATCCTCGAGAAGCTGGACGAGCAGAACGATGCGTTCACGCTCGCCAAGGTGAACACGGACGAGGACCAGGACACGGCGATGCGCTACGACATTCGTAGCATCCCGGCCGTGAAGCTGTTCGTGGACGGCGAGGTGAAGGGCGAGTTCATGGGAGCGCTGCCGGAGTCGCAGGTGCGCACGTGGCTGGACGACGTGCTGCCGAGCGAGGTCAAGGACCTGCTGCAGGCGGCGCACGACTTGATCCAGGAGGGCGACAAGCCAGCGGCGGCAGAGAAGCTGGAGCGCGCCCTGGAGCTGGACCCCAACAATGCCGATGCAATGGTCGGCATTGCGACGATCGTCGTGTTCAAGGAGCCGCAGCGGGCAGTCGAGCTCGTGAGCGCGGCAGCCAAGATCGACCCGCGACGCATCGGGGATGCCCGCGGAATCGATACGCTGGTGACGCTGCTGCAGAGGCGAGAGAGCGTCGACGAGCTGGAAGACGACCCGGCGAAGGCGCCGTACATCGAGGCGCTGGACAAACTGGGTGAGGGCGACTGGGACGGCGCTCTCGGCGCGCTGGTCGAGTCGGTGCGGCGCAATCGGGCCTACAACGGGGAGGCCGCGCGACTGGCGTGCCTGGCGCTGTTCAACGTGCTGGGGTCGCGCAACCCCACGGTGAAAAAGCACCAGCGGTCGTTGGAGATGGCGCTCTTCTAGCTTCGCGCAGAGGGGCAAAGAGGGCGTTCTCGGCGAGCGAGAGGCTTCGTGCGCATGACGCCGAGGCGAGGACGCCTCGGCTACGGTTGGAGGTGCACCGGCGCCTGGTGTCCGAGCGAGAAGCAGGCTGTTCACTGTCGTTGCGAGGAGGCGGTAGCCGACGCGGCAATCCTCCGGCACCTCATGCGGTCACAGACGCCATTCAGCGCAACAAGGCTGGAAGATTGCCGCGGCCCGCTATCGCGTGCCTCGCAACGACAGTTAGAGATGCCGTCATCAGAGTCGACGTGTTCGCGTGGGGCAGGCGGTTCGACACTGCGGGATGAATCCCGCAGCTACGTCGTCGAACGAACCACCTCCAAAGTCCGGGAGGATCTTTGCCGTTTGCCGTTTGCCGTTTGCCGCCGTCAGGCCGTCTCCGGCCAGTTGAGGACCTTTGCCGCAGTCTTGCCGAGGACCCACTCCTTGTCTTCGGCGGTGAGGAAGTCGAGGCCTTCCTGGAAGTGGCGCAGGCATTCGGGGTAGGTGCTGGTGAGGCGGGTGTAGTCGGCGCCCCAGAGCATGCGCTGGGCACCGAAGGCCTCGTAGATGCGCTTGAGGTAGGGGTAGATGTCGCGGTACGGGTAGGGGTCGGCGGAGAAGCAGGGGGCGGAGCTCGTCTTCACCGAGACGTTGTCGAATTGGCGAGAGCAAGGAGGCCGTCGATGCTGGCGAAGGCGGCGTCGCCCTTGGCGGCGAGGTTGGCAGCCATGTGGTCGACGACGAGCGTGAGGCCGGGGTGGCGCTCGGCGACGGGCAGGAGCTTGTGGGCTTCGTCCGGCACGAGGCACATGACCGGGATGCCGTTGCGCTCGCAGCCGGCCCAGAAGGGCTCGATGTCGGCGGCGTTGGAGTCGAGCCAGGTGTCGTAGGGCGGCACGCGGAAGGTCATGCGGATGCCGATCATGCCCGGCTGCTTGGTCCAGGCCGCGAGGGCCTCCTGGGCGTCGGGGCGCATGGGGTCGAAGCGGCCCATGACGGCGAAGCGGCCGGGGTAGGCCGCACAGGCTTCGAGGGCGGTCGAGTTGTCCTCGCCGATCCAGGTCGGCGGCACGATGGCAGCGCGGTCGACCCCGGCCGCGTCCATCTGGGCGATCATCTCGCTGGCCTCGAAACCGTTCGGGAGCTGGGGCTGGTTACGAAGGGGCTTCGGCCAGGGCCGGCCCGGCCGGTCGACTTCCCAGATGTGTACCTGTGCGTCCGTGATCAAAGCGCTTCTCTCCTGCTACTTGCCTGAGTCAAACTCTTCGCTTAGCCGCTGCGCATCGCTATCGGTCTGCTCCGCTAGCGTTGGGAGAATGTGGCTGGAGGGACACCCCCCAGAGCCCCCGCGCATGGGCTTCGCCCCCGCTGCCCCCGTATGGTGACTTCACGGTCCATTGCCGGTCCCACGTGGGAGCACAGACGAAGACATCGTCTGCTACCAGGTGAACGTGGCGACCTGGCTGTGATACCAGCTATCGATGGCGGACACAAGGCTCTTGAAGGTTGGGTCGGCGTCGTCCATCCACTCCGTGTGGCCGGCGTTCCACAGCCAGTGAATCTGCTTCGGGCCCGGGTAGGCGTTGTAGAGCTCCTCGGCCTCGGTGGGCGGATGGAGGAAGTTGCGCTCGCCGTGGGCGATGAGCAGCGGCACGCGGCTGAAGTCTTCGAGGTGGGTGTCGGCCGCGAACCGCAGCAGGGAGTCGGCGAGCATGGGCTTCACGAGGCCGCCAAACGCCTGCACCTGTCGCAGCACGCTGTCCACGTAGTCCTCAGACTGCGGGTCCAGGGGGTAGATCGAGAAGGGGTCGACCTCAACCACCTCGCCCGTCTTTACGGAGAGGGCGCGAGCGGCATCGGTCCTTTCGAGGAACTCTACGTAGGCTGAGAAGCCGCGCACCATCTTCTGCACGCGCTTGCCGTTGTAGAAGCCGTTCATGCACACGAGGCCAACGACCTTCGGGATCAGGCGGGCGGCTTCGAGGACGAGGCCGCCGCCCATGCCCCAGCCCATGAGCAGGACGCGGCCGCCGTAAGCGTTCGGGTGCGACGTCGCGAAGGCAGCGGCGTTGGCGATATCGGAGATCTGCTCTTCGAGCAGGACGCGCCTGGGCTCACCCTCGCTGTCGGCGAAGCCCCGGTAGTCGAAGCCGAAGCAGGTGTAGCCGAGCTCGGTGAGCGCGCGACCGAAGCGGGCGGGATGGATGCGGTTGAGGCCCATGAAGCCGGAGCAGGTGAGGACGATGGGCCGGTCCTTCAGCTCCTTGCCCGGATCGGGCAAATAGAAGGACGCGTCTAGCTTGTGGCCCTCGCTGTAGAAGGAAGTCTTCTCTTCGATCATAGGTTTTGTGCCTCCACTGTCGAGTAGTTCCTCTCCAGGACGTCGTCCAGTCGCCGGCGGACGAACCTGAGGTCCTCGTCACGCACGGTGTGCAGGACAGTCCGCGCTTCTCGCACCTCCGCGAGGTCGATCTCGGCGGTTATCGTGTCTTCTTCGCCGATCTTGCCTTCAGCAATGACGCGGCCGAAGGGGTCGACGATCTGGCTGCCGCCCCAGAACTCGAGGCCGCCGTCGTTGCCGACTCGGTTTACGAAGAGGACGTAGACGCCGTACATGCTGGCATAGAACTGGTTCATGCGGTGCCAGCTCTCCCGCGTCGAAAGGCGGCTGCCGAGGCCCTGGGTTGGGCTTGCGGCGGAGAATACGAAGATGTGTGCTCTGTCGCTGCCCGCAAGATGGACGAGGGCAGGGTTCCAGACGTCGGCGCAGATAAACGGGGTGACCCGGAAAGCACCGCAGTCCAGGCTCTCCTGTCGGGGGCCCACACTGAAGTACTTGCGTTCCTCGAAGGCGCCGTAATTGACGAGGTAGATCTTGCGGTGGATGCCCATGACCTTGCCGTCGCGGATGAAGGCGAGGCTGTCGTAGAAGTTGAAGGCGCCGGTCTCCTCGATGAAGCCCATGGCGATCGTGATGCCCTGGGTGTAGGAGACGAGCTCCTGGAAGATGTCGTCATCGACGCGGAGGGCGCTGTCGTAGACGGCCTGACCGGTCTGGTAGCCGCTGAAGGTGTACTCGGGAAAGACGAGGAGGTCGGTCTGGCCGCGCTGCTCATCGATGAGTCGTTTGATCTTCGGCAGGTTGGCGTCGTAGTCGCCCGGGGTCATGTCGACCTGTGCGAGGCCGACGCGCATGCGGGGGCTGGAAGCGCGCAGGGCTGCACGGCTGCCTGCCTGACGATGGAACTCGAGGAACCCTGCATCTGAGGTGGTCATCGCCCCCATCTTAGACGGGCGAGGCAAGCACGCGACACGTCACGAAACCACAAACTCGGGCAACTTCGGCCGGAACGTCAGACGTCCTTGACCTGGTCCATGAGGGTGAAGAAGCCCTCCGTCATCGTGGGGTGCGTGAACATGCGCTGCTTGAACAGCGTCCAGGGCGCGTCGGCCAGCATGAGGGTCATCAGAGTCTGAACCAGGTCGCCGCCCTCGGGACCGAGGTAGCAGGCGCCGAGGATGCGGTCGTTCTCGGCGTTGATCACGACCTTCGCCATGCCCTTCGTCTCGGAGCGCTCGATGGCGCGCGCAACCCACTCCATCGGCATCGAGCCGACCTTGAGCTTGTAGCCGGCAGCGCGCGCTTCGTTCTCGCTCATGCCGACACGGCCCAGCTCAGGGTCCGTGAACATCGCGTAGGGCAGGATGCGCCCTTCGATGCTGCGGTCCATGCCGTTGATCAGGTTGTCGTAGATCACGAGGTGGTCATCGTAGGAGACGTGGGTGAAGGCGGGGCCACCCTTGCAGTCGCCGATGGCCCAGACGCCGGGCACGTTGGTCTCGAGCTTCGGGTTGGTCTTGATGAAGCCGTGCGGGTCGGTCTCGATGCCGGCGGCGTCGAGGCCGAGGTCGTCCGTGTTGGGCGCGCGGCCGATGGCGACGAGGAGGTGGGTGCCGGTGAGGGTCTGCGTGGCGCCGTCCTTGCCTTCGATCGTGAGGTCGATGTTGGCGCCGTTCTTGGCGACCCGCGTTGCCTTCTGGCCGAGGTAGAAGGTCATGCCCTCTTCTTCGAGGATATTCTGCAGGGTCTCGGAGACGTCCTCGTCCTCCCGTGAGGCGATGCGATCGTTGACCTCGACGACGCTGACGCGGCTGCCGAAGCGCCGGAACATCTGGCCGAACTCGAGACCGAGGTAGTTGCCGCCCAGGATCAGGAGGTGCTCCGGTGGCGCCTGCAGGTCGAGGATCTCCCTGTTCGTGAGGTATGGCACCTCGTCCAGACCGGGGAGGGGGATGACGCGAGCACGGGTGCCGGTGTCGATGAAGATGCGATCGCTGCTCAGGGTCTCGCCGTTGACTTCGACCTCGTGGCGGCCGGTGAAACGAGCGTGACCGCGCACGAGGTCCAGGGTAGGCCGGCTGTCGGCGTGGCCCTGCTGGCCCTGGCGCCAATCGAGCACCACAGCGTTCTTGCGAGCGATGACTTTGGCGAAGTCGATCTCGACGTTGCCGGTGTTGACGCCGAACTCGGGGCCTCGCCGGGCGTAGTGGGCGATACGGGCGCTGGCGATCATGGTCTTCGTGGGCGTGCAGCCGTAGTTGATGCAGGAGCCGCCGAGGTGCTCTCGCTCGATCAGGGCGACGTGCTGGCCAAGGTCGGCCAGCTTATGGGCCATGGGGCCACCGCCCTGCCCTGAGCCGATGATGATGGCGTCGTAGCTCTTCATGTCACGTCCTATCTAGTCTGCTCCCTCCATGATGCCAGCCGAAGCCTGCCTCAGACTGTGACAGACATTACGGACGCGAAAAACTTAAGGTCGGTACGAGAAACTTTGGGCAGAATCGTGACTTCATCTGGATTATGTCGAGTTACCGGTGGGCCTTAGACGTAAATGGTGTGTCCCGAGCTGGAAGCAGGGTGACGCTGCGGCTGCTGCATGGGGCTAAGGATGACGCCAACGGCGGTCGATCCTCCGATCAGATGTATGCGCACTTCTCCCTGGCAAGACGTGAGACGGAGTCACTGCTGTGACCAGCCGACCTCTGCTAACCTCCGATCGACAGCCAACCATGCGCACAGACGAGGACGTGCTACGAGACTCCATGACCTGGCTCGATACGCAAGGGCGGTTGGTTCGGGCCTCACTCGAACAAGTCCAGGCGAGACAAAGAAGGCCAGCCATCCGTCGGCATCGGCGAGATCGACGACGCCGTACGCGGGGAGGCCATGCGCTGGCTCTTCCTGCTGCAGGAGTGGTCGAGCGACGCGCGAAAGGACACCCTGCCGGGGCTGGCAGAGCGGGTTGAGATCGGGGTCTCGCCCTGGACCAGCTCAGCCGGTCGACGCCTCGTCCGGTCTCTCAATGCCAGGTCGCTCCGGCGCCTGCTTCGCGCTCCATCGGATCAGGAACTGCGGCAGGCCGGGGCGAACCAGGAGCAGCTGGATTCGATTGACGCTTCGCTGAAACTGAGCGCCGCTAGCATGAAGGATTTGCTGCCCATCAGCGACAAGCGGGGTCTGGCAGGCGATATTTCGCGCCGAAGCCAGACCTGCAACTCGTTTCGTCCGAACCGGCCGTATCGCCGTCGCAGCCAGCGCGGAAGGATCGCGGTGACATCCGAGCCCTGCCGCAGACGACCGCCGAAGATGGCTCCAACCTGGCGAGCCGGGGCGAGGAAGTCATCGAACATCTCGCCACGCTTCATACGCTCCTGGGCACGGTCCTCTGGCTGAGATTCGACCAGGGATACGCGGCGCCCGCCTGGAGCCTGCCTGGTGATCCCACGCGGCCTCTGACTCACTGAACGCTTCGTTCTGACCGCCGAGTTGGCAGCGCTCCCCAAGCGTCCGATCTGTCCCCGGTGCACTGGCTTGGCCCCGCGGGAGGCCGGTGCTCGACGCGCGGGCTTAGAATCCCTGGAGCGGACTCGGGATGAAAGGGGACAACATGACTGAGCTCATACCTTCCGGCGAAATCCTCGGCGCCAGGGTCGAGGGCATCGACTTGTCGAAGCCGCTCTCCGACGGCGACTTCGAACTGCTGCTCAACGCCTTCGCGGACTACGGCGTGCTGTGCTTCCCGAATCAGGACCTGGATCCCGAGGCGCACAAGGCGTTCGGCAGCCGGTTCGGCTCGCTCGAGATCAACGTCGCATCGGGCCCTTTGCTCAGTGCCGGACCATCCGGAGCTCATGTTCCTCTCGAACATCGTCGAGAACGGCCGTCCCCTCGGGCTCAACGACGCGGGACAGGCCTGGCACACCGACATGTCTTACTCGGAGACAATCGCCTTCCTCAACGTGCTGTATGCCCTCGAAGTGCCGCAGCGGGACGGCGTACCCCTGGGCGACACGCTGTTCATCAACCTGCGCGCTGCCTACGATGACCTGCCGGAGGGCATCAAGAGCCAGATCGAGGGCCGAACGGCGACGCACGACTTTGCCAAGCTGTGGGACGAAATGCGCGAGCGGCCCGGCAGCATCCGCAAGCCTCTGACGGCGGAACAACGGGCGCAGAAGCCGCCGGTCTCCCATCCCCTCGTCCTCACCCACCCCGTGAACGGGCGCAAGAGCCTCTACTGCAACCCGGGGTACACGGTGAGCATCGACGGCATGCCGCAGTCGGAGAGCGAGGAGCTGCTGGCGTTTCTGTTCGAACACCAGATGAAGCCGCAGTTCCAATACGCGCACCACTGGGCGAAGGGCGACGTCCTGGTCTGGGACAACCTCTGGACGATCCACAACGCGGTAGGCGACTACGGGCCGGACGAGCACAGGCTGATGCGTCGCTGCCAGGTGATGGCAGACAAGGTGTTCGCGAAGGCCTGAGCTCTGAGAGCCTCCGTCCTTAGTACGAGGGCTCCGCGTCCAGCTGCACGACGATGCCATCGAGGCTGCCCGTCGCCGCGGGATAGCGCTGCATGACAAGCGGATCGTGGCCCGGCACGATGTGCTGCGGCGAATCCGCCAGCTCGTGCAGCTTCTTGAAGCCGGCGAGCACCTGTGCGGTGTCGTAGGTGGTGGCGAAGGCCCGGCCCGTCTCCATGTTCTCGTAGTAGTGCGTCGTGTCGGAGGCCAGCACGACGCGACCGCGCTTCGTGTTCACCTGCAGCACCTGGATGCCCGGCGTGTGGCCGGGGACGAGATGTACCGTGATGCCCGGCGCCAGCTCCCAGTCACCCTGGTGCAGCGAAAGCCGGCCGTCGTAAAGGCCCGTGACGACATTGACCACGTCCGCGACCTCGAAGGAGCCCGTTGCCTTGCGGTCGAATAGCTCGCTGCTGGTCACCCAGCGCAGCTCCTGCTCCTGGAGATGGAGCCGCGCGTGCGGCAAGTCGGCGAGGGTGCCGGCGTGGTCGTAGTGCATGTGCGTGATCACGACGTCGTCGATTCGGGCCGGGTCGATGTCGAGGAGGCGCACCGCGTCCACGGGCCTTCGAAGGTGGGTGCGGCCTCGCCGGGCGCCGACGGCCTCCGTGAATCCGGTGTCGACGAGGACAGTGCGCGCGCCGTTGCGGATCACCCAGACGAAGTAATCCATCGGCATCGGGGCGTCGGGGTTCTCGACGTTGGCCTTGTCGAGGAAGTGGTCGACCCGCCTGGCATCGCGAGTGGCGTACTTGACGGCGAAGACTTCGTAGACCTCTTCGTTGCTCATCTCAAACCCTTTCACCCTGTCAGGGACCCGGCACCTCTTTGGTGCCGATAGGTCCGCCGCATTTTCGCTATCTGGAGTCCTTCGGCCGGTGGCGAGAATGGTACCAGCGGCCTAATGTGGCAATGCGCGGCGAAGCCAAAGGATCGCTACTCTCCAGGGGAGAGGTTAGTGTACGGACTCGGCCATGTCGCCAAGGGGGTATCGATGAGCTCGAATGCGTCTTCAGGGGTCAACGGGAACAGCATTACCGGCGACCTTGACGTGATCGTCGTGGGAGGCGGTCTTGCCGGCCTCTACACGCTCTACAAGATGCGAGAGCTGGGCCTCAAGGCACACGCATTCGAGGCCGGGGCCGGGCTCGGCGGCACCTGGTACTGGAATCGTTATCCCGGCTGCCGTTGCGACCTCGAGAGCCTCGAGTACTCGTACTCGTTCTCGCCCGAACTTGAGCAGGAGTGGCACTGGCCCGAGCGCTACGGCACTCAGCCCCAGATTCTCGAGTACATCGAGCACGTCGCTGACCGCTTCGACCTGCGCAAGGACGTCACCCTCAATACGCGCGTCCTTTCAGCCCACTTCGACAGCACTGAGAATCTGTGGACGATTACGACCGACAGCGGAGAAAGCGTCAGCGCCCCCTTCATCGTCATGGCCACCGGTAACCTCTCGACGCCGCGAGTGCCTGACTTCCCCGGGCTTTCCGAGTTCCAGGGGCAGTGGTACCACACCGGCCTCTGGCCACATGAGGGCGTCGACTTCAGTGGTCTGCGGGTGGGCGTGATCGGTACGGGCTCATCGGGTGTGCAGTCGATCCCACACATCGCAGAGCAGGCGAGCACCTCTACGTGTTCCAGCGCACGGCGAACTACATCCTTCCCGCCCGCAATGCCCCCATGGAACCAGAGCGAGAGCGGGAGCATAAGGCTCACTACCGCGAACGGCGAGAGGCAGCCTACGAAACGCCCTTCGGCATTGCCGGCCACCCGCCACCGACCAAGGGCGCGCTCGATGCGGCACCAGAGGAGCGCGACGCTGCTTACGCCGCCAAGTGGGCTGCCGGAGGCAGCATCAGCTTCCTCTTCGCCTACAACGACCTGCTGCTGAACGAAGAGGCCAACGAAACAGCAGCCGAGTTCGTGCGTAACCGGATTCGGGAGACGGTGAAGGACCCGCAGACCGCAGAGCTGCTCTGCCCGACCGATCACCCTATTGGGACCAAGCGCCTCATCCTCGACACCAACTACTACGAGACGTTCAACCGCGACAATGTCACCCTGGTGGACGCCCGTAAGGCGCCGATCCAGCGCATCACCTCGAAGGGAATCCAGACCGCCGATGCCGAATACGAGCTCGACGCCATCGTGTTCGCGACGGGCTTCGACGCCATGACGGGCGCGCTCAGAGAGATCGACATCAAGGCCGACACGGGCGTCGACATCCAGAGCAAATGGGCGGACGGCCCTCACACCTACCTCGGGCTGATGATGGCCGGCTTCCCGAATCTCTTCATGGTGACGGGGCCGCAGAGCCCGGGCGTGAAGAGCCAGATGATCCTGTCGATCGAGCAGCACGTGAACTTCATCACCAACCTGCTCGCTCACATGCAGGGCCAGGGGCTTTCATGCGTTGAGGCAGAGCAAGAGGCCGAAGACCGCTGGGTCGTACACAACGACGAGGTCGCGGCCGCAACCCTCTACCCCAAAGCCAACTCCTGGTACATCGGCGCGAACATTCCCGGCAAGCCGCGAATCTTCATGCCGTACGTTGGCGGCGTCCACACCTACAACGCGCTGTGCAACGAGATCGCGGCGAAGGGCTATGAGGGGTTCGCGTTCTCGGCTCCGTCGAGGACGACCCAGCCGATCGAGGACGTCTCGGTCGGCTGATTGCCACGGCTTCGAACGGTTTGCCAGGCTAGCCGAGGTCTCACCTTCCTCGAACCGGGGAGGAATTAGGGCACTTCATCCAGTCAGCCATAGGCTGGTTACGGGTCACGTCCTGTGGGCACGGCTGGCCGCGTATCTCAACCGGCATCACTGCGTAGGGCAAGTGGTCGAGCGGCCGGACTGTAGCCCGATCATTTGCACGTGGGCGACGAAGTGGCTGCTGGCAGTCCTGAGCAACGCACGTCGAAAGAGCCCTTCGCGTTTGCGCCGCCAGCGCTGCTGAAGGTACCTTCACCGCCGATGATGGTTCCTCCCACATGCACTGTGAAGGTTTCATTGTCGGCGGACCAGTCTGGGTCGCCCGCTGGCCCCTTGATTGTGAGCGCCAGGCCGGTGTCGCGTGGATCAAAGTGAATGGTGATAGCGACCGATTCGTCCGCGGACGCGTGCCCATCAATGCTCACCACCGTAATTGCCTCGGACACGCTCTCGAAGTCACAGTCCCCCACTGGGACCAAATTCCACGTCTCGTCACCTACGGTGATCTCGCCGACGCTATCCTCAGTTTCAGAAGCTGAGCCCCCAGAGGCTTCACCAGTGCCAGCTGTCGCAGTTTCTTTGCCAACTGTCGCAGTTTCTCCGGGAGATCTTCTGCCGACGCGGTCGGGCTGTCTTTACTCTGCGCTGTGTCCTCAGGAGCAGCGGTGGGCGCCGTGTCGTCGTCACCACCACAGGCCATGAGGCCGAGGAGAAGAGCACAGGAGATAAGGAGTGGCGCCGTGAGTCGCATGGGATGGCCTCCCTCCCTCAGACTTCCAGGAATGGTACACCCGCAGTTCAAGGGAGGCTGGCTCGGTCCTGACAAGAGGTTCTAGACGACAGCCAGCACTCTTCGCAGAGCGCTAAGGTCTGATCGGCAACGAGAGGCGCACCGTCGTGCCGCCGCCGGGCGTGCTGCCGATCTCGAGTATGGCGCCGATGCCTGCAGCCCTCTCGCGCATGGACACGAGACCCATGTGGCCGGGAAAGCTCGATGACGTATCGAAACCGACGCCGTCGTCGCCGACCTCCAGCACGACGGCCCCGTTGTTTGAGGAGAGAGCCACTGTTGCGCGGGAGGCTTGCGCGTGCTTGACGACGTTGTGCAACGCCTCCTGGCCCAGGCGGAAGAAGACTTCCTTCTCGTCCAGGTTCAATGGCGGCTCGGCGCCGAGGTCCGCCGTGACCTCGATGCCGTAGCGCGCACGAGTGGCCGCCAAATGCTTCTCCAGCGCTGCGACGAGCCCTTCGTTCTCCAGCGACTCGGGCCTGAGCTCGAAGATCAATGCTCGCATTTCGGCGAGGCCGGCCTCCGCTAGAGAGAGCACATAGTCCACGGGCTGAACGGCTGCCGCTGGGTCGCGATCGAGCTGTACCCGCGCCGTTCGCGCACCAAGGGCGATGCCGTAGAGCGCCTGCGAAACAGAATCGTGCAGCTCGCGCGCCAGGCGCTGGCGTTCTTCCACCGCGGCCAGCTGCTGACCCTGCTCATAGAGGCGCGCATTCTCGATTGCGATGGCGATCTGCGTCGCGATGGCGCCGACGAGGCCGGCCTGACGCTGTTCATAGAAGTTCGGTTGGGTGTGAGACAGCGTGAGCATGCCGATCACCTGGTCGCGGACGACAAGCGGCACAGACATCCACGAGTGGATGTCCCGGAACTCCGTCTCGAAGAGCTCGCCCGAGCCGCGTTGGTAGGCGCGGGCCTCATCACTGTCGGTCCTGACGTCATCGATAATCACCGGTTCCTGACGGAGGACGTTGGTGGCGATGGGCTCGATGTCGGCACGAGAGAAGCTGAAGCCTGAAGGGACGCTGCTGGCAGCGCTCTTGGAATCGAGCAGGACGAATCGGTCGTCCTCCAGCATGAAGATCGAGCAGCGGCTGTAGTCGGCGATGCTCCTCACTTCCTCGATAATCAGGCGCAACAGCGATTCCAGGTCCAGGGTTGAGGCGAGCTTGTTGGAGATGCCCAGCAGGGCCGTGAGCTCCCGGGTCCGCTCCTCCACGCGTTGCTCAAGTTCCCGGCGAGCCTCGCGGACCTCAGATGTCATTTCGTTGAACGAGCGAGCAAGCGTCCCCAACTCGTCATCACCCGGCAGGTCGATCGTGACGTCGAGATCACCTTGAGCCACGGAGCGCGTGCCGTGAGCGAGAGCCTCGATGGGTTTCAGCAGGACCTGACGGTTGAGGTACGTCGCACCGATAAGGCCGGCGACAAAGAGCGCGCCCATCGCGACGAGCGTTGTCCGGAAGGTGCGGTTGCCCTGGTCCTCGATGCCGGCGGTGATGGCCGCAGCGGACGCGGTCAACTCCTCGACGGACGCTGCCATCGCCAGACTGCCACCGACACCCGGGATGGGCGCAAAGCCGATGAACATGTCGTTGCCATCGACCGTGACGCGGCTGACGCCCTGCTCCCCGGTCCGCATCGTATCCAGCGTCGTCTGCAGAGCGCTGTTCCCGCGCTCCGTTTCGCCGGTAACCAGATCGTAGGTGCTCCCCTTGATGATTTCGCCGTCGCGGTCCATATAGAAGGCAAAGCCGGTGGGGGTCAGCTTCAGCGTGTCCAGCTGGGTGACCAGCCTGTCGATGGACAGGTCGACCTGGAAGGTGCCTCTGTACGTGTCGCCGTCGTAGGCCGGTACTTCGGCGGTGATCACGAGTCCTCTTCCCACCGCGTCCTCGTACGGGGTGCGCCAGTTGATGCGTCTGTCAGGATTGCCGTCGGGTCCGACGCGCGCGGCTGACTGAGGAGAAATCGATGTCAGGCGGCGTCAGGGTTTGGACGCCGATGGGAGGGTAATAGCGAACGACGGCGTTGGCCGTGATGAACGAGATCGCGATCGGCTCGAGATTCTCCTCCCGCAAGGACTCAGGAAAGCTCTCCATCAGCGCCGAATAGATGAAGTCCAACGCTGCCGAGTAGGCGATATCGTCCAGGACGGCCTGGGTCACCTCGACGTAATTCGGTATCGCAACATCCGAGATCCGGTCGGGGTCCGGGTCATAGAGCACGCCACCGTCAGTGCGTGTCAAACCGCGATACGTCGACCACCGGTTGACCGCCCGATGCCTTGAAGGTCTCGATGAATGTCGCCGCTCGATAACCCATCTCCGCGGCCGCCTCGATCGCCAGCCCGTCATAGTTGGCCTGATCCGAAACGATGGCTTGAAGAGCGACCTTACCCTGCTCTTCCAGCGCCTTCTGGCTGCGGTCGGTGGCGCTGCTCTGGGTGCGATTGAACCCGTAGAGCATGATGCCCGCCGTGGCGCCGCCTAGGAGGAGCAAGAAGAGAAGCAGCGCGATGTTGAGCTTCGTGCCGAGGCTGACGGACCGACGCATGTCAGGCCGCTTCCATCACGATAGTACCGAGATTGGTCACCGCCACAGACCTGCTGCGCACCGTCTCGGAAGGCGCCTCGCTCGATTTCCCCGGTTTCGGAAACAGGACCACTCTCGCGTGCATAGCCGCCTGATCCAAATCCCCGGGGTAAGCTGCGTCTTCGGCCTTATCAAGCGGGCCTTCGATGCAACATTGAAGGTGCTCGCTTGTCATGGCGAGTTGATTCTGTTGCGAAGAGATGGGCCTGTCAACGTACAAGGGGATGCGGCGGGGAGTAGGCAATCACAGGTGAGTCCGCATCAGCCAGCTTTAGCGCTCTGAGGTGATCTCAAACTCGTCGATGACTTCGCCACGGATGTTCTTGTAGTAGCCATGAGCCGACCGCGGGTCGCCGCCAACGTTGAAGTCGATGAAGAGGCTCCCGTAGGTTGCGCCCTGGTCTTCCGTATAGATGCTGGCCCACTCGCCCTTGCAGCCGTAGGGCGGATCGACGGGCCTGCAGCGCTCCTGGTCCCGAATGCTCTTGCCGCCAAGTCCGGAAACGAAAGCGAAGGTGGCGCCATCTGCGACTCTCAGGCTGTCCGTGTCTGGCCAGGCTTCGTCGACGGTCTGGTGCTCCATGTCAGTCAGCGTCCTGGTCCGCGAGTACGAGTGCTCGTGAGCCGTGGCAACAATGGCGCCGAGCTGACGACAGAATCTCGTAGGCCCCCCAGCCCACCTCGTCGCTCTTGCCCCCCGCCTGCATCGCTCTTTGGTCCTTGTGCCAGGCGCACACCCGCCAGATCGAGTCGTCCTCCTCCAGGGCGTTCGTGAGGAAGTCCTCGTGCCCGGTGCCCAGGGTTCCGACTCCGGAGAGCACGATGAACAACCCTCGGAACTTGCACGCGGCATTGACGCCGAAATCGCCTGTGCAGCTGACTTCGGGAGAGGTACCGAGACGCCTTTTGAAGCCTGCCTGATACGCCGGCCAATCGCCCAGATCGTGGTTGCCGACGACGGCGAGCACGGGCAAGTCTGGTCCAAGCACGCGATCCAGCAAAGCCTCCCACCGGTCGGGCGCCTCTTCATAATCAAAGTCGCCGAGGACGACAAGGAGGTCCGCCCCTTCGCCGACCACGAGCTGCAGCACGGCCTCGGTATTGTCATTGAGGCCCATGTCCCCAACAAAGGCCACGCGCAGACCCTCTGCCGTGGACTGCGTGCCGGGCCGGCCGACTGGGATCGGACGCTCGTCATGGCAAGACGCCGCGAGCAGAAGCAGGGGAAGGACAAGGACGATCAGTCCCCAAGAGCGTAGCCGCCTCATGCACCCAAGACTACATCGGGGCACAGGAACGTTGCTGCAGAAGCACCACTGCAACGGGGAGAATTAGGGAAACCACGCACCACCATCTATTTATAGTCGACAGTTCCATCACGGTTCTAGCCGGCCTCCAGAACAGTGGAACGACGTCCGGGCGCCCGGCCATGAGCCGTCACGATGGGGGACATTAGGGAAACTACTGATACATCGGCCCCCAGCAGGCCGGCATCACCGCCGGCTTCACGTCCCAGTGCGGCTACGTAGAGGTCCTGCCCGGCACGCAAAGCAGCATGCTGTCTTTGACAGGCCTGCGTGCTGCTGTTAAGTTTGCGGCCATTCGGAGGACAGTGCAGATGGCAATCGATCAGGCTCCCGCCGAAACGACAACTGCAAACACATCCGGAAGCGAGACGGACTTCCCCACGCCCTACCTCGGCCGTACCGTCCGCATTGTCGGACCCGTCGAGAACGTCGATCCGAAGACGCTGCCGCATGCGAAGGCTGGGCGGGGCGAACTTGGCAAGGCCGTATTCAACTGGCGCAACAACACAATCTCGGCTGACCCACTGGCTCGGGTTGCCTATGACACCCACGCGGCCGACCCGAACAACCACATCAACACGCTGCTTCGCAAAGGCAAGCCCGGCGCCGTCAACCCGCGCCGGTTGCCCGTCAACGACGCGAAGGCGATGTCGCGTCATATCAAGAAGGCGGCGCGTGATTTCGGCGCGGATGTCGTTGGTATCGGTAAGACGCACCCGGCCTTTCTGTACGCGGGCAACTACCTCGACAGTGGCACGGGCGTTGGTGACTCGCTCTCTGATACGCCCGAGGCGCTCGCGAAACGGCTGCCTCATGTCATCGTGGCCGTCGCAGCCTGGGACTATGACCTGATCCAGGCACATCGACACCACATCGGGGATGCCGCATACGACTTCACGCTGCTCAAGACGAGCATGACCGTCAGCGCGCTGGAGGGTTACATTCACGAGATGGGCTACACGGCAATCCGGAATGCCGTGAACCCGCAGGCCGCCGCGCTGGCTGCGGGTGTCGGCGAGCTTGGCCGCAACGGCATGATCATCACGGAGAAGTTCGGGCCGCGCGTGCACATGTACGACGCCATCCTCACGGACCTACCGCTGGTCGCCGACAAGCCGATCGACATTGGCGTCGAGGACTTCTGCAAGGTGTGCCGCAAGTGCGCCGTGACGTGCCCAACGAACAGCATCTCATTCGAAGGCAAGCAGGTCTACAACGGCGTCGAGAAGTACAAGATCAACTGGGAGACCTGCTATAAGCTCCGGCCTCTGGTGGCCGACCACTGGGGCCAGTGTCTGACCTGCGTCACCGTCTGCCCCTACACGAAACCAAACAAGTGGTGGCGAACCCTGGCGATTCAGTCGCTGAAGCGCACGCCCCTTCGGTTGCGGTCCCTCGTCGCCCGCGGGCTGAAATTGCTGGACGACCGCGTCTGGGGTGTGATCCCGAACAAACGGGTACGCTGGCTGGGACTACGACACGGGAATCAAGCCCGGCGAAAAGGCCTGCACGATTGCCGGCTGCACCGCTGACCATGCAGGCGCTTCGTTCGTGCCAACTGAGGACATCGGTTTCTACATACCGCTCAAGGAAAACACAAACCGCTTCGTGAAGCGCGGCTAGCCTCTCATGCTGAGTTCTCTCTGGTCTCGCATTCGCCGTCAATCGGATCCCTACGAGGACTTCTACCTCAACGCAGGCGTCGCAGACCCTCGAAACCTCATCGTGAACCGCATCCGGGAGGCGCCGGAAGGCAGCGTGTTCGCGGTCAAAGCCGAAACGCACACGCCGGAGGTGATGGCATCTCATATCAAGGAGTTGGGCCGCTTCTTCGGCGCGGACCTCACAATCATCGCCAGCACTGGGGGATTGGGAATCGAGACCCTCAAAGCGGACGAGTCAGCGGATGCCCTTCGCGGTCTTCTGCCTCTTTGAAGCCGACCACGACCCGCGCGAGGCCCCGGGCATCGGTGGCCATGTTGCGGCCCTCAAGGGCGCCTTCGCGACCTTCCAGATCAGCGCGATCATTCGTGAGTACGGCTTTCGCGCGACGCGATGCACCGAAGACGTCGATAGCCTCGCGGCAAGAGCCGGCCTCGGTAATCTGGAAGGCGCCCGCCTGAGGATGCCGCGGTTCGGGACAAAGGTCCACGTTGCGGACGTCATCCTGACGGACCTGCCCCTGGCGGTGGGCTAGCCGTGGGCGACACCTATGTCATCACCGAGGCTTGCATCGGCGTCAAGGACGCCACCTGCGTCGAGGTCTGTCCCGCCGCCTGCATCCACACGAATCCGGAAGCACCGCAGTACTACATCGACCCTGACGTCTGCATTGCCTGTGAGCAGTGCGTCCTCGTCTGCCCCGTGAACGCGATCTTCCTGGATGAAGACGTGCCGACGCACCTCTCCCAGTACATTGAACTTAACGCTGCCTTCTTCCGGGGAACGAAGCTGGCGGCGACGCCCCTCACTCTCGTCCAGGCGACCCAGATCCTCGAAGCAGCGAAACGCTACGTGATGGAAGCCGGTATTGAGGCGGCGATCGCAGTGGTTGGGCCTACCGGCGAGCTACTGGCCGAGACAGCGACGCCCGCGTGCGCGCCGGAAGCCACCGTCCTTGCTCGGAACAAGGCCTACACGGCGGCGAACCTCGAGGTCGCCACCCACCAGCTCGGTCGCGGCACATCCCCCAAGATCGACCATCCTGCCAACTTCGATGCTGGCCGCCTGACGGAAATCGGGGGAGGCTACCCCATCGTGGAAGGCGAGTCCACCATCGGCGCTATCGGCGTCGCCGGCACGCCGAGCACTCAGCTCGACTTGCAGTGCTGCCAGGCCGGCCTCGCTGCACTGAGGTCGGCTTAGGGCCAGCGGGGCTCCGCCTCTACGCTCGCGTGACCTGCTCTCTCGGCCCCTTCGCGGCGTCTGGCGGCATCAAGGCGTCCAGTCGCGCCAGGTCCTCCTGCGTCAACTCGATTTCGATCGCCCGCAGGTTGTCCTCCAGGTGCGCGCGGCTCTTGCACCCCGGGATGGGCACGATGTCGTCGCCCTGGGCGAGCACCCAGGCCAGCGAAATCTGGGCCGGCGTTGCTGACTTCTCGGCTGCCAGCTCCTCAATCGCCGACAGGAGATTCTTTGCCTGCGCCAGGTCTCGAAATCGGGGAGAGTTGCGCCGGTTGTCCGACTCCGGCAGCTCGTTCAGGTCGTGGAAGAGCCCCGCCAGGAAACCGCGACCGAGGGCTGAGTAGGCCATGAAGCTCATCCCGTGCTCTCGACAGGCCTGGATGTTGCCGTTCTCCGCGTCTCGCTCCCAGACGGAGTAGGCCATCTGCAGTGAGACGACAGGATGCACCGCGTTAGCTCGATGAATCGAGTCCGGACCCGCTTCCGACAGGGCAATGTGGCGCACCTTCCCTTGCTCGACGAGCCGAGACATGGCGCCGACCGACTCTTCGATGGGGACGCTGGCATCCACTCGCGAAAGACAAAAGATGTCGAGCGTATCGATGCCGAGGCTTCTTAACGAGCGCTCGCAGACCGAGGTCAGGTACTCGGGACTGCCCCCACCGCGCGTCTCCCCTTCGGGCGTTCGGATACTGCCCGACTTGCTGTGGATGATGATCCGTTCTCGGCGTCCTTCGAGGGCGCGCCGGATCAGGTCATGGTTGTGGCCGTTGCCATAGCTCGCCGACGTATCGATGAAGTTGATCCCAAGGTCGAAGGCGCGATGCAGAGTCGCGATCGACTCCTGGTCATCGGCAGGACCATAGGCGCCAGACATGCTCATGCAGCCGAGGCTGAGTTGAGAGACGTTGAAGCCGGTCGGTCCGAATGGTACGTACTTCATGAGACTCCTCGCCGCAGACGTGACGTTGTGCGCGATCATAGTCGCCACATTAGTCGCGACAAGCCCCCCAGATTGACAGCGATCGCAACGCGGTCTAGCTTGCACCCGTCTCGAGGCGTTGAGGGAGCGATGCGCTCGGGCGCTCTAGTTTGCGGAGGGGCTGAGATGGAAGAGATGGACGCTCTCGTCGCGAGAGTCACAGAATCGACGAGCCGCTATCTCGATGGGCTTTCGGCGCAACAGAGCGCCAAGGCGGTGCTCTCGTTCGCGGATGAGGAAGAGCGCCGGCGCTGGTACTACACACCGACCCCACGACCCGGACTCGCCCTCCGAGAGTTGACGCCGAAGCAGCATCAGGACGTCATGCGCATGCTCGCGGCCAGCCTGAGCGAAGTGGGATACAACTACACGTCGGCCGTCATCGGGCTCGAGCGCCTGGTTGATTACATGTCGAACTTCCCTGAGCGCACCTATGGGGACCTGGAAGGCACACGCGTCCGCGACCCGGGCAATTACTGTGTGGCCGTCTTCGGTACGCCGGGCGACCCCGAATGGAGCTGGCGTATCGGCGGCCATCACCTGAGCCTGCACGTGACGATTCGCGATGGCGTCGCCTCAATGATGCCCGCGTTCTTTGGTGCCGAACCTGCTCACGTCCGTATGCCCGGTGGCGTGCTGATGCGTGCCCTCGCCGCGGAGGAAGACCTGGGGCGGGACCTGCTCAGCATGCTCGATGCCGGCCAGAAGGCGCGCGCGGTGATCTCACCGATCGCGCCGACAGACATCGTGCAGACCAACCGGCCACGAATCGAGGACGGCGCCTTACCTCAGATCGGCGGCGGGGGACCCGGCGGTCAGGCGCTGCGCGACCACCTCGGCCTCACGCCCATGCACGACGAGATGTACCGGTACTCGCTCACGCCGAAGGGTCTGCCTGCAGAAGAGATGACGCCGGAGCAGCGTGAGGCGTTGGCGCGACTGGTACGGGTTTACTTCGAGCATCTACCGGAGGCCGTCCAGCGCCAGCATGACCCCCTGTTCGAGCCCCAGCAGTTCAATGCAACGACGTTTGCCTGGGCTGGGCAAGGTGAGTTCGGTGCACCGCATTACTACCGCGTGCAGGGCGAACGTCTGCTCATCGAATACGACTGCACCCAGAACGACGCTAACCACACCCACAGTGTTCTGCGAGACCCCCTGGGCGACTTCGGCGATGACGTGCTCGCACAGCATTACGCCGCGGACCACAGCCGAGGGTGAGCCGCACCGGCTAGCGGCTTGACCCCTCAGACCGGCCCGTAACTATTCGGTCAGGGCGGTTTCCGTGATGGTGGTTAGCCCGACCGTCACTACGAATAGAGAATTCGTTTCGCAGAACCAACTCCGGCGTATACTGTTATGTCAATTACAAGGTCAGCTAGCTGACTGCCAAAGCCGCCAACCTCGGCGTCAATGAGCGTCGTATCGCCTCGTAAGTTCACCAACCCGAGGATGGAGGCGCTCCGATAGAGTCGGGCCTTCAGATACGCGAGATAATGCGCGACTCCCAAGGTCGAAGTACTTTCGCGCGATATTCAGCATAGTTACTCAGGAGTGGTGGTTCGCTGGAGCAGAGTTCCGGACCCAGCGGGATGGTTTCGGACGACAGGTTGATCAGGATGAGCAGGCTCTCTTCGGCCAGACAGCGTTGGTACGCGAGAAGGCTCGCGTGGTCACTCGGAACGCGTCGATAGTCTCCGAGTACAAGGCACGGATGCTCCTTACGGAAGACAAGCAAGCGCCGGTAGAACTGCAGGACTGAATCGGGGTCTGCATCCTGGGCCTCAGCGTTGATCTCAATGTAGTTGGGGTTGACCCCGATCCAGGGCGTGCCGGTTGTGAAGCCCGCGTTCATGTCGGCTGACCACTGCATCGGCGTACGCGAATTGTCGCGGGACTTCGGACGTAGCTGGTTCAACGCGTCGCCTGGGTCCGCTCCGGCCTCGACCTTCTCCTGGAAGAAGCTCTTCATCTCGATGTCCCGGTAGTCGTCGAGACTCTCGAAGGAGACGTTGGTCATGCCCAACTCGTCGCCCTGGAAGATGAACGGCGAACCAGGTGCTGTGAGGGCCAGCGTCGCCAGAGCCTTCGCCGATTCGGAGCGATAACCGGCCATCGTCGCCCAGGGCAGAAACCTGTCGGGGCGTGTCGTGGTTGCCCAGGCAGAAGCCGTTCCAGCCTCGGCCGTGCAGCACTTCATCCCACGCTGCGATGCTCTTGTCGATAAACGCGGGACCTGTGCGGTCGAAAAGCAGGTCGGTCTGGAAGATCAGGTCCAGCTCCTGCCGCTCGGGATCCACATACAGGGCAGCCGCTCTCTTTGTGTTGAAGTGAACCTCCCCGATGCCGCAGGCCTGATAGGGGTCGAGGACCTCGCGCCGCATCTCATGCAGCAGTTCGTGCATCCCCGGGTTGTCCGCGTACAAGGATCGGTCCAGAACGTATGGCTCATCATCGCCGGGCTCACGCAGGGCATCCGGCAGCCCTGCCGGCTTCATCAAGCAGTTGACGACGTCCATACGGAAGCCATCGACACCCTCTGCCAACCAGCCTCGCATCATGCCGAAGACTGCCTGCTTGACCTGAGGGTTCTCCCAGTTCAGGTCCGGTTGGTGTTTCGAGAAGAGATGCAGGTAGTATTCGCCGCTTGGCTCATCCCATTCCCACACGGAACCCTTTACCAGCGATTTCCAGTTATTGGGCTCGGCGCCGTCCTTGGCCGGCCTCCATATGTAGAAGTCGCGCATTGGATCATTCCGGGAGGATCGAGAAGCCTCGAACCAGGCGTGCTGGTCAGAGGTGTGATTGATCACGAGGTCGAGGATGATCCGCAGGTCGCGACGGTGCGCCTCTCGTACGAGCGCCCGAAAATCCGCCATGGTGCCCATCGACGGGTCGATACCCTCGTAGTCTGCGACGTCGTAGCCGGAGTCCTTCCAGGGAGAAGGGAACACAGGCGTAAGCCATAGTGCGTTCACTCCCAGGTCTTTCAGATAGTCCAGCTTCTGCAGGACCCCACGCAGATCGCCTCGCCCGTCACCGTCCGAGTCACTAAAACTGCGAGGGTATATCTCGTAAAAGACGGCCTTCTTCCACCAGTCAACTGCGCCCATTGCCAAGGTTGCGTCTTCAGGCGATTCGGGCACTAGTTCGCCCCGCAGATTCGCGCCTTCGCGTCCAGATACTCAAGGACGGTCAAGACCACCGTGGCGTGTGACCATGTAAGCGGTGTCGCGCCGGCGGGCTCACCGGACACTGCGTCGATTTGCTCTGCAAGGACGCCACTGGCGAGTGCACTTGTTTCGACCTGACGGAGAATCTCCATCGGACCTTCCAGGTCGGCTGCCACTCTGGCGCGCTGCAGCTGGTACTGGGCCATCCAGAGGGTTGAGATGAACCAGGGATTGCCGGGTACTTTGAGATCGGCGCCCGTCTGCCTGAGGTGATAGGTGTCGCCCTCAAAGCGTGCCAAGCCTCGGTTCTCTTCCGGGAGGGTCAGCGCACGCTCCACGGCATTCATGGTCGCAACCATGCGAGGGTCGTCGGGATCGAACATGCCGAAGTAGGACAGTGCGAACAGGCTGGCATCCACGACCATGTCGCGCGACAACTGCCCATCGTTATCGACTGTGAGGCTGCGGGCAAAACGACCGGTATCCGGGTCGAAGAGGTGCAGCTCGGTCGCCGACTTGAGCTGATCTGCGGCCAGGCGATACTTTGCCGTCTGGTCCGGCTCTGCGAACAACTCAGTGAAGTAAGCCGCGTCCTGCAATGCGCGCCATGTCGTGGCGATTGAGAAGGCGTGCATACCCTGTCGCTCCTCCCAGAGGTCCTGGCTGGGAGATGGCAGGCCGGTTTCTGGGTCGCGAAAAGCGACGAGGAAGTTCGCCATGCTGACGATCATCGGATGGTAGAGCGGGGAGACGAACCCCCAGTCACCTGTGCGGGCATAGTGATTGCGAATGGCAATGAGCACCAGGGCGGTTTCATCCTCCTGGATCGGAAGACGAGACTCACCCCGTTCGTCAATCCAGGCGATGACGTTGCTGGCCACCGCACCGTTGGACAGGTACTTCTGCAGCATGTACGCCTGATCTTCTCCGTCTTTGAGGCGGTGAACGGCGGTCTCTTTGCAGAAGGTGATGTAGTTGCGAGCAACCGAGGCATAGCCGGCATTGTCGAGTGCCATGGCCACGATCGATCCGTCTCTCGGCCATGAGTAGGCGTAGTTCTCGTGCCCCTGGAAGATGTCAGTGATCGGTGGGCCCGAAGCACCGTGAGGACTGTAGGCGTCGGAGATTTCTGAGTCTGAGGAGGCGATGATCGCGCCGCCGTAATCGACGTGAGCGTTCGCTACCAGGAGGCTACGCCGGTAGAGTCTCTGGATCGGCTCGGGCAAGTCATTCAGCCCTAGATGTTCATCCGTGTCCTTCTTCACCCAGGCCTGCCAGTACTTGTGAGTGCGGTCCAACAACATGTCCGGGCCGCGAGCGAGCACCGTATGGTGCAACCTACCCACGTCCTCCAGGCTCGCGCCTGCGGCAAGCCAGGCATATGCCACGCTGGGGACTTCCGATTGCACCTCGCCCAGAAGCAACTCGCCTACGCAGTCAACCGACCCGAAGGCGATGGGGATGCTGTCCAGGGCTCCATCTTCGGCGTCTCGCCAGCTTTGCTTCTGCCCGGTAGTCCATCCATCAAGCTGCTGACGCTTCTCTGTGCTACCGCCGAGCAGGAGATAGTGCTGATTCTTATAAGCGATGATCGACTGATACTCGGGGTGATAGAAAACCGTATCGCCGACCGTGTTTCCGCCCAGGGCTATGTCCAGGTGCAGGTACAGTCGTACGTCCACGGGATGTCCGGCCAGGCTCCGCGCCGTGAACCGTCTCAACAAGACGTCCTGGTCGAAGTCGACAGCGTCTTCGATGGTCAGCTCGACGCCCAGGCGCTCGTTCGTCGCTGTCACGTTGGTGACCAGCGAGTCCTCAGCATAGCGAAGCGATAGCTCCCAGCCTGGATCGCCAAGCCAGGCGAAGTCTCCGTCCACCCAGACACCCAGCCGGGAATGCCGTCTGTAGGCGTGGTTTTCCGTCCCTACGTGAGGGAAGTAGATGTCGCTAAGGGCGTAAGTCGAATCGAACGTGACCAGCAAATGACCGTTGCCGACAGTAAGGTCCCGCGGCATGGTCAGGCCCTCACCGCGAGTAGACGCTTGCGCGCGGCGGCTGCGTCAATGAGCTGACTGCCGACGCTGCTCCACTGAAGTCTCTCGGCTGCCAGGCGACCGTTCTCTGCCAACTTCGCGGCAAACTCGGGGTTCGCGATGATCGCATTCAGCGCGGCACGCGCCTCTTCGCCGCTCGCGGGATCACCCAGGAACAGACCGTCGACGCCATCCTCCAGCCATTCCGATGCTCCGGCGCAAGCACTGAAGATGGAAGGCAGACCGCTGGCAAGGGCCTCAAGAATCACCAGGCCAAAGGGCTCATAGTGGGTTGGTAGCATGAAGATGTCCGAAGCCGCGTAGTAGCGCTCTACGTCCGCGCTCTTCGGCCCAACAAAGATGATGCGTTCGGCCAACCCTGCCGGAAGACCCTGGACGAAGGACGACGGTTCGCCTTCGCCGACCACAACCAAGCGAACATCCTCGTGTTCCGGTCCGGTTATGGCCTGGATGGCCGTCGCCAGTCCTTTCCTGCCCCAGGAGTTACCCACAAAGAGCACGGCAGTGTTCGCTTCGGTGAGACCGAGGGACTCTCGGGTCGCCGCGCGGTAGCGCTCGCGGTTCACAGGGTGGAAGCGGTCGACGTCGACACCATTGGGAACAACGGAAATCGAGGCCGGGTTCGCGCCTTCAAAAGCGGCCAGGTCCTGCTTCACGGATTGCGAAATGGCAACAATGGCGGCGTTGGACCGGCGGTAGAAAGCGTTCTCCTAGCCACGCCATCGTCCGGCCGTACAGGGCGTAATCGATCCCTGCGAGACCCACCAGCGGCCGCGGTCGCGGAATCAAGCCGTTGCGTTGGAGCTCGATCTCTCGGGCTTGCACGAAGTGGACCGTGGTCACATCGGCGAAAGGCGTCAGGGCGCCAACCCCCAGGACGGCGTCGAAGGGTTTCTGGAACGCCAATCTGCGCAGCAGGAAACGCCCTCTGGCGCCAAGGTAGAAGCTCATGTGGCCCAGGAACCACCCGAAGGGCAGGGCCGGGATCTTGTGGAACCTCACCCCGTTCAAATCACCGCGATCGGTCTTCGCTGTGAAGACGTGCACGTCGTGGCTGCGAGCGAGTGCTTTCGCCAGCGCCAACCAGTAGTGCGGCACGCCGGCTCCGGCACCTACTTCGGGACTGACGATCGCAATACGAAGCCGCCGGCTATCGTCGCCGCCGAACTGATCGATGATGGGCGTTGGCGGTGCGAGCGCAGCGTTCTTTCCAAGGGGCTGGCTGATTGGAAGCGCCGGCGTACTGCTAACGCCGGTTGCTATGACACTGGGAGAAACCGAACGAGAGAAATAACCCCAGAAAGGGTGCGGCAACCAGACCTCCGGCATCGCGTATTCACAGATGCCGGATGCTCATGGCCAGGTCGGCCTAAGTCTTTCCGAGAAGTGCGCTGCCTCAGGTAGAAGCAGGGGAAGCTGTCGCGGTGGATGCGCGCGGCGTGTTCCCAGCTTACCATGCCGGACATCAGGGTCGATGACGACACAGCCGGATCGCGAATATTCCGGCGATGGCCAATAGAGGCTTAGCCTCGCGATAGCTCTACGTGAGGATTTCTACTCCGCAGCGAGTTGACGAGTGAACTGTTTACTAGAGGGCTTGAACAACCGGGCCGTTGTGCAGAGTTGTCACAGCCGCCTTGCCGGCCCACGCCGCCAGGGCACTGAAGTCCTTCCAGTTGTCCGCCGCGTCCTTCCAATGCCGGGCGATCCCGGCCGGCGACTCGTAGTACTCATCGATTACGAAGAACGTCTTGCCAGTCGGATTCGAACTCGGGTCCAACGGGTTTGACAGTTCTGCGCCCTTGGAGACGGTGTAGTCGAGCAGGGCCTCATTGCCCGTTCGCGGGTGCCCCTTCATCCACTCCGCGTGGCTCGCGAAGATACGATCTCCTTCGGCCACGTCGTTGGGTCCCACTGCGAACATGATTACGAGGTGCGACTTCCCCATCTGCGACATACGAGTGCCTCCTATAGGCGATCGATGCGTGGCCAATAGCCGCGCCAAGGATACACCCAAGCCCGCCTGGCAAAGGGCCCCCTCCATTTGCCTACTCCCGATTATGTTAATTTTATGCTGAGGCCGTCGACCGCGAGGGCAATCAGCGGTGTGTCGCCTCGATCATCTGCTGCCCGATGTGATCTCCT
>CAVYJE010000028.1:0-317292 GCA_963768705.1 uncultured Chloroflexia bacterium
GGACGGCGCCCTGATCCGGGTGCGCAATACGGGCGGCAACCTGTTCGCTTCGAGGGTGGCGTCGCCGGCGTCGGGCTCGACTTACTCCAGCTGGGGCAGCGTGGAAAACGTGTACAGCGGGACGGACGTCGCGATCGTCCTGATGCCGGATGACGAGCTGTGGATGTTTTACATCGAGACGAACCACACGACGATCGAGGTGAAGATCTCCAGCGACGACGGCGCGACCTGGGCGACGGGCGTGGGCATCGTGACCTCGGGGGGTGACAAGCAGTACCTGGCGGCCGCGGCGGACCCTTCCGGGAACGTGATCCTGATGTGGAGCGAGGGCGCCGACGTGTACACGTCGCGCTACAACGGGAGCAGCTGGGGGACGCGCACGGCCTGGTCCCTGACGGTGGACTCGATCACCGGCCTGGCGGTGCAGTCGAACGGTGACTGGCAGGTCGTGATCACCGGCACGGAGGACACGACGCAGGACCCGAAGGTGTGGGCGGTGCGCCTGGGCGACGGCTCGGCCTCGGCCGTGGGCACCTGGGGGAGCCTGGTGACGGTGGCGGAGGCTGCAGCTGACGGCGACGTCAGCTTCGCGTGGCCTGGGCTGGAGCTGTGGGCGTCTCTGTGGCGCCTGTTCTTCGTGGAAACCTTCGCGGGTGACCTGGCGTATGCGCGGGTGCAGTACACGACAAAGCCGACGCTTTTCGACTTCGCGACGGACCAGTGGCGGGAGGCGGTGGCCTTCGACTACGAGGGCAACGACTACGGCCGCGGCGCCGTGTGCCATTTCGGGAAGTCAATTGATGCTGTCTTCGAGCGATGGGGTCTGGTCGGCGGCGCTGGTGTCTGACCTGGACGTGTCGGCCGACGTGGTCGAGGCCTCGGTCGACGTCGACGTCGAGGGCGCCCGGGTGCGGTTGGAGCTCGACGACGGCAGCGGCGACTACTCGAGTTACAGGCAGCGGTTCCCTCGAGCAGCTGCGGCGGGGCGCGCGGCTGGAGCTGACGCCTGGCTACGCGACGTCGGCCGGGAACGAGATCAATTCGACGCGCGAGTACGCGTATTGGGTCGAGTCAAATCGAGATTGCTCTCGGGGGCGCAGCCGCGCCTGGTGCTGCGAGTGCCGTGACGTGAGTTGGCTGCTGCAGCGGTGGCGGGCGCGACGTCAGTACTCCTTCGCGGCCGGCGACGAGCCGATCTATTCGCTGCTCTACATCGTGGCTTCCAGGGCGGGGGTGCCTTTCAGCACGGCGGGCAACTACAGCACGGCTTACACGACGCTGACGCCGGCGTTTACGGTCCACCCTGGCGAGTCCGGACTGACGGCCGTTGAGGCGGATCGTTGAGAAGGTGCCCGACGTTCCTGTACGTCGATGCTGGGTACCTGTTTTCGAGGTGAGCCGCGGGCGGCCGACACGTCGGGCTACTCCTTCGGGGGCAGCGGTCACGCGATCCTCGAAGGGCGATATCAGAATGTCGGGCCCAGCGTCAACCGGGGGCGGACCTTCGGCGACGGCGTGTACGGGGAGGCCTTTGAGCTTCGACGATATCGAGGGGTTCGGTGAGTTCATCGCGACGGCCGTGGACGAGAACATCGACGACTCCGGGGACGCAGCCGACCGGTCGGCTGCGCTGCTGCGCGAGGCTGGCGATCGCCTCGCGGGGCGACGTCGTGAAGGTCTTCGGTGTTCACTGCGGGATTCAGGTTTACGACGTCGTCGACGTGACGGACGCCGGCGCGGGGCTGAGCTCTGCCGATCGGCGCGTCCTGGGCTACTGCCTGGCGTTTCGCTGGGGACGCGTCCGCGGTACGAAATGACGCTGGTCCTGGGCGAGGTGTAGGGATGGAGATCCGGCGCGGTGTGCTGCAGGCCTTCGACTCCGGGACCTACCTGGCGACGGTGGCGATGGCGGGGAGCCTGGGCGTCTGGCTCTCGGGCCTGGCGGTGTCGCGTGGCATCGCCGACACGGAGATGGTTGGGGGGCGACACGTCGCCGTCATTTTCTTCGACGCGTCGAACCCCAACGATGCGGTGGTCTGCGCCGTCTGGACCTAGGGCTGCGGCGGCGGGGGCGGGCCGCCACGGCCGCCATCGGCGAATCGGCCAGCGCCCCCGTATACCAGCGCTCGAAGCGCGCCCGCGCGCCCTGGCTGTAGTAGTCGCTCAGCACCGCCTTCACGTAGGGGCTGGAGCTCGCGCTTTTCTGCGCCGCCAGCAGCGTCGACGACAGCGCCTTCACCTCAGGGCTCCCAGCGCACGACGCTCTGCGACGCCTCGTCGCGCGCCGGTACGAACAGGCGCGACGAGCGCAGGCGGCCGTTCTCGCCGAAGCGCGATAGCGTCTCGTGGAACCGGGCAAGCTGACGTTCGCCCCATGCGAGGTAGTCCGTGACGGCTTCGGTGCCGCTGACGTTGGCGCGGTTCGTGGCGAAGCTGGCCCACTCGATGGCGGCATAGCCGGCGGCGCCGGTGATCACGGCGTCCTCGGCTACCGGCGGGAGGGTCGAGGTCATGCTGTCGAGCGTGTGCAGGCTGCCCCAGTAGACCGCGACGTCCTCGGCGTTGCCGGGCGTCTGGTCCACGAGCAGGGTCAGCGTGTCGCCGAAGCGCGAGAACTGCACGTACGAGGCTGGGTACTGCGACACGGGATACTCGACGGCCAGAATGCGCACGAGGCCGCTGAGCGACGTCAGGGAGAGGTCACGAGACCCATCCGTGGTCGAGAGCGTCGTCTTCTGCTCCCGTGGCCACACGAAGGCCAGCTCGCGGGCAGCGCGTTGCAGGTGCCGGTCCAGCACGCCGTCCTGCCAGCGCTCATCGTCCTCGTCGTGCAGCTCGATGCGCAGGGCGTCGCGCAGGTCGCCAATCGTCGTCATCGTCCGGCCTCCAGCGTTTCGGTGTGAGGCTGCGGAGCTTAGGTGGGCATGGCGGGAGGTCTAAGGGGTGGGTGGCACTGAGCATGGTTAGGCAGTGGTTCCGGCTGACTCCGCTCGCTGTCGTCGCGGGCCCTTCAGCATATCGACTCGGTCAGATGTATGCTCTTGTGCGATGAAAAGTCCCCTCGCCCCTTTGGGGGGAGGTTAGGGAGAGGGGTTCTCCAGCGCTCGAAGAATCACCTCAAGCACCGCCTCTGTCTCTGTCAGCGCCTCGAATGTTGGAGAACCGCAGGACTCGGAGACCCCGAGACTCGAGGACCCTTGAACGCGCTGCGTCACGACGCATGTTCTCGTCCTCATAGTGTTGACCACCATCCAATTCGACAACCAGACGTGCCGAAGCACAATAGAAATCGACGATGTAGTTGCCAACGGGATGTTGCCGCTTGAATTTCCGGCCATCCATGCTGTGTCGGCGCAGGAAGTACCAGAGTCTTGCCTCCGCATCGGTCATCTCGGTGCGTAGCCTTCGCGCGTTCGTCTTCGTCCGTTCAGCTAGCTTGCGACTCGGAATGCTGATGCCCCTCTCCCTAACCCTCTCCCCAGCGGGGCGAGGGGACTACGCAGGCGGGCGCTTCGCGGATCATCGCGACTACTGAGTCTCTGTCAGCTCTGCGTAGCGGAAGCAGTCCCGCGTGTGGTCGCTGACGAGGCCCGCGGACTGCATGAAGGCGTACATGATCGTGGGGCCGACGAAGCGGAAGCCTCGCTTGAGCAGGGCCTTGCTCATCGCCTCGGAGGTTGGCGTCTTGGCCGGGACGCCGGCGTGCGAGTCGGGGTGGTTGACGATGGTCCGGCCGTCAACGAAGGCCCAGAGGTAGGCATCGAGGCTCCCGAACTCGCGCTGAACGTCGAGCACGGCCTGGGCGTTGCCAATGGTCGCGGCGACCTTGGCGCGATTGCGGATGATGCCGGCGTCCGCCAGCAGGCGCTCCGAGTCCGACAGGCCGTAGGCAGCGATGCGGGCGATATCGAAGCCATCGAAGGCGCGGCGGTAGCCCTCGCGGCGTTTGAGGATGGTCTCCCAGCTCAGGCCGGCCTGGGCGCCTTCCAGGGTCAGGAGCTCGAACAGGTGGCGGTCGTCGTGCACCGGTACGCCCCACTCCTCGTCGTGGTAGTGCACCATGAGGTCGTCTTCGGGGCGATTGCCGACCCAGGCGCAGCGGGTGAGGCCGGTGGTCATCGCTCTAGTGAGGCGTGTGCCCGTTGCTGCGAGGGCAGACGTGGCCTTCGGGCTCGATCGCCCGTCCGCAGAGGGGGCAGATCGGACGGCCACCGGCGACGACCTCCGAGATCTTGCGACTGAGTACGCGGCACTGGCCCCGCGTGAGGCGGCAGACGAATGCCGGCTCCTCGACGCTCGACTGGTCATCGAAGACCTGGATGACGAACAGACCGCCGTTCTCCTGGTAGCCGAGGGCCACCTGGAGCACCTGGATCTCCACATCGAAGATCGCACCAAAAAGCGTGGGCTCCACGTCCGGCAGGCTGCTGCCGCTTTCGTCGTCGAGCTTCTTCACGGTCTCTTCGAACCACTCGCCGATGCCCGCGAGCTGCTGTTTCTCCATCCATACCGCCGCCGTCTGGCTCGTCGAACGGACGAGAAGGCGGAAGCGGCGGTTTCCCGGCTGGCCTATCGCCTCGGCGTCTACGGAGACGGCTTCACCAAAGTCGTGCCTGGCTGATTCCATGGGGCGAATTATAGGCAGGCACGGCTTTCTGAGTCACGACGCGATCTCGTTCACCACGGGCTGAACCCCGAGGCTTGGCTCGTTGCCCGGATGGCAGCCCGGTCCGGGTCGGGCAGTGCATACCTATCGGTGACATGCGGCCCTTTCGCAAGAGAACAAACGTACTAATCTGTGTCGAAACCGAAGGAGGTGGCACACGTGGACGAGGAGGTTGTGTTGCTGGAGGAGCAGCTGACGGCGGCACAGAACGACATCGAGCAGCTGCAGACGCAGTTGGCGGAGGCAGAGGCGCGTGATGGCACGCGCACCGCCGAGGTCGCTGAGCTGCGACGGCAGGTTGCCGCGCAGGAGGAATCGCTGGCGACGCAGACCGTGGAGCTGGAGGACCTGCGGGCGGCTGTCGGTGAGGCGCAGGCGGCGACACGGGAAGCCGTGCAGCGCGTCCGCCAGTCGATCCTGGAGCGCGAGCCCGACCTGCCGCAGGAGCTTGTAGCCGGCGACAGCGTGGCCGAGCTGGATGCAGCGGTCTCGCAGGCGCGTCAGACCGTGGCGCAGGTGCGACAGCACCTGGAGCAGCAGGCGCAGTCGCTGCGGGTGCCGGCGGGCGCCCCAATCCGAGGTGCGCCGGACGTCTCGGCGATGACGGCCGGCGAAAGAATCCGCGCCGGGCTCAGGCAGTCGTAAGGCGGAGCCTGGGATGAGTCCCGAGGCCATCCACTGGCGGTGAACTCGCTGGTAGGGAGGTAGCCCACCCTTTCAAGGGTGGGGCAGGCAGTTGAGGAGGAAGAAGGGACATGGCACTGACACTGACTGAGGGCGCCAAGCTCTCGAACGACGTGGTCCTGCAGGGCGTGATCGAGACGGTGGTGAAGGAGTCGCCCGTGCTCGAGATGCTGCCGTTTGTCGAGATCGTCGGCAATGCGATTACCTACAACCGGGAGAACGCGATGGCCTCGGCGGCGTTCTACGACGTCGGCGACACGTGGGGCGAGTCGACGCCGACGTTCACGCAGGTGCAGTCGACCCTGAAGATCCTCGGCGGCGATGCGGACGTCGACCGTTACATCGCGACGACCCGCAGCAACGTCCAGGACATCGAGGCGGCCGTGCTGGAGCTCAAGGCGAAGGCCGTGGCGCACGAGTTCGAGGACGAGTTCGTCTACGGCGACACGGGCTCCGACCCCAAGGGCTTCGACGGCCTGCACGCGCTGGTGCCGTCGGGCCAGCAGGTGCACATGGGCTCCGGCACCTCCGGTTCCGCCCTTTCGCTGAAGAAGCTGGACGAGGCGATCGACAAGATCCGCCCCGGCAAACCGGACTTCCTGATGATGACGCGCCGGACGCGTCGCGGCATTTCGGCCTACGCACGGGCGCTCACCTCGCCCGTGCAGTTCGAGTCGTCAGGCTTCGGCCAGCGCGTGATGTTCTACGATGGCATCCCCGTGCTGGAGAGTGACTTCCTGCTCGATACCGAGGCGCTGACCAGCGGCGCCTACAACGCCAAGACCGGCGGCGTCACAAGCAGCATCTTCGCCGTCCGTGTGGGCGAGGGTGAGCTGGCGGGCCTGACCAACGGCGGCCTGCAGGTGGAGGAGGTCGGCGCGCTGGAGACGAAGGACGCCCGACGCTGGCGCTGCAAGTGGTACGTGAGCCTCGCGCTGTTCTCGACCCTGGCGATCGCGCGCCTGGACGGCATCAGCAGCTCTGACGTGGTGGCGTAGCGAGGACGCTGAGACCGAGAGCACAGAAGGGGCAGGGTACGCCTGCTCTTCTGTGCCTCGGTCACCGCAATTCGTTCAGGCCTTGATAAGTTGCCCGACGCTCTATCTCGCATACGCTACCGCTATGACCGAACCCGAGAGCCGCTTCTTTCATTCCGCCCGTCTTCGTTTGCACTACCTCGTCTACGGCGACGAATCGAAGCCGCCGGTGGTGCTCGTGCACGGCAGCCGCGATCACGCCCGTAGCTGGGACTTCGTCGCTGCCGGGCTGCTCGACCGCTACTGCGTCTATGCGCTGGACCTGCGCGGCCACGGCGACAGCGACTGGGCGGTCGGCTCCGCGTATTCGGTCGCGGCCTACGTGGCGGACCTCGCGAAGATGATCGACGTGATCGAACGCGGGCCGGTGCGGCTGCTGGGGCACTCGCTGGGTGGCCGCGTCACGCTGGATTACACCGCCGCGGCGCCCGAGTGCGTCTCGAAGCTCGTCGCCGTCGAGGGCTACGGGCGCCAGGGGTCGGCCGACCCGCCCGTGGAACGCCTGCGAGCCTACGTGAAGCTCGTGCGCGACCTGGAGCAGCGCGGCCCCCACATCTACGAGAGCCTCGAGGCGGCGGAAGAACGTATGCAGGAGGCCAACAAGCGCCTGACGCCGGAGATGGTGAAGCACCTGACTCTGCACGCCGTCAATCACGTCGAAGGGGCGCAGACGGGCGGCCGTCAGGGCTACGTCTGGAAGTTCGACAACTACATGCGCCTGACGCCGGCGCCGGAGTGGACGCCGGACGACACCGTATGTGCTGTGGAAGCAGATCAAGGCGCCGACGCTGCACATCGGTGGCTCCGATAGCTGGGGCAAGCGCTTCTCGGACGGCCGCGAGGAGCTAACGGGCGCCGTTCCGAACTCGAAGACCGTGATTGTCGACGGCGCCGGCCACTGGGTGCACCACGACAATCTGCCGGAGTTCACGCGCCTGGTGCGGGACTTCTTCGAGTAGTAGCACGGCCGAGTCTCCTTCTTACTTCGGCAAGCCCGATGGCCTGAGGTCCACTCTGCGGAGTAACTGGGCGTTCAGCGCGACGATGATGGTCGACAGGCTCATGAACACCGCCCCAATTGCCGGGGTAAGCGTGATGTCGACAAAGAACAGGGCGCCAGCCGCCACAGGAATCGCGATCAGGTTGTAGCCGGTCGCCCAGACAAGGTTCTGGAGCATCTTCCGGTACGAGGCTCGGGACAGTTGGGCGATGGCCAGTACGCCGCGCGGGTCGTTCGAAGCCAGAACGATGCCGGCGGACTCGATGGCAACGTCCGTACCGGCGCCGATGGCGATACCAACGTCCGCCCTGGCCAGCGCCGGTGCGTCATTGACCCCGTCGCCGACCATGGCCACGCGCAGGCCGCGACTCTGGAGCGTCTCGACCGCCTCAGCCTTGTTCTGGGGCAGGACTTCGGCGAACACCTCGTCGATGCCCAGCGTCTGGGCCACCGAATCCGCAACATTCTGGGCGTCCCCCGTGATCATGGCGACCCGGATGCCGCGCTCGTGAAGCTGGCCCACGGCCTCTCGGGACACCGTCCCGCACCTGGTCTTCGAGCGCGATGGCGCCGGCCAGATGGCCATCGACGACCACGAACAGGACGGAGGCGCCACGCCCTCGCCACTGCTCTAGCTGTCCGGAAGCCTCCGGCGCTTCGTCGAGGCCCGACTCCGCGAGAAGCCGCGGGCCGCCGACCGCCACCGTGTGACCGTCCACGTTCGCGCTGATGCCCTGCCCTGCGAAGGTCTGGAAGTCGCTAGACTCGGGAAGATTTCCAGCCTGGTTAGCCGCCGCTACGATGGCCCGAGCGAGCGGGTGTTCGGAGTCCGACTCAGCGCCGCCCGCCAGCCGTAGCATCGGCGCCGGGTTGCCGTCGACTGCCCAGGTGCCGGTGACAACGTGTCGGCCTTCGGTTAGGGTGCCGGTCTTGTCGAACAGGACAACGTTGATCTGGCGCATGCGCTCCAGGGCCAGGCGGTCCTTTACGAGGATGCCGTTGCGGGCTGACATCTCGGTCGAAATCGCGATGACGAGCGGGATGGCAAGGCCGAGCGCGTGGGGGCAGGCGATGACCAGTACCGTGACCGTGCGCGTAATGGCGTCGTTCCAGTTGCCCCAGATGCTCCAGGCCACAAACGTGATCAGCCCGGCCGTCACCGCCACGTAGAACAGCGCCGCGGCAGCCCGGTCTGCCAGGGCCTGAGAGCGCGAGCCGGATGCCTGGGCCTCCGCTACCATGCGCTGAATGCCCGCCAGCGCAGTCGCCTCCCCGATGGCTTCGACGCGGACCCGGACGGCCGACCCGAGCGCGACTGTGCCGGCGGCGACTCGCTCACCCTGGCCGCGAGAGACGGGTCGAGACTCACCGGTGATCATCGATTCGTCGAAGTCGGCCTGGCCTTCGACGATGATTCCGTCGACCGGCACGCGAGCGCCGGGGCGTACGAGGACAACGTCGTTCACGGCCAGCTCAGACACGGAGACGTGCTCGGTGCCGCCATCGGTCACGCGTTCGGCATCGTCTGGCAGCAGCTCCGCCAACGCAGCGAGAGCGCCCCTCGTTCGCCCGATAGCGGCCATCTCCTGCCAGTGGCCCAGGAGCATGATCGTTATCAGGGCCGATAGCTCCCACCAGAACTCGAGGTCCAGCAGGCCCGCGGTCGTTAGCGCGCTGGCCGTGAACGCAACGACGATGGCGAGCGAGATCAGCAGCATCATGCCGGGCTGCCTGTCCCGCACCTCGCGCCATCCGCCGACGAGGAATACGCGCCCGCCGTAGACAAAGATGAAGGCGCCGAGGATGGGTGAGACGAGCTGGTCTCCCGGGATGCGGTTGAGGGAGTATCCGAACCAGTCCTGAACCGTCTCGCTGAAGAGGACGACCGGAATCGTCAGGAGCAGCGTGAGCCAGAAGCGTTGGCGAAACGCCTCCGGGTCGTGCCCCTCATGCCTGTCATGGCCACCGTGGTCCATCTGCCCCGACGGGCTCATGTTGTGCGCCGAATGCTGAGAGTGGTCAGCGTGCTCGGATGCGTCAGCGTGTTCCGGCATTCGATGGTCTTTCATTTCTTACCTCCAGGGTTTTACTCCATCACCCATGGAGACGCGGAAACGGGCTGCGGTTACAGTTCGCCGGTCCCAGGCTGGCTCAGGCCTGCTTCTGCCTGGCATGTGCAGTCAAGACAGTGATGCTGAGCACAAGTGCGACAGGTCTCTTCCAGGCGCCTTCGCAGGGCCTGTCGTGCTCGATGGTGGCGGACTTTGAGATTGTTAGCTGTGATCCCAAGTCGCTCAGTCACGGCCTCGGTTGATTCACTCCGGAGGTCCAGCGCGTCGATGACTTCGGCGTACTCGTCTTTTAGCGTGGGTAGGAGGGCTCGAAAGCATTCGCAGACTTGTCGCGGCGATTTCTGGCTCGTCCTCAAGTTCGAGGTTGTCGGGCAGCGCGACCTCGGGCGTTCTGCTGCGGGACCGGTGAGCATCCGTGACCGCGTTTCGCAGGATCGAGTAGAACCACGGCACCAATCGGTCGTGGTCCTGCAGTCCGTCGTAGTTTTGAACCGCCTTCAGCAGGCTCGTTTGGAGAATGTCCTCGGCCAACACCGGATCGGAGATGCGCCGCTGTACGAACCCGAGAAACTGGTCTCTCGATTCGACAAGCTGCTCGATGTCGGCGCTTGGCGGCATGAGTCGATCCTACTCTTGCCGCCAAGCGTGCACAGGCTCCTAGCCTAGCTTCGCCTCCAGCTTGTCGAGGCGGTCCTTGAGCGACCGGTTTTCGTCGCCCAGCTTGTCGACTTCCTCCCGCAGCTTCTTCACTTCGTCGCCCTTGTCCGCGCCTTCGCGGATGGCCTTCATTGCGAGGCGGGCCGTACGCACGGTGCGGCCTTCCAGGGCCGTGTCGGCGGCGCGCTGGAGGTGGGGCAGCGCCTTCGTGGCCTTGAGGTTCGATAGCGCATCGACGGCGGAGATCGAGGTGCGGAACCACGGGTCGTCGATCAGCGTGATCAGGTGGTCGACGATGTCCTCCTTGCGGTGCTCCGGCACGTAGTCGCCCAGGTGACCGAGCATGTTCGCCGCCATGCCGCGGGAGTTCGGCGGACGCCCGTACTTCGACCACTCGATGAGAATGTCGACGCCGCGCTCGTCGTGCAGGTCGGCGAGGCCCTGATAGACGGAGGAGCGGATCACGTCGTTCTGCGATTCCTTGCTGAGGCTACGCTCCAGGGCTTCGAAAGCGCGCGGGTCACGCGTCTTGCCCAGGGCCGCCGTGGCCCAGGCCTCGCAGTAGTAGGAACTGTCGCCGTCATTGACGACCTTGAGCAGGGCGTCCGCGGCCCGCGCGTCTCGGAACTCGCCGAGTGAGCGCAGGACCTGCCGACGCGCCTTCGGGTGTGAGACGCCGGTGGAGGCGAGAAGCTCGTCTAGCGCCGCGTTCGAGCGGATGGTGCCGAGCGCTTTCGCGGCTTCGGCCTGCACTGCCCAGAAGCCGTCCTCACGCACGGCCTTGCCCAGGGCGGCGATCGCCTCCTTGTCGCCCTTCTTTCCCAGGGCGCGCGCTGCTTCGACGCGGGCGAGGCCGACCTCGTCTTCGGCCAGGGCGGCGCGTAGCATCTCGGCGGGCTGCTCCAGCTCCAGCGTCTTCAGCACCTGCAGATCGACGCGCAGGAACTTCGGCTTCGAGGCGAGGGGGATGTAGAAGCTCTGCTCGCGCTCCGTCATCTCGACGCGGGTCGAGTGCGTGGAGCCGTCCTCGAGTTTGAAGTCGACGTCGAGGGGCAGGCGGAAGACCTCGGTGACCTTGTCGCCTTTCTGGGTCTGCTTGAGCGAGAGCTTGGCGGTGTTGGTCTTGTCGTCCCAACTGTAGCTGCCGGTGAGCGTGGGGTGGCCGGCACCGAACACCCACTGGTCGAAGAACCAGTCAAGGTTGCGGCCCGTGGCGTCCTCGAAGGCGCGCTGCAGGTCGGGCGTCACGACGTTGTGACCGCGACGGGTGGCGATGTAGAGCCGGATCGCCTTCCAGTACTGCTCCGCGCCCAGGTAGTTGCGCAGCATGTTGAGGACGATGCCACCCTTCTCGTAGAGGTGGCGGTCGAACAGGTCGATTGGGGCGTTGTAGACGTTGGTGACGATCGGGCGCTGGTAGCGACCCGACTCGCCGATGTAGTTGTCGAACTCGCTGCGCAGGCCGTAGAGGAACTCGTCGCGGCCCTTGTGGTGCTCGGCCCAGACCATCTCGAAGAAGGTCGCGAAGCCCTCGTTGAGCCAGGCGTGGGACCAGTCGCGCGTCGTGATCAGGTCGCCGAACCACTGGTGGGCCAGCTCGTGCGCCACCAGGTACTCGCCGTCGACGTCCTGGCGGGCCTTCTCGTCCAGCAGGACGTTCTCGGTCACGGTCGTGGCGCTGACGTTCTCCATGCCGCCGAAGATGAAGTCCTGCACCACGACCTGGGAGTACTTCTCGTAGGGGTAGGGGACGCCGGTGACCTCGGAGAACAGGGTCATCATCTCGGATGTGTTCTTGAACAGCTCGCGTCCGTCCGCCTCGCGGCCCGGCGGGACGTAGTACTCCAGCGGGACGCCGTTCCACTCCTCGCGCCACTCGGCGAACTCACCCGCCACGACGCTGGTGAGGTAGGTGACGTGGGGGTGCTGCTGGTGGAAGTGGAAGGTGCGGGTGCCGTCCGCGTTCTCGTCGATCCCGCGCAGGCCGCCGTTCGCGATGACCGTGAACGGCTTGCGTACCGTAACGTGCATCTCGCTGGTCGACATCTCGTTGGGGTAGTCGTAGCAGGGGAACCAGTGACGCGTGTCCTCGTCCTCGCCCTGCGTCCAGGCTTCCAGGCGCTTGTCCGGGTAGGCCTCGTCCGGGGCGATGAAGTAGAGGCCCCGCTGCGGGCTGCCGGCGAACTCGACGGTGACTGTGTGCTCCTCGCCGGCGCTGAGGCCACGCCCGAGGTCGATGCTCAGGTGGCCGTCGGAGAGATCGAAGGTCAGGGCGCCGGAAGGACCGTTGACACCGGCGATGTCGAGGCCGATAGCGTCGAGCTCGAGCTTGCTGGCGCCTTCATTGAGGGCGCTGAACGTGTGAGCGACCTTGCCGCTGATGCGCTTCGCATCCAGGTCCAACGTGTAGTCGAGGCGCACGTGCTTCATGTCCACGACGCGGTCTCTGGGGTATTGTGGCTTGTCGCCGGGGAGGGCGAAGGCGCCTGCGAAGGCTGAGACGCTGCCGTGGTCGCGACAGCTCACCGCGCCTTCGATCAGGTGTTCGATGAGATCCATATGCTTCCTCTCAATAGGCAGCGGCTCGGGCCGCTAAGCCTGTTATCGGCACCTTCCCTGTGCCGAAGTACCAGTACTCGGGTTAGTCGGCGACTAGCTGCTTGAGGATGTCGCGCAGATGCGGCGTTTCTTGCAGCGCCTTGCGCAGCCCATCGAGTTCGTCCTGGCCGACCATAAGGGGCGAGCGCTGAAAGCTGCCCTTGTGGTTGTAGCTGCAGAAGCGAATGCTGAAACCGCCGGCCGCGGGGCCTTCCGTGTACTGCATGAGCTGGATCGCCGGTTCGTGGTACTCGCCCACGCAGGTCGCCTCTTCGACGATCTCGCCGCGACCCCAGTGCATTTCGAATGGACGGGGCAGCTTGCGAACGGGCATGGTCTGCTTCCTCTCAGGCGGGGTGATTTTCTTAGGTGCGCTTGCCGATGCCGGCAGCTTCCAGGATGGGTGGGATGCGGTTCTCCCAACCGATGGCCATCATGTGCACGCCGCCCGCGCTCTTCCGCAGACGCGTGACGATGCGCGCGCCGATCTCGATTGCCTTGGCGCTCTTGTCCGTCGCCGCGTCCATCTCTTCGACCAGGTCCTGGGGCACGTCGACGCCGAACAGGTTCTCGTTCATCCAGCGCGCCATCTGTCCCGATTTGATGATGATGGTGCCGGCGATCACCGGTGTGTTCAGCTTCGACGCCTTCTCCATGAAACGCTCGAAGCCGTCAAGGTCGTAGACCGCCTGGGTCTGAAAGAAGGTTGCGCCGAACTGGATCTTCTCTTTCATACGGTCGACTTCCTTGTCGACGTCCGATGAGCCCGGGTTGCAGGTAGCGCCGATGCAGAAGTCCGTCGCGCCCTTCAGATCGTTGCCCATCATGTCCTTGCCGCCGTTGAGCGAAGACGCCGCCTTGAGGAGGGCGTTGGTGTCCAGGTCGAACACACCTTTCGCCTCCGGGTGATCGCCGGCGTCGGGCTTGTCGCCGCCCATGAGGACGATGGTGGTCACGCCAAGCGCCGCGCTGGCCAGCATGTCGCCCTGGATCGCGATACGGTTTCGGTCGCGGCTGGTCATCTGGATGTTGGGTTCCAGGCCTGCTCCCTTGAGCGCCACCGACGCAGCGATTGGGGCCATCGTCATGTTGGCTCCGGCGGAGTCTGTGATGTTGAAGGCATCGACGTAGTCGCGCAGCAATTCGGCCTTCTTCATCATGTCGGAAAGGTCCGTGCCCTTCGGCGGGTTAAGCTCCGCGGTAATCAGGAACTTTCCGGACTTGATGGCGTCGGCGAAGCTAGGCATTGAGTTCTCCTCTAGCGGGTCCGGATGGGCTGTGCCCGTCCCGAAAGTACGCGTGCGATCATACTGGGCAGACATGCGGGGAGCAATTTCGATCAGGTTAAGCGTTTTGACCGCTTAGGGGCTAGGTGCTATCGTTGGAAAGCCTTCAAGCTTTGCCTCCCGCCCTTAGCTAAGGACGGGAGTTTTCTTCGAGGCGACTGTGGTGGGCGTGGCCTAGTGGTTAAGGCGCCAGGTTGTGGCCCTGGAGATTGAGGGTTCAAATCCCTCCGTCCACCCCATATTTCATTTGCATGGCGGGCCTCACCATGACTCAGGAATCCGAGAACCCCGAAGAATCGAAGCCGGCTGAGGCCCCGTCGTCGGCGTGGGCGCCTCGCCCTCAGGCGACGTCCGCATCTTCACCCCCCGAATCTTCCTCTGAGACGCCCAGCGCTCCCGAATCGCCCACCAGCGAGACGACATCCGACACACCTGAGGCATCCGAATCGGCAGCGGCGCCCGAAGCTGCGACACCGTCTGACACTGCTGTCGCTGTAGCGCCGTCGGAGCCTGAGAGCCCTCCGCCGGCGCCCTCGGCCAAGCGCTCCGGCGTACCGGTCTGGCTCCTCGTCATAGCGGCGATCGTGCCGGCCGTGATCGTCGGCATCGCCGTGTACTTCGCGACAAACACCAGCAGCGAGGACGACTCGACGGCAGCCGCCGGCGTCGTCGATGGGCTCATGCGGTTGGGCCAGTCCGACCAGTCGAACATCTCCTCCTACGCGGGTGAGCTGCCGCCGGACTTTTCGACTGAATTCCCGATTTACACGGACGCCAAGATCGTCGTCTCGATCGCCATCGCCTCGGAGCAGGGTACGGGCTACCTCATCGTCATGAGTACGCCTGACTCGACCAGCGATGTGTTCACGTTCTACAGCGATGCGCTGGACAAGGACCCGTGGCAGGTCGAGATCGGCCGGTCGAGCGAGGAGTTCACGGGTGTGCGCTTCCTGCGTCCAGACAACATCGACATAAGCGGCGACGTTAGCCTTCACCGCTCGACACTGGACGATCAAACGGTAATCTACCTCTCCTATAGCGACATCTCCCAGGCGATCCTGCCGGGTGGTGACACGGACCCATTCACGGTGGGCATCAGCCGCCCGTTGCCTCAGGGCTTCCCGGAAGAGATCCCGATCTACGCTGGCACTGAAGAGAGCGTCATCCTCGACACTTACTTCGAGCGCGGTCAGGGCGGCCAGGCCTTCATCGTCACCTTCCTGACCAAGGACAGCCAGGACGACGTCATCGAGTACTACCGCAACGAGTTCGAGGGCCGGGGCTGGACGGTGTCCGACGCTGGCGTCTCCAGCACGAGCTTCGCGCTGGGCATCGAGTTCGATGACGGCCCGGACCAGAGCGTATCCGGCTCGATTACCGCTGACAGCTTCGACAGCGACCCGGAGTTTACCCAGGTCGACCTGCTGGTCACCACGAACAACAACTAGCCGGAGGGGAGCACTAGGTCACGAGGACGAGCTTCGGGCCCTCCGGTGTCGTCTCCAGGTCGATACTCGTGCTTTGCACTCGCCCCGCCGACCGGATAGCATCGATAGCAGGCGCTCGTAGCTCAGTGGATAGAGTACTGGTCTTCGGAACCAGGTGTCGGGGGTTCGAATCCCTCCGAGCGCGCCACTTTTACTCCTGTTTCGTACCAACCAGTCCCAACCAATCCAAGGTGTCCTAATGCGTTGGGATTTGCTCTAGATGCAGGCCACAGCGTAGAGGTCCTGGACGCCGTCAGGTAACCTGTGCTCTTCCCAACTACGACCGGCATCAAGCGTGCTGAAGAGTTGTCCGCTTCGGCTGATGCAATGGACTTGGCCTGGATCGCTGTAGTGGAGTGCCACTGCCATCATGGTGGCATCCGCCTTGACCTCGTGGTCGAAGCGGCTCCATGTCTGGCCCAGGTCTGGGCTCCGGTAGAGAGAGCCATCCCTGCTGCGTGCTGCCGGACTGAAGCATGCGTAGAGCACGCTTGGTTCCTGAGGTGAGACTCGGACATCGCGGGCGTAGGTGAGGGGAGAGAAATGGCCGATTTCCATGTCCTGCCAGCTAGAGCCCCGATCGTCACTGCGAAAAAGGCCCATCCGAACAGCCAGGAAGATTGTGCGAGATTGGGCGCCGCTAATGCATAGAGCGTGTCCATCCATCATGCCTTCAACATCGGTGTTACTGCCGATCTTGCTCTTGAGGTGAGGCTCCGACGCCAGTTCAATGAGGCCACTGCTACAGTCCTCCCAGGACTTACCGCCGTCCAGGGTGCGCATGACTCCGCCCACCTCTAGCGTGGCGTAGAGCTCATCTGGGTTGGCGGGGTTTGCCGCCAGTCGCATCACCCTGCATGGAAAGTCCATCTTCACGGCGTCTGGTTGGGATTGGCCGTAGAGCTTACTCCAAGACTTCCCGTCGTCGTCGCTCCTGAATACGGCCACCGGCGATGTGCCGACGTACAGGGTCTGCGGTTTCAACGGGTGGACGAGGATGGACCAGACCTGGAGACCCGTTTCCGGAAGCGTCATAGCCTCCCAGTGATCGCCGCCATCCAGGCTCTTGTACGGTCCTGCGTGGGTGCCCAGGTAGACACGCTGAGAATCCGTTGGATGCACCGTGATGGCTTGCACCTGGGTGTCTTCAGGTAGGCCGCCGCGAATCTGCTCCCAATCGCCGCCGTTGGCTGGTTTGCGAAAGAGCCCGCCGCGGGCTCGTGGTCCCGCAGCCGCAGCCCCGACAAACACCGTGGACGTATTGCTCATGCTGTGAACCTCCAGCCTTCAGGAGCGAGAGTCTAGCAGATCAAGTCGGCGGACGATGAAGGTCATGGGACGCAGGCAGCCGTCGGGGCCGCTCCTGGGAGAGCGACGGCGACACGATTTGGTCATAGTGGACGCGTAACCGTTCAAATTGGCAGCGTCCGCCAGACAGGTCATGCCGTGCCAAGAGCGAAACGACTGCGGAGAAGCGCCGCACAAAACAGGATGGCGAGCGAAAGCAGGAGCACAGCCGAAGACGCGAAGATCGATCGCTTGCGCAGGCCGCTGGGCACCGGCCGGTCAGCCTGGGCTGCGAGGAGCTGCGGACCAACGATGAAGGCGTGATATGCGGTCAGAAGCACAACGATGACGTACATGCTGATCTTGGCCGCGAGGATGTAGCCGTACCGGAAGCTGAACATGTCGGCGGGAGAATAGCGACTGACATTGTCGAGGCCGGTGAGCAGCAGTAGGAAGAGGGCTGCAAAGCCCAGGACTGCAAACCGGCTGGTAATAGCCCTCATGACCTCGTCTCGCGGTCCACCTGGCGCGAGCTTCCGAGTCGCCGGCAGGACGATGGCAACCATCATGACCTGCGATCCGACCCAGACTGCAGCTGCAAGCAGGTGGAACCACAATGGCACGGCGCTAAGCATCGGTGCCCAACCTCTGCTCCAGGTCGCGCAGGCGTTGGCGCTGCTCACGCTCCTTTGCCCAGCGTTCCGTAATGTCGCGGGCGTGGGCAAGGGCGCCGACTACCGAACCTTCGGAGTCCTTGACGATCGCGAACGTGAGCTCGACGTAGATGTCAGCGCCGTCCTTGCGCATCGAGCGCGTCGGCAGCGCCTGACCGCGATACTGCGTATCGCCCTCGCCCAGGGCACGCTCGAAGCCGCGCCAGTGCGCTTCGCGGAAGCGTTCCGGCACGATGATGTCCAGGCTTTGGCCGAGTGCTTCCTCCGGAGAGTGACCGAATATTGACTCCGCCGCCGTGTTCCACTCCACGATCGTGCCTTCGCGGTCGGCAAAGATCATGGCGTCCGGGGCCTGATCGAGCAGCTGACGCGCGAGTTGGTTTGGGTGCATGAGTCCTCCTGGTTAGGGTTGGCGCCACAAGAGACGAAAGAGATAAACGGCGAAGACGAGCAGCGCGAATTCTGCCAGGGAGCCGGCAATCGCCATCGACAGATTGCCCTCGTCCAGGGACAGGCTCGCACCCGCAAGCGGTGGGAGGACTCGAAGAACGGCCGACGTGTTGAGCAGCGCGAGCATGAAGAACGCGAGCTGCTTCTGCCGGTTGGCGTTCTGACGCGCGACGGCGAACTCCGGCAGGATCATCAGGGCCATCCCGGTGATCAGCACGGTCACGACGCCGACGCCGAGCGCGTGTCGCACCGCATCGAACGCGGTTTGAGATGGCAGCCTCGCCTCCAAGACGGCCGTCGCGCCGTAGTAGAGGCATGCCAGCCCCGGCGAGCGTCATCCAGATCACGGCGCTGCGGATTAACCACAGGCTGGGCTGAGACGAGGGGCGAATGCGGTTGGCTGCCTGCCGGATCACGCCCGTCTGCCAGACCAGCGCCAGCAGCACGAGGCCGAGGCAAAACAATGCAGACGCGGCCAGAAATACGCGCGATCGTCGAGTAAGAGACGTACTCAACATAAAGAAGGGAGCCGGCGAGGACGGCCGTCGAGGCGCCCAGGAGGATCGCCAACCAGCCTGCGGAACGGCCTGGACGCTCCACGCCGACCATCGTCGGGATCGCCCTCAAAGCGACGCCGAGGATGAAAGAAAGCAAGAAGCCAAAGAGCTGCAGCTGGACGATGGCGTTGTCGGTTAGATAGGGCAGGCCGCGCGTGTCGGTTCGTACGGCATCGATGGCCGCGAAAGTGGTGGCCACGGAGGCCGTAAACAGCAGCAATGCGCCCTGGATGAAGGCGAGGGAGGAGCTATCGAAGCGCCGTGCCTCCCCAGCGAGCGTGCCGGCGACGATTAGCAGGAAGCACGCGCTACCGAGAAGTACGGCGAACACGGAGGCGATGAGGAGCACCGAGTGCGTCGTCCCGGAGAACCAGGGCATGACGATGGCGCGAGTGACGAGGCCGCCCGCGAACAAGTACAGGGTGACAGGCACGAGCGCCGAGAAGGCGACGTGCGATGAAGCAAAGCGGGGCATCAGACGCAGGCTCATTCCGATGACAAAGAGCCCGGCAAAACCCAATAGCTGCACCTGGCCGTGGGCCTGGATGAGGTCAGCGGTGCGCTCGGGATTGCCCACGTCTAGCAGGCGGCTTAACGGCACATGGATGGCGAGTACGAACCCGACCAAGGTCGCCATCGAGAGGCTGGCGACGAGGAACGGACGGTGCATGCTCTCCGAGGCTGGTAGCCTGGCCGGCCTCAGCGATATGGCTTCGTCCGGTTGGGTCGAGTTAGATACGGTCATCGGCCGATGCCCGCAGCTGCGAGGATGGCCGGGAACCGCGCTTCCCAGCCGACGGCGATCAGGTGCACGCCTCCAGCGGCTGCCTGCCAGGCGCTTCAAGATCGGGGCGCTGACTTCAATGGCGCACTCGGCCTTGTTCGAGGCATCTGCGAGGCGTTCGATAATCCGATCGGGCACGCAGACGCCGGGAATCGTGCGATTCATGCGGCTCGCCATCTCGGCGGACTTGGGCACGATGTAGGTCGCGAGGATCGGTATGCCGAGATGGTCCACGCGGCTCATGAAACGCTCGAAGGCAGGTTGGGTCGTAGACGGCCTGGGTCTGAAAGAACTGGGCGCCCGCTGCTGCCTTCTGCTCCATCCACGCCAGCTCACGGTCGAGGTCTTCGGCACCCGGGTTGACGACTGCGCCGAGGCTGAGGCTTGGCTTGCCCTTCAGGAGGTTGCCGGCGAGGTCTCGACCCGAATTGAGGCTAGCGACCATGCGCAGGAGCCCGGGCGTGTCGAGATCGTTCACGAGCGCCGAGGCCGGATGGTCGCCCGCGGCCAGCGGGTCGCCCGACATGCAGACGACGGCCTGCACGCCCATCGCTGCCGCGGCAAGGACGTCTGCCTGAAGCGCCAGCCGGTTACGGTCCCGCGCTGTGATGTTCAAGCATCGGGTTGAGACCGAGGGCAAGGAGACCGGGCACGAGGCCCAGGGGCGACATGGTCATGACGCTGCTCGAAGCATCTGTCAGGGTCACGGCATCGACCACGCCTCGGAGGTGCGCCGCGCGTTCGAAGAAGCCCGTGACGTCGGTACCCTTGGGCGGTGTCTCCTCCGTCGTGATGAGAAGACGCCCCGTATTGAGGGCATCCGCAAAGCTGCCGGCGCCGATTCGACCCAGTGTCGGCTGGCTCAGGCATCCGGCGTTTTCTCGCCGGCAGGCGGCCTATCTGAACGCGTAGAGGACTTGCGAGGTCGACCTGCGCGTTCACTCTGGGCTCGGAGCTTGTTGTCTACCTCGATGACCCTTGTGAGGGTCTCCTTGCTAAGGGATGCCCTTAGCGATCGGTTGGCTTGCTCCCACATCGCGTGCACGGCACAAACGGTGTCCTCCCAGTGACAGGGGCCGCCACTCAGGGTGCAGCGATCCAGCCGAAGTGGTCCTTCGGCGGCCTCGACGACATCGAGGAGCGTGACCGCATCGGTGGGCCGGGTCAGGCGATAGCCACCCTGCTTGCCGGCGCGTGCCTCAGCCAGTCCAGCCCTCATGAGCAGAGTAAGGATCTCCTGCGTGTAACCGGCTGGGATAGCCATCTGGTCCGAGACTTCCCGGAGCTTGACGTACTGTGCCCGATGCCGGCTCTTCGCGAGGGCGATGGCGGCTCTGACGGCATAATCGCCACGGCGTGTGAGTTGTAGGTCCAAGCGGAGCGTTCTCCTGAGTGCAAGATTGGGGCTTGTGGCCTAATAGACAATAAGCTTACCATACGTATGGTAAGTAACCATATGTATGGAGGTTGGCGATGACATCCCGAACAGAACAGGGCGTCACACGAAGGTCGTTCATGGAGAAGGCGCTGATGGCGACCGGTGTCGCTTGCTTCGGGCGCCATCGCCGGAACGGCATACTCCGTGCTCGATGAGTCGGGAGCAAGCCCGGCAGCCACGGCGCAGGAGTCTGAGCCGGGGCCGCAGGTCTCAGGCCAGGTGACGAGCGCGCATCCGGCTGCCCTCGAACCGGCCGGCGCAGAAAAGACAAAGCAGCTGACGCTCGAGGCCCTCGACGCCACCGTCGAGATTGGCGCGGGAGTCCAATACAACGCCTGGACGTTCGATGGCACGGTCCCCGGTCCGGTTGTCCATGTTCGTCAGGGAGACACCGTCGAGTTCACGCTGAAGAACAGCGCCAGTGCGGGCCACTCGATCGACTTTCATGCCGCCCAGATCCCGTGGGACGTCAACTACAAGACGATTCTTCCGGGCGATAGCCTGAGCTTCAAATGGACCGCGCATTTGCCCGGGGTGTTCATGTATCACTGTGGCACCGGCCCGGTGCTGCACCACATCGCCAACGGCATGTACGGCGCCATCGTCGTCGACCCCGAGGAGTCGCTCGAACCCGCGCGCGAGTACGTCCTGGTTCAGAGCGAGTTCTACGCCAAGGCCGGGGAGGGCGGCAACTGGGACGGCGATATGGCCAAGATGAAGGCGGCTCGCCCCGACTTGCTCGCGTTCAACGGCGTCGCGTTTCAGTACCGCGATAACCCGCTCCCGGCCACCGCAGGCGAGAGAATCCGCCTTCACGTCGTCAACGCCGGCCCAACTCTCTTCTCGGCCTTCCATGTCATCGGCGCGCTGTTCGACACGGTCTACATCGATGGCAATCCCGCGAATGTCCTACGCGGTGTCCAGACCTACACGGTGCCACCGGGAGGCGGCTCGACCTTCGAGCTGGTGATCCCGGAGGCAGGCAAGTATCCCTTCGTAACGCACAACTTTGCCTATACGGAGCTGGGTGCGGTGGGGCTGCTAGACGTGAGCTAGGTGAAGCAAGAGTCGAGAAAGCAGCAGGGCTAAATGCCCTCGAACGACCAGGAGGTCCTAGATATGTCAGAGTCAGCAGCAGGCCATAGCTATCTCAAGAGCCACGAGATTAGTGGGGATGTCGTGCTTCTCAACATCGAAGAGGAGTCGGCCGCGATTCTAGAGGCGGCGAAGGCTGCCGGTGTGGGGCATGCGGCAAAGACGCTGGTGAAAGATGGAGGCTTGCGCTCGATCATGCTCGGCTTCCGGTCCGGAGCGACGCTCAAGGATCACGATGCGGCGGGGCCGGTGAGCATCCATGTGTTGTCCGGACGGGTGGCAGTGAGCAGCCCCGGCCGATCTGACTCGCTGAGTGCAGGCGCGGTGATTGTGTTTGGCCCATCGGTTACCCATTCGCTGGAAGCCAGCGCCGATTCCGTGGTGCTCTTAACGATTGCGTGGCCAGCAGCCAAGTAGGGTCCGATCGTCTCGCACGGGGTCGAAGGAGCGCCACGCTTCCAAGGCTCCGCTCGTACAGCGCAGGTTCAGTCTGTAACGGAAGGGGTGCTCTATGAAGCTGCCGGGACTCGATGAGCTCGAGGTGGAGATCGCTCATGCCAACGAGGCTGTCGACCCGACTGCTATCCTCCTCGCCGAGCATGTATGGCTGAGGGCGTTACTTTCGGGATACCACGAGTCCGTCAGCAAGGGTGAGCGGCTGGCTGAGATTCACTCTTCGATCGAAGCGCTGAAGCCATTGCTTGAGCTTCATATCAAGCGTGAAGAGGAAGTGTACTTCCCGGCCGTGGAGGCATTTGTCCTGGAGTCCGGCAGGGGTTCGACGATCGACATGTACGGTGAGCATGATGCCATCCGTATTCGCATCGATGAGCTCCTGATGGCGCTTGGTGGCGCGTCACACGCGCCAGCGGCATTCGCCGCATTCTCGCGGTCGTTGCTCAATCACTTCGACAACGAAGAAGAGCTGATCTTCACCGATACGCCGCAGCGTCTCTCACTCGTATCGCGCAACCAGATCCTCGCGAAGTTCAGAGCGCTTACAGACTGATAAGGCACTCCCGTACGTTGCTTTTGCCAGGGTCGGAACTGTCTTCGGGCTTGGCATTGAGCGATGCCGGAGGTTACACGATGGGGAGATGGTGAAGGCGGAGTTACTACACGCGTCTTATTCGATGGACGCCGAGGTCGGATGTACCTGGTGGTTCAGGGGTTCGGGCCGGCTCGCAGTTGCTCAAAGCGTGTGAGGCTCAGGCATCACCGCGTTCGCCCTGCGAGGTGTCGAGAACATCAGGCCGATGCTGGCAACGACGCAGCAAAGCCCAAAGACGATGAAAATGCCAACATAGCTGCCGCGCTGGTCGAACGCAGACGCCACAATGAGGGGCGCGACCGCGGCTGCCAGCGTTCCTATCGCTGATGAGTAGCCCACGAGCGCTCCGACGATCTCGCGGCCGAAGTAATCCGGGTACGCCTGAGCGCGGAACTGCAGTGAGCCGGCGACCGCAATCCCCAGCAGGATGGTGGTGGCATAAATCGCGATCAGCGACGAGGGCAGTGCATAGGCAATGATGCTGATGCCGTACAGCATCGCCCAGGCTACCAGGGCCTTCTGAAGTCCCGTGCGGCCGACCCAGAAGCCCCAGACAAAGCGCCCCATGACTGCTCCGAAGCCGTAGATGCTCACGGCAATGGCCCCTTCATCCAAAGAATGTCCCTTGCTCTGAACGTAAGAACTCATGTGAATGAAGATCGAGGAGGCGGGGAGCATGGTGAGGGTGAACCCTGCGGTAAGGAGCCAGAAAGACCTGCTCCTCAGCGCTTCGGCGAGTGTCCAGTCGTCTGAGCCTGCCTGCTGATTGGGATCGGTGCCATCAGTAGGAGAGGCGTCATCGTCCGTGAGTCCATCAGGCTTCAACCCGAAGTCCTCTGGACGTCGCCGGACCGCCATCCAGGCAAGCGGAGCAACCGACCAGGCCAGAAAGCCCATGACCACCCATACTGCACGCCATCCGAACTCGTTGGCGACAATAGCCATCGTGGGTGCGAGGACAAGGCCGGCTGTCGCTCCGCCGAAGGTGTAAGTGACGATCGCCCGGGTCCGGTGCCTGATGAACCAGGCCGAAATGGCAGCCACGGGTGCCACCGTCGAGAGTCCGGGGAAAGTCAGGCCAAAGACCGCCCAGATCACGTATGGCTGCCAGGCTGCCTGAACGAAGGCCAGAGCGAACAGGCTGGTCCCCGCCACTGCCGCGCTCAGCGTCATGAGCAACCGAGCACCGTGCGTATCGATGTAAGGTCCGGCGATGGCGCCCGCGAGCCCACCTGAAAGGCGCGCTACCAGCAGGACGCCGACGATGGCCGAGCGGCTTGCTCCCAGGTCGTCTTGCATTGGTATGAGGAGCACACCGAAAACCCAGCCGCTCGCGCCCGTAGAGCTGAACTGCGAGAGGTAGGCCGCCGCGACGATCCACCAGCCTCGATACACAGCAGTCCCTTTCGTGGCACCACTGTAAGGAGTGGGCGCGAGTTGCACTATCGGGCGTCAGTCTGCCCTCGTGGGCCACGCTGATCATCTCCAGCTGCGACGTCGTTGGTTCAGCTTCCAGTCGCTAGGTGACGTTGCTGATGATTTCACCGTTGTCTTTCGCGGAGTGTTGGATCGCCAGCATCGTGAGCAGGGTGAGGATACCTCTTGCGTACTCGCATGTTTCATTTGTGTTACTGTTAGTTAGGTCCTCTTGCACTGGCTGCCCTCGTGCCGATTCAAGAGTCCCACCGACAAGAACCTAAGCCTTGCGATTTCCTCCGGATTCAGTCGTCTTTTCGCCTCTCCCCGGGACCTCGTTGATGCCCCTGGTCTCCGACATCGGTACCGGAAAGCGTCCCTTTGGGACTATGAGAGAAGAGAATACTTGAACATTTACGTTGGAAATTTGAGCTTCGATACGAGTGAGAGCGACCTGCAGGCGGCATTTGCCAACTACGGCGCTGTCTCAACCGCTCGAATCGCTACAGACCGCGACACCGGTCGTGCCCGCGGCTTCGGCTTCGTCGAGATGGCCAGCCAGCCTGAGGCCCAGGCGGCAATCGCCGGCCTCAACGGCACCGAGCTTCAGGGCCGCACGCTGACCGTAAACGAGGCCAAGCCTCGTGAGGATCGCAGCTCCGGTGGCAACCGTGGCGGCGGTTACGGCGGTGGCGGTGGCGGCGGCAACCGCTGGTAAGCGCTCCCCAGAGCGGCCGAGCGCCGCACTAAACCAATCGCAACGAGGAGGCCGGCATCAGAGGGAGCCGGTCTCTTCGTTTGCTTAGCGCTATCAGCTCAGTCCGGCGCCATCCTTGCACGTGATCGGTAGAGAACCAGGGTCGCCGTCCGTCCTGCGGAGGGCCAAGGCCCTACACCTGCTATGCTTGCAAAACTAAGGCACAGGCGATCGATGGTCTGCCTCAGCCCAGCTTGTCAACGGATCAACCTTGCTTTCGATTTTCCCTTTCGCTTGCACTGACTGACCTGCCTATCACTTGACCCAGGAGGTCAGTAGAAGAATGACGTCGCGTACCCCTACCAACCAACCCCGAACTCGAACAGACGGCGGCGCCCGGCAGGGCCGGCAACGGCGACCGTCGGTGAGGCATGCGGGTATATGCGCCGGCTGTGGCGCGTCGACCACGCTTCCCTTCAAGCCGACGGCCGAGCGGCCCGGCTACTGTTCTCCCTGCTTTGCAGACCGGAAGCCGGCGCCCGCCAGGCAGCGGCAGCTGGAGCAGACACCCAGGCCTGTAGTGGCACGCTCCCGCCCGGAGCCGGTGGAGGAAGAACACCCCGAGGTGTTCGCCGGGCTCGAGCTGCGCCCGCACACACGATCGGCGCTGAACCGCATGGGCATCACTTTGCCTACGCCGATCCAGGAGCAGGCCATACCCTGGCTACAGGAAGGCCGTGATGTCGTCGGGCAGGCACAGACGGGCTCGGGCAAGACACTCGCCTTCGGCATCCCACTTATCGAAAATTGCACGTCTTCGGCGAGAGGTGTGCAGGGCCTCGTGCTGGTGCCCACCCGCGAGCTGGCGATTCAGGTCGCCTCGGTGCTGGAGGCTGTGTCGGAGCATCGCGTGACGATCACGCTGCTGTACGGCGGCCGCACTTTGGGTGGCGAGAAACGTGCCCTTCAGAAGGGCGCCCAGATCGTCGTCGGAACGCCCGGCAGGACGCTCGATCACTTGCGGCAGGGCAACCTGTCGCTGCGTACGTTGCGTACGCTCGTGCTCGACGAGGCGGACGAAATGCTCGACCGCGGTTTCGCGCGAGACGTGGAGTCGATCCTCGCGGAGACGCCGACCGAGCGTCAGACGGTGATGTTCTCGGCGACGCTGCCTGAGTGGGTGGCCAAGACCTCCGACAAGCACTTGCGGGACCCGAAGACGGTACGCGTGATCGCCGATGAGGCCGACGCGCTGAAGATCGAGCACCTTATCTACAAGATGAACACGGAAACAAAGATGCCGGCGTTACGCACCTTGCTCGATCAGCGCGGCGACGCACCGATTCTGGTTTTCGGCAAGACCAAGCACGGCGTCAAGAAGCTCGCGCTGCAGCTTGGAGGGTTTGGTTACCCCGTGACGGCGCTCCAGGGCAACCTGAGCCAGAATGCCCGGGAAAGGGCGATGGAGACTTTTCGCTCCGGTGCGACACCTGTACTGGTGGCGACCAACGTCGCGGCGCGCGGCCTGGACGTCGATGGCATCTCCCAGGTGATCAACTACGACTTGCCGGACTCCTTACAGTTGTTCACACACCGTGTGGGCCGCACGGGCCGCATGGGCAAGAGCGGCGAGGCGATCACCTTCGTCACGCCGGACGATGAACCGAAGTGGCGTGAGATTGCTCGAGGACTGGATAAGCAAATCGCGATCCGGCGTTGGGGCCCGAATGGGCCGGAAGAGGCTGGGCCTTCGCGGTCGTCTGGTGCGGTCGCAACTGCGACCAGAGACTCACGCCCGGCGACGGCCTCGACGGCAGAACGCCGGCCGAGACCCTGGTAATCGAAGAAGAGGCGGCCCGTCGCGTGGCGGACCCGCATCCCGCACGACTGCCACGCCGTCAACGGACGCATCGGCGTCCTCTCGGCCGAGGTTCAGGCGCTGAGATTAGGGTTGACCTCGAGCTGGCGCTAACTCAGGGCGCACGCTTCAGCGGTACACATTGGCTTCATCCTGTCACTCGACGCCTCCTTCCACTCGTGAGGCTATAATCCGGCCAACCTGGGCAGGCGACCAAGTGCGCCAGGGTTAGGTATCGGAGGAGGCGAGAGATGCCGGCGTACACCTACGACCACATCCATCTACGTACGCGCGACCCACAGGCGATGGCGGACTATTTCCACCGCGTGTTCGATGCGAACATCCTGGAGTCCGTGCAGTCTGATGGACGACCCAGAACCGACCTCGATCTGGACGGCTTGCTGATTTTCATTGCGCCTGTTGCGGCCGATGCGGATATCGAGTCCAGCCCACGCGATCCTTATCTCGGCCTGGATCACTTCGGGCTGCGAGTTGCGAACGTCGACGATACTGTTGCCGAACTGAAGCGCCGGGGCGCGGAGATTGTCGACGAGCCGAGGACCATACGGCCCGGTGTGCGGATCGCCTTCGTTCGCGCGCCTGACAACGTTCGAATCGAGCTCCTGGAACGGACCTAATGTGCCACTGGCATATCGTCAGGAATAGGCTGACTCGCCTTTCGCGGGCCTCTGCCTAGCGCACGCTCTCCCGCCGCCGCCTCTTCATCTACTCGAAAGGCCGGATGGCGAGCCACGCCATCATGAGCGAGCCCTCATCTCTTCCTTCGATGCGTGTGAAAGAATACGGAGGTCATGCGAACAGCAGACCTCAGCGTCGAAGGTGCGGTGCCGGCGAGGCGTTCTGGCCGCCCGACCTTCTCGAAGCTCGTGCCGGAAGCCCCTCTGGTGGTCCGCGAACCACGACTGGCGTTTTCTCGATCCGAGATTGGTGACGCGGACCCGTGATGAGCGAGTCGGCACGCGTCCGCATGCGCCGGATCGTGTTCGTTGGCGTGATCGTCCTCCAGTTGGCGTTTGTCGTCCGTGCTTATTCGGCGCCGCACAAGGAGTTCGGGTTCCAGATGTTCCCGGAGGCGAGTTCCTGGCAAGCCCAGATCGTGCGGGTGACGGCGGACGGCGACAGAGTGCCGGTTGACCAGCCATGGTTCGGCTATGAGTGGAACGTGCTCGTGCCCGATCGGGGGCTGTCGTCGCCCTGGCGTCGCCATCACGCGGACGCGGGGCTCGACAACCAGCTTGCGTTCCTGAAGGAGGCGCTTGCCTGGGTGGCGGAAAACACACCCCGCGACCCGGAAACTCGCTACTTCGAAGCGACGGTGACGACGTGGTTCAACATGCGAGAACCCACCACCACGGTGTTTCGCAGCCCTGACCGAGACTTGCCATGATCGAGCGCTTCGATCGTTTTCTCGGCCAGCAGGTCAGCATGCGCTCGCTGGGCATCGTGCGTGTGCTCGTCGGCATGGTCGCCCTGATGCACCTCAAGCCGTTTGTCACGGATGCCCTGCGCGGCTACACCTACCAGGATCATTTTCATCATGCCTACGTCGCGTGGTACCCGGACCTACCCGAAGTCCGCATACGCAGGCTTGCTGGTCATCGGCTGCCTCGCGGCCGTCGGGATGAGTCTCGGGTTGTGGTCAGGCCTGACGACCAAGGTGACGTTCGGCGTGGTCGCCTACAACCTGTTCCTCTCGACAACCCACATGCACAACAACCGCGCCTATCTGGTGATCGTGCTGGCGCTGCTGGCGGTGGCGCCATGCGGACGAGCGCTGTCGGTCGATTCATGGCTGCGAAGACGGCGAGGGCAGGACGCCGGGGTCCAAACCAGCGCTGCATGGCCACTCTGGCTCCTTCGCTTCGAGTGCGCGGCGGTGTACGGTGCGTCCGGCTTCAGCAAACTAGTCGACCCGGACTGGTTCAGCGGGACCGTGACGTGGGGGAGGATGATCGCTCAGGAGGCAGCGGTACGCAGCTCCGTCTTGCCGGCTTTCGCTGCCGACCTGCTCCTCGACCGGTCTTTCCATACTGTGGCAGCGAAACTGATTATCGGCACAGAGCTGTTCATCGCTGGCGGACTGTGGTGGCGACGGACGCGGCGGTTCGCCATCCTGGCGGCCGTTGTCTTCCACGTTTCGATTCAGCTCACCGCCCAGGTTCAGGTCTTCTCCTATCTCGCTCTTGGCGGTGCTGTTCGTCTGGGCGGACCCGGCAGTGCCGTGGCTGCGGATGCCGACTCGCAGGTCGCCACGCATTCAGGATGACCTCTCGAACGCCGCAGATGCGCCTACATGACGTGACGAGTACGAGACGCAACGCTGGTGCCCTCTGACGCCCACGGTGGCCTCGGAGGCGCTCGGTCACTCCGTTGTGCAGGCCGTCGTCCGTGGTTGTACCTGCGTCATCAAGGGCTGCCGCGAGCCCTCAGGCTGCCCAACAGGCGTCGCGTCGTCCTCGTAGTCTCTTCCATCCGACTTTCTCCTCGGCCGGGAAGCCCTCACAATCGACAGGAAAGTGAGGCAGAAGCATGCCGAAGATCACCATCCGCAATATGGACGACGTTCCGTCGCCGAACCACGCCACAAAGGCTGTCCGCGAAGCACAGATGGAGTACGAAGGGTTCCTCCAGGCGATCAATAGCGATGTTGGTGAGCTGGAGCTTTCGCCTGCCGAGCAAGTCCGTGGCGTAAAGGTCAGGCTTCGCCGCGCTGCGACACGCCTGGGGAAGGACATCGACATCTGGGACGTCGACGGCCGTGTCTACTTCCAGCACGTGACCAAGCGTGGACGGCCAAAGAAGACGGACGAGTAGCCTAGCCAGGCACGAGACCCGACTCTCAGCTGTGACTGAAGAGCGTACGTCGCCAGTTAGGGAGACGGAGCGCGCCCATTGCTACTACGGACTCGCTAGTGCGAGTCGTAGTACTTCTTGGCGCCGGGGTGAAGCGGAAGGCTAAGGCCCGCTTCACCGGATTTTGCCGTCAGATCTGCCAGACGACCGCCATCGAACACGTCCAGGTGGTCGTACAGGTCAGCGAGTGTCGCCTCTACGACTTCATCCGGAACACCTTCACGCGCGACTAGCGTCGCCGTCACGGTCACCGTCGGCACGTCACTTTCGACGCCCGCGTAACTGTTAGCCGCGATGACACCTTCGCTGTAGAAGCTGTACTTGGCGAGGAGCTTTTGCTTTGCATCGCCATCCACCGGCACGAAGGCCAGGGCCTGCTTGGTCGCGAGGTCGTTGATCGCCGGCGTGCCGAGGCCGAAGGTGAAGAAGGCCGCGTCGATGTCGCCCGTGCCGAGGGCGGTGACCGCATCGGCCGCGCTGAGGTGCTCGACCCGACCGAGGGCGTCCATGCTCAAGCCCGCCGCCTCGAGGATCTGGCGGGCGTTTTCCTCGGTGCCCGAGCCTGCCGCGCCGACCGCGACGGCCTTGCCCGAGAGGTCGGACAGGGAAGCGACGCCGGAATCAGCCAGAGCCACGATCTGCACGTATTCGGGGTAGAGCGCTGCCAGACCGAGGATCTGGGGGATCGGCTTCTCGAAACCGAGGGTGCCTTCGCGAGCATACTGGGCGATATCGCTCTGGATGAGGGCGAAGTCCGCGCTGCCGTCGGCGAGGGCTCGTGCGTTCTCTGTGGACCCGCCTGAGGTCTTCACGGTGATGCTGAAGCCGTCCTCTGCCTTGTTCGCAAGCCCGGCGATGGTCTGAGCCGTGGGGTAGTAGACGCCGCTCTCTCCACCGGAGAAGAAGACGTACTCGTCAGGGTCGTCACTGCCACAGGCGCTGATGAGCGCGGTGACGACTAACGTCATGCCCATCATCGCCGTGAGAAACAGGGCCCGCTTCGAGATTCCTGGCATGTGTTCTCCTACGTCTTTGCGATGCGGCTAACAATCGAGCGCCGGCATCTGGGTACGGAAGCGTCTGGGTACCCTAATGTTGTCGGCCGTACGCAAGCGCCCGTGTAGGTTCGCGCAGTCGAGCCGCCGCGTCAGTGAATGAGGTCTGCGAAGAGCAGGCACGCTCGGGACAGTCTGACCGCACAATTTCGTCACGGCGTGACTTGAGCACGGAGGTGTCGCCAGCTATAGCTCCTCGTCGCTGGTATCGAGCCTGGGAGCAGGTGCCGGCGCGTACTCGAAATGGAGCTTCTTGCTCGAATCGGCCTCATCTACCGATACGGTGGCTTTGCCGCCGTGGGCGAGGGCGCCGAACAGGATGGCGTCCGCCAGGGGGCGCTTGAGCTCGTTCTGCACGACTCGGTCCATGGCGCGGGCACCGAAGAGCTTGTCGAAGCCCTTGTCACGCAGCCACACCCGCGCGTCTTCGGTCAGCACCAACTCGACGTCCTTCGCGCTCAGCTGTGCGGCGGTTTCCGCGATGAACTTGTCGACGATCTTGTCGACCGTTGCGGTGCCGAGCGGGTTGAAGGTGATCCACGCGTCGAGGCGATTGCGGAACTCGGGGCTGAAGGTCGCTTCGATCGCGGCTTTGTCCCGCCGTTCCGGAGCCGTGCCGCCAAAGCCGAGCGCCTCACGGGTCAGGTCCTGGGCACCGGCATTCGTGGTCATGATCAGGATGACGTTGCGGAAGTCGGCTTTGCGTCCGTTGTTGTCTGTGAGCGTCGCGTGGTCCATGACCTGAAGCAGAATGTTGAAGAGGTCCGCGTGGGCCTTCTCGATCTCATCGAGGACGAGCACGGCGTGTGGGTGGCGCCGGATGGCATCGGTGAGCAGGCCGCCCTGATCGAAGCCGACGTAGCCGGGCGGGGCGCCGATCAGGCGCGAGACCGTGTGCTTCTCCATGTACTCGCTCATGTCGAAGCGGACGAACTCGATGCCGAGCACGTTCGCCAGTTGCTTGGAGAGCTCCGTCTTGCCGACGCCGGTAGGGCCGGAGAACAGGAAGGAGCCCACCGGCCGTTCGGGTGAACCGAGCCCGGAGCGCGCGAGCTTTATCGACGACACGAGCGTCTCGATCGCCTGGTCCTGGCCGAAGATCGTCTGCTTGAGCTCGCTCTCGAGCACAGACAGCCGGTCGCGGTCCGAGGTCGACACCGACCGGGTCGGAATGCCGGCAATGCGCGCGACGACCGCCTCGATCTCTGTGCTGGTGACCTTGGTGCCCGGCGGACCGCCGCGCAAGTGCACGGCCGCGCCCGCCTCGTCGAGCACGTCGATCGCCTTGTCGGGGAGCATGCTCTCGTTGATGTGGGTGGCCGATAGCTCCGCAGCGGCCTGCAACGCGGTCTGTGTGTAGACGACCTCGTGGTGCTCCTCGTAGTACTTCTTCAGCCCCTTGAGGATCTCCACCGTTTCTTCGACCGTGGGCTCGAGGACATCGATGCGCTGGAAGCGCCGGGCGAGGGCACGGTCTTTCTCGAATACGGTCTTGTAGTCGTTGAACGTGGTTGAGCCGATGCAGCGGAGCGTCCCGTCCGCAAGCGCCGGCTTGAGAATGTTCGATGCGTCCAGTGAACCGTTGCCGGTAGCGCCGGCGCCGTAGATCGTGTGGATCTCGTCGATGAAGAGGATCGTGTTCGGTTGCTCGCGCAATTGCTTGAGGATCGCCTTTAGTCGCGCCTCGAACTCGCCGCGGAACTTCGTGCCGGCGACCAGCGAACCCATATCGAGGGAGAAGATGCGGGCTTCCTTCAGGGCTTGCGGGACTTTGGCCTCGGCGATGCGTTGCGCCAGGCCCTCCACGATCGCTGTCTTGCCGACGCCGGGGTCGCCCACGAAGATCGGGTTGTTCTTGCGGCGCCGGCTAAGGATCTGGATCGTGCGCTCGAGCTCACGTTCGCGACCGACGAGCGGGTCGAGTACCCCGTTGGCGGCCAGTTGCGTGAGGTCGATGGCGAGGGTTTCGAGGGTAGTTGGGCGTGTGTCCTCGTCTTCGTCCCCCTCTCCCGCGAGTTCATGCTCCCCTTGCCCGAATGCCTCTTCCTTATCGCCGGCTTTGCTGATGCCGTGCGAGACGTACTCCAGCACGTCGAGGCGGCGTACGCCCTGCTTTTCCAGGAGATAGACGGCGTGAGACGACGGTTCGCGGTAGAGCGCCGCCAGCAGGTGGCCGATGTCGATGCTGGACTTGCCGGCGGCCTGCATCTGGATCGCGGCGCGCTGCAGCACGCGTTGATGAGTCGGGGTCTGATGCGGTTCCCATTCCACGCCCTCGGGGAGCGCTTCGAGGTTCTCCAGGAAGAAGGCTTCGAGGTCGGCCTGCAGCTCAGACAGGTCCACGCCGAGCGCACGCAAGAACTTGCGCCCGTCGGGGCTGTTCGTGAGCGCGTAGAGGATGTGCTCCAGCGTCACGTACTCGTGGCGCCGTCGCTCCGCGTCGTGGAACGCCTCGATCAAGGCGTCTTGAAGCTCTTTGGTTAAGGTTACTGGCAATTCAGCATCAATTCTTCTGCATCGATTCTAAGGTAGTGTCGGCTTGCGAATGCGGCTGACGAGGCGCTGGCTTCGAGGCTCATTCAGGCTCCAGCGAGCACTTGAGGGGATACTCGTACTCGCGCGCCAGGGAGTGGACCTGAGAGATCTTGGCTTCGGCCGTCTCGAACGGGAACAGCCCGGCGATGCCGATGCCCCGCTGATGGACGTGCATCATGATCTGGAAGGCCGTTTCGTGGGGGTGGCGAAAGATGTTCTCGAGGATGAAGACGACGAACTCCTGGGTCGTGTAGTCGTCGTTATGCAGGAGAACCTTGTACAGCGGCGGCCGCTTCGCCTCATCGCGCGATTCGGTGGCGACATCGCCTTCCTGCTCCTCCGGCCGTCTCTGAGTCATAAACCCTTCTTCGACTGTATTCGCTGGCTTCGGCGCTCGCAACTGAGGTGAGTCTGACGGCGTTGCAGTCGGCGCGTTAAGGCGATGCAAGCTCCGAAGCGCGAAGCTCGTCGAACCGCGCCGTCCACGATCCGGGCGGAGCCGGTATCGCCGTGAGCTGCTCGACCAACGCCGTGAAGTCCTGGCGGGGCATTCGCTCGGCGCCGAGGCTCATGAGGTGAGGGTTCTCGACTTGCGCGTCGATGAGGGGATAGCCCCATTGGGCGAGTGCGCGCGCCAAACCCGCCAGAGCGACCTTCGAGCCGCCCGATTCGGCGCTGAACATACTCTCCCCGAAGAACATGTGCCCGATGGCGACGCCGTAGATCCCGCCGACGACGACGATCGCCATCGAACACCTCGACCGAGTGCGCGTGGCCCAGGCGATGCAGCTCCACGTAGGCTGCCTGCATCTCCAACGTGATCCAGGTCCCGTCTTGCCCTGCCCTGGGGATGGACGCGCAGGCTGCGATGACGGCATCGAAGGCTGTATCGGCTCGCACCGTCCAGGTTGAGTTGCGCAGGGAGCGGCGGAAGCGGCTCGATAGCCTCATTGCGTCGGTGCGGAAGACAACGCGAGGATCCGGTGCCCACCAGAGGATCGGTTGGCCGTCCGAGTACCAGGGGAAGACGCCGTGCTGATAGGCGTTGAGAAGCCGAGTTGGCGAGAGGTCGCCGCCCACTGCCAGCAAACCGTCCGGCCAGCGCATCGCCCGGTCGACGGGAGGGAATGGAGCTTCGGGGTCCTCAGGCAGCAGGTGGAGGCGCCGGTTCATGACCATAGCGTAGCTTGCTGCCGCGACGTTGTAGCTGCCTGTTACGGAGCGGAGGCTGAACCGGGAGCAGGCAGGCTGTCCATGACCACCCGCAGGGCTCGGACGACGTCTTCGTCTTGCTCGGGATGGACGGTGCGCGGGTCCAGCAGCAGTCTGGCGTGCTCGATGCGGCCGACAACCGACGGCGTCCCCAAACGCAGACGGCGCGCCACTTCGTCGAGGTCGGGGGCCTCGATGGCGAGGACGAAGGTCGGGAGGCTCTCTTCCGGCAGCGAGCCTCCGCCGATCATCGAGCGCCCTTCCATCACCTCGCCCCAGCCGACGGCCTGGGCCCATTGCGAGGCGCGTCGTTCGGTCTCTGCTGCGGTGAGAGCGATCATGCGCCAGACGGGCACACTACGTTCGGCGTCCCCGCGTACGTAGTGCATGAGGGTGGCATTGAGCCCCGCGATGGTGGCCTTGTCGAGGCGCAGTGCCCGCGCGAGGGGGTGGCGCTTCAGGCGATCGATCAGGCTCTTGCGCCCGGCGATGATTCCGGCCTGCGGTCCTCCGAGCAGCTTGTCGCCGGAGAACAGGACGAGGTCGGCGCCGGCCTCGATGCTCTCCTGGGGCCTCGGCTCTTCCACGAGGCCGTAGCCACGCGTGTCCAAAAGGCAGCCGGAGCCTACATCGTCAATCAGGACCAGACCGTGGGCATGGGCCAGCTCGGCGAGCCCTCCGAGGTCAGGCGACGCTGTGAAGCCGATGATGCGGTAGTTGCTGGTGTGCACCCGCATCAGGGCGACCGTTGATTCGTTCAGCGCCGCCTCGTAGTCCCGCAGGTAGGTGCGATTGGTGGTGCCGACCTCGACGAGCCGAGCACCGCTCTGGGCCATGACGTCCGGGATGCGGAAGCCTCCGCCAATCTCGATGAGCTGCCCTCGGGAGATCACGACCTCTGCGTCCTGGGCCAGCGCTGAGAGCGTGAGGAGCAGGGCCGAAGCATTGTTGTTTACGGCCATCGCCGCTTCGGCGCCCGTGAGCCGGCACAGAAGCGTTTCGAGATGCACGTATCGACTGCCGCGTTCGCCGGTGTCGAGGTCGTACTCGAGGTTACTGTAGCCGCGGCTCACCTCTGCCATTGCTGCGATAGCGGATTCGGCGATCGGCGGCCTGCCCAGGTTGGTGTGGATGATCACGCCGGTGGCGTTGATCACCGGTCGCAGGCCGACACCCAACGAGGCATAAGCTCGCCGGGCTGCTGACTGGGCAATCTCGTCGTGCGAGGCGATAGCTCCACCTTGCGCGATGGCGGTGCGGCGGACATCGAGCTCATCCCGGACGGCCTGGGTAACGCTACTGGTGCCGAGCTCACTGACAGCCTGCTCCAGGCGCGAATTGCGCAGCACGCGGTCGACCGACGGGAGCTGTTCGTAGCCGTTGCTCACGTCCAGATTCTACGACGCCAGAGACTCACGTGGCGGGAGTGCGAGGGAGTCGAACCCTCCCATCCTTCCGACGGAAGGACGCAACGATTTTGAAGACCGCGAGAACCACCGGGCCCCATCCACTCCCGCTCAGGAGCTTACAGACCAAGGCGGTCTAAGTCACATCTGCCGTCTTCGACGCGGGCCTAGAATGGGGACATGTTCGTCCTCGGCACCGCGGGCCACGTCGATCACGGCAAATCGACGCTCGTACATGCGCTCACCGGCATCGACCCGGACCGGCTCCAGGAGGAGAAGGACCGAGGCCTGACCATCGACCTCGGATTTGCCTGGCTGACGTTGCCGGGCGGCACCGAAGTCAGCATCGTCGACGTGCCCGGTCACGAGCGCTTCATCAAGAACATGCTCGCGGGCGTCGGCGGGATTGACCTTGCGCTGCTCGTCATCGCTGCAGACGAAGGCGTCATGCCGCAAACCCGAGAGCATCTCGCGATCCTCGACCTGCTTGGCGTCGAAAACGGCGTAGTTGTCATAACAAAGAGTGACCTCGTGGACCCGGATTGGCTGGATCTGGTTTGCGCTGAGGTCGAGGACACAGTGAAGGGCACGATTCTGGAGGGAGCGCCGCTTTTACGCTGCGCGGCGACGACCGGCCAGGGGCTCGATGAGCTGCTCCAGGTCATCGAGGCGAAGTTGAGCGTCACGGCCCCAAAGCGCAACCTCGGCCGGCCTCGATTGTCCATCGACCGGGTCTTCACGATCTCGGGATTCGGGACGGTGGTGACGGGCACGCTCATCGATGGCGTCCTGCGCACCGGTCAGGAGGTCGAGATCGTCCCCGCCCTGGGCGTCGGCAACGCCGAAACCCTGACGAGCCGAGTGCGCGGCCTGCAGAGCCATCGCAGCAAGGTGGAGGAGGCGCAGCCCGGTACGCGCACGGCGATCAACCTCGCAGGCGTTGAGCCAGCCGACCTCGCACGCGGGCAGGTCGTGACGACGCCGGGCTGGCTTCGGCCGACGATCGCTGTCGACGTGAGGCTGCGGGCGCTTCGCGACCTCTCGCATTCCCTACGGCACAACCTGCAGGTGAGCTTCCACAGCCTGGCCGCCGAAGCGCCTGCTCGGCTGCGACTGCTGGAGTCGGATGAGCTTGCGCCGGGCGAAGAGACCTGGGCGCAGGTCCGATTGCTGAGACCACTTGCCCTCTCGGCGGGCGATCGCTTCATCATCCGTGACGCCAACGACACTGTCGGCGGCGGCGTCATCGTGGCCACGCACGCCAGGCGTCACCCCCGGCGCCGCGAGGGCGTCATCTCGGCGCTGGAGCGCCTGGCCGGCGGCGACCCAGCCGAAGCTCTGGCTGCCGTGATCGCTGAGGCGGAACCGATGGCTCTACAGGATGCAGACAGTCGTGGCGGGCTCTCCTCCGAGGTCGCCGCCGAGGCCATGCAGCGCCTGAGTGACGAGGGCCGCATACGCATTCTGGGAACGGGCGGCAGACGCTTCGCCTACACGGCAGACGGTTTCGAGCGCCTACAAACGGCAGCGCTTGCGGCCGTCGAGGCCTACTTGAAGGACCAGCCCTTGCGTCGCGGCCTGGGCAAGGAGGAGCTACGTAACCGCCTGGGCCTCGCGGCGTCCATCTTCTCGCCCGTGCTTGAGGCGATCGTCGCTGGCGGGCGTCTCTTCGACGCCGGCACTGTCGTGGCACCCGAGGGTTGGGCGCCGGTGCTGTCGGTCGAGAACCAGCGACAGGCAGAACGCTTCCTTGCAGACCTGCGGGCCAACCCGTACTCACCCAACCTGGAAGGGCGACCCGCCGATGACCTCCTGGGTTATCTCGTCGACCGTGGGGATGTCGTCGATTGTGGTGGTGGGATTGTCTTTACGAAGGCGGCATTCGAGGAAATGACGCAACGCATCGAGACGTTAGGGAGAGAGAAGCGCGCCTTCACGATGGCGGACGTCCGCGACCTCCTGGGCAGCTCCCGGCGCTACGTCCAGCCGCTGCTCGAAGAGCTGGACCGGCGCCGCGTCACCTTGCGCCGCGGCGACGAGCGCGTGCTTGGCCGCGACGAGCCGGGAAGCTGACCCGCCGGGCTGTCTAGGGTTGGACCGTGAGGCCTTCGCCTTCCTGGACCTCGCCGACAATCGCAGCGTTGTATCCGTCACTCCGCAGTCGCGCTAACAGCGCATCGGCCGCGGCCGTATCGACGGCCATGAGCAGGCCGCCGGAGGTCTGGGGGTCGAAGAGCAGACGCTGCATCTCGTCTCCCAGGGCATCGAGCCCGCGCACACGCTGACCCAGGTAATCGCGGTTGCGGTTGACGCCGCCGAAGTCGACGCCGTCCTGGGCGTAGCCAAGGGCGCCCGGCAACAAAGGCAGCGCCGATGCCCTCAGGGCGATCCGGACGTGGCTGTGGTCGGCAATCTCGAGGGCGTGGCCGACGATGCCGAAGCCTGTGACGTCGGTGAGGGCGTGAGCGCCGGCTTCTCGTGCCAGGTGTGAGGCGTGGCGGTTGAGCAGGAGCATGCTCGCCACTGCTGCATCGAAGTGCTCGGGCGTGACCAGATCGCGTTTTGCCGCCGTGAGCACGAGGCCCGTACCGAGGCCCTTGGTCAGAACCAGCGCGTCGCCGGGCCTTGCTCCTGCCTTCGACATGACCTGCTTGGGGTGCACGATGCCCATGACCGAGAGCCCGTACTTGGGCTCGGCATCGATGACGGTGTGGCCACCGGCGATGATGCCGCCGCCTTCCGCGACCTTATCCGCGCCGCCCATGAAGATTTCGGCGACGACTTCGTTCGGGAGGTCTTCAGGGAAGCCGGCTATGTTCAGGCACAGCACTACCTCACCCCCCATGGCGTAGACATCTGACATGGCGTTGGCGGCGGCAATCGCGCCGTACGTCCATGGGTCGTCTACCACGGGAGGGAAGAAGTCCACGGTCTGGACTATCGCCGTCTCATCGTCGAGCTGGTAGACGGCAGCGTCGTCCGTGACGCCTACCAGGACGCGGGGATAGTCCTGCGGCCGGAACTTCTCGAGCAGTGGGCGCAAGACCTGCGCCAGCGTGCCGGGTCCGGCTTTACCGGCTCAACCCGCGCAAGACGCTAGCGAGGTCAATCGGACCTGTTCGCGGCTCATGGTCACCCCCTTCGTTGAGATGCTGCCAGTCTAGCAGCGGGCCTCGACTCAACGGCGGGACGAAGCAGTCACGACGGCAACCAATTACGGAAGAGTGGACGATCCGTCCAGGCTGTAGGAGAATCTCCGCAACGTAAGTCTCGATCTACGCTGGGAGCCAGTCTTGGTCCGTCTCTCCGACCTGCCGCCCGAATACGCTGAAAGCCTGCGCAAGGTGCCGATGCCGGTGTTCGAGTCCACACCGTGGACGCCGGCCCCGGACCTCAAGTCCGCGCGAGTCGCCATCGTCTCCACCGCGGGCCTGCATCTGGCGGATGCCCCCAAGTTTTCGGGCGGATCGGGCGACTACCGCCTGCTGCCTTCCGACCTCGACTATGCCGACCTGACAATGAGCCACGTCAGCTTGAACTTCGACCGCAGCGGCTTCCAGCAGGACGTCAACGTCGTCTTCCCGCTGGAGAACCTCAAGCACCTGGTCGCACAAGGCGAGGTCGGTTCCGTCGCCCAGTGGCACTACTCCTTCATGGGCGCCACGGACCCCACCCGCATGGCCGATACGGCGCCGCAGGTTGCAAAGTTGCTCAAAGAGGATGGCGTCGATGCGGTCATCCTCGTCCCTGTCTGACCAAACTGCACGCGCGCCGTTGGCGGGCTCTCGCACTACCTGGAAGCAGAAGGCCTGTCGACGGCCAGCATCAGCCTGATCCGAGAGCACACGGAGCAGATCAAGCCGCCGCGCGCCCTCTGGGTGCCCTTCGAGCTCGGCCGTCCTTTCGGCCCGCCGAACCACCAGGAGTTCCAGCTCGACGTCCTGCGCTCCCTGCTGGACCTTTTCAGGCGTGAGTCTGGTCCCGTACTCGAAGACTACCCGCACGACTCGCCGGTCACCGAAGACACGGACGCCGTTTGGGCCTGCACCTTGCCGCTGCCGCCTCTCGAGCCGGCAGCCACGCCCGAGGAGGCGCTTGTGCAGTCGCTCCAGCAGGAAATCGGCAGCCTGGCGCCCTGGTACGCGGAGTCGATTCGCCGTCGCGGCCGCACGACCTTCGGTCTGAGCGGTCTAACTGCTGACGCGATGCCTGAGATCGCCGAGTTCCTGGCGCGGATGTCCTGTGGCGAGAACCCGGAACCCCCGGAGGGGCTGTCGGACCCGCTGCCGGGCGCGATTCGCTTCATGGTCGACGACGTGAAGGCGTACTACATGGAGGCGGCGAACGAGCAGCCCGGTGCGCCACCACCCGGCGGTGCGCGCATGTGGCAGTGGTTCTTCCACGAAACCCGCATGGGTGCCGTGCTTTACGACCTGCGAGATCGTTTCAACGCGGAACGCGAGGAAGCAACGAAGGCGAACGGTGGCCAACCGCCACCTGGCCCGCCACCGCCGAACATGATCTCGACCCGGTTCGCCCAGCGACCGCCGTCCCATTAGTCGAGCACGGCAGGCCGGCGGCGCATAAGCGTCTGGCGATTATGAAAAACGAGGGCCAGGTCTCGAATCCGAGACCTGGCCCTCGTGAATCTACGAGACGAGCCCGCGCTTACTCAGAAGCTCGAGTACTAGTCGAGAGGTAAAACGCACCCAGGGCCAGGACGCCCACGAGCGCGAGGAACGCGCCAGGGCCGCTGGCCGAACGGTCGGCGGCGAGGCCGGCGCTTCCGGTGCTGGGAGGCGTGATCGGAGCTACTGGCGTTTCTGAGACCAGCGACAAGCATGCCAGTCGGGCGCCGGCACCGCCGGTGGCGTTGGTCGGTTCGGCGTGAATCACCAGCGACTGCGTGGCACCTTCGGGGATCAGGAAGGGGACGGTTGTGCTGGAATGGGCTGAGCCATCCGCAAGGATGGTGAAGTCCAGCCAGATCTCGGTCTGATTGTTCACAACCTTGGGGTCCGAAGTAGTGATGTTGTAGTGGGGCCCCGCGGCCGCGCCATCACCTGCTGCACATGCACCCACGTGCAAGTGAGCACCGAACGTCATTCCGGCGTCCGCGGCGGCCAATCCTTCGACATCCAGGACCACGGTGGTGGTGTTGTTGGAGCTGGAGGCGACTACCTGTGCGGTTGCGCCGTCCGTTGGGTCATTCGATGTGGGCTGCAGGTCCACCAGGAGCCCTGAGCCTGCCGGCACGGCGATGGACGATGTGGTTACGCGGAGGCAGGCGAGTCGAGCTCCGGCGGCGCCTGTTGGGCTGGTCGACATGGCGTGGACCACCAGAGACTTCGCTGCACCGTTAGGAATGACAAACGGCACAGTCGTGCTGGAGTGGGCGGTACCGTCCAGGCCGATTGTGAAGTCGAGCCAGACTTCGGTCTGGTTGCTCACAACTTTGGGGTCCGCGGTGCTGGCGTTGAAGTGTGGCCCTGCTGCTGCGCCGTCACCCAGCTGGCATGAGCCGACGTGCAGGTGGGCGCCTAATACTGTCCCAGCGGCACTCGTGTCGAGACCGGCGATGTCGAGGTCGACTGTCGTGGAGCCGTCGGATGTGGTGGAAACAACCTGGGCCGTCGCGCCATCGGTCGGGTCATCAATGCCTCGCTGGAGGTCAACCAGTGGCCCGGAGCCTGCGGGTCCGGACACGTTCGCTGGGGCCGCCTGAGCGAGTGCTGCCAGTCCGAAGAATAGTGTGGCGATGATCGAGAAGGGGATCAGTCCCCGAATGGCTAACTTGCGCATCTTTCCTCCTTTAGAGGTGGAACTACGAAATAAGCGGGAGAAGGTGTGCGGGCAATCGGGTGAATGCCGGGCACCTTCTTATGGGCTCGAACCCGTTTGTAGTCAGCTTAAATCAAGGCTTCCGAAGTGAATGAAAACTCGCGGAGCCTTTACATGTGAGCGCCTCCTAGTCGCCTAGCAGTACTGCCGCTAGAAGTAAGCTCAGCCAGAGGGTTGGAATAGAATCGACCGCCTTGAGGGTCTCGTTGGCCCGATTCATGTTGGGGGCCTGGTAGTTGAATGAGCGTCAGGTTCGACCAAACGTACGTTGACTGCTCGCGTCTGACCCGAATCTCTATGGTCGGACTGGTGATCGAACTCGACACGCATGCCAACCTGGAGCTGTTCCAGACTGCCAGCCTTCACCGCCGACCAGTGGAACTCGAACTCCTGCCGAAGACCTTCTTCCCGAATGAAGCCGACACCTTGGCGGGTCAATATCCGGCTGATTTGCCCGTACGTCATTGCCTCAAGAGTCCGAGGCCTCCGACCCGTCAGACGGTCCGGTTGGGGTGCCGACGACTCTTTCGAGCCAGCTTCTGACGCCATCGCAGACTGCATCGATGTTCGACAGTATCAGATCGCTATCGAAATCGCCCTCCACGTCAGACGTGGCGCGCAGATGAGCACGCAGGGGACGGCTTGAGCCTTCTTCCATCCAGGCGTGGACGATCAGGAGTGCGCGCTTCTCAGGAGGCATGGACGAAGAGTACGTTGCCGCTCGTTACCCCCGCGTGACGGTCACGCGGGTTGCGGATGAGGCTCTCCGAGTACGGTCTGTGCCGGTGGCGGCAATCGATCGGCAATCCAGTCTCGGAGCAAGGCTCGCACCTTCTCGTGTATGCCGCTGTATGCCGCGAAGCTCGAGTCCTGCTTGCCGGAGGGACGGTTGAACATGTAGCCGAGGCCGGCGCGCTGGAGGGCAGCCTCGCCGATGATGCCGTAGCCCGGGCCACCCATCCGCCGTAGAGAGGCGTCGAGCACGCGCCCCGACACGGGACCGAGCATGATGTTCTTGGCCGCCGCGAGTCGCAACACGAGTTGACCGGTGAGTCGAACGTTGCCGAGGATTTCCTGGACGTAGCGAAACAGATCGCGAAAGTTGCGCTCGAAGTCGGCACCCATCGATTGCTGCCACTGCATGCCATGAGCCTGGAGCTCCGGTACCAGCGACATGCTCGGCATGTGGAACTCGTGAGCCTGATCCGCGATGGCATCGACGAAACGAGGGTTGGCTTCGACCTGCAGTGCAGTCATGTCCCGGTACCAGACCGCGTGCAGGGTCTCGCGCCGCTTGATCTTGCGCACGACGGAGGCGGCCCCCGGCGCTGAGCCTTGCAGCAGGTTGCCAATCAAGCCATGCCAGTTGTCCGTGAGGTACTCCTGGATCATGCCGAAGGTCGTCATGTGGACGGGTGTGGAGCCGCCGTAGTGGATGTACTGCCGCTCGCGAGTCTCCTTGATGTCCCGGTCCAGCTCAGCCTCATCCAGGCCGAGGCTCAGGAGGATCAGCTTGTACGGCAGGTAGTGTGTGTCCTCGTCTGGCGCCCAGACCTTGTCGGTGAAGCGACGAAGCCATGCCGCATCGTGCCGGTCTGCACAAACGTCAATGGCGGCCGCGTAGGTGTCGGTGGCGCATTCGGTCAGGAGAGCGAGCTTGAGAATGCCCACGAAGTCATTCTCCGTCACCGTCGACGGCAGGTGGGTCAGCATCGCCGTGACGTCCAGCGAGCCCTGGTGATCGAGAAGTTCCTTCGGGTCAATGAGGTCGCCTGGCCTGGCTTCGATGCGGTCTACCAAGGCGTCGAGGGCGCGCTGACCCTCTCTAGGGACGGAGTATGCGGCTTTGTCAGTCAAATTTCGTATGTCCTATCGGTACAAGATTCCAGCAGTTACCGTGACGAACGCGTGACGCTCGTGTGACCGGAACCGGCCGTTCTATCAGGGATGCTTGTGGGTTGAACCGACATTACGTCACGGCGCCGTAACGCTCCAACGGCTAGCCTCGTATTTAACCTGCATCGACGGGGGAGATCGCCTGCGATGGCTCGGAATCTCCGTCTAGATGCGCTTGGCCGGCAATAGGCCTGGAGCTTCCATGGATACACGTCAGAAGGATGCACTTGCGAGAATGACTGCGGATTGGCTCCTGGGCAACCTGCGGGCGCCACGACCGGCACCTGTCGATAGGAAGCTCACTTGTGCGGTGCCTGACTGCACAGGGATGTCGTTTGTCCTCCTGCCCTGCATCGAGACGTCCGAGAGCGTTTGCTTCCGCCATTACCAGATCATTCTCAAGGCATCTGGGGCGCAAAGGCCCGGCGGAATGGGGAAGTTCTCCCGATACGAACGCAAGGCGCCAGAGCGGGTGTGAGATCGTGCCTCTCTTGCACGTCTATTAAACGCCGGCTACTTGACTTAAGATGAGAACGTCGAAGTAGGGCGAACCCACACGGCTGACCGAACGCCGTCGGCGGCTCATTCCTTAACTGGGCACCACCCATCCCTTTGACCCGCACGAGTATCAACTAGGCAGGCGTTCGCGCCCGCTCGATACTTGGCTTCCATGGAAGTTGGGGAAGTTGGTCAGAGAGATGCTTTTGCAGACCGCAAGCCGAGCCCATATTCAGTTGCTCGGAGGATTTTGGTTCTCACACGAAGGTCGGCCCGCCTCGACGTTGCCGGAGGGCTCCCAGCGACTGTTCTCGGTGCTTGCCCTGAGTCAGGCTCCCTTGACGAGGTTGGGCCTCTCGGGTGTTCTTTGGCCCGATTCGTCGGAAGAGCACGCCTACTCATGCCTCCGGTCGGCGTTGGCGCGGCTTACTAGCGAGCACAGGGACGCGATGTCGGTGGGGCAGCGGAACCTCGGGCTGGCTCATGACGTCTCAGTCGATGTCAGAAACTGGCAGGACATGGCAGGTCGCTTGCTGTCGCCAGATGTTCCCAACTGTGAGTGTGACCTTTCCGCCGCGGCGGTTGAGGCGTTCTCTTTCGATCTCCTTCCGGGTTGGTATGAGGACTGGGTGCTGATTGCCGGCGAAAAGTGGCGCCAGCTGCGCCTGCACGCCCTGGAAGCCATGGCCGAAAGGCTCGCTCAAGAAGGTCGTTACGGTGAAGCCCTGAGTGCAGCGCTTTCGGCCGTTGCTGCGGAGCCGCTCAGGGAGAGCGCGCACTGCCTCCTTATTCGTCTCCACCTTGCTGAGGGAAACCAGTCAGAAGCACGGAGGACGGCTGAGCGTTATAGAAACCTCATCCGTAAGGAACTCGGCCTGGAGCCGACAGTACGGCTTACCCAGCTCGTCGCCGACCTGCAGTTGCCCGATTTTCAAGCGGCGACTGCGTAGCCAACTAATCGTCCACATGCTCACGTGCTCGTTTCCCCGGCCAGTTGCCTGTGCACTTCTAGATTGACGTAACGCGGTGGTGACGGCGCTTCGGTAATGCTGTCTGTAGAGAGGCGGCATACCGTGAAGACGTATCCGCTACAGACAGGCGCATCCGGGCTCAGCGTTCGCAGTAACCACTGCCGCGCCGTGACTCGCCAACGCAACAATTCGACCATCCACATCGGCCACACGAAGTTCCGTCGCCTCGTGCGCGTCGAGCGAGCAGACCTCGCCGTGACGCCGGTGACGACGTGAGCCTGCTCTGTCGCGCCGGCTTCCACAGCTGGCCGCGACTTCACGGGACCTGGCGTGAAGTCGTTGTCGAGCCTGCCAATAGCGAGTGCCGCCGCTGCCGGACGCCGCTATTCAGCGTCTGGCGAAACGTCTACCCCAGTGACGGCAGTCGCTGCAAGGCGGGGTCGTGCAAAGCACACGCATAAGGCGATCGAGAGGCCGGGGCGGGCAGCCACAGGCTCCTCGAACCAAAGCCTTCGTCCGAGATGAGGCGCATGCCCTCTGAAAGCCACTTCGACTAGCCTGCGGGCTCCATCGGGTTCCACCCTTGGGAGGACCCGCGAGAGGAATCAAGACCATGAACGAACAAACCAAGATTTCTGAGCGAAGGACTTTTCCGGCCAAGCTGGGCAAGCAAGTCCAGTCCCAGTTCAGCCAGTTCACGCTGACGGATATGTCTGCCTACACATTCGAGAAGGTGAAGAGCGACTTCAAGTCTGCCAAGACAGACCTGACGATATTCGATCTCGACGGAAAGATGGTCCTTCTCGGACGTGACTTCGGCGACAGGACCTTCTTCTGGCAGCCGCTGCCTGCAGCTGCTTGATCGGGCCTGCCTGAACCAAGCCGGAACTGGACTCTTCAGTGCGTCAAGGAGGCGTTGCCATCGCTTGCGCAGCCGATAGCGGCGTAGTGCTGCATTCGTGCTGTGGAGGTGAAGGGGGAGGCGCCGCCCTGGCTGGGGATCCCGTGGCAGGATCCCCACGTCTTTGTTAGCCTCCGCACGCTGCCGGGCGGCGTCCCATGGCATCGATCATCGTGACCACTCGCCATTCCTAATATCAGGAAACTCCCTATTTTTCGGAGCGCTGGTTGCTGCTTGCGCTGCCCCAGGTGATCGCCTGGTCCGGGCGCTGCAGGGAGGCGACGAGCTCGTCACGGTGGCGTTCGTACAGCGCGTTGAACTCGGCGACACCGGTCGTGAAGATCGGGCCGACCACAGTGCGCATCGGGCGCTCGCCCTGCGGTACCTCGATTAGCCTCAGTACCTCGTCGGCGATCTCCTGCGGGTCGGGTGGCGTGTAGTCAGGGCCGGGCTCGACAGCACGGCGGGTGATTTGGACGCCCGCGTAGGCCTCGACCACCGCAGTGTCGTTGGGCCGAAGCCCTCTCGATATCGCCGGCGTGGGGAACGAGCCCGGCTCCAGGATGACCACATCGACGCCGAAGGGCTTGAGTTGATAGCAGAGGCTCTCCGCCAGCCCTTCGACAGCCCACTTGCTGGACGGATACAGACCGCCCGTCTTGGGGAGGATCCGCCCCAGCGTGCTGCTGACATGGATAAGCAAGCCCTCGCCTCGTTCTCGCATCTGCGGCAGGACGGCTTTGTCCACGCGCAACGGGCCGAACACGTTGATATCGAAGAGCTCGTGCATCTGCTCGATGTCAAAGGCCTCGATTGGCCCCGCGGCGGCGATGCCAGCGTTGTTGACGACGACGTCGATCCTGCCCTCGGCCTCCAGGATCTGTGCCACGGCCGATTGCACAGATGCGGTGTCCGCCACGTCCATCTCGAGCACTCGGAGATTCACGCCGTTGGCTTCGGCCCACTGCTGCAGGCCCTCCGCGGCGGGTGCGTTGCGGGACGTTGGTGCCCGCATCGTCGCGAATACGATGTGGCCTGCCGCGGCGAGCGTCTTGACGATGAGCTCGCCAAAGCCGCTGCTGGTGCCTGTTACCAGGACGACGCTAGGGTTATTCAATTCGACACATCCAACTAGTTCGTAAGGTCGACCCACTTCGGTGTGTAAGCGACTTCCCACAAGTAGCCATCGAGGTCGGCGAAGTAACCGATGCGCCCGAAGGCGCCGTCCTCTGGCGGCACTGCGAGCGTGCCTCCAGCAGCCGTCGCCTGGTTGAGCACCGCGTCCACCTCCTCGGCGGACGCGACGTTGTGGGAGATCACGACGCCCTGGAAGCCGGAGCCCTCAGGGTCGACGCGGGCCAGCTGCGCCAGGCGCTCTCGCGGGAACAGGGACAGCCAAGCGCCTTCCAATTGGAAGAAGACGGCTCGCTCGCTGGATTCTGGCCTGGGCTTCAGGCCGAGGCCTTCCTCGTAAAAGCGGCGGGACCGCTCCAGGTCCGCAACGCCAATCGAAACTACGCTGATCTTGGGCCTCATCGACTCTCCACCTATCTAGTGCGATTAGCGTGACCCTCGCAAGCGCGGGTCGAGAATGTCTCTCAGCGTATCGCCGAGGAAGTTGAACCCCATGACGGTGAGCGTCAGGGCGATGCCGGGTCCAAGCATCACCCAGGGAGCATCGAGGAAGTAGTCCCGGTTGCGCCCGGACAGGTCCAGTCCCCAGGAGGGCGTGCCGATGGAAACGCCGTAGCCGAGGAAGGAAATACCTGCCTCCAGTAGCACGATGAACCCGATGATCGAGCTAAAGGTGACTATCACGTAAGGGAAGACGTTGGGCAAGATGTGCCGGAACATGATTCGCATCGAGCTAGCACCGGCGACTTTCGCAGACTCGACATAAAGAAGCTCACGCTCTTTGAGCACGGCCGACCGAATTACCCTCATGACGCCGAAGATCAGCCCCAGGGCGATCGCCGCCGAGAGCGTGCGGAGGTCCCAGCTGAGGATGAGGAAGTTGCCTTCGCGGGCGCCGGAAGGCTTGCCCAGGGCGGAGATCACCATCAGCACCAGGATCAGGCCGGGGAAGGCGGCGAGCACTTCCATCAGGCGCTGGATGACCATGTCGATCCAGCCGCCGTAGTATGCCGAGATCACCCCGAGGGCGGTGCCGAAGCCTACGCCAACTACGGTTGAAGTCAGCGCAACCGAGAGCGAGACCTGGGCGCCGAAGATCGTACGGGAGAGGACGTCTTGTCCCAGCGTGTTGGTACCAAACCAGAATTCGCCGTTAGGGCTTTCGAGGCGCCGGCCAACGAACTCGTTGGGGTCGTAGGGGGCGAGGAGCGGCGCCAGTAACGCCAGCCCGAACGCGAGAACAATGATCACGGCGCCAATGACGCCGAGAGGCCGGTGTTTCCAGGGGCTCCAGGCCAACGCAAGCCGTCTGCGCAGTGAAGACCGTTCTACGGCTGGAAAGCCGGGTGTTTCTTGAGGTCGAGCGATTGTTTGAATGGAGCCAATCTCCTTGCTCATGAGTGAGCCTGCCTCCCTTCTCGTCTCCAGAAGGAGCTAAGAGTATCGAATCCTTGGATCAAGAAGGCCGTACGTCAAATCGATAACCAGATTGATCGTCATGAGCACGACGGCGCTGTACAAGGAGACGATCATGACTACCGGCGTGTCCTTGTTGCCGATGGCGTCGAGCGTCCACACACCCAGCCCCGGTAGGCCCATGACCCGTTCAAGAATGATCGAGCCGCTCAGCAGGCCCCCGAGCTGGAGACCTGCCAGCGTTAGGACCGGTGGCAGGGCGTTGCGGAAGGCATGACGCATGATGATCACTCGCTCATCCAGGCCCTTAGCGCGCGCGGTCCGGATGAAGTCCTGTCGTAGAACCTCAAGGAAGCCGGAACGCGTGAATCGCATCAAGACAGCGGATGAGCTGATGGCGAGCAGAAGTGTCGGCGGGACGAACAACCTCAGGTTGTCGAAGGGGTTGTCGAAGGGATTCGTGGCGCCGAACGGCGGGGCGTAACCGGACACCCTGGACGGGATAATCAGGAGAAGTGTGAGGATCAGAAAGTTCGGTATCGCCAGCCCGAGCACGGCAAAAACGCGCACGCCGAGGTCGGTCGGGGAGTTCTGGCGGAGGGCCGAGATCATCCCGCTCGCGATGCCAACAAGCAGCGTGAACGCAAAGCTGAGCATGACGATTTCGAGCGTGACCGGCAGCCTGTCGAAGAAGGTGGACGTGACGCTGGTGTGGCTCCAGAGCGACTTGCCGAAGTTGCCCTGGAGGATGCCGCTGGCCCAGCGCCAGTACTGCTCCAAGAAGGAGCCGTTAAGGCCGTGGTCCGCCCGGAACTTCTCGAGGCTCTCCTGGGTCGCTTCCTGACCCAGGATGTTGGCGGCGGCATCACCAGGTACGAGGCGGAGGAGACAGAAGACAAAAATCGAAACCAGAACCAGGTTCACGAGGAAACCGATGGACCTTCGGGTCAGATACACGCTCACTTGCTAACTCCGGGCTGCGCGTCGAACGCCGCTTTGAAGGGACAACGAGGAGCAGTGAATGCTCCCCGTTGTCCCTCGAGACACTAGGCGTTAAACCATGCATCGGCGCGATGCATTGACGTGTTCGAAGCTTCGATCTCGAAGTTCACGATCTTACTGTTGACGAACTGCTGGTTAAGCGGCGTCAGGATGTTGTAGTAAGGCGTGTAGCGCTTGAGAAGCTCCATCTGTATGTCCCGGACGAGCTTTGCGTTCTCTTCGAAGTTAATCGTGTGCTCCGCCTTGTCGATCATTGCGTCGATTTCCGGCAAGCCCAGAGCAGTTCCACCGAAGGCGAGCTTGCTATCGGAGTGGTTCTGCTGAAATGGTGCTTGCGGGCTGTCGTACTGCGGGTGACTGCCGTGGAAGACGTCGTACTCGCCACGGTTGCTGCGAGGCAGGAACTCGCCGGCGTTGACGACCTCGATGCGCATCTTCATGCCCACTTTCGCCCACTGCTGAGCGAGAATTTCGGCGCCTGACTGGTTCTGCGTGCCGATGATCTCGCAGACCAGCTCGCGGTTGGAGTCCCAACCCACGGCGTCGAGAAGCTTCTTTGCCTCCTCCGGGTCGTAGCGGAAATACTCCTCCGTATCCTTGGGGTCGAGGAGGTACTCCTTCGCCTGTCCCATCGCAAGAACACCGGAGGTCTCGACGGCGGCGCCGTTGTAGCGCAACTCAATCATCTGCTGCTTGTCCGTGGCCCGGTAGGCTGCCTCCCGCATGCGGGTGTCCTCTGGATCAGCCCAGGGTCCGCGGCCCTTCTGCATGCCGAAATTCCACGTGTACGGCTGCAGAGAAATGAACTCCACTGGCGTGGCGACGTCGCCCAGGCTCTTCTTGGTTTCCTCGAAGGCTCCGGCGGCCGGCGTGTAGTAGTGGACCTGCCCACTGGTGAAGGCTGCCTGGCGCGGCGCGTCGTCGACCAAGATGAATACGTCGGTTGCGTCTCGGTAGGGTAGGGTCCCCGGCTTACCGCGGCCGTGATACTTGTCGAACTTCGTGTAGTGGTAGCGAGTGCTGATAACCCAGTCGTCCAGCATGAACGGGCCGCTGCCCACCTGCCGCGCCGTCGCGAGGTTGTCGAACGTCTCGGGCGGGATAATCGCCTGCGGGCCAGGGTGACCGAGCATTCTCGACGTAAACAGGTAAGCCGTCGGCTGCTTCAGGTGGTAGACCACAGTGAGGTCATCCGGCGCTTCGGCGTGGTCCAAGATGTCGTTCTGGAATGCACTCTCGGCGCCGGTCAGGGTCTTTACGTGGTCCTGGACGGCGACCACGTCGGCCGCGACGACGGCCCTTCCGTTCACCGGCGCAATGTTGTGGTAGGTCATCCCCTCGCGAAGCTTGAAGATGATGGTCGTGTCATCGGGTTGTTCTATAGATTGGGCTGCTTCCAGAACGTAGGGCGCGTTGGCGTTGCTGCGGCTGGACAGCATGTGGTCGTAGACGTACTGGCCGCTCATACCCGCGTACTCGAGGGCGTTGGTCAGGATGTCGAGGTTCGGGGAGTCGGTGTAGATGAAGCCCATCGTGCCGCCGGTCTTGCCGGCGCCGTCGTTCTTCTTCAGGTAGCCCTGCTCGATGCCTTCGGAGCTGGAGCTGCCTCCTGAGCTGGTGGCGCCTGTCGAGCCGCCAGATGCACCGGATGAAGACGAGTCGTCATCGTCGTCGCCACTACCGCAGGCAGCCAGGAAGGCTGCGGCGCCTGCAGTGAGCGCAGAAGCCCCAAGCGCTCGTCGTCGCGTTGTCCTCTTTGCGAGAACCTTGTGCCAGTAGGTCTGCACGGTTTCCTCCCTTACTCAGAACTGCTGCTTGCCAAAGGTTGGTGAACATCCCTAACCTTCGGGCTGACCAGATGGTTGAAGTCTTGACCACCTGGATAGGCCGGGTTGTAAGCTACGGGCACGCCGCCGACATGTCAATAGACTCAGGCGGCATTCAAATAGGATTTGTTGATGATCTACCGGGCTGGAGAAATGCAGATAGACTGGCGGACGAGGTAGCTGTTTGCGGGGGAGTCATTGAGTCAGGGCAAGGAATCTCGGCAGTCCAACACGCGTGACCTGGATGTGACCGTGGCCAGTCAGCGCCGCCGCCAGATCATCGAGGCTGCACGCGCCTGTATCAGCGAAGAGGGCGTCGAGAGGCTAACGCTGCGCAAGGTCGGCGAACGGGCCAAGGTTAGCCACGCGACAATCGCCTATTACTTCAAGACGCGCAAAGAGCTCATCGACTCCGCCCTCCTGGAGATATCGGACGACTTCCTGGACGTCCTGCGACAGCGTCAGCTCCGCTACGGCATGGGGGACCTCGTCGACTTGCTGAACACGTTTTTCGATTCCGAGAATGCCTCTGCCCGCTTCGTGGTGCAGATGATCGATGCGGGGCAGCATGATGTGGATCTGCGCTCCACGCACGACGAGTTCATCCGCTACGGACGAGACCGCATCGAGCGATCGATACGGGTGGCCATAGACATGGGCGACCTTCGTACAGACGTGGACCCGGTGCTGGCAGCGGCGCTCGTACACACGATCCTGATCTGGTGGCAATCGGAGATTGCTGCGGGCGCTACCTCCCGCGAGCAGGCGCTCGACGTCGGAAAGGCGCTGCTGCATCTGCTCGAGGACCCGGCGTCTCCGGCGCAGGCCATCGGTAGCCCCGCCGAGGGTGAAGGCGGTCCGGTGATCAGGAATGGGCACGGGCCTCTGAAAAGCGCCAGCTCGTCTACGGAGATTATCGAGGCCAGCTTGATGTGCGACCCGAACCTCGCGCCCCAGGCCCGCGTCACCCTTGTCGAAACCTTCAAGAGCCTCTATCACCTTGCAGCAGACCTGTCGAAGAACGAGGCGACATCGTGACATGTCGCCGCTTTGCCCCATGTACCACCCGGCACCCTAGTTTGAGAAACGAGAAGGCATGAAGCGCAGCGAAAATCGCATCCTAACCACCCATGCAGGCAGCCTGATCAGACCGGCCGGACTCGTCGACCTGGCGAGCGATCCGAGCGCCTACGAACCTGCGCTGAAGAGTGCCGTGGCTGAGGTCGTGCGGAAGCAGGCCGAAGTCGGCGTCGATGTCGTCGACGACGGCGAGTACTCGAAGTCGAGCTGGGGTACCTACATCAACCAGCGCGTTTCGGGGTTCAAGCACGATGCCGATCGCTACATGGCGATTAACTACACCGGACAGGACTCGGAGCGCTTCAGTGAGTTCTTCGAGTCCGAGATGGGCGGCGGTTCTCGCAACCGGTGGCGCGGTGCCGATGTCTGTGTCGAGCCGATCGTCTACACCGACACGCACAGCATGCAGCGCGACATCGAGAACGTGAAGGCCGCGGTCGCCAGCGCCAACGTCGAGGAAGCCTTCTTGCCGGTCGTCGCACCCGCCAGTGCAGCCTTCAACGGCGTCAACGACTTCTACAAAACGGACGAGGAGTACGTCTACGCCCTGGCGGAGGCGCTTCGCCACGAGTACCTGGCGATCTACGAAGCCGGCCTGCTGGTCCAGGTGGACGACGCGGTGCTCGCGAACGCGTACGACGACCTGATGGCGAAGGGTACTGAGGTCTACCGCAAGTGGGCCAACACCCGCATCGAAGCCCTGAACCACGCCCTGCGCGGCATCCCGGAGGACCGTGTGCGGTATCACCTCTGCTACGGCAGCTGGCACGCACCCCACGTCTCGGACGCGCCGCTGGAGGAGATTGTCGACCTGATCCTGCGCGTGAACGCCGGAGCCTACTCGATCGAGGCGGCGAACGTGCGGCATGAGCACGAGTGGCGCGTGTGGGAGGAGACGAAGCTGCCCGAGGGCAAGATGCTCATCCCCGGCGTCGTCACGCACCACACGATCACGGTCGAGCACCCTCGCCTCGTGGCGGACCGAATCATTCGATACGCCCAGATTGTCGGGCGCGAGAACGTTATCGCCGGGACAGACTGTGGTTTCCAGCAGGGGGCCCGGATCGAGCGCGTGCATCCCACTGTGATGTGGGCCAAACTGCAGGCGCTTTCGGAAGGCGCGAAGATCGCCAGCAAAGAGCTTTGGCGAGAGTAGTTCCAGAGAACTAGGAGGCGAAACATGACAGCTGAAGTGATTCGAGGAGACAAGGCGGGCATTACGGTTCGCCAGCCGGAGCCGCCGGCGCAGGGCGAGCTGACCCAGACGCCGCGCGAGATTGAGGGGCCGTACTTCCGGCTCGGCGCCCCGAACCGCTCGAACCTGCTGGAGCCCGGCGACAAGCCGGAGCTCGTGCTCACCGGTCGAGTGCTGAACGAGAAGGGCACGCCGATCCCCGGCGCCGTCGTCAACCTGTGGTCTTCCGACGCTGCGGGCAACTACGACATGCTGGGCTACAGGTATCACGGCTATCAGGTCACGGACGCTGAAGGCCGCTACGAGTTCACGACGATCGTCCCCGGCTGCTACGAGCCGCGTGAGGCCAAGCACCTGCACGTTAAGGTGCAGGGCATCAGCAGCCCGACCACGACGCAGCTCTACATCGAGGGCGAACCTGGCAACGAAGAGGACCACTACTACTCTTCGGAGCTGTTGGTGCGCTGCACGACGGACGCCAATGGCACCAAGCACGGCTCTTACGACTTCGTCGTCAAGCAGGTGACGGAGCGCGAGAACGTGACGCCGGAGAGCCTTTCCGCGCGCGTCTAACATCGCCTATCTGCAGAAGTGGGCCGGAAGTGTGAAATTTCCGGCCCATTACAGGTTCCTATCCAAGCCGGAATGATGCAGACTACGGCGCGGGTAATCGATAGGGCGGTTCCGCAAGTTCGAACCGTTGAATACCGTGCGGCACGCGGAGCGATGACAGAAGGAGCAGCGCATGGCTTACGACCTCCTGATCAAGGGCGGACACGTGCTGGACCCGGGCCAGAACCTGGACGGGGTCATGGACATCGCCGTTAACGGCACGAAGATCGCCGCCATGGCGCCTAACATCGACCCCGCGGAGGCGTCGAAGGTCATCGAGATCAAGGGCGATGGCCGCCTCGTCACGCCGGGGCTGATCGATATCCACACGCACGTGGCGTACGGCGCTACGACGGCGGGCGTCGGTATGGGCTGCTGCGACCCGGACCAGGTGGGCGTGCGCTCCGGCGTGACCACGGTCCTGGACTGCGGCTCCGTGGGCATCGCCAACATCGGTGTCATGCGCTACCACGTGATCCCGCGGGCGAAGACGCGCATCGTCACCTTCGTCAACGTCGGCAGCTACGCCCACACGATGCCGGGTTGGGCGGACGTGCGCACGATGGAAGACGTCGATGCCAAGACGATCGCGAGCTGCATCGAGAACAACCCGGGGCTGATCAAGGGCTTCAAGCTGCGCCTGGTCGGCCCCGTGGCGCAGAACCAGGCCGAGGAGCTGATCAAGGCGTGCAAGGAGATCTCTCGCGAGCATCACCTGCCGCTTGATGGTGCACATCGGCGACATGCGTGCGGAGGATTACAACAAGGCTTCGGCGGCAACACGATTCTTGCTTAACAGCTTCGAGCCGGGCGACATCCTCACGCACCTGGCGACGCCCAACCCCGGCGGCGTCATGGCGGACGAAGCGCGCACGCAGCCGGTACCGGAGCTGATGGAGGCGCGCAACCGCGGCGTCGTGCTGGACCCGGCGCTGGGCGCGGGCAACTTCGGCTTCGATCTCTGCCGCACGCAGGCCGATCTGGGCCTGATCCCCGACACGATCAGCAGCGACCTGACCGGCGGAGGCCGGACCCGCATCGTCTACAGCCTGATGGAGTGCATGGGGCGGTTCATGGCGGCGGGTTACACGGTCGCGGACATGGTGCGCATGTCGACGGTCAACGCCGCCAAGGCGCTGGGCCTGCAGGACGAGATCGGCGCGCTGAAGGTGGGGATGGAGGCCGACATCACGATCATGGACGTCGCGAAGGGCAAGTGGGGCTTCATCGACACGACACAGAAGCACTTCACCGGCGAGAAGGCGCTGACGCCGGTATTGACGGTGAAGTCCGGCGAGGTGTTCACGCCGGAGTGGGGCCCGCACCCGTGGGGCTGGCTGCCGCCGGAGGCGTAACCATGGCTGGCGCACTGGAAGGCATTCGCGTCATCGACTTCGGTCACTACATTGCCGGGCCGCTGGCCGCCGTCATGCTTGCGGACCAGGGCGCCGACGTGATCCACGTCGATCCGCCGGACGCACGGCGCTGGCGGCACCCCGCGGACGCCTTCTTCAATCGCGGCAAGCGTCGCATCACGCTCGACCTCAAAGCTGAGTCCGACCTCGAAATCGCCCGCCGGCTCATCGACACCGCCGACGTCGTGATCGAGAACTTCCGGCCGGGCGTCATGGACCGACTGGGTCTGGGCGCCGAAGGCGATGACGGCGCGCAACCCGGCCCTCGTCTACACCTCGATGCCCGGCTTCGCGCCGGACGACCCGCGCGCCGGCATGCAAGCCTGGGAGGGCATCCTCAACGCCGCCACGGACAACGCCAGCCCGCGCATGGGAGAGGAGCCGGAAGGCTGGGACTGGTCGCGGCCGTTCTACTCGGCCCTGCCGCTGGCGTCCAACTTCGGCGCCTTCCTGGGCGCCACCGGCGATCGTCATGGCCCTGATCGCCCGCGAACGCACGGGCCGAGGCCAGAGCGTCGAGGCGCCGCTGTTCGACGCGATGTTCACGCTGATTGGCCACTCCGGCGCCTTCGTGAAGGAACGCGGCCTGCATCCGCCGCGCGGCATCCACGGCCGCGGCGCCGGTGCCTATCCGCTGCGCCGACGGCAAGTACGTGCAGTTCGACACCTCCAGCGCGCGACACCTGGTCTGGTTCGCCCACGAAGCCGGCATCGTTGACTGGGGCCCGGAGCTCCTGGATCACCGTGCGCTTGAACGACGAGTCGAAGAACCAGCAGCTCCACGCCCGGCTGGAGGAGCTCTTCCTCACGAAGACGGCCGAAGAGTGGGAGCGCATCGGCAACAAGGCCGGCGCCGCCATCGGCTGGTGCCGCACGGTGCAGGAGTGGATCGATACGGAGCACGCGCGGGCGATCAAGGCCGTGGTTGAGCTCGAAGACCCCGAGCTGGGCCCGACCTGGATGGCCGGCATGCCGCTGCGAGCTCATGGGCAGCCCGGGCGAGGTCAAGGGGCCGCGCCACCGCCCGGACGCCGACCGCGAAAGCATCCTCGCCGAGCTGGAGACCTTACCGAATCGCAGTCTGCCGGCGGGTTCGGAGCCGGACCTGCAGCACCCCCTCCAGGGCTACAAGGTGATCGACGTCTGTGTGGCGCTGGCCGGTCCGACGTGCGGGCGGCTCCTGCTGGAGTTCGGCGCCGAGGTCGTGAAGATCAATGCGCCCAAGGCCGGCGTCGGCGGTTACCTGAACCGCGGCAAGCAATCGCTGCTCCTCGATCTCGCGTCGTTCGAGGCGCAGCAGGTGTTCTGGAAGCTGGTCGAAGACGCCGACGTGCTGGTCGAGAACCTCTCGCCCGGCACCTCCGACCGCCTCGGCATCGGCTACAACGAAGTGCAGCGCGCGCAACCCCGACATCGTCTACACGTCGGGCAGCGCCTACGGCTACGGCGGGCCGATGACGCCGGGACGCGGTTGGGAGCGCCAGGGCCAGGCCGTCGCGGGCATCATGGAGCGCCTGGTCACGCCGGCCGTGCTCGGCCCGTACAACCTGATCGATATCGGTACGGGGACGCTGGCGACCTTCGGGACGGCGCTCGCGCTCTTCCACCGGCTGCGCAGCGGCGAGGGCCAACACGTGTCGGCCTCGCTGTGCCAGACCGCGACTTACCAGCAGACGCCCTACATGTTCAGCTTCAAGGGCTACGAGGCGGATGAGCCGCGCGGCTACGAAGTCCTCGGCACGAGCGCCCTCAACCGCTTCTATCAGGCCAGCGACCGCTGGTTCTTCCTGGCGGTGCCTGAAGAAGACGCCGCGAAGCTCCGGGAAGTCGAGGGCCTGGACAACATGCGCGAGGATGTCGAAAGCGCCCTTGAGACCCGCTTCGCAACGGAGACGGCGGCGACGTGGGTGGCGCGCATTCAGGCGAAGGGCCTGAGCGCCCAGGCCGTCGTGCCGGTCGCGGAGCTGATGACCGACCCGTATGTGCGCCAGCGAGGCTTGAGCGTCTCGCAGCACGTCGAGGGCACCGGTGAGACGATCGCGCCCGGGTTGCCGGTGCGGCTTTCGGCGCACGCCGATGCAGCTCGGGGAGCCGAGACAACCCGGAGGCGATGCCGAGTCCATCCTGACCAACGTCGGGATGGGCGATGCGTTGCCGAAGCTGGAGCAGGCGTGGGTACTGCAGGTCCACGACCTGCCCAAAGTGTGGTGAGGAGGCCGCCATGACCTCGAAGCAGATTTGCCAGACGCCCGCAGAGGCGGTCGCCGACATCTTTGACGGAGCGATGGTCTGCGTCGGCGGCTTTGGCCCGGTGCGCAACAGGCCGGTGACGTTGTGTACTGCGCTGGCTGCGCGGCCGGAAGTGAAGAACCTCACGATCGTGTCCAACGGGTTCCCACATCAGCCGCTGGCGGAGAACCGGCAGGTGAAGAAGTTCATCGGTGCCTTCGGTGGGTCCGTCTACCGGCGCGCTGCGGCCAGTGAGGAGCAGATACGCAGCGGTGAGCTGGAGTTCGAGCCGGCGCCGCAGGGCATCTTCACGGAGCGCCTGCGCGCGGGCGCCGGCGGCATCCCGGCCTTCTACTCTCCTGTCGGCATCGCGACCGTGGTCGCCGACGGCAAAGAGCGTCGCACGATCGATGGGCGCGAGTACATCCTCGAAACCGCGCTGCGACCCGACTTCGGCTTCATTCGCGCCGAGAAGGGCGATGCGCTGGGGAACCTGACGGGTATTGGCTCGACGCTGAACTTCCATCCCGTTATGGCTGCCGCCAGCAAGGTCACGATCGCCGAAGTGGATGAGATCGTCCCGGTTGGCGCGATCGCGCCGGAGGACGTGAAGGTCCCCGGCATCTTCGTCGACAGGCTGATCGTGCGGGACCCAGAGGTCGCGGCCCAAGATGAGGAGCAAGAGCGTACTCGCCGCGCTCGCCGCGAGGTGCCCAAGACGGAAGAGAAGGTCGGACTTAGTCAGGACCTCGTGGCGATGCGTGTGGCCCAGCTCCTCAAGCCCGGCCAGTACGTGAACCTCGGCATGGGTCTGCCCACCAAGGTCTCGAACTTCATCCGCCCCGATTCGGGTGTCCTTCTGCACGCCGAGAACGGGCTCCTGGGCTACGGTCCCGAACCGACGGACGAGGAGTACCGCTGGTACTACTACAACGCGCAGGGGCAACCCGTCACGGCCCTACCCGGCGCCGCGGTGTTCGACAGCTTCGCAGCCTTCACGATGGCCCGTGGGGGACACCTCGATGTGGTCGTCCTGGGCGGGCTACAGGTCGCGGTCAACGGTGATCTCGCGAACTGGTGGGCGCCGTACATGGCGGCCGGCGGCATGGGTGGAGCCATGGACCTGTGCACCAACGTGCCGGAGCTTATCGTCGCCATGGAGCACGTGACGCGCGACGGCGGCATCAAGATTCTCGAGAAGTGCAGCTACCCTCTCACGGCGGCGGCCTGCGTCACGAAAATCGTCACCGACCTCGCCTACATCGACGTCACGCCGGAAGGACTGCTGCTGCGCGAGCTGGCCCCGGGCATTTCGGTTGACTACGTACAGGAGCGCACGGAACCGCGTCTGCTCCTCGCAGATGACCTGCACGAGATGGTTTTCTAGTCACCCCTGAATCCCTGGACGGCCCCGAGGAGCGTTCAGACCAGCGACCCTGTCACCCAGCAGTGTTTTCGGCCCCGTAGCAGCTAAGGAGACCGTACCGATGAGACGAAGCACCGACCGCATCCTGGTATCGCATGCCGGGAACCTGCCGCGCCCCGATTACATCAACGAGCTGATCGACGGCGGCCTGTCGCGAGAAGGCTCCCTGGGCGCCGAGTACGCCGCGCGCTTGCCCAAGGCCGTGCAGTATGTCGTCGACCGCCAGATCGAGGTGGGCGTCGACATCGTGAACGATGGCGAGTACGCCAAGGCCGGCAGCTACGGCGGCTACGTCCAGGACCGCCTAACCGGCTACGAGAACCTGCCCGTCGACCCCTCGAAGCCGCCAAAGCGCTTCGGGACCGCCGAGCGCGAGCACCGGGACTTCCCCGGCTTCTACGCCTCCGGCCTGTGGTACTCCGGCTCCGGCGGCCCGATCCGTCCCGGCTTCGCGACGCCCGGCGAGGTGCGTCCCACGCCCACGACCTCCCGCGTCTGCACCGGACCCCTGGTCTACACCGGCCAGGCGATGGTCGATGCCGACGTGAAGAACCTGAAGGCGGCGATTGCGGGCAAGGACGTCGAAGGCTACATCGCCGCGCTGGGGCCGTTGAGCATCGGCGCCAACGCCCGTAACGAGCACTACGGCTCCGAAGAGGAGTACATGATGGCCGTTGCCGAGGCCATTCGCACCGAGTACAAGGCGATCACGGATGCGGGCCTCATCGTCCAGGTCGACGAGCCGGAGTTCTGCACCACGTGGTCGTTCTACCCGGACTGGAGCATCGACGACCTGCGTAAGTACCTCAACTTCTGCGGTCGAAGTGATCAACCACGCCATCGAGGGCCTGCCGGAGGAACTCGTGCGGTTCCACACCTGCTGGGGCTCCGGCCACCGGCCGCACGTGTACGACATCGAGCTCAAGCACATCGCCGACATCATGCTCAAGATCAACGCACAGCAGTACAGCATCGAAGCGGCCAACGTCCGTCACGAGCACGAGTACCACGTGTGGGAGGACATCAAGCTGCCGGAGGGCAAGATGCTGATGCCCGGCGTCCTCTCGCACGCCACCGACCTCGTCGAGCACCCGGAAATGATCGCCGAGCGCATCGTGAACTACGCGGAGCGCGTCGGGCGGGAGAACGTACAGACGGGCACGGACTGCGGTATGGGCTCCCGTGTGGGCCACGAAGAGGTCGTCTGGGCGAAGTTCGCCGCGATGTCCGAAGGCGCGCGCATCGCCTCAGAGCGACTGTGGCGCAAGTAGAAAGAAGGGACTGACCAATGACCACCGGAGAGAAAATCATTGCCAACGTCGGCGATCGCCAGTACGAGCTGGTCGAGGGCTGGGGGCAGCTTCCGGAGGGCTGGCGCTGGGGCCAGTGCGCCGGCGTAGCCTGTGACTCCAACGACAATGTCCACGTCTTCACGCGCACCGAGCACCCCCAGATGGTGTTCGACAAGTCGGGCAAGCTCATCGACCACTGGGGCGAGGAGCTGTTCGAGTACCCGCACGGCATCTGCATCACGCCGCACAACAACGACATGTACTTCGTCGAGACCGATACCCACATCGTGACGAAGTTCAACCAGGCCGGCCGTCACCTCTTGAGCATCGGCAAGCGCCACGAGCCCTCGGACACGGGTTGGACGGAGGAGATTCGCGAGGCTGTCGACGACCCGAACATCTCGGGCGGCGGCATTCCAATCATCAACGGCGTCGCGCACGGCGGCGGGCCATTCCACCGCCCGACCGACATCAGCATCGCCGCCAACGGGGACATCTACGTTTCCGATGGCTACCGCAACTCCCGCGTGCACTGGTTCGGGGCGGACGGCACGCTCAAGAAGTCGATCGGTGAGCCCGGCAACGCCAAGGACCTCAAGGGCACGAAGGACGGCCCGAACCTGTACCACACGCCGCACGGCATCTGGGTGCACAAGGACCGCGTCTACGTCTCCGACCGCGAGAACTACCGCATCCAGGTCTACGACCTCGACCTCAACTTCATCGAGATCTGGACCGGCCTGGCGCGCCCGACCAAGCTCTACGTCGACCCCACCGAAGAGGTGATGTACGTCTCCGAGCTGGACGATCGCTTCAGCATCCTCAACCTGGACGGCACGTTCATCGGCAGCTACGGCAGCGAGCGCAGCAACGACCCGGGCAAGTTCTGGGGCCCGCACGGCATCTGGACGGACTCCGAGGGCTCGATTTACGTCGCCGAGGTGCTGAACGGCCAGCGTATTCAGAAGTTCGCCCGCGTGAAGTAACGAAGCATCGCCTTCAGGCCCGGAAGTCAGGAGCAGGCATGAAAGCAGTCGTTGTTCGTGAGTTCGGCGGCCCCGACGTCCTCCGCATCGAGGAGGTGGAGCCGCCCGCGCTCGGACCCGATGACGTCCTCGTCCAAATGGAGGTCATCGGGGTGAACTTCAGCGACCTGCAGTACCGCAGCGGCGGTTACGTAGGCAAACTGCCCCTGACGCCGGGCCATGAAGGCGGCGGACGCATCGTCGAGCTTGGGGCCAACGTCAGCGGTTTCGAGGCCGGAGAGCGCGTAGTCTTCGCCGGCCAGCATCGGCGCGGCACCTACAAGGAGCTGATGAGCGTCCCGGCCGCCGACCTGGTGCGGGTGCCCGACAGCACCGATATGAGGCTCGCGACCGCGGTGCTTAACCAGGGGCGGACGGCGCAGTACCTGGTGCAGGACGCCCATCCGCTCAAAGAAGGCGATCGCGTGCTGATCCACGCGGGCGCCGGCGGGGTGGGCTCTAACCTGGTGCAGATGGCGAAGCGCATGGGCGCTTACGTCTACGCGACGGTATCGACGCAGGAGAAGGCGGACTTCACGAGCAAGCTGGGCGCCGACGAGGTCATCCTCTACACGCAGACGGACTTCGAAGACGAGATCAAGCAGCGTACTGACGGCCGGGGCGTCGACGTCGTCTTCGATGCCATCGGCGGCGAGGTGCTCGAAAAGAGCCTGCGCTGCCTGGTGCGCCGAGGCCATGCCGTGACTTATGGCATGTCGGGCGGGCAGCCTGCGCATCTCGACTGGCCCCAGCGCGGGCTCGGCTCCATCTATCTCAGCTACCACACGGGGCCGGACTACGTACGGTCGGACGGCAGTGGCGCCGAGCGTGCCCTGCAGCTCTTCGACTGGGTGGCCAAGGGCCAGCTCAAGGTGAACATCCACAAGGAGTTCGCGCTCGCCGATGCGCCTGCTGCTCACCGTGAGCTGGAGGGACGCGGGAGCATCGGCAAGATCCTTCTCATCCCATGAGGGCGGATTCAGGGCGCCGATGCTGACGAGAGAAGAGATTCGCGCTGAAGTCGAGGCGTGGATCGTGGCGTGGAACAGCCATGACCTCGACGCGATCATGTCCCACTACACGGACGACGTGGAGGTGCAGGGGCCGAGCATCGTAGAGCGCTGGGGCCGTCCTGACGGGAAGCTCCACGGCAAGGACGAGCTACGACAACACTTCGAGCGCGGCTTTGCCGCGACGCCCGACTCCCACTTCGAACTCGAAGACATCCTGTATGGGCCGGAGAGCTTCGCAATGATTTATCGCAAGCAAGACGGCGTGCGGGTGCTCGAAGTCGTCCGCACCGATGCGAGCGGCCTATCAGAGGACGTGCAGTTCTTCTACACATAGAGGCGTAGTCATCGCCCGCGGAGCTGAGTCTGCAGTCGAGGCGACACGCCTGGTGCCGCGACCTCAGACCGCCGCTGCCTCCAGGTCTGCCGTCTTCAGCGATAGCCATGACTGCTGGCCGGGGCCGTGCAGGAGGAACTGCGACACAGCTATGTACTCATTGGCGGGCAGCTCTGCGACGGGCACGTGCATGCCGGGGTTGCGGGCGTAGTACGGGAATGACGACCCGGCGACCTGCAATCGCAGCCGGTTGCCAGCCTTGAACAGGTGGCAGCAGTCCCATGAAGAGAACTCGATCGCCTCGTCCATGAAGGGCTCCACCGGCGTCTCGCAGTCCAGGCCGTTGCGGTAGCGGGAGCGGATGGCGGCCTGCGAAACGTCCAGCGATCGGCCGTTGCCGTCTACCTCGCACAGGCGGGCTACCCAGTCGCAGTCGGTGCCGCTGGTCGCCACCGTGAGGTGGGCATCGAAGCCGGTAACCCACAGATCGTGCTCCAGGGGCTCCGAGGTGAAGGTGAGCACGGCGCGTAATCGCTCAACCGGGCGCTGGTCTGCGGGACCGACGCCTCGGCCGCCCGTGCTGGGTACGGCGACCAGCGGTTCGCTCGTGAACACGTCGTACGTTGCATCGGTGGGGGCCACGTCCGAGAGCGTGCCGGTGCTACGTTCGCTGTTAGCGTCGCCGTCGCTGTCGAGGAAGAGCGTCCGCAGCGACTTGGCCTCTGGCGGCCATGTGGGCAGCCGGCGCCACTCGTTCAGGCCGGTGACGAAGACGCTGCACTGCGTGTCGCGGTCGTCGCCTTCGCCGGCCAGATAGTGCTTGAAGAAGCGCACCTGCTCGTCGTCGACTGGTGAGACGGCGGCGGGACCGAAGTCACGGGCGCCGACGTTGCGAGACCAGGGCTGGTGCTGCCACGGCCCGGCGATCATCGACTGCTCGGCGCCGTCGGGTGTGACGGCGGCCTCGCGACCCTTGATCGTGCCGTTAAGGAAGGTGTCCCACCAGCCGGCGATCCAGAGCGATGGCACGTGGGGCGCCGGGGCGATGTGCTGGTCTTGCCAGTAGGCATCGTAAGTCTCGTGCTTGATCCAGTCGCAGATCCAGGGCACGTCGGAGACGGCGGCGGGCAGGGCGGGCGGTAACGTCAGCATCGGGCCCAGCTCGGTCTGCATGCGGCGGTAGCGGGCCGCGTCGGCGTCGCGCTTGTCGTGGATCGCCGATATCCATGCGAGCTGAAGACCCCAGCCCACGGCGCCCTGCTGCAGGGGCAGGCCGCCCTCGAAGTGCCAGCCGCTGTAGTAGTCGGCGGCGGTCTGGGCCGGTGCGATCGCCTTGAGCGGGCCGGACTTGGCCGCCGCGGCCTGAAGCTGAACGATGCCCTGAAACGAGAAGCCGTACATGCCGACGTTTCCATTGGAGCGCGGCAACTGAGCCGCCCAGTCGATCGTCGCCAGGGTGTCCGGAGTCTCGTCCCGCCTCGGGTAGAAGGAGCCTTCCGAGCGCCAGGTGCCGCGCACGTCCTGCACTACCACACAGAACCCCTGCGAGGCGTACCAGGCCGGGTGCCTGTACACGGGCGAGGAAGCTACGGCGGAGCCGTAGGGCAGGCGCATGAGCAGGGTGGGGTAGCGGCCCGGTGCGGCCGGCGTATAAACGTCGGCGCTGAGACTGACGCCGTCCGAAAGCGTCATGCGAACATCCTGCTCGACCGAAATGCCGATGGGCATGCTGGGCTCCTTCTCGAGTGCTGAAGTTACCTGTCAGAGTCACGGATTGGGCCGGCGAATCGTTCGCCGGCCCAATCTTCACTATCCGAAGTACGAACTCTCGGAGGTCGGACTACCGCTTCGGTAGCTCGGCCGCGTCGAGGATTTCGAAAGTCCTCGCCGAGTCGAGATCGGGCATCTCGGTGATGCGACCCTGGGCCAGTGCCTGCTTGGCCTGGAGCTGCCAGAGGTCGTCGTTCAAGTAGAGGATGCCGTGCTCCTTGGTGTAGTCCGTGGCGATGAGACCCGCCATCACCTTGGCCTGGGCCGTCTGCTGCTCGAGGTCGAGACCGTCAACCAGCTCCGAGTCCACGACCCACTGGGCGGCGGCTTCAGGGTCATCCAGGTAGATGTCCCACGCCTTGCCGGTGGCCTTGAGGAAGCGCACGAGCACGTCCTTGTGCTCATCGAAGTAGTCCTTGCGGGTGAAGTAAACCTCGCCCTGTCCGGCGAACCCGAGGTCCGACAGCGCAAAGACGACGGGCTCAACGCCGGCCTTCTCGAGCGTAATCGGCTCGTTGACGGCGAAGGCGAGCTGGCAGTCGACGATGCCGGCGATCAGCTCGGTGATGGAGCTGGCGCCAATGGGCACGATCTTCACGTCCGTGATGCCGTTCTCTTCGAAGATCTGGGGCAGCAAGTCCTCGTCAGAGGGGCCCTTGGAGCCGAACTTCTTGCCAGACACGTCGCTGAAGTCGGTGATGCCGGCGTCGGCGCGGCAGACGATGGCGTTGGCCGCCTTCTGGAACACGGCTGCAAAGCCGATGATGTCGGCGCCGTTCTCGTTCGCGGCGTAGATGTTCGCCGCGCTGCTGACAGCGATATCGGCGCCACCGCCTACGACAAGGGCGATACCATCGATGCCCTGGCCGCCGGGCTGGATCTTGACGTCGAGCGCCTCCTCTTCATAGAAGCCCATCTCGTCGGCGTAGGTGGGGCCGAAGTGCTGGATGTTCGGAATCCAGTTGAGCTGGAAGGTGAGGCTTGCCGGCTCCATGGCTTCGGCGGTGGGCTCTGCCGCCCCCGTGGCCCCTGTCGAATCTGATGCTCCTGTTGCCGCCGTTGTGGGCTCCGCGGCTCCCGTGGTCGCCGCGGCTGTCGGCTCAGCGCCGGTCGAGCCCGTAGACGAGCTGTCGTCATCGTCGTCGCCACAAGCCACGGCGAAGACGGTAAGACCCAGGATCGCCACGAGCGCGAGCAGCGTTCGCCCCTTCCAGTAGTTCATACGTTTCCTCCTCTGCCGGCGTTCCTGCCGGTCCTAGTGCGCGTCGCCGAATCACGGCGCAATAGCAGCGTAGGTTGGGGCCTGTCTTGCCGAAATGTCGGCTGCCGACCGAAAAGCGCGGGGCCTGCTATGCAAGGACGACAAGCTCGATCGGGTGAAACAAGACGGAAACGCGGGCTCAGGCCGGGTGCTCAGGTGGCTTTCGTATCTAAGTGCGGGAGGGAGACCTAAACCGCCTGGACCCGTCGTTTCGCCGTAACAAAGGGCCGTGGCCCAGTTTGGCCAAACTCGCCATAGGCAGGGATAGGGCCACAGGCGACTCTGAGAGGGCAGCGCCGGAGAGCAATCTCTTCCGGGCGAGATGGAGGTTGCAATGCAAGTAGGCTTCTACACCTGGGGAAGTTGTTTCGTCGAATCGCCCGGCTTGGACGGACCGGACCCGTACTCGCGTCACCACGTCGCAGCAGACTACGAGCGCGCCTACACGGCGATGCTCGATTGGGCCAAGCTGGCCGACGAGCTGGGCTACGAGACTTACTGGCTCACCGAGCACCACTTCCAGCGCGAAGGCTACGAGATCATTCCCAACGTGATCATGTTGGGCACGGTGTTCGCTCAGCACACGAAGCGGATCAAGTTCGGCTCGTTCTTCCAGGTCGTCCCCACGTGGCACCCGCTGCGTCTGGCGGAGGACCTGGCAATCGCCGACATCCTTACGGGCGGCCGGATCATGTTCGGCGCCGGCCGTGGCTCGGTCGAGCGGGAAGCGAAGGTCTTCGGCGCCCACTTCGGTCGCGGCGGCGACGAAAACGACCGCATGAACCGAGAGCTGTTCGAAGAGCAGATGGAGATCATGCGCCTAGCGTGGTCGGAGCCGGAGTTCTCCTTCCACGGCAAGTACTTCAACATCCCGCCGGAGGGCATCCTCAACACGGGCAATGAGGCGACCGGCCGCCCCTGGGACAAGATCAGCCTCGTGCCGCAGCCGAAGCGCCCGATCCTGGTGTACCAGGCCTGTAACAGCGACGAAACGCTTCGCAAGTGCGCGATGGCCGGCAACGTCGGCGTGATCCCGCTGCGCAACAACCTCGAACCGCTGAAGAAGCGCTGGGATGAGTTCGGCGAGATCGTCGAAGCCCAGGAAGGCCGCAGTCTGGCACCCGGCGAGCGGCGGCTGCTGGTGGTCTCGGCACACATAGGCGCCGACCGCGCTTCGGCGGTAGAGGAGCTTGAGGTGCCGGTGATCGAACGTCAGCGTTTCCTGGCCCAGCAGCGAGCCGTGGGCGCTTTCCCGGACGGCACGCCTTACCCGGTGGGCTACGTCCCGAGCATCGAAGAGACCCTGTCGCGCGGCAACATGATCGTCGGCTCCGCCGAAGAGGTCAGCGACCGCCTAGTCGAGATCGTGGAGACCCTGGGCGTCCAGGAGCTTGCCGTCGAGATGGGCTTCCCCGGCATGTTGGAGGCGCAGGTAGCGCGCCAGATCGAGCTGTTCGCCGAGGGCGTCAGGCCCGCGCTTGACCGAGCCGGCGCCACGGCTGAGCCCGTCGGGGGTGGCGCATGATCATCGTCCGCGTCTACACCGGCGAGGACGGCGAGTCGCATGTCGAAGACCTCGAAGTGCCGATGGACCAGGTGCAGAAGGGCTTCATGTCGGAGCTTATGGACCTCAAGGGCATCGTCTTTCGCGAGAGCGACTGGTCCGGCCCGATGCCGTTCCACAACGCCCGCTGGCGCCACTTCTGCGTCCCGATCGTTGGCTCGTTCGAGCTCGAGTGCACAGATGGGACGAAACGCCTGATCGGCCCCGGCACGATCATGCTCGGCGAGGACCTGGACGGCCCCGGCCACGCCAGCATCGAGGTCGATACGCCGCGTCAGACGCTGTTCCTGCCCGTCCCCGATGACTTCGACACGTCCACCTGGAAGCGCGTAACGCCGACGAGCGTCGCTTCTTAGCCGAGGAGGTTTTTCATGCTCATTCGCCGAATCGACCACACCGCCGTCTACGTCAGTGACCTCGACCGCTCGATTGCCTGGTATGAAGAGGCGCTGGGCCTTACCTGCGCCTACAAGGGCGACACGGGCGGCGGCGAGCCGGGCGCCTTCTTCGACGTGGGCGACACAATCCTGGCCATGCTGCTGACGCACGACCCGTCGCGGAACCTGGGGGAGCAGCACTTCGCCTTCGCCGTCGACAGCGCCGATGAGATCTACGAGGACTTCCTCAAGCGCGGCTATCGGCCGGTGTTCCCGCCGGAAGACCTGCCGAGCGGCTACATCGCCGGCCAGCGCTACTTCGACATCCTCGACCCGGACGGCGTGCGTATCGAGTGCGTCGAACGCAAGAACATCGCGATCAACCCCACGACGCTGCATCCCGAGGTGGGAGCGCAGGCGTGACCAGCCGGGTCATTCGCAACGTCGCGACTGTTGACGGCGTGCGCGACCTCGCCTTCGTCGATGGCGTCATCGTCGAGGCGGCGCCTCCGGGCGTTGAGGAGGTCGATGGCGCCGGCTACGTTGCAGTGCCTCGCCTCAGCGACACGCACCTGCACCTCGACAAGACGCTTCTGGGCGAAACCTGGTATCCGCACAGGCCCGGCCGGAGTATTGCCGAGCGCATCGACCGTGAGATCGCGGTGCTGGCAGGTAACGACGTCGAAGACACCTACACGCGTGCCGAGCGTCTGCTATGCAAGGCGGTGGCCAACGGCAGCACTCGCATTCGTTCCCACGTCGACATCAGCGCCGGGCTCGGGCTGAGCCGCCTGGAAGCCTTGATGAAGCTGCGTGACGTCTACCGGGGCGTTGTAGACATAACATTCGTGGCGTTTCCCCAAGAAGGCATCGTGATCTCTCCGGGGACGGAGGAGCTGTTGGACACGGCGCTTGGGATGGGCGTGGAGGCCATCGGCGGCCTCGACCCGGAGACGCGCGATGGTGACCGCACTGGGCATCTAGATACCGTGTTCAAGCTTGCCGAGAAGCACGGCTGCTATGTCGACATTCACCTGCACGAGCCGAACGAGATCGGCGCATCGAGCATGCAGGGGATTGCGGAGCGCACGGTCGCCCTCGGCCTGCAAGGCAAGGTCGCGATCAGCCACGGCTACTGCCTCGGCATGCTGGACGCGGAGGGCGTGAAGCGGACCGCCGGGGCGCTCGCGAACGCTGGCGTCACGCTGGTGACCAATGTCCCAGGCCACGACTCGCGTCCACCCGTCGACGTGCTCGTCGATCTGGGTCTGAACGTCGTGTTTGCCTCAGACAACGTGCGCGACTCGTGGTCGCCTTACGGCAAGGCGGACATGCTGGAGCGCGTCGGGTTGGCCGGCTACCTGTTCGGCTGGAACACGGACGAAGCCCTGCTACGCGGCCTCGACCGCGTTACGGTGGCCCCTTCGACAGCCCTCGGCGACGTGGCAGCCCTGCTGCGACCGGGTGACCCGGCCGACTTCACGCTGGTGCCCGCGCTCACCGTGCAGGAAGCGATCGTCATGCAGCCGCCGGGTCGCATCGTCTACAAGGCCGGTAACGTCGTCGCCCAGGACGGGCGGGTCGTGCTGGCGGAGGCGGTGACCACCTGATGGCACGGCTGCTGCTCACGAACTGCCGCCTGCCCGATGGCGCCACTGCAGACGTCTTGCTGGAGGACGGGCTCATCGCGAGTATCGATGCGCCGGGTGTGCTCTCGATGGCCAGCCCTGCGATTGACGCGGCCGGGCGCCTGCTGACGCCGGGGCTCACGGACCCGCATCTGCATCCCGACAAGGCGTTCGGCCTTTCGGGTGATGCGGGTTCGGCCAGCGGTGTTGCCGAGGCGATTCAGGCCGTGCGCGCGGGAAAGCCCTTCGAGACGGAAGAAGCTGTGTTCGAGCGCACGATGCGGTTGCTGCGCTGGTGCCTCAGCCTCGGCACTACGCGGGTACGCGTTCATGCTGAGGTCGACCCACTGCTGGGCCTTCGTAGCGTGCAGGGCGTCCTGGCCGCGCGCGAGGCGCTGCGGGGCCAGATGCGCATTGAGGTCGTTGCGTTCCCGCAGGAGGGAATCGTCAAGGAGCCGGGGACCCTGGCCCTGATGCGCGATGCCGTGCTCATGGGCTGCGATGTCGTCGGTGCCATCAGCTATCAGGACCCCGATGCGAAGGAGCACCTGTCGCGGGCAGCCGGCCTGGCGCGCGACTTCGACCTGCCTCTGGACGTGCACGCTGACTTCTGTGTGCCGGTGGAGCAGTCGCAGCTTGAGACGATCATCGAGGTTACGCAGGAGGACGAGCTGGAAGGCAGGGTGACTGCGGGCCACTGCACCACGTTGGCGCGCATGCTGCCGCCGGAGCGAGACGCCATCGCGCGCAAGCTCGCCGCGTCGGGGATCCGCCTCGATCGTCTTGCCACGGACGGACCTCTACCTCGACGGGGCGATCGCGCCACTCGCAGCCCTGCGGGAGGCGGGCCTGTCCTGCTCGATCGCCAGCAACAACATCAGTAACGCCTTCACGCCAGCGGGGCGACCGTCCCTGACATCAGTCGCGGCGTTGTACGCGCTGGCGAACCGGGAGGCATCGAAGCAGCAGCTGGGCGTGCTGGGCCGCAGCCTGTGGCAGGCGAGCGAGGTCTGTGGAATCGAAAGCGATATCAAGACCGGGGCGGTCGCGGACCTGGCGCTCTGGCCCGTCGAAGAACCCTGGCAACTCGTGGCCGAGGAGGCCGAACCGGACATGGTGCTGGTGGGTGGCGAGGTCGTCTTCAGCCGTGCCGGAAACATCAAGGAGTGGATGCCCGCCGGTGTATGAGCGGGCTATCAAGGAGTAGAGAAATGCGTGTCGGCTTGTTTCACCAAATGTGGGCGCTCGCCGAGAAGAGCGACAAGGAAACCATTCAAGACGCGTTGAGCGACGTGATCCTGGCGGATGAGCTGGGGTTCGAGTCTTTCTGGTTTGGCGAGCACCACCAGAGCCGCGATCGTGCCTTCTTCGGGAGAGTGCCGATCCCGGAGCTCGTGATCGCCCGCTTCGCCGCCGAGACACAGCGCATTCGCCTCGGTACGGGCGTCAAGATCCTGCCCTACGACGACGAAGCACGCTTCGCCGAGAGTATGGCGCTGCTAGACATCCTCACGGACGGCCGCGCCCACTACGGCCTTGGCATGGCGGTGCGTTCGGCGGACACGCCGGAGCATGACCGTGGTCCCAAGTTCCGCCAGCAGCTTACGGACCTCCTGGGCTACCTGCGCGGCGGCACGCCGGAAGACCGGCCTGCGCTCTCGCCGAAGCCGGAGCATGACCTTACCGGCCTGCTCTGGATCGCGGCCCGCGAGGATGCCACTGTGCAACATGCGGCCAAACTGGGCTTGAACTTCGTTGTCGGTCAGGCCGAGCAGGGCATCCAGCAACGCAAGTACGTCGACAATTACCGCAACTCCGGCGGCAACGCGGAAGTGCGCGGCGCCCGCATGGTTTACGTGGCGGAGACGGATGAGGAGGCCTGGCGGACCGTCGAAGGCCCCGCCTCCACCTGGTTCAACACGAGCCGGAATAGCGCCTACTACAAGCAGGCGGTGAAGGAAGGCCGCCAGCCGGAGTATGACCCGGTGAGCGTCGAGGACCTCTGCAGCCGCATCGAATACATCGCGGGCTCGCCGGAGAGGGTCACAGCCGGCCTCAAGCGCTACATGGAAGACGCCGACGTCGACCGCATCGACCTGATGATCCACACGCCCGGCATGCCTTCGGAGGACGTCCAGCGTTCGATGCGCGTGTTCGCCAGCGAGGTAGCGCCGTTGCTCGGCGTCGAGATGGGCCAGCCGGTTTAGCTGCGCACCTTCCGTTACAGCCGCGTTTCGTCTGGTCGCACTTGGCCTTGCCCTACGAGGCTCCGCAGTGGGTTTCGGCGGCTTCGGACGTGATGTGAAGGTCGCCTTTCGCCGGACACTGGTACGGACGGATATCAGGTTTCAGCGAAACGGAGGCGATCGTGACGAACGTTGGCATCTTGCACCAGATGTGGGCAGAGGCGTCGATTAGCGACAGGACCTGCCTGTTGGACGCATCGGATGACGTGCGCCTGGCCGATGAGTTGGGCTACGAGAGCTTCTGGTTCGGCGAGCACCACTACAACCGCCACAAGGCGTTCTTCGGCCGCGTGCCGGTGCCGGAGCTGCTGATCGCGCGTCTGGCGGCCGAGACGAAGCAGATCCGCCTCGGCACCGGCGTCAAGGTGCTCTCGCTCGACCCCGCCTCGCGTGTGGCCGAGAAGATGTCGTTGCTGGACATACTCACGGACGGTCGCGCCGTCTTCGGCCTCGGCGAAGGCACGAAGGGATCGTTCTTCGTCGAGGAGGAGCGCGCCCCCAAGTTCCGGGCCAGCCTCACGGAGCTCATGGAAAGGCTGAGGGACGAGCCCTCCGATGAGCACCCGGCCCTCACGCCGGCGCCGACGCGAGACCTCACGCAGCTGATCTGGACCGCGGTGCGCAACTGGGAGTCAATCAAGCTCACGGCTGACTTTGGGCTGAACTTCGCGACCGGCCAGGGCGACCTCGGGCCGGACCAACGGGTGTGGGTCGACATGTACCGCGAAGCAGGCGGCACCGGCGAGGCGCGGGGCTATCGCCTCGTGCTGGTTGCCGAGACAGACGCCGAAGCCGAACGCGTCGCCGCACCCGCGAAGCAGCTCTACTACTCGATGATGAAGGGCGGCCTGAACTCGGCACAGGAAGGCAACGCTGGGGCAGAGGAATTTCAGCGCCAGAATTTCATCATCGGTTCGCCCGAAACCGTGTTCGAGCGCCTGGAGACCTACAAGTACGAGTCCGGCGTCGACCGTGTCGACCTGCTCGCACACGTCCCGGGGCTATCGCATGAGGCGTTGCGCCAGACGCTGACGCTGTTTGCGCACGAAGTGGCGCCGCGCATGGGCCTCGAGATGCGCACGGCCGCGCTCCCGGCGTGACCGGGTCTTGCACAGCTTCCCAGGAACAAAGGCAGCGCCGAGCTCTCGGCGCTTTGCCGTGCCCGGCGCTCGTTGGGGGCGCCCGAGTTTCGATTGGGTTTCATACGCGGCCACTTGTACGCCGCTTACACCCGATTCGACCGAGTTTCGGCGCTGGCAGACCTGTTGAGAAATCGGGCCAGCCGAGATGATTTTGACTGAAATCAAGAGTGTTCGGCCCCCGGTTTTCGGGGGATGGACGAGGTGATGCTTTGACATCAGTGCTGGAACGATCAGGAATGACGGGATACGCAACAGGAAGCGCCAGGTCCGATGGTCTCTACTGCGACTCGGTGCTCATGCAGTTTGGTAAGGGCGAATCGCTCGTAACCGCGCTGGAGGACTGTAGCCTCGCTATCGAGCCGGGCGAACGGGCTTCGATCATTGGGCCATCCGGCTGCGGCAAGTCGACGTTGCTACGAATATTCGCCAACATCCTCGAGCCGACAGCTGGCTCGGTCTCGATGAAGGGCAAGCAGACGCGCGACGCCCGCAAGGCCCGCAACTACAGCTTTGTCTTTCAACACTCGGTGATGCTCCCCTGGCGAAACCTCCAGGAGAACGTCGAGATCGCCATGGAGGTCTCTCACGTCGGCACCGGCAAGGAGCGGCGCGAGAAGGCCCGCGAGCTAATCGATCTGGTCGGGCTTTCCGGCTTCGAGGATCGCTACCCGAATCAGCTCTCCGGCGGTATGCGCCAGCGCGGGGCCATCGCCCGGGCGCTGACGATGAGCCCGGACTTCCTTCTCATGGACGAGCCGTTCGGCGCCCTGGACGAGATCAACCGGGAGCGCCTCAACTTCGAGCTTCTACGTATCCTGGCCGCCACGAGCGCCACGTTGTTGTTGGTTACGCACTCCATCCCGGAGGCCGTGATCCTCAGCGATCGCGTCTATGTGATGACGCCGCGGCCAGGCCGTATCACCCAGGTGATCGACGTCGACCTGCCACGCGAGCGTACGCCGGCGATTCGCGACCACACGCGCTTCGTCGAGTGCGAAAGCATCCTCAGACACGCCCTCTACGGCGCCTGAGCTTAGGAAGGGTTACCGAGTTGTCCGCAATCCCCGGAATCAGAAGCAAACGAGCGCCGCTCTGGGTAGCAGTGCTGCTCATCGTGCCGCTGCTCGTTATGGCCTGCGGAGACGACGATGACGACGACGCGCCCGCGACCTCGACGGGCTCCGAACCGACGGCAGCCGCGTCGACCGGCAGCGAGGGCACGACACCCGAGGCCACCGAGGCTACACGCGAGAAGTTGAAGGTCCAGCTCAACTTCGTCCTGAATGCCGAGCACTACGGCGTTGCCTACGCGGACGTCGCCGGCATCTACGACGAGTACAACCTCGACGTCAGCGTCGAGCCCGGGGGCCAGGGCATCGACGGCCTGCAGCTCGTCGCCGCCGGTGCTGCCGATATCGCGGTGTCGACCCCGGCCAACGTCATGGCGGCAGTCAGCCAGGGTATTCCTGTGGTCGCCTTCGCCGCCGAGTTCCACAAGACGCCCCAGGGGATGATCTGCCGCAAAGACAGCGGCGTCGCGGACATCAGCGACCTCACCGGCAAGACCTTCGGCGTGAAGAACGCCAACGGTGAGGAGACCACACGCCTCTTCCTCGAAAAGAACGATATCGACCTGGACACGATCAAGACTTCGCCCATCGGCGCCAGCTCCGTGACCGAGATCATTGCCGGCATCGTCGATTGCCAGGCCGGGTTCGCCGTGAACGAGCCGAACTCGATGCGCAAAGCAGGCGTCGAGCCCATCGTCTTCCTCTACAACGACTACGGCTGGCCCAGCCAGGGCAACGTCTACATCACCACGCCCGATGTGCTCGCCAAGAAGAAGGACGCGCTGGCCCGCTGGGTCGTGGCGACGGCCCTCGGCTGGCAGAACTTCCTGGAAGACCCGGAAGCGGCCGCGAACTGGATTATCGACAACGACCTCGTCGACGGCCTCGACCTTGAGCAGCAGGTGGCGCAGGCAACCGAAATGGCGCCCCTTATCGCCGACGAATTCACTCTGAATCACGGCCTCCTTGCCCTGGACCCGGATTCGTGGGCAGCAGTGGCTAACCAGGTGGTGGAAGAAGGGCGTGTCGAAGGGCCTGTAGACCTGAACGAGGTCCTGACCTATGACGTCGTGGACGAAGCCTACTCGGACAAGATGGTGACACAGCCGTAAGCGGGCAATAGCAGTAGCGAAATCAGGGGCTCGGCAGTGCTGGCCGAGTCCTAGAGAGCGAGGAACTGATGGCAGTAAGAGATACGAGTCTGGCGCTACCAGGGACACGAACGGGAGAAGCAAGCGGCTTCTCCAAGATGTTCGGCGGGATTGCCTATCGCTTCATGCGCAACTGGCTTCCACCGTTGATGATCATCGGGTTCCTGTTGGCGTTCTGGCAGTTTGCATCGACGACGGGGCTCGTGAAAGAGTTCGTCTTGCCGCCGCCATTGAAGGTCGCGGACGCATTCGTGGAGGACTGGCACCTCATCGTGAAGCACACGAAGCCAACGCTCATCGAAGCGGCCCTCGGGTTCACGTGTGGCAACGCGCTGGCGATTTCGCTGGCCGTGCTATTCATCCATTCCAGCGTCGCGGAACGCGGACTATTCCCGGTGGCGCTGGCCTACCGAAGCGTCCCGTTCATCGCGATAACGCCGGTCCTCATCCTGGCGATGGGCACCGGCATGGAGCCAAAGATCGTTATCGCCAGCATGGGCGCCTTCTTCATCACGCTCGTCAACATGATGCGCGGTCTGCGTTCCGTAGACGGAGAAGCAGCCGAGCTAATGCACAGCCTGTCTGCTACCTGGTGGCAGGTGCTTTGGAAGGTGCGCTGGCCCGCTTCGATGCCGTTCCTGTTCTCGTCGCTGAAGCTGGCCGCCGGTAGCTGTTTTACCGGTGCCATCGCCGCCGAGTGGATTGGGTCGCGCGAAGGCCTCGGCTACCTAATTGTGCTTTCGAGCTACCAGTACAAAATCCCAACGATGTGGGCGACGATCTTCACCGCATCGGCTCTAGCCCTGACCACGTTCTTGCTCGTGGCGCTGCTGGAGAGCCGGATGACGCGCTGGGCTCGCAGCGCTGCGCTGCCCGAATAGTCGATGGCATCGCGAGCGGTTCAGCCTGATTTGGGTCGTCAATACGGCCCAGATCAGGCTGAACGTAACTTGGTCGAAATCTGGATGACATAAAGCTTCCGTAAGATCGAACCATGGCAGGATCCAGAGTTCGTCAATTTGCCAGTCTGCTCGAGCGGCTGCGTGACCGTGAGCTGCCCTCGGACGAGAAGCTGCAGGCCGTTGTGGACGCAGTCGCCCGTTCGATGGGCACCGAGGTCGCGACCCTCTACGTCCTCGATAAGTGCGCCGATGAGCTGATCCTGGCTGCGACGCGGGGCCTCGCCCGCTCAGGCGTCGGCTTCGTACGGCTCAAGATGGGCGAGGGCATCAGCGGCACCGCGGCCCAGACAGCGACCACGGTCTGCTGCTCCGACGTGCGTCAGGACGGGACGTTCAAGCTGATCCCGGGCTTCGACCAGAGCCACTACCTCTCGATCCTGGCCTCGCCGGTAATGCACGAGGACGAGCTGATCGGCGTGCTCAATGTCCAGAGCGTCGAGGTGAAGAATTACGACGCCTGGGACGAGCAGGAGCTCGCGGCGATTGCCGGCATGCTCGGCCAGATGCTGGCCCAGTACTGGCGCTCCGGCGACCTTGCTCTGCGCCTGCGAGGCCCCCATCTGCTCTCGAGCGTCGACGGCTACGTAGCCGCCTCGCTTGGCCCCAGCGAGATCTGCGAGCAGCTCGCCTCGGCGCTGAATCTCATGCTCACGCCCGTACGATGCTCCATCGCCTATGTCGAGCCGGGCGTGCCTGCGACGTACTTTGGCGAGGAGCCGCCGGACCTCGTGCGGGAAGCCCTTGGCTCCTGCATTCAGTCGCGGTCGGTCTACGAGGGCGTTGGCGGCGACCTTCACATGCTCGTCCTGCCCCTCCAGGGCGAGACGGCGGTTTGCGGCAGCGTCGCCGTGTGGGGGCCCGAAGACGTCGAGGCACCGTGGACTGCCTCCCACATCCGCAACTACCTCGAAACGCTCTCGGAGCAGGCCGGTGTGGCGCTGGAGCGCATGCATGGTATGCGCAGCGAGGGCGTGATCAAGGAGCTGCGGACCGACGATTCGGCCCTCTACACGGACCTGGTAGAGATGGTGCTGGCTGACAGCGGCCTCGACAAGGTCGTCGCTCATGCATCGAAGGTCACGGGCATCCAGATTGGGATCGTGGACGCCTTCGGCACGCCGCTCGCCGGTCAGGTGCCCGAGGGTTCTGCGACGGACCTCACGCTACGTGCCGGGGACCAGGTGCTGGGCAGGCTGCTCGCGGCGTCGTCGATCAGCGAACGCCCCGTGCTGGAGACGGTGGCCCAGGTGATCTCTCTGGAGCTTTCGAAGTGGAAAGTGCGCTTCGAGGTCGAGGCGCAGCTTCGGGGCGACGTGCTCGAAACCCTGCTCTCGGATACGCCGATCGAGGCGCGCGAGCTGCAGGCGCGGGCGAGCATCGTTGGCCTGGACATGCGCCGCACCTACACGCCCATCGTCTTCGCCTTCGATGAGAAGGGGTTGGCCGACCTCGCCAGCCCGCTGGCCGTTCGTAGCCTGATCCGCGCCGTGCACGCCACCTTCGGCGACCCGCCGAACGCGGTTGTATTTCAGCGCCCCGACGGGCTGCTGCTGGTCGCGCGCACCGCCGACGACGTGCTGGACAAGGCGTCGGCAGTGGTGCGCGACTTCAAGGGGCTGGCCGGGATGGAAAACGTCGGCATCGGACTCGGCACACCGGTGCTCGAACCCGGCTCCTATGCAGCATCGATTCGCAAGGCAGCCGTCAACGCATCGCTGGGCCTGCGGTTCCGTTTCTGTGGCCCGATCACGCAAGGTCGCCTCGGCGTGCACGGACTGCTGATGGCGATCAGCGAGCCCGAGCGCCTGCAGGAGTTTCTCGACGAGCAGCTCGGGGCGTTGCTCACCTGGGACGAGAAGACCGGCGGTGACCTGATTCGCACCCTGGAGGCCTACCACGTCAGTGGCGAGCGCCTGCGTCCCGCGGCCCGTCTGTTGTTTGTCCACGTCAACACGCTGAAGTACCGGCTCGCCCGTATCGAGGCCCTGACCGGGCGTAAGCTCCACAACCCAGTCGACCGTTTCAACATGTACCTGGCGCTCTACGCGTTACGACTGGCAGAACCAGGCCGTCAGACGCTCATTTCGGACGAAATCCATAACACCAGCTTGTCCGAAACGGACGATGTTGAGTTGGAGGACGACGCCTAGCATCTCTCATAACGAGAGTTTGGAGGTGTCGCGTGGAGCCGAATCGCGAGGCGTTCTCCCGTTTCCAACAAGGTGACGCGATCCTCACAGGCATAGCACCTGCCAGGGAATTGCTCACGGCCCTGAGCCAGGGCATGGTACTCACTCACGCCGGCCCCCCGATTGCCTTCGATAGGATGTGCTCGCCGATGCGAGGCGCCCTCGCAGGCGCAGCCATCTTCGAGGGCTGGGCCGACAGCCCGGCGGAGGCGATGGCGCTGCTGGCCAGCGGCGAAGTAGAGATGCTGCCGAACCACCACGCCGGCAGCGTCTCCCCCATGGCAGGCGTGATTTCGCCGTCGATGATGGCGTACTCGATTACCAACCCCACGTTTGGTAACACGGCTGTGACAATCCTCAACGAGGGCAACGTGCCCGACCCCTTGCGCTGCGGTGCCAACGGCCCCGCGGTGATCGAGCGACTGCGTTGGATCAACGAAGTGGTCGCACCGGCCATCGGGCGCAGCATCCCGGACGGCCTCAGCGTGCGTGACCTGATCGCCCAGGCGGTGCTCATGGGCGACGAGATGCACCAGCGCAACGTCGCGGGCAGCCTGCTGTTCATGCGCTCGATTCTGCCCAGGCTGCTCGATCAGCCGGGGTCCGGTGAGGTCGTGAAATACCTCAGCGGATCGCCCAGAGTTTCCTCAACCTGGCCATGGCATCCTCCAAGGTGCTGCTCGACCCGCTCAGCGGCATCCCGGGTTGCACCGTCGTCACGGCGCTGAGCCGCAACGGCGTGGAGTTCGGCATCCGAGTGAGCGGCACCGGCGATCGCTGGTTTACGGCGCCTTCGTTGCAGCCCCGTGCAGTCTACTGGCCCGGCTTCGGTCCAGAGGACGCCAACCCCGACATCGGCGATAGCGCCATCGTGGAGACGGCCGGGTTGGGCGGTTTCGCGCTTGCGGGTGCGCCATCGTTGTTCCCAATCGTTGGCTGCAGTGGGATGGATGAAGCGCGCTCGATCCAGAGAGACCTCTACAAGGTCACCGTGGGCACGAACCCCTTCTACATGGTTTCACCGGTCGAAGAGCTCGGAACGCCCTTCGGCATCGACGTCGAGAAGGTGGCATCGACCGGTATCACGCCGCTGATCACCACCGGCATCGCCCACCGGGAGGCAGGCATCGGGCAAGTCGGCGTCGGCATGGTTCGCGCGCCGCTGGAATGCTTTACCCAGGCCGCGGACGCGGTCGGCAACGGACTTGCAGCCAAAGGAGCGAATAGATGAACCAGACCGCGTTGATCGTGATCGACATGCAGAATGACTTTTGTCTGCCGAGCGCGCAGCTCTTCGTTGGCGGCGCGCCGCAGATTATCGACAACGTGACGTGCGTCGTCGATACGTTCCGCAAGGCTGGGGCGCCCGTCGTCATGGTGCTGCGACAGCACCGGGAGTCCGGCCTCGACGTCGATCACACGCGGTCCGGCCTCTTCAGTGAGGACCCGTTTCTTGTCTCCAGCCCCGGCGCCGACCTGGTGGATGGGCTCTGCAATCGGGGACTCGGACATCGTCGTCGTGAAGCGGCGATGGAGCGCCTTCTTCTCAACCGACCTTGACCTCGTACTGCGGCGCCTCGGCGTGCGGTCGGTCGTGCTCGCGGGCGTGCAGACGCCGAACTGCATCCGGGCGACGGCCACGGACGCGACATCGCTGGACTACCACTGCGTCGTCCTCAGCGATGCCACGGCTTCGGGCACGGACGAGGTGCAGCAGGCAAACCTCTTCGACATGAGCAAGATGGGGGTCGAGGTGATGACCGTCGCCGAGGCCACGGACAAGCTGCTCGTTACCGTCTAGCCTCTCGGGCCCCACCAACAGACGGCATCAGCAAGTTCCGGTTCGCACGCGGTTCATTCACTTGCACTCGCGAGGGCACCTCGAACCGCGAGCGCGCGGTTGGCGTTCGTGGCGCCGGAGCACGGAGCCTTGGCGGGCTCTGCAGAAGGATTTCGCTAGATCGGGACGATCTGGGTTTCGAAGCCGTAGGTGTTAATCAGCTCGGTCAGGGCCCTGCGGGTGCCTTTGACCGGCCCGGAGAGCAGGGGACTGGCGTTGCTGGGGCCGGAAAGGCCATAGCGCCGGATCTGAGTGTACAGGCCGCCGGGGAGAATCGATGGATTGTGGATCACGGCCACCAGGGTCCCGTTGTCCTCTGAGCCTTTGAAAGAAATCTCCACGCTTAGCATCGTTTGAGTTGGTCCTCCATTGACCTGTACTGAACCGGCACGACTGTCTTTATCCGGGCAGGTCGGGTGACCGGCCACGCACCGACTTCGCTGGGCGCCTGAGGATGGCGCTTCAGCATCCCGGGTTGACGAGTAGGTTGTTGGCTAGGTTTTGGGGTTGCTGGACTCTCGGCGCTCCCGCTGTTGGTCCATTTCGGCCTCCATGCGAGCTCGAGTAGCATCTTGCTCTTCCTGCGACTGAACGGGCGCCGTACCACGGGCCCGCGGTGCGGCATCTTTGTCTGAACGGCCGAGCAATTTACGAATGAACTCCATGGATACCGCACTTTCTGCACTGCGGGTGACGTAGTGCTAACGGAATTGTCCTGCTTGATTCGACTTATAGAAGAATCTTGGGGAACTAGCGTAAGCTGAGCTTAAACGGTGGGCCAGGAAAAGTAAAACCGCGAAGCTGGCGAACAATTACCGTTCTGGTATAGTGATCGCAAGCTCCCCTTGATTCTTCTTGTTTTCGAGTCTTTGGGTCGCTCACCGACGCGAGACTCAGCCTCCACGAAGTCCCAAGATCCGAAAAGCGTCTTTGGCTCTCGTCCACGGTCCGGTCCATCGTCCTCGGTATCGGATAGGTGCCCCAAGGGGGCTAGCGAGAGAGAGACATCTTGAACATTTACGTAGGCAACCTGAGCTTCGACACGACGGAGCGCGACCTCGAAAACGCGTTTCTGAGCTACGGGGAAGTGCAGTCCGCGCGCATCGCCACGGACCGCGACACGAACCGCCCTCGCGGCTTTGGCTTCGTCGAAATGGCGAACCAGACCGAGGCTGAGGCAGCGATCGCCGGCCTCAACGGCAAGGAGCTCCAGGGCCGCACCCTCACCGTCAACGAAGCCCGTCCTCGCGAGGACCGTGGCCCTCGCGGCGGCGGCGGTGGTGGCGGTGGCAACCGCGGTGGCGGTTACGCCGGCAGCCGCGGCCGCTACTAGGCCAAGACTCAGCTCCTAACTACCTAGGCAGCTCCAAAGTGACGGGAGGGCCCACCGCTCTCCCGTCACTTTGCGTTCCGGCCAGCTTTACTCACGGCAGCACGTTTGATTTAAGGAGAACACGACATGGATCACGGTTACGAGGTCAACGAAGACAAACGATGCACCGCCAAGACTCAGAAGCTGCGCCAGTGCACCCTTCCACCCCTGAAAGGCATTGAACTCTGTGCCCTCCACGCCGGTCTTGCTCGCCCGAAAGCCGCTTCTGACTACGGCGACCCCAGGGCCCTGGACATCTACAAGCGATCGTTAGCTGCGAAGGCATCGCGGCCGGTGCGGGAGCGTGTCCGCTAGGAACCCTCGACGCCGGCGTCCATACAGGGCATCTTTATTGACAAGAGTAGCTGCTACTAACGTTTGAACGTGGCAGCAAGGAATCGGCCGGTCAGGCGCATTTGTGCAGCCTGCTCTTGTCCATGAGGTGTCTTGATATGGAACTAACGCTATCGAAGCGCGAGGCGTCGCAGGTACTGGCGGCGCTGCGCAGCTGGCAGGAAGAGTCGCAGACGGTCGACCTCGCCGACTACTACGAGGCCTACTTCGAACAGGATGAAGCACTCGAGAGCGCTGAGATCGACGCGCTTTGCAGCCGCATCACCGAAGCCTCGTTGAAATCCCGCGAGTAGTACCGCATTCAGCCCATATTCAGCTGGTTCTCAGGCTGCAATATAAGGACGATTGTTCGTATACTGCCCAAGTCGCTTGTCGCTTTGATGCGGCGCCCGAAGGGTTCCGCCGCAGATACCACCACCGGACGGAAGGCGGGGGAGAAGGAGAAAAGGATTTGAAACTAGTTAATGGGCCTCTCTGGGCTGGGCCGGATCTGTTCGGCGGTGGCGCAGGCAGGCTTCTGCGAGTGACGGCGCTGCTTGCGGTCCTGGCACTATTTATCGGCGCGTGCGGCGGCGGTGACGACGACAGCTCGTCGAATTCGCAGCCGACGCCGACCACCGCCGCGGCCTCCGCAGGCGGTGGCGCATCAAACAGTGCGACAGGCGCTGTCGGTGCGACAGGCGCCACAGGCGCAGCGGGCGGCACAGGCGCGACCGCGAACTCCAACACGACCGGCTCCGGCCCGACGGCCTTGGCAGACCTCACCGGCCTGCAGAGCTTCCGTTGGGATGTCGCTCTAAGTGGTGCCGGCTCGTTCCTGGCCAACGCAGGCGTGCCATCGGTTCCCGGAGGCAGCAATAGCGAATTTACGGCCACAGGCGCCTACATCGCCCCGGATCAGGCGCAGGTCACGATTAATGCGGCGGGCTTCGAGTACAAGCAGACCGTCAAGGGCGGCCAGCAGTGGACGACCGTTGCAGGCGTCACGACTGGCCCGACGCCCGCAACCAGCGACGCCCAGTCTCTAATCTATGTGACCTCGTTCGTTGACCCGGAGTCGGTTGTGAACGGCTCCTCGATGAACTGCGGGGGCAGCGAGAGCGTGAATGGCGTTTCGGCGGTTCGTTGCGAGACAACCGATGAAATGAACCGGCAGATTGTTTCGGGCTTCGCCGGCTCCGACGTGCAGACCAGTAGCGCTTCCTTTGTCATGTGGATTGCTCAGGATGGTAACTACATTGTGAAGTGGGAGTTCAAGGCTGAGGGTACTGCGAACGGGGAGCCCTTTAACTGGAACTTCGTCGCCAACATCACGGACGTCAACAACGTGAGCTCCATCGAGCCCTAACCGAGAGGGTCCGAACCGAACGCAAAGAGAGGGCCGGTCAAGGCCCTCTCTCTTCTTATCAGCTAGTGCTGCATCATCCGGGCCGGGCGACACCGGGCGCAAACGGCGGGTACACTCGCGGCTCCACGACCAGGCGGTCGAGGAAGCGGTCACACAGCTCGACTGTCGGCGCCAGGAACTCGGGGTGGCGGTCGAAGACGTGCGAGAGGCCATCGAAGATGTGCATCTCGACGGCAGCGCCGCCGGCCTTGTACGCGTCAAAGAGCTTCACCGACCCCTGGAAGGGCAGCGTCGTGTCGCCGGTGGCGTGGAAGAAGATTGTAGGCACCGAGGTCGATGCGTAAGTGATGGTGCTTGCCTGGCGGTAGGCCTCCTCCGAAGCGTCTGGGCCCATGAGGGCGTCCTGGCCGGACTCGGGGCGGCGCCGTTCGGCCGATCCGTAGTAGGCGATGCACGCCGCGACGTCGCTGCTGACGCCCGCGTTGCCGCCGTCGCCTTCCAGCGCCGCGACGCCGTGGCTGCCCGCGGCGACGAGGGCCAGCATGGCGCCCGCGGAATAGCCGGCGACGGCGATCTTGTCCGGGTCGATGTTCAGGCGCTCTGCGTTGGCGCGCGTCCAGCGAATCGCCGCCTTGACGTCGTGGATCTGGGCCGGCCATACCGAGTCGGGCGCCAGGCGGTACTGGGCCGCTATAGAGGTATAGCCGCGCTCGGCGAAGGCCCGGCAGTTGGCCGCGATGTTCTCCCTGGCGCCGCGGGTGAAACCGCCGCCGTGCAGCTGGACGATCGCTGTGCGCAGCGAAGGCCCGGTCGGGTGGTAGATGTCGAGGTGAAGGTCGGTGTCACCGCCGCGTCCGTAGACGACGTCCTTTTCGATGTGGGAGCTGGCGCCGTTGGTCATTCTTGCCTCCTGAAGCCATGTGGTTAGAATCGCAGCAAAGCTAGACCCTGAAACCCAGGGATGCAAGCAGATTCAGCCTTGGTGCTATACTTGGAAAGCCCATAGATAGCCGAGGGTAAGCTCATGATCTCCGTCACGGAATCCAAGGAGGACGGGTGGCTACTAACGTAACGATGAAATCCCTGCTAGAGGCAGGTGCGCATTTCGGGCACCAGACACGGCGCTGGGACCCGCGTATGCGGCCCTTTATTTTCACTCAGCGAAACGGCATCCACATCATCGACCTGCAGCAGACGGTCCGCCGTCTGGATGAGGCCAGCGAATGGGTTGCCGACACCGTCTCCAAGGGCGGTACCATCCTCTTCGTCGGCACCAAGAAGCAGGCGCAAGAGACGATCCAGAACGAGGCGACGCGTGCCGGTATGCCGTACGTCAACAGCCGCTGGCTGGGTGGCACGCTGACCAACTTCCAGACCATCCAGGGTCGCATCGACCACCTGGTGCGTCTCGAGGACGCGATGGCCCGCGGCGAGTTCGCCCGCATGACCAAGCGCGACGTCCTCGACATCGAAGAAGAGATCGAGCGCCTGAACCGGCACTTCGGCGGCATCAAAGAGATGACCCGGCTGCCTTCCGCGCTCTACATCGTCGACCCGAGCATGGAGTACATCGCCATCGCCGAGGCGAACCGTACCGGTATCCCGATCGTGGCGATGACGGACACGAACTGTAACCCTGACCTCATCGACTACCCGATCCCGTCGAATGACGACGCGATCCGGGCCGTCCGCCTGGTATCGACGCGTATCGCGGATGCCTGCATCGAGGGCGCCCAGCGCCGCGATTACGGTGGCGACGGTGATGCGTTCGAGTTCGACGGTCAGTCGTACACGGCATCGCCGGAAGATGTCGCGCCAGGAGAAGCCGAAGCTGAGGCCGAGAGCGCCGAAGCTGTCACTGCAGCCCAGGAGTAACGAGTGGAGATCACCCTAGACCAGATCAAGGAGCTGCGTGAGGCCAGCGGTGCTGGCGTCATGGACTGCAAGCGTGCCCTGGAAGCATCCGACGGCGATGTCCAGAAGGCGAAGAAGTACCTCGCCGAGCAGGGCCTTGCGTCTGCGGCCAAGAAGGCCCACCGCGAGACCGCGCAGGGCGTGATCGAGTCCTACATCCATGCCGGCGGCCGTATCGGTGCGCTGGTAGAGGTGAACTGCGAGACGGACTTCGTCGCTCGCACGGAAGAGTTCCAGGGCCTGGCCCGCGAAATCGCCATGCAGATCGCGGCGATGAACCCGCTGGTCATCGCCGAGGACGAGGAGCTTCCTTCCACCGCCGACCTGCGCGGCGACGAAGTGGTGTTGCTCAAGCAGACCTATATTCGCGACGGCTCCAAGACGATTCAGGACCTGATCAACGAGACGATCGGTAAGACCGGTGAGAACATCCAGATCAAGCAGTTCCGACGGTTTGAGCTGGGCACCAACTAACAACATCGCCAGAGGGTTGCCGAGATGATCGATGAAGTCCTCGCGGACAGTGAAGGTCGGATGCAGAGTGCTGTGGAGGCGGTGGAGCGTGAGCTCGCCGCCATCCGCACGGGTCACGCTCACGCCGGTCTCGTAGACCACGTAATGGTCGAGTACTTCGGGACGAACCTGCCCCTCAATCAGATGGGCACGGTTTCGGCGCCGGAGTCTCGGATGATTACGATTCAGCCCTGGGACCGCAACGCCATGCCCGCCATCGAGAAGGCGATCCAGAAGTCCGACCTCGGTCTGACGCCTTCGAATGACGGCGTGATTATCCGTCTCGCTATCCCGCCTCTGACGGAGCAACGGCGCAAGGACCTGATCAAGGTCGTGCATAGCCGGGTCGAGGACGGCCGTGTCGCCGTGCGCAACGTGCGACGCGACGGCATCGACCACGTGAAGAAGCTCGTGCAGTCGAAGGAAGCCTCTGAGGACGAGCAGCATCGTGCTCAGGAGCAACTCCAGAAGCTGACCGACCGCTACATCGCGACGATCGACGAACGCGGGAAGGACAAAGAAGCCGAGCTGTCGGAAGTTTAGGCAGCTCGCTTGATGCTCTCCCGCCGCCGTTCTAACGCCGCGTCCAACGGAAATAAGTCCTCGCCAGATAAGCAGCCTTCGCAACCCGACGCCGGCTTGCCGCAGCACGTGGCGGTGATCATGGACGGCAACCGTCGCTGGGCTGAGGCGCGCGGTCTGCCGCGACAGGCGGGCTATCGGGCCGGTACGGAGAACATCCGGCGCCTGATCCAAGCCTTCGCCGAGCGCGGCGTGCGCTATCTGACGCTGTTCGCCTTCTCGACCGAGAACTGGAAGCGGCCCAAGAGCGAGATCAACCCGTTGTTCCGACTCATCGGCCGCGTCATCGACCGCGAACTCAACGCGCTGCACGAGAACGGCGTGCGCCTCGTGCATATCGGCGACCTGTCGCCGTTGGCCGCGGACCTGCAGCGCCGCATCCGCAACGCCATCGAGCTGACGAAGAACAACGACCGCATGACCGTGTGTGTGGCATTCAACTACGGCGGTCGCGCCGAGATCGTCGAGGCCGTACGGCAGCTCGTCGCCGAGGGGGTCGCTCCGGAAGGGGTAACCGAAGCCGCTATCGAGTCGCGCCTGGGTACGCACGGCCTGCCGGACCCGGACCTCGTGATCCGGACGTCGGGCGAGATGCGTCTCTCGAACTTCCTGATCTGGCAGACGGCCTACTCGGAGTACTACACGACGCCCGCCTACTGGCCCGACTTCGATGAGGCGGAGATCGAGCGGGCGCTGGCAGCTTACGCGTCCCGGGGCCGGCGCTTCGGCGGCCATGAGGACATCGCGACCCCGGCCGTCGTGACCAATGGCGTTTTGGGGCGAAACGGCGCCCACGCCGGCGTCACGGGCGCCTAGCGAAGGCCGAGTCCGGCTTGCTGCGAACCCGACTACTCACCGCCGCTATCGGCATCCCCGTGCTCGTGGGCATCGTCTGGGTGGGCGATGCGCTGCTGGCGGCCGTCGTCGCGCTGGCCGTAGCCGTCGCCTGCGTCGAGCTAGCGATGGCACGTCAGGTCCACAAGACGCCCCTGGCGGTTGTGGGCGCTGCGTGGGCTGCGGCTCTGCCCGCGATCGCGCTGGCCGGCGGCGAACGCGTACCTGCTCGGCGGCTTCATCGGGGCAATCGGGCTGATCTCGGCCACCTATACGCTCTCGAAGGACCCGCACGGCGACGTGGAGTCGTGGCTCTGGAGCCTCACGACGGCGCTGTACTTCGGCGGCCTCGGCGCCTACTTCGTGCTCCTCCGGCAGGCCGGGGACGGCCGCGACCTCGTCTTCTTTACCCTGATAACGGTCTGGATCACGGACACCGGCGCCTACTCTCTCGGCCGCGCCATCGGCAAGCACAAGCTGGCGCCCGCGATCAGCCCGGGCAAGACGATCGAGGGCGCCATCGGTAGCCTGATCGCAGGCTTCGCCGCCGTATTCGCGCTCAATGAGGTACTGGGGCTGGGGCTTGCAGTCGAGCACCGCGTGGCGCTGGGCCTGCTGCTGCCGCCCGTGATCATGGTCGGCGACCTGGCGGAGTCGGCGATCAAGCGCGCGCTGGGCGTCAAAGACTCCAGCGGCCTCGTGCCCGGCCACGGCGGCATCGCGGACCGGCTCGATAGCCTGCTGTTTGCGGCACCGGCGGTATACTATTACTTGCAGTGGATCGTGCTATGACTCGCGTCGCCATCCTCGGCTCGACCGGGTCCATCGGTCGCCAGACCCTCGACGTCATTCGTGCTCACCCGGAGCACTTCGAGGTCGTCGGCATCTCGGCCTGGAACAACGTCGAACTGCTGGCCCAGCAGGTCCTCGAGTTTCACCCTCGGTACGTCGCCAGCGGTCGCCCCGATGAGCTGCGCGGCTCCTCGGTGAGGTGACACCGCCGCTCGCCAGCCTCGAGGACATGGCCTGTGCACCCGAAGTCGACGTAATCATGTCGGCCGTCGTCGGCAAGGAGGGGCTGCAACCTGCGTTGAAGGCCCTGCGGCTCGGCAAGACGGTCGCCCTGGCGAACAAAGAAGCGATGGTCATGGCCGGCGGCCTGCTCAAGGCGGCGGCCCGAGAGGGCGGCGGCGCGATGCGCCCCGTCGACTCCGAGCACAGCGCAATCTGGCAGTGCCTGGCAGGCGAGGAAACGTCCTCGATTCGAGCGGCTGGTCATCACGGCCTCCGGTGGCGCCTTGCGCGACCTGACGCTGGAGGAGCTGGAGGGGATCACGCCGGAGCGCGCGCTGGCCCATCCCGACTGGAGCATGGGCCGCAAGATCACGGTCGATTCCGCCACGCTTGTTCAACAAGGGCCTCGAGGTCATCGAGGCGCACTGGCTGTTCGACATCCCGTACGAGCGCATCGACGTGCTGCATGCACCGCGAGAGCATCATCCACTCGCTGGTCGAGATGGTGGACGGCTCCTTCAAGGCCCAGCTTTCGTGGCCGGACATGCGCCAGCCGATCCAGTACGCCCTGAGCTACCCGCAGCGCCTCGACGCTCGACATCAGACGGTCGATTTCGCGGCCATGCGGCTCGCTGAACTTCGGGGAGCTGGACATGGTGCGCTACCCGTGTCTCCAAACCGCTCTCGAAGCGGGTGCCCGCGGCTGCTACGTACCCGGCTGCGGTGGCGGCAGCGGACGAGGAGGCTGTCGGTGCCTTCCTTGACGGAGCGCATAGGCTTCCTCGACATACCCGAGCGATTATCGAAGCGGCGTTGGGTAAGCACACGCCAGGCAACGCCTCCGACCTCGGTGGAGGCCTAATGGACGCGGACGCCTGGGGACGGCGATTCGCGCTACAGTGGATCCAGGAGCATTAGTGGAAGTTCTCACATCAACAGTCCTGCCTTTCCTTGGCGTCCTCGTCGTCCTCGTCGTGATTCACGAATTCGGGCACTTCATCACGGCCAAGCTGTTTCGGCGTCAAGGTGCTGGAGTTCGGCATCGGCTATCCGCCGAAGCTCTTCGGCATTCAAGCGGGGCGAGACCGAGTACACGGTCAACACCCTGCCGCTGGGCGGCTTCGTGCGCCTGCTGGGCGAGGAAGACGACTCCGACCCGCGCAGCCTGCAGCTCAGGCGCCGTGGAAGCGTCTGGTGATCATGGGCGCCGGCGCCTTCATGAACTTCATCCTGGCGGTCTTCCTGTTTTCGCTCGCCCTGATGATCCCGCGCGAGGTCTCGGTCGGTCAGGCCGTGATCGCGCAGGTGGTGCCCGGCTCGCCCGCGGAGCAGGCCGGGCTCCAGAAGGGCGACATCATCGAGAAGATCGACGGGCGCAAGATCGAGAGCGTCCCGGACGCCAGCTACAACATCCACCTCAACCTGGGCGAAGACACCGAGATCGTCGTGCGCCGCACCGACCCGATGACGCGGCGAGACGACGGTCGACACCGTCCACGTCACGCCGCGCTGGGCGCCGCCGCCGTACGAGTACACGGTGTCAGCCCGGCGAGACGTCGCCAGCGTGTCCGACGCCACCGGCTTCGACCGCGATACCGTGCGCCAGGCGGCCGGCATCGATACGCACTGACCCGAAGTCAGACCCTGATCTTCGGCTCCGGCGAGAACGAGATTCAGTACGAGACGCAGGAAGGCGACACGATTGCGTTCGTCGCCCGCCAGCTGCGTCTGACCGACGCCGAGGTGGCTCAGGCGGCCGGTCTCGGCGACCCGGACACGCTGCAGCCGGGCGACAGCTGTTGTTCACGCAGGGCGCCACGGGCATCCGCATCGCGCCGCAGTACCCGTTCACGGAGATCGCGCTCCTACGGTCCGTTCGACGGCGCTGAGCGGGCTGGCAGCGTACCTGGGACTCGCTGAAGCTGGCCCGCAACGAGATCTGACTCCTGGATCAAGGGCGGCACCAGCGCCCCGGTCTCCGGCCCCATCGGCATCGCCCAGGCGACCGGCGAGGTCGTCAAGCAGGCGGGCTGGAAGAGCCTCATGGAGCATCGGCCGCCCTGCTGAGCATCAACCTGGCGATCCTCAACATCCTGCCGTTGCCGTATGCTGGACGGCGGCACGTATGGTCTTCGTCGCTGATTGAGATGGCGCGGCGTGGCCGACGCATCGCGCCCGCAGAAAGAAGCCCTCGTGCACTTGGTCAGGCATGGTGGCGCTATCCTGATTACTGGTTGTTGTCCTCAGCTACTTTGACATTGCCCGAATCGTGAGAGGAGACAGTCTGCTTCCGATGATTCCTCAGCCTCGCCGTAAGACCAAGCAGATTCAGATCGGTGACGTGAAGGTCGGTGGTGACGCACCCGATCGTCGTGCAGTCGATGACCGCCACCGACACCGCGGACGTCGAGTACCACCGTGGCGCAGATCCGCGAGCTGGCCGAGGTCGGCTGCGAGATCGTGCGCGTCGCCGTGCCCGACCGCGAGGCCGCCGAACGCGCTGCCCGAGATCGTGCGCCAGACGCCGGTGCCGCTGATCGCCGACATTCACTTCGACTACCGCTGGGCCCTGGCCGCGATCGAGTCCGGCTTCCACGGCCTGCGCCTCAACCCCGGCAACATCCGCGACCCCGAAAAGGTGAAGACGGTCGTTCAGGCCGCCAAGGAGCGCAACATGCCGATTCGCATCGGCGTCAACGCGCGGCTAGCCTGCCGCCGATCCCGCGCCCTCGGCCGAGGGTGAGATGCCGCCGACGATGGTCGAGCGCATGGTCGAAGCCGCGCTCTGGGAGATCAACATCCTGGAGGAGATGGACTACGACAACATCAAGATCTCGATGAAGGCGTTCGACGTGCCGACGATGGTCGAGGCCAACCGTGAGCTGGCGCGCGTCCTGGACGAGCGCGGCACGCCGTACCCGCTGCACCTCGGCGTCACCGAGGCGGGTACGCCGCGCGCCGGCTCCGTGCGCAGCGCCATCGGTATCGGCATGCTGCTGGCGGAGGGCATCGGCGACACCATCCGCGTCTCGCTGGCCGCCGACCCGAAGGAAGAGATGCCGGTCTGCTACGACATCCTCAACACGCTCGGCCTGCGACAGCGCGGCGCCACGCTCGTCGCCTGCCCGACCTGCGGCCGCATCGAGATCGAGCTGATCCCGCTGGCCCAGAAGGTCGAGGAGCACTTCAACAAGGTCGGTAAGCCGATCACGGTCGCGGTCATGGGCTGCGTCGTCAACGGGCCGGGCGAGGCGAAGATGGCGGACCTCGGCATCGCCGGTGGCAAGGGACGAGGCGTGATCTTCCGCAAGGGCGAGGTCATTCGCACCGTCGACGAGCCCGAGTTCCTGAGCGCCCTGATCGAAGAGGGCGACCGCGTCATCGCCGAGATGGAGGGCCTGGAGGCCGCTCCGCGTACCGGTGACGACTTCCTGATCCCGATCCAGGCGCTATAGTCCGGCTTTGGGCCGGGGCTGTTTGTTTCCCGCGCGGGGCGGCTGAGCTGTGAGCCAGTGACTCTTCTTCGTAGTGAACCTGGTGTTCAACGAGAGGATGCTGAGCTGACTGGAAAGTGTCCTCATGATTGCATCTTTCCTTCGCCGACTATCGCTGGCCCTCGTGACGGTGGGCTTCGGCCTCGCCGTGGCATGTGGCGGTGGCGATGACGCGGGCAACGAACAGACTGGCCAAAACACACCGCCGACACAGCAGGGCGCTGCCTCGACGATCGGCGCCGCCGGTAGTCAGCCTCCGGTTGGCTCCATAGCCTCCGAGGGCGAGGCGCGGGTTACGGCGGATGGCGTGGAGACGGTGCTCAGCATTGATGATTGTGTCATCCTCGATTCGGCCGTCGCTGTTACTGCCACGAGCGCGTCCGAGAACGCGAGTCTGAACGTGGTCGGTCTCCCGTCGAACGCCACCGCCGGCGTCGCTACGATCGGGTTCAGCCGCAGCGGCGATCAGTGGACAGCTGCCGGTGCGCTCATCGAGATCGCCGGATCGAGCATTCGCTTCTCGGGCACTGCGCTCAAGACGAGTGCATCACCGCCGGAGTCGCAGCTCCTGATCGAGGTTACCTGCCACTAGCGACCCTGAGAACATTCAGCCTTGGAGCCTATCGATGACCTCGGAGCGCTCTTCGAGCCTGCGAACGATGGCGTCTGGGACGATGTAGGGTCGTCCGAGCAACGTGGCAGCGGGCGGTGTGCCAGAATCGCATGCCTGCGCGCTGAGCACCGATAACGTTGAGCGCCAACGAACACGGCTTCGTCTGGTCGCACGTCGATGCACTTTGGGGCGGTCGCCTCGTTTCGCTGCTGGCACTGCCTGACTGCGCCGATAACTAAGACGATGGCATCAATCGCGCGTACGGGCGAAAACGTCCAGGTCGTCTCCTTCGGTAAGGCATTCTTCAACGTTATGGCGGCGCCGGCGCTATTCGTGCTGTTCGTGGGCCTGTTCGCGCTGCGCCCGTCGACACCGGCGCTACCCTACGTGGCGCTCGTGGGGGCCCTCGGCTTTTCGGCGTGGCGCTGGTTGCCTCGTACCGACTTCCGCACGTTCGCTCTGTACATCCTGGCCTTCTCGCTGTTCAACGGCCTGCGTACCGTGGCGGACCAGACCGGCAATCCCGTGCACTTCGACTATCCAATCACGGTGGACAAGGTGCTGTTTCTTGGCGCCGTGCCGTCGGTCTGGCTCCAGGACCGCCTGTACGAGGCCGGCCGCATTTCGACGCTGGAATGGGGCTGTGTGAGCGTTTATGCGTCGTACTTCACCGGCCACTTCATCCTGGGTGCGATCATCTGGGCCAAGAAGCGCGAGTTACTGCCGGTCTATGCTTCCGTCGTCGCGCTGACGCTTCTGATCGGGCTCGTGATTTACTTTCTGGTTCCGACGGCGCCGCCCTGGCTCGCCGCGAACACGGGCGATCTGCCCAACGTAGCACGCATCTTCGCGCTCGCGAACAGCGATGTGTGGGCCGATGCCTACGAGCGGGGCGCCTATGTGGCCGGCGCCAACGACGTCGGCGCCATGCCGTCGCTGCACACGGCGCTTACGACCGTGATCGCGATGGCCTGCTGGCGCATGAACAGGTTCCTGGGTGTTGCCGGCTGGCTGTATGTCGGCGCGATGGGGTTCTCGCTCATGTACCTGGGCGAGCACTACCTCACGGATGTCCTCGCGGGCATCGCCGTCGCCGCGCTGGCGTGGCGCTTCGTCACCTCACGCATGGACGTCGCAACCGAAGCTAACCCCTAGTCGCTCAGCTTCTCGATCAGGTCCGGTAGTTCGTCGAGACCGTGAATCACGGCGTCCGGCACGATGTAGGGGTAGTGCGAGCGGCGACGGCGCGGGTTATACCAGATGGCTCGCACGCCGGCGTCCAATGCGCAGATCACGTCGAGGTCCAGGTGGTCGCCGATGAACACGGCTTCGTGCGGTTGGAGGCCGAGACGGTCTAGCGCGATGCGCAGGATCTGCGGGTCCGGCTTGTGCACGCCGGCCTCACCGCTGGGCAGGAACAGCTCGAAGTAGTCGTGCAGTCCCGTGTGATCGAACTTATGGCGCTGCGTCTCGGCAGGTCCGTTCGTCACTACGCCGAGCCGGTATCGCGCGCTGAGCACGTCGAGTGCGGCTGTGCAGCCTGGCGATATCGCCAGCAGGTCCTCGGCGCCCTGGAAGAACCAGAGCCCGACGCATTCTTGGCCCAGCTCGGTGGAGTGCAGGCCGAGCTCTCGGATGGCGCCGGGCATGCCCTTACTGTAGAAGCCGCCTTCGTCCAACTCGTTTATCACGTGCCAGAACGCGCCCCAGCTTACGGCGATGCCTTCCTCTCGCAGTCGCGTGTGAGCGCGGCGAGCCCGCTCCTGGCGCGACGCAGATACGTCGATCAGGGTGTCATCGAAGTCGAAGAGGACGGCTTTGAGGGTCATGAAGGGTCAGAGTCCTGCCGTTCGGCTCGCGAGCGTCTGAGACGTAGGAGGATTGCCACGTCGGCTATCGCCTCCTCGCAACGACAGGATAGACGCCCACATTGAGGGACCCGAAGTGCGACTCTGAATCCCATGCTCGACGGCGGCAGCCCTCTGCCGGCATGCAATGCCCTAGTGGTAGCCGCCGCGGAAGGTCGAGTAGTTCTTTTCCTTCGTGGTGATGAACTCGAGCAGTGCGGGCTGGCCGTTCTGTGTGGCCTCGATGCCGCGCTTGATCGCCGGGACGATCTCGTCCGGGGAGGTGATGCGCTCGCCGTAGCCGCCGAGGGCCGTCGCGAAGTCGGCGTAGTTGCCGGAGATGTCGGTCGTGTTGAACTTCGCGTGGGAGGCCTTCATGACCGGGATCTCCATGGCCATGGAGAAGTTGTTGAACAGGATCGAGAGGATCGGGATGCGCTCGCGAACGGCGGTCTCGAAGTCCATGCCCGTCATGCCGATGGCCGCGTCGCCCCACATGTTGATGCAGAGCTTGTCCGGCTGGGCGACCTTGGCGCCCATCGCCAGGCCGAGGCCGTAGCCGAGCTGCGTCGTCTTGCCCCAGCCGATGTAGCTCAGGGGCGCAGTCGTCTCCCAGAACGGCGATAGCTCGTCGCGCGGGCTGCCGGCGTCGTGCGTGATCACCGTGTTGGCGACGTCGACCGTGTGCAGGAGGTCCCAGATCACCCGGTACGACTCTAGCGGCGCCTCGTTGTGGGTCAGGCGCGGCATCCACTCCTGCAGCCACGGCTCCTTCTGCGACTTGATCGTCGAGACGACCTCTTCGCGACGGCCGCGAGGCTTGCCGCCGAGCCGGTCGCTCACGGCTTCGACCAGCGCCGCCAGCGTGAGCTTCGAGTCGCCGACCAGGGCGTGCTCGGTGGGGATGTTCTTGTTGATGTCCATCGGGTCGACGGTGTTGTGGATGAAGGTCTTGCCCTCGGTGGGGAAACGGATGCCGAAGCCGGTGGCCGTGAAGCTGGCGCCGACGCCGAAGATCACGTCGGCGTCCTGTACGTGCCGGTATACCGACGCGGGCATCGCGACGCCGCCGGAGCCCAGGGAGAGCGGGTGGTTCTCCGGGAAGGAGCTCTTGCCCTCCAGGCTCGTCGTGACCGGCGCCTCCAGGAGCTCGGCGAGCTGCATGAGCTCGTCCCAGGCTTTGGCGTAGTGCACGCCCTGGCCGGAGTAGATCACGGGCCGCTCGGCGGCGATCAGGGCAGCCGCGGCCTCGTCAATGCTCTGGTCGTCCGGCGCGAACCTGGCGCGCGTCGTTGGCGTGTAGTTGATCTCGCCATCGACCTCTTCGTTCCAGATGTCGCCGGGGATTTCGAGCAGCACAGGGCCGGGGCGGCCGTTACGCGCCTGGGTGAACGCCCGGCGCATCGAAGCGACGATGCCGGCCGGCGTCGTGACCTGCTCGGCCCACTTCGTCACGTGCTGGTAGTTCAGCGCGGCGTTGAACGCCGGCTTGACCCACGACTGGGCCCGGGCCGAGCCGCCGGGGATGGCGATCAGCGGCACCGCCTCCGAGTATGCCTGCGCGATGGCGCCGAAGGAGTTCTCGACGCCGGGACCGCCCTGCATGCAGAAGATGCCGACGCTCTCACCGGAGCTGAGGCGGCTGCCCGCATCCGCCATGTGCACGCCGATGCGCTCCTGTCGCACGATGATCGGGCGTATATCGGCCTCCGCAGCCGCCTCGATTAACGGGTTGAGGGGATAGGCGAAGATCTGCTTGACGCCCTCGCGCTTCAGGATTTCGGCGATGGCCTGGCTGACTCTCATGCGTATGTTCCTCGTATCTAGTCTGAATGTGGCGCCATTCTAACCGAGCCGTTCGTTCGAGAGTGCTTCTTGCAAGCCTCGTCTGTGCTCGATTTGCCAGGCGGCGATTCGAGCTTGGCAGGTGAGGGGTGAGGCCAGCTCTCGCGGTCTATCGCGGGAGCTGTGGGGCGTCTGCGGCGGGCTCGATCTGGAGGCCGTTGAGCAGGCAGCCCATGAGCGAGTAGTAGCCCACCGTCGCGATCAGCTCGATGACGCCCGCGTCGCCGTACTTGGCCTTCGCGGCGTTGAAGTTAGCGTCGGAGAGCGCGTTCTTGCGCCGCAGCTCCAGCGCTACGTTGACCGGCAGGGCGTCGTCCTCGTTGAAGCCGGCGGGCGCCGTACGGTTGGCGATGGCTTCGAGCTGCTCCTCGGTGATGCCGGCTTCTTTGGCGATACGGAAGTGGCCCGCCCACTCGAAGCGCGCATCGACCTCACGCGCCGTCGCCAGGATCGCCAGCTCGCGCGCCCTGTCGGGCAGCACGGAATCGAAGCGGATGAAGCTACCCAGGTGGGCGACGCGATAGGTCAGCTCCGGGTTGTTGAGCACGGCGGAGAAGGGCAGGCGGACGGCGCCGCGAGTCTCCTTCAGGTAGTCGTGGATGAACTGCTTGTCTTCCGGCAGGGCGTTGCGATCGAGGACCTCGGGCAGGCGTGGCATGAGAAGGCTCCTTGGCTAGCTAGGGAATTCGGGGCGCATCAAGCGTGCAGGGCGAATTCTAGATTGCCCTAAGAAATGTCACAATTTTTGTCTGAGGAGAAATCCAGAAGCGGGGGTGCTCCGTATATTAAGACGGAGCCACCTAATCAATGGTGGCCCCGTCCGGGGAGCGCCGCTCCACTGCTACTGGTCAGTGGAGGGCAATTTCATATTACACCTCTTGAACAAGCGTGAAAGACTTTCGGCGTAAAGAAAGCCTTAAAATCCGCTTGCCCATCTGGCTATCGCCATCTCACTACTGCCTTCTCGATCAGGCCTACGAGCACGAACAGCGCGAGCGATAACGCCGCGATGAGGAAGATCGCGGCCAGCACCATGTCCGTGCGGAACGAGTTGCGCATCAGCAGCACGTAGTTCCCCAGCCCACCGGTCGACCCTGACCACTCCGCAAACACCGCGCCGACGATCGCGTAGGTGACGGCGATGCGCAGGCCCGTGAACAGGTAGGGCAGGGCTTGGGGCACCTGGAGCAATCGCAGCGTCTTCCAGCGGTTGGCGCCGAGCGTGCGCATGAGCATCATCGCCTCCGTGTCCGCGATCGCCAGGCCCGACGCGAAGGCAACAGTGATCGGGAAGAACGTGTAGAGGGTGACGACGAGGATCTTGGGCAGGATGCCGAAGCCGAACCAGAGCACGAACAAGGGCGCGATCACGACCACGGGCAGGGTCTGAGAACCGACGAGCAGGGGATAAAGCCCGCGGCGCACCGGCGGCAGCGCGTCGATGAGCAGCGCCATGGCGACGCCGAAGGAGATGCTGACGGCGAGGCCGCTGAAGGTCTCCTGCAGGGTCTTGACGCTGTTCTCGGCCAGGATGTCCCGGTTGCGCCAACCCGCCTCAATCACGCGCGAGGGCGCCGGTAGGGTGACGCGGGATATGCCAGACAACTCGACATAAAGCTCCCACGCACCGAACAGGGCGAGGATGATCAGGGCCGGCGGGACGACGTTGAACGCCGTCACGCTCATGCGCGATCCGAAGCCCGGCTGCGCGCTTTCGGGCGGGTTCACGGGGCCACGTTTTCCAGGTGCAGGGCGGCGAGCACCTGCTCCTCAAGCTCAGCTCGGCGTGTCGCGTCAGGCTCGATACCGTTGGGGCGAACCGGGAACTCATCGACGATAGTGCCCGGCAGTGGGGACATGACATAAATGCGGTCGGAGAGCACGACGGCCTCTCGCACGTCGTGGGTCACGAGCAGCGCCCCCTGCGAGCCGGTCGACCACGTCTCGCGCAGCCACGTCTGTAGCTCGCGGCGCGTCAGGGCATCGAGCGATGCGAAGGGCTCGTCCAGCAGCAGTAGGGGTCGCTCCAGGAGCAGGGTGCGAAGGAGGGCGACACGCTGTCGCATGCCGCCCGAAAGCTCCGAGGGCCGGTGCTGCTCGAAGCCTTCGAGGCCGAATCGAGGCAGCAGCGCGCGCGCCCGCTCTCGTGCCGCCGTTCGCCCGATGGCGATTTCGAGGCCGAGGGCGGCGTTGTCGAGCAGGGTGCGCCAGGGGAACAGCAGGTCCTTCTGGAACATGTAGCCCACGCTGAGGCGCCGGTGGTCCGGGTCCGCGTCGTCGTCGACCGTGATGCGTCCCGTGCTCAGGGTCTCGACGCCGGCGATCAGGCTGAAGAGCGTGCTCTTGCCGCAGCCCGAGGGCCCCACGAGCGATACGAACTCGCCGTTCTCGACGTGCAGCGAGACGTCGCGCAGCGTCTCCAGCGGGTGGCGGCCTTCGAAGGTCTTGCTGACGGCCTCGACCTGAAGCAGTGGATCAGGCCGGAGCAGTGAGTCAGGCATCGCCCCGGCTAGCTGCCCGGCAGCAGGGCGTTGCTGAACAGCGGGCCGCCCGGCAGCTCGTCCTCAGACTCGAGCACCTTGTCCTTGTCGTCCACGACGATGCCTTGCTCGATGAAGTAGTGCGTGTAGGCCTTCCAGTCGTCGGCGTTCTGCACGCCCCAGGCGGTGCCGTCCGTGACGAGGTAGTCCTGCAGCGCCTCCGTCGAGCGCGTGACCAGCTCCGGCTCCGGGAAGGCATCCGGCAGGTAGTCCAGGAAGACCTGCGAGGCCTCGTCCGGGTGCTCGGCGGCGTACTGGTAGCCGCGGCGCGTGACTTCGAGGAACTTCGTCAGCTTGGCTGAGCCGGCGTTGACCACGTCGGAGCGCGCGATGAGCACGACGCCGGGGAAGTCCGGCACGCCGTAGTCGCTGTACTTGAATCCACGGACCTCGATGCCCCGCATGTCCGCCTCGATGCCCTCCCAGGTCATGAACATCTCCGTGAAGTCGGCCTGGCCGTTGTAAAGCGCCTCGTAGGCGAAGGTGTCCAGCGTGGCAACCTTGAAGTCGCCCGTGCCGCCGTCCGCCTGGATCACGGTCTTGATCTGAGGCTCCTCGTACGGCAGGCCGAAGCCCGCGTACGTCTTGCCGTCGAAGTCCTTCGGGCGCTGGATGTCGCTGTCGGCGAGCACGGTGAGCTCCGTTGGGTTGCTCTGGAGCACGGAGGCGATGCTCGTGAGCTCGAGGCCCGCCGCGCGCGAGAAGATCACGTTCGCCGGGAAGCTGACGCCCACGTCTGCCTGCCCGTTGGCGACGACGGTGTCCGGGTTTGTGTCGCCGTAGGGCAGGATCTTGAGGTCGATGCCGGCGTCCTCGTACCAGCCGTTGGCCAGCGCCACGTAGATGCCGATGTGGTTGGTGTTGGGCGTCCAGTCCAGCTGGAGGCTGACGGTCTGCGGCGCATCGGCGCTGGGCTCCGCGCCGCTGCCGTCATCGTCGTCACCGCCACAGGCGGTGGCGAAAACCAGCGTGGCGGTGAGCACGACAAGAGCGATGCCGAATCGTCTTAACGTCTTCGAAGAGTGCATGGAGTTCCTCCGCGTACGCATCCCTGACGGGCGTGCCGGAGGAAATGGAGATCGCAGCTGGCCCCGCTGCTCATCACCACGCGCTTTCCTCCGCCGGCATTACCCGGATCAGGTTCGACGGGTTTGATCTCAGGCCGTCCTCAGGTCCGAAGACGACCACCCCGTGCGTAGCGGCCCCAGCATATCACGCATCGTCCTGCTGCCTGGAAGCCCGGTCCTTCGAGACGATGGCGCCGGTGATCAGCCGGGCGGCGCGGCCGTAGGTGACGTAGTTCCAGGCCCACTGCACGAGCACGAGGATGCGGTTCTCGAAACGTGCCAGCATCATGATGTGCACGAATAACCACGTCACCCAGCCAATGAAGCCGTGCAGCCTCAGCGGGCCCAGTACGGCAATCGCGGCAGACCTGCCGATCGTCGCCATGGTGCCGCGGTCCTTGTAGCGGAAGGGCGTTGCCGTCTTGCCCGCCTGGCGCTCGATGATCATCTTGGCCACGTAAGCGCCCTGCTGCATCGCGACCGGCGCCAGGGGCGGTACCGGCTTGCCGTCTTGCTCAAGGAAGGCGAGATCGCCGATGACGAAGATTTCGGGACGCCCCGGTAGGGTGAGCTGCGGCGTGACTGGGATGCGCCCCGATGGCCCAAGCTCGCGCTCGGCGGCATCCGCCAGGGTCTTGCCGATGGAGGTGCCGACCACGCCGGCGGCCCAGATTACCGTGCGAGCCTCGATGCGTTGCGTGCCGTCGGGGGTCTGCACCGTGATGCCGGTCTCGTCCACGCCGGTGACGCGGGTGTGCGTACGAACCTCGGCGCCGAGGCGGTTCAGCGACTCTACCGCGTGGCCGGCCAACGACTCCGGATAGGCGTTGAGGATGCGGCTGTCAGCCTCAACGAGGATGACCCGGGCGTCGGCGGCCTTGATGCGCCGGAAGTCGCCCGGCAGCGTCGTGCGTGCCAGCTCCGCAATCGCGCCGGACATCTCGACGCCTGTGGGGCCGCCGCCGACGACCACAAAGGTCTGCCAGGCCGCCACAGCGTCGGCGTCTCTTGCCATTTCGGCTTCCTCGAAGGCATGCAGGATACGACCCCGGATCTCTGTCGCGTCCTCGATGGTCTTGAGGGACGGCGCGACAGCGGCCCACTCGGGATGGCCGAAGTAGTTGTAGTGGGAGCCGGTGGCGACGACCAGGACGTCGTAGTCGTGCGTCGATTCGACTGCCAGCACTTGCTTGTGCTCCAGGTCGAAGCCCGTGACTTCGTCCAGGACAACGCGCACGTTGCGCTGCGTGCGGACGACACCTCGCAGCGGCGCCGCGATGTTGGCGGGCGAGAGGCCACCGGTCGCGACCTGGTAGAGCAGGGGCTGGAAGAGGTGGAAGTTGCGCCGGTCAATCAGCGTGACCTCGATGTCACGGCCGGCGTCCTCCAGCCCCCGCACGGCAGACAGCCCGCCGAACCCACCGCCGATGACCACGACCTTCATGCTTCCATTTTCTCGTGCGGATGGCAGCAGGGCTACTGCCTTCGTATTGCACATACGTACAGGCCTGCGATTGCGTGGCTCCTCCTACGCGGGCATGACCAGTGCTAACCTGCGCGCATGAGCGTACGAATCGGTCTTGGTTTTGCCGCATTTCCTTTCTCCAGTCCTGAAGCCTTCTGGCGCTGGATCGATGCCTGTGAGGACAGCCCTGTGGACTCGATGTGGCTGAGCGAGCGCATGGTGTCGCCGCAGCCGTTTCTGGAGCCTCTGAGCACGCTTGCGGCGGTCGCGGGGCGCACGAAGCGCCTCAAGTTCGGCATGAACACCACGGTGCTGCCTCTGCGCGACCCGCTTGTGCTGGCGAAGGAGTGTGCCACGATCGACTACCTGAGCGGCGGCCGTCTGCTGCCGATGTTCGGTGTGGGCAACGATGCCTCGCCGGAGTGGAAGGCACTCGGCGTCAACTCGAAGGGCCGCGGTCCGCGCTCGAACGAGATGCTGCAGCTCCTGAACCGGCTCTGGACCGAGGACAACGTCACGTTCGAGGGCCGGTACTACCAGTACGAGAACGTGACGATCAGCCCGAAGCCGAAGCAGACGCCGCTGCCCATCTGGATCGGCGGCAGCAGCGAGGCGGCGATCGACCGCACGGCGCGCTACGGCAGCGGCTGGCTTGCGGGCGCGGGGCAATCGCCGGCCCAGATCGGGCGGGTCGTGACGGCGATCAAGGAGCGTTGCGCCGAGCTGGGGCGGACGATCGATGACGATCACTACGGTTGCGGCTTCAGCTATCGCTTCGGTAGTTGGGATGAGCCCGTGGTGGAGCGCAACCTGCAGGCGCTGCAGGCCAGGCTGGGCCCGGACGCCAACCCGCGTGCCTTTATGGCGGTCGGCGGTGCTGACGAGGTGATCGAGCTGGTCTCGGTGCTGAGGGCGGTGGGCGTTTCGAAGTTCGTCGCGCGTCCCATCGCAGGGAGCGATGAAGAGATGCTGGAGCAGAGCCGTCTCATGGCCGAGAAGGTGATCCCGGCCGTCCACAAGATGCCATAGGATCATGTCTTGAAATTCACGGAACGACTTTCATGATCATCTGCTGCCTTGACGAGTCTGCCTGTTCGTACTTAGCTCTACGAAACATGTAAGGCAGGTGTGTGAATGGCGCAGCGACGTGGCCCCGGCCTTCTGGCAGGACTGATCTCGGTGGTAGCGGCGGGTGGCCTTGTCGCCTGCGGGGGCGGCGACAAGCTCCCTGATATCGTACCGACCGCCACGACAGCCGCCACTGCCGTGACTCAGCCTACGCAGGCTCCAGCAACCGCCACGACAGCGCCTGTTGTGACGCCGACCCAGGAGGTCGGTGGACAGCAGGAGTACACGGTGCAGGCCGGTGACAGCCTCGGCGCTATTGCAGCCCAGTTCGGCGTCACCGTCGATGCCATCGTGCAGGCCAATAGCATCACGGACCCCAACCTCATCTTGCCGGGCGAGACCTTGATTATCCCGGCCGCACAGTAGGGCGAAGTTCCTGGTTAGCCTGTGTGCGAGCCCCTGCTTCATGTGCTGAAGCCGGGGCTCGCCGTATGACTGATCCTTAACCCCTGATCTTTTCCCATCTACCGCCACCCGTTTACAACGCGTTAACATTGCGGCATGCCTGAAGTCAGCTTCGATCTGCCCGATCCTGCGCTTGCGGAGCACACGTGGGTCCTCTTCGATGAGCACACGCCCCTCGCCTCGCCGCCGCTGGGTACGGCCCTCTTCAGCGGCCCGGCCAGCGCCGAGCAGCCCGGTGTGCCGCGCTCCATCCGGCTGAACGGCTATACCTACATGCGCCGCGGCACCGCGCCCGGGGAGGGCGGCCCTTTTGGCTCCGTCACGCTGGCGCAATCGGTCGAGGAGATGCGGGCCTGGCGCACGCGGCTGCAGCCTCAGGTCGACGACGTGGTCGGGCGGCTGCAGCAGTTCGATCCCGCCGCCGTGACGCCCGGCCACTGGCGGCGCACCCTCGACGCGCACACGAGCCTGTACTGGGGCGTCTTCGGGCCGATTCATCGCGAGGCGGTGTTCCCGGCTCACGCCGTCGCCCGCGCCTTCCAAGACCTTTATACGCAGCGTTTCGGTCAGGAGCGCCTCGGTGATGCTGTCGCCTTGCTGCAGGGCATGCCGAACGCCTCGCTGGAGCGGGCCGCGATGCTCTGGGACCTTAGCCGCATCGTGCGCGAGGACGCCGAGCTGGCTGCGAGCATAGCCCTGGGCAAACCGGCGCCGGACACCGAGGGCGGCCGGGAGTTCCTACGGCAGTTCGAGGCGCTGCGTCAGGCGTTCGGTGCCACCGGCGAGGGCTTCGTCGAGGACCAGCCGACTTGGGGCGAGAACGACGCGATCCCGCTGATGGCGATTCGCGCCTACGCCGGTCAGCCGGACGGCAACGGCCCGCTCGACTCGGCCCGGCGGCAAGGCGAGCACCGAGATGCTCTGGAGGCGGAGCTGCGGGCGCTGCCGAAGTCTGACGAGCAGGTCTCGGAGCTGCTACGGCTGCTGCCGATGGCGCAGGAGCTGCTGCCGAACCTCGAAGACCACAACTACTACACGGACCAACGACTGAACGCGGCGTCCCGTGCGCGATGGCTGGCGATCGGCGGGCACCTGAGAGAGCGAGGCCTCGTGCAACAAGCGGACGATGTCTTCTATTTCCAGCGCGATGAGCTGATTGCTGCGCTCGAAGGCGAGTCGTCGTTGGCCTCCGAGGAGCTTGCCCACCGTCGCGCAGATCTTGCCCTGTGGCGCTCTGTCTCGCCGCCGCCGGTCTTGGGCAAGCCCTATGAGCAGAGCATTGATGAGCTACCGAGCGAAATGGTCGCCCGTGCCTCCGAGCTACGAGTGGTGCGCGGTGTGGGTACCTCACCGGGTAGCTACCGGGGCCGTGCGCGCGTGATCGATGCCATCGAGCAGGCGGAGACACTGGAGCCCGGCGACATCCTCGTGACGCGCGTGACTACGCCGGCCTGGACGCCGTTCTTCGGTGTCGTATCGGCGCTGGTGATCAACGTCGGGGGCCTGCTATCGCACGCCTCGGTGGTCGCGCGCGAGTTCGGGCTGCCGGCGGTCGTCGGCACGCGCGACGGCACCGTGCGCATCCCGGACGGTGCCACGATTACGGTCGACGGCACGAGCGGGCTGGTGCTCGTCGAGTCGTGACGCCGTCTCGCATGCGCCGGTGCCGGATCTCGGGAGTTCGCCGTTATAATGCCCGACGGAGGGGTGGCAGAGCGGTTTAATGCGGCGGTCTTGAAAACCGCTGTGGGGCAACTCACCGGGGGTTCGAATCCCTCCCCCTCCGCCATCACCCTTCTTGTCCGATTCTGCACCGCCCCCTGAAACCTTGCAGAAAGGCCCTGTTAGCGCAACGTTAACAGACCTGAAGGCTGGCCTGACTCTTGTGTAGCGTGAGCTTGCGTTAACGTTGCAGAATTGCTGCCAGTGTGTCCGAATGGCCCCCACGGTTGCTTGAAATTACCCCCGCCGGGTGTCTGGTCACGTGATGTCTTTCGTGATCCCTGGCAGCGCTTTACCTGAAAGGAGATCGTCTTGATTCCAGCTAGCTAGTGACTCCATTTGCCGCCATCAGGCGGGTTTTTCAAAAGCGAGGAGGGCTTCGAAAATGAGTCGAAGCATTTTGTTAAGCATCATGTTCATCGCGGGTACGCTGGGCGTCATCGCCTTCAGTGCCGCCCAGTTCACGGACTTCGAGACCGATACGTCCGATCCCATTGACGCTGGAACTCTCAATTTGGAAATCGCCAACGTAACAACCTGCACTGTAGATGCCGACGGCCTTGAGGGTGATCCGGGCGAGGCTGACGGCGACACGCAGGCCACTTGTGACTTCAGTGTCCAGCACACAGGCTCGCTCAACAACGCGGACCTCTACCTCAAGATCGACGACGTCACGGCTTTCGCGTGTACGGACGCAGCCAACGGCGGCCGGGACGACGACTCTGACTATTGCGACGGTGGCGCCGATCTAACCTCGGACGAGTTCGATCTGATCAGCCTCGTAATCACGGCTGGTGGTGGCGAGGACTACACGCCGCTTACGCAGGATACGTTGACTAACTACATCGACCAATGTGGCCTGATCGACAGCGATGTCGATAGCGGGGACACGGTTGAGGGAACCTATACGGTTGAGCTCTTTCAGGATCGCACGACCAATGTGATGCAGGGTGACGCGATCAAGCTCGTCCTTAGCTTCGAGTTGGCCGAGGATCAAGCGACCACGGGCGCCGGTTTTGCTGACTGCGTCGAAGACTAGGGCTCGCTGTTGATGTTTGACTTCTGAGGCTAGCTTCGTGATTGCTGACGGCTATCGATTATTGAGTCCCCATTTGCGGGGACCAGGGTGGTGGTTGCCTCGCCTTGCGCGTGGCGGTATGGCGCTGGTCGCCCTCTTGCTGGGCTTTGCCGCGCTGTTTGCCCTGATCGGTCCGCAATTCGGTTACAGCTATGCGGTGGTCAAGAGCGGCTCAATGGCGCCGGCCTACGGTGTAGGGGCCGTCATCGTGGTCGACGAGGTCAATCCGTCCTCGGTGCAGGTCGGAGACGTGGTCAGCTTCCGTCTCCCCGAGAGGCCGAGTGACGAGATCGTGACGCACCGGGTCGTCGAGGTGCTTAGCGAGGACGGAGCACTGCAATTTCGGACCAAGGGCGACGCGAACGAGGAGCCCGACCCTCGCCTCATCGAGGCTAGTCAGGTGAAGGGGCGCATCGTATTCGGTGTGCCCTGGATTGGACGTCTCGCGCCGACGCTTCAAGCCAAGGGTCTGTTCTTCCTGGTTGTCCTCGCTTGTGGCGGACTGCTCATCGCTGGTGAGTTGGCCAACATCTTTCGGGAGCTACGTGGTCCGAGGGAGCGGCCTCTTGGGTAACGGAGTGTGATGAAGAAGACTGCGGTGCAAGGGCAAGGAGCGTGGCGGCGATTGGGCCGTCCGGTGATTCTTTGCGCCCTGGTGGCAAGTCTTCTCCTTTGGCTCGCGTCAGGACATGTGCCCTATACGAGCGGTCAATTTGCTGATTACGAAACCGATACCAGCGATGCGCTCTGGATGAGTACCCATCCGGCCGACATCAAAATCGTCGTGAGTGCTGACGCCCCAGGCTTCATCGAGTTCACCAGCGACATTCCCGGATGCCCGTCCTCCTTCAGCTTTACTTTCGCAGAGGCAGGGTCGCAATCGTGGTTGTGCAACCCGGTCCCGGCAGGAACATACGAGGTCACTGAGACCACGCTTGGCTGGGACATCACAATCAGCTGCATCGAGTCTGACACCGAGAACAGCGATGACGATAACCCCCCTTCAGCGACGATCGTCCTTGAGGAATACGAGAAGGTCATGTGTACCTTCACGAACGAAATCGTCGACACCGGCAGCCTTGCCGTCGATCTCGACTACTCTGACGACTCCGTGATCGGGCTCGACGTAAACGTCGCATGTGATAGTGGTGCTTCGCCGGACACCAATGGCATGACCGCCTACGAAGGCACACCTGCTGAGTTCCAAATCAACGACCTGCCGCCCGGTGGTACATCCTGCGACGCGGAACTCGACAGTCCGCCCGCAGACTATGCCGTGGACGACTCGGACTGCGCAGGTGTTTCACTAACGCCGGTTTTCCCGGATGCCGTTTGCACCATCGTCCTGACCAAGCTGGGTTCGATTACGTTCCTTCAAGACTCACCATCTGGCGAAGAATCGACCGACGTTACATTCGAGTTCTCGTCCAACCTTTCTGATTGTGAGCCGGGACAGTTCCTGTTGGCGGAAGACGATGGCAGCGAGACCTGTAGTGGTCTTGTCGAGGACACGTACACCGTTACGCAGATACCGGGGGACTTGCCGTCTGGCTGGATTCTCTCCGACATCGACTGCAGTGCAGTGGATTCTGAGAACGATCTGGTTGCCGGAACTGTCACGATTGACCTGCAGCCTGGCGAGGACGTGACCTGCGTGTTCGTCAACGAGGTGCCTTCGTGAGTCGCCTCGTCTCGCGCAACAATGTGCTTCGGCTGGTCCTGGTCCTCTTCGTGGCGTCGTTCATCACGGCCATCTACGCGACTTCCTCCTCTCGTCTAGGTGGCCGGGTGCCCGTCGTCCTTGCGGAGGCGGGCGGCGTCGTGGACGTACAGATCGATGACGGCAGCGGTAGTCTCGTGTTCACGCCGGCCGAGTGTCAGACCCAGATCGCCTCGCTCTCGCAGTGCACGACAACGCTCGAGGTGGTAAACGCGGGCGGAACCGACAGCGCCGAGTTCGAGTACTCAATCGATGTCTGGGCTGATACGAACGGCGTCGACAACGGCGACATGGGCTACCACGACGACGATTTCAGTGCCTGCTACAACGTCACGCTGGTCAAGGGTGGCACGCCCAACATGACCGCGACCAAGCCGCATGTTGGGCCGCTCTTCGGTGATTCGCTGCAGCTGGGCCAGTCGAAGGAGTGGAGCCTCGCGCTCGCCGTCAAGGGCGACAACAGCTGCCAGGGCGCGACCACAACCGTCATCGTCGCCGTGCTGGCGTCGGATGTCCCCGGCTTCTTCGATGACATCAAGCCGGTGCCGACGCTCGTGCCTTCGCCCAGTGTCGTGGCAGTAGCCGAGTCTCCAACGGTGACTGAAGAGACTCCAGGTCCGGCTTACGAAATCGAGGATGACGAACAGGCTCAGGCGCCAGTAGAGACCGTGACGGAGACCGCCACGCCAGAGCCGACATCGACCGCGACGCCGCGACCTGCCACCCCCACGCTGGTGCCCGCAACGGCGGTTGTGCCGGTTGCGACCGCGACGCCAAGCCCGACGCCTTCGCCGACGGCAGAGGTCAGCAAGAAGCCAGGCCGCGAAGATGGGCCGAACTTCCTGACCCAGGAGATCCCCAGTCCGAGCGCGATCTCCACCAACGTGAAGGTGGTTGCCACCAACTTCACGCTCTCGCTGCTTGCGCTGTGCGTGATCCTGGTGGCAACGACGGTATTCAACTCCACGCTGGAGGAGAACGCCATCGAAATCGGCGTCGTGATGAACCGCCTCACCGGCCCCACGACGAGAGTGGGCAAGGTCCTCGGCTGGATCGACCTGGACGACGAGGACGATGACAGGCCTGGCTGGCTGGCGTCTCTGCTGAAACCCCTGGGTATCGTGGCGATCACGGCCCTTATCTACACTGCTCTGGAGCCCGACTTCGGCTTCAATAATGAGACGCTGACCCTCACGGTGGCGCTGATGGCCGGCATCGCCATGAGTACCTTCCTGTACGAAGGCGGCCAGGTCTTCTGGTCGTCGAAGCGATATCGCACGCCGGCGGCCATGCGCGTCTACCCGATGGCGATCGTGATCGCGGTGGTTTCGGTGCTCATGACGAAGTTCGTGAGCCTGCACCCCGGCGTGATCTTTGGCTTCGTCACCGCCGCAACGATCTTCCCGCGAGGCGCCATGTCGCCCAAGGAGAAGGGGATGATCGTGCTGGTGCCCCTTGTCGGCCTGCTCGCGACCTCGATCATCGCCTTCCTGCTCATCGAACCGTTGCGCGCGTACTCGGTCGAACACCCCGGCGTGTGGAACGCCCTGCCGGAGACGGTCGCCATCGCCCTCTTCGTCGGTGGTGCCCAGAGCGCTCTGCTGATCCTGATCCCCGTGACGTTCAACGACGGTGAGAAGATCTGGGAGTGGAACAAGCTGGTGTGGTTCGCCATCGCCCTGCCGGCGAGCTTCCTGTTCTTCCACGTGATGATCAATAGCGGTGGCGACTACGGTGACATCGTGGACAACGGCAAGGCACTGACGTTGCTGATTACCGCGTTTACCTTCCTGGGGGTCGCGGGCCTGACCTGGCTATACTTCCGCATACGCTTTGGACCCGGTGAAAACTGACCCTAACGAAATGCCGCTGGACCGCCTGCGAAGGCTGTGTATGGCGCTGCCCGAAGTAACGGAGCGCCTCTCCCACAGTGAGCCGACCTGGTTTGTGCGGGACAAGAAGACCTTCGTCATGTTCGCGGACCATCATCATGACGACAGGCTGGCTTTCTGGTGTGCAGCGCCGGAGGGCGCCCAGACGTCACTAGTGGCGGCATACCCAGACCGATTCTTCCGGCCGCCCTACGTAGGCGTACGTGGATGGCTCGGCGTCTACCTCGATGTCCCCGTGGACTGGGACGAGGTTGCCGTCATCGTGGAGGACGCTTATCGCGTGGTGGCGCCGAAGAAGCTCGTGGCGTTGTTGGGATCGCCTGGCACGGAAGGCTGACGACAGCCCGTCCGGTCTGTCAGGATCTTGCGTCCAGCCGGTAAGCTGGAGGCATGCAAGAGCCCGGTTTCAGGTTCTACTCCTTCAGTTGGGGCACGCCCCAAGACCGCGGTCGCTTCGACCGCGAGCGCTGGCCGGCGCTGCTGGTGCGCTGGCTCATGCTGGCGTTTTCGGTGTGGGTCGCTGCGGAGGTCGTGGGCGGCATCCATCTCGATGGCCTGGTGAGCATTCTCGCTGTCGCTGCCATCCTGGGCTTGCTCAACCTCTACCTGCGCCCTGTCCTGTTTGTGCTCTCATTGCCCTTCACGATCCTCACGCTGGGCTTCTTCGTGATCGTGATCAACGCGATCCTGCTGGGAATCACGGACTGGCTGGCCGACATCTTCGGTATCCACTTTGCCGTCGATAGCATCGGCGCGGCGCTGCTGGGCGCCCTCTTGATCAGCCTGGTGAACCTGATGCTGGCGGCCTTCCTGCGCCCAAGTAAGGTCTGACCGCAAGCGGTCCAATCGCCGTTTGTGCCCTGCCTGTAGGCGAAACCAGGGGCTCAATGGCGCGTCTCGTGAGCGCACTGAGCCGTCGCTGTGTGTCCGGAGATATCGATTGCCTGAAGATTGCCATTAATTTCTCGGGTCGCTCTGTCGCAGCAACGCTTTCATGCTATTGCAAGCGCTGCTCGGTGCCGAGGATTCATATGTAGTGAGAAGGCTTCATACTCGTCCTACGGCGGTCGCGGCCGGCATTGTCGTGCTGCTGTTTGGGATTGTGTGGACGCTGTCTGCCACGGACCTCACCTTCATAGGCTCCTTCATGGCAGCCATCGTTGTAGCCGCTGCGGTGGGTGCAGGGATTTACCTGTTCAAGTCGAGTACGGAGCCGGGCGAACATGGCAATCGCCTGCTGGAGCTCATGCAGCGCTCCAGCGATGCCCGACGTGGCATTCGCGACGATACGACCGGCCTGCTCAATCGCTGGTACCTGGAGCGCCGTCTTGACGAAGAGGCGGCACGCTGCGTGCGTTACGGGCACTCCATGGCGGTCATCGTCCTCAAGGCCGTCGCCCTCGATCTCGCACGATTCTCGCTCGATGGCTGGCAGCAAGAGTCGGCTGCAGCGGCGCAACGCTGTGCCCAGGTCATCCGGAACGTGGACCTCAGCGCTTCGCTGGCACCGTTCGAATTTGCGATGTGTTTGGTGCACTGCGATCGCACCGGCGCAAACGCCGCGTTGGAACGCATCGTCACGGAGTTCCGGGACTACGACTGCAGCATCGGCATCGCCGTCTACCCCGAGGACGAGTGCGAGCCGCGAGCCCTGATTGAGCTCGCGCGTGTGCGCTCCCACGAGGTCGAAGCAGCTTAGGGCAGCAGTAGGCCGAAGTAGCAGACGCGGCGCAGCTCCCGGATGCCGCGCATGTGCGTCTTGCCCAGGATGTAGCCGCCGGGCAACTCGACGATCTCATCGACGATACGGCGCACGGGCAGGGGGTTAGCCGGGTCCGAGTACTCCAGCTTCAGCACCTGCACCTCTTCCTCCTCGATGTCGAGCGAGACGCTTGTCTTGAATGGGAAGACACGTACGGTGCCGCTGGGTGTGTCCTTCTCGACACGGTAGCCGGGCCAGCCGAAGCGGCCCGTGGCACGCGACCACACGTTGTCCTGGAAGATGTTGTCGCCGGAATGCGTGGCCGCGACGAAGTTCTTGCCCTGCCACGGCAGGTAGATGCGCGTCAGCCACTCGAAGAAGGGGTCCGAGAGCAGGCCCGTCGAGAGTGCGACCAGCTCACCCTGATAGTGTCCGTCCGGTGCCGGCACAGTGCCGAGGCGAAAGAGGCGTCGCAGGATGTGCTGCGGGTTGTGGCGGTCGTTCTCGAGGCGGGAGTGGGCGAATCGAACTGCCCGCATCGCTGTCTCGTTGAGGTAGCGCCACTGCCCGTCGGTCAGGTGCTCGCTACCGACCTCATCGGCCCGTAGCAGCAGTTCCCCTGCCTCGCGCACGTAGGCGACGACTTCGCTTGGCTCGGCTGTGAACGGGTCCGGCTCACGCTCCCGAAACGCATTGATTTCGGCGACAAGCTGCTCAGAACGGTCGCTATGCAGTGTCATGTGAGTCAATTCAGCTTAGCACGGGGCTGTAGTGGTCAGTCCTCGGTTTTCAGTATCAGTTCAGAGTGTCAGCGTGCGAGGCCGGTACTCGAAGAACTGAAAAAACTGACTACTGACTACTAGATCTTCGCTGTGCGCACCGAGAAGATGTCCGGGATCGCCTCGATCTCTTCCTGGGTCTGCGTGTCGATTTCGGCGTCGAGGCCGAGGACCATGAGGGCGTGGCTGCCCTGTGTCTGGCGTCCGACGCGCATGAAGCTGATGTTGATGTCCTTGGTGCCGAGGAAGTTGCCGATGCGTCCGATCATGCCGGGCCGGTCCACGTTCTCGCAGAACAGCAGGTGGCCCTCGCCGGCGCGAGACGTCCACCCAGAAGTCGTTGATCTCGACGATGTGGGGGCCATCCTGGGCCACCGTGGCGGATACGGTCGTTTCGCCCGTGCTGGTCTTGAGGCGGACGCGGATCAGGTCCTTGTAGATGCTGTCGTGCTGGCCCTTGCTCTCGCGGATCGCATGCCGCGCTGCTCCGCGATCAGGCTGGCGTTGACCAGCGTCACGTTCTCTTCGCTGACGGGCGAGAGCAGGCCCCGGATCACGGCCGACTTCAGCGGGCTCGTGTCGTGGTTCGACCAGCTCGCCCACGTACTCGATCTCGACGCTCTCGAGCTGGCCGGACGAGAGCTGGGTCGCCAGTGAGCCGGCCTTGCGTCGCGGCCTGCAGGTAACGGTGCGATGAACTTGAAGGCCTCGGCGGCGATGAACGGCGCGTTGACGGCGTAAGCAGCCGGCTCAGCCGCAGCAGGGCCGTGATCAGCTGCTCCGCCACGTCCACGGAGAGGCGCTCCTGCGCCTCGGCGGCCGACGCGCCGAGGTGCGGCGTTACGACCACGTTTGGGTGATGCACCAGCTGCGAGTCCGGGGCTGGCGGCTCCTTTTCGAACACGTCGATGGCGGCGCCGGCGACCTTGCCGCTGTCGAGGGCGCGTACCAGCGCGTCTTCGGAGATCAGCTCGCCGCGCGCGACGTTGATGACCCGCACGCCGTGCTTCATCTGCGCGAACTGGCTCGTCGTCCAGGAAGTGGTGGTTTTGCGGCGTGAGGGGCAGGTGCAGGGTGATGAAGTCGCTCTCGCGCAGCAGCTCATCCAGGGTGACGAGGCTGACGCCGATGGACTGGAAGCGCTCCGGCATAACGAAGGGGTCGTAGCCGATGACGCGCATCTCGAAGGCGCGGGCGCGACGGGCCACCTCGGCGCCGATGCGGCCGAGGCCGACGACGCCGAGCGTCTTGCCGCGCAGCTCGACGCCGACGAACTTCGAGCGTTCCCACTTGTCCGGCGGTCAGCGAGGCGTGCGCCTCGGGATGTGGCGGGCCAGCGCCAGCATCATGCCGAGGGTGTGCTCCGCCGTTGCGATCGTGATGCGCTGCCGGGGCGTTGACCACGACGATGCCGCGCTCGGTGGCGGCGTCGACGTTGATGTTGTCGACGCCGACGCCGGCGCGGCCGACGACGACGAGGTTCTTGGCCGCTTTGAGCACTTCAGCGGTGACTTTGGTCTCGCTGCGCACCGCCAGGGCTTCGTAGTTAGGGATGACGTCGAGTAGCTCTTCGGGCGTCATGCCGAGCATAACGTCCACTTCGAGCTTGTCTCGCAGGATCGCGAGACCCTCTTCGCCGATGCGATCGGTTACCAGTACACGTGGCATCGGAGGCCGCGGCTCAGCTAACGGCAGCCGGCTTTTTGTAGCCGAGCTGCTCGAGGACGGTCGCAAGCGCTTCGATGGCGGCGTCGATGTCCTTCGTGTCGACGATGCCCATGTGTCCGATGCGGAAGATCTTTCCGGCGAGCTTTCCCTGTCCGGCCGCCAGCACGGTGTCGTACTCCTTGTTGAGGATGCTCAGCAGCTGCTTCGGCGTCGACGCCCTCGGGCACGACAACGCTCGTGACGGTGTCGGAGGCCTGCGGGCCTTCGGCGAGGAGCTTGAGGCCCAGGGCCTTGATGCGGTTGCGCGTGTAGTCGGCGACGGCGTGGTGACGGGCGTTGGTCTGCTCGAGGCCCTCCTGGTACATCATGTCCAGCGCGAGGTCGAGGCCGTAGTAGAGGGAGACGGCGGGCGTGAACGGCGTCTGGCCGATCTCGGCGTACTTCTTAGCCTTGCCGATGTCCATGTAGTACTTGCGCATGTCGGAGCGCTCGTAAGCGGCCCAGGCGCGCGGGCTCATCGTGATGAAGCCGAGGCCCGGCGGGATCATGAAGCCCTTCTGCGAGGCCGTCGTCGCGACGTCGACGCCCCAGGCGTCGGTCGCGAAGGGCAGGCAGCCCAGGGAGCTGATGGCGTCGACGATGAGGAGGACCTCCGGGTTGACGGCCTTGACCGCCTTGCTGATCGCAGAGATGTCGTTTGTGACACCGGTGGAGGTTTCGTTGTGGGTGACGATGACGGCCTTGGTGTCGGGCTCCACGTTCTCGGCGACGACCTTGGCGTCCGCCTGGGTGCCGGGCTCGAAGTCGAGCCGCTTGACGTTGGCGCCGAAAGTCTCAGCGATATCAGCGAAGCGGGCGCCGAACTCACCGATCGAGACGGCGAGCACCTTGTCGCCCTCGGACAGCGTGTTGACGACGGCGGCTTCCATGACGCCGGTGCCGGAGGTGGTGTAGACGTAGACCTCGTTCTCGGTGCGGAAGAAGAGCTTGAGGCGCTCCATGATCCGTCCCTGCATCTCGGCGAACTCGGGTCCGCGGTGATTGATCATCTGTCGCGAGAGCTCATTGAGCGTCTCGGGCGGGCACGGTGTTGGGCCAGGGATGCGAAGGTTCTGCACTATAGGTCTCCGATATGAAAGTTGCTCAGGTATCGAGCGTGACTATCAAATCGTAGCCACGTGCCAAGTGAGGGTCAATGGCCGTTCATCATCTGTTGATACCCAGCCACTGGTATTTAGGACAGGTTGCTACACCTTCGATCCGGGGCTGAAGCGTATCTGCGATGTTAGACTGAGCCTGCCTTCTAGGCGGGAGAATACATGCCAGAAACCATCCTTATCGGCGTTGCGTGGCCTTATCCCAACGGGTCCTTGCACCTGGGACAGATCGCCGGCGCCTACCTTCCCGCCGATATCTTTGCCCGCTACCAGCGCAGTCGCCGGCAACCGTGTCGCCATGGTGTCCGGCTCGGACCAGCACGGCACGCCGATCGCCGATCCGGGCGGAGCAGGAGGGCACGACCCGCAGGAAGTCGTCGACGCACTACCACACCGAGTACCTGCGACTGCTGGGAGCGCCTCGGCATCACCTTTGACCTCTACACCACGACGGGCACCCAGAACCACATCGAGACGGCGCAGGAGATCTTCCTCAAGCTCTACGAGCAGGGCGACCTCTACCTCGAAGACCATGGAGCAGACCTACTGTGTCCAGGAGGGGCGCTTCCTGCCCGACCGCTACGTCGAGGGCACCTGCCCGCACTGCGGCTATCGAGGGCGCCCGCGGCGACCAGTGCGACAACTGCGGTCGCACCCTGGACCCGGTCGACCTGATCAACCCGCGCTGCCGTCTCGACGGCTCCGACGCCGGAGCGCGCGAGCCTCGAGCACTTCTTCCTGCGCCTCAGCGCCTACAACGAGCAGCTGAAGCAGTGGCTGAGCACCGGTAAGGAGCACTGGCGGCGCCAGTGCTCGGCTTCGCGCTGGGCGTGCTCGCAGAGGGTCTGAACGACCGCGCGATCACGCGCGACCTCGAGTGGGGCGTGCCGATCCCGCTGGAGGGCTACGACACCAAGCGCATCTACGTCTGGTTCGAGAACGTCATCGGCTACCTCTCCGCGGCCAAGGAGTGGGCGCAGAAGCAGGGCACGCCCGAAGCCTGGCGCGACTTCTGGGAGGACCCGAGCGCGAAGGTCGTACTACTTCATCGGCAAGGACAACATCTGGTTCCACACGCTGAGCTGGCCGGCCGCAGGTGCATGATGTACGGCGGCCTCAACCTGCCCTACGACGTGCCGGCCAACCAGTACGTCAACTTCGGCGGCTGGAAGGCGAGCACGAGCCGCGGCACGGCGCCGTTCCTGCCGACTTACCTCGAGCGGTACGACCCCGACACGCTGCGCTACTACCTCGCCGCGATCATGCCGGAGACTAGCCGACAGCGAGTTCAGCGACGACGACCTGGTGCGCCGCAACAACGATGAGCTCGTCTCGACCTGGGGCAACCTCGTCAACCGGGTGCTGACGATCACGTATCGCAACTTCGACGAGAAGGTGCCGGAGCCGGGCGATCTGCAGCCGGGCGACGAAGAGCTTCTGAAGCAGGGCGAGGAGGCGCTCGCGGCCGTGGGCAAGAGCATCTCCGAGTGCAAGTTCCGCGAGGGTCTGCGCGGCGCGATGGGCTATGCCCAGGAGGTCAACCGTTACCTCAACCAGGAGGAGCCCTGGAAGACGCGCGAGACCGACAAGCCCGCCGCGGCGCGCTCGCTCTACACGGCGCTCTGCGCCATCGAGGCGCTGAAGCTGGCGTTCTATCCCTACCTGCCGTTCACGTCGCAGCGCCTGCACGAGATGCTCGGCCACAACGACGCTATCGATGCGCAGGGCTGGAGCACGAGTCGGCTCGTGCCGGGCACGTCGCTGCAGGAGCCGAAGCCGCTGTTCAAGAAGCTCGATATGCCGGAGCCGGTATCGTGAGCCTGCGTTTCGTCGATACCCACACACACCTGCAGGGCGAAGAGTTCGCGGAGGACATCGAGGCCGTGATCGAGCGCGCTCGTGAGGCCGGCGTCGAGCAGCATGGTCGTACCGGGCGTCGACCTCGACGACGGCGCGGCGATGCCTCGCGCTGGCCGAAGCGTAGAGGGCGTCTACGCGACGGCAGGCTATCCACCCGCACGAGGCCTCACAGCTGGACGCAGGCGCCGCGTCCGTGAGATCGAGACGATGCTGGCGCACCCGAAGGTCGTCGCGGTGGGCGAGATCGGCCTCGACTACTACTACGAGCACTCGCCGCGGGACGCGCAGCTCGCGTGCATCGAGGAGATGCTGGGGCTGGCCAGAGCGCACGCTATGCCCGTGATCGTGCACTGCCGCGACGCGTGGGATGACGCGGCGGCTGTGCTGGCGCCATGGGCACGCCAGGTCCGCGAAAGCTTCGCCGGACGGCCCGTTGGGCGTCATGCACTACTTCTCCGGCACGCTGGAGCAGGCGCCGCTTCTACATCGACCTGGGCTTCGTGATTTCGATGCACACCTCGGTGACGCACAAGAAGCAGACCGGCATGCGCGAGGTCGTCTCGCAGCTGCCGTTGTCGTCACTGGTCATCGAGACGGATTCGCCGTATGGTGCGCCGCAGGCCTACCGGGGCAAGCGCAACGAGCCGGCGTACGTGGTCGAGGCCGCGAAGCAGATCGCCGCGGAGCAGGGTCTGTCCCTCGAAGCCGTCGCGGAGGCTACGAGCGCCAACGCCGCGCGGTTGTTCGGCCTGCCGGTCGTCGCAGGAACAGGAGCGGCGAGCCGATGACCAGTCCCAGCATCTCCTCCGAGCTCTATGGCCCCGTTCGCTACGACGTCGGCAAGGTCGACGAGCTGATCGCATCGCTGAAGCCGGACGACTTCCCGTTCCTGGCACGCATGCTGGACCACGTGCTGGAAGCCGGCGGCAAGCGCATTCGGCCCGCCATCGCCCTGCTCGCGGGACGCATGGGCGAGTACAGCCTGGACCTGCTGGTGCCGCTGGCGGCCTCGATCGAGCTGCTGCACTCCGCCACGCTGGTGCACGACGACGTGATCGACGCGGCGCCGACGCGACGTGGTCGCGCGACGGCGAACTCGCTGGCGGGCAACGCGGCCTCGGTCATGGTGGGCGACTACATGTTCGCCCACGCCGCCGAGCTGATCGCCCGCACCGGCAACATCGAGGTGATCCGGCTGTTTGCCCGCACTCTGATGGAGATGGCGACGGGCGAGCTGCATCAGGACCTGGGCGCCTACAGCTACGGTCAGGGTACGCGTGAGTACTTCAACCGCATCTACGGCAAGACGGCATCGCTGTTCGCCACGGCGGCGCAGGGTGGCGCCATGGTCGCCGGCCTCACGGAGGCGCAAGCGCAGTCGCTGCGGGACTTCGGCGAGAACCTCGGCATGGCGTTCCAGATCGTCGACGACATCCTCGACTTCACCGGCGACTCGTCCGAGATGGGCAAGCCGGCCGGCAGCGACCTCATGCAGGGCACCCTGACTCTGCCGGCCCTGATCCTGATCGAGCGCTACCCGGACAAGAACCCCGTGAAGCGCTACTTCGCCGGCCGCAACAAGGCGAAGAACCTGGAGACGGCGCTGCAGATGATCCGCGAGTCCGACATCCTGGACGAGTCGTTCAAGGTGGCCCACGACTTCCGCGACAAGGCCTTGCGCGCCCTCGAAGAGGCGAATGTCAGCGAGGAGATGGGCGCGCGCGAGTCGCTGACCGACGTGGCGTACTGGGTGACCCAGCGCCGCAGCTAGGCAAGCCGTTAGCACTCAGCTTCCAGCCATTGGCAATCAGCCTGCGTCCTCTGTGTGGTGTCTTATCGACCTTCGGGATGTCGTCCCGAGATTGCTTCGCCTCGCTGTCGCGATGGCTCGCAACGGGGTCGAGCGTGCTCGAGCGGACGCAAAAAAGGAGCGGCCCGAAGGCCGCTCCTGTTGCTGAGTGCTGAAAGCTGACTGCTCGCCGGCTAGTCCGGGATCTTGCGGTCGACGTGGCCGCTGGCGCCGAACTTCGGCGAGAGCATGGGCCTGCCGTCCTGGCCGATGGCCGGCGAGAGGCCGGAATCGACCATCATCTTGGCGTGGCGGCCCTTGAGGTAGTTGACCTCGCGCTTCACGTCGATGTCGTGCTTGGTCGGGCGCGAACGGGGCTTTGGCTTGTAGAGCTCCGGGTGCTCGTTCATGGGGACGCCGCCGGTGTTCATGTTCTTCACCTTGCGGCCGTCGTGGTGCCAGTACTTGAAGTCGTCCGGGATGCGGCGCGGCATGCCGTCACGGAAGGTGAACGCCGCGAACGACGTCGGCATGATGCGCTGGCTGTCGTGGTCGCACAGCGGGCAAGGCGACGGCTCAGAGGACTCGCGCATGGAGCGCAGTTCCTCGAACACGCCATCACAGTTATCGCAGTAGTACTCGTATAGCGGCACGGCTCACTCCTCGAATGTCGCGTAAGTCTCTGAAAGTATACGTCAGACCAATGGCTGAGCGATCTACGGGGAGTGGAGAAGCGCCGCCAATCTCTCGCAAGTCCTCGATGACGTGGCTGGCGCCGGCCTGCCGCAGCACGTCGGCGTTCCCACCCGTGAGGCGTCCGATGCCGAGGATGCCGGCCTTGCGCGCAACCTCCATGTCGTAGACGCCGTCGCCGATGAAGACGCCATGGTGTCTGCAGCTCCGAAGTCGGTCACGTCGAGGGCGTCCATGATCATCGCGAAGTGCCCCGGGCCTTTCGCGAGGCCCGCCACGTCTTCGTCTGAGCCCAGGGCGAGTCGAAACAGGTGGTCGATGCCGGTGACGCGCGTCTTGCGCTCGACGGAGCTCGGGATGCTGCCGCTGCTGACGACGAGCGTGTGGCCGTCGCGTCGCAAGTCCTCCAGCACATCGAGGACTTCGGGGAACAGATCCGGCACGTCTTCTTCCGCTCGCAGCCAGTAGCGCCGCGTCAGGTCATCGACCAGGGCTTCGTCCATGCGCTTCGAGCTGCTGGAGCACGGCCGCAAACTGGGCTTTGGGGCCCTTGCCCATGAGGCGCGTGTAGATCGGGCGGGCGACTTCGTCCGGAATGCCGCACTCCAGCTGCAAGCATCTCGCAGAACAGGTCGGCCGCCGGGCCCATCGAATCGACGAGCGTGCCGTCGAGGTCGAAGATCAGGATGCGCTGGGCGACGCCATCAGGCTTCCTCTGCGATGGCGGTCGCAGCTTCATCCGCAGCGACGATTCGCGGCGGCAACGTGCGCACGCTCTCGACGAAGCGGGCGGTGCGCACGTCGCGCTCCATAACGTACCTTACATAATCACCAAGGCAGGTCTGCAGCTCCAAGGCCAGCTCGCCGGAGAGCCGAACGCGCGATGCGTCCTCGAAGCTGCCGCGCTCGATCAGCCGCAGCATCTTCAGGGCGTTGAGGCTCAGCGGGGCGAGTCGTAGCGAATCGTCGGTGCAGTTGGGGCAGATGGCGCCGCCGACGGAGACGCTCCAGTAGTTCATCTGAGGCTGCAACGGCTGAGTCGCAGACAGCGCAGGCGGAGAGGGCAGGCCGATAGCCGAGCTGGTCCATCAGGCGCAGCTCAAAGCGGCGGACGGCCAGCTCGTAGCCGGGTGAGGTGCCGAGGTAGCCCAGAGTCTCGTGCAGGAGCCGGAAGATCGGGTTGCCCTCGGAGCGCTCCGGCGTCAGGCGGTCGACGAGCTCGGCGCAGTAGAGGCCGCGGCTGAGTCGTTCGAGGTCCTCGCGCAGGCCGGGGAAGGCGTCGACCGTCTCCGCCTGGGTGACGATATCGAGCTCTCGGCCCTCGGCGAGGAGGTAGGAGCCCAGCGTCAGCGGCTCCAGATGCCCGGCGAGCTTGCTCTTGGTGCGCCGGACGCCCTTGGCGACGGCATCGACGCGGCCGCCGTGCGAGGTGTAGAGCGTGACGATCTTGTCGGCCTCGCCCAGCTTGCGCTGTCGCAGGACGATCGCCTGGGTCTTGTAAACGCGGGGTTTCGGCACGGCTCGCTCTTAGAGAGAGCGTAACAGAAGACCGGAAGGCGAAGGGGTGCTATCGTTTGCGTGGTTGCAAGCCGACAATGCTCGGCCGTGAAGCAGGAAACCTGCTTCACCTATCAATTTCATTGCAATCTGTGTAACCCCCTCTTAAACGTTACGTAACAACCCCGAAACAATCCTGTTACCGGCGTGAAACATCGCATACCTAGTCTCCGCATGTGAGCAACTTGGTGGCGATGGGTGATGACATGACGTTCCACGAGGAGAGCAGCGATTCCGGCTCGGGAGAGCTGCAGTTAGGCAACGTCAAGGTCGATCTCGCGACATTCAAAGTAACCGTGGGCGTAAAGCCCGCAAACCTCACGTATCAGGAGTTCGAGTTGCTGCGCTACTTGGCGGACTTTCGTGATCGCGTCGTCTCGTTCGACGTGCTCAGCGGTCTGCTGTGGGGTTCTACGGGGCCAAAGGAAACCAGACGACTTAACGTCCTCGTCTGCAGGCTCAGGTCCAAGTTACGCAACTCTTTCCCCTACCGGCTGGAGACCGTACGAGGCAGGGGGTACGGCCTTCTCGGAGGCGCCGGTGGTGGTGAGCCTGCACAGGGACGTGAAGGGGGCGCTTCTTGACGAGTTCGTAGGCAGTCAGTCGGGGATAGCAAAACACACGGAGGTAAAGATGCTAGAGAAAATTCTGCGATTCCGAAGGCCTCTCACCGTCTTGTCGGGAGCGGCCCTCGCGCTCGCGTTCATCGCCTCGGCGCACGCCCAGTCGGCTGAAGACAACGCCGCGAGCATTGAGGACCTGGCAAGCGCCCTTGACCAGGCCTGGCTGATGATCGCGGCCTTCCTGGTGTTCTTCATGCAGGCCGGCTTCGCCATGGTCGAGGCCGGGCTTCGTGCGTTCGAAGAACGTCGTCAACATTCTCATGAAGAACATCCTGGACGGGTGTGTTGGCGCAATTTCCTTCTGGGCCGTCGGTTGGGCGTTTGCCTATGGGTCTGACGGTGCCTTCATCGGCCACAGCCAGTTCTTCCTGCACGGCTTCAGCGACTACGCAAGCTGGATCTTCCAGTTCGCCTTCGCCGCAACGGCCGCGACGATCGTTTCCGGCGCCATGGCGGAGCGCACGAAGTTCCAGGCGTACCTGTTCTACAGCGTGTTCATCTCGGCCATCATCTACCCGGTCGTCGTGCACTGGGCCTGGGGCTGCCGGCTGGCTCACCGCCTTCACGGACGACCCGATTGGCACGAACGGCTACCTGGACTTCGCCGGTTCCGGTGTCGTCCACATGGTCGGTGGCTTCGCCGGCCTCATGGGTGCGATCATCGTTGGCCCTCGCCTGGGCAAGTTCAGCAAGGGCGGCGGCGTCAACCCGATTCCCGGCCACAACATCTCCATCGCCGTTCTCGGTATGTTCATCCTGTGGTTCGGCTGGTACGGCTTCAACCCCGGTTCCACGCTTGGCCTGAGCGGTGGCCTTGCGGCGCTGGCAGCCAAGGTTGCGGTCAACACGACGCTTGCGGCCGGTGCTGGTACCGTCGCCATGACGATCTCTGGCCGAAGTTGCGCACGGGCAAGTACGACATGGGCCTCGCGATCAACGGCGCCCTCGGCGGCCTCGTCGGCATCACGGCGCCCTGTGCTTCTGTCGACCCATGGGCCGCCGTAGTCATCGGCGTAATTGCAGCCATCGTCGTAATGTTCGGTGTCGAGTTCCTCGACAAGATCGGCATCGACGACCCGGTTGGCGCCGTGTCGGTGCACGGCTTTGCAGGCCTCTGGGGCGTCCTTTCGGTAGGTCTCTTCGCGACCCAGCAGGGTGTCCTCGACCACACCGGCGTCGAGTCCGACGTCTACGGTCTGTTCCTGGGCGGTGGCGTCGAGCAGCTCGGTATCCAGGCGCTGGGTGCTGCAGCGATCATCGTGTGGACGTGTCTTACCTCGGGCATACTCTTCCTGGTGATCAAGTACACCATCGGTCTCCGAGTCTCGGAGGAAGAAGAGCTGCGCGGTCTGGACGTGGACGAGCACGGCGTCGAGGGCTACCCGTACTTCGAGCGAGTGCCTGAGTCTGGCATGATGTTCGTTGGCGATGGCCAGGGCGGCGGAGCGTAGTCTATGTCGATACCGGACAAGGAAGCCAAGGAGTAAGTTGGCATGAAAAAGATTGAAGCAATCATCAGGCCAGAGAAGCTGAATATCGTGCATGAAGCGCTGAAGGAGCTGGGCTACCCCGGCATGACGATCAGCGAGGTCAAGGGCCACGGTGTTCAGAAGGGCATCGTCCAGCAATGGCGAGGTCGCCAGTACGCGGTCGAGTTTCTTCCGAAAGTGAAGATGGAGATCGTGGTGCCGGATGCTGCGGTGGCCCAACTTCTCCAGGTAATCAAGGAGAACGCCGAGACGGGCTCCATCGGTGACGGCAAGGCTTTCGTAATGCCGGTTGACGATGCCATGCGGCTGAGGACCGGCGAATCCGGGGACGCAGCGCTCTAGCGAACCCGAAGCGCCTTTAGTAAGAGAGGGAGGTCTCACAGGCCTCCCTCTCTTCTTGCCCGAAGCTAGAGCAGGGCTTCGATTGCCGTCAGGATGTCCGCGGCGTCGTGTACTTCGGCGTCTGGGATTTCGTCCCAAGACCGAGGTTGTTGGGCGATGTGACGCCCGGTGCGCAAGAGCACCGCGCGCATGCCCAGGAGCTTCGCCGGCACGACGTCGTTGTCGATGCGGTCACCGACCATGAGGCACTCCTCCGGCGCCACACCGAGGTCCTCGCAGGCGCGGAGGAAGAGGCGCACGTCCGGCTTACGGAAGCCGTAGACGCCGCTGATGCCCTGGTTTTCAAAGTAGTGCGCGATGCCATGTCGCTCCAGTCGCTGGAGCACGGCGGCGGGCTGGTTGGCCGCGAGGCCGAGCTTGAGCCCGCGTCTTTTGAGCGCCGCTAGGACCTCGGCGATGCCGGGTCGCAGCTCGAAGAAGTCTCGTTCGTGACTCGTACGCTCCATCCACTCGTAAATGCGCTCGCTGGCCTCGTGGTTGCCGCCAGTCAGGCGCCAGATCACGGCGCGGTAGACACTCGGGGCGAAGGAGTCGACGGCGTACCGGTTCGCGGCCGCCCACGCTTCTTCGTCAACCACGAAGCCCTCGCGGGCCAAGCCCTGCGCGAATGTCGGCGTCGATCGCCGCTTCGTGCGCGATCTCGAGGTCGAGCGGCCCGCCGACGTCGAAAAGCACGGCGCGAATCATGAATGCGAGCGCCCCAGGTACCCGATGCGTTCTCGATGGGATAGGGCGAAGTCGAAGTGTTCCAGTACGTCCAGGCCGATGAGGTTGCCGAAGGTCAACTCAACCTCGGGCGCGAATGCTGCTTCAACCGTGATCTGGAGGTCGGGCTCATCCAGCAACATGATGGTCAACTCGGCGAAGTCTAGCCTCCCTGATCAGGCCACCAAGGCCTGACAGGCTAGTGGAGGGCTGACTTTGCAGCTGCAAGCCGAGTTCAATGGCCAGACGTTCGTCGAACAAACTGAGATCTGCGCCGGTATCGATGAGAGCCTCGGTGGCAACACGAGTGCCGGCGAAGGAAACTAGGGTGACGGGGACAACAGGCTCGCGAAAGTAGACGAATTCGTGCGGGAACCCCAGGTTCAGCGGATCATCCTTATGCCCTGGTACTCGCGCCGTCGAATGCCCGTGATGAGGGCATGGGGATATCCCTTTTGCTCTGCTTCTTCCCGAACTGCGCTGGGGGTAGAACCTGTCGCAATCAGCTCTTCGCCCGCGACGGCAATCCACTGGCCTGCATGCTTAGCCCAGAGGTAATCGCGATTCTTCTGAATCCAGACAACTTCGGTATTCTCGTGCCGAATCGGGTCAATGCTCACTTGCTAAAGATACCTCACCTACGAGCTCTTTCCAACGTCGATTACGCCGAGGGGTTGTGGCGCATGCCCATGTACACGCCTCCCTGGGCCAATTCGTCGAGCATCTGGTGCAGGCGCTTCGAGCGAGTTTCTGGACGTTTAGCGCGCGTGATCCAGCCGAGGTAGTCGTTGCGCTGGTATGCGGGGCGCGCTTCGTACGCCGACATTAGGTCTCGCGAAACAAGGGCCTGCTGGATGTCGTCAGGCATGGGGTTCAGTGGGCGCTGGAGGTGGGACGGCGAGCTCGTGGCTAGACCTCCTGGCGGCTCTCCAGGGCGCGGGCGAGCGTGAGGTCGTCGGCGTATTCGAGGTCGCCGCCCATGGGCAGGCCGCGGGCGAGGCGCGTGACGCGCACGCCAAGGGGCTGGAGGAGGCGGCTGACGTACATCGTCGTGGCTTCGCCCTCCAGGTTCGGGTTCGTGGCCATGATCACCTCGGTGACGCTGCCGTCGCGCAGGCGTTCAAGGAGCTCACGGATCTTGAGCTGCTCCGGGCCGATGCCCTCCATGGGCGAGATCGAGCCGTGGAGGACGTGGTAAAGCCCGCGATGGCCCCGGGTGCGCTCGATGGCGAGGATGTCGAGCGGCTCCTCGACGACGCAGATCACGCTGCGGTCGCGGGCGTCGTCGCTGCAGGTCAGGCAGGGCTCGACGTCTGTCGTGTTCTGGCAGACCGAACAGAGCTTGATCTTCTCTTTGACCTCGAGGATGGCTTCGGCGAGGGCCTGAGCCTCTTCCTGGGTGGAGCGGAGGATGTGGTAGGCAAGCCGCTGGGCGCTCTTGGGGCCGATGCCGGGCAGACGGTGCAGCTCCTCGATCAGGCGTGCGACCGGTGCGGCGGCTCCGGAAGGGCGCCAGGGCTCGTTCACGGCGCTATCGCTTGCCGGCGCGACGGGCGGCGCGGTTCATGGGCGGAGGCGTGCCGCCATCGGCGCCGGGGGCACCGAGACCGGGGATGCCGAGGCCGCCAAGGTCCGGCATGGCGCCACCCATACCTTCGGCATGGAAGGCCTGCACCTGCGTCAGCGCCTCGTTGACGGCGGCCGTGACCAAGTCTTCGAGCATGCTCATGTCGTCCGGGTCGACCACGTCGGGCTCGATGTGGAGCGACTTCACTTTATAGCCGCCGGTGATCTCGACCTCGACGGCGCCGCCACCGGCCGTGCCCTTGGCGACGCGGTTCTCGATCTCCTCCTGGGCCTTCGCGAGCTGCTCCTGCATCTCGGCCAATCGCTTGAGCATGTCCTGGTTCATCGTTGTCCCTCTGGTCCCGCCTCGTCCGGTCCTGTCCGTACTACTTGAGCGCCCATCTCCTGCGCAGCCCGCACCAGCGGGTTATCGCGGCCGCGGGAGCTGGCTTCGCGCTGCGTCCATGCCACAACATCTTCGGCAACTTCGCAGCGCACCATGACCTCGCGGCCCAGTACCTCACTGACGACGCGGGTCAGGGTCTCCAGGTTCTGCTTCTCAGACGCCTTGATGGCGTGAAACTCGTGCCGGAAGCCCAGAACGATGACGCTCTCGTCAGATTGAATGATATCGCAGCCGCCATTGAGCAGGGCGCCGAGTTGGAAGCCGACGGCCTTCGCCTTCTCGTAGATCGGGCGCATGGACTCTCGGGCCTCGGCCAGACCGGCGCCGACGGGCGTAGGTGCAGCCGTGGGGGAAGCGGGAGGCGGTTCGGGCGCGACTTGAGGAGCCGGCGGAGGCTCTTCAGCTTTCGGGGCCGACGTGGCCGAGCCGTTGGTGGGCGTCGCAGTCGCCGGTTCGCCGAGGGGCGGTACTTCGTCCAGCCATGGCGGAGGCACCGGCAGGTTGTCTTCGGGCGTTGGGCGACTCGGTGCTGCGGAGGCGGCTGCGCCAGTGGTGTTGGGCGCTTCGCGGCCTGCGACAGGCTCCGGGCGAACGGATGAAGGCGCGGCAGGCTCGGGGCGAGCGGTTGGAGTTGCAGCAGGCTCGGGGCGCGCTGGGGGAGGAGGTGCGACTTCCCGGGGCGGAGGTGGGGGCGCTGAGGGCGCTGCCCGTTGGGTGACGGGCTGGCTGCTCGGCTGGGCGACGGCTGCCGGCGCGCTTGATTGTTTGATTGTTTTCTCATCCCGTAAAACGCAGTCGGCGAGGGCGATGTCGAGGGGAAGGGTGGAGTTGGGGTCCTGCTTGAGGTCGGCTTCACCGAAGGCCTTGAGAGCCGTGAGGATCTGGGCCGTCGGGATCTCGGCGCTGGCGCTGCGCAGCTCCTGCAGGCGTTCCTCGGTGGCGCCTTCGGCCGGGGCGAGGCCGGACTTGACCATGAGGAGCTCTCGCAGCTCGTCGATGAGCTCTTTCTGGAACTGGCGCAGGTCGAGGCCGTCGTCGCGCACGGCGGCGATAAGCTCAAGGCCGCCTGCGAGATCGCCGCCCAGGACGACGCGGGCGAGCTGGGCCACACGCTCGTCGGCGATGAGGCCGAGGCCGGCCCGAACGCGATCTACGGTGAGCTCGCCGCCGTAAGAGGTAGCGAGCTGGTCGAGGAGGTTGGTGCCGTCGCGCAGAGAGCCCGTGGCCTGGCGGGCGATGAGCTCCAGGGCCTCCGAGTCCGCCTTGATGTTCTCGCCTTCGCAGATCGTCTGGAGGCGGGCCATGGCGGCGCCGAGGGGAATGCGCTTGAAATCGAAGCGCTGGCATCGGGAGGCGATGGTGGCGGGGAGCTTGTGGGCTTCCGTGGTGGCGAGGATGAAGACGACGTGGGGCGGCGGCTCCTCCAGGGTCTTGAGGAGGGCGTTGAAGGCCGCGTCCGTGAGCATGTGGACTTCGTCGATGAGGTAGACCTTGTAGTCGCCGGCGCCGGGGGCGAAGGCGACCTTGTCACGCAGGCTGCGGATCTCATCGATGCCGCGGTTGCTGGCGGCGTCGAGCTCGATGAGGTCCATGGCGCGGCCGGCGAGGAAGGACTGACAGCTCTCACACTGGTTGCAGGGCTCGCCGTCCTGGCGGTCGGTGCAGTTGAGGGCCTTGGCGAGAAGGCGGCCGGTGCTGGTCTTACCGGTGCCGCGCGAGCCGGAGAACAGGTAGGCATGCGCCACCCGGCCGGTCGCAAGCGCGTTCTTGAGGGTGGTGGCGACGTGTTCCTGGCCCGCGACCTCGTTGAAGCGGGTGGGGCGCCATTTTCGGTAAAGGATCTCGGTCATGGTCGGGCGCTGCGGGGGTAGCAGGGCATCGGGTTGCTCCGGTGGTCTCGTAACGGTTCTGAGGGCCAGTTTAGCGCATGAGGGTTGAGGGTGAGGTCTTTCAGTGCCCCTTGACGCCAGACTAGTACATCTGTCCTAATACTGCTAGATGTTTTCACAGCTTGCTTATGGCTAAAGCGCTTCATCGATTAAGCGCGATACAATAGGTCAACTTCAAGAGCAGATTGCGAGTAACCGCCCCGTCATGACCACCGCCGAAGCCCTGTCCGCCAAGACTGCCCTGCCTTCGATCACCGACGTGTTGTCCCGCTACTGGGGCTACAAGAGCCTGCGGCCGCTGCAGAGCGATGCCATCGATGCGGGGGTGATGCAGCGGGACTCGCTGGTGGTGCTGCCGACGGGCGGGGGCAAGTCGTTGTGCTACCAGATCCCGCCGGTGGTGGCGGGGCGTACGGACGTGGTGGTGTCGCCGCTGATCTCGCTGATGAAGGACCAGGTGGACGCGCTGCGGGCGAACGGCTACGAGGCGGCGGCGATGCACAGCGGTATCACCGAGCAGGAGCGCTCCGACATCGTGCGGGCGCTGATGGCGGGGAAGCTGAAGCTGCTGTTCGTTTCGCCGGAGCGGCTGCTGAACCCGTGGTTTATCACGCTGATGAAGCGGGCGCAGGTCACGAGCTTCGCGATCGATGAGGCGCACTGTATCTCGCAGTGGGGCCACGACTTCCGGCCGGAGTACCGGCGGTTGGCGGAGCTGCGGGAGCACTTCCCGGAGGCGAGCATCCACGCCTTCACGGCGACGGCGACGGAGCGCGTGCGCCAGGACATCATCGAGCAGCTCAAGCTCAAAGACGAGAACGTCCTGGTGGGTCGCTTCGACCGGCCGAACCTGAGCTATCGCGTCATGGCGCGGGCGAACATCGACGCGCAGCTTGTGGAAGCGGTACAGGCGCACAAGGACGAGGCCGTGATCATCTACTGCATCAGTCGCGCCGACACGGAGCGTGTGGCCGAGGTGCTGAAGGCGAAAGGGATCAAGGCGGCGCCGTACCACGCCGGCCTCGACGCCAAGACGCGCGCGCGCACGCAGGAGGCGTTCACGGCCGAGAAGCTGGATGTGGTCGTGGCGACCGTGGCGTTCGGCATGGGCATCGACCGCAGCAACGTGCGGTGCGTGATCCACGCCGCGATGCCGAAGTCGTTGGAGCACTACCAGCAGGAGACGGGCCGAGCCGGTCGAGACGGGCTGGAAGCCGAGTGCGTGCTGTTCTTCGGCAACGGCGATTACCGGCGATGGGAATCGCTGATGAACCGCAGCGCGGCGGAAACGGGGCAACCGGCCGAGTTCACGCAGGCGCAGCTGGCGCTGGTGAGCGAGATGTACAACTTCGCGAGCGCGCAGGTGTGCCGCCACAAGCAGCTCTCCGAGTACTTCGGCCAGGCGTACACGGAAACGAACTGCAAAGCGTGCGACGTCTGTCTCTCCGACGCGCCCGACATGGCCGATGGCAACGAGATCGCGCAGGAGGTCATTGGCTGCGTGCAGGGGCTGCGGGTGCCGTACGGCGTCGGCTACGTGGTCGACGTGCTGCGCGGCTCCAACTCGGAGCGCATCGAATCGCGGCATCACGACAAGCTGCCGCAGTTCGGGTCGTTGAAGGCGCTTTCGAAGGAGCACCTGCAGAAGCTCGTGTATCAGATGGTGGGCACGGGGCTGCTGGAGCGCACGGAGGGCGACCGTCCCGTGCTGCTGGTGACCGAGGAGGGCCGCAAGGTGGGGGCGGGCAAGGCGGAAGCGCGCCTGAAGACGCCTCTGGTCGCCGCGGCGACGAAGTCAGACGAGAGCGAGGGCTGGCGCGGCGTCGACCGCAGCCTGTTCGGCGCCCTGCGAGAGCTGCGACGGGCGATCGCCGAGGAGCGCGACGTGCCTCCGTTCGTCGTGTTCAGCGACACGGTGCTGCGCGACATGGCGCGGGCGCGCCCGAAGACGCTGGAGGACCTGCGAGGGATAAAGGGCGTGGGCGAGAAGAAGCTGGCCGACCTGGGCGCCCGGTTCCTCGATGCGATCGCGACCTGGGTGCGGGAACATCCACCGTTGCCGCAGTCCGTGCATCGCACGGCGGCAACGGGCAACGTCTCGAAGACGACGGCCTTCCAGCTGTTCGATGAGGGGAGCTCGCTGGATGACGTGGCGGCGAAGACGGGTCGTTCTCGCAGCACGATCTCGTCGTACCTCGAGGACTACGTGGCGGAGCGCAAGCCTGAGAGCGTATCGCCGTGGGTGGACGAGGTGACGTACGCGCGAGTGCGGTCGGCTGCGGAGCGCACTCCGGGCACGTTCCTCAAGCCGGTGTTCGAGGCGCTGAACGGCGCCGTGAGCTACGACGACATCCGGGTGGTGATGAAGCACGCGGGGATCCGGTAGCGGGCGAGTTTTCAGTTTTCAGTTTTCAGTTATCAGTTCTTGGCAATCGCCACCTCGTAGCGAGCCATCGCGATAGCGAGGCGAAGCAATCCCGTTCTCGCGACCGTTCGTTGAACTACGGCTGCTCGCGTGCGTTATGGAACCCTGTAGGGGCGCATGGCCATGCGCCCCTACGACGGCGCCGTCATCTTTCGGATGTTGGTGCGCGGATCGAACCCTGTCGGTGGACCGGGATTGCTTCGCCTCTCCCTACAGTCGATGGCTCGCAACGAGGAGATGGGGTGGCCTCGAGTTCGCAATCCGATGCCCCAAACGGCACTGCCCGATTGTGCGACCGGCGCGCCTATAATCTGGGCATGACGATATTCCCCCATGACCTACGCGCCGGTGCCGACGTTTACAGCAGCGATGGCCAGAAGCTCGGTGAGCTGCACCGGGTTGTGCTGGCTCGCAGCGACCTTCGGGTTACGCATGTCGTGGTCGACATCGGGTTTTTGCGGTCGGGGCGGCCGATCTGGCAGGGCGGCCTCGGGCTGGACTACGACCGCGTCGTGGACATCGGCGACGTGGCGAGCGCGACGACTGAGCGCGTCGACCTGGGGCTGACGGCGGAGCAGTTCAAGGACCTGCCGGAGTACACGGAAGAGACGTACGAGGAGCCGAAGGACCTTTCGCCGAACGAGTACGACCTGCCGGACGTGGTGACGCAGCTCAATCACCTCTCCTCGATCTTCAACAGCACAAGCGGCCTGTGGCTGTACGAGAACCTGCGGAAGTCCGACAACGAGATCGACATCTCGGAGGGCACGCCGGTCTGGCGCCGCGAGCCGCACGAGAAGCTGGGCGACGTGAAGCAGCTGATCTTCGACGAGGCGTCGGGGCAGCTTCAGGCGCTGGTGATCGCGCGGGGCTTCATCTTCAAGCACGAGGTGGTGCTGCCGATCCGGCACGTGGTCGAGATGTACGACGACCTCCTGCACGTCGATATCGCCGACAAGGACATCGAGGGGCTGAAGGCGTACGAGGCGGGGTAGCTTCGAGCTGATAGCTGATAGCTGATAGCTGATACTCGAGGCGAGAAGGGCGCACTGCGGGATCGAGAACGGCCGGGCGTCGTAGGGGCGCATGGCCATGCGCCCCTACAGGGTTGCATCATCGCAAAGGACTTGCTCGAGTCAACGGGCCGTCGCGTAGATCGGGATTGCTTCGCCTCTCCCTACCGGTCGATGGCTCGCAACGAGGAGCCTGGGGGCGGTTTGTCGCGCTCCAGAGCGTCTGGGTTACTTGAGGGCGGTTCCTTGATACTCTTCTGGCATGGATGAGCACGCCCTTCGGGTCCTCGAGTACGACAAGGTGCTGGCGCGCCTTGCTGCCCTGACGTCGTTCTCGGGCGGGCGGGAGCTGGCGCTGGCGCTGAAGCCGTCGCCGGACTACGACGAGGTGCTGGAGCGGCAGCACGTGCTCGCGGAGGCGATCCGGCTGCGGGCGGCCCGGCTGCCGCTGAACCTGAACAGCGCGCTCGACGTGCGGGCAGGGGCTGGAGAAGGCGAGCATCGGCGGCGCGCTGGATGGGCAGGAGCTTCTGGCGGTGGCGGCGACGCAACGGGCGGCGCACCAGGCGCGGGCCGTGCTTACGCGGGTCGCGACGCAGTTCCCGCGCCTCGGCGGGCTGGGCGAGGACCTGATCGAGCACGAGGCGGTGGTCTCGGAGATCGGTGGGGCACTGGACCAGCGCGGCGAGGTGGTCGATGGCGCGTCGCCGGCGCTGACGATGCTGCGGCGCAACATCAAGGTGTCGCACGACCGTCTGCAGGCGAAGCTGCAGGAGTTCCTTGGGTCCGCGGCGGGTCGGCTGGCGGCGCAGGAGTCGCTCGTGACGCTGCGAGACGGTCGCTACGTGATCCCGGTGAAGGCCGACTTCCGGGGCGAGGTGCGCGGCATCGTGCACGACGTCTCGTCCAGCGGCGCCACGGTATTCATCGAGCCGCTGGCGGTCGTGGAGCTGGGGAACCAGTGGCGCGAGTACCAGATCGAGGAGCGCCGGGAGGTCGAGCGCATCCTGCGGCGGCTCAGCGAGGTCGTGGGCGCCGTCGCGGGCGACATCGTGGCCGAACGTGGGGCTGCTGGCGCAGCTCGACCTGGCGATGTCGGCGGCGCGGCTGGCGGAGGAGCTCTCGCCAGCGGGGATGACGGTGCTGCCGGGAACTGAAGAGCCCCTCCCCCAACCCCCTCCCCGCTGGCGGAGAGGGGGCATGATGCCGCGGCGCCGGAGACGTGGCTGCAGCGATCGCCGGGGGTGCTGGAGCTGCGTGAGGCGCGTCACCCGCTGCTGACGACGCCGGTGCCGATCTCGTTGCGCATGGGCGGCGACGACCGCGTGCTGCTGATCACGGGGCCGAACACGGGCGGCAAGACGGTGGCGCTGAAGACGGTGGGGCTGCTTTGCCTGATGGCGCAGTCGGGGCTGCCGGTGCCGGCGGAGCCGGGGAGCACGCTGCCGGTGCTGGAAGAGGTGCTGGCGGACATCGGCGACGAGCAGAGCATCGAGCAGTCGCTGTCGACGTTCAGCGGGCATCTGCGCAACGTGATCTCGCTGCTGGAGCGCGCGGGGCCGAAGTCGCTGGTGCTGCTGGACGAGCTGGCGGCGGGCACTGACCCGGCCGAGGGCGCCGCGCTGGCCCGGGCGTTGCTGCAGGACCTGCTGGGCAAGGGCGCCCTGACGATGGCGACGACGCACCACGGCGAGCTGAAGCTGTTCGCGCACTCGACGCCGGGCGTGGTCAACGCGGCGGTCGAGTTCGACTCGGTGACGCTTTCGCCGACGTATCACATCGTCATGGGCGTGCCGGGGCGCAGCAATGCGTTGGCGATCGCGGCGCGCCTGGGCCTGCCGGAGTCGATCCTGCGGACGGCGCAGGAGTCGTTGGCGCCGGAAGAGGCGGCGATGGAGTCGCTGCTGACGGAGCTACACCAGGAGCGTGAGGCTGCTCTGCAGGCGCGCCAGGGCGAGCAAGAGGCACGCCGCCGGGCCGAGGACGCCCGCCGCAACATCGAGCAGCGCCTGGCGGGCATCGACGAGGAGCGGGCACGGCGGCTGGACGAAGCTGCGCTGGCACTCGAAGCCGAAGTAGAAGCCGCACGCGCCGGCCTGCAGCGAGCGCACCGCATGGCGGAGCGACGTCTGGTCGCCGAGGTGACGCCCGAGGAAGCCGCGGAGGCACGCGAGGCGATCGGCCAGGCTTCCGACACGGCGAAGCGGCATCCGCAAGCGCTCGCGCCGCCGGCGTCGCAGCGGGCTGCAACCGGAGCAGATCGTGCCCGGGGCAGAGGTGTGGATCCAGGGCGTGCCGATGGCGGCCGAGGTGCTGACGAAGCCCGACGCGCGGGGAGAACTTGACGTAACGTTCGGGGGCCTGCGGGCACGGGTCGGCGTCGGTCAGGTTGTGCGCGTGCAGGCGGCGACACCGAAGCCGGCGGAGCGCACCGTGATCCCGCGGGCGCCGGCGTACGCTGCTCAGGAGATCGAGGTGCGCGGCCAGACCCTGGACGAGGCGCTGCCGCTGATCGACAAGTTCCTCGATGACGGGTTCCGGGCCGGTGTGCCGCGGTTGCGCGTCGTGCACGGTAAGGGCACAGGGAAGATGCGCAACGCCGTGCGCCAGATGCTGACGAAGCACCCGCTGGTCAAGGGCTTCGAGTTCGCCGAGCCCAGAGAGGGCGGCGAGGGCGTGACCGTCGTCGATATGGCGCTGGGGTAACCCTTTTCATTGTCCCGAAGTAATGCTGATTCATTGAACTGGTTACGTATCTCTGTACCTTTAGTCCTCCTGTCTACGTGAGCCAAATGGGCGGTGCTCGCGGTGGGTTAAAAAGGAGAGTTACATGGTCAGGTTGAGGCTCCTGTCTTTGACAGCAGTCGTTGCCGGGTTGATACTCGGCGCCGGTTCACTTGTATTTGATCGTGGAAGCGCAAGCGCGGATCCGACGATTGAAGGTACGCTCGATGCGCTGGTTACTGCCTGGAATGCGAAGGACTTCGAAACCTTCGCCGGCTACTTCACGGATGAGGGCCTGGATTATCAGTTTGGCGTCACTCGTGACAATGCTGTCGAAGGCATTGCTGCCCAGTGGGATGACTCCGGAAGCATCGTGAGTGCCAAGGTGTCTCACGTTCGTCTGGAGGGTGGTGTCTTTACAGGCACTGTGGACATCGCGTTCGATGGCGGATTTTCTCTGTACGAGGATTGGCAGTTCGTTCAGAGCGACGGTGGCTGGCTGGTGGGGGCCGGCATGACGGCTTCTCGGCCGATCCCGCCGGGTGTGCCGGCGGTCGATCTTTCGCTGCAGGAGTACGCCTTCAACTTCAACGCGGCTGCGATCCAGGCGGCGGACGGTAACTTCGCATTCAAGGTGACGCAACGTCGGTACGCAGGCGCACGAGGTCGTGGTGCTGAAGCTGGACAGCGAACGACGCCATTCCGGCAGTCCTGGATAGCCTGGCGCAAGCGGGCGAAAACGACCTTCCCGCGGGCATCGAGTTTGTCGACTTTGGTGGCGTGTACCAGCCGGGCGACCAGGGCAACTTTGTCCTCGGCGGACCGCTGGCTTCCGGACGTTACGCTTTCGTCTGCTTCCTGCCGTCTGAAGACGGCACGCCGCACGCGTTCCTCGGTATGGACGCCGAGTTCAGCGGTTGGTTCCGCGGCTCCGGCTCCTACCGGTGGCAGCGGCGGCGGTATCACGCCGCCGAACACGGGCGACGCGGGTCTGCTGGACCAGGGGCACAGCACGGCGACGTGGCTGATGCTGGGCCTGGCGCTGGTGCTGGTCCTTGGCGGCAGCGCCGGTCTGGTGAAGAGCCGGGTGGACGCTAGCGCTTAACGGGTAAACAGTCGATAGTCAGAGGGAGGCTGTGCTATAGCAGCCTCCTTCTTTTTGCCTAGAGAGCGGAGCGGCGTACGGTGAAGTTCCTGGTGATGGTGTTCCTGGTGGCAGGACTTGGGTTGACGGCTGCCTGTGGCGGCGGTTCCGACAAGCCGAGCGCGAGTGAGACGCCGGGGACGGCGACAGCCAAGCCCTCCAGCACAAGCGTCGAGACCACGCCGACGAAGTCGCCGACCGCGCAGGTCACGATTGCCGCCGCGACGGCGACGCCAGTGCCCCCGACAGCGACGACGGCACCCACAGATACGCCGGTGCCGACCGATACGCCCACAGCGACGCCTGAACCACCCACGGCCACCCCTGAGCCGCCGACCGCGACACCCGTACCGCCCACAGCCACGTCGGCCCCTGCGCCTCCGACGGCGACGACGGCGCCTTCGTCCGGCGGTGGTGGGTCTGTCAGCCTGACGGCGCAGAGTCTGCAGTTCGCTCCGGCGGCGCTGTACGCCTCGTCCGGGACGGTGACAATTACGTTGAACAACCTGGACAACTTCGTGCCGCACAATGTGTCGGTAGACGGCCTTGGCACCAGCGGGACATGCTCGGGGCCGTGCACGGTGGCGCTATCGGTCCAGGCGTCTCCGGGTAGCTACGGGTTCCACTGCACGGTTCACCCCTACATGACGGGGACGCTCTTCGTTCAGTAGGCGTTGGCAGTAGGCGTTCGCCAGCAAGTCGTTGCGGTCTTTTCCTATGTCTGGCGTCTATCAGATGCGCGTGATAGCACCTGTCCCTTCGAACAGGTGAAGCGCAATACCGAATTTGTGTTCACAGATAATTAACAACTCCTAATGACATATGCCGAATACATAGTTATACTCTATGTGTGGTCGAAAGACCCGAAAGCAAGGAAGGAAAAGTCACGTATGTATAGTTGGAACGCTTCGGAGGACATAGCGGCGCTCGCCCGCGATGAAGCAGTCCTCGCTGGCGAGAACGCTCGCCTAATGCTCGAGCTGGAGGAAGGCGATTTCGAGGTCGAAGTCGTGCGCGAAGGTATGCGCCGGCGCCTCGCTCGCACCCTGGTGCAGCTCGGTATGAGGATTGACCCCCTGGTAGGGGAAGAGACCGGCGACTAAGCGAAGCCCGGGTCAGGACGGACTCGGAACTTTGCACCCCGTCGCAGCGCTGGCTCGCCGGACCTCGTTGGTATACTGAGGCAACTCAAGATCAGCGAGGTCCCGGCGATGACAGGCCAGCAATCGGCTCCAGGGCCGGAGAAACAACGAGAAGTGCGCCTGGGGGATCAAGTATGCCCCCGCTGCCACGAATCTTTCACCATCAGCTACTGGTCCAACGGCACCCTGATCCAGGCGCGCTGTCTGAGCTGCGAGCTCAAGTGGCCGTTACCGAACGTGGTGTGAAGACTGACGCAAACTTAACCGAACTGTCTCCCAGTCGCGTTGACCGAAGGGTTGCTGACGCCGAGTATCTAATGACTGCTCGGCGTTCAATTTGATTCGAGGTGTCATGGCGTCAGAGACTCGCGTTGCCTATCTCTCCATGGAGATTGGCCTAAGAACTGAGATGCCGACCTACAGCGGTGGCCTTGGCGTCCTCTCCGGCGACACTTTGCGGGCAGCGGCCGACTTGGGCGTACCCGTCGTTGCCGTAACCCTGCTCTATCGCCAGGGCTTCTTCCGTCAGCATCTGGCCGCGGATGGCCATCAGTCTGAGGACCAGCCTGTCTGGGACCCGGAGCGCTTCCTGGAACCCTGCCCGCAACGGGCCAAGGTGATGGTGGAGGGCCGTGAGGTCGTGCTGCGTGCATGGCTCTACCGCCTGCAGGGCGTGCACGGCGACGAGGTGCCGATCTACATGCTGGACGCGGACCTGCCGGAGAACGCGCCGGAAGACGCCGCGCTCACCGGTCAGCTTTACGGCGGCGATCAGCGCTACAGGCTGCGCCAGGAAGCTGTGCTGGGCATCGGCGGCGTGGCGATGCTGCGCGCCCTGGGCTACAAGGACATCGAGACGTATCACATGAACGAGGGCCACAGCGCCCTCCTGACGCTGGCGCTGCTCTACGAAGAGGAGCCCGGCCGCGCGTCAGGTTGGACCGACCCGGCGATGATCGCAACGGTGCGCAGCAAGTGCGTGTTTACGACGCACACGCCGGTGCCCGCCGGCCACGACCGTTTCCCCATCGGCCTCGTCACTGAGGTACTCGGGGATGAGATCGCAGAGACGATCCACCAGCTGCCGTGCGTCGAAGGCCACGTGCTCAACATGACGTACCTGGGGCTGTTCTTCTCGCGTTACGTGAACGGTGTGGCGCAGCTGCACGGCCAGGTGGCGCAGGGCCTGTACCCGGACTACAAGATCCACTCGATTACGAATGGCGTGCACGCCCGGACGTGGACGTCCAATCAGATGGCGAAGCTGTTCGATGAATACATCGAGGGCTGGAATGCCGACTCGCATATGCTTCGCCGTGCCCTGACGATCCCGGTGCATGAGATCATCTCGACCCACCGCAAGGCGAAAGGGGCGTTGCTGGACGAGGTGTTCAAGCGCACGGGCACGATGCTGGACCCTTCCGTGATGACGATCGGCTTCGCGCGGCGGGCTGCGACGTACAAGCGCGCCGACCTCGTGTTCGGGAACATCGAGAACCTGAAGCGCATTGCCCACGAGGCAGGGCGTATCCAGTTCGTCTACGCCGGCAAGGCCCATCCGCACGACGAGCCCGCGAAGGACATCATCCGTCGCGTCTACCAGGCTCGTGACGCGCTGCAGGGCGAGATACCAGTGGTTTACCTGGAAGAGCACGACATGACGCTGGGGAAGCTTCTGTGCTCCGGTGTCGACCTGTGGCTGAACAACCCGCAGCGGCCGATGGAGGCCTCGGGCACGAGCGGTATGAAGGCGGCGCTGAACGGGGTGCCTTCGCTGAGCGTGCTGGACGGCTGGTGGCCGGAGGGCTGGATCGAGGGCGTGACGGGCTGGAACATCGGGGACGGCGTTGCCGACATCGATGACCCTGAGGTCGAACGGGCCTGGCTGCACAACAAGCTCAACTACGTCATCGTGCCGATGTTCTATGGCTCGCCGGAGTCATACGGCCGGGTGATGCGCTCGACGATTGCGATTAACGGCTCCTACTTCACGGCCCAGCGCATGCTGCAGCAGTACGTGACGGATGCCTACAGGCTCAGCGAGGAAGTCGCGGTGCACGCCTGAGGCAGGTCAAAAGACTGACCGATGTTGGCCTAAGGCGTGAAACAGCTATAATGACCCGTGTCTAAATTCAAGGAGGGGCGATGTCGTCCGTCGTAAAGAAGCGCCGCAAGAAGATCCGGAAGCATAAGTACCGGAAGATGCGGAAAAAGACTAGATGGCAACGGATGCACAAGTAGCATCGTAATCGCCGTCCGAGGTCGCACGTCGGCCTCGGACGGCTTGCTTATCTGTCATGTCCGTCACCGATGTTCAGCTGCAACAAGAAGATGCGCGGCTAGTGTTTCTGGCCGTCGCATATCATCTTGGCCGTCCCGGATCGGAGCTCGATCCGTACACGAAGCAGCCTGTCGACCACGGTCTCGCCGAGGTCGCTGCGATCCTGCAGCCTCAGCTAGGTGGCGATAGCGCATCGATCAGCCTGAACCAGGACCAGGCCCGGCGCCTGCTCTCCGGCATGCTCGGGACGATTTCGGAGCTGAAGTCGTACCCCATGCTGGAACTGCGTGCAGGGCCGGACGGCCGTCGTAGCACGGTGCCCGGTTTCGACCGTACCCTGCTTCATCTGTTCCCCGAGGTCGAAGAGGACGCGCACCTGACGTTGGACGTCGCGGAGGCGATGCTGCGGCTGCGGCGGCGGATGGATGACGACCTTGCAGAGCTCCTGGCGGAGCCCGAGCAGGTGGTTTTGCCGCCGGCCAAACCTCAGCGCAAGTGGTGGCCGTTCGGCAAGCAGGGCTGAGCTATTACGGCGACGTGAATTCGTCATAGGAATCATTTCGATCCGGCGATCATGACTTCCCTGTTAGCTGAAAACCGTTCTAGAATGACGGCGAGTGGGACCAAGAACTAAAAGGAGAAGTAACCAGTGGCCTATGTAATCACCGACGCGTGCATCGGCACCAAGGACCGATCTTGTGTTGACGTTTGCCCGGTGGACTGCATCCACCCGACGTCTTCAGAGGAAGACTCCGCGGATGAAATGCTCTACATCAACCCGGACGAGTGCATCGACTGCGGCGCTTGCGAGCCTGCCTGCCCGGTGACGGCCATCTACGCCGAGGACGACGTCCCGGACAACATGAAGCCCTACGTTGAGATCAACGTGCTGTGGTACTCCGACAAGGACGGCGCCCGCGCCAAGGTGAAGGAAGCCCACGGCTAAACGGCTGTAGCAAACAGATGCCAAAAGAGGCGGCCGATTGGCCGCCTCTTTTCGTTTTGGTCGATGTCGGTTGGTGCAGCTCAGGTCGTGGACGAACCCCTCCCTCATTCCCTCCCCGTTGACAGGGAGGGACGCCTCGCCTTGGCACCATCGAAGGGTATCGTGCGTCTCGGCGTTTAGGAGGTTGCTTTCTGCCTGTCTACGCCCGGAGCTTTTCCTGCAGGGTGCCGAGGAGCTCCTCGATGCGGACGCGGGTCTGCTGCATGGAGTCTCGTTCGCGGATGGTGACGGCGTTGTCGTCCAGGGTGTCGAAGTCGATGGTGACGCAGAGGGGCGTGCCGATCTCGTCCTGGCGGCGGTAGCGGCGGCCGATGGACTGGGCGTCGTCGAACTGGGTCATGAAGTGGGGTCGCAGGAGCTTGTGCACCTCGCGGGAGATCGGGCCCAGCTTCTCGTTGCGGGAGAGGGGCAGCACGGCGACCTTGATCGGCGCCACGCTGGGGTGGAGGCGGAGGTAGACGCGCTTCTCGGTCTTGCCGTCCGCCGTCGGAGCTTCTTCCTCGCGATAGGCGTCGTAGAGCAGCACGAGGAAGGTGCGGTCGACGCCGACCGCGGGCTCGATGACGTAGGGGGTGATGTGCTCGTTCGACTCCTCATCGAAGTAGGTGAGGGCTTTGCCTGAGACCCTGGAGTGGGCCGAGAGGTCGAAGTCGGTGCGGTTGGCGATGCCTTCGAGCTCGGACCAGCCGAGGGCGGCGTAGTGGTACTCGATATCGTAGGTGCCCTTTGAGTAGTGCGAGAGCTCATCCTGGCTGTGCTCTCGCAGGCGCAGGTTCTCGTCGCGCACGCCGAGGCGCTTGAACCAGGCCATACGCTCCTGGATCCAGTGCTGGTGCCACTCTTCGTCCGTGCCGGGCTTGCAGAAGAACTCCATCTCCATCTGCTCGAACTCGCGCAGGCGAAAGATGAAGTTGCCCGGCGTGATCTCGTTGCGGAAGGAGCGGCCTTGCTGGGCGATGCCGAAGGGCAGCTTGCGACGCATCGACGTGAGCACGTTCTCGAAGTTCGTGAACATGGCCTGAGCGGTCTCGGGGCGCAGATAGACCTGGTGCGGCGGACTCCTCGACGGGACCGACGTGGGTCCTGAACATGAGGTTGAAGGGCCGCGCTTCCGTGAGCTGGCCCTTGACGCCGCAGTCCGGGCAGACGTCCGACTCCAGGTGGTCGGCGCGGAAGCGGTGCTTGCAGTTACGGCAGTCGACCATCGGGTCGGTGAAGGTGGCGACGTGGCCGCTGGCCTCCCAGACCTTCGGGTTCATGATGATCGAAGCATCGATACCGACGACGTCGTCACGCTCCTGGACCACGGCGGACCACCAGAGGTTCTTGATGTTGCGCTTCATCTCGACACCAAGCGGTCCGTAGTCCCAGAAGCCCCCGATGCCGCCGTAGATCTCGCTGCTGGGGAACACGAAGCCGCGTCGCTTGCACAGGGAGACCAGGGTCTCGAACTGCAGCTCGGGGTTGGTGTCAGACATTGGGTTGCTCCTGGATTGGGATCACGCCTGGCTGGCGCGTCTTACGTGGTTGCTTCGGAGGTGCTGCGCATCGCTGGCGCGCTGCTCCGCTCAGTCTTAAGGGAAGGGAGTGTGGGGGACACCCCCCAAGCCGCCGCGCAAGGGCTTCGCCCCCGCTACCCCTGCTTGTCCTCGCTTCGCTTGGAGGGAGTGCCGCCGGGGTGGCTTCATGATTGGGAGGACACCCAAGCCGGTGCTGGGCCTTGCCCCTGGTACCTCTGGACTCTCCTCGCTTCGTTCGGCCGTGGCCGATGGCTTGCGTCATGGTGAGGGTGGCGTGCTCGCGTATCTCCTGACGTGGCTTCCGAGGCGTGGGTGATTCTACAGGTCCTCGTCGTCGTCGTCGGCTTCGAGCTCGTCGGTGTCGACCCAGAGGATGTCGACCTCGTCGCGGGTGCCAAGGGCTTCGTTGAGGAGATGGAGGAGGACGCTGTCGGCTCCGCGAGCCTTGAGCATCTCGATCATGGCGCGGTTGATGTAGTAGTCGCGGTCTTCCGGCCACTCCTCCTCGAGGTTGTCGACCAGCATGTCGAGCTGTTCTTCGCTTATCTCGCCAACCTGTGCGTAGAGCAGGATCATCGTCGTTGCCGCCTTTCGCGTCACTGGGCGAGCCCGAGCTCGCGCTTCCTTGTCGGTAATGTCCGGCCGCTATTGCCTGGACAAACACACGCCCCGAAGCACAAAGCCCGGGGCGCACGCCGTCAGGTTCGCCGGACCGCGTGAGCCGTTTAGGAGCGTCCTCCGTGGATAAAGGAGATTACGATCACTCGATTGAACCTACGGTAAGCGATTGCTTCTGTCAATCGCGCAGGTTGCCAGCGTTGGGTATGACGGTTAAGGTCATTCTCGTATGCGAATCGACAGGCTGGCGGCGCTGGATAACGAATCGCTGATCGTGCTGGCGCGGCGGGCTGGACTCGTGGTGCTGGCGGGCGGTCTGCTCTTCACGATGAAGGCCACGGAGGGCCCGGGAGACGGGGGACCGTTCTGGAAGGCGATGGCGTACGGCTTGCCTTACGGCGTGTCCGGCGCCCTCGTTTTCTTCTCGGCGGAGCGACTGAGGCCTGCCGAGGAGCGCTCGCGAGCGCCGGTGATGCTGATCGGGCTGTTCGTGGCTGGCCACGTGGCGCTTGCTCTCAAGGTCAGTGACACGCGTATGGCCATCGGCAGCGGCGACACGGGGATCTGGGGCTTCATCAACGTGCTGTTCGCGGGTGGCCTGAGCGGCGTCGTTTTGCTGTGGCTTGTCGCCGTGACGACGCAGTCGCTCCAGACCCGGCTCCTTGTTGGTGTCACTGCCGCGCTGGCCTTCCTGTTGGTGCATGGTGCGATTGAGATTCATACGCCGGAAAGCCTGTTCCTGAGCGACTTCTGGGACTTTCTCTGGTCGTGGCCGGGTGTGATTGCGCGGTCGGCACTCCTGATCGTAGCGGCGGTGTATCCGCGCTCTCTCCGGCAATGGTCGGGGCTGGTATGGCTGCTGGCAGTCGCTCTGACGCTGGCGGCGGTGGCGTCGTCCTGGAAGCTGGCTGAGGGCCTGCCTTCAGATGCGTGGTGGGGACCGGTGGCGATCGTGAACAGCCGTTTGACGTTTGTGTTGCTGCTTCTGGCCTTCGCGCGGGTGGTGTCGCCGCGAGCTGTGCTCGCGGGCGCGATCGTGCTGGTGCTGACCGCGCTCGTGTATACCTGCTACCAGATCGTAGTGACGCTTGAGGGCTCTGATGCATCGTTCTGGGCCTTCCTGCTCCAGATGCTGGCGATCGGATCGCCGGCGGCGCTGGCCGTGATGGTGGCGGAGGTGGGCGTCAGGGTGCCGGCGGATGACATGGCGTCTGAGGCCCACGCGAACGCCGGTTCCTAGCCCTGCCGGGGTTGCTGTGCACGATGCGAGATTGCCGCGTCGCCGCGGTCGCCCGCGACCGCGGCGACGCGGCAATGACCAGACGTTGGGCTCTTGGTATATAAGACGCTTGGTTGCTGCCACCTGGGGCTCTGGGTACCCGCTAGGGGCACCCCTACGCCGGGAATTGTGCTCCTCACCCTGTCCACTGCGGGTCGACACGCCTCTCCGTCGCACAGAGAGGGGGCGCCTGCTTCGGGAGTCATGGGGGCATTTGAGACCGCCAGCCGCGGGCGACACACATGCCTGTGGGTGTAGAGCGTGCGCTAATCGATCAGGCGTGAGAGGGGCGGGTGGGTTCTTCGTCCTCGCCGTAGAAGTCGGCGCGGCGAATCTCCATGAGGATGAAGTTGTAGTCGCCGCGGCGGGAGACGCCGTAGCGAGCGAATCCGGCCTTTTCGAAGCAGCGTTGGGCGCGCACGTTCCAGTCGAGGGTCTTGAGGTAGATGCGGTCGAGCTTCAGGGCTTCGAAGAGGTAGCCGGCGAAGGTGCGCATGAGGTCTGTGCCGTAGCCGCGGCTCCAGTACTCGCGCAGGCCGATGGTGATGCCGATCTCGGCCTCGCGGCGGTGAAAGTCGGCGTTGTAGTACATGACGTTGCCGATGTGGGTGCCGTCGTGGTCCTCGACGGCGATGGTCTTGCGGTAGGGGCTGGGGTAGCTGAGCTCGTCGCCGAAGATCGACATGTACTCGCGCAGGCTGCCGTTGTAGGGCCTCGCGGCGTCGAAGGTCGCGAGTTCGGGGTCACGGCGCCACTCGTAGTCCTGAGGCGCATCAGACGTCGTCTTGGTCCGGAGCACGATCAGAGTGCCGCGGGCCACCTCTCCCTCAACGACTGCCGTCATTGTTCTTCTCTGCCTTGCGCCCTTCCGCCATATCGATTGCTTGACGCAGAATACGCCCCTCGTTGCGATAGGTCAGCATGCGCAGGGCTTCTTCTACGGGAAACCAGCGCACGTCGTCGAACTCGTGGTCGTGCAGGCTCGTGTCGCCGCCGATGGGCTTGAACAGGTAGTGGCGCACCGTCTTGTAGTAGCGCACGCCTTCTTGCGGCCGCGAGAACCAGTAGCGGATGTCGCCGACGATGCCCTCGGGCTCGACCTCGACGCCGGTCTCTTCGCGCACTTCTCGCAGGGCCGTTTGCTGCATGGATTCGCCGCGCTCAGGTGTGCCTTTCGGCAGGCACCAGAGCTTGTCGCCGGTGCGACCGCAGAGGAGGACCTCGCGGCCGGTGTTATCGCCGCGGAAGACGACGCCGCCGGCCGAGAACACGCGCTCCGTGCGCAGGCCTGAACCCGCCATCAGGGCGCCCCCAGTGGGTCGTCGTCGAAGTCGATTTCTGCCACGGCTGCCTCGATCGCTTCTTGCAGGGCTTCGTCGCCCTCGTAGAGCACGCCCTGCAGGGCGACACGGGCCGTGGCGCCGCCGATGGCGCCGAGGGAGCGGATGGCGGCGAGCTGGACTTCGCGGTCCGGGTCCATGAGGGCCATGCGACGGAGCTGCGGTATGGCCTCATTCTCCCCGATCTCGCCGGCAGCGAAGGCAGCGGCGTGACGCATCTCCGGCGCGCGGTGCTCGGTCTCGCGGAGGACGGTCGGCAGCCACATGGCGTCGCAGCTGCGGCCCATGGCGTCGATGGCGCCGACTTTGAGCCAAAGGCTGTCTTCCATGTAGATGCTCTCGATGAGGTTCTGGGTGTCTTCGCCGCTGATGGCGCCCAGGGCTTCGATGGCGCGAGAACGCACGCGTTCGTCCTCCTCGATGTCCTCGGCGCTCTCGATGAGGGCGTTGCGGATGGCGCGGGCATCGGCGTGGCTGAGGCGCTCCAGCTCGGCGGCGAGGGCGTAGCGGCCGAGGGCGATGGCGGCTTCGCGGCGCACCTCGATGTCCTGATCGATGAGCAGAAGGTCGATGAGGGGGGCGATGAGGTCGCTCTCCTCGTACTCGTCCAGGCCGCGGATGGCGGCGGCGCGTACGTAGGGCTCCTCGTCGGAGAGCGCGACCTTGAAGAGGGCATCGAAGTTGAGCTCGACGTTGTCGTCGGCGAGCTCGCTGAGCTCTCGCACGATATTGAGCCGGCGCATCATGGCGATTTCGGGCCAAGTTGTGGAGACCGTGAGCACGTCCGCGCCATCGAGGTCAGAGAGGTTCTTGAGCTGGGTGGCTGAGAGCCGTTTGTTTTCGTCGCTGATTTCTTGGAGGTCAGATTCGAGGGGCATATCTAATTCTATCTAAGCAGTGGTCTTGAGGCGTGTCAAACCGGGGTGGGGAGATGGCAAATCCATCAGCCACGGTGCCCTTCTGGGAGGGATGGAGCCCTGTAGGGGCGCACGACCGTGCGCCCCTACGTAGCGCCGGTGACCCTGCCGAGCGGTTGGTGGTGATCATGTTGGCCTGAAGAGCACCGGGATTGCTTCGCCTCGCTATCGCGATGGCTCGCACGGGGGATGGCGCGGTTTCTCGGCGGTATTGATGAGTGGGGCTAGTCGCGTTCGGGGCGGGTGGCGCGGGCCATGAGGTCGCGGACGGCTTCGATTGCGGGCTTGGCCTCGAAGAGGACGCTGTAGAGCGACTCGCAGATCGGCATGGCGACGCCGTAACGCTGGGCGAGTCGGGGCAGGGAGCGGGCGGTCTCGACGCCTTCGACAACGCCGGCGGCCGACTCGATGGCCTCTTCGAGGGTCATCTCCTGGGCGAGGGCGACGCCGAGGGCGTGGTTGCGTGACTGGTTGGTCTGGCAGCTGAGCAGGAGGTCGCCTATGCCGGCGAGGCCGAGGAAGGTCATGGGGTTGGCGCCGGCGGCGACGCCGAGGCGGGTGATCTCGGCGAGGCCGCGCGTGATCAAGCCGGCCTTGGCGTTTTCGCCGTAGCCGAGTCCGTCGGAGAGACCGCAGGCGATGGCGACGATGTTCTTGAGGGCGCCGCCGACCTCGACGCCGACGAGGTCCTCGCTGGTGTAGACGCGGAAGGTGGGACCGCTGAGCAGCGATTGCACCTGTCGCGGGCGTTCGGCGTCCGTGCCCGCGACGACGGTGGCGGCGGGCAGGCCGCGGGCGATCTCGCCGGCGAAGTTGGGGCCGGAGAGGGCCATGATGCGCGCCGGTTCGATGCCGAATGTGGCGATGACCTCCGACATGCGCAGGCAGTCGGGCGCCTCGATGCCCTTGGTGGCGCTGACGATGCCGGCGTCGGGCGAGATGGCGGGGGCGCTGCGAATGAGGTTCTGGCGCATCGTGGCGGAGGGCACGGCGATAAGGACGACCTCTGCGGTGGCGAGGGCTTCGGGGTCGAAGGTGGCGTGCAGGGTGTCCGGGAATCGCAGGCCGGGTCGATGGCGTCGATTTTCGCGTGCGGTCTCGAGGGCGTCGGCTTCGGCGACGTTGCGGGCCATGAGGGAGACGGCGTTGCCGTTGCGAGCGAAGAGGGCCGCGAGGGTCGTGCCCCAGCTCGTGGTGCCGATGACGGCGACGTTCGCCATCAGGACGGCGAGGCGGCGGGGCCGGTCTCGACGCGCTGTCCCACCTTGCGCTCCGTGCCCGCGCGCAGCCTTTCGATGTTGTCGTGGTGCAGGACGATGATCAGGGCGCTGCCGATGGCCGCCGCGACAACGAAGGCCCAGGGATGCAGGCCGAGGGCGGCGAAAACGGCGAATGAGACCGCCGCGAGGGCTGCAGTGCTAATCGACATAAGGGACATGTAGCGCCAGCGGTAGAGGATGAGGCCGGCGATGGGCAGCACGACGATGAGGGCGATGGGGCTGAGCCCTACGAGCACGGCGGCGCCTGTGAGCACGCCGCGGCCGCCTCGGAAGCCCGCGAACACGGGCCACACGTGGCCGATGACGGCTGCGAGGCCGCCGATGGCGCGAGCCCAGGGGTCGTCCGTATAGAGCAGGGGCAGGAGGGCGGCGGCGAGGCCCTTGGCGAAGTCGCCTGCGAACACAGGAGCTGAGCCCCGGAGGCCGAGGACGCGCAGGCTGTTCGTGAAGCCGGTCTTGCCGGAGCCGTAGTCGCGGAGGTCGACGCCGCCTCGCAGCTTGCTGGCGATGAGGCCGAATGGGATCGAGCCCAGCAGGTAGCCCGTGATGGCGGCGATGAGGATGGCCACGAGAACGCCCCTCTCCCTATCCCTCTCCCCAGCGGGGCGAGGGGACTGCGGAGAGAACAATACTCCCCAAGAGGGGCGAGGCGACTGGAGAGCACCCGATGCTCGCCATGAGTGTGAGGGGACTTGTGAAACGCACAGTATTTCCCCAAGGGGGCACGGTGACAGTGGAGCGCATCCTACTCCTCGCTGCGGGAACGGAAGATCAGCTTGAGGCCGGCAGCGCGATAGCCGAACTGGCGCCGCAGGGCGTTTTCGAGGTAGCGCTTGTAGGCGGAGGACACCAGGTCGGCGTCGTTGACGAAGAAGACGAACGTCGGCGGCTCGATGGCGACCTGGGTGACATAAAGCAGCTTGAGGCGCTTCTTGCCGGCGATTGTGGGCGGCCGGCGGGCGAGGGCGCCGCGGATGATGGCGTTGAGCTCGCTGGTCTGGACGCGCTTCGTGCGCTCTTCGCCGGCCACGATGACCTCTTCGAGGAGCTCATCCAGGCCGGTGGTTTCGAGGGCGGAGACGACGGCGAAGCCCGACCAGGTGGCGAAGTGGAGGCGGCGGCGCATGGCGTTGCGGAACTTTTCCGGATCCCACGTCTCGGCGATGAGGTCCCATTTGTTGGCGCAGACGACGAGGCCGGTCGATTCTTCGAGGGCGATGCCGATGATGTGGAGGTCCTGCGCCCGCAGCCGCATCGAGGCGTCGAAGACGACGACGGCGACGTCGGCGCGCTTCACGGCATCCTTGGCGCGCATAACGCTGTAGTGCTCGATGGAGCCCTCGACGCGGCCGGGACGGCGGATGCCCGCCGTGTCCACAAGGGTGATGTCGTGATCCTTGTACTTCATGCGCGTGTCGACGGCGTCGCGGGTGGTGCCGGCGATGTCGCTGACGATGACGCGGTCTTCGCCGAGGAGGGCGTTGGTCAGGGCGGACTTGCCGACGTTGGGGCGGCCGATGATGGCGACTCGCAGTGGGCGGGTGGTCGGCCCGGCCTCCTCAGGCTCTTCGGGCAGGAGCGGCAGCATGTCCGAGATCATGTCGAGCAGCTCACCGACGCCGCCGCCGTTAATGGCGCTGACGGCGACCGGCTCGCCGAGGCCGAGCTCGTAGAACTCGGGGGCAGACTCGTCGGCGCGGCGCTGGTTGTCTGCCTTGTTGGCGACGAGGATGGTCGTCTTGGCGGCTCGGCGCAGCATAGCGGCGACTTCGTAGTCTGCGGCGGTGAGGCCGGCCTTGACGTCGACGATGAAGAGCAGGAGGTCGGCGTCTCCGACGGCCGAATCGACCTGAGCGCGAATCGCGTCCATGTAGGCGCCTGAGCCGGCGACGCTGGTCGGTTCGGCGAGACCGCCGGTGTCGGTGAGGTCGAAGAGGCGCAGGCGCCACTCCACTTCGCCGGTGAGGCGGTCGCGGGTCGTGCCCGGGATGTCCTCGACGATCGCCTTGCGGTGGCCGATCATGCGGTTGAACAGGGCGGACTTGCCTACGTTGGGCCTGCCCACGATGGCGACGAGCGGTTTACGGGTCGCGGTGTTGGGCGTCTCGGGCTCAGTCATTGTCATGGTCTTAACGCTATCACGGCCTGCTGTGGGTCGACAGCGTCCAACCGTACGTTATTCGGCACGACAACCTTGACGTCGAGCGTGTGAGAGCCTTCTGCGAGGCCCGAGGCGTTGACGGTGGCCTGAATGTCGGCCGCCGTGAGCTCGTTGAGCACGGGGGTGTCGCCGCTGATCCTGACGGTGAGCGAGGAGGTTTGCAGCACCGCGTTAAGGCCGTCCGGGACGTTGGTGACGACGGGCGCGACCGTGATGGCGCGAGACCCAGGCGCCGGCTTGATTTCGATCACGACATCGATAGCCTCGCGTTCGGCCTGAACGCCCTCGGGTATCTGGAGGTCGACTGAGCGCGTAATGGTTTCGTTGGCGCCACTGACATCGATCGGTTCGGTCAGCAGAGAGTCGAGGCTCTGCAGGGTCTCCAGTGAGCCAGTTACGAGCACGTTCCATGGGTCGGGCGTGATGCCGACAACGTTGTAGCCGTTGGCCACCGTGCCCTGAGTCTGCACCTGCACGGGGACGATCTGGGGTGTTTCCAGCTGCTGGATCGTCAGGCTAACCTGGGCGCTGCTGGGCTCGATAGTCACGCGGGGCTGGATGGCGCCGCCGGCGTCGCGGGGCGTGAGCTCGTACGCCAGATCAATGTTCGAGCGCACGCCGGTGAGGTTAACGTCGGCGTCGGCGTGCTTGACGAGGTCGACGCTGGTGGCGGGGCCAACGATTGTCACCTGTGCCGGGTCAGTCGTCGTGGAGGCGATGGTGAAGCCCTGGGCAAGCGAGCCGAGGCGGTTGACCTGCACCGGCACCGTCTTGCTGACCTTGGTCTCGAGGACGACGCGTGTGGCCCGGGAGGACACCTCGACGATGTTGGCCTCCTCATCGAGGCCGACGATTTCGACCACGACGCTCTGAGTCGACTGGGTGTCGCGAATGCCGGTCATGTTGACGGTGGCGCGGAAGTTCGAGGCCGTGAGCTTCGCCAGGACGTCGTCTGTGGCGCGTGCGGTAACGACGACAGCATCCGGCGACATGCTGTAGACGGCGAGGCCGTCCGGCACACCGACGGGCTCCAGGGGGATCGAGAAGGGGAGCTCCTGGTCCGTGGTGGGGTTCTCGGTCTCGGTGACGGCGACCCAAAGCGCCACAGCGGCGATCAGGGAGACGATCGCGAGGGCGATAGGGGTCATGGCTTGGCGCATACCGGGCATGCTTCGAAACACTAGGTGGTTGCCTGGGCCGCTGGTCTAAAAGGGCTTGTCCGGGACATGAGCAGGGCTTCCAGTGTGGAGCGCAGGCGCGTCTCGTCCCGCAGCGGGATCAGACGCCCCTCTGAGGCGATCGAAATGCCACCGGTCTCTTCCGACACGACGACGGCGACGGCGTCGGTTTCCTCACTGACGCCGAGGGCGGCGCGGTGGCGTGTGCCCATGCGCGACGTACCGCCAGCGACCGAGAGCGGCAGGGTGCAGCCGGCCGCGACGATGCGCTTCTCCCGGATGATCACCGCCTTGTCGTGCAGGGCCGAGTTGGGGAAGAAGATGGCGCGCAGAAGGCGGGCGGTGAGCTCTGCATCGATGTGCACGCCGTTCTCGATGAGGTCTTCAAGGCCGGTGCTGCGCTCGATGACCATGATGGCGCCGTGGCGCTGACGGGCGAGGTCCGTCACGGCAGTGGCGATCTCGTCCAGCGAGAAGTCATCGCTGGGGTTGAGAAGCCAGCGCCGTACGCTGGTGCGGCCCGCGCGTTCGAGGGTACGCCGGATCTCCGGCTGGAAGATAACGATGATACCGAGGACCAGACCAGTGAGGGAGTTGCGCACGAGGAAGTTGACGACGCTGAGATCCAGGATGCGGCCCAGGAGGAACATGATGATGATGATCGCCACGGCGCCGCGCAGCAGGGTCATCGCGGTGGTGCCACGCAATGCCATGAGCAGGGCGTAGATCAGCACGGCGATGATCAGGATGTCGAGGGCTGCGGCGCCGTCCAGGCGTTGAAGTGTGGTCCAGATATTGTCGAGGAAGTCGCTCACGGCGCCTCCCTAGGCCGGGGCCTCGCTCGCCAAGATCGCGGCGAGCAGGGCCTTCTGTGCGTGTAGTCTGTTCTCGGCCTGGTCGAAGACGACCGACTGCGGCCCTTCGATGACCTCCTCGGAGATCTCTTCGCCGCGGTGAGCCGGCAGGTCGTGCATGAAGATGGCATCGGGCTTGGCGAGAGACATCAGCGCCTGGTCGACGTGGTAGGCGCGAAAGACCTCGAGGCGCTCTCGGTAGGACGCTTCCTGGCCCATTGAGGTCCAGACGTCCGTGTAGATAACGTCGGCGTCGCGGGCGGCGTCTTCGGGGGCGACGACGGTCTCGATGGCGCCGCCGGTCTTGGTCGCCCAGCTGCGGGCCACGTCGACCATGACCTCTGGCAGAGCGTAGCCGTCCGGTGAGGCGATGACGAACTCGGCGCCGGCGAGACCGCAGGCGACCGCAAGCGAGGCGGCGACGTTGTTGCCATCGCCGATGAAGGCGATGCGGACGCCCTTGAGGCGGCCCTTGTGCTCCTGCACCGTGAGGAGGTCGGCGAGGGCCTGGCAGGGGTGCTCGTCGTCGGAGAGGGCGTTGACCACGGGGACGTCGGCGGCCTCTGCCAGCTCGAAGAGGGTCTGCTGGGCGTAGGTGCGGGCGACGATGCCGGCGACGTAGCGGCTGAGCACGCGCGCGACGTCCTTGACGGGCTCGCGCTGGCCGAGGCCGACCTCTGACTGCGAGAGGTAGATCGCGTGGCCTCCGAGCTGACTTCATGCCAACCTCGAAGCTCACGCGCGTACGCAGGGAGGGCTTCTCGAAGAGCATGGCAACGGTCTTGCCTTCGAGCACGGGCCGAGAGCCATCGCGCTTCATCGACATGGCGGTTTGAAGCAGCATGGTGAGCTCGTCAGGCAGGAGCTCGGAAATAGACAAAAGGTCGCGTCCGTGCATCGGCGCTGTCTCTCAAAGAATTGTCGTCTGTCGAGGCTCAAGTATATAGCACCTTCGAATTGGAACCCGATCTTCATCGGCAGATAGTTGACTCGTGGGCCTGATGCTCGTATAAGCGTCAGTAGCCCATCCCGCCGGGCGTTGAGGTAGGCACGGATGCTCGCCTGGCTGGAACGGAACCCCTTCCTGGTCGTCGCCCTTTCCGGCCTCGTGCTGCTCTCCGGCCTGGCAGCGCGAGATGTGCTGCGCCCGCACGATGCGCCCGTGGTGGTTCTGCACGAAGACGCGCTCGCGCCGGGTACGGCGATCCGAGTGCATGTCGCCGGTGCGGTGGCGGCGCCGGGTGTGTACGAGCTGGCGTCGGGCGACCGGGTCGAGGACGCCGTGGCCGCGGCCGGTGGCGCAAACGATGGCGCTGACCTCGAGGCGATCAACCTGGCGCGACATCTGCGAGACGGCGAGCAGGTCTTGATTGAAGGGCCCGATGCGCCCGCTACGGTCGTGCTGACGCCAGGGGAGCCGCTCGACCTCAACGTGGCAACGCCGGAGCAACTCGACGCCCTGCCCGGCATCGGCGAGGCGTACTCGCGGCGCATCGTGGACTCGCGCGCGGTCGACGGCCCCTTCGCGTCTGTGGAGGACGTGCTGGCGCGTGGCCTGGTGCCGCAGCGGACGTTCGACGGCATCCGGGCGATGGTTACGGTTTCGGCGCCTTGATCCTGCTGCTCGTCGCGATCGCGTGGCTCGCGGGGGCATCACTGGGCGCCTTGGGCCTGGCATCGTGGTGGCCCGCGTTCGTGCTTGGCGGTGGCGGGCTTGCTCTGGGCTGGGTGCTTACGGGCGAGTACTCGCGGGCGCTGCTCGTGGGCGTCGTCGTGGTTGCGGGCGTCCTGAGCCTCGTGCGCTACGAGTCTGCTTTGCCGCCGGACGAGCCTCAGGGCGTCGCCGTGTACAACGACGGTGAGGCCGTGCACCTGATCGGCACGGTGAGCACGGAGCCGGAGGAGCGGGAGACGAGCCAGCGCTTCGTCGTGGACGTCGTGGGGGTTGAGATTGAGGGCGCCTGGCAGGAGATCGACGGGCGGGTGGTGGTGACGCAGCGCGTGTTCCCTCGCTACGCCTACGGCGACATCGTGGAGCTGACGGCGAAGCTGGAGACGCCGCCGGTGTTCGAAACGTTCGACTACCGCGATTACCTGGCGCGGCAGGGCATCGTCTCGACAGCGGTGTATCCGGGCACGGCACTGCTGCGGCACGACGGGGGCGACGACCTCCAGCGCTTCGTGATCGAGACGCGCGCGCCGCTGGGCGAGGCGCTGGCACGGACGTTGCCGGAGCCGGAAGCGGCGTTGGCGCGTGGCATCCTTCTGGGCCAGCGCTCGACGATTCCGGACGACGTGAACGAGGCGTTCAACGCGGCGGGCATCTCCCACCTGATCGCGATTTCGGGCTACAACGTGATGTTGGTCGCGGGGGCGGTGATCGGGGCGCTAACACCGCTGGCGGGCCGCCGCAGGGCAACGGCGATCGCGATGGCCGTGGTGGTGGCGTACGCGGTGTTCGTAGGCGGATCGCCGTCGGTGCTGCGAGCGATGCTGATGGCGCTGGTCATGCTGGGGGCGACGCTGGCGGGGAGGCCGGGGAGCGCGCTCACGGGCGTGGCGCTGGCGGGCGCCGGGCTGGTGCTGTGGCGGCCTCTGATCATCGAGGACGTTTCGTTCCAGCTCAGCTTTGCGGCGACGCTGGGCCTCGTGCTGCTGGCGACACCGCTGCGGGAGCGACTGCTGGCGCTGCTTGTGCCCGCGATGCCCGGCGGCATCGCGTCGTTCGTGGCAGAGCAGGTGGCCGTAACCACCGCAGCGACCATCGCCGTGCTGCCGATCATCGCGTCGAGCTTTGGGCGGCTCTCGCTGGTGTCGCTGCCCGCGAACCTGCTGGCGGCGCCGGCGTTTGCCCTCGCGCTCTTCGGCGCCTTCGTTACGTCGGCGGTGGGGGCCATCGATACGGGAGCCGGCCGCCTCGTAGGTGAGTTGGCGTACCTGCCGCTGCACTACCTCGTCGTGTTGGCGGAAGTGGCTTCGGACCTGCCGATGGCGTCGGTGTCGATCGGTGGCTTCGGTTTGGCAAAGTCGCTGGCCGCGTACGGAGTGATTGGAGTCGTTGCGCTGCTGGTCTCACGGCCTCGGGCGGAGACTCTCGAATTGCCTGCAAGCGTCCGCTTGCGTCCGGTGCCGGTGCTTGCGGTCGCGTCGATGGCGGTTGGCGGCTTCCTTTGGTGGGGAGCATTGCACCCTGTCGACCACCACCTGCGGGTTTCGATCCTGGACGTGGGGCAGGGCGACGCGATCTTGATCGACGCGCCATCGGGGGCGCGGGTGCTGATCGACGGCGGGCCGAGTGGGGCGCGGCTCATGCACGCGCTGGGCGAGGAGATGGGGCCATCGGACCGGCGCATCGACCTGATGGTGCTGACGCATGCCCAGGACGACCATGTCACGGGCCTGATCGACGTGCTGGAGCGCTACGACGTGGGCGCGGTGTTGTGGAACGGCATCAAGGGGCAGTCGGCGGCGTCGAGGGCGTGGGAGGACGAGGTGTCGCGACGAGGGCTGCCGGTGGCGTTCGCGCAGGCAGGACAGGTCATCGAGTTGGGTGACGGCGTCCGTATGGAGGTGGTGCATCCGCAACCGGCGTTGCTCTACGGCACGGAGGACGACCTGAACAACAACGCGGTGGTGCTGCGACTGGTCTACGGCGAGGTGAGCTTCCTGCTCACGGGCGATATCGAAGTCGATGCGGAGAACGCGATCCTGGCTGCGGGTGAGGACGTTTCGGCGACGGTGCTCAAGGTGTCGCACCACGGCTCCGATGGGGCCACGACACAGCCGTTCCTCGATGCGGTCTCGCCGTCAATCGCGGCCATCTCAGTGGGGGCCGACAACTCGTTCGGGCATCCGTCACCGACGTTGCGTCTACGGCTGGCGGATGTGCCGCTGCTGCGAACCGACCTCAATGGCACGGTGAGCTTCGAGACGGACGGGACGCAGCTCTGGGTGGACTACGAGCGCGGCGGGATCAGCCTTGTCGATGCGGAGGATGCGGTAGGCGTCCGTTAGGAGCGGCGGTCAGGCGGGCTGGAGGGCCTTGCAGCGGGGGCAGATGCCGTAGATCTCGATGCGGTGGCCGACGATGTCGTAGTCCGTGGCGTTGCGTACGCCGACGAGGACGTCTTCGACGTCGTTCATATGTACGTCTTCGGTGGCGCCGCAGCTTACGCAGACGACGTGGTGGTGGTGGGCCTTGTGGCTGGCGCGGTAGCTCACGGAGCCATCGCCCATGACGATGCGGCAGACGAGGCCCCGATCGAGCAGCAGCTTGAGGGTGCGGTAGACCGTGGCGCGGCCAATGGAGTCGAGCTCGGCGGCGAGCTCCTCGGCCGTGAAGTTGTCTTCGCGGTTGGCGACGGAGGCGATGACGCGATTGCGGGGAGAAGTGATCTTGAAGCCCTGGTCGCGTAGCTCGCTAAGAAGCCCCTCGGCGGAGTCGGCGGCGGTCATGGCCTCATTATAGCGTTCGGGATTCGCCTGATACGGACGGTGGTTTCGCCCCTGCTAAAATGACGCCGTAAAGACAGCAGAGAACAGGAGAACTCGCATGCCGCTCTACGACTTCAAGTGCCCCAAGTGCGGCCTCGAGTTCGAGGTGTCGCGACCGTTCAGCCGCGCGACTGAGCCGGCGATGTGCCCTCAGGACAACGAACAAGCCGAGCGCGTGTTCACGATGCCGGTGTCGTTCGTGAAGGGCGGCTCGTCACCGGCGCCGGTGGAGTCGCCGTCGTCCGCCATCGATGCGCACGGGCACAGTCATGGCCACAGCCACGGTCCGGGGTCGCATACGCACTGAGGCGAGTTCTCAGTTCTCAGTCTTCGAGGCTGTTGTGCCGTTAGTGCCCGGATCCGAAAACTGACTACTGGCAACTACGAAACTGAGCTACGCGTCGAGGACGCGCAGGGCTTCCTCGACGATGTCGACGTGGAGCTGGACGCGGCGCTCGAGATCCTGCTGCTGGCCCATCTCGACCAGGATCGCCGCCAGGCCGGGGATGTGGGTGGGTAAGCCGAGGCTGGAGCGGCTGCCTCGATAGCCGGTGAAGCCGTCGGCCGGCGTGGGGATCGGGGTGACGCTGAGGCCGGACTGGTCCGGAAGGAGGCCGGTGGGCGGCCACTGGCGGAAGGTGAACTTCTCCCAAGCCTGCTGTACGCGCGTGGTGTTGACGGTCTCGACGAGTTGCTTGCCCAGCGATTCGCCGGGTTCGCCTCGTGACGACACGGTCTGGCCGAGGTAGGCGGTGCCGGTCGCGGTTTCGGTGCGATCGCGGTAGAAGGCCCAGGATTCGTGCATGTCGATGACGTGGGTGGCGTGGTACTTGCGGAGCATCTCGACGATTTCGTAGGCCATCTGGGCCATCGGCAGGCCGTCCGGGTCGCCGGGGTAGAGGCGGTTGAGGTCGCCGAGCTCGTCGGTGGTGCGCTCGAAGAGGTCGATGGCCAGCTTGTTGGCGCGCGGTACGACGATGAAGGCGCCATCGGTGGGGCGCACCTCCTCGACGAGGCGCTCAGCCGCCAGCCAGCCGCCGGGCTCGTTGCCGTGGACGCCGCCGAGGACGGTGAGGATGGGGCCCTGCTTGCCGGTGGCGTAGACGTAGTAGGGCGTCTCGTAAGGGGTGCCGGTCATGAGCATCGCCTGCTCCTCGCCGGCCGGGAGGATGAATGGCTCCGGAGTGGCGGTCGGCGGGGGCGTTGCCGTGGCGGTTGGTGTGGCTTCGGGCGTTTGGGTGGCGACCGAGAGGCTGGCGCCGGCGACACGGGGCGTCTCGGCGGCAGCGTCATCATCTTCATCGCCACCGCTGCAGGCGACGACGATGGCGCCAACGGGCATCAACGCCGCGAGCTGCAGCAACCGGCGGCGCGAGACCGTTATGCGGGCCATGTCAGGCCTTGGCGCCTGCCTTGGGGCTGAGGGTCTCGGCGATGGAGTCGAGCAGGCGCTCGGAGGAGCCGGTGATCTCGCGCACGGCGTTGAGGAAGGCCTCCTCGTGCTTGCTGGTGGGCTTACGAAAGCCGCTGATCTTGCGTACGAACTGCAGCGCGGCCGCCTCGATCTCCTCGGGGGTGGCGGGCGTGGCGCCGCTGCGTAGGGTCTTGATGCTCCGGCACATGATGGTTGCTCTCCAGTACTAGGCTTCGTCGCGCGAACGGGGCTTGCCGCCGAGGGCGCGCGCGGGCAGGAGGATGATCGCTCGCATGGTCTGCAGGACGCCGTCCACGGCGATGCCGAAGATGCGAAACGGCAGCAGGATCAGCCAGACGATGGGGTAGAGGACAAGGGCCAGCAGCGCCAGCGGCCAGCAGAAGACGAGGAGCAGGAGCCACAGGAAGAACGTGGCCATGCGGTGGTCTCGCTAGCGGCGCTTGCTGCGCTCGATGGCCGGAACGGAGCTGACTTCGGCGAGGTAGTCGAGGATGGCGCGACGGGAGATGCGGGTGCGGCCGCCCTCACGCGTCGACTGGATCTTGCCCTCTTCGATCAGCCTGGTCAGTTTCTCCGGCGTCACGCCGAGCGTGCGCACGGCTTCATCAAACGAGAAAGCGATCTCAGTAGTCATTACGTCCCGATTATACCGATATGCCGGCTTACTCAGTAGCCGTCGTAACCAAGTGAGTTGTAGAGTAACCTCGGCGGGTCAGGAGAGACGCTTCTTGCTCAAGATTGAAGTCTCGGCCCGGGGCATCCTGCTCATCGGCCTGGCGCTGCTGGCGATCTGGGGCCTGATAGAGCTCTGGCCTGTCATCGTCCTCCTCCTGGTTTCCTTCGTACTGATGCTGGGGTTGCTGCCCTTCGTGGAAGCGATGGTGCATCGCGGTATCCCGCGTACCGGCGCCGTGATCATCCTGGTACTGGGGTTCCTCGCGACACTGGTGCTCATGTTCAGCATCATGATCCCGGCGATCGTCGACGAGGCCGATGCGGCGCGCGACAACCTACCGGAGTCCGCGCGCGAGATCGAGGAACTGCTGGACAAGTTCGGCATCCACGTCGAGCTGCAGGACCGGGCGCGCAACATCAACTGGGACGAGGTGATCTCCGGACGCGCTGCGTTCGACTACACGCAGCGTGTTGCGACCGTGATCTTCTCCGTAAGCACGATCATGGTGCTCACCGCCTACCTGCTCGCCGATACACCACGCCTGGGCAACTTCGCCAGCCAGTTCATTCCGCCCAATCGCAAGGAGGAGGCGGACAAGCTTTTCTGGTCGCTGACCCGTGTGGTCGGTGGGTTCCTACGAGGCCAGGCGATCACGTCGATGGCGATCGGTGTGTTCACGTTCGTGCTTTTGCGCATCGTGGGGGTGCCGAACCCGCTGGCATTTGCCGTGCTGGCTGCTTTCGCCGACGTGATCCCGCTGATCGGCGCCTTCATCGCTATCGTCCCGCCGGTGGCCGCGGCGCTGCAGGAGTCGTCGACGCAGGCGTTGATCGTGCTCGTGGGCCTGTTTCTGTATCAGCAGTTCGAGGACCGGTACCTGGTGCCGAGGGTGTACGGGCGCACGCTCAACCTGCCGCCTGTGATCGTGCTGATCGCGGTGCTTTCGGGCGCCGAACTGTTGGGCGTGACGGGCGTGCTGCTGGCGCTGCCGCTGACGGCTGCGGGGCGCGTGGCGATGGACTACGTGCTGGAGAATCGGAGCTGGCTATTGTCCTCGATGGAGGAGCAGCCATTCGCGCCGGACGTGGAGCTTGACGGTGAGGAAGATGCTCAGGAAGCGCCGGATGACGGCGGCCTGCGCGTGAACCCCGAGACGTCTTAGCCCAATTTGCGCAAATGGGGCGCGCGGGCCTCCGCCGCTGCCAGGGCGATGTCTGCGCTGGGCATCTTCTGTACCTACGGCCGCGGGCAGAACGGTGCCGGCGTCCGGTAATTCGACTCGGGCGGGTGGGGTGAAGTCGTACTGGCGCGTGATCGCGTTGGCGGCGATGAAGTAGACCGGGATGCCGGCGGCGAGAAGCAGAACGAAGTAGAGCTCGTTGAGGTCGGATGTCAGGGCGATGATGGAGCCGGCAATGAGGACCGCCCAGTAGACGGCGAGCAGGATGGCCCAGTGCAAGGTGACACTGCTCTTACGTTGCATCGGCGAATCGGTGTCATTCTCGGCGGTCCGAGGCGAGCTCTTCACGGTTAGAGGCCGCGCAGGCGGGAGCGCTCACGGTCGCGCTCGCGGTCGACTAAGGCCTGGGTCTCGCGCGGGTTGGGCACGCCGGTGATCTTGAAGTCCTGGTCGATCGAGGCGGTCTGGCAGATGATGTCGCCGAAGTCGAGCATCGTCTTGAGCACGCCGGTGCGTTCGACGCTCATGTCCTGGACGTTGACGAGGTCGGCGGTGGAGATGCTCATATCGAAGGGGTGACGGCGGTAGCTATCGATCAGGCGCTGGTTCGTGATCACCCAGATGTCGTTGCGGAAGCGATACCAGGTGAGCACGAGGCGAACGGCCCAGTAGACGAGATAGAGCACGGCGATGATGAGAAAAATGCGTGAGCCCGTGCCGTGCAGGACGCCGACCGCGTCCAGGAGCCAGGTGAAGAAGAACACCGGGATCAGGCCGGCGAGGACCTGGCCGGCGAGCATGGGCCAAAGATAGAGCCAGTGCCGGCGACAGATCTCGATGATTCGCTCGCCGTCCTGCAGGGGGAACGGCAGTTTTTCGTTCTGCGGTGGGTTGGACGAAGCGGCTGAAGCCATATCGTATTCTCGTCAGCCGCGGGCGCCGCGTCGAGAGGCGGCTACCACCAGCCCTCTTTGTAGAACCAGCCTTTGGTCTCGCGACCCTTCACGCCGGCCTTGCGCAGGCGCTCCAGGTGCTTGCGGCAAAGCGAGACGGTGAGGCGCTCCTTCTCGTCCGCGTCGGCGGCGACGGGCGTGCCGCGCCACTTGAGGACTGCGACCTCTTCGAGGGGCGGGTCGGTGCACCAGAGACATCGGGCTGTGGGCATGAGTTGAGGCAGTCCTTTCTGTCGAATGAGTTTCTATCATCGCACGGGCAAACGGGCAAACGCAACGGGCAAACGGGCAAACGGGCAAACGGGCAAACGGCAGCCTTGGAAGGCGCATGGGGCGTCGTGCTTAGGGTGGTGCGGTGGGCGGACGGAGCTGAAGCTTCCTCCCTACATTGGTTCTCGCTTCGCTTGAAGAGATAGAGGGCGGGCATGCTCTGCTTGTCGAAGGACGCGCCAGCCTGCTGTCGCATTTGAAGGCCTGGAGCACGCCGAGATGCTCACGTCCTTCGACGGGCTCGGGATGCCTTGAGGTCATCTGAGGTGCTGCCTTCAAGAGGCGAAGCGCGATTAGCTATCGCGCAGGGACCCGCCGCCCATGGCAGGGAGGAGACGGATCTCGGCGTCTTCCGGGACGTGCTCGATGATGCCCTGCGAGGTCTGCTCGTCGTTGATGAAGACGGCAATCGAGGGGTGGACGCCGCCCTCGAACATGAGCGGGCCTTTGATGCCGGGGCACTCCGCTTCGAGAAGCTCGATGGTCTTGCGCAGGCTGCCGCCGCCGGGCAGCTCGACCTGCACAGAGTCGCGGCCGTTGCTGAACTGGCGGAAGGCCTGGGGGATGTAAATCGTAACCACGAGTCTATTTTGCGTCAGGCGGGCTCGGAAGGTCGAGTGCGCGGGGCGGGGCAGAGGGTGGCCGACATAAGAGTTGGGGACATGGGCCTTGGGCGTTTGGAGGGGGCGTCGCGCGTATGACCGCGGAGGTGTGGGAACCTCGGTTGCGCTAAATCAGTGCCTGCTTCAGCACGGGATGTTGTTGTGGCTCTCTCTAGCCAGGGCGAGGGTCAGGTGAGTGTGAGGAGCGCATGGTCTAGAAATGGGTCGACATAACGTCGAGCATGTGCCTTGGGCGTCGAGAGGGGGAGCCGTGCGTATGACCGCCGAGGTGTGGGCACCTCGGCTACGGAGTTGGGGGGTGCTCGCATCGAGGCTTTGGGCTGATGACTTGCCACGGGGTGGCTTTGGAGCTGATGACATTTGGGGTAAGAGAGAGGGGAGTGAGACTGGCTCACTCCCCTCTTCGTGTCAGTAATGCCCTTCGGTAAGGGCGTTGCGTGCCTGCCGGTTACTTGCCTTCGGCGTCCAGCAGGCCTTCGAGGATGACCTGAGGGGACATGGGCAGGTTGTTGAAGTGGATGCCGGTCGCCTGGGCAATGGCACTGTGCACCGCGGCCAGCGGCGGCACGATCGGCACTTCGCCGACGCCGCGGACGCCGTAGGGGTGGCCGGGGTTCGGGACCTCTACGAGCACCGTCTCGATCATCGGCAGGTCGAGCGCGGTCGGCATGCGGTAGTCGAGGTAGCTCGAGTTCTGCATGCGGCCGTCGCCGCCGTAGTGGTACTCCTCCGTCAGCGCCATGCCAATGCCCTGGGCGACGGCGCCCTGGATCTGGCCTTCGACGTAGCTGGGGTGGATGGCGGTGCCGACGTCCTGGACGGCGGTGTAGCGCAGGATCTGTCACCTTGCCGGTGTCCTGGTCGACCTCGACGTCGACGATGTGGCCGGCGAAGGCCGGGCCCACCGAAGCCTTGTTGATGTTGGCGCCGACCTCGATGGTGCCGCCGGTGCGGCCAAGCTGCCCGGCGATCTCCTTGAAGGTGAACTTGCGCTCCTTGCCCTCGCTGTCGTTGGGGCCGCGGATGACGCCGTCGTCGCCGTAGGTGACCTGGTCGGCGTCGCACTCCCAGATCTTGGCGGCGCGCTCGACCATCTGGCGGCGAATCTCCATGCCGAGCTCGTAGGCGGCCCAGCCACCGGCGAAGGCCGTGCGGCTGCCGGCGGTGAAGAGGTTGAAGCCGACGCCGTCGGTGTCGACGACGCGAGGCCAGACCTCCTCGGCGGTGATGCCGAGGGTCTCGGCGAGCTGCATCGCCAGCGCCGGGCGGGTGCCGCCGATGTCGACGGAGCCGAGGACGAGGTTGACGGTGCCGTCGGCGTTGACGCTGGCGCTGGAGCTGGTCTCGCCGCCGGCGTTGCCCCAGTAGCCCATGGCGACGCCGCGGCCGCGGTTCTCACCCTGGAGCTCGGACTGGTAGTGCGGGTGGTTCTTCATGGCTTCCATGACCTGGCGACGACGCCGATCACGGCGCCAGTTGCCGCCCCAGGGGCGTGGACCCTCGTCCTTGGCGGCGTTCTTGATGCGGACGTCCATCGGGTCCAGTGCCAAGGTGCTTCGCAGAGCTCGTTGATCACGACGTCGCCGGGGAACTCACCGGCGGGCGTGCCGGGAGCGCGGTAGGCGGCGGTCTTGGGCTTGTTCAGCACCACGTCGTAGCCGTCGACCTTGAGGTTTTCGATGTTCGTACGGGGCAAAGATGCCGTTCATGCCGCCGCCGACCGGAGAGCCCGGGTAGGCGCCGGCCTCGAAGGCCATGTAGGCCTCGCCAGCCGTGATGGTGCCGTCCTTCTTCACGCCCATCTTGACGCGGACGTAGGTGCCGGAGGTGGGGCCGGTGGCCTCGAAGACCTCTTCGCGGGTCATCGATCATCTTGACGGGCTTGCCGGTCTTCTTCGACAGCAGGGCCGCGAGCGGCTCCAGGTACATGTAGAGCTTGCCGCCGAAGCCGCCGCCGATCTCCAGCGGGATGACGGTGACCTTCTGCATGGGGATCTGGAGGACGTTGGCGAGCTGGTTGCGGAAGACGAAGGGGCCCTGGCTGCTGTTCCAGACGGTCAGGTGACCGTCGCGGCTCCAGTAGGCGGTGCCGTTGTGGGGCTCGATGTAGCCCTGGTGGTACATCGTGGTCGTGAACTCACGCTCGATGACCATGTCGGCCTCGGCGAAGCCCTTGTCGAGGTCGCCTCGGGAGAACTGGTTGTGGGCCGCGATGTTGCTCGCCTTGTCCGAGCGCTTCGGCGAGGGGCGTCGTGTCCTTGGTGCGGAGGTCGTCGTGGAGGATCGGCGCGCTGTCGGCCATGGCCTCGCGCACGTCCAGCACCGGCGGCAGCACTTCGTACTCGACCTCGATCAGGTTGAGGGCGTCCTCGGCGATGTGCGGGTCGGTCGCCGCGACGGCCGCGATGGCGTGGCCGCGGTAGAGCGCCTTCTTGTTGGCGAGGAAGTTCTCGACCTGGAAGCGCCACGGCTGCGGCGCACCCTCACCGGAGACACCGACGCCCTCAGGCGGGCGCGGGAAGTCGGCGTGGGTGATGACGGCCTTGACGCCGGGCAGGGCCAGCGCCTTGGAGGCATCGATGTTCTTGATGATGGCGTGGGCGTGCGGGCTGCGCTTCACCCGGCCGAACAGCATGCCGGTGAGGTGGATGTCGGCGCCGTACTGGGCCCGGCCGGTCACCTTGTCGGTGCCGTCGTGCCGGATCGGGCGGGTGCCGATTACCTTGTACTCTTTCGTCGCTACCATTTCGTTGGTACCTCTAACTTCGCATCATTTCGCCGGCCTTTTGCACGGCTCTGACGATCTTGTCGTAGCCGGTGCAGCGGCAGAGGTTTCCGGAGAGCCAGAAACGAATCTCGTGCTCGCTGGGGTTGGGGTTCGATTCCAGCAGTGCCTTGGAGGACATGATGAACCCCGGGGTGCAGATGCCGCACTGCAGAGCCGCCTCCTCCAGGAAGGCTTGCTGGATGGGGTGAAGGTGGTCCTGGGAGGCAACACCTTCGACAGTCGTAATGTCGGTGCCTTCGACTTCGGCGGCCATGACGCAGCAGGAGTTGACCAGGCGTCCGTCCATGATCACGGCGCAGGCGCCGCAGTTGCCGTTGTTGCAGCCTTCCTTGACGCCGGTGAGGCCGATGCGCTCTCGCAGCGCATCGAGCAGGCTGTCGCGTGTGTCGGCGAGGAACTCCTGCTCCTCGCCGTTGATGGTTGCGTTGATAACGATCTTGTCGCTCAAGTTAGCCCCCTCGTGCTCGCTGTGCTGCCAGGCGGAGCGTTCGCTGGACCAGCACGTCGGATAGATGCTTGCGCTGTTTGATCGTGCCGCGCATGTCCTCGATGGGCTTGGCGGCTTCCTTGGCGGCTGCGCCGGCGGCTGCGATGGTCTCGTCAGTCAGCGGCTTGCCGATGATGGCCTGCGCGGCCTCGTTGACCAGCAGGCAGATGGGTGCGACGGCGCCGATGGCGATGCGGGCGTCGGCGACGGTGTCGCCCTCGAAGCGGACGTAGGTGCCGGCGTTGACGACGGCGATGTCCATCTCGTTGCGTGGGATGAAGCGCTCCCAGGCGGCGCCGCTGTTGGCTGCCGGGGCGGGGAAGTGGATCGAGACGACGAACTCGCCGGGCTGCAGGACGTTGCGTCCCGGTCCGGTGTTGAAGTCTTCGATCGGGACGGTGCGGCGTCCGCTGGGTCCGGCGATTGTCGCCGTGGCCTGCAAGACGATCATCGCGGGCACGGAATCGGCCGCGGGACCGGAGTTGCAGAGGTTGCCGCCGAGGCTGGCGCGGCCCTGGATGGCGACGCCGCCGATGACGGAGACGGCCTGGACCAGTGCGGGGTAGTTCGTCTTGATGTCTTCGTTGTTATAGATGCGGTAGGCCGGCGTGGCTGCGCCGATGGTGAGGCCGGCCGCCGGGTCGTAGGTGATCCCCTGGGTTTCGGGGATGTCTTTGATATCGACGAAGAGCTTGACCTCTCGCCGCCGTTCGCGGGCCTGGACGATGATGTCCGTGCCTCCCGCTAGAACTCTCGCTGTCGCCCCACCCTTATTGAGAAGGTCGATAGCATCTTCCACGCTGGAAGCTTTCGCGTAGCTGACGTCCTGCAAGTTTTCCTCTCCTTTGTATTCAGGCCTAACCGTATAACCTATAGAGCCAGCTAGCAAGAACATTTTGAGTCTGGCGCGGCGGGTTGCAGCGCAGCCGAGGCAAGTCGCCGAAAATCTAGGCCTCAGATGGCTTGACGCACAAGTGCCAAACCGGGAAGATACCGGAGCAGGCGTCACCAGTCTCCTAGTTCTTAACAGGAACACCACCTGGACTCTGCAACAGTCAGTTGACTGGTACGGGTTCCGGGTGATAGTCTGAATGACGCGCCTCAAAACGAGGGCAAGCACCTTGACAACTGAATAGCGAAAGGAAGTAAAGGGTAAACCCGTTTACTTTTTCAAATCCGGACTCGTGTTTTAGCGAGTTTGATAGGATCTTACGGAGAGTTTGATCCTGGCTCAGGATAAACGCTGGCGGCGTGCTTCAGGCATGCAAGTCGAACGGACCTTCGGGTCAGTGGCGGACGGGTGAGTAACACGTAAGCAACCTGCCCAAAAGTGGGGAATAACCCACCGAAAGGTGAGCTAATACCGCATGTGATGGGTCTTCCCTGGAGGGCTCATTAAAGGCTTCGGTCGCTTTTGGAGGGGCTTGCGTTCGATTAGCTAGTTGGTGGGGTAACGGCCTACCAAGGCAACGATCGATAGCTGGTCTGAGAGGACGGTCAGCCACACGGGGACTGAGATACGGCCCCGACTCCTACGGGAGGCAGCAGCTAGGAATCTTGGGAATGGGCGAAAGCCTGACCCAGCAACGCCGCGTGGGCGATGAAGGCCTTAGGGTCGTAAAGCCCTTTTGCGGGGGACGATGATGACGGTACCCCGCGAATAAGCCACGGCTAACTACGTGCCAGCAGCCGCGGTAATACGTAGGTGGCGAGCGTTGTCCGGATTTACTGGGCGTAAAGGGCGCGCAGGCGGTCTGTTTAGTCTAGGGTGAAAGCTCCCGGCTCAACTGGGAGAGGTCCTTGGATACTGGCAGACTCGAGGGATGCAGAGGAAAGTGGAATTCCCGGTGTAGTGGTGATATGCGTAGATATCGGGAGGAACACCAGTGGCGAAGGCGGCTTTCTGGGCATTACCTGACGCTGAGGCGCGAAAGCGTGGGGAGCGAACCGGATTAGATACCCGGGTAGTCCACGCCGTAAACGATGGACACTAGGTGTGGGGGGTATCGACCCCCTCCGTGCCGCAGCTAACGCAATAAGTGTCCCGCCTGGGGAGTACGGCCGCAAGGCTAAAACTCAAAGGAATTGACGGGGGCCCGCACAAGCAGCGGAGCGTGCGGTTTAATTCGTCGCAACGCGAAGAACCTTACCAAGGCTTGACATGCTAGTGGTACTGATCCGAAAGGTGAGGGACCCTTCGGGGAGCTAGCACAGGTGCTGCATGGCTGTCGTCAGCTCGTGCCGTGAGGTGTTGGGTTAAGTCCCGCAACGAGCGCAACCCCTGTTGCCAGTTATATTTCTCTGGCGAGACTGCCCCGTAAAGCGGGGAGGAAGGCGGGGATGACGTCAAGTCAGCACGGCCCTTACGTCTTGGGCCACTCGCACGCTACAATGGTCGGTACAACAGGTTGCCAAGGAGCGATCCGGAGCTAATCCCTAAAGCCGGCCTCAGTTCAGATTGCAGGCTGAAACCCGCCTGCATGAAGGCGGAGTTGCTAGTAACCGCTGGTCAGCACACAGCGGTGAATACGTTCCCGGGCCTTGTACACACCGCCCGTCACGCTATGGAAGCCGGTAACACCTGAAGTCGCTGAGCTAACCGCAAGGAGGCAGGCGCCGAGGGTGGGATCGGTAACTGGAGCGAAGTCGTAACAAGGTAGCCGTAGCGGAAGCTGCGGCTGGATCACCTCCTTTCTAGGGAGAGCAAATGGACCACCAAAACGCCTACGGTGTATAGAGGCCGGTCCATTTGCAACCCAGGTCGTTCGGCCAATCCTCTCGAGTCTTCGGGCTGGAGGGTGAAGCCGTTAGAGACCGCGTCCACTCTGAGGACGCCCGGCATTTACCCGCCGGTGAAAAATTACTTCCTTTCGCTATTTAGAGGTCAAGGTGCCCAGGCATTTGCTGCGGGCACCGGGCTGGGCCATCGTGGGCAACCGTGAGGGCTTGGCCTGGGGCTTGTGGCCGGCAAGGGGCCATTAGCTCAGCTGGTTAGAGCGCGGTCCTGATAAGACCGAGGCCGGTGGTTCGAGTCCACCATGGCCCACCAGTCAAATAGCCGGCGTTGCCGGTGTGAGATAAAGAGGGGCCGTAGCTTAGTTGGGAGAGCGCCGCCTTTGCAAGGCGGAGGTCAGGAGTTCGAATCTCCTCGGCTCCACCAACTATCACTCGAATGCGGCCGAGCGGTTGAAGACGTTGACTGCGTGAGGTAAGCTAAGAAACTGGAGCTTGAATGAAGCAGCGCGGGAGCAAACGCAGCTAACCTTCTGACACAGACCGTGATAACCGGCCTGCTAGTCAGGCCGGTTTTTCTGTGCCGCGCTGACAAGCCAAGACAAAGGTGAAGACTACGGCCGGAATGGTTCTCCCGAAGTGGAGCACCCGTCCGGCCGGCGGCTACGCCGGATGTTCTTCCTCCGGGAAGGACGCACCTTAACAACTGAATAGAGTACGAGCTGGTACTTCAATTACTACATGTGAATCGAAAAACATCTCGATTGCGCGTGGGCCTTAATGTAGGTCAAGCTACTAAGGGCGCACGGAGGATGCCTTGGCGTCATGGGCCGAAGAAGGGCGTGGCAAGACTGCGATAAGCTCCGGTTTGCTGTCTAGCAAGCTTAGCCGGAGATTCCCGAATGGGGAAACTCAGCCCGAGTCATGTCGGGTTGCCCTGGACTGAACACATAGGTCCAGTGGTGGGTACCGGGGGAACTGAAACATCTTAGTACCCCGAGGAAAAGAGATTATTCTCCTAGTAGCGGCGAGCGAACGGGGAGCAGCCTAAACCGGTAATGCTTAACGGCCTGCAGGCCTATGCACTACCGGGGTTGTAAGGCCTGACCGGGAGACTGCAGTGCTCCCAAGAAGTTACAAAGCGTCACGTTAGGCGAACGATCCTGGAACGGACGGCCATAGAGGGTGAGAGACCCGTAGCCGAAAGCGTAGACGCCTTCTGTCAGTGTCCTTGAGTACCGCGGGCCACGTGAAATCCCGCGGGAATCTGGGGAGACCACTTTCCAAGGCTAAATACCCATGATGACCGATAGTGAACCAGTACCGTGAGGGAAAGGTGAAAAGCACCCCGGGAGGGGAGTGAAATAGATCTGAAACCGTGTGCCTACAAGCAGTCGGAGTCTGTAACAGGATGACGGCGTGCCTATTGAAGAATGAGCCGGCGACTTACTCTGTGTAGCAAGGCTAAGCAAGGGAGCTTGCGGAGCCGGAGCGAAAGCGAGTCTGAATAGGGCGATTCAGTTGCACGGAGTAGACCCGAAACCTAGTGAGCTACCCATGGCCAGTGTGAAGCCCCGATAATCTCGGGGTGGAGGCACGAACCGGTTAGAGTTACAAGTCTATCGGATGAGCTGTGGGTAGAGGAGAAATTCCAATCGAACTAGGAGATAGCTGGTTCTCCCCGAAATGCCTTTAGGGGCAGCCTCGGGTGTTGGGCTTTGGAGGTAGGGCTCTGAATGGGCTAGGGGGCGTATAGCTTACCAAACCCAATCAAACCGCGAATGCCAAAGTTGCTAACCCGGGAGTGAGACTGCGGGCACTAACGTTCGTAGTCGAAAGGGAAACAACCCAGACCATCGGCTAAGGTCCCCAAATACAGGCTAAGTGTTAAAGGATGTTGAGTTGCTAAAACAACCAGGATGTTGGCTCAGAAGCAGCCATCATTTAAAGAGTGCGTAATAGCTCACTGGTCGAGTGGCTCTGCGCCGACAATTCAGCGGGGCTCAAGCCTGTTACCGAAGCCATGGCTTTCTGACAATAGTCAGGAGGGGTAGGGGAGCGTTCCGTTCTGCAGTGAAGGTGGTCGTGTAAACGGCGCTGGAGCGTTCGGAAGTGCGAATGCCGGTATGAGTAGCGTAAGACCAACGAGAAATCGGTCCACCGTATGCCCAAGGTTTCCTACGGAAGGTTAATCCGCGTAGGGTTAGTCGGGCCTAAGCTGAGGGCGAAAGCCGTAAGCGATGGACAGCTGGTTAGTATTCCAGCACCACTAACAGGGCGTTTTAAGGTAAAGGGGTGACCCAGGAGGATAGGTGGAGCGTGCCCATTGGACATGGTGCGTCGCTGGCCCGTAGGCGTCTGGAGTGAGGAAAATCCCTCTCCAGGTTAAGCGGAGGGGTCGGAGCAAGTGGAGACGTCAGTCAAAGCGAGTCTGTTGAGTCCACACTGGCAAGAAAAGCCTCGTTACTAGCACTGTTGGTGCCCGTACCGCAAACCGACACTGGTGGGCGGGGGTAAGTACCCTAAGGTGATCGAGATAACCCTCGTTAAGGAACTCGGCAAAATAGCTCCGTAACTTCGGGATAAGGAGCGCCCCCGGCTGTGAAGTCTTTACGATGGAGCAGCCAGGGGCCGCAGGGAGCCGGCCCAGGCGACTGTTTACCAAAAACATAGGTCTCTGCTAAGCCGTAAGGCGATGTATAGGGGCTGACGCCTGCCCAGTGCTGGAAGGTTAAGGGGAGAGGTTCACGCCTTGAACCGAAGCCCCAGTGAACGGCGGCCGTAACTATAACGGTCCTAAGGTAGCGAAATTCCTTGTCGGGTAAGTTCCGACCCGCACGAATGGCGTAACGATCTGGGCGCTGTCTCAACGAGGGACTCGGCGAAATTGAAGTACCCGTGAAGATGCGGGTTACCCGCACCAGGACAAATAGACCCCGTGGAGCTTTACTGCAACTTGCCACTGATAGTGGGCCAGAGATGCGTAGGATAGGTGGGAGGCTGTGAACCTGGGCTTTTGGGCTCAGGGGAGCCAACGGTGAAATACCACTCTTCTTTGGTTTACTTTCTAACCTCTGATCAAGCAGCGGGACAGTGGCTGGTGGGCAGTTTGACTGGGGCGGCCGCCTCCCAAAAGGTAACGGAGGCGCCTAAAGGTTCCCTCAGGGTGGATGGAAATCACCCGTCGAGTGCATTGGCATAAGGGAGCTTGACTGCGAGGCCTACAAGCCGAGCAGGGACGAAAGTCGAGCAAAGTGATCCTACGGTCCCGAGTGGAAGGGCCGTGGCTTAACGGATATAAGTTACCCCGGGGATAACAGGCTTATCTTGCCCAAGCGTTCACAGCGACGGCAAGGTTTGGCACCTCGATGTCGGCTCGTCGCATCCTGGGGCTGGAGCAGGTCCCAAGGGTCCGGCTGTTCGCCGGTTAAAGCGGCACGCGAGCTGGGTTCAGAACGTCGTGAGACAGTTCGGCCTCTATCCGGTGTGGGCGTAGGAGAATTGAGAGGAGCTGTCCCTAGTACGAGAGGACCGGGATGGACGGACCGCTGGTGTACCGGTTGTTCTGCCAAGAGCACCGCCGGGTAGCCAAGTCCGGCAGGGATAAGCGCTGAAAGCATCTAAGTGCGAAGCCCACCTCAAGATGAGTTCTCCCATCCGTAAGGAGTAAGACCGCGGGTAGACCACCCGCTTGATAGGCGGCATGTGTAAGCGCAGCAATGTGTTCAGCTAAGCCGTACTAATGGTCGAGGGCTTGACCTACATTAAAACTTGCGCACAATCGATGTTTCCGTTTGCATGCGGAAGTACCAGTCTCGTACTCTATTAGTTGTTGTTACACCCGACGCGGGATGGAGCAGCGGTAGCTCGTCGGGCTCATAACCCGAAGGTCGGGGGTTCGAATCCCTCTCCCGCCACCAAGGCAATTTGAGGCCCCTCATTTGAGGGGCCTCTTCTTTTTGTGCTCGGAAGTTTTCTTGTATCGGTCGAAGTGGTCGCTGGAGGCTCCCCTCCGTCATGTCGGAGAGGGTCGCGGCCGCAGTTGGCGGGCTGAGGTTTGCGCGCGTTTCGAGGCTGGTCGGCCGTTCCTTTGCGTCGCAAGCCCTCACCCTAACCCTCTCCCAGTGGGAGAAGGGATAAGTCATCAGGCGCTTCGAGGTTCTCGCGCGTGACTGCGAGGCTGTGGGCCGCCGTTGCGGCTACACTGCCGTCGTCGCCAGGTCCGGAGCCGGTAGCAGGCCGAGGACGTCCTGGCACCAGACGCCGACGGCCAGGAGGTGTTCGTCGGTCATGGTGGGGCTGACGAACTGGAGGCCGAGGGGCATGCCGGCGGTGTCGAGGCCGCCGGGGATGCTGATCGCGGGCTGGCCGGTGTGGCTCCAGGCGGTGCAGAGGGTGGCGTCGCCGGAGTGGCTGTTGTCGTGGGGTGCGGCGCCGGGCGCGGTGGCCATGAGGATGGCGTCGAGGCCTTTGGCTGCGAAGTCGGCGTCGACGAGGTCGCGCAGGTAGCGGCGCACGCGCTGGGCCTGGACGTAGAACGGCGCAGGGATGAGCTGCGAGACGCTGCGGGGGAAGTTCGAGAACTTGGTCACCGGCGCTGCCGTCGTCGCGCGCACCGGCTCTTTGCCACCGGCCCTGGCGATCTTCTTGGCGTTGACCACTGCACCCTCGCTGCTCGAGGTTATCGCCGCGTTGGCCCAGACGGCGCCAAAGTCGCTCGGAAGGTAGTAGTCGACGACCTCCGCGCCGGCCGCGGCGAGCCTGGCTGCGGCGGCATCGATGCAGGCCTGCATTTCGGGCTCGGTCATGTCGGGGAAGAAGTTGCGCACGACGCCGATCTTGGGGGCGCCGGTCAGGGTGGCTGCGCCCTTGAAGGCGCCGTCCATGCGTGAGGTGGGGTCGGCTTCGTCGTAGCCGGCGGTGACGGCGAAGACCGGGATCACGTCGGCGAGGGTGGTGGCGATGATGCAGGGGTGGTCCTGGGAGTAGCTGAGGGTGAACATGCCGGCGCGGCTGTTGCGTCCGAAGGTGGGCTTGAAGCCGCTGACGCCGTTGTAGGCGGCGGGCCGGATGCCGGAGCCCGCGGTCTGCTCGCTGAGGGCGAAGGGCACGAAGCGCGCGCCCACGGCGGCGCCGGAGCCGGAGCTCGATCCGCCGGGCGAGTACTCGAGGTTCCAGGGGTTGCGGCTCGGCGGCATGCCGGTGGGCCCGGTCATGAACGCCTTGCCCATGACGAGGGCGCCGGCAGCTTTGAGCCGGGCGACGACGGTGGCGTCTTCGGGCGAGATCGGCGGGTTGGGGTCGGTCCAGTCGCCGCGGCTGGGCGCGCCGCCGAGGGCGAATTGCTCCTTGATCGCGAAGGGCACGCCGTGCAGGGGGCCTCGCAGCTCGCCGGCGGCGGCCTCGTCGGCCATCGCCTGGGCTTCGAGGAGCACAGTCTCGCGCTCCATGAAGCTCCAGGCGCGGATCTGGCCGTCGTACTTGCTGGTGCGCTCCAGTAGCTCACGGGCGATGTCGACGGGCGATAGCTGCTTGCTCGCGACCGCTTCGGCGATCTCGGCGACGCCCATCGTGTGCAGTTCAGACATCGTGGTCATTTCGGGTACTCCATCTCGGGTTGCACGGCGGTGCGTGCGTGGGCTAGGGGAAGAGGGGCTCGACGCTGTCGGGCACTTCGATGGCGGTGACGAGTGCCAGCGCTTCGGCGACAGTGTCGAGGACGGTTTCGCTGATCGGGGGCTGGTCGCCCCAGATCAGCTTTGCGTGCGCCGTGAGCTGCGCCGCGATTTCGGCTTTCGATTCGGGTGGGTAGACGCGCATGTTTGCCTCGCTATCTAAATGGGGTTTCGAGTGCCTGCGAGGCCTACGGCCATCGCGGTGCGAATTGCACGAGGTGGCTCGGCCGGCAGACGACTCGGTAAGAGCAATACCGGCTCTAGCGTGCTACGAGGTTGTTACGGGTGGGAGTCCGGCGGGTGTGGTGGGCGTTAAGTTCAGTTGACCAGTGGGCAAGGTCGCCTCGATGGGCTCAAAGGCAGCGGCAATAGCACTGAATTGCGTACCAAACTTCTCCTCTCTGAAGTCGCTATCGGGGTGCGGTTCGCGGTCGCTTCCGAAGGCTCACTGTGGTCCCGGTACGCTGCAGGCCCTCACCCTAACCCTCTCCCAGAGGGCGAGGGGACATGCCGGGACAGGTCGAAACACCAGCGTGCGTCCGTAGCTGGGCGTCGTCTTGTGCAATTCGTAATGGAGTGTATGGTACGGCTGCCGGGCGTGGCCCTGTGGATCCTTCGACTTCGCTCAGGATGACATAAAGGTAAGTAGTGGGTACGGATCCGGGCTTTTGATGGTGCGGCGGCGGCTGTTGGCAGTGAGGGCTGCTTAGCTGACGAGGCTCCAGGGCCATTTGCGGCGGCGGACGAGGGTGCGCACGTCGGCGACCTTGGCGCGGATGCGCAGACGCTGCTCTGCCAGGGTGATGATTTTGCCGGCTTCGTGGCTTTCGTGGCTGGCTTTGCGGGCGGCCTGCCTGAGGTTGCGGGTGGTCATCACTCGCCAGAGGTTCGCGACCTCGGTCATGGTGTATTCGAGGGCCATTTCGGCGGCTTCGAGCTCCTCTTGCAGACGGGCTTCTTCGGCGCGCGAGGATGCGAGCTGTTCATGTACGGCCTTGAGCTCGGACCACAGTTGGGCCATCGATTCGGCATCGGCAGGCTCTTCGGCCTCGGCGCCGCCCGGCGTGAGTATGACGCTGGCGCTGATGCGGATGCGGCCGTGTTCGTCGTGGAAGGCCTGGACCTTTCCTGCCTCTCCTGCCTCGATGCGACGCCGCACCATGTCGACGGAAGCGCCGAGCAGGGTTGCGGCCTCCGGCAGCGTGAGCTCCGCGCCGCGGCCTTCTGTGAGTACGCGACGCCAGACAGGGAGCATCGTAGCTTCCGCCTGGGGTGTGATGGCCTCTGGGAGTTCGCCGGCGGGTTCGGGGTCGCGGGGTTCCTGTTCCATCTCTGTCAGTATCGGCTAAATCGGCGAAAATCCCCAGTCGATAGGGAGTTTCCGGATCGCTGAACTAACCTGTCGCCGGCTGCGCGGCGGCCGGCGAATGCTCCCCGATCTCACTGAGCCGCGGTGGACGCGAGAGCAGCAAGAGGCCGGCGTAGAGCAGGAAGCCGCCGATCGTCACGCCCCAGACCCAGTGCGCGTTGTCGGTAGAGTCGAGGAGCACGGCGAAGATCGGGGCGCTCGCGGCGGAGGCGCCGATGGCGACCGGGAAGATCAGGCCGCGAATCGTGCCCAGGTAGCGGCGGCCGAAGTAGTTGGGCCAGATGATGTTGCTGACGGTGATGTTGAAGCCCATGCCGACGCCCCAGGTCATGCTGTAGGCGACCATGAACCAGATGCTGTCGCGGGCGAACACCATCCAGAGCATGGCGCAGGCGACGATGAGGCCGCCAATGAGGCCGATGTAGCGCGTCTGCACGCGTTCGGCGATGAAGCCGACGAGGAGCGCCGTTGCCGAGACGGTCAGCGGGTCCAGCGACGTCGCGAGGGCGGTCTGGCCCGCCGAAAGGCCGATGTCCTGCCAGTACGAGACGCGGTAGACGACGGTGCCCGGCAGCACGATGCTCATGCTCGCCGTCGCTACGAGGACCATCCAGAAGGCGCGACTGCGCAGCGCCTGCTTGCCGGTCCAGTCCTCCGACGTGGCGACGGAGGCTTTGCCGGCCTTCGACCTGGGCGGCTGCGAAATCGGCGAGGGCGTTCGGGTTGCCGTCCGGGTGCAGGCCCACGGACTCAGGATCCTTGCGCATGAAGATCAGGCTGAGGGGGACGGTCATGAGGATGACGAAGCCGCCGAGCATGGCCCAGGCCGTGCGCCAGCCAAGGCTATCGATGATTACGGCGACGATCGGGATGATGGCAGCGGTGCCGAGCGGCAGGCCGATGCCCGCGATTGCCATGGCACGGCCTCGGTTGGCCTGGAACCACTTCGCGACCGGGACGGTGGTCATGAGCTGGCCCATCGGGGCGCCGAAACCGGTGAGGCCGGAGAGGGCGAACAGGGCGTAGAAGGCCCAGACGCTCTCGACCAGGGCGAGGGCCATGACGCAGATGCCGGCGACCAGCCCGGCGACGGCACCGAGGATGCGAGGGCCGAAGCGGTCCAGCATGACGCCGAGGAAGGGGCCGGAGACGCCCGCGACGGCGAGGCGCACCGTGAACCCCCAGGAGAGGGCCGCGAAGCTCCAGCCCAGGTCGTCGCGCATGGGCGTGACGAAAAAGGAGAACACGGCCGCGTTCATGGGAGAAGAGGCCGTGTTCATGAGCAGGGCCACCGCGACGATGACCCAGCCGTAGAAGATGCGAGAGGATAGCGCCTGGAACAAACTCCTTTGAGTCTAGGCGGCTCAGTCTTTAAGTACGAATGGCGCAGCGAGCCAAAATCTAGACCGTCGCCTTGTAGCGGCGGCCGCGTTCGGCGCGTACACGCTGCGATTTGAACTCGAATACCGGCACGCCATAGCCGCAGCTCGTCTGCGTGGCCTCGACCTGGATATCGACGGCCTGGCGTACCGGCAGCTCGAGGTCCTCGGCCTGGTCGCCGAGCAAGAGGTCTCGCAGGGGCGATTGCTCCACGGGCGTCACGGTCGCATGACCGAACAGGCGGACCACCGCGGCGTCCTCGCCGTCCATCGACATGACCATGACCGTGATGGGGCCGTCGCGCCTCGGCGTGACGGGCGGTCTCGTTGCCGCTGCCGGCGTAGTCGAGGTAGGCGACGCGGTGGTCGTCGATGACGTGCAGGGGCGTGCCGCCCTTCGGCGAGAGGTTCACGGGGCCCTGCCCCTGCGGCCCCTTCGAATGATCCGGCGCGACGCTGGCAACGAAGAAGACACGAGCCTGGCGGATGAGCGCTGCCTGCTCGGGTGTGATGGTTTCGTGGAAGGTGGCCATGAGTCTGCTCCTTGCGATAGAGGTGCAAGCCTTCGGCCATCAGGTTAGTGCAACGGCGTCCGAGTATCTACAGAGCGGACAAGGCCAGACGGGAGGCGTCGAATAATGAAGGAATTCTGTTGCGGTGACGTCGTTCCCGGCTGCCAGGCCAGGTTCCAAGGGGCAACCAACGAGGAGATCCTGGCGCAGGTCGCCGTGCATGCGCGGGACGACCATGGCATCGCCGAGGCGCCCCAGAGCCTGATCGATCAAGTCATCGAGAACATTCAGATGGCCGCCTAACAGAAATCGCGGTCCGTCACGGAGGGCTGGTCTTCCTGCTTGGCGAGATGCTCGACCAGGTGCTCGATGCGGAGGATGCCCAGCAGCGAGCCGTCCTCGTGGGTGCAGGCGATGGGGTCGAAACGCGTAGCGGCGTCTCGTGTCATGGCGCGCAGGGCCACGTCATGCACGTCCATGGTCGGCTGCACGCGCATGATCGATGGCCGCATGCGAATCCCCGGGCCCTCGCGACGCGCGAGGCTGAAGGGGCGTCGCCATTCGTCGATGAGCACGACAGCGTCGATGTGAGGTTCCAAGGCGAAGAGGCGCGTGGCTTCGTCCTCCGAGCCGGCCTCAGGAGCAGCTTCCATGAACGACTCGACGGTCGGGCGCACGTTGCGGCGCCGGGCTCGCTCAATGAGGAAGCTCGAGATCGTTGGCTCCGGCGCCGACCAATCCGGCTGGGGTGTGGCAAGGAAGTAACCTTGACCGAGCGGTACGCCCATGCGGGTCAGCGTGGCCAGTTCGCCCTCGCGCTCGACGCCCTCGGCAATCAGCCAGGAGTCGATGCGGCCAGCGAACGAGCCGACCATCTCGACCAGGGCAGCTTTCGCGGCGTCGTGGTCGCAGTCTGTGATGATGGCGCGATCGAGCTTGATGAACTCGGGGTGCAGCGACAGGATGTGGCTCATGCTCGCGTAGCCGGCGCCCGCGTCATCGACAGCAACGGAGGCGCCGCGGGCACGATAACCACCGAGGCTGGCGCTGAGGCGGGCGTAGTCCGTGATCGCCTCGTGCTCCGTCACCTCGATCACGATGCCGTCGAGGCTGCTGCGAGTGCCGAGCAGGGCCGCGAACTCTGGTGAGGCAATGAAGTCCGGGCTGGCGTTAATCGACATAAAAGTGCTGGCGGGCAGGCGGTGATACGCCTCGAAGGCGGCTTCCCAGATCTCGATCTCGAGTTCACGGCCGCGTCCCATCTTCGTGGCGGCGGCGACCCAGCGGTCCGGCGGCGCTGCCAGGGGACCCTCGAAGCGGGCGAGCACCTCGTACCCGGCGACCACGCCTCGGTTCAGATCCACGATCGCCTGGAATGCGAGTGAGACCTCGGGGACACCTGACATCAGGTGGAGTCGAAGCTCGTCGTCGCTGGGACCGTCATTCGGTGCTGGCGTGCTCATGTCTTCTTATGTTCGTCATCTAGCAAATCGCACTGGAGCTTTTGCGGGAGCTATCCCCGAAACCGCGGGTAGTCCCGTATGATGGGCCGCGATGAGCGCGCCCTTCCCTTCAGAGCGCAAAGAACAGCGCCGGGCAATCCTGGAGGCCGTCGAGAGTCTGCGAGACGTGGCGACGGCCGGCGCGGCAGAAGCCGAGGCGATGGGCACCCTGGCACCCGCGGTCGTGGAGGCGATGACGAACTCGGGGCTCTGGGGCCTGAAGTTGCCGGCGGAGCTGGGTGGCGCCGAAGCCGATCCTGTGACGCAGACCGAGGCGATCGAGGCGATGACCTACATCGATACATCGGCGGGCTGGGCCCTGATGATCGGAGCCACGAGCATCGGCTGGCCCGGTGCCTATCTGCCTGAGGCGGGTGTCCAGCGCATCTTTGGAGACACGAAGCGACTTCCGAGGGCGGCCGGCATCGGCGGCGTCATGGGCACTGCGATCGCCGTCGAAGGTGGCCATCGAGTAACCGGCCGCTTTCCGTTTGGCAGCGGCATCCGGCACGCCGACTGGGTGATCGCCGGTGCGCCGGTGACGCGTGACGGTGAGGTCCAGCCTGAGTCGAGGACGTTCGTGGTGCCGGTCGACGAGGTGACCGTGCACCTCGATAGCTGGAACGTCGCCGGGCTCAAGGGCACCGGCAGCTGCGACTTCTCCCTCGATGACCTGTTCGTGCCGGAGGAGATGAGCTGGGACCGCACGATCATGGCGACGGGCAAGCCGGAGCGCGGTGGCCACATCTTCCGCCTCGGTATGCCGGCGTTCACCTCGAACGAGCACGCAGGCTTCGCCCTCGGTTGCGCCCGCCGGGCGCTCGACCTGATCGCGGAGATCGCGACGAAGAAGCGGCGCGGCACCGGCTCGACCCAGATGACGATCGCGGACCGGCCGGTGTTCCAGCACTTCTACGGCCTCGCAGACCAGCGCTTGAAGGCGATGCGGGCGCATGCGCTGAACCTGTACGAGGAGGTCTGGCAGGCCGTGTGCAGCGGCCGCCTTTTGGACACTCGCGAGCAGGCGGAGATGCGGGCCTGCGGTGTGCTGGTGACGGAGAGCTGTGCCGACATCGTCAACCAGGCGTTCCATTACGCCGGTGGCGCCGCCCTGCAGGAGTCGAACCTGTTGCAGCGCTACTGGCGCGATATCAACGCCAGCCTGCAGCACAACGCGGTGAGCAATGCTGCATTCGAGGCGTACGGCCAGGTACTGCTCGGCATCGAATCGGCGCCGCAGACCGTGGCCGGAGGCAACGCGCGAGTCTAGCTCGGAGGTTGGTCCGGCGCTCGCTTGAAGCAGTAGGCGTAGAAGTGCTTCGCGGTGATGAAGATGGCGGCACCTATGCCGAGACCGAGGGGAATACGCCGGCGGGCATGAGGTGGGATTGCTTTGAGCGTGCTTGCTTCCTGAGCGATGACGTGAGAATCTCCGCGCCATGAACATGACCGAGGATCTCGTACGACGTAAGGAAGTAGCGGAGGCTGCGGCGCGCGCGTCCGGCGCTTTCCACATCAAATACCTCTCGTCCGTCATCGACTTCGAGACGAAGGCAGACCCACGCGACGTCCTGACGAAGGCCGACCTCGAAGGGCAGGTCGCAGCCAAGGCAGTGATCGAGGCGGCGTTTCCGGGCGAGAACATCGTCGGTGAGGAGGACGGGCTGTCCTATCCGGAGATGGAGCGCCAGTTCGCGGCGGGCTGCTGGCTGATCGACCCGCTCGACGGCACGCAGAGCTACGTGCACGCGTTCCCGGCGTTCACCGCGGGCGTCGCGTACGTGAAGGGCGAGGTGTCGCTGGCCGGCGCAATCTACGACGCCGTGCACGACGACATGTACAGCGCGGCGCGCGGCCACGGCGCCACGTTCAACGGAGAGGCGTGCCAGGTGACGCCGCAGAAGGCGCTGAAGGACTCGCTCATCGGCATTCACATCCGTGAGGCGGGCGCCGAGGCGATCGAGATATTCCTGCGCACGACGGGCAACCTGCTGCCGAAGTCGCACGGCATACGCCTGCTCGGCTGCCCGATGCTGACGATGGCCTACGTCGCGGCGGCGCGCCTCGATGCCTTCGCGATGCTGTCGCCGGCCAAGTTGGGGCCGTGGGACCTCGCGCCGGCGATCGTCGTGCTGGAAGAGGCCGGGGGCGTCGTCGCGGAGGGCGTCACGGGGCGGCCGCTGCGACTCTCGGACCGGGGCATCGCCGGCGCATCGAGCCGGGCGCTGCTGGACGAGGTATTCGCGGCGGCGCGCGGCGAAGCGTGAGACTGCACGACGACCTGGCACTGCGGCGTCGCGTGGCCGAGGAGGCTGCGCGGGCTGCCGGGGCGGTGCACATGCGCTACTACGGCCAGACGCTCGACCGTGACGTGCACGGCGGCAATCGCGCCGATTACACGACGGTCGCCGACCTTGAGGCGCAGGCGGCGGTCAAGGAAACGATCGCGCGGTCACTTCCCGCATGAGGTCGTGGTGGGCGAAGAGGACCAGGACGTGCGACCGCGCATCGGCGAGCTGCTGGACGACGGCTGCTGGCTCACCGACCCGCTCGATGGCACGCAGGAGTTCGCGCACGCCAACCCGGGCTTCTCCTGCGTCGTGGGCTACGTGCGCGATGGCAGGTCGCTGGTGGGCGCTGCCTACTTCCCGGTATGGGACGAGATGTTCAGTGCGGCCGAGGGCATGGGCGCCACGCTGAACGGCACGGCGATCCGGGTGAGCGCGGTTACGGCGTTGGAGCGAGCGCTGGTTGCCATCCCGCAGACGAACGTGAGCACTCCGGAGCGGGCGGAACGCTTCGTCGAGCAGACAGCGCGCCTTCTCGCCCACGCCGAGGGGATGCGCATGCCCGGTGCGCGCTCGTACATGGTCTGCGGCATCGCGGCTGGTCGCTACGATCTGACATCGACGTTTGCGCCGCGTCAGGCCCCGCCGGCTGAACGGCCGTTCCGAGGTGCGCCGTGGGAGACGGTTGCATTCGTGGTCATCGTGCAGGAGGCGGGCGGCGCGGTCGCATCGCTGTCGGGTGGCCCGCCGGACCTGCTCGATCACAACACGTACGCGGCGACGCGCGAGCTGCTCGAGGCGTATCAGGCGGTGATGTCGGTGTGAGATTCGCGGGCAACACGTCGCAGACCTCGAGGTGACGTTCGTCTGTAGTGCCCCAGCATGCTGGGGCACTACAGACTGGAGCAAGCCGGACCCAGGTCGCAGCATCGTCGCAATCCCTCAGCTTTCGTATACTCGGAGCGTGAGCGAAGACGACATTTTCGAGACGACGAGCGAGGAGCGACACGCGCAGGAGGCCAAGCTGCGTGTCGAAGAGCTGCGCAGCGAAATCGCCTACCACGACTACCGTTACTTCAGTCCTCGATTCGCCGGAGATCGCCGACGCCGAGTACGACAAGCTCATGCGCGAGCTGCGGGAGCTGGAGGCGCGGCACCCCGAGCTGATCACGCCGGACTCGCCGACCCAGCGAGTAGGCGGCCAGCCGATCGAGGCGTTCGGGGTCGTAGAGCACCGCCAGCAGATGCTCAGCCTGGGCAACGCCTTCAACGAGGAGGAGCTGCGGGCCTGGTGGCGCCGGGTGACGAGGGCGGCGGAGCGCGAGGACATCGCCCTGGTGTGCGAGCCCAAGATCGATGGCCTCGCCGTAGCGTTGGTGTACGAGAACGGCGCTTTTGTGCAGGGAGCGACGCGCGGCGACGGCTCCCGGGGCGAGAACATCACCCAGAACCTGCGCACGATCCGCAGCATCCCGCTCTCGATCAGCAAGGACGTGCCGGAGCGCTTCGAGGTGCGCGGCGAGGTCTACATGACCACGCCCGGCTTCGAGAAGCTGAACGAGGAGCGGGGCGCCCAGGGCCAGCCGCTGTTTGCCAGCCCCCGCAACTCCGCGGCAGGCTCGCTGCGCCAGCTGGACCCGACCGTGACAGCGTCGCGGCCGCTCGACATCTTCCTCTACCAGCTCGGCTGGGCGGATGGCGATGCGCCGCAGACGCAGTGGGACACCCTGCAGTGGATGAGCGAGCTCGGCTTCCGTACCAATCCTCACATCCAGCGCTTCACCGACTTCGATGCGGTGGTGGAGCACGTGAAGGGCTGGGAGGCCCGGCGCGATAGCCTCGACTACGAAATCGACGGCCTCGTGATCAAGATCGACGAGTTCGGGCTGCAGCGGGCGCTGGGCACGGTGGGGCGAGAGCCTCGATGGGCCATCGCTTACAAGTTCCCGCCCACGCAGGCGACGACGAAGCTGCTGGCGATCGACGTCAACGTCGGGCGCACGGGCAGCCTTAACCCGTTCGCGGTGCTGGAGCCGGTGATCGTGGCGCATGCGCGGGTAAAGCTGGCGACGTTACATAACGAAGATGACATCCGGCGTAAGGACATCCGGGTGGGCGACACGGTGATCGTGCAGCGGGCCGGCGACGTGATCCCGCAGGTCGTCGGGTCCGGTCGTGAGTCTGCGTACGGGGGACGAGCCCGTGTTCGAGATGCCGACGGAGTGCCCGGTCTGCGGTACGCCGATCGTGCGGCCGGAAGGGGAGGCGATGCGCTACTGCCCCAATCGCGCCTGCCCGGCCCAGATCTTCCGTCTGCTGACCCACTTCGCCAGCCGCGGCGCCATGGACATCGAGGGCCTGGGCGAATCGATGGCGCAGCAGCTGCTGGCGCGCGCCGAGAAGACGGCAGCGCGCTCGTGGAGGACGTCGGCGACATCTACTTTCTGGAGAAGGAAGACCTCCTGAAATTCGAGCGCATGGGTGAGAAGAGCGCCGACAACCTCCTCGCCGGCATCGAGGCGAGCAAGACGCGGCCGCTGGCGCGGGTGCTGTTCGCCCTCGGCGTGCGCCACGTCGGCGACGAGACGGCGGAGCTGCTCGCCGGGCACTTCGGCAGCATGGACGCGATGGCCTCGGCCAGCCTCGAGGACCTGGAGGCTGTGCCGACGATCGGCCCGAAGACGGCGGAGAGTGTCTACGAGTACTTCCAGGACGAGGCCAACAAGGCGCTGATCGAGAAGCTGCGACGGCAGGCGTGAAGCTCGAAGGCGCCGCGGCGGCGCGAGAGGGCCCATTGCTCGGAAGCACTTTTGTCGTTACGGGAAGCCTCGAGCGCTGGAGCCGCAACGAGATCGAGTCGCTGATCAAGCGCCAGGGCGGCGCGGTGGGTTCCAGCGTGACGAAGAAGACCACGTACCTCGTCGCGGGCGAAAGTCCCGGCTCGAAGCTGACGAAGGCGCAGGAGAACGGCGTCACGGTGCTGGACGAAGACGGCTTCGCGTCGTTGCTCGGAGAGCACGGGATCGAAGCGTAGGCGCAGGCCACGACGCGACAGTCAGCGCCTCTGGAATGGATGGAGGCCGAGCCAGGAGCGAGGCTCCGAAAGATTGCCGCGGCCCGCTGTCGCGTGCCTCGCAACGATAGAGTAAGTGCCCCCTTCGGACTGGAGCGCACTGGGTCCCAGGCACGGCTGTTGGCATCAGTCGCCGGGGCCGATACGTACTTGTTAGGCGAATGAGATGCCGCTGAAATGTCGTGTTTGTGCTTCGGATAGCTTGACGGAAGCTGGCCTTATTCGTTTTGACAGGGTGCTGTTATGTCGGTTAAACTGACCAGCAGTAACCACGAAATTTATTCTGATATGAAGGCAAGGACTGCATGGCCTTCAACCCCATCAGTTCGTTCCTCGGCTTATTTTCCCACGACGTCGGTATCGACCTTGGCACTGCCAACACCCTCGTCATGGTCAAGGGCCGTGGCATCGTTATCGATGAGCCCAGCGTTGTCGCGATCGACCGCGTCACGAAGAAGGTGCTCGCCATCGGCGCCGAGGCAAAGCGCATGGTTGGCCGTACCCCGGCTAACATCATCGCCGTCCGCCCTCTGAAAGACGGCGTGATCTCTGACTTCCACGTGACGGAGCGCATGCTCCACTACTTCATTCGCTCCGTACATGAGCGCTACGGCTTCGGCATCCCGCGCCCGCGTGTCGTCATCGGCATTCCCAGCGGCGTCACCGAGGTCGAGAAGCGCGCCGTGCACGATGCCGCCCTGAACGCAGGCGCCCGTGAGGCCTACCTGATCGAGGAGCCGATGGCGGCGGCGATCGGCGCCGGCCTGCCGATCATGGACCCGAACGGCTGCATGATCGTCGACATCGGTGGTGGCACCACGGAGGTTGCCGTGATTTCGCTCGGTGGCATCGTGGAGAGCCACTCCATCCGCACCGCCGGTGACGAGATGGACCAGGAGATCATCAACTACGCCCGCCAGGTGCACAACATGGTCATCGGCGAGCGCACTGCTGAAGACATCAAGATGTCACACGGCTCGGCCTTCCCTCTGGATGAAGAGGAGACGGTCGAGATCCGAGGCCGCGACCTGGCGACGGGACTGCCGAAGGTGGTCGAGGTCAGCACGGTCGAGATCCGTGATGCGCTGTCCGGACCCGTAAACCAGATCGTCGAGTCGGTACGGCTGGCGATCGAAGTGACGCCGCCGGAGCTGGTGGCCGACCTGATGTTCAAGGGCATCTGCCTGGCAGGCGGCGGCGCCCTGTTGCGCGGGCTGGACAGGCGCCTGCAGCAAGACACGAAGTTCCCGGTCTACGTGGCCGACGATCCTCTAACCTGTGTGGTGCGTGGTTGTGGTGAGGCGTTGGAGGAGACGCAGATGCTCTCGAAGGTCCAGGCCGCTCTGGCAGCCCGCAAACCGCCGCGCTAGCCATGCCGGCCGTATACAGGGCCGCTTCTAGTCTTGGGAGGGCCTTCTACTGACCGCGAGAAGTGCTGCCTGGTTCGCGAGTGTTACGGGGGCGGCTATTCTCCTGCTCGCGTTCGCAGGCATCGGTTTCCTGCGGCCGGTCGAGGACTTCTCCTACACCGTGCTCTCGCCTATCGAGTCGCTGCTGCGTGGCATCGCTCAGCCTGTGGCCAATGTCGTGTCGCGCTACGGCGATACGCGCGACCTCACGCAAGAGAACGAGACCCTGCGATCTGAGAACGAGCGCCTGACGGCTGAGATCGCCCGTCTGCACGAAGATACGGCCCGCCTGGAAGAGCTCGAGCGCCTGCTGGGCACGAGCGAAACCTTGTCGGACCAGGACCTGCTGCTGGCCGAGGTGGTCTCGACCGACCCGACGAACGGCCGCCGGCGCGTGGCGATCAACAAGGGGCGCTCGGACGGCCTGCGGGTCGGTATGCCGGTCGTGACAGAGGGTGCGACGCTGGTCGGAACGCTCACGAAGGTCGAGGACGACCACGCCTGGATCACGCTCGTCACCGACATCGATAGCGCCGTTGCCAGCCACATCCTGGAGTCGCGCGCCCAGGGGGTCGTCGAGGGCCACTACGGTGGCACGATGGAGATGACCTTCGTCGAGCAGAACGCATCGGTCAAAGAAGGCGACCGGGTCCTGACATCGGGGCTCGGTGGCACTTATCCAGAGGGCCTGGTTGTCGGCAAGGTGACGGCAGTCGGCGGTAGTCCTCAGGACCTGTTCCAGAGCGTCACGGTCGCGCCCCTGGCCAGCCTTTCGAAGCTCGAGAACGTGCTCGTGATCACGAGCTTCGTGCCGACGGAGCTGACGGCGCCATGAGCTACTACATCGGGATCACGCTGGTGATTTTCAGCGCCTTGCTGGAGGCATCGGTGCTGCCTTTGTTCCGTGTCGGCGGGCTGCAGCCGGACCTGACGCTGGTGCTGCTGATGGCGTGGCTGATCATCCGCGGCGCCGAAGAGGCCTACGTGCTCATTCCCATCGGCGGCATCTTCATCGGCCTCGTGGACGCAGCGCCGATGGGCACGGCTTTGCTGGCGATGGCGCCGGTGGCGCTGCTGCAAGAGGTGCGCGGTGCCCAGCTCAACGAGAAGGGCATCGTCATGGCGGTCGTGTTCACGGCGATCATGTCGCTGGTCTACAACTACACGTACCTGCTGATGTTCACGCTCCAGGGCCAGGCCGGTCCGTGGGCGGAAGCGACGACGCGGGTGATCCTGCCGACGACGTTCATAAACGTTGCAGTTCTATTGCCACTCTACTTCGGGTTCGCGCTCCTTAACCCCCAGCCGAGGCGATCGCTCTATGCTTGATCAAGGCACGCAGCGCGCATGAGTCAAAATGGACGCAAGCCCTGGAGTTCCGAACCGTTCCGTCAGGAGACCGACCAAGAGGCGGTCGCCCGTCAGAAGATCATCTACTTTGGCCTTCTCGTGCTGCTGATGTTCGGCATTCTCTCCGTGCAGCTCGCGCGCATGCAGCTGATCAAGGGCGACACGTACCAGGCCCGGGCCGAGACCAACCGGCTGCGCCTGGAGACGACGCTGCCGCCTCGCGGCCTGATCTACGACCGTAACGGCACACCCCTGGTCGAGAACATCCCGAGCTACGCGGCCGCCATCGTCGCGGCGGACGTGCCGGACTTCGACCCGACGTCCGACCCGCCGACGTGTACGGACCGCTGCAAGGAGATACTCATCGACCTGCAGGAGGTGACGGGCGTCCCGGCCGGCGATATCGAGAACATTCTGTTCGAGCGCGGTCAGTCCAACGACCCGTTCACGCCTGCCGTGGTGAAAGAGAACATGCCCAAGGAGACCGCCTTCACCCTGCGAGAGCAATTGGCGAACCTGCCCGGCGTCCGGGTCGTGGTGGAGCCGCAGCGTCATTACCTGGAGGGTGCGCTGCTCTCGCACATCATCGGCTTCGTGGGACCGGTGTACGCGGAGGATTACGCCGAGCTGCAGACGTCCGGCTATCAGCTCACCGACCGTATCGGCAAGGCGGGCGTGGAGCTGACCTACGAGAAGTTGTTGCGGGGAAGCATCGGCAGCAAGGCGGTCGAGACGGACTCCTCTGGCCGCGAAATCTCGGTGATCGACTCGACGCCGGCGACACCGGGACTGAACGTCGTGCTCTCGATCGATGCCACCTTGCAGAAGAAGGTCGAGGAGATCCTGCGGTCGAACATGGGCGATTCGCTCAACGCCGCTGCGATCTTGATCGACGTGCATACGGGCGACATCCTCTCGCTGGTCTCCCTGCCCGACTACGACAGCAACGTGTTCTCGGGTGAGATCGACCAGGAGGCGCTGAACAAGCTGGCGGAGGACCCCGCCAAGCCGATGCTCAACCACGCGATCTCGGAGATGTACCCTCCCGGAAGTACGTTCAAGCAGGTCACCGGTATGGCGGCCCTGCAGGAGGGCGTGGCGACTGCGGACACGCTGATCACGAGCACCGGCGCGATCCAGGTCAAGAACCAGTACGATCCCTCGATCGTGTACACGTTCCGGGACTGGCGCTCCGACCTTGGCACGATGAACTTCTACCGCGGCCTGGCGATGTCGTCTGACGTGTACTTCTACTACCTCGCGGGCGGCTTTGTTGAGGACGATGGCACCGTGTTCGAGGGCCTCGGCGCCACGCGGCTGGCGAAGTGGGCGCGGGAGTTCGGCCTCGGCGAGCGCACCGGCATCGACCTGCCCGGCGAGACCGAGGGCCTGGTGCCGGACCCGGACTGGAAGCAAGAGACGTTCGGCGAGGGCTGGCTCCTCGGTGACAGCTACAACTTCGGTATCGGCCAGGGCTTCCTGGGCGCCACGCCGATCCAGATGCTGCTGGTCACGGCGGCCATCGCCAACGGCGGCGACCTGCTCGTACCGCACGTCGTCAAGGAGCTCCAGGACGGCGAAGGCAACGTCGTGAGCCTGGCCCGCGACACCGTGAAGCGTAAGCTCAACATCGACCCGCGCAACTTCGAGGTCGTGCGCGAGGGCATGCGGGAGTCGGTGGCCGATGGCGCCGCCTTCACGGCCCAGGTACCGAATGTGGTGGTGGCGGGCAAGACCGGTACGGCCGAGTTCGGCGAGGAGATCGCGCCTAACAAGTACCAGGAGCACGGTTGGTTCACCGGCTTCGCGCCCTTCGACAACCCGGAGGTCGCGGTCGTCGTGTTCATGGAGAAGGGTAACGGTCAGGGCACAGCCGCCCCCACAGCGGGCAAGATCCTCGACTACTACTTCAACGAGTACAACCTGGCGCAGGCCGGCGATGCGCAAGACGGCGGCGCGCAGGACACGACGGCCCCGGATGCGAACACCCCGGTGGCCGGCCAATGATTAGCTGGCGCGAAACCCGGCCCTTCGACTACGTGCTGCTGCTGACGGCGATTGCCCTGACGGTCTACGGCCTCGTGCTGATTTACAGCGGCAGCTTGACGGACACGAACGGCTTCGCGGAGGTGCTCAAGGGGCCCGTGGGGCGCCAGCTGGGCTTCGCCGTCGTCGGGGTCGCGACTTGCGTCTTCGTGTCTCAGATGGACTATCGATTCCTGGCGCGAGGCTCCATGGGCATGTACGTGGGGCTGATCCTGGGCCTGCTGTTCGTGCTCACGCTCGGCGCCGCCGAGTTCGGATCGAGGCGCTGGATCCCGATTTTCGGGACGCAGGTGCAGCCCTCCGAGATCGGCAAGCTGATCGTGATCCTGGTGCTGGCGAAGTACCTCTCGGACAACCAGGAGCGGGTTAACACGTTGCCGGTGTTCCTGACGTCGCTCGTGATCGCTGCCGTGCCGGCGATGCTGGTATTCGCTGAGCCGGACCTGGGTTCGGCGACGATCTTCCTGGTCGTGTGGCTGGGCATGGTGATCATGGCCGGCGCTGATATGAAGCACGTGCTGGGCATGATCGGCTTCGTGATCGCATCGCTGCCGTTCGCGATTATCGCGGTGATCACGGAGTACCAGCGGGAGCGCATCAGCCTGTTCCTGGACCCGGCAGCGGACGCGCTGGGCTCCGGCTTCAACATCCTCCAGGCCGAGATCGCTATTGGCTCCGGGAGGCCTGCTGGGCAAGGGGCTGGGGCACGGCAGCCAGACGCAGCTCAACTACCTGCGCACCCAGACGACGGACTACATCTTCAGCGTGCTCGGCGAGGAGCTGGGCTTCGTCGGCGCCATGGTCCTGTTCGCGCTGTTCACGCTACTGCTGTTCCGGGGCCTGCGGGCCGCGGCGATATCGCAGGACGGCTTCGGGCGATTGATCGCGGTGGGCATCGTGATCTTCATCCTGTTCCAGACCTTCATCAACATCGGGGTGAACATCCAGATCTTCCCGGTGACCGGTATTCCGTTGCCGTTCCTGAGCGCCGGCGGCAGCTCCCTGATCACGCTGTTCATCGCCATCGGCCTGCTGGAGAGCGTGATCCTGCGGCATAAACAGGTGACTTTGTAGCTGCAAGCGACAAGCTGCAAGCCTCAGGCGCGGGGTAACCGAGATAGGAACAGGTCGGAGGCAGGACAGAACCAGGACGGGTTCGGGTCGGGAGCAGGGCGGAAAGACCGCATCAGCAGGTCAGGGTCTGGTCGCAAAGAGGGCTGAGACAGGACCTGAACGGTGCGTTTATGCGTCGTGTTCGCGACTGGTCGGTTGCTGGCTGCCGGCCGCTGGCATGTGAGTCGCTGGGACGGCTGAATGCGCGATTGCCGGCTTCCGGGAAGGGACCTGATTGCCAGGAACTGGTGGCATAAAGTGAAAGCGATGGCTTACACTTGTTGCGATTAATCGCGACAAGGAGAGATCTGATGACTGACGCTACGACGGCCGGCAGCGGCACTCGCGAGGACCCGTGGGTGCTGAAGACGCCGAGCGGCGGCTCCGAGTACACGGCGTTCCGGGACGAGGCGCTGGACCCGCCGGCGCTGGTCGTGCGCGTGGGCAAGACGGAGCTGCGCTACCACCTGCGCGCCATCGATGACCTGCACGCGATGCTGAAGTCGCACGGCGACTGGATGCTGCTGGGCAGCGCCGATGAGCAGAAGCCGGCCGCGGATGGCACGGTCGAGGCGTGGGCGCGGGCAGAGTCGAACCCGGTGGGCGGGTGGTACGGGCTGAAGAAGGGGCTGCGCGGGCGCTTTGCGATGTACGTGCCGCCGGTGATGGCGACGCTGGGCCTCGCCGAGGTGGAGCAGCAGCCGCGGAACAATCGCATGCGGGCGGTTTAGGCTCTCGAGGGCAAAGGGCAAAGGGCAAAGGGCAAAGGGCAAGGGCAAAGCGGCAAGGGCAAGGGCAAAGGGCAAGGGCAAAGGGCGCACAGGGCTTCTTTGCGCGATGGAGTGCTCGACGGACGGATCTGAAGATGCGTCCCTACATTGGTTCTCGCATTCGCTCGAATGGTTGACGCTCCTGCGGCACCGGGGCGTGGTCGAGGCGGGATGCGGCGGTTAGTCGGGGCAGTTTGCGGCGCGCCGGGCTGGTGCTGCGAGTTCAGACGCTAACCTCGCTTATCGCCCGATCGGCCCGACCGCCCGACTAGGGCGAGGATGCGTTAGCAAGAGGGAGCCTTCGAACTTAGATTCGGGTAGTGATGCCGGTTTTCCGGGTGCTTTCGTACTTTTGTCGGTGCTGCTCAGCCTCACTGTGCATCTCCGAGATGGAGTAGCCGCGTACAACAATCGCCTGCGCGTGGTATAGACTGGCCGTAAGTCGTCTGGCGTACCTGGACGCAGATAGGGCGTGGTCGCGATGAGATGGGTTGCGGTATTGGCGCTGGCCGTTGTCGTTGTTGGAGCCGAGGTCCTGATTCACAGGCCGACCAGCGAGCCGGTTATTGCGCCGCATCCCGATTACACCCTTAGTCAGTTGGCCGATTGGTATCGCCTCCTGCGTGACCCCGCGGGGGCTATCGATGGAGTCTGGGGATCGGCCGTGAATGCCGACAATCTGACGCTCAGCTACCGCGTACTGGATGAGAAGTCGGCGAAGAAGCTCAAGAAGGTGGCGACGGAGACAGGTGTGCCGCTGGACGCGCTTCAGATCGAGGTCAGCCCCGATGTGCCGCAGCTCCGCAACTCCTGACTGATCAGCGGGCATGTGCTCGCCTCGCCGTGGCAACTGATGCGCTAGAATCGCCGGAATGGCCGAAGTCATCGCGATCCGGGTGGGCGTGTTCTTCGTGGCGTTTTTCGTGCTGCGCTTCGGGATGCTGTCGGTGATGCCGGGCGCCAAGCGCGGGCACGCTCTGGTGCTGCTGGGCGTGTCGACGCTGATTGCGTTCCTGGTGGGCGCGGTGGTGCTGGACGACTCGATTGCGGACACGTTGCTGGCGTGGCTGGTGATCTACGCGATCATCTCGGCGCTGTGGTTCGGGCGCTGGAAGGGCCAGGAGTACGACCGCTCTCGCAGGCGGGAGGCCGGGCTGCCCGAGGAGCGCTATGAGGCGGGCGACCCGCGGCGGGAGTAGGGTTTGGGGCGGGGCGCGACTGGTCGTGGCGAGGGTTCGCCGTTCGGAGGCCGTGAGCGTCCTCGGTGGCTCGGGATGGTGGCTGCGCATCGCTTTCGCGCTGCTCCGCATTGTTTGAAATAAGAAAAGGTGTATGGGGGGACACCCCCATGGCCCCCCGCGCATGGCCCTCCGACTCCGCTGGATGCGGCTGCGCCCCCGCTACCCCTTGCATCCTGCTCTGGGCTACGCCCCTCGCTGCATTTGCTCATGGCTCGCCATCGTCTGGAGAGGTTGTGTCGCCTGAAGTGCCGGGCTGGAAGGCGTAGGGAGGGGAGCTGTTGCGGCGCCTCGGATTGGCGTAAGATCGTTCGCGATGGCTGATGTAGGGCTTTGGGCGGTTGCGGGATGACGGGTGCATCGAGATTCTCTGCTCCGGCTGGCGGGAAGGAGCGTGGTGCTGCTTTCGGCGATGGTCGCGGTTGCCTGGCTGGTGCTTGGGTTGGCGCATGGCGGGGGTAGTGTCAGCGCTGCTTTGGGGCCCAAGGTGCTGCTGGTCGCGGAGGGTGAGGATGACGACCCGTGGGTGCGGGACGCCGTCCACGATCTTGTTGCGGGCGGCTTCGATGTGACTTCGGATCCGGAGGTCGCGATCCGGGCTGTCGAGGCGCCGGGCACGGAGGCATTCGTGGCGACGCGAGCGGCCTTCGCGTCGGTGCCGCGGGAGACGTGGTCGAGGGTGTACGGGAATGGTGGGGTCGTGGGCGGGCTGGACGTAAGCCTGAAGGAGCTTCAGCCCCTGGCCACGGGTACGGAGGCGGGCAGCGCAAGGCTGGCTTACACGCCCGGACGGCCAATCTTTAGTCTCCTGCGTGGGTATGAGGGTTGCGTCAGCGCGATGTCGGACTGGCTGGATAACTGGCCTGTCGCGGACCTCGTCGATGGGTTCGTGTCGGGCCGCTGTTAGCCGAGAAGTGACGGAACGGGATAGCGCGTTAGCCGCCGAGGCCGGGAGGCCTCGGCTACGGATTGTGGCGAGGCACGGGGGACTCGTTGCCTTCCCTTGGGATGCGAAGCAAGTAGGTCGCGAGGGTGGCAATGTCGAAGTCGAGACGCTCGGAATATGCGGATGCGATGGCCGGTTTGGTTCTGGGAGTCTCTGCCTTCGCCACCGGCCTGGTACTGGATGATCAGGCCGGCTCAGATGGGACAGGGCAAATTCTCGCGTCATGCCTGGGAGTGGCGTTAGTAGTCGGTGTCGGGCTTACATACACTCTCAAACGGTCCCTGTTGTTAACCGGAAGCATAGTGGGGACATTTCTTGGGCTCATCGTGCTGACTCTCATCTATGTTGCGCGAACCCAGAATTGATGGTTGTTCGGGTGAAATGAAGAGGCCCCGGAATTTCCGGGGCCTCTTGCTTTGGTTGCGTTAGCGACCGAGGCCGGGAGGTCTCGGCTACGGTTGAACTTGCTACGGGCTGGTGGCCAGCTCTGCGGGTTCTTCCTGCTTGGTGATGACGATTTCGCCACCCTCCGTCACGTCGATGACGACGGTGTCGGCGGGGCCGAATCGGCCTTCGAGCAGGGCTTCGGAGAGCCTGTCTTCCAGCTCGTTCTGGATTACGCGGCGCAGGGGACGGGCACCGAAGACCGGGTCGTAACCCTTCTCGCCGAGCCAGTCGCGGGCTGCGTCCGTGACTTCCATGCTCACGCCCTTGATCATCAGGTTGGTCGCGACTTCGCCGAGCAGGATGTCGACGATGGAGCGAATGTGTTCCTTCTGGAGGGCGTGGAACACGATCTGGGAGTCGATACGGTTGAGGAACTCGGGCTTGAAGACTCGCTTGAGCTCTTCGGTGACCTTGTCCTTCATCTTGCGGTACTGGTCTTCCGCGGTCTTCACTTCGTCCTTGACGGTCGTGAAGCCGATGCTGCTCTCGCGGCGAATCAGGTCCGAACCGACGTTGGACGTCATGATGATGATCGTGTTGCGGAAGTCGACCTTGCGGCCCTTGGCGTCCGTCAGGCTGCCGTCGTCGAAGACCTGGAGCAGCATGTTGAAGACGTCCGGGTGGGCCTTTTCGATCTCGTCCAGGAGGATGAGGCAGTAGGACTTGCGGCGTACCGTGTCCGTCAGCTGACCACCGTCGTCGTAACCGACGTAGCCGGGAGGTGCACCGACGAGGCGCGAGACGTTGTGCTTCTCCATGAACTCCGACATGTCGAGGCGGATCATGGCGTCCTGGCTGCCGAACATGAACTCGGACAGGATCTTGGGCAGGTAGGTCTTACCGACACCGGTTGGGCCGAGGAAGAGGAAGACGCCAATGGGGCGCTTCGGGTCCTTCAGACCGGCTCGGGAGCGGCGGACCGCCTTCGAAATCGTGACGATGGCCTCTTCCTGCGCGATCACCTTGGCTCGCAGCGCCTCTTCCATGTGGACCAGGCGCTCCGACTCCTCACTGGCGATGCGCTGGACCGGGATGCCGGTCCACATTGCGACCACGTCGGCGATGTCGTCTTCGGTGACGATGGGCTCGGCCGGGGCTTCTTCGCCCTCGGGGGCGCCCTCTTCCATCTTCTCGATGCGGTCCTGCAGCTTCAGCTCACGGTCTCGCAGCTCTGCGGCGAACTCGTACTGCTGGGCGCCGATGGCCTGGTCCTTCTCCTTGCGGAGGCTTTCGAGGCCACGCAGGGCTTCCTGCATGGAAGGCGGTGTGGAGGACTTGCGGATGCGCACGTGGGCCGCGGCTTCGTCGACGAGGTCGATGGCCTTGTCGGGGAGGAAGCGGTCGGGGACGTAGCGTGCGCCGAGCTCGGCCGCGGCCTTGAGGGCCTCGTCCGAGATTTTGAGCTTGTGGTGCTCCTCGTAGCGCTCGCGGACGCCCTTGAGGATCTCGATCGACTCTTCGACGCTGGGCTCTTCAACCTGGATGGGCTGGAGCCGGCGCTCGAGGGCCGAGTCGCGCTCGATGTGCTTGCGGTAGTCGTCCAGCGTGGTGGCGCCGACGCACTGCAGCTCACCGCGGGCGAGCGAGGGCTTGAGGATGTTGGCGGCATCGACGGCGCCTTCGGCGGCGCCGGCGCCGACGAGCATGTGCATCTCATCGATGAACAGCACGCAGTTGCCGGAGTTCTTGATCTCCTCGATGACCTTCTTGAGGCGCTCTTCGAACTCACCGCGGTACTTGGTGCCCGCGACGAGGGAGCCGATGTCGAGCGTGAGCAGGCGCTTGCCCTGCAGGGTCTCCGGCACGTCGCCGGAAACGATGTGCTGGGCCAGGCCCTCGACGATCGCCGTCTTACCGACGCCGGGCTCACCGATGAGGATCGGGTTGTTCTTGGTGCGCCGCGACAGGATCTGGACCAGGCGCTCGATCTCGCGTGTGCGGCCGATCACAGGGTCCAGCTTGCCGGCGCGCGCCGCCGCCGTCAGGTCGATGCCAAGCTGGTCGACCGTGGGAGTGCGGGTGCTGGAGCGGCCACCGGTACCGGCGGCGCTCTGAGGCGTGCTCTGGGAGAGGATGCGGGCGGTCTCGGTGCGGACGCGCTCCAGGCTGACGCCCAGAGACTCCAGCACGCCGAAGGCAATGCCTTCACCCTCGCGCACGAGGCCGAGCAGCAGGTGCTCGGTGCCGATGTAGCTGTGGTTGAGCCTTCGAGCTTCCTCGACGGCGAGCTCGATGACTTTCTTGGCGCGAGGCGTCAGACCGATGTCACCAGAGATCGACTTTTCGCCACGACCGATGATGAACTCGACAGCGGAGCGTACCTTGCTCAGCTCCACGCCGAGGTTGTTGAGGACCTTGGCGGCAACGCCGTCGCCCTCTCGTACCAGGCCCAGGAGCAGGTGCTCGGTGCCGATGTAGTTGTGGTTGAAACGCTGTGCTTCCTCTTGGGCGAGGGTTAGAACACGTCGCGCTCGTTCTGTGAACTTGTCAAATCGGTCTGCCATACGCTGCTAGCGCCCCCTGTTCTGAATCCAAGGTAGCATAGTGCGGGATAGCTAGTCCAACGTCTGGACGGGCTCTTGGCGTTACGCTTGCGTTTCCTCCGAGGGGGAATCTGAAGCCAAACTCTCGAAGTTTGCAGCAGCGAAAGCGGCGGCCATCTGAGTCTGAGGCAGGTCCTCGTTGCTCTCTTCCCGTACGTTTCTTCTCGGCGCGGACGGCTCCGATTCTTCGGGCCGGCTGGACTCTTTGCTGGCCGAAGGGACAGGCTCCGTGGCGGCCGGCTGAGTGCCCTCCGGGGGCGTCTCGCGGATGGCCTCGACGGCGGCCTCGCCAGCGATGGCGACGATCTCGTCGTGGAAGCTCTCCTTGTATCTCAGCCGGGACGGTCACCACTTCGCCGTCGGGCGTGAAGGTGAAGCCCATGCGCTCGCCTTCGTTCCGGGCCTGCTTTAGGGAGAGGCCGAGGCGGTGGCGGTCACGCTCGATGCGGATGATCTTCAGCGGCAGGACGTCGCCCTCACGGACGGCTTCCTGCGAGTGGGCGATGCGGCGGTCCACCAGCTCCGACACGTGAATCAGGCCCTCGACGGGCCCCTCGATGCGCGCGAAGGCGCCGAACGTCGCGAGCTTGGTGACGATGCCGGGCACAACCTCGCCGACCTGGTACTTGTCGACGATGCCGTCCCAGTGGGCCGGCTGGGCGCGGCGGATGCTCAGGGCGATCTTCTTGCGCTCCGTGTCCACCTTCATGACGTAGACGTCGACTTCGTCGCCGAGGTTGAAGAGCTCTTCGGGCGCCTTGGTGCGGTCCCAGGAGATCTCCGAGAGGTGAACGAGGCCATCGGCGCCGCCGAGGTCGACGAAGACGCCGAAGTTGCGGATCGAGCTGACGCGGCCCTTGCGGATCTCGCCTTCCTGGAGCTCTTCCAGGAGACGGTCCTTCTGCTGGCTGCGCCATTCCTGCAGCGCGCCGCGCTCCGACAGGATGACGCGGTTGCGGCGGCGGTTGAGCTCGATGACCTTGAGGCGCAGGCTCTGACCGACTGCGGTCTGGAGGCCGGCGCCGGTCTCGGAGCGCTCCGGGCGCAGGCCCACGAGCTGGGAGAGCGGCACGAAGGCTGCGACGCCTTCGACGTTGACCAGGAGACCGCCCTTGTTAAAGCCGGTCACTTCGCCTTCAAAGCTCTCGCCGCTCTCGAACAGCGTCTGAAGCGTTCGCCAGCCGCGTTCGCCGCGGGCGCGGTCGAGGGAAAGCAGGACTTCGCCTTCCGACGTTTCGGGCTGCATGACGTACGCCACGATCTTGTCGCCCTGGGCAACGTGATCGAGCGGCGATGCGCCCAGTGAGTGCATTTCGTTGACTGGGATGAGGCCTTCGGACTTTGCACCGATGTCGACGATGACGCCGTCCCGGTTGACGCTAATGATCGTACCTTCTACGACCTCACCGCGCCTGAGATTGTGGAACGTTGCGGACTCCTCCTGTTCCAGGAGTGCCGCCATGTCCATCATCTCGTCTTCCACTGCTGTGCCGCCCCGCTGCCCCGCCTGCTCCTCGGGGAAATCTACCAAACCGTAATCCTCCGTTGTCCGGCATTGTCGCCAGGATCGCCGCATTCTAGCACAGCAACGGATTCACAAAACACATAATGCGAATTCGCAGGGATAACCGTGAAGAATGGAGAAGGCCCTCGATGTCTCGAGGGCCTTCATGACACCGGCGACGGCCTATTTTCCACAGAGGCTTGCGCCCCCAGTATCGTTAGCGCTGCGACGTTTCACTTCCGTGTTCGGGATGGGAACGGGTGGGTCCGTCGCGCTCTAGCCACCGGCCTCGCCTAGTGTAGCAAGGAGAGTCAGAAGTAACAAGTAACCGGGAGCAAGATCTTTCAAGCCTCGTTGGACCGGGCGATACAATCGGCACCATGTCTGATCTGGGCGATCTCCTGGAGCTGATGTTTACGGCTCACGCGAGGGTTTCGAGCGTGCGTGCCACGCTGCATGAGTGGGTCGACACGGCGCTGTGGCAGGAGTCGTCGCGGCGGTGGGCCGAGAAAGGCAGGCCGGGTTCTCGCGCACTGATGACGATGGAGGCCGGCGGACCTCCGTGCCGCATACCCAGGAGCATCAACATCGCGTCTGGCATGCGGCTGACGGTTGCCGGTGGCGCATCGAGTCCAACGGAACCTGGGGCGATAGCTCGTCGTGCTCGACGGTGAGCGCTGGTGGGGCACGGACGGGCAAGGTGGCTATAGCACCAACGTGGGAGCGATGGCGCGATCGCCAGCGAGGTCGGGCGTGGCGTGCCAAGCCGGTTCATCGGCCTGATGTTTGATCCGGCGTCTCTTCTGGCGTCGACGACGCTGGCGCCTGGTGGCAGGACCGAAATTGCCGGACGGCCGGCAGTGGAGGCCACGGCGCGCTGGCGTCACGGCATCGACCTCGTGCACATCGATTGGCCGTACGCGGACGAGCTGCGACTGGCCATCGACGCGGAGTACGGCGTGCTGCTGAAGTTCGAGACTGTTCTCGATGGCGCGCCGTTCATTCGCTGGCAGGCCGGGGAGATCGCATTCAATGAAGCGCTTCCCGGCCGATATCCTTGGCGCCGCTTCCCGGCGCGCGACTACCGGAGCTGCCACGAAACACGCCATCACCGGAGGACCTGCAGCGCCTGCTGGAGGAGTTTCGCGCGATGGGCGACGAGGAGGCCGGTGAGTCCGGCGAGGCTTGAGACCCTGTCCGTGAGGGCAGCGGGCGTTGTCGCGGGCACCTGATAGACTTCGTGGGTATGAACCAGGTTGTGATTGTCGATTACGGGGCGGGGAACCTGCGCAGCGTGGCGCGGGCGGTGGCGAAGCAGGGCTACGACCCGCTGGTGAGCTGCGAGGCTCGGGCAATCGATGGCGCGAAGGCGTTGATCTTGCCCGGCGTCGGCGCAGCGGCGGACACGATGCGCAACCTGCAGGACGGCGGCCTTGTCGATCCTATTAAGGAATACATCGCCAGCGGCCGGCCCTTCCTCGGCGTATGCATGGGCCAGCAAGCCCTGCTCAGCGTCAGCGAGGAGGGCGGTGAGCACCGCTGCCTGGACGTGATCCCGGGCCGGGTGAAGCGACTGCCGGCGGGCCAGAAGGTGCCGCACATGGGCTGGAACCGGGTGCGGCAGCGCATCGCGCACCCTGTGTTCGAGGGCATCGAGGACGGGGCCTACTTCTACTTCGTGCACTCGTTCTACCCAGCGCCCGACAGCCAGGACGTCGTTATCGGTGAGACGGACTACGGCGTGACGTTCGCGAGCGTGTTGGCGCAGGGCAACGTAGTGGCCACCCAGTTCCACCCGGAGAAGAGCGGCGACGACGGCCTGCGCTTCTACGGCAACTTCCTCAAGCTGGCGTTCGCCGAGGCGCTGCCGGCGGTGTAGCGCGAAGCGCTAACCTTCGAACCTGGAACCTTAGAACCAGCATTGCTGAGGCACAGGCTGCCGAACCGGATTGGGTTCGGCGAGCGTGGGGCCTTGGCCAGAGGTTACATTTCCATGGCTTGCGCCCGGCGTGTGTTGGTTCCATGGTTCATTGGTTTGATGGTGCGAGATTGAAAGTGACCCAAGTATGAGTTTCGAAGTCATCCCTGCTATCGATCTGCGCGGCGGCCAGTGCGTGCGCCTGTTCCAGGGCGACTACGACCGTGAGACGGTCTACGGCGCCGACCCGGCGGCGATGGCCCTGCGCTGGCAGTCGCTGGGGGCGCCGCGTTTGCACGTCGTGGACCTCGACGGTGCGCGCAGCGGGGAGCAGGCGAACGCCGAGGCCGTGCGAGCGATCGTCGAGGCCGTCGATATCCCGCTGGAGCTGGGTGGGGGCATCCGCAACCTCGAGACGGTCGAGCGCTGGCTCGAGGCCGGTGTCGACCGCGTCTACCTCGGCACCGCCGCCGTCACGGACCCGCACTTCGCGTCGCAGGCCTGCGCGCAGTTCCCCGGCCATGTCGCCGCGGGGGCGGATGCGCGCGACGGCCACATCGCGGTGCGGGGCTGGGAGGAGGAGTCGGAGGAAACGGTGCGCGAGTTCTGCCATCGATTGCTCTCGGCCGGCGCCTGTGCCCTGACTTACACGAACATCGCCCGAGACGGCACCCTGGAGGGCCCGGACATCGAGGGGATCGCCGAGCTTATCGATGCGCTGGGATCGTCCGATGCGCAGATCATCCTCTCGGGCGGTGTCGGCACTCTGGAGCACATCACGAAGGCTTCGCAGGTGGCGGGACTCGGTGGGGTGATCGTGGGGCGGGCGCTGTACGAGGGCACCGTAGACCTCGCAGAGGCGATCGCGGCGGTCGCGGGGTAGGGACTCTCGGGCTGGCGTTTGAGACTTTGCGTTAATCAAGGGGCGTTAGCTGCGGGTTGAAACCCGTGGTGGCCGACGTGCTCCTGTGCTCCCAAGACACTGCGGGTTGAAACCCGCAGCTTCCTCCAGTCTTCTTTCGTACTGAATATCGGAGCTGAGGCGGTGGGTGACCTCACCCCGGTCGCTGCGGCGACCACCCCCTCTCCGTTTCAGAGAGGGGGACGCCTGCTTCATGTCTGGATCGGCGGCTTCGCTGTCAGGCCTCGCTGCGGGATTGGTCCTGCGGTTGAAACCCGCAGCTTCTCTAGTACTGAATTTCGGAGCTGGGATGGTTGTTCGGGGCGGTGGTTGACCTCACCCCCAGCCCCTCTCCTTGCGAGGAGAGGGGTGAGAACTTAAACCTAAGGCAGACGGGGAGTCTCTCTATGTTCGGCTCGCCGGGGCGGCTCAATGGGTGTCGTTGTCACTGCGGGTTGAAACCCCCAGCTTCCGTGTTGGGTATCGGGACGTAGAAGTGCGTTTGAGGTGGTGGGTGACCTCACCCCGGTCGCTGCGGCGACCACCTCCTCTCCGTTGCACAGAGAGGGGGGCGCCTGCTGCGGGATCGCGGTGGGGCGTGTAGAGCGCCGGGCGCATCGACATCCCTTCGCGCCGGGACTAGGATCGAGCCGCCAATATCGATACAGATTCAGCCTAACGGCCTGAAGGAGACCTGATGCCCATTACGCGATTCGATCACTACACGGTGCGCTCGGCGGACGTCGATGCGTCCTGGCGGTTCTACGAGCAGGTGCTGGGGCTCTCGGTGCGGGAGCGCACGGGGTTCCCGGTGAAGGCGTACATCGCGTCGGCGAACGATGTTGAGGTCGTGCACTGCTTCCAGGCCAACCCGGACGTCGACGAGGCGCTGAAGCAGATCGTGTACCCGGCCACGGACGTGATGACCTGGAAGACGGCGCGCATCCAGCACGTCGAGTTCTGGGCGACGGACTGGGCGGCGATGAAGCAGCGCTGGGACGCGTCGGGCGTGAAGTACTCGGAGCGCACGTTGCCGGACAAGCACCAGGTGGGCGTGACGGACCCGGACGACATCGTGGTGAACATCAACTTCCCGTTGTCCGAGGTTGGGAAGTAATCATCTGATTCGGTAACCAAAGCGTAGGGGCGCACGGCCGTGCGCCCCTACGGCGCTCCGTCGGCAGTCCCCTGCGGTCCTTCGTGCTGGCGTGACACTGCGGGATGAATCCCGCAGCTTGCGTTCGCCGTTGGGTTTTGGGTTTGGTGGTAGGTGCGGGTTTCTAGCGGCAGTGACGTCCGCTCCCTGACCTTGCGACACGGTAGCCCGTTGCGGCGGGCCTCCTATACTTAGGGGAGCATGCTGACCAAGCGCGTGATCCCGTGTTTCGACGTCGACCAGGGGCGGGTTGTGAAGGGCGTCTCCTTCGTGGAGCTGCGTGACGCCGGCGACCCTGTCGAGCTGGCGCCACTGTACGACGCGGAGGGCGCCGACGAGCTCGTGTTCCTCGACATAACCGCGTCATCGGACGACCGGCGCACGACCTACGACATGGTCGAGCGCACGGCGGACCGCGTGTTCATCCCGTTCACGGTCGGCGGCGGCGTGCGCAGCGAGCAGGACGCGCGCCTGCTGCTGGAGCTGGGCGCCGACAAGGTCTCGATCAACAGCGCGGCGGTGGCAGACCCCTTCCTCGTCGGTAGGGCATCGGAGCGCTTCGGGGCGCAGTGCATCGTCGTGGCGATCGACGCCCGCGCGGCCGGTGAGGGCAAGTGGGAGGTCTACACGCACGGCGGCCGCAAGCCCACGGGCCTCGACGCCGTCGAGTGGGCCAAGCGCGTGGTCGAGCTGGGGGCGGGCGAGCTGCTGGTGACGAGCATGGACACCGACGGCCACCTGGACGGCTACGACATCCCGCTGACGCGCGCGATCTCCGACGCGGTCGAGGTGCCGATTATCGCCTCGGGGGGCGCCGGCAACCCGCAGCACATGGTCGAAGCGGTGACGGACGGTCGCGCCGACGCCGTGCTGGCCGCGAGCATCTTCCACTACGGCACCTTCCGGATCCGCGACTGCAAGCGGTACATGGCCGATCACGGGGTTCCGATTCGGGTCTAGGGGCGTAGTTGCATACGGGCATACTGGCATTGCTTGCATACGGGCATAGGGCATGTGGGCATAGGCGCAGAGCATTCGAAAGACACAAGCAGAGGCATCGAACAGTGAATCGCCGGGACTGTCGCGCGTTTTGATGACGGGGCTTCGGCGTCAGGAGGCAACATGAACCAGCTCGAAGAGGGCACGGCGCTTACGCTCGACTTCGACAAGCTCGCCAAGGTGGCGCAGGTGCCGGGCGTGCTGCCGTGCGCCGTGCAGCACGCCGACACGAACGAGGTGATCCTCGTGGCGTACGTGAACCAGCAGGCGCTCGACAAGTCGCTGGAGACGCGGTCGGCCGTGTTCTGGAGCACCTCTCGCAACGAGCTGTGGGAGAAGGGCAAGACCTCCGGCGAGACGTTCGACCTGATCGAGGTGCGGGTGAACTGCGAGCAGAACTCGCTGCTGTACCGGGTGCGACCGCGCCGGGGCGACATCTGCCACACGAAGAACGCATCGGGTGCGCCGCGCAATTGCTTCTATCGCACGCTGGACTTCGAGACGGGGGAGCTGCGCAACCTCGACCCTTAGGCTCGGAAGGCGTCTCGGAGATTCGTTAGCGCTACGGGTCGCTGATTCGCAGGCCTGAAGGCCTGCAGCTACGTCTTTCGTTCGCGGGTCCGCGACTTACGCCCGTTTTTCTTGAGCTTGTCGAGGGGCGATGGCGTTCGTCCTGGTGGCCTGCTATGACATGGCTACCTGGCCGAACATAACGAGAGAGGCTACACTACGTAAGCACCTGAACATATGCTGCATCGAGATACTTCTGCGCGTTTTGAGAAGAGCGGCTTCTGGATCTTTGCCGAGTACCACCTGGTGGGCGAGCGGGTGCGGTCGGAGCGGGGCTGGAACGCAGCGAGGGCGAAGCGGGTGCTGGCGACGCAGCTCGAAACGCCGGTGATGCTGCACGAGGACGAGTCGCGGCGCCGGCGGTGGTGGCTGTTTCGCGACGAGGTCTACTGGGAAGAGGACGGCCTCGATGAGCGCGAGGTGAAGGCGCTGGCGCTGGAGCGCCTGACCAGCAAGGACCGCCGGATCAAGCGGGCCGTGGCGATGATGGAGCAGGCGGACGCCTTCACGTCGCCGACGCGCGAGGCGATCCCGGACGATGTGAAGGTGTTCGTGTGGAACCGGGACGGCGGGCGTTGCGTGACCTGCGGCAGCAAGGAGCGCCTGGAGTTCGACCACGTGATCCCGGTGGCTCTCGGTGGGGCGAACACGGCGCGGAACCTGCAGCTTCTGTGCGAGGGGTGTAATCGGGCCAAGGGGGCGTCGATAGCGTAGGTGGGGCCGGGGGCTGCCCCTCTCCCGTGGCTTTGGGCGTTTCGAGGTGTGGCCGGGCGTTTCGCCTCTCCCCAGAGGGGCGAGGTGAGCCGTTTTGGCCGATGGCTTATCGATGAGAGCTGCTAGAGGGCGTACTTCTCGATGTCCTGGGTTAGTGCTACTCGGCGCCAGCCTGGATTCGGGCTGATTCGAAGCCACCCTCACCCAGCGTTCAGGACCTGGGTGAGGATGATTTGGAAGCTCGCTACTTGACGACGAAGACGCCGTTCATGTCTGGGTGGGCGTCGCAGCGGAAGAGGTAGACGCCCGGCGATGGCGCCGTGAAGGTGTAGGTCTCTTCGTCCTTGCCCTTGAACAGCTCGCCTTTGTAGACGGTCTCTTTGTCGTTGTCGTTGGTGTAGACCGAGATGTTGTGCAGGGTGCCGGAGTCCTGGTTGTCGAGGGTGATCGAGACGTCCTGGCCGGCGGGCACGACGATCGTGTCGGTGTCGAACTTGAGGTTCTTGGCGACGACGGTGAGGCCGGTCTGGGGCTGGACGTCGGCCGCCTCGGTGGCGAGGGCCGGCAGGTCGGCCTTGGAGCCGCCGCAGGCCACGAGCAGAGTCGAGGCGGCGAGCAGGAACCCGATGGGGAGAAGAAGGAGCTTATTCATAGCCCTTCGAGCGTATGCCGGTGGAGGCTTAGGGAACAGAAGTTGGACCGCCCGGGCCTATCTCCCCAGGACTTCGAGGATGCCGTCGCGAAACTGCTGAATCACGGGCTCGAAGCTGGCGTCGCCGGTGGGGGAGATTGAGAGACTGCCGAGGACCGTGTCGAGGTCGCTGGTGGCGGCGAGGGCGTCGCGTAGGGGTACGGCGTCGGTGGTGCCCGCGCGCTGGAGGGCATCGACGAGGACGTAGACGGCGGTGTAGCTCACGGCCGCGTAGTTGTCCGGCTCATGGCCGTAGGCGTCGGTGTAGGCGCTGACGAACTTGCGACTGAGATCGTTTGAGGTGGCCGGGTTCCAGGTCGAGGCGACGTAGGTATTTTCGGTGGCGTCGCCGGCCTGCTGCACGAGGTTCGGCGAGGCGAGGGCGCCGGCGCCGAGGACGGGCTGGTCATACCCGGCGCCGCGCAGCGCCTCGAGGATCGGTGCGGCGGTTTCGGTGAAAGTGGGCATGAGGAACACGTCCGCCTGGGCCACCTGTGGGTCGGCGAGGACGTCATCGATGCTCTCCGTTTGGGAGAGATCGACTTCGAGGGAGATGGTGGCGCCAATGGCGGCCATGCCGGCGCGCATGGCATCGGCGCCAGAGCGCGAGTAGGCATCGTCGCCGTCGAAGAACAGGACGCCGGTCTCGATGGGCGCGAGCTGCGACACGCGCTCGATAAGGGCGGGCATGGCCACGTCTTCGGCGAGGGCGATGCGGAAGACGTAATCGCCGATGCTGCCGATGCCTGCCGCCGTCGTCATGGGTGAGATCGCTGGTACGCCGGCGTCCTGGGCGACCTGGAGGGCGGGGAAGCCGACGTTGGAGAGCGAGGGGCCGATGATCGCGGTGACGTGTTCGCCGGCGAAATCCTCGAAGGCTTTGACGCCGGTATCGGGGCTGCTCGCGTCATCGACGACTGTGTAGTCGATCTCGATGTCCGGGGTCGCGGCCTCGATTTCCTTGATGGCGAGCTCGACGCCTTCGGCGCCGCTGCGACCATAGACGCTGCCGTCGCCACTGAGGGACTGGACGACGCCGAGGTTGACGGAGAGGGGCTTATCGCCATCGTCGTCGCCGGAGCAGGCGGTGAGCACGGCGGCGGCGATGACGAGGCAGAGAAATATGGCGGCGCTGGTTCGGCGGGCAATCATCAGTGCTCCATCATCACTCGTGACGTCATAGCGGCCGTGACGGCGGTACGAGGTTCGCGGTACAGGCCTTTTCTACTGGCTGATCTTGTGGAAGACGTTGGCAACGGGTACTGGGTCGTCGTTGATGTTAACCAATGTGCCGTTCTCGCGGTCAAGCACAAAGTCGTTGCTTTGGGATCCGGCGACTTCAGAGGTCCCGTCCAGGTTCGAGCAATCGAGGGTCAGCTCGACCGTCAGAACGTCCTGATCAATTGAGCCGTCGCCGTGGGCAAAGCCAATTTGGTTTTCGCAGGAGAGAGTGAAGGCCGTGTCGTTGAGACGGACGTCGCAATCGTCCTGGCTAGAGCAGGTGATAGACAGGAGCTGCGTGCTTCCGTCAAAGGAATCGATCGCCTGCCAGAGCCCGATGAACTGCCTCTGGTTACCGTCGTGGGCTTTCCCTCCATTGCCGTGGGCCCATGCCGTGGTCGTAAGAACCAGGGCAATGATTGCCGCTGAAGCTAGAAACAAGTTACGGCGCATAGCAACGTCCTCCCTCTTCTGTCCTCGTGCTTTGTTCAGTCTCGTGCTCTGTTCAGTCGATATAGGGCATTCTAATCATCGGTACCCGGCCGGCCTGACTGATTGACGAGGGCCAAACCTCGCTTGTGCGGGTTACGGAGACGTGTGGCGGCGGTAGGCCGATCTCTCATCCGTCCGTGCCCAAGTAAATTCCGGCGTTTCAGTTTTATTTGGGGAAACTAGGGGTATTCCCCAATGTAGGTCTGTGGTGGCCCTGACTAGCATGGCGGCATACCGCTGAAAGGAGTCGGCCACACACTTGGAAATCCTCGCCACCATCGTAGGCTTCTGGCTCGTTCTCGTGAGCATCTATATCGGGCTTGCCGCCTTCTCGACTTACCGGAAGAAGCAGAAGACGAAGCGCCAGCAGGCGACCATCCGCTCAGGCGCTTTCAGTGCCCGCACGCACACCTCGACCGATCAGCCCGTGCTCGGCGGCCTGTTCTCGGAGGTCGACATGCTGCGGGTGCAGGTCGAGACGCTGCGCTCTGAGATGAGCGCGCTCAACGGCGCACCGCGCGGCGAGAAGGCCCGCCTGCGACGCTATCGCTCCGGTGTTTACACAGACCTGCCGCACACGCTGCGGCGCCAGGTCCGAGAGGTGCGGAACTTTCGACATCCCGTCGGCGTCTAGAAGAACGAGCACCTTTCCTCCTGAATCGCCGTCCGGCCCCGCCTCCGGACGGCGATTCTATTTGGGAATCGGGGACACCCCGAGGCCCCGCTGAAGGGGCGCATGGAGTTATCAGTTGTCAGTTGTCAGTTGTAGGTGTGAGCTTGGGGCGCTGGTGTGCGGGAGGACTGGGATGGCGTACGGGCGGTCGCTTTCGGCCGTAGAGGCGATGTCGTGCGCATGACGCCGAGGTGAGGACACCTCGGCTACGGTTTTGGTTGGCAGGCGCCCCAAGAGGTGCGCCGGCAGGTCGATGGCCGATACGTGAGCATTCCTCTTCTCCAGCGGCGAGGGAGTGAGTGAGGGGTTCGTTTGACACTCGCGAGAGGGCGTCGGGATACTGGATCGCGAGGTATCCCATCTATGACACGAAAGATTGAGCTTGACCCCGTCGTTGAAGCATTGGAGTCGATGCCGTACGGGCTTTACATCATCGGTTCGCACGGTTCCGACAACATCAACGGCATGATGGCCGACTGGACGATGCAGGTGAGCTTCGAGCCGCGTCTCGTGGCCGTGTCGCTGGAGCGCAACAGCACGACGTTGCGCAATCTGCGGGAGTCGGGCTTCTTCACGGTGAACATGCTCGGCGCGGAGCAGCGCGGGCTGGCCGTGAAGTTCTGCCAGCCGCGACAGGCTTCGAAGATTGAGGGTCGCTCGGAGGGCGCGTCGGCGGTGGTCTACGACAAGATGGCGGGCGTGCCGTACCAGATGGGCGCCCTCAGCGATTGCCCGATCCTCGACGATGCCGTGGCCTACGTCGAGTGCGAGGTGCGCGAGATCATCAACACGGGCGACCACGCCCTAGCGATCGGGCTTGTGCTCGATGGCGCCATCCTGCGCGAGGGCTCTGAGCCGCTTACGAATCGCATTTTGGGCTGGTCCTACGCGGGGTAAGTAGCTTCGCTACTTGTAGAGGGCTGCCGCCGTTGTATACGGGGTGTCGGTGAGCGTTTCGAGATGGCGCTGGGGGCATCGCGATGCGAACCTGCGTTACGTGTCTCCCACCGTCATCGTAGCCGGGGTGGTTGCTGCGCACCTCGGCGGGACATGGGGCGCTTCGAGGTGTGGGGCTACCCCTCCCTTAATCCCTCCCCGTCGACGGAGAGGGACATTTCGTTGTACTGGGTATCGATCTTGTTATAGGCGCCTTTGCAGCGCTGGCTCACTAGACCGTCGCAGGGGTGCCCAAACCTAGACGGGCATATGGTTCGCAGGGTTTTCTTCAGGCCAGGACATTAGGCGCATCACTAGTTCGGGGCGACCCCTCCCTTAATCCCTCCCCGCTGCCGGAGAGGGACACCTTGTTGTGCTGGGTATCGAGTTGTCATGGGCGCCTTTGGAGTAATAGCGCTCGACGAGTAACATCGTAGGCGTGAGAGCTGTGCCGGGCTTTGTGCTGATTCTGCTGGTGATGGCGGTTGTTGCCTTCGTCGTGGCTGAATCTGGCGAGAGCAAAGAAGCTCCTGGCATTTACGCCAACGGCGTGTTCCTGACGGTCGATGCGCCGGACGTGCCGCCGTGGGCCGCGGAGCTGCTCGGGCGGATGAAGACGGTGCACACGGCCGAGGAGCTCAAGTCGGCGCTGGACTCGGGCACTCGGGTGGTCGTGTAGTGACTAGGGGCCGTGAGGAAACCCTGGCACCGGCCGGGCGGGGGGGGAGGGGGCGCGGGGGGCGGGACGAGCGAGCGCGCCAAAGGGGGGGCGCTAGTAGCATCTCGTAGGCCAGGACTTCAGGGCGCTTCGGGGCGTGGGGCGACCCCTCCCTTAATCCCTCCCCCGCTGGCGGAGAGGGACGCCTTGTTGTGCTGGGTATCGAGTTGTCATGGGCGCCTTTGCAGCGCTGGCCCACTAGACCGTCGCAGGGGTGCCCATACCTAGACGGGCATATGGTTCGCAGGGTTTTCTTCAGGCCAGGACATTAGGCGCATCACTAGTTCGGGGCGACCCCTCCCTTAATCCCTCCCCGTGCCGACGGAGAGGGACATCTCGTTGTACTGGGTATCGAGTTGTCATGGGCGCCTTTGTAGCGCTGGCCCAGCGTCCTGTAGTCGAGGTGTCCCGCCTCGGTGTCATGCGCGTTGGGTGCTCTCCTCTCGTGAGACTCGCTCCACCAGCCGGTGGCGATGGCGGCAACCGATACGCGGGTTTAACATCGGCGCATGACCATTGGCATACAGCTTTCGTTTCGGGAGCCGCGGGAGCTTGTCGCGGCGATACAGCGGGCGGAGGAGCGCGGTGTCGATGCTGTGTGGCTGCCCCAGGGCGGCATGGTGCCGGACACGATGATGGCGCTCTCGGCGGCGGCGATGGTGACGAGCCGGATCAAGTTCGGCACGTCGATCATCCCGACCTGGCCGCGGGCGCCGATCTTCATCGCGCAGCAGGTGATGGCCCTCGATGGGCTGGCACCGGGGCGGTTCCGGCTCGGCATCGGGCCGAGCACGCCCGCGGCGATGGGGCCGATGTACGGCGTCGACTACAGCGAGCCGATGACGAACCTGCGCGAGTACCTGACGATCCTGCGCAGCTTCCTGCACGAGGGGAGCGTCGATTTCCACGGCAAGTTCGTTGGTGCGAAGGTGCGCCTGCGCGAGCCCATCGACGTGCCGGTGATGGCCTCGGCGCTGAGTGCGGGCGCCTATCGCGTGTGCGGGGAGATGGCGGACGGGGCGATCTCCTGGATGTCTCCGTGGCGCTATCTGCGGGAGACGGCGCTGCCGGCGTTGCGTGAGGGCGCCGCGAAGGCGGGGCGGGAGACGCCGCCGCTAATCGCGCACGTGCCGGTGTGTCTCGATACGGACGCAGAGGTTGTGCGGGCGGCGACGCAGGACCAGGTCGGCGCGTACGGCAAGTTCCCGGTGTACCAGGCGATGTTCCGGGCGTCGGGCTACGGCGACACGTCGGAGGCGTACCCGCAGGACCTCATTGACGAGCTGGTGCTTTCGGGGGACGAGGACAGCGTGATCGAGCGATTCGCGCAGATGCAGCACGAGGGCGTGGGCGAGATTATGGCGCACTGCATCTACGTCGGCACGGACCGGTCGACGTACCTGGACCGGCTGTTCGACCTGCTGGCGCGGGCTTCGAGGGAGCTGGGGTAGGGGCCCGGAACTCGGTTCTGTCGAGCAGTACGGGAAGCCGCGCTCGAGTTGGGCTTCGGGTGTTTCGAGGCGGCATCGTTCGTCCGCCAGATCCTTCCTTCGTCAGGATGACAAGGCGGTGCTCGTTGTTATCGGGCGGCTTCGGTCTCTGTGCGGACGGCATTCGTGTGCCGGCCGTTTGTCCTGATAACGGGCCAGTGCGCTCTTTGCCGCTCGCCAGTCTGACGTCGACGTTAGTAGTCGCCGGGCTGGGGTAGCTGGATCACGTCACCGACGTAGAGTCCGTTGGCATCGAGGCTGTTGAGGGCGACGATGGCTTCGACCCAGGCGTTGACGTCGCTGTCGGGAATGCCGAGCGAGGTGGCGAGGTCGAAGAGGTTGAGGTTTTCGGTGTCCACCACGTAGGTATTCGCATCGTCCAAGGAGTCGTCCGCCAGAGCTGCTTCGGCGGTGTCCGGGGCTTCGTCTGAGGTCGTTTCGGCATCAGAGGTCTCTGTCGACGAGGCGCTGTCGGCCTGCGAGCTAGCAGAGGGCGTGCCGTCCGGGAGCTGGAGCACCTGGGCAATCGCGATCACGTCGGCGGATTCGAGGCCGTTGAGGTCGACGACTTCGTCCACCCAGGCCATCTCGTCCGCAACGTCAAGGTTTACCGCGATGCTGAGAAGGGTGTCGCCGTCCTGCACGGTATAGGTCTCGGGCTCAGCGAGCGGCGTGAGGGAGCCGGTATTCGTGGCTGCGTCGTCGGTTGAGCTTTCGCTACCGATCGGCAGCGTCAGGGTCTGACCCTCGACAATCGTGTCGGCGTCCGGCAGGTCATTGAGCACCACGACCTGGTCGACCCATGCTTCCAAGTCGTCATCGGCGATGCCGAGGTTGATGGCGATCGCGTTGAGGGTGTCGCCGGCTACGACGGTGTAGGTGTTGTCGAAGGCGACTGCCTCTTGCGTCCCGTGAAGGGCGGCGACCGACATGCCGGCTAGCAAGGCGGTGGTGAGCAGGGCACCCAGGAGCTTGCGCTTGCCTGGGGCGGACTGGGCAATCGATACGAGAAGGCGGGGTGTGGTCATTGCTGCAACTTTCGGTGACTACGCTCGAAGCGCACCCTGTCACCGACGCAGCTCCCTGCAAAGCGACGAGGGCACAGTTTGCGGGGAGGTGCCATCGGAACCAGAGCGACATCGAATCTTATGTCTTGCTAAGGGGGATTGTGGCGTGCTTTGGCGATTATGGCAAGCCATAGGCCGCTTGGCGTGTGTGTAGTTCATCTTGGGTGGCGGCGAGGGATGTGGTCATCGAGTGCGGGGCGCCGAGTTCGAGTGGGGGCTTCGGAGTTTCGAGGCGTGGTCGTTGGTCGGCCAAATCCCTCCTTCGTCAGGGTGACAGGAGGCGCCGGATTGTCATTGGATGGCTCGGTCACTGGGTGTGGTGTTGCCGCGGATGGCTTCGGTCACTGGGGTGGTGCCGCTTGTGTGTGGCGTTCGTCCTTTGGGGTACGGAGGCTGGGGTTCGAGGGGGATTGGGAGCTTTGGGCGTGGTCGTTGGTCCGCCAGATCCTTCCTTCGTCAGGATGACACTGGGGTGGCGGGTTGTTAACGGATGTTATCGGTCAGTGGGGGAGGGCTCGTTAATCTCTCGGCCCTTCGTCCTGCTGGTCGAGGGGTTTGTTGCGGGTGTTGGTCGGTTGCGGGTGCTTCGGTCGCACGCACGCATGGTTCGACCGGCTCGCTATGAACGGAATAATTGGCCTCCCGCTAGGGGCGAGCGCTGCTAGGTCTTCCTCGCGCTGACTAGAGAGTAGTAGGCGTAGGTGTGGTGGGCCTGCACGTCGGTGAAGCCGGCGGCTTCGAGGAGGGTCTTGAGCTCCGGGAGGGTGAACTGCTGGCCCTCGGTGCCGAGCATGAGCATCGAGAAGGAGACGGAGGTGAGGGGGCCGTCGCCGTCGTCGTCCAGGAGCATTTCGTGCAGGAAGATGCGGCCGCCGGTGGGAAGGGCATCGTAGGTCTGCTTCGCGAGGAAGGCACAGGTTTCGAAGTTCCAGTCGTGCCAGACGTTGGCGAAGAAGATGCCGTCGTAGCCCTGCGGCCAGGCCTCGCGGAACATGTCGACCGCTACGGTGTCGACGCGGCCTTCGATAGCGGCGGCGTGGATGTACTCCTGCGCGACCTGGCACATCGAGGGCAGCTCCATGATCGTCGCGAACAGGGATGGGTTCGCCAGGGCGATGGCGATGGCGTAGCAACCGGAGCCTGCGCCGACGTCGAGAAGCCGCGTCACGCCGGTGAAGTCGCCGTTGCGCGCGAGGCCGGTGGCGGCGGGCAGGGAGTGGGAGTGCATGGCGGCGGCGATGCGACGGCCGCGTTCGAGGTCGACCTGGCCGCTGGCCCATGAGCTTGCCGAGGTGTCGCCGGTAGCATCCTCGCCACGATGGCCTGGGATGCCTTCGGGACTGCGACTCTGCATGCGCTGCTTGAGCTGGTCGTGGATGTTCGTGCGGTTGCCCAGCATGTGGCCCCAGTAGTAGGGCGACTCCTTGAGCAGGTAGAGGCGCGCCGGGTCCGTGAGCTGGTACTTGCCCAGTCGCTGCTTGAGGTAGCCCTGCGCGGCGAGGATGCGCAGCACGGCAATCGTGGTGCGGCGGTCGTAGCCGAGGCGATCGGCTAGCTCGATGGCGGCGGCGGGCGTATCGAGGAGGGACTGGAATACGCCGAGCTCGTCGGCGACGGTGACGCTTGGCAGGTAGTGGATTGAGAGCCAGGTGTCCCAGACGGCGCGGTCGCCGGTCGGTGGTAGCTCGTAGGTCGTCATCAGATGCTCCTTCCTCAGTACAAGGTGCAGGGTACAGAGGGCAGAGGGCATGCGTCACGAGCGGTGAGAGCTAATACCGTGGAGTTGGAATGCCGAAGTTACACGCAGGCGCCCATCAGGTTCAGGAGGCGCCAGTTGTGCGACCGGCGACCGCGAGCTTGGCGACCCTTTGGTCAAGCACGGCGCTGGCTGAAGCTCGAAGGAGAAGAACATGGCTGTTGGCGTCTACATGCAAAACCACATCACACCGGCGAAGTACGACGAGGCGATGCGAAAGCTGACGGCGGCGGGGGCCGGTGCCCCGAAGGGCCGGTCCTACCACGTCGCCTTATTCGAGGGTGACACGTTGAGCGTGTTCGACGTGTGGGACTCAATGGCGGACTTCGAGGCCTTTGGTGCCACCATGATGCCGATCCTCCATGAGGTCGGTATAGAGATGGCTGAACCCCAAGTCTCCGAGATTCATAACGTCGTTACAGCCTAGCTGACAGAACTGCCCGCGGGATGGGGCATCTCTCGACGGTGCTATTCTGGCCGCGACTTCGTAGCTAGAAGAGGCTTCTGATGATTGGTGTATACATCCCGGGCGGTTCGGCCCAACAATTCATCGATTCGATCAAGCTGGCAGAGGCCAAGGGCGTCCCGTCCTTCTGGCTGACCAGCGGTGGTCTGCTGCCCGACGTGATCACGGTGTTCGCGGCGGCGGCGGTGCAGACCTCGAAGATCAAGTTGGGCACCTCGATTACGCAAACGTGGCCGCGTCACCCCGTGGCGATCGCCTCGCAGTGCATTGCGATGGCGCAGCTGGCGCCGGGCCGGTTCCGCATCGGCCTCGGCCCAAGCCACAAGCCCGCCGTCGAGGGCATGTACGGCGTGCCGTACGAGAAGCCGCTGCTGAACCTGCGCGAGTACCTGTACACGGTGCAGAGCATCCTCAAGCAGGGCGAGGTCGAGTTCTCGGGGACGTTCGTGAAGACGACGGCGAAGCTCGGACAGGGGCCCGGGAACAACCAGATAACGGCGCCGATCGATGTGCCGGTGATGGCTTCAGCGCTGCGACCGGCGTCGTTCAGCCTGTGCGGCGAGCTGGCAGACGGCGCGATTAGCTGGGTGTGCCCCTGGGAGTATCTGCGTGACACGGCGCTGCCGGCGATGCAGGAGGGCGCCGCCAAGGCCGGGCGTCCGACGCCGCCGATGGTGGCGCACGTGCCGGTGGTGCTCACGGACGACATCGAGGCGGCGCACACGGCCGCGGGACCGGCGCTCTCACGCTACGCCAACCTGACGAACTACCGGGGCATGTTCGAGATCGCAGGTTTCCACGACGCGGCCGGCGGGGACCTCAACGCCTTGATCGATGCGGTGGCGGTCTACGGCACGGACGAGACGGTCGCCGCGAAGCTGGGGCAGATCATCTCGGAGGGCGCGGGCGAGATCATCGCGCACCAGATGCCCGTGGGCACCGACGACCTGCCGGGCCAGACGGAGCACTTCCTGGAGGTCGTGGCGCGCGCCAACAAGCTCGCGGGGATCGTGGCATGAAGCAGACACCCTCACCCCGGCCCTCTCCACTTCGACAGGCTCAGGGCAGGCTCTCGAGGGAGAGGGAGATGCATGCAATTGTCGACGCCGTGTGCCTGAGCGTGCCGGAGACGCGGGTCGCCAAGCAGCCGTGTGACGAGGCGTTTATCGGCCCGCATGGCTTCGTCGGCGACCGCCACGAGGCCGAGTTCCGCGACTCGAAGAGCAGCCCTGACGGCGTCAAGCCTAACCATCGCCAGTGGTCTGCCGTTTCGACCGAGGAGGTGGGGGAGCTGTGCGCCGAAATGGGTGTCGAGCCCTTCGTGAACGGGGCGCTCGGGGAGAACCTGCGGCTATCGGGTATACGGCTGGCCGACCTGCCGCCTGAGACGCGTGCTCGAGTTTCCCAGCGGCGCCCGCCTGCGCGTGAGCCAGCGCAACGACCCCTGCGTCAACGCCGCGAAGGAGCTCTCGGCGACTTACGGCGGTGTCGTGGGGCAGTACTTCGTCTCGAAGGCGTTCGGGCGGCGGGGCATCCTGGGCACCGTGCTGGAGACGGGCGTGATCCGGCCGGGTGACGAGGTGACGGTGCTGATACCGGAGACGGCGCGGGCTTGAAGCACCGATCCTAGTTGCCTGAACAGGGTGAAAAGGGAGGCGTGGACCGAAGTCCACGCCTCCCTTTGTGATTAGCCTAGATCTCGCCTCACTTGGGTGGAGGCGGTACCAGGCAGGACGTCTTTGCGACGTTGCCGGACGCGTCGATTGCTATGACGACGGCGTCGCCAGGAATCGTGATGTGCCAATCGATAACGCCAGGGCCGGGCTTGATCTTCGGATCGGCGCCAGGAGCCTGGGTTAGCTTGATCTTCGTGCCGCTCGCGAACGGACCAAAGACGGTTCCGGTCGCGGAGTCAGTGAGGAAGACCTGAGGATTGGGGTCAGCGATGTCGCGAGCGAGTAGCTGGTAGAAGCCGTCCTGGTTTTGGCCCTGAGCGCCTTTCGCGGGCGCAGTGGGGACCTTCTTACCAGAGGGGTTGGTGGTCGGGATACAGGCCACACCCGGCGGCGTCTCATCCACTATGGTCACCGTTACCACGACGCTGAACGGACCAGTGGGCCCGACGCCAGTGACGACGACGCAGTAGTTGCCCGGAGACGGCATCGGATCTTGCTGAGCGCCGAAGATGTACGGCGGTTGCATTTGGTCAACCATGATCTCGCCGGCGCTCAGGACGTCGCCCTCGCAGCCGCCGTCAGCGTCTGCTTCTCGGATAGACCAACGCGAGAGGTCAACCGGAGCAACATTCGCGAATCGGAGCATCAGGGGCATGGAGTTGTCGAACGGGACTTCCAGCATGAAGTCGTTGGGCGTGCAGATGCCGCCAGCGTGCGCCGTCCACCCATCCGGACAACCGGCGTCAGGGCTCAACAGCAAGATGAAGAGGCCAATGCTGTGGTCGAATGGAATGTCCTGCACGAGCGTGTTGGGAGTGCAGATGCCGTTTGCATTCGCCGTCCACCCGTCTGGGCAACCTCCGTTCGCATCCGCCACGCGCACAATTGCCACAGTGTTATCGAAGGGAATTTCCGCGGAAATGTCGTCTGGGGTACAAATGCCGTTTGCATGCAGCGTCCAGTCCGCGGGACAGGGCCAGTTGGGTGTTGGATCGGCTGCTGCAAGGCCTGGCATCAATAGCATGAGCAGCGGGACCAGGAGCGAGCCGAAAAATACGCGTTTTAGCGTGCTCATCATGACTTCTCCTCGCGAATACGATGCGAGCGGCAAGATAAGCAATGCCTGTTTCTGAGATGCATTTGTGGTGACCTTCTATCTCTCTACTAAACTAGAAAATCGGAGCCACGAAGCAATAGTCAGCGGTTGAGGATGGCCTCACCTCCAATCGGCGTTGGGAGGCTTGGTCACCGCTGACATCCCAGAAACGGATGAAAAAGCCGAGCGTTGACGGTTCGCTCGGCGTGTCCATACGATGAAGGCTGCAGCGGCGGTGGAGCGTCACTCCCGTTGCCAGGGTTCCTCGCGTAGCCGCGCGGGGAACCCTCTTTGTTATTCGATTCTCCAGACGTCATTCCTGTGTCTGGGCCTTAATTTCTGTTTGTCGGTTGGCTCTCTTTCTTGCACCGGTTAACTATCGGCGATTGATGCCGCCAGATTGAATTTTTCAAATGATGCTGTCAAGCAAGATTTGTCGCTAAGGATGTCGTATTTATGCTTTCTTAAGGCGGACTATCCACCTGCGCTTCTGAATGCATGAATTGCAAACGAGAGCCAGTGGTCGGAGCAGGCCGGCATTCGGAGTTGGTGTGATCTGGTGGTGGTCCGTCGCTGTTGAGGGCTAGTTGATGAGGCTCAGGGCTACTTGATGAGGATGAAGACGTCGGTTTCCAGCTTCGTGAGGTCGTCGGTCCAGTCGCCGTAGACCTCCCAGCCGACGCCATTGCGGCTGACGCCTTGGCGGGCAGCCTCGGCGTAGATGGCGTCCCAGGCTTCTCCTAGCTTGTCATAAGAGCCGAGGTGGAGTGTATGGAGGGTGCGGCCTGAGGGTGTCGAGCCGATGACGACTTCGCCTTCGGGCAGGGTGGCGCCTGCGCCGACCTGGACGCCGAACTCCATATCGAGGAGCCCGTTCCCAGCCGCCCGGTAGGTGAAGACGTTGTGACCGGTCTGCAGGCCGGCCTGGCGGACGGTCGCCCAGACCGTGTCCAGCAAGGCCATGGCGAACTCGCCGATCTGGTTCTGTCTGCCGCGTCGCTTGATGTGGGCGAAAGGCACAGAGCTGACGTCGACGACATCCACTTCGTAGGTCATTGAGTCTGCCTCTCGATGAATGCCTGGAGCATCTCCCAGCCTTCGTCCCAGGCGCCGAGGCCGGAGGCGGCGTTGATGTGGCCCTGGAGCCCGAGGTCGACGAACTCGCTGCCCCAGGTCTCGGCGGCGCGGCGCCCGAAGTCGATGGTGCCGTAGGGGTCGTCCTGGCTGGCGACGACGAGGGAGGGGAAGGCGAGACGAGCCGAGGTCGAGGCGCCGAAGCCGCCGGCGTCGGGCGGGAAGGCGTCGCCGTAGGGGTCGGGGGCGGCGACGAGGAAGGCTGCCGTTACGGCGGGGTCGCTGCGCTCGTTGGCCCACTCGGCGACGACGAGGCAGCCGAGGCTGTGGGCGACGAAGACCATGGGGCCGCGGATCTTCCAGACCGTCTTCTGGAGGTCGGACACCCAGGCGTCGCGGTCGGGGTAGTCCCAGTCTTCGTGCTCGACCCAGACGCCCTTTTCGACGCGGTCGAGCCACATGCGCTGCCAGTGGTCCGGCCCGGAGTTGTTCACGCCCGCGAGGAATACGTAGGTAAGGTCTGCCATCGGCTCAGATTCTCGCAGATGCGGTGGTCATGCAGGCACGTTAGTTGCCACGGATGGACAGGATATTCAGGATTGGGTCTCGATTCCGCGATTGCTGGGACGAGCAAACCTTAACTCGAATCCTGATCATCCTGAATATCCGTGGCCAATTGTCAGAGGGCCAGGGCCACGCCTTCGCCGCGCAGGTCCGATGCCACAGCCCATCCGCCGCCTGGTGTCGAGGCCAGGAGCTGGCTGCGGGCGATGTTGCCGTCCCAGGCAGCCAGGGCCGCCACGCTGTGGCCACGGGATCGCAGGTCGTCCATGACCTCGGAGGGGAAGCGCGACTCCATCGCCAGGTGGCCGTTGACGAGGACCCAGCGTGGCATATCGATGGTGCTCTGGAGGTCGAAGCCCCAGTTGAGGCGCGCGACGAGGGTCTGGATGTTGTTCTGGACCTGGTAGTCGCCGCCGGGGGTGCCGCCGCCGCATACCAACTCGCCGTCTCGAAGCGCCATGAAGGTGTTCAGGGTGTGGATCGTGCGCTTGCCGGGCGCGAGGACGTTGGCGGCGCCGGGCGTGGTGCTGAAGCCGGCGAGGCGGTTGTTCATGAGGATGCCGGTGCCGGGGATCATGACGTGGCTGCCCCAGGGCGCGAAGACGCTCTGGATGAAGGTAACGGCGAGATCTTCGCTCGCGACGACGAACTGCGTGGTGTCGGAACCGACCATGGCCGGCGCGGGCTCTCCGGCGCGCGCGAGATCGATCTCGGCGGCGCGCCTGGCGGCGTGCTCCTTCGAGAGCAGCTCCTCGACCGGGACCGACTCGACTTCAGGGTCGGCCGAGTAGCGCTTGCTGTCGGCGAAGGCGAGCTTCGTGGCTTCGACGATGACGTGCAGCGCGTCGGGGTTGCCGGGGCCCCATTCGGCGAGGGGGAAGTGCTCCAGGATGTTCAGCGCCATGAGCAAGACGAGACCCTGGGAGGGCAGGGCCTGCTCGAAGACGTCGCAGCCGGCGTAGGTTGTCATAAGAGGGTCAGACCACTTGGCCAGCGAGTTATCGAGGTCCTGTTGCTCGATGAGGCCGCCCATCTGGGCCATCGCGTCGGTGATCATGCCCGCTGTCTGGTTCTTGTAGAAGCCGTCGCGTACGTCCTCCTGGACGTCGTCATCGATGCGCCGGAGGGTCGCCGCGAGGTCGGGCTGGCGCAGGGTCTCGCCCGCGGCGTAGGGGGTCGTGCCGTTCTTGAGCAGCACGCGCCGCAGCTCGTCCGCGGCGGGCTCGGTGTAGTCGGGAGCATGGTAAGGGCGCCGGCGAGGCGCATCGAGACGGGGAAGCCCTCCTCGGCGTAGCGGATCGCAGGCGCGAGCAGGGTGTCGAGGGGCCGGGTACCGTAGGTGACGTGCAGCGCCAGCAGGGCATCGACGAAGCCGGGGACGGTGATCGAGGTCGGGCCGGTGTAGGGGATGCCGTTCGGGAAGCGGTCGAGGGTGGCGTTGAGGGGGGCGAGGCCACCGGCGTTGAGGCAATCGACCGTGTTGGCGCCTCGACGCCAAACGAGGCAGAAGGCATCGCCGCCGAGGTGGGTGCGATGCGGCTTCGTAACGACGTTGACGAAGGCGGCCGCGATGGCCGCGTCCGCCGCGTTGCCGCCGCGCTGCATGACGTCGATCGCCGCCAGCGAGGCGAGGGGGTGGTCTGTGGCCGTCGCGAACCGCGAGCCGTAGACGTCGCCGCGGCGAGGGGCCTGCACGTGCGCCAACTCTGTCGAGTCGGGCACGCCGAGGGCGCCGATGTTCGCGTACTGCTCGGGCTGGGTCATGGCGGGATCATAACGGGAGGATGTGAGGAACAGGGAACCGGGAACGGGAGCCCGGCGAACGAATCGACAGATCGAGGCGCGTCTTGTTGTTCCGTCGCTGCTGGTTCCTTGTTCCGTACCCCTGCGCTATCATGCGGGCACACGAGTCTGGCTGTAGAGAATGAGGCGAATCGATATGGCGAACACTGTCCACGAACTGCTCATGGCCGGCGAAGGCGGCGCTCCGGCGATCCTCGTGCCGGAGGGGCCGACGCTGAGCTTCGACGACCTGCGGCGCCAGCTCGACCACCTCGCGGGGCAGCTCAACGCCGTCGGCGTCGGTCGAGGCGACCGGGTCGCGATCGTGACGCCTAACGGGCCCGCGGCGGCGATCGGGTTCCTCGCAGTCGCGACGTGCGCCACGGCGGCGCCGCTGAACCCGGCGTACCGCGAGGACGAGTTTCGCTTCTACATGGACGACCTCAAGGCGAAAGCGCTGATCACGCTGCCGGACGACGCAGCGGCCGCGCACGCCGCCGCCGGCAACGACGTGCTGCGCCTGGCGCTCACCGGCGAGCCGGGCAGCTACACGTTCGTGCATCGACGGCACCGAGATCGAGGCCGAAGGCGCCCGTCTACGCCGAGCCTGACGACGTGGCGATGGTGCTGCACACCTCCGGCACGACGGCGCGACCGAAGATCGTGCCGTTGACCCAGAGCAACCTGTGCGGTCTCCTCCGGCAACATCCGCGGCTCGCTGGCGCTGACGCCGAGCCGACCGGTGCCTGAACGTCATGCCGCTGTTCCACATCCACGGCCTCATGGCGGCGCTGCTGGCGTCGCTGTCGCGCCGGCGCTTCCGTCGTGACGTCGCCCGGCTTCGATGCCTTCAAGTTCTTCGCCTGGATCGATGAGACCCACCCGAGCTGGTACACGGCGGTGCCGACGATGCACCAGATGGTGCTCAGCCGCGCCGGGCGCCAGAAGGACGTGATCGAGCGCAACCACCTGCGCTTCGTGCGCTCGTCGTCGGCCTCGCTGCCGCCGACGGTGATGGCGGACCTCGAGACGACGTTCGACTGCCCGGTGATCGAGGCGTACGGCATGACGGAGGCCTCGCACCAGATGGCAACGAACCCGCTGCCACCCAAGGGGCGCAAGCCCGGCGGCGTAGGCCTCGGCGCCGGTGTCGAGGTCGTCGATCATGGACGACGACGGCAACCTGCTCGACGGCGCTCGCATCGGCGAGGTCGTGATCAAGGGCGGCAACGTCACCCTGGGCTACGAGAACAACCCTGCGGCCAACGAGTCTTCCTTCACCAACGGGTGGTTCCGCACCGGCGACCAGGGCTACCAGGACGAGGACGGGTACCTGTTCCTCACGGGCCGGATCAAGGAGATCATCAACCGCGGCGGCGAGAAGGTGAGCCCGCGCGAGGTCGACGAGGTGCTGCTGCAGCACCCCGCCGTGGCGCAGGCCGTCGCGTTCGCGGTGCCGCACGACCGTCTGGGCGAGGAGGTCGCTGCCGCCGTCGTGCTGAACGAGGGCGCGGAGGCGGACGAGAAGGAGCTGAAGGAGCACGCCTCGAAGCACCTGGCCGACTTCAAGCTGCCGAAGACGATCGTGATCCTGCAGGACATCCCGAAGGGCGCGACGGGCAAGATCCAGCGCATCGGCCTGGCGGAGAAGCTGGGGCTGGTGAAGGCGAAGGCGTGAGGGAGCTGCGAGCTTCAAGCTTCGAGCTGCAAGCTCGGCGAGGCGCATCCGGCGGGCACGGTACGCCCCCTCACCCTGGCCCTCTCCCTCGATGGAGAGGGAACTTGCTTCGGGAGCTTCTTGCGCCTCAAGAATGCCCAGGCGCGCATTCGCATTGCCGTTTGCCGTTTGCCCCGGGCGGGGTGGGGCAGTGAGGATCGCCATCTTCGGCGCCGGGGCGATCGGCGGCTACATGGGGGCCCGGCTGGCGAACGCCGGTAACGACGTGACGCTGATCGCGCGCGGGCCGCACCTGGCTGCGATGCAGAAGGACGGCCTGAAGCCTGATCGAGGACGACGGCTCCGAGCTGGTCGTGCACCCGCGGCTGGCGGCCGATAGCGTCGAGGCGGGGGTGCACGACTACGTGGTCCTGGCCGTGAAGGCGCACTCGGTATCGCCGGCGCTGGATGCGATCCTGCCGCTGATCGGGCCGGAGACGGCGGTGGTGACGGCGCAGAACGGCGTGCCGTGGTGGTACTTCTACGGCCTCGAAGGCTGGGAGGGCCGGCACCTCGAGAGCGTCGACCCGGGCGGCAAGCTCTGGGACGCGATCGGGCCGGAGAAGGTCATCGGGTGCGTCGTCTACCCGGCGTGCACGATCGAGGCGCCCGGCGTGATCCGGCACGACGACCCGGAGAACCGGTTCAGCCTCGGTGAGCCCGACAACACGCGCTCCGAGCGGGCGGCAGCGCTGGCGAGCGCGCTCAACGCCGCGGGCCTGCGAGCGCCGCTACGTCGCAGCATCCGGGGCGAGATGTGGGTGAAGCTGTGGGGCAACGTGGCGCTGAACCCGATCAGCGCCCTGACGCGCGCGACGCTGGCCCAGATCTGCGGCCAGCCCGCTACGAGAGCCTTCGCCCGCAGCGTCATGGTGGAGGTCGAGGCCGTCGCGAACGCGCTGGGCGAGAAGATGGCCGTCGACGTGGACGCGAGGCTGAACGGTGCTGCCGAGGTGGGCGAGCACAAGACGTCGATGCTGCAGGACCTCGAGCTGGGCCGCCCGATGGAGGTCGACGCCATCGTCAGCGCCGTCGTAGAGCTCGCGCGCATCACGGGCACCGAGACGCCGTATCTCGATGCGCTGGACGGCATGGTGCGGTTGTTGGTGGCCAGCCGGTAGTTCTCAGTCATTAGTTCTTAGTTTTCAGTTTTCAGTTGCCAGTCCAGGCACCGGTGAGATGTCTAAGTCTTAACACAAGATCGGCGGGTGGCAGTAAGATCCCTTGCGTTCACCGGACCAGGTTCCCCGACACACGGGCAAACCCGAGCTTCTGGCACGGTTGCATCTCGAGAGATGTGGCCCTCTGACTGATAACTGAAGACTGAGAACCGCGACGTAAGGAGCAGATGATGGCTGACAAGGTGCGAGTTGCGTTCATCGGGGCGGGCAAGCAGGCGAACTGGCGTCACTATCCTTCGGTGGCGAGCCTGCCGGACGTCGAGATCGTGGCGCTGAGCGACCTCGTGCCGGAGAAGGCGCAGGAGACGGCGCAACGCTGGGGCGTCCCGAAGACCTACACGAGCTACGAGGAGATGATCGCGGAAGAGGACCCGGACGCGGTCTACGTGATCATGGGTCCGCAGGCTGTGCACGAGCCGCTGCTGCACGTGCTGCGACAGGGCAAGCACGTGTTCATCGAGAAGCCGCCGGGCGTGACGTTGAACGAGATCCAGGTGTTCGCACACTACGCGGAGGCCAATGGGTGCCTCTCGATGGTGGGCTTCCAGCGCAGGTTCTTGCCCGCGATGACGGCTCTGAAGGCTCGCGTCGAGGAGCGGGGGCCGGTGCACTCCGTCTCCGTGGCGAACCTGAAGTCGATCGGCAATTTCGAGGCGCCGGCGTCGTCGGGCGTGATGGACCAGCTGACGTCCGACGGCATGCACGCCGTCGACAACCTGCGGTGGCTGGCCGGCGGGGAGGTCGAGCGGGTGAGCAGCCACGCGCGCACGCGATACGTGCCCGGGAAGAGCGCCAACGCAGTGATGGCGCAGGTGGAGTTCGACAACGGCGTCGTCGGGCAGCTGCACTACAGCTTCGCGACAGGCGGTGCGCCGCTGGGCGAGGGTGCGACGGCGCCGGGCATCTTCAGGGCGGAGATTTTCGGTCGCAACATCACGGCGTACGTCGACGCCGAGCGCCAGAGCTGGATCGCGGCGGACAACAAGCCGCCGGAGGTGTTCGAGTCCAGCAGCTTCGGCAAGCCCTTCGGCGAGGGCTACAACTACTGGCTCGGCTTCTGGCACGAGACGCGGCACTTCATCGACTGCGTCAAGGCGGGCGTGCAGCCATCGAGCAATTTCGCCGACGCCGTGAAGACGTGGGAGCTGATCGAGCGCATCAAGCAGGCGGCGGGGTAGCGACCCCTCCCTCATTCCCTCCCCGCTGGCGGAGAGGGACGCCTCGTTGTGCTGGTTATCGTGCCGCTTGGGGCGCCTTTGGACGCATTGAGAGGTCAGGAAGGCGGCACTGACGAGGGCGTCAGGGCGGTGACGGAGGCCTGCTTGGCGTCCTCGAGTCGACCCCTCCCTCATTCCCTCCCCGTTTACGGAGAGGGACGCCTCGTTGTGCTGGTTGGCAAGTCTTTGCGGGCGCCTTTGAGAGGTCGATTGCTGCCAACCGCGATGCTCCGGGGCAGGGTATGCCGGTGTCCGGCTCGATGCCCCAACTGACGACGTAGAGGGTTCGCAGGCGGATGAACTGCTCGACGAAGCCCTGGATGCGCGGGTTGATCTTGCTGCCCCGGTCGTGTGCAACTCGGCGTCGCCACGAATTTCGATGGCGTGCGCACCTTCCGGCGAGAAGTCATCGATGAGGTACGTGACGTTGCGGTTGTGCTGGACGTCGCGCCACTTCTTCGTGTTGGCGAAATCATTCCTGCCACGGTCTGTCATGATGACGCTCCGATTTGGATTGAAAGGTTTGTTTGGGCACTGCGAACATGGGGTGGAGGAGGATCGAAATATGGACATGAAGCTGGAACTGATTACGATTCCGGTGACCGACGTCGATCGCGCCAAGGAGTTCTACGTGAGGGCGGGCTTCAACGCGGACCACGACCATACCGTGAGCAACGAGATTCGCTTCGTGCAACTCACGCCGCCGGGCTCTGCCTGCTCCATCGCGCTCGGCAAGGGTCTGACGGATGCGGCACCGGGCTCGGTGCAGGGTATGCAGGTCGTCGTCACGGACATCGAGGTGGCGCACGGAGACCTGGCCGGCCGCGGCATCGCCGTCAGCGAGGTGCAGAACTTCCCGTGGGGGCGATTCGTATTCTTCGCCGACCCGGACGGCAACAAGTGGGCCGTGCAGGAGATCCCGCCGCGGGGGTAGTACCGGGGTAGCGTAAGGTCAGGGCGATGGCGCCTGCGAGGGTGTCAGGGTGGTGACGAAGGTCCGCTTGGCGTCCTGGAGCGACCCCTCCCTCATTCCCTCCCCGTCGACGGAGAGGGACGCCTCGTTGTGCTGTTAGCGAGCCTTTGCGGGCGCCTTTGGTGTGGTGGTTGGCCTGCCGCGAAGGGGGTGAGGCAGTCCGGGGAGACGGTGGCCGCGTTCGTCACGGCGATGGCACTTGCGAGGGCGTCAGGGTGGTAACGAAGGTCTGCTTCCCGCCCCTGGAGCGACCCCTCCCTCATTCCCTCCCCGTCGACGGAGAGGGACGCCTCGTTGTGCTGTTGGCGAGCCTTTGCGGGCGTCTTTGGTGTGGTGGTTGGCCTGCCGCCAAGGGGTGAGACAGTCCCGGGGAGACGGTGGCCGCGTTCGTTAGGGCGAGGGCACCTGCGAGGGCGTCAGGGTGGTGACGAAGGTCCGCTTGGCGTCCTGGAGCGACCCCTCCCTCATTCCCTCCCCGTCGACGGAGAGGGACGCCTCGTTGTGCTGTTAGCGAGCCTTTGCGGGCGTCTTTGGTGTGGTGGTTGGCCTGCCGCGAAGAGGGTGAGGCAGGCCGGGGAGACGGTGGCCGCGTTCGTCAGGGCGAGGGCACTTGCGAGGGCGTCAAAGTGGTTACGAAGGTCTGGTTCCCGTCCTGTACTTGGAGGATCGTGACGCTCTTGGTGGGGATGCGGCTCGCCGGAGAAGCTGATGGTGCCGGTGACGCCCTCGTAGCCGTCAATCGCAGCGAGACCGTCCAGCACGCCTTTGGGGGTGGCCTCGCCGGTGTTCTCCATGGCAGCGGTGAGGAGGCCGACGGCGTCGTAGCCCAGGGCTGCGAAGGCGCTGGGGTCTTCGTCCGGGTAGGCGGCGGCGTAGGCGTCCAGAAACGCCCCGACGCGGGGGTTGGGGTTGTCGGCGCCGAGGTAGACGTGGGTGGTGAAGTAGACGTCCTTGACGTCGGTCAGCGCATCCCAGACCGACTCCGCGTCGTAGCCGTCGCCGCCGAGGATGGGGCCGGTGTAGCCGGACTCTCGGACCAGCGGGATGACACGCGCCGCGTCGTCCGCGGTCTCGAGGCTGAGGAAGAGGAGGTCGACATCGCCGAGGTCCGGAATCGAGAGGTCGTTCGCCTGCGGGTCGATGATCTCGTCCAGCGTGACGGTACCGCCGAGGGACTCGAAGGCCGTGACGAAGTATTCGTGGAGCAGAATCGGGTAGGACTCGCTGGCGTCGTAGAGCACGGCGACTTTTCGGGCGTCGAGCTCGTTGTAGGCCCACTCGGCGCCGGCGGCGGCCTGGACGTTGTCGCCGAAGCAGGCGAGGAAGAGGTAATCCGGGACTTGCTCCGGCAGCTTGGGGGAGGTAGCGCCGCTGGTGAGGAAGACGCGGTCGTGGGCGGCAGCCGGCGGCGCGGCGTTGAGCACCATGTCGGTATCGGAGAGCCCGAGCAGCGCCACGACGTCTTCGCTTTCGTTGAGCAGCGAGTCGACTTTGGGGCCGAGGGCTGTCGCGTCGCTGGCGCCATCGACGTTGACGAGGGAGAGCTGGCGGTCGAGGACGCCGCCGTCATCGTTGATCTGCTCGACGGCCAGGCTGCTGCCGTGAGAAGAGGGGACATCGAGGACAGCTTGAGAGCCTGTCGTGTTGTAGATGGCGCCGAGGACGATGGCGCCTCATCGTCATCGCCGCTACCGCAGCTGAGGATGAGGGCCGCGAGGAGCAGCAGGAGTAGGAGGACGGGGAGTCTCACGAGGGCATCATAGCGGGCCTGATGCAGAGCCGCAGCCCATTGTGGCCAGTGTCGAAACAGCATACCGGGCAAGTAACTGGGCTCGTCGGCAGGTGGCGGGAATGCCGCGGCTTCTGGATGTCAGCGGCGGACGAAGAGCCTGGGGGCGCGACTGGCGATCACGGCAAGTTGCGATGACGATCTCAATTGCTCTGGGAAGACAACGATGTTATCGCCGAGAGCAGTGGCGGAGGGTATTAGCAGAGCCTCGGCGTCACGAACTAGTGCCGCTGCCGCGATGGCCTGGGGCACCGCGAAGTCGTAGTCGCGGGTGAGGTCATCCAGTGCAATTCCGATGCGCGCTGGGTCACGGCAGTCCAGGACGGCGGAAAGCGAGACTTCCATTTCGGTCAGACGATAGCCGTTAATGCGGGGCGTGAGCTCGGGCGAGAAGTGACGGAGGACTTCGGCGAGGGCTGTTTCCGGTGCGAGGGCAAGGTAGAGCGCCGGCCAGGTCTCGGCTGGTGGGAAGAGGTCTGAGGCGCGGTGATAGCGCCCTGAAACTATGCGAGAGCCGCTTGCATCGGTGGCTTCGTAGACTTGGCGGTGGAAGCGCCATGCTCGTCCACTCCAGGCCTGGAGTTCGATGTTGGCGAGTGCGGAATGGGCGTCCCAGGCCGGCTGTCCGGTCACGGGTAGGGCTAGAGGTAGATGCCGGCGTCGAAGGCTTCGAGGGATGCCTGCGCCCTGTCGAGCCTGCCCGCCCTGATCGCTTCAGCCGGCTTTATGCCGCCCAGGTAGCGACTCTGGGTGTATGCCCAGGTCTGGACGGCGCTGGAGGTCTCGAATGTGCTGCGGGCTCGCTCCAGCAACTGCAGTAGGTCCGCCAGTTTCTGTCGAGCCTCCTGCTGAGGGTACGCGGAACCGGTTCGCCAGCGCTGAAGCGTGCGAGCGCTGATAGCCAACGCGCCGATCAGGTCGTCATCGGTTAGTCCAAGCTCGGACTGCAGCGTGTCTAGAGCCTGCCGGGGCGTTACTTCGAGAACCGATGCGCTTGCCATGTGCCTCCATGGTCAACTCGATATGCTCTGTTTGTCAACCAAAGTTTGTCGTGCATACCTCTGGAAAGCCGGTAAGCAACGAGGTGCGGTGTCGCCGAAGTGGGTTACCCCTCCCTCATTCCCTCCCCGTCGACGGAGAGGGACGCCTCGTTGTGCGGCCTGCTGAGTGCTCTTAGGCGCTTTCGGCGCGGCGGACCAGACTAATCGATGAAGCGCATGGCGGGGAGGGTGAGGAAGTCGATGAACTCGTCGGCCAAGGCGACTTCTTCGAAGACCTCGCGGGCCTCGACGAAGCGGCGGCCTTCTTCTTCGGCGGGGAGCTTCGCCATTTCTTCGTCCGTTACTTGCTGCACGAGCGCCGGGGTGATCTCGCGGCCGTCGTCCAGGTGGGCGCCGTGGTGGATCCATTGCCAGATCTGGGAGCGCGAGATCTCGGCCGTGGCGGCGTCTTCCATGAGGTTGTAGATCGCCGCGGCGCCGACGCCTCGCAGCCACGACTCGATGTACTGGAGGCCGACGCTGATGTTCTGACGCAGGCCGGCCTCGGTGATCGTGCCGCCGGTCTTGTCGAAGGCGATGAGGTCTGCGGCCCTGGCGACGACGTCCGGGCGCTGCTTCGTGACCTGGTTGGGGTTGGTGCCCAGGACGGCATCGAAGCACTCCATGGCGACCGGGACGAGGTCCGGGTGGGCGACCCAGGTGCCGTCGAAGCCGTCGCCGGCCTCACGCTGCTTGTCCTCGCGCACCTTGGCCATCGCCGTCGCGTTGACGTCGGCGTCGCGGCGGCTGGGGATGAACGCCGCCATGCCGCCCATGGCGTGGGCGCCGCGACGGTGGCAGGTCTTCACGAGCAGCTCTGTGTAGGCGCGCATGAACGGCGTCGTCATCGTCACCTGGGCGCGCTCGGGCTGCAGGGCGTCGGGCCAGGTGTGGAACTTCTTGATGGCGCTGAAGATGTAGTCCCAGCGACCGGCGTTGCAGCCGCCGGAGTGGTCTCGCAGCTCGTAGAGGATCTCGTCGATCTCGAAGGCGGCGAGGATGGTCTCGATCAGCACCGTGGCCTTGATCGAGCCGTGGGGCACGCCGACGTACTCCTCGGAGAAGGTGAAGACGTCGTTCCAGAGGCGGGCTTCGAGGTGGCTCTCCATCTTCGCCAGGTAGTAGTAGGGGCCGGAGCCGCGGGCGAGGAGCTCCTTGGCGTTGTGGAAGAAGTACATGCCGAAGTCGAACAGGCTGCCCGAGACCGGCTCGCCGTTGACGAGGACGTGGTGCTCGTCGAGGTGCCAGCCGCGGGCGCGGGCGAGCAGGGTCGCGGTGACGTCGTTGAGCTCGTAGACGCGGCCGTCCTCGCGCTCGAAGCGGATGGTGCGGCGGATGGCGTCCATGAGATTGAGCTGGCCGTCGACCATGTTCTCCCAGGTCGGCGTGTTGGCGTCTTCGAAGTCAGCCATGAACACCTTGGCGCCGCAGTTGAGGGCGTTGATTACCATGCGCCGGTCGGTGGGGCCGGTGATCTCGACGCGACGGTCCTGGAGGTCGGCGGGCGCGGGTGCGACGCGCCAGCTATCGTCCTCGCGCACGGTGCGGGTCTCGGGCAGGAAGTCGGGCTTCTCGCCAGCGTCGAAGCGCTTCTGGCGCTCGTCGCGGGCGGCGAGCAGCTCGAGGCGCCGGGGGTTGAAGCGCTGGTGGAGCTCGGCGATGAACTCGAGGGCTGCCGGAGTGAGGACCTCCGCAAAGCGTCCTTCCGTGCTTCCCGTGACCTCGATGTTCGCCGTGCTCGCCATGATGATGTCTCCTTGGGCTGCGGTTTCGTGCCTTCGGTGCATTCTAGCGAGGATGAGCGTGCGCGTGTCTGGCGCAGGGGAACGATTCGAAGGTTCTATCGTCGTCCATAGTGGACGTGTTGATTGGTCCAGGGACTCTGACTCGAGAGGTTCAGGGACATTCTCTCGGTGCGAGCCATCGCCGACAGCGGCGGCGGAGCAATCTCGGTCGGCGTCCCGGGGGCCTCTGATATTCCGGCATTGGTATGAAATTGGCCCAGCGGCTCCATGCTGCGCATCCCTGGCGGTCTGCTCCGCCCTAAAAAGGAAGAAAGGGTATTTGGGGGGACACCCCCCAATGCCCCCCGCGCATGGGCTTCGCCCCCGCTACCCCTGAGTGGTCTGCTCCGCCACCAAAGGAGGAAGGGGTACCGGGGGGACTCCCCCGATGCTCCCCGCGCATGGCCCTTCGACTCGGCTCAGGATGCAGCTGCCCCCGCCACGCCTAGAGGTCTGCTCCGCCACCAAAGGAGGAAGGGGTACCGGGGGACTCCCCCGATGCTCCCCGCGCATGGCCTTTCGACTCGGCTCAGGATGCAACTGTGCCCCCGCCACGCCTAGAGGTCTGCTCCGCCACCAAAGGAGGAAGGGGTACCGGGGGACTCCCCCGATGCTCCCCGCGCATGGCCCTTCGACTCGGCTCAGGATGCGGCTGTGCCCCGCTACCGCTGCCACTTTCATCCTCGGTGGCGCGCGAAGGGCATTGCTCTCCACTGTCGCAGGTGGCTTGCAACGCAGGGATGGGGCCTCTACTTCGTCGAAGCGAATGCTGCTTCCCGGCGTGCGATTTCGGCGCGCACTTCGGCGATGTCGACGCTGCCGGGCGCCTGCTTCGTGCGGGCGAGTTGGTCGACATAAAGCTGGAGCACCTCGTTGGCGGGCGTGGGTATGCCGTGCAGGCGGCCGAGCAGGGCGATCTCGCCGTTGATGAAGTCGCTCTCGCTGCTGCCGGCGCCGCGGGCGAGGCTCTGCCAGGTGGAGCCGCCGCGCCAGCCGCCGCTGCCGATGCCGGCGGGTGCGCCGCCGCCGCGCGTGCGGTCGAGCATCTCCTTGGTCGTGGCGGCGTCGATGCCGGCAGCGGCGAAGCAGGCGTCGCACTCGGCGCGCAGCTTCTCGGTGATGTCGCCGGCTTCGGCGTCGGGCGGGAAGATGGCCTGGATGGCGTTGATCAGGTTCTGGCGCAGCTTTGTGTACTTGAGGCGCATGATGTTCGGCAGGGCTTCCGAGTTGAAGCCGGCCGCCGCGAGCTCCTTCGCAACGGCTTCGGCCAGCGCGTCGATGCCCTGCGGGTAGCGGCCGAAGTCGAGGGTGCCGGAGGTGGGCCACGCGGTGGTGTCGACGATGCCGGGCTGGGTGTAGTTCGCCGGCATGATCACGATCATGCCGTAGACGTTGCGGAACCGGCGCAGGGCGACGCGCTCGTTCTCGACGCCGTTCTGGGCGCAGATCACGGGGATGCCGTCGCCGGCCGCCAGTCGCAGGTCGTCCAGGGCCGCGGCGGTGTCCTGCGACTTCATGGTCAGGAGGACGACGTCGCCGTCGCGGAACTCGATCTCGCTGGGGTGGCCGACCGCCTTGATCGGCAGGGTCTCGGTGGCGTCAGGCTTCGGGTGTTGGAGCTTGAGGCCGTCGCGCTGGATCGCCTCGAGGTGAGCGCCGCGCGCGATGAGCACGACGTCGCTGCCGTTCATGAAGAGCTTGCCGCCGATGATGCACCCGACGCCGCCGGCGCCGTAGATGATGTAACGCATTCATACCTCCGTAATGAGGTGAGTCTACGGGAGGTGTGGGGGTGGGGGAACGGGGAGATGTGAAGGGTTCGAGACGAGATGGCAGGGGGAACAGGCGCGGCATAGGCACAGAGCAGGCTCTGAGGGTGTTTGCCGGCGAGGTCGCTGAAGTAGCTGCAGGCGTTCAGTCCGTCGAAGCCTGAGGCACCTCTAGCTGTTGGCTAGCGGAGGGATTACGGCTTGCGGAAGACGTAGATCGCCCACCCCAGGCAATCCCGACCATGGCGAAGATAGGAATTCTTGTCATTCACGGTGCGCTCTTCGATTTCTGCGGTGTCAGGGTCGTTGGGCTGATCGCGAATGAAATCGTAGGCGGCGCGCCATGAGAGACCCATGTAGTTGTCCCAGTCGTCCTGATTGCTGGCGACAGCGAAGAGCAGGTCCAGTCCGAGGCTCTCGCCAGCAGCAACGTTTCCAGCGTGAGTGGAGAAGGAGTCGCTGGATAGCCCCATCGCTTCAAGGTAGGCGGCTGGAGGAGGCGTAATCCAATAAGGCGTGCCGCCAACGACCGTGGCGCCCGGCCTTGCCCACTGCTGAAGGCGGGTAAGCGTGCCGGTCCAACCGCCAAACACCCATTCAGCGCCGATGCACATGGTCACGTCGAAGGTCGCCTCAGGTGCAGTGAAGTCTTCGCCATTGATTTCTTCGAGTGTGACGAGATCGGACAGCCCGCGTGAATGCACACTCTCGCTTGCCTCGGCGCAAAAGTAGGGCGAGCGCTCCACCCCGACGCAGACCGCACCGTATCTCGCTGCGATCCGGCAGAGCATTTCGGCCTTTCCACAAGCGATGTCCAAGACGCGTGAGCCCGGACTCAACCGCAGAGCCTCAATGACAGAATCGACCTTGGCCAGGCTGACTGGGTTCACGATGGTCATGTAGCGACTGGTAACCGAGAAGAACCTCGAACGATCGATTGCCCACCTCCAGTTCTTGAGAACGCTTATCGAATTGGCGTGTCTCTTAGCCCGTGCCAATTATCGGCGCCATCGACTCTGTGCGAGCTTTGGGACGGAACCAGCGGCGCCTCCGGCCACAGTCTAGGCTAGGTACGATCACTGCCTTGGCAGACAGTCAGACCGAATGGTGCGCCGCAGTCCGGGGGCCGGCCGTGACACCGATCGCCGGACACCAGGTCTGCGAACGGGCGTGCCGAAGTAGAAGGAACCTCTTCGTGCCTTCCAGGAAGGTCGTTGCAAGCCTGAAGGCATGCAGCTACGTTTGGGGCCTCGTTCCTCGGCGATGGGGGTGTGCGCTCTGTACTCTGCTCGCTGCACTTCGTAGGATGCCCTCATCCCGGAACTAACAGGCATCTAGGTCAAGGAGACGGCATTGGACCTGCAGCTACAAGGTAAGAAGGCGCTGATCAGCGGTGGCAGCCGCGGCATCGGCAAGGCGATTGGGTTTCAGCTGGCGCGCGAGGGCTGCGATCTGGCGATCGGCGCTCGCAACGAGGGGCCGCTGAAGGAGACGTGCGACGAGATCGCGGCGGCGACGGGGCGCAAGGTCGTCGGCTTCACGGTGAACACGCTGGACCTCGACTCGATCAAGGGCTTCGTGAAGCAGTGCGGCGATGCGCTGGGTGGCGTCGACATCGTGATTAACGCCGCGGCGCGCGTCGGTGGTGCTGCCGGCGACATTGAAGCGATCGACGAGAACGAGATCCTGCGGGACTTCGAGGAGAAGGCGATCGGCTACCTGCGGGTGGCGCGAGAGGCGCTGCCGTACATGAAGGCGAACCAATGGGGTCGCATCATCAACATCAGCGGCCTCGCGGGCCGGCGCCCGGGCGTCTCGATGAGCGGTGGCGCTCGCAACGCCTCGACGGTGATCATGACGAAGGCTTGGGCGAATGCGCTGGGCAAGTACGGCATCAACGTGAATTGCATCTACCCCGGCCAGACGATCACCGAGGTGACCTACGACCGATTGGCCGAGCAGGCGAAGACGCAGAACACCACCGTCGAAGCCCTGAAGGCCGACCTGGACTCGAAGACGCTGCTGAACCACGTGACGACGGCCGAGGACATCGGCTACGTGGGGGCGTTCCTGTGCTCACCGCTGGCTATCGGCATCACGGGCGAGGCGATCGCGGTCGCCGGCGGCCAGGGCGAGGACGTGCACTTCTAGTTGTTAGTTTTCAGTGTCAGTTCTTAGTTGTCAGAGAAGGGGCGCACGTTAGTGCGCCCCTTCGGGTTTGTCCGACGTGAGCCTCGCTACGCCTTGATGTTCTGGTTGACGTGGAAGAAGTTCTGCGGGTCGTAGCGCTGCTTCACCTGGAGGAGACGGTCGTAGTTGTCTCGGTAGGTGGCTTTGATGCGGTCCTCGCCCTCTTCCATCATGAAGTTGACGTAGGCGCCACCCATTGAGTGAGGCCGGAGCGCCTCCCAGTAGTCGACTACCCAGGAGCGCATCTTGTCGGCGTCCGCCGGGTCGTTGCTAAAGCCGACGATGACGCCCGCCCAGTTGGCTTCCCGGAAGCTGAAGGCGGTGTCGTTCCTGCCGACGCGGTGGACGGCGCCGTCGATGGGGTAGAGGTGCATGGTCGAGACGAGGGTCGGCAGCTTGGCGCCGTGCTCGACGTGCTTCTCGATCGCGGCGTCGGAGAGCTCCTCGTAGAAGTCGGCGCGCCAGTAGGACTGGATGCCCTTCGGGACGAGTGCGTCGAACATGCCCTGGAAGGCCGGGAAGGGCAGCGGCCCCACGAAGTCGATCGCCGGCGGATGTGCCGCGCGAATGGGCGCAAACACCGCTTCGGCCTTGTCCAGCGGACCCGTGTAGCACCAGACGATGGCGCAGACAGTCTTTGCGTGATATTCCTCCGGGAACGGCGGCCCCGGTGGCACGTTGAGGATGGCGATCCAGCCGCCGAGCTCTTCCGGCGCGTTGCGGATGAAGTCGCGGTACCAGCGCATGATCTCGGCAGTCTGCTCGAAGGGCCAAATCATGGGGCCGGCGTAAACCGTACCGACGTCGTGAGCGCGGAACTCGAACGAGGTGACGACGCCAAAGTTGCCGCCGCCGCCTCGGACTGCCCAGAACAGGTCCGGGTTCTCGTTGGCGCTGGCCGTGACGAAGCTGCCGTCCGCCAGGACCATGTCGACGCTCAGCAGGTTGTCGATCGTGAGGCCGCAGCCGCGTGAGAGGTTGCCGACGCCGCCGCCGAGGGTGAGGCCGCCAACACCGGTGGTCGAGATGAAGCCGCTGGGTGTGGCCAAACCGAAAGCGTGTCCTGCGTGGTCGACGTCGCCCCAGAGGCAGCCGCCTTCGGCTCGGATCGTGCGGCTTGCGGGGTCGACACGCACGCTGTTCATGACCGACAGGTCGATGACCAGACCGTCATCGCAGACGCCGAGTCCGGCCGCGTTGTGGCCGCCGCCACGGATCGAGACGTCGAGGCCGGATTCGCGACCGAAGTTGACGCAGGCGATGACGTCCGCCGCGTCCCGGCACTGGGCGATGAGCGCCGGATGGCGGTCGATCATGCCGTTGTGAACCTGGCGCGCTTCATCGTATTCGGCGTCTGTAGGGCCGATGAGCTTGCCGCGAAGCTGCGAACGGAACTGTTCGATGGCCTCTGAACTCTGAGTCATCTCGTCCTCCTTCGGATAGGGGTTGCGCTCTTGTGAGTATGTTCCTTTACGCTGCGTAACACTGCCTTAAACAACGTATTGCGCAATCTAGACCTGTCGATTGCCTACGTCAAGCGCAACGTTGTTTGACGTTGTTTTACGTTGTGGGGCATGATGGGCGTATGAGTGAATCGTTTGCGGACGAGGTGGACTCCGAGTTCTTCGCGGACCTAAGCCGGAACGTCAACACAGAAGCGCTGAAGCTCCAGGCGGCCGAGATTACTGTCGATGTGTGGTTTCTGTGCTTCCTGCGCCGTGTCGCGCGATTTGGCTATTTCACGTTCGGGCCGATCACGATCGACGTGAATCTGGTCGAGGACATTGTGGAGACCCAGACGCCGAAGGGACGTGGTGGATCGACGCCCCCGCCCATGGCCGACGACACCGTGCGTTTCTCGCAGTGCTTGACGGATGAGTTGCGTCGCAGCGGCCGGCGTCGCATCGATGAGCTGCACGTGTTGCTGGCCTTGATGCGCGTGAATGAGGGCCTGCCGGGCCGCGTGTTCTCAGAGCTGGGTGTGACACCCGAGCAAGTCGAGGAGTACGCGCGAGGGCAGAGAGAGCTGCCACTCGAAAGGCTTTACTCGCCGGAAGAAGCGGCGACCTACCTGAATGTCCACGTGCAGACTGTGCGTTCCTGGATTCGATCCGGTAGGCTACGGGCGCGAAGGTTGGCAGGCCAGCGAGCCCTTCGCATTACAGCCTCCGATCTGCTATCGGTGCTCGAGCCCCTGGAAGCCAGCGATCTTGACCTGGGGGCGCCAGAGTAGGAGCGGGAACCATGGGAGTCTTCTTGATACGGCGAAACCTTGGACAGGCTACGCAGGAGGATGTCGACGCGGCCTCGATTCGCGCCCTCTCTTGTGTCTACAACTATGAGGGCTTGCGGTGGGTGACTTCGTACTGGAATGCGGCGAGAGGGATCATCTACTGCCTCTATGAGGCGCAGAATGAGCAACAGATCATCGAGCACTCAGCCCAGTCGCGTATTCCGTGCGACGAGATCACGCCTGTTCAGGTCGTGAACCCGGAAGAGTACGCGGCCCAGATGCCGGCCGCGCTGCACAGCTAGTCGCGAAGTTACGCCTTTAGCCTGAGTTCGACCGACCCGATGTGGTCGTAGTCTGCGCGGATGACGCCACCGGGTTTGGCGTCCACCGCCGCGACGAGCGAGCCCGGCATGATCACCTGGCCGGCGTGCAGGTAGTGGCCGTAGGGCGCCAGCACGTTGGCGATCCAGGCGACGGCTTCGGCCGGGTCGCCGAGGACGGCGGCGGAGGTCGCTGTCGCTACCAGGTTGTCGTCGACGTAGTAGTTCATGCCGATGAGCTTCGGGTCGAAGCCGGTGGGTGCGGTGCGGGCGCGCCCGAGGACGAATCGGCCGCAAGATGCGTTGTCGCCGATGGTGTCGCAGAGCTTGATCTTCCAGTCCTTGATACGCGAGTCGATGACTTCGAGGGCGGGGATCAGGTACTCGGTCGCGGTCATGACGTCCGCGGCGGTGACGCCGGGGCCCTTGAGGTCGGCCTTGAGCTGGAAAGCGATCTCGGGCTCGACGCGAGGCCAGATCATCTCGGCGCAGTCGATGTCGGTGCCCTCGTCCATGCGCATGTTGTCGAGGAGGTGGCCGAAGTCGGGCTGGTCGACGCCGAGCATCTGCTGCATCGCCTTGCTGGTGAGGCCGACCTTCCAGCCCACAATGGTGCCGCCGTGGGCTTGCGTGCGCTCGTTGATGCCTTCGAGCTGCACCGCGTAGGCATCGGCGAGGTCCATGTCGGGGTACTGCTCCGTCAGGGGGGCGATGGGCTCCAGCGTGTGCTCGGCGTGGTGGAGCGCGTGGGCCAGCTCTTTGACCTGTTCGGGTGTTAGGGGCATGGAGTCATCACCTCATTCGTCTCTCGGCGTGATGCTACCGGATTCAGCACGATATCGGAATCACGCGTGTCTACGGTGCGACGCTTCGCATCCCTATCGGTCTGCTTCGCTCCTGGTTGGGAGTAAATCTTGGGGGGACACCCCCCAAGCCCCCCGCGCATGGGCTGCGCCCCCGCTACCCCTGCTAATTCGTACTCGCCTGCTTCTGCTTGCTTAGCTCGACGGCGATCTCGATCAGGGTGTCTTCCTGGCCGCCGACGAGCTTGCGGCGGCCGGCCTCGAGCAGGATCTCGCGCGGGTCGACCTCGAAGCGCTTGGCGGCGCGTTCGGCGTGCAGGAGGAAGCTCGAGTACACGCCGGCGACGCCGAGGGTCAGGGCCGGGCCGTCGATGATCTGCTGACGAGGCATGATCGGGCGCACCGTCGTGTCGGTGGCGTCGACGAGGCGGAACCAGTCGACGCCGCCGATGTCGTAGCCTTCGCGGGCAAATACGGCGGCGATGATCTCGAGCGGGGCGTTGCCGGCACCGGCGCCGAGGCCGGCGCAGCAGCCGTCGACAATCGTCGCGCCCTCCTCGACGGCGGCGAGGCTGTTGGCGACGGCGGACTGGAGGTTGTTGTGCGCGTGCACGCCCACCGGGATATCGAGGCCTTCGAAAGGGCTCGTACGCGGGCGCGGAAGCCGTCGGGGGTGAGGGCGCCGGCGCTATCGGTGACGTAGACGCAGTCGGCGCCGTAGCTCTCCATGAGGCGCGCCTGCTCCAGGAGCTGCTCCGGCGGGATCATGTGGGCCATCATCAGGAAGCCGATGACCTCCATGCCCATCTCCTTGGCGAGAGCGATGTGCTGCTGCGAGACGTCGGCCTCGGTGCAGTGGGTGGCGATGCGTGCGACCTTGACGCCGTAGTTGGCGGCGACCTTGAGGTCCTCTCGCGTGCCGATGCCGGGGAGCAGCAGCACGGCGAGCTTCGAGTTGTGCACCGTCTCCGCCGCGACCTTGATCAGGTCCATCTCCGGCTCTTTCGAGAAGCCGTAGTTGAACGAGCTGCCGCCGAGGCCATCGCCGTGCGAGATCTCAATCGTGTCGACGCCGGCGGCATCGAGGGCGCCGACGATGTTGCGCACCATCTCGGAGGTGAACTGGTGCGCCATGGCGTGGGAGCCGTCGCGCAGGGTGGAGTCGATCAAACGTACCGATTTAGCCATGGTCTGAAACCCCCGTGAGGCTGTGTGAACTAGGAGCGTAGGAGGCAAACCAGCAGACAAGCAAACGAGCAGGGTTAGACGACGTCATACGACAGCCCTTCCTCGCGTACTGTCCGTGACGCCGGCATATCTAGGGCCTTCATGCGATAGGAGATCAACTTCTGAAGTTCGACGCACTGTTCAATGAGCTCTTGGCCCATCTTTTTCGATATGTAATCACTCTGCATGAGAAGGTCTATCCAAGATTCACTCTCGAACGCCGAGCCTCTGGCGATGGAGAGGTGGTTCCTGTATGCCCCTTGTGAGAACCGCCCGTAGCCTTCGGCAATGTTGGCACCGATGGATGTACCTGCTCGTATGAGCTGTCGCCCGATAGTATCAGCGGCCTTCTCGCTGGGCAGGTCTCGGACAAGGGAGACAAGAGCTAGGGCGAAGGCCTGCGACTTCTGCCAGAGAAGCTGGTTCCGGAAGCCCGTGGATGCACCATTGACCGTCATCGTTAGCTCTTTGCTGGTGTGCTTGTTTGCTCGTCTGCCAGTTGCCCGCGCTCCTTGAGGAGCTTCTTCGCGAACTCTTGCGCCACCTTCACCGCCGCTGCCGTCTCGATGTCGAGGTTGCCGGCATACTTCGGGAGGTAGGCGCCTTCGCCTTCGACCTCGATGAACACGGTGACGCGGTTGTCGTCGAACACGGGCTCCGTCTTGAGGCGGTAGCCGGGGACGTACTGCTGCACGCCCGCGACGGCCTCTTCGATGGAGGCCAGGATGGCTTCGCGGTCGACGCTGTCGACGGCGGCGAAGACGGTGTTCTTCATCATGATCGGCGGGTCGGCCGGGTTGAGGACGATGATCGCCTTGCCGTGGTCGGCGCCGCCGACTTCGACGATGCGTGCGCGCCGTGGTCTGGGTGAACTCGTCGATGTTCTGGCGCGTGCCGGGGCCGGCGCTCTTGCTGGCGACCGTCGCCACGATCTCGCCGTAGCCGACCTTGGTGACGCGGTTGATCGCGTGCATGATCGGCGCCGTCGCCTGGGCGCCACAGGTGCCGAGGTTGACGTTGGGCAGGTCGAGCACGTCGCCAACGTTGACATAGGGCACGACGATGGGGCCGACGGCGGCGGGCGTGAGGTCGATGGCGATCTTGCCGAGCTCCTCGTAGACGGGCGCGTTGGCCTTGTGCACGGCGGCGCTGGTGGCCTCGAAGACGATCTCGCACATGTCGGCGTACTGCTTGAAGCCCTCGATGCCGTCGGCGCTGGTCTGGCAGCCGTGGCGTTCGGCCAGCTTGAGGCCCTCGGACTCGGGGTCGATGCCGACGACGAGCGTGACCTCGAGGTAGGGGTCGTGTCGAAGCTTGAACAGCAGGTCCGTCCCGATGTTCCCCGAACCGACGATCGCGCACTTGATCTTGGTCATGACCTGCATACCTCACCACCGACCCCTCTCCGATTTCAGAGAGGGGAGTACCGGACAAACGACTTGCAGTAATGCTAGCTACGCCTCACCTGGGTGGCAACGAGGGGTGCGCGAGGTCATCGCGCTGGCGACACTCCGCACACCGAGCCGGCACACTGCCGATCTGCAGCGGGCGAGCGCGTCCGGATGGGGTACCGCTACTCCTTCTTGCCCGAGATCTTGCTGACGCCCCAGAAGAATACGCCCATCCCACTTCCCATAAGGAAGATGAAGATACCTAATCCGACAGGTGTGCCCCACATGTCAGGGGACCAAAGACCTTCCATCTGTATTCCTCCAAGCTGCCACGCCCGGCGCTCGCTGCTCAGTGCGCCGGGTCCGAGATTACAGACGACATCTCGGTACGATCAATTCACGGCCACTGCTGCATTGAGGTGAGTCGAATCACTGTGCTGGTACCAGCGGTGTTCAGGCGGACTCGAATCCTGTACCAGTACTCGTACAGGGTCTCGAAGCCGAGGCGGGCGTAGGTGCGGATGGCCGGGGTGTTGTCTGCCAGCACGCTGAGCCAGGCGACTTCGGCGCCGTTGCTACGGGCGGCGCGCAGGAGCTCGGCGCTGATCGCGATGCCGAGGCCCTGTCCGCGCCACGGCGGGGCAACGTTGATGTCCATCAGGGTGGCGAACTCCTGCTCCTGCATGACGAGCCCGCAGGCGACGGGCACGATCGCCGACGCGCGCGAGCAGGCAGTAGGCGGGCATCTCGCTGTGGTGTAGGCGACGGAACTCGGCTGCCCTGCCTGCCTCGGACTGGCCGCGCATCGGCCCGGCGATTGCTTGCCACGCTTCGGGTGGCAAAGTGGCGAAGCGGACGCCTTCGGGGGCTTCGGAAATTTCGCCGGAGAGTTGGGCGACCTGCTGCAGCGAGCGGTCGAGCACCTCGTAGCCCCTGCGCTCCAGCTCCGAGTCGAGTTCGGGCGGTGTTGAAAATGGGGTGAGACGGAACAGCGGTGGCAGGCCGGCTTCGGCGTAGAGGCGCTCGACGTGCTCGATCTTCTCGTCCAGGGGCAGCGTCGAGGCGCCGATGGTGTTGACGGAGCGGGCGCGCTTCGACGTCATCGACGGCGCGACGCACGAGCCAGCCGTCGTACTCGAGCTGCTCTAGTGGCTGCGTCGCGCGCAGGTGCAGGGCCTCGATGTGTGCCGGGTCGATTTCCCTGGGGATCATTCGGGGATGTTACGGAGGTGGGTACGGGCGGCCAACCGGTACAAAGGGACAGCGCCCGACCGGAAGGACTGTGGATTTCTGCTGCCACCGCTGATACGGTCGGGCAGGAATGCAGTGGAGCAGAGGCTCGGAGCCGCAAACGCCGGGATCAATCGCTATGGTCGCTGTCGATCTGGATGGCACGCTCCTGAGAAGCGATGGTTCGATCTCACCGCGCACCCGTCGGGCGCTGGACCTGGTGACCGGCGCCGGTATCAGGGTCGTTGCCGTTACGGCACGCCCACCGCGCCAGGTGCATCAGGTCGCGCAGGCTGCTGGGCTCCGAGGTATTGCTATCTGCAGCAACGGCGCGCTGGTGTATGACCTGGCGAGCGAGCGCGCGGTGCATCAGGACTGCCTGGACGAGAAGGTGGCCAGGAGTCTCGTTTCTTCCTTGCGGGACGAATTGCCGGGTGTGTGTTTCGCGGTGGAGGCGGGCCTGCGGTACGGCTGCGAAGAGAGCTACTTCGTTGCGCATAGGAACCGGTACAACCTCCAGGACCCGGCGATGACTCTCGATGACGCGATGGTTCTCTGCGGGTTGGGCCTAACCAAGCTCATCGTGCAGCATCCTGACCACCCATTTCCGGAGCTACTTGATGCGACTCAGCGTCACGCCGGCGACCTTGGGACGGTAACCCACTCCGGCTACCATTTTGTCGAAGTTGCTGCAGCCGGGGTCACCAAGGCGGGCGCGTTGAAGGCACTCTGTGCAAGTGCAGGCATTTCGCCAGAGGCTGTGATTGCGTTCGGAGACATGCCGAACGACCTGCCGATGTTGGAATGGGCTGGGCGTAGCGTCGCAGTCGCCAACGCCCACGCGGAGGTGCTGGCGAAGGCCGGCGAAGTCACGTTGTCGAACGATGAAGACGGTGTCGCGATCGTGCTCGAACGTGTTGTCGAGCGCCTCTAGAAGGACCAATGACGCACCAGGCAAACACGCGGAGCGCGTATCGGCAAGCAGATGCGGCCGTTGCCCTCAGGCCGGCGGGATCTGCTCGACAGGCGGGGCGGTTTCGGGCTTCTGGCGCAGCTTGCGCATGGCGTCGATGGCGATGCGGAACTGCTCCATCGTAATCGTCATGTCGACGGGATCGCGTTCGGGGTCGCCGCCTTCGACGAACTTCTTGATCGACTCCATGGCCGCGCGGCGGCAGGCGGCCTCGATGTCGGCGCCGGCGAGGCCGTCGGTCTCGCCCGCCAGCACGTCGAGGTCGACGTCTTCGCCGAGGCGCTTGTGGGCGGCGTGTACGCCGAAGATCGCCCGGCGGGAGTCCTTGTCCGGCATCGGCAGGTCGAGGCGCACCTCGAAGCGGCCGGCGCGCAGCAGAGCCGGGTCGAGCAGGTCGGGCCGGTTCGTAGGCGCCGAGGATGACGACGCCGCGCAGCTCCTCGATGCCGTCGATCTCGGTGAGCATCTGACTGATCACGCGCTCGGTGACGTTGCCGCCCTCACCGCTGCTACCGCCACCGCGCGAGCCGGCGATCGCCTCCAGCTCGTCGAAGAAGATGATGCAGGGGCTGGAGAGACGGGCGATCTTGAAGATGTCGCGGATGCGCGCCTCGGAGTCGCCGACCCACTTCGAGAGCAGTTCCGGGCCCTTGATCGAGATGAAGTTGACGCCGCACTCGTGCGCCACGGCCTTGGCCATGAGGGTCTTGCCGGTGCCGGACGCGCCGGTGAGCAGCACGCCCTTCGGCGGCGAGGTGTCAGCGCGCTCGAACAGGTCCGCGTAGAGCAGGGGCCACTCGATGATCTGCTTCAGGGTCGACTTCACGTCGTCCATGCCGCCGATGTCGTCCCAGGTGACGTCGGGCACTTCGGTGAACACCTCGCGCAGGGCGGAGGGCGCGACCTCGGTCAGGGCTTCGAGGAAGTCGTCCATGGAGACTTCGAGGCGGGTGAGCAGGTCGAACGGGATGAACTCAGCGTCCAGGGGGATGTCTTCCGAGATCTTGCGCAGGGTGACCATGGCGGCCTCGCGGGTGAGGGCGGCGAGGTCGGCGCCGACGAAGCCGTGCGTGATCTCGGCCAGCTTGTCCAGCGAGACGTCCTCCGCCAGGGGCATGCCGCGCGTGTGGACTTCGAGCACCTCGCGGCGGCCGTTCTTCTCCGGCACGCCGACGTTGATCTCGCGGTCGAAGCGCCCGGGGCGCCGCAGGGCCGGGTCGATGAGCTGAGGCGCGTTCGTGGCGCCGATGATCGCGACCTGGCCGCGCGACTTGAGGCCGTCCATGAGCGACAGGAGCTGGGCGACGACGCGCTTCTCCACCTGCTGCTGGCGAGCCGAGCTCCTCGCGCTTGGGGGCGACGGCGTCGATCTCGTCGATGAACAGGATGGCGGGCGCGTGCTCCTGCGCTTCCTCGAAGATCTTGCGCAGGCGTTCCTCGGACTCGCCGTAGTACTTGCCCATGACCTCAGGCCCGCCGATGTGGGTGAAGTAGGCCGAAGTCTCGTTCGCCAGCGCCTTGGCGATCAGGGTCTTGCCGGTGCCGGGAGGACCGTAGAGCAGCACGCCCTTCGGCGGCTCGATGCCGAGGCGCTCGAACAGCTCCGGGTAGCGCAGCGGCAGCTCGATCATCTCCCGGATGCGCTGCACCTGCTTGCGCAGGCCGCCGATGTCCTCGTAGGTGACGCCGATGGACTCTCGGCCGGGCTGGGAGACGCTCTCGCCCTTGATCTTGATGCTGGTGCCGTTGTTGATCAGGACGGGGCCGCGGGGCGTCGTCTCGACCACGGAGTACTCGCGGTAGATGCCGCCCATGTAGGTCGAGCGCACCTTGTCGCCGACCGCGACGGCGAGGCCCTCGAGCACGCTGGTCATGTGTCTCATGTCGCCGGAGGTGCCGCCGCCCTCGCCGAGGGGCTGGATGACGACGCTGCGAGCGACGGGGCAGACGATCTTCTGCATCTGCACGCGGTCGCCGATGCCGGACTGCGAGTTCTCGCGCAGGATGCCGTCCATCTGCACGGTGCCCTGGCCGCGGTCCTCCGCGTACGCCGGCAGCGCTTTCGCGACGGTGGAGCGCGGCCGACGATCTGCACGGTCTCGCCGGTCTGGACGCTGAGGCTGGCCATGTCGGCCGGGTCGAGGCGGACGAGGCCGCGCCCGACATCACGGGTCAGGGCTTCAGCGATACGAAGGGTGAGCGAAGAGGACTCGGACATGTGTGTTCCATCCCGGTTCCAGGCCAGCATAAGAGCCAGCCACAACGACCAGTTTGCAAATTCAAGTATAGCGCCGGGATTGTTTCAGCACGGGAACAACTTTGCTTCATTGCGGGGCGAGCGGAGTCTCGGTTGTGTGCCTTGCGCATCTTGGGCGCCAACCTCCTCGTTGCGAGCCATCGCGACAGCGAGGCAAAGCAATCTCGGTCGGCATTCCGAGCGCTGATGGAGCACCGGGATTGCTTCGCCTTTCCCTCCGGTCAATGGCTCGCAACGAGGGATTCGGGCGGACGGCTGCTGTCATCCACTACGGCATCCTGAGCCTGTCGAAGGACGTGGGCGTCCCGGCGTGGTTGGTATGGCTTCGTGGCACGGAGTGTTGGCGTGCTTCGACAAGCTCAGCATGCCTTGCTCGGGAGGGCGCGTAGTGGCTGCGAGAGCCCTGTTGGCGCACCGGGGATTGCTTCGCCTCGCTGTCGCGATGGCTCGCAACGGGGGTAAGCCTCGCAGGCCTACGTTGCGCTGGCTTCGTCGACCTCTAGCTGGGGCTGCCACCAGATGTGATCGATGGCGTTGAACGCCTTGTCCATCTCGCCCTCCATCTGCCAGTCGAGCGCGAGGGCGATGTAGGCGATGTTGAGCTGGGCGATGCGCAGGGTCTCCGAGGCGCGGCGCTCCTGCATGTGCTGCTTGCACCATCGCAGGGCGTTCGTGGCATCGTCGATGCCCTTGCCGACCTCGGCGGCCAGCGTTTCGGGGTCGCGCTGTTGGTTGTAGTTGGGGCGCACTGGTTCGTTCCTTTGCCGTGTTTCGCTGGCCTCTCTGGAGGCTAGAGCAGCCGCGGGAGAGGGTTGGTGTCTGAGTCGTTCCATTATCGCGACTCTGTCCAGAAAGTGAATGCGTCGTGGCGCTTAATCATTTGGCGCCATATCGATATAATGCGGCCATGCCCGACTCCAAGGGCCCAGACCAGTCGAACTGGGGGCCCAGCCCGCCAGACGGTGATTCTTCGCCAACTTCAAACTTCGCGGACGCTGGAAATACGATTCGCGTCAGCATCCCAGAACCGGGGCCGAGCTTTCGGGGTGCGCTGAAGTCGCGGGACTTTGCGCTGCTATGGGTCGGGCAGTTCGGGTCGGAGGTGGGCAACGGCCTCGTCCAGCTCGCGCTCCCCGTCCTGATCTACGAAACCACGGGCTCTGCGTTCCAGCTCGCCGGTGCGTACATCGTCCAGTTCTTGCCGTGGCTGCTGTTCGGGCTCGTCGGCGGCGTGCTGGTGGACCGCTGGGACCGCCGTACGACCATCTTCATCGTCGAGACGATCCGCGCCGCCGCCTTCCTCATCGTGGGCATCCTGTTCGTTGTCGACGGCGACCTGATCTCGATCGAGTTCATCTACGGTCTGATCTTCCTCGAATCGAGTCTGCAGAATCTCTTCAACCCGGCGCGCCTTGCCCTGATGCCCAACCTCGTGAAGGACGAGGACCTGCGCGCCGCGAACTCGCTGATGGAGGTGTCGCGGCAGGTGGGGTTCCTGATCGCGCCGGGCGCCGGCGTCTTGATCTCGCAGGCCTTCGGTGCCGGCACGATCATCATCGCGGACGGCGTGACCTTCCTGATCTCGGGCGTGACGGTGTTCCTGATCCACTGGCGGCCGCCGCCGCGAGAGCATCGTCACTCGGAGAACTGGCAGCAGGGCCTGAGCCAGGTGTTCGTGGAGATGAAGCAGGGCATCGACGTCATCCGCCGGGTGCGCATCCTGCAGGTGACGTTGCTGCTCGGCATCAGCCTCAACCTCGTCGTGGCGCCGATCCAGGCGCTGCTGCCGATCTTCGTGCGAGAGGTGAAGGACGTTGGCCAGGGGTACTTCGGCGCCCTGGTTGCCGGTTTCATCCCCGGCCTGATCATCGGCTCCCTGATCGCGCCGGCGCTGTCGAGGAAAACGGGCCTCGGTTACCTGTCGATCATCTCGATCATCGTACTGGGCGGCGTGATCAGCATTGCGTCCTTCCTGCCGACGCTGGTGCTGCCGGTGATCGCGATGTTCCTGGCGGGCACGGCGATCGGCGCGCTAAACGTGGCCCAGATCAACATGCTCCAGACCTCTACCACGGAGGACAACCGTGGCCGCGTCGCCGCCGCCTACTACACCGGCACGCTGGGCGTACGTTCGCTGGGCTACCTGGCTGTCGGTGCGTTGGTGGCGCCGCTGGGCGTGCAGGCGCTGTTTGTCCTGTTCGGCATGTCGGTCGTCGGCGTTGGCGCCTACATCTCCCGCATCGAAGAGGTACGTACTCACGAGTAGCCCGATCGGCGTGACGGCGTTGATATACTCGTAATCCCAAAGTCAGCATCAGCTCAAGGAGAGATAAATGGCGACCAAAGACCCGCGCGAGCCGTTCACCCGGATCGACGTGACAGAGGCGAAAGAGTTGGCCTCCAAGGACAACGTGCAGGTGATCGACGCGCGAACGCCCGGTGAGTTCATGGGTGGTCACGTGCCCGGCGCGATCAACATCCCTCACATGTCCGTCGTCTCGCGCAAAGGCGAGCTGGCGGCGGACAAGGAGCTCGTATTCATCTGCCAGATGGGCTCGCGCAGCGCTCTCGCCTGCGAGTTCGCCGCGTCGCTCGGCTTCGACAACCTCTACAACGTCGAGGGCGGCACCGAGGCGTGGATCAAGGCAGGCTTCGCGGTCGAGTAATCAGTTCTCGGTTGTCAGTTTTCGGTAAACACTCATGAAACTCGACTGTGCGCGTCACGACTCAGGGCGGTCAGCGTTTACAGTATCGAAGTGGCTTCAACGAGCCCGGTTTCGACGCCTACTGAGAACTGACAACTGAAGACTGAGAACTACCGAATGAAATCCCGCCGACTCTACCTCTTTGATATCGATGGCACGCTGCTGAACAGCGGCGGCGCCGGCAGCGCGGCGATGCGCGTCGCCTTCGCGCGCCTGTACGGCGTCGAGGACGGCTTCGCCAGCGTCGAGTTCTCCGGTCGCAGCGACCTCGCGATCATTACGGACGCCCTCGTAGGCATCGGTGTTAAGGGGGACGAGCTGCCGGAGGCCCTGCGCCGCTTCAAGCGCGCCTACTACCGCGCCCTGCCGCCGATGATGATCGAGCGCGAGGGCCGGGTGCTGCCGGGTGTCACCCGCCTGCTGGAAGACCTCTCCGGCGACGACAGCCACACGCTGATGCTGGGCACGGGCAACTTCCGCCACTCCGCCGGCATCAAGCTGCGCCATTTCGGCATCGACCAGTACTTCCGCGGCGGTGGCTTCGGCGACCGCACGGGCCACCGCCCCACGCTGGTGGAGAACGGCATTCGCTCCGCCAACCGGGTCGCCGGCAAGCATGCCACCGTCTTCGTCATCGGCGACACGGTGCACGACGTCTCGGCCGCCAAGGCGAACAACGCCGTCGCCGTTGCGGTCGCCACCGGGCAGGCCTCGAGGGCGGACCTGGAAGGCGCCGGCGCGGACATCGTCCTCGACACGCTTGAGGACGCGATGAAGCACATCGGGGCCTGAGAGCACGGGTTCAGGCAAGACATAGGCATCGGTTAGATTTCGACCGCCCGCGGTGCTGCATGTTTTCCGATCACTGATAGGGCGCCGAGATAGCTTCGCCTCGCTGCCGCGATGGCTCGCAACGAGGGAGATGCAGGTCTTCCGAGAATTTGATCGAGACGTGACACGAGGTACGGGCAGCTCTCAGCCTTCGACGTGTCGAGCCGTAGCCAAAATCAAAGTCCGACCGAACCTGGCAAAGAATCAGTCTTCATGAATTGACTTTCTTAGAAGCATCACACATGCTCCGCCGAGCATCGCTATGTCCATCGGTCGTGGCATGAGCGTTTCGAACAGGAGAGGAACCGGCAATGATCAAGGTGAGCACAGCGCTCCAGATCAGCTTCTTGGCGCTCGTCATGGGCGGCATTGGCGCGATGATTTTTTCGGGTCTGACGACAATCGTCAGCGCGCATGGAGGTGACGAGAGCCTGGTACATGCATGCGTCCGCCAGCCGAGCCGAAACATTCTTATCCCCAACGTCCGAATCGTGGGCGCCAACGACGGTTGCCTCCGGGGCGAGACGCCGCTTGATTGGCCTCTGACAGGAGGTGGTGGCGCAGCGACTGGATACGAAGTCGTGATGGAGTCTACGAACGTGTCTGGAGGTGGACAGGGCGCACTCGCTTCGATCCGTGCGGACTGTCCGGATGGAAAGCAGGTGCTCGGAGGTGGCGCGACCAGCAACGGTTCGCACTGGGTCCTGCAGGGGAGCTCTCCCGCACTGCTTCAAAGTGGACTGTTCCAGCGGTGGAGTGCAGGATTTGTGAACATCGATGGGGACAACACTGCGACCAACATTATCGCCTACGCCATCTGTGCGGCGGTAACTCCGTAAAAGCCAAGATTGCGGACGGAGGCGCCTACTTCTCGACTCCGTCCGCCAGTGCCAGGAGATGGTGCCGTCGCCGAAGCGCGTCGGAAGGTGGGGAGGCTTACAGAGCCTCGGGGCCGGCAGAAGTTGCGCGCATGAAACCGCCGGGACCGAAGGCCGCTAGCTTTGTGACGGGGCGCGCAATGCTGACAGGGTTGGCAGAGCGTCATATACTCTTGGCACGCAGTCGATCTCCTTCGGGAGACGGCCAGCAGACGAGGCCAAACGCCAACAAGTCTGCTCGGATCCGGAGTGACCGAGACAGCACATAGCAAACGTCCAAGACGTCTCTTTGTGCCCTTCGGTTGTCCGAAAGGGCATTTTTGTTGGCCGGCGGCCGGTACCAGGAGAAGGCATGAGGACGATGCTCCGCGGCAAGATCCACCGCGCTACCGTCACCGAGGCGAACGTCGACTACGAGGGCAGCATCACGCTGGATCCCACGTTGATGGAGGCCGCCGGGATCATCGAGTACGAGCAGGTACATGTACTCGACATCGACAACGGCGCCCGTCTGGTCACGTACGCCATCGAGGGCGGGCGCGACAGCGGCGTCGTCTGCCTCAACGGCGCGGCGGCGCGGCTGGTAAACGTCGGCGACCTCGTGATCGTCTTGGCCTACGAGCAGCTAAGCAACGAAGAAGCACTCGAGCATCACCCGTCACTCGTCTACGTTGACGGGCGCAACCAGATCGTGCGGACCGCAGACCGCATCGCTGTAGGCGCGCACTAAGGGCGCGACCGAAGGAGGTTGTTTCCATGGACCGACTCAAGACGGAACGACGTAAGACCGTAGCCGACATCAAGGCGATGAAGCAGGCAGGCGAGAAGATCGCCATGCTGACGGCGTACGACTACCCTTCGGCCCGCATCGCCGAAGCGGCCGGTGTCGACATGATCCTGGTGGGCGACAGCCTGGGAATGGTCGTGCTCGGCTACGAGAGCACTGTGCCGGTGACGATCGAAGACATGCTGCACCACAGCCGCGCTGTCGCCCGTGGCAGCGAGAAGGCGCTTATCGTCACGGACCTGCCGTTCATGAGCTACCAGACCTCGATCGAGGACGCCATGCGCAACGCCGGCCGTTTGCTTCAGGAAGGCAACTGCCAGGCCGTGAAGCTTGAAGGCGGCGTGCACATGGCCGAGACCGTGCGGCGCCTGACCCAGATCGGCATCCCGGTCGTGGGGCACATCGGCCTGACGCCCCAGTCGGTGAACCAGCTCAGTGGCTACAAGCTCCAGGGCAAGACGCCGGAGACTGCGGAGCGCCTGGTGGAAGACGCAGTCGCCCTGCAACAGGCCGGCGCCTTCGCGGTGGTGCTCGAGACGATCCCGGCGCCGCTCGGCGAGGTAATCAGCAGCCGCCTGCGCATCCCGACCATCGGCATCGGCGCCGGGGCAGGCTGCGACGGGCAGGTTCAGGTCTGGCACGACCTCCTGACCTACTCGGCGGATGGTGAGGCCGGCTACATGCCCCGACACGTCGGCCGCTACGCCAACGTCGGCGAGATCATGGTCGACGCGATAGCGCGCTACGTTGCCGAAGTGCGCGGCGGCAGCTTCCCGACCAAGGAGCAGAGCTTCCAGATGCCCAAGGCGGCGCTGAAGGACCTGGCAGGCTCGCGAACCTAGTGCGGATGGCCACGACAGAAACACTTCGAGACCCCGTAGGGGCGCACGGCCGTGCGCCCCTACGATCTCGTGCGCAAATCGAGGCTTCGTGGAAACGCTAAGCACCGTCGCGGAGGTCCGGGCCGTGCAGAAGCGCCTGACCGGCAGCTTCGGCGTCGTGCCGACGATGGGGGCGCTGCACGAAGGGCACCTGACGCTCGTCCGGCGCGCTCGTGCCGAGAACGACCACGTCTTCGTGAGCATCTTCGTCAACCCGACCCAGTTCGGGCCCGAACGAGGACTTCACTGCCTACCCCCGCGACATCGACCATGACCTGAGGCTGCTCGAAGCGGAGGGCGTGGACTACGTCTTCCTACCCAGCGTCGAGGAGATGTACGCGCCCGGCGCCGAGACAATCGTGGACGCCGGCCCGATCACGACTCGGCTGGAGGGCGCGCACCGGCCGGGGCACTTCCGCGGCGTCACGACGGTTGTCCTCAAGCTGTTCAATATCCTCAAGCCGACGCGGGCCTACTTCGGCAAAAAGGACGCCCAGCAGCTCGTCGTGATCAGGCGCATGGTGCGCGACCTCAACGTGGATATCGAGATCGTCGCGGTCGATACGGTGCGGGAGCCCGACGGCCTGGCATTGAGCAGCCGTAACGCCTACCTGAACGAGACGGAGCGCAAGGCCGCCCTGTGCCTATCGAGCGCGCTCGACCTGGCGCGCGAGATGTGGACGCGCGGCACCCGTGACGCCGACTACATCCGGCGTCGGATGCTCGACGTGATCGGCGAGGAAGAGCTTGCGAAGCCCGACTACGTCTCGATTGCCGACCCGGCGACGCTGGAGGAGCTGGAGCGCATCCACGGCCCGGCGCTGGTCTCGATGGCGGTGCGCATCGGCCGCACGCGCCTGATCGACAACGTGACGCTGGGGGAGTAGCCCGTTCACGAGAGCACCGATCCCGGCAATTGGTGTCGAGATCGGTGCTCCGCGCGTGCCGGCGGACCTGTTGTTCAGCGGCGGTGGGCGTCTTCGACCCGTAAGTTAGCGTTTGCTGGCTGCTTCAGTTCCTGGAACCACGGGATGCAGATGGACTGCTGCGCGTCATCGTCCTCTCGGCAGAGCCAGAGAAGGCCGTCGGCGTCAACAGCGGGGACGACGGGGCCTTGAGCGGTGGCGCCGTTTGCCATGAGTTTGTCCAGCGTCTTTACAGAGTCCTCGTCCTGGAACCAGGGGATGCAGATGGACTGCTGCGCGTCATCGTCCTCTCGGCAGAGCCAGAGAAGGCCGTCGGCGTCTACAACGGGGATGACGGGGCCCGCCAATGGCCCTGTACCCGCCGTCTTCAGCAGTCCACTCTCTGCTGAAACCGTGCCTGCTACCAAACTGCTGGCTGCCAGCGCCAGTACGAGTGCTGCTGCGGCGAAATGCTTGCTAATGGGATTCATCGTTGGTGTTCCTTTCTCTGGGTAAGTCTTGGCGCTCGATGGCGCTCTCCGGTTCCTGTGACTTAGACAGCCGGGTACGCCGCTTCTTACAGCCGGCGACATCGTGTTGGATGGCGTATCGCCCTGGGGGCGGGTGCTGAAGCCGCAGGCGATGATAGAATCACCGGGATAACTTCGAGCCCGGCTCGAACTTCGATTACGACCAGAGGAGACCCCACCGACCTATGGCCGGACACTCTAAGTGGAAGCAAATCAAGCGCCAGAAGGCCGTCGTCGACCAGAAGCGCGGCGCCCAGTTCACCAAGCTCGCCCGCGAGGTGACGATGGCGGCGAAGGCAGGCGGCGCTGACCCCGACGGTAACGCCCGCCTGCGCCTCGCCCTTCTGAAGGCGCGAGAAGGCAACATGCCCGCCGACATCATCGACCGGGCGATCGCGAAGGCGGTCGGTGAGACGGACGCCAGCCAACTCGACGAGATTGTCTACGAGGGCTACGGCCCCGGCGGCACGGCTGTGATGGTCGAGGCGGTGACGGACAACCGCAACCGCACCGTCGCGGAGGTGCGCAACGTGTTCAACCGCAGCGGCGGCAACCTCGGTGAGACCGGCTCGGTCGGCTGGCAGTTCAACACGCGAGGCGTCGTCGCCCTGACCCTCTCCGAGGGCACCGATCCCGAAGAGGTCGCCCTGATGGCGATCGACGCGGGCGCAGAGGACTTCGAGGTCGATGAGGACTCCCTCTCGATCTACACGAAGGTCGAAGACCTGATGGCGGTGCACAAGGCGCTGGCAGAGCTGGGCCACGAGCCCGACTCGGCGGAAATCGACCGCGTACCGACGGTGACGGTGCCACTGGAGGAGAAGGAAGCCGTGCAGGCCCTGCGCATGCTGGAAAAGCTGGAGGACCTCGAGGACGTGCAGAAGGTCTACTCCAACGCCGACTTCCCGGAGGAAGTCCTCGCCGCGTACTCAGGCTAGCGATGCCCGAGGTTGTCACCCTGACGCAAGGAAGGGTCTGGTGGACCAGCGAGATTCTCCCGAAGCGCCGGGGCGTTGCTCGAGTCGGGCTCCTGTACCCGCTCGGCCAGATCCTTCGGCTGCAGCCTCAGGATGACAGGTTGGTTGGGCCCTCCTCAGCTTGTCGTGTTGTCGGTGTGAGTCTGGCGGGAGTGCCCGCCAATGGCTGACTCGGCGAGTGGTCCCATCGTCCTCGGCATCGACCCCGGCCTGCGCGTGTGCGGCTGGGGCATCGTCAACGCCGACCAGCGCGGGAGCTACGTGGCCAGCGGCGCGATCAAGCCCAACCCCAAGGCGCCGTTCACGACACGCCTCCTGACCCTGTTCGACGGCATCAAGGACCTCATCGTCACCCAGGACATCACCGAAGTCGCCATCGAGGACCCGTTCGTGGGCACGGTGCAGCCGGCCTCGGCGCTGGCGATCGGACAGGCGCGCGCCGCGGCGGTGCTGGCGGCGGCGTCCTACGGCCTCGAGGTCGAGTTCTACGCGCCGGCGGCCGTGAAGGCGGCCGTGTCCGGCTACGGGCAGGGCGACAAGCGCCAGGTGCAATCGATGGTACGCATGCTGCTGCGCCTCGACTTCGCGCCGGAGCCCCTCGACGCCGCCGATGCGCTGGCGGTGGCGCTGACGCACATGGCGAACCGGCGGGCGCGACAGCTGGAAAAGGCATCGAAGCGATGACCAGCGGCGTCGGGCAGCCCCTGGTCATCGTCCCGTACGATCCGGCGTGGCCGCAGCGGTTCGCCGAGATCCGCGCCATGATCCAGCGCACGATCCCGGGCACCTATCACTCTGTCGAGCACGTCGGCAGCACGTCTGTGCCCGGCCTCGACGCCAAGCCGATCATCGACATCGACATCGTCATGCGCGACGGGCAGTTCGAGCGCATCAAGCGCGGCCTCGAGAGCCTGGGCTACGTCGACGAGGGCGATCGTGGCATCCCGGCCCGTATTGCCTTCGACCTCCAGGATGCCAACCTGCGCAAGGTGCTCGCGGAGCATCACCTCTACGTCGTGGCGCCGGACGCCAAAGCCCTGGCCGACCACCGCAACTTCCGCGACTTCATGCTCGGCCACCCCGAGTGGGTCGAGAAGCTCAACGCCCGCAAACGCCAGTTCGCCGTCGAGTACGCCAACAACCGCGAGGGCTACCAGCAGGCGAAATCGCCGCGTGGTGGAAGAGATCCTGGCCGAAGTTGGCGCGAACCCAGCGATACCCTCGCCGGCACGAGGCCAGCTCGATGATCTCCCACCTGCGAGGCGTACTTGCGCGCAAGACGGAGGCCGACTCCAGCGTCGAGATCGACGTGGGGGGCGTGTGGTACCGCGTCGAGTTGCCCGCGTTCGTGTGGCGCGCCATCGAGGACCGCGACATCGGCTCCGAGCTGGAGCTGGAGACGTTCTACTACGTGACCCAGAACGCGCCGACGCCGAGGCTGATCGGCTTCCAGCGCGAGGTAGAGCGCGCCTTCTTCGAGAAGCTGGTCACCGTCCCGAACGTCGGGCCTACGACGGCGACGAAGGCGCTCGTCTTCAGCGTTTCGACCATCGCCAACTGGATCGAGGGGGGCGAGGTGAACGAGCTGACGAAGCTGCCCTCGATAGGCAAGCGCTCGGCCGAGACGATCGTGGCGCAGCTGCGGGGCAAGGTGACAGAAGAGGCCCTGCTCGCGGATGAGCGCTTCGACAAGCCCGAGAAGCCGAAGCCCGCCGGCCCCAGCGACATCGCCCGCGACACGATCGATGCGCTGACGGCGCTGGGCTACAACCGCAGCGAGGCGGAGCGCCTGGTCACGCAGGTAGAGGAAGAGAGCGCCCCGGCGTCGGTCGAGGACGCGATCCGGGCCGTGTTCCGGCGTATGAACCCGGGGTAGGCTAGTCGAAGCGCAGGTTGGCCAGGATGGCCAGGGCGTCACGGTAGGGCGGGTCCTCCAGCCCGGGCGGCGTGTCCCCAGACAGACGAGTCGCGAGCAATAAGGCCGGCCCATTCAGACTTCGAGCTTGGTCTGAACCACATTCCGCTGAAGGCTACGGCCGGCCCATTGGCCGTGATGATCTTGTCGGCGAGGAAACAAACCTCGACCTCCCCCGTTTCGGTCAGCAACGACCCGGGTTCTGGACAGTCGGGAAAGCCAAAGACGTCGTTCTCCGTGGAGAGGGCGAGCGAAACGATCACTTGATCAGCAGAGGCGCTCGGTTCGAAGAATGATAGTGCGACTGCGCCATCTTCCAGTCCTCCTGCCGCGTTCACACTGAGCGTCCAACCAGCCGGGATACAGAGCGCAACGTGAAACGCGTTAATTTCGTGCTCCTCTGCGCCCTCGGGACACGGCAACGCCTCGGCGACGTCGAGGATGGCCTGGCCGGGCGCCATGAAGGCCGGATCATTGGGCTCGGTTGATAGGTCGATTTCGTCGGCAGGCTTCAGATAGGGATAGACGAACCCGAAGGACTGCTCCAGAGGGGGCTCACCGACGGCGTTGTCCGGTAGCTCGGCCTGACGATCGGACCCAAGCAGGGTGAAGAAGGCGAGGACGGCCAATGTGGCGGCCACGGTGAGCGTGAAGAAAGTACGACTTCGCATCGCCTACGCAGTTTCATGGCAACGACGCGCAAAAGCAAACCGGCCACGCGATGGCATCGCCGGTTGCGAATCACTTACCTGCGGAGGATCCGTGGGCGGGAGCAGTTAGATCTTGATGGCTTGCTTTAGGGTTGCTTTCGGAAGGTGCGTGCTGGCCGACAGCACTTCTACGCCCAGGATGCGTCCCTCGTCATCGAAATCGAGATTGATCATGGTCCCGACTTCGCGGGGGTCGCATTCGTAGGTCTTCTTGACGCCACCGGGCTTGATGTCGGCCAGATAGATGTAGGCTGCGTCGGCCTAAGGATCGTAGGTAATCTTCATGGGGCACCAGCTCTCAGGTTTGCTATGTAGCTCTCGGATGCGCCTCTAATGACGGTTGTGATGACCTCGTCGATAACGCCGACGAAGACACCAGTGCTTCGATCATAGTACCCGTCCTTCCAAGATCCTTCATGGAAGTAGCGGAAGCCCTCGCCATTCGTGAGTGCCTCGACCAACATCGCCGTCGCAATCCCGCGTTCGGTCATACGCCGAGCGGCATGCCTGGACAGCCTGAACGCCCTATCGCCGATTGAGAAGGTGGTCTCTTCCGGTGATGCATCTTCGGCCATCAGCGCAAGGGTCTTAGCTCGCGGCGGCTACCGGCGCGGGCGTGGGGGCCTCGCTGCTGTAGATCTCCGTGACGATGTCGACGAAGGCCTGCGCCACCGGGCCCAGGGGGCGGCTGCGGCGGCTGATCAGGGCGATCTGGCGCGTCGGGTTGGGCATGTCGACGATCTCGACCTCGCGCAGGATGCCGGCCTCCAGCTCGCGCTCGAGGGCGATCTTCGGCAGCATGGCGATGCCGAGGCCCTCTTCGACCATCTTCTTCGTCGCCTCCATGGAGTCGAGCTCCATCTGGGTGCGCGGCACGACGCCGTGCTGACGGAAGATGCCCTGGGCCAGCGAGTAGTAGCTGGAGTTGCGGTCGAAGAAGATGAAGGGGTGGTCGCCGAGCTGCTCGACGGTGACGGAGCCCTGGCCCACGAGCTGGTGGGTGGCGTTCGCGACCAGCACGAGCTCGTCCTCGATCAGGCCCTTGGTCTCGATGTCCTGGTGGTAGACGGCGCGTACGAGGCCGACCTGCGCTTCGTCCTGCAGCAGCATCTGCAGCACCTGCTCGGAGCGGCCCGTGCGCACCGACACCTCGATGCGCGGGTAGCGCGAGCGGAAGGTCTTGAGCAGGCCCGGCAGTACGTAGGTGCTCACCGTCGTCGCCGAAGCGAGGACCAGGGAGCCGGAGTGCAGGTTACGCAGCGAGTCGATGGCGTCGCGGCCGGCGTTCAGGGCCTGCAGGACGCGCTCGGCGTGGGGCAGGAAGCACTCGCCGACCTCGGTGAGGCGGATGCCGCGGCCGGAGCGCTCGAACAGGCGCTCGCCAAGGTCGCGTTCCAGGGCCTGGATACGAGCCGTCACAGAGGGCTGGGTAAGAAACAGGGCCTCCGCAGCGCGGCTGAAACTGCGCTGGTTAGCGACCTGAACAAAGGCTTCGAGTTGACCGAGATCCACGTTGATGCCTACCTCCGATATAGGCTACGCCTATAGTTTACTAAGTTCTTAGCTAATCACGTCCGACGACCGTACGCCCGGCTTGTTACCACGATTGTGCCGTCCCGGAGCACGGCGGCCTGGCAGGCCAGCCGCACCGGTCGCTTCAGGATCGCCTCGCCGCGTTCGGCTACCAGCGTCTTGCGCTCGCTGCGGCCCATCTCGGCCAGCGCTCGCCTCCGCTACTACCTCGCTGAGGCAGGTCGTGCAGACGCCCTGGCCGCCGCAGGTGGTCGGCCAGTAGTAGCCGAGGCCCTGCGCTGCGCCCATAAGGGTCTCGCCGTGCGATGCCTCGTATTCGAGGTCTGCCGGGCTGCACGACGATCCTAGTCATAGTCGAATTTTAGCATCACCGTAAGCGACAACATTAAAGCTGCCTATGACTGGCAATTTTAGGAGGGTAATCAAACAGAGCGCAATAGGTGTGGCCAATCTTCTGCTAGTGGCATGACCCACAGTGACGTTGACGCTTATTGATGGATCTCGACGGTCATCCATACAGAACCTGCGGGATTACAGGCAGAGGACAAATCGGGGGCTTTGGCGCATCCTGAATCGTCGCAGGACTTGAGCAGAACATGCTCCATAGCCCATGATCGACTGCTAGAGTTGCTAAAAATCAAGCGAGCAGTGAATGGCTGATTTCCCCAAGGTTGTCGTTACAGGCGTCGGGATGGTTACGCCGGTCGGCCTCGATGCATCGTCGAGCTGGTCGGCCCTCCTGGCCGGCAATCCGGTACGGGCCCGATTACCCAGTTCGACGCGACGGACTGCGATGTCCAGGTCGCAGGCGAGGTCAAGGGCTTCGTTGCCGGAAGACCTCATGGACCGCCGCACGGCGCGACGCTCCGGCCGTCACACGCAGATGGCCGTCGTGGCGGCGCGCGAGGCGGTCCAGTCTGCCAACCTCGACGTCGACGACAGCAACCGCGACTCGATCGGCGTGATCATCGCCAGCAGCGGCGCTCTGCAGCTCGATCGGTGAGCAGGAGATCGTGGCGAAGACGCGCGGTATCGGCCGCGTCGACCCGCTGACCGTGCCGCGCGTCGGCCAGTACAGCGCGGCCGTGCGCGTCGGCCGCCTGATGGAAGTGCGCGGGCCCAACTCCAGCGTCAACAGCGCCTGCGCCTCGGGTGGCGACGCCATCGGCCAGGCTTGCAATCTGCTGCGCCTCGGCTAGGCCGACTGCATGATCGCGCGGCGGCGCCGAAGCGATGATCGGCCGCGTGGTCGTGTCTTCGCTCGCGCGGCCTCGGCGCGCTGACGAAGACGTGGAACCACGAGCCCGGAGCGCGCCTCACGGCCCGTTCGATGCCAAACGCAGCGGCTTCGTCCTCGGTGAGGGCGCCGGGCTGCTCGTGCTCGAGACCGAGGAGTTCGCCCGGCGCCGCGGGCGCCGATCATCTGCGAGCTCGCCGGCGCCGGCTGGTCCTTCGACGCGACCGACGACACGGCTCCGGACGTCGACGGCCAGGCGCTGGCGATGCAGCGCGCCCTCAAGAACGCCGGCCTCACCATGGACGACGTCGAGCTACATCAACGCCCACGGCACTTCGACGCAGCTCAACGACAAGACGGAGACGGCGGCGATCAAGAAGGTGTTCGGCGAGCGCGCCTACGGCATCGCCATCAGCTCGACGAAGTCGATGACGGGCCACCTCGCGGCCGCTGCCGGCGCCGTCGAAGCCGCCGTCGGCGTCCTGACGATCCGCGACCAGACGATCGCGCCGACGATCAACTACGAGACGCCCGACCCGGCCTGCGACCTGGACTACGTGCCGCTGAAGGCGCGCAAGGCCGACGTCGGCGTCGTGTTGTCCAACGCCTTCGGGCTGGGCGGCCAGAACACCTGCCTGGTCCTCAAGCGCTACACAGAACTAGCCATGACCTACGTTGCCTGGATGAACGAGGGCGCCTTGCGCGCGAGCAGGTCGGGGGCAAGGGCGCCTCGCTCTCCAACCTGGCCGCTGCCGGCTTCAACGTGCCGCTCGGCTTCTGCGTCACCGCCGAGGCCTATCGCCACTTCGCCGAGAGCAACGGTCTCGATAGCAAGATCGAAGCGATTATGGCGAAGGTCGATCTCGGCACATCCGCTGTCCGTGACGCAGGCGGCTGGCGAAATCGAGGCGCTGGTTGCAGCGGCATCGATCCCGGACGACCTGCAGGCTGTCGTAACGGAGGCCTACGCGAAGCTCATGGCGCAGCAGGACATGGCTGTGCGCCGTGCGCTCGTCCGCGGTGTCGGAGGACGGCGCGGCGGCCTCATTCGCCGGTCTGTACGAGACTTACCTCAACGTGCGAGGCGAGCATGACATCCTCGACCGCCTGCACAAGTGCTACGTCTCGCTGTGGGCCGAACGCGCCGTGGCCTATCGGGCGCGCAACGGCGGCGGCCACGAGGAGTCGATGGCGGTCGTGATCATGGGCCTCGTAGCCGGCGGACACCTCCGGCATCGCCTTCACGGCGCATCCCGTCACCGGCTCGCTCGACACGGTCGTAATCAACTCAAGCTGGGGCCTGGGCGAGGCGATCGTTTCCGGCCGCGTGACGCCGGACTCCTTCCTGGTGACCAAGGGCTCGTGGGAGATCGTGGAGAAGGAGATCTACCCGAAGGAGACTGCCACGCCATCCCGAGGGCGATGGCACCGTCGACGCGCCGGTAGAGCCCGCGAAGCGCAATCTGCCCTCGCTGACGGACGAGCAGGTGGCCGACGTGGCGAAGCTCGCATCGCAGGTCGAGGAGCACTACGGCTCGCCCCAGGACGTCGAGTGGGCCCTGGCGACCGGGAAGCTCTACCTCCTGCAATCGAGGCCGATCACCACACTCTGATCCCGCGGCGCTCCGCAGCCGATAATGTCAGAGATGGCATCGCTGCTCTTCTTTCTGCCGGCCTGCCCCTCGTCTTCCTCGCGAACCGTCTCGTCGTTCAGCTGACGACGTTCGAAGAGGACCTCGTGGACGAGGACGACGCCCGCGCGTTGCCCTGGCAGCAGGGCGCCTGGCCTGCCCGCGTGCGTTGGGCCACGCTCCTGCTTCTGCCGGTTCTGATGGCGGTCGCGGCTTCGCGCTTCGACCTTCTGCAGGCGATCGTGGTATCTGCCCTGGTGGCGGCGTTGCTCCTGATCACGGCGACGGACCTGCTGCGCTTCCGCGTGCCCAACGTGATTACCTACCCGGGCATCCTCGCCGCGCTCGCCGCCGCCGTTCTCATGCCCAACGGCAGCATCGGCGATGCCTTGCTGGCGGCCTTGCTGGGCGGCGGCGTGTTCTTTGCGCTGGCGTTGATTACGCGAGGCGGCATCGGCCTGGGCGACGTCAAGCTCGCGGTACTGATCGGCGCCGCGCTGGGGCTGCAGGTGGCGTACTCAGGCGCTGTTCTACGGCATCATGGCGGCGGCGGTGGTCATGGGCCTCATGCTGATCGCGGGCATCGTCGGTCGCCGCCAGCCGGTGCCCTACGCGCCGTTCCTGTCGCTGGCGGCGATCATGATGCTGCTGACGCACGGCGGCGCCTTCGCTCCCCTGTAAGGCCTCTCAGTAGGCCTTCGCTGCGGGCGTGTTTCAGGCGCTCGACCGCATTAGAATGGGGCGATGACCGATCCGCGAGAGCTACCTCGCTCCGCTGGCGATCCACTGCTCCCACCTTGTGCAGCCATCGCCGCGCGGCATTGCTGAGCCGGTGACGCTGTGCGGCCATCCCGCTCGCGATGGCCGTGAGTGCGTCGGCCCGTTCTTGCACGACCTGGGGACCGATTGCGGCCTGTGGGAGCCTCATCCCGACCGACACCTTATGGCGGTGCCGGTGCCCGACCGCTGGCAGGGTCGCCGTCGGCGCGGTGGTTACGACATGCGACGCGGCTGGTAGGAGGCTGACTTGGAATCGACGGAACGCAAGCCCCCCGGCCGAGGCATCGAGGTCAAGCTCATCGACCATACGCAGGACCCGATCCGGGCCCTCTATCTCGCCTACCGCGTCGCCTATTCGGCGCTGACGCCGATCCAGATCGAGGAGCGCATCGAGGACGAGCGGATCACGCGGGAGCAGATGGAGGAGTTCATCGGCCAGCGCCTGGAGACGGGCCACGCCTCGCCGCTGGAGCAGGTCTGGTTCGTGTTCGGCATCTCGGGTGTGTCGCGGGCGTTCAGCCATCAGTTCGTGCGCCACCACATCGGCATCAGCTTCGAGCAGCAGAGCCAGCGCTACGTGACCTTCAAGGGCGGCGAGTTCCCCTACACGGTGCCGGAGTCGGTAAAGAAGGCCGGCCTCGCCGACGAGTTCGACGCCGAGTTCGACCGCCTCGCCGCGCTGTACGACAGGCTCGTGCAGGCGGGCGTGCCGGCGGAGGACGCGCGCTTCGTCCTGCCCAACGCGACGAACACCAACTTCAAGGTCACGGTGAACTTTCTGGAGCTGCTGCATATCGCCGACCTGCGGCTGTGCACGCGGGCGCAGTGGGAGTTCCGCAAGGTCGTGGCGCTGATGCGCGCCGAGGTCATGCGCCAGCTGCCGGACTTCGGGCGCTACATGCAGCCCAAGTGCGGCGAGCACCGCATGGGCTACTGCGACGAGCCCTACGGCGACTACGAGCGCTGCCCGATCGGCAAGAAGCGACCGCACAAGCGAGACCTCTTCGCGATCTACGAGGCGCATCGCCGCGGCGACTACCTGCCGGTCGAGGTCGCCACGTCGAGCAACGAAGGCGCTGGATGAAGGCGACTTCAAGATCATCGAAGACGAAGACGCCAGCGTGTAACGCCTTGAGAACGAATATGATGTATGCTACACTGTATACATCATGAAGATGGTGCGAAAGCAATTCTACATAACTGAGGAGCAGGATGCCTTGCTCAAACGCCTTGCCGCCAGCATGGGCGTGACCGAAGCCGAGGTGGTACGCATGGCGCTGGATCGGCTTACCGAGGTTAACTACGCTCCAGACGCCGCGACTAGCACGGGTCGCGTACGGGAGACTGCAATCATGGACCGCTACACAACGAACAACGAACAAGCTAACTCTGGCGGTGCAACGCGGGCACTGGCCCTGGATGATCAGGCCTGGCAGGAAGAGTTGGCGTTCATGCGCTCCCTCGGCGCGGCCAAAGATGCCGGCGCAAGAGAAGGCACGACCTGGAAGTTCGACCGCGAAGAGGGTTATGAGGAACGACTCGAGAAGATTCTTCGTCGACACTAACGTCCTCGCGTACGCCTACGACGAGCGGGAAGACGTTCGTCGGGTGCGCGCACAGGAAGTATTGGCCACGCTGCGCAACGCAGGAACTGGCGTTATCAGCACGCAGGTGCTCAGTGAGCTCTACAGCGCGATGACCAAGGCACGCGGCCTCAATCTTCCAAAAGCGGCGGCCGAGGCCAGTGTGCTGAACTACCTGCGCTCCTGGCCCGTCTTCGAAGTGAAGCCTCTCCACGTTCTCGAAGCCATGCGCGGTGTGCGGGAGCACCGTCTGAGCTACTACGACGCCCTGATTTGGGCGACGGCGAAGCTCAACGGCGTCCCTTACCTGCTCAGCGAGGACGGGCAGGACGGCCGGTACCTCGAGGGCGTGCGCGTCCTCAACCCCCTCGACCCTGACTTCGACCTCTCGGCGCTTTCGTGACCGACCGTCTCGTTGCGTCCTACTGGACGATCGCGGGTGCGCCGTTCGGGCAGCCGGCGCGCTGGTCCTTCGAAGATCGTGTGCAGGCTGCGGCCGAGGCGGGCTTCTGGGGCATCGGCGTGCACTTCGAGGACTACGCGGCGATGCGCGAGCGTGGCGTCGCGGACGGGGAGCTGCGAAGTGTTCTCGATGCTTACGGCGTCGTGGTCGATGAGATCGAGTTTCTTTCGGGCTGGTCGTCTGAGGACGATGCGGTGCGCGTGAAGGCTCGTGAGGCGGAAGAGGCTCTCTACGCCCTCGCCGACGCGGTTGGGGCGCGACAGCTGAATGTGGGGTGTTCCGAGCTGCAGGGCGGTCTCGGGCCCATCGAGCGCGTGGCTGAGCGTTTCGCGGGAGTGTGCGAGCGCGCAAAGGCGCATGGTCTTGTGGTGGCGATCGAGTTTCTGCCATGGTCGGGCATCCCGGACGCCGCGGCGGCGTGGGAGGTCGCGGGGGCGTCTGGTGCGCCCAACGGGGGCGTCCTGCTCGATACGTGGCACTTCTTCCGCGGCAACCCGGACTACGAAGCGCTGCGTGCGATACCGCCTGAGCGCATCGTCGGGCTGCAGATCAACGACGGTCCCGCGGTGCCGATCGGCGAGATCCGGGAGGAGACGCGCTACGGCCGCCGATTGCCCGGTGAGGGCGACTTCGACCTCGCCCGACTTGATTCGGGCACGTGCGGGAGATGGGTGTGGAGGCGCCTTGGGGCGTCGAGGTGATGTCGGCGCTTGCAGGCGTCGTTGCCGCTGGACGTAGCGGCGCGTGTGGCGTATCGAGAGCACTCGCCGGGTGCTCGATGCGGTGTAGAATATCGCGTGTGATTTCGTAAACAGTAAGGACAGACGCGTGACCGAGAAGCTAGTCATCTACACAACCCCCAACTGCAGCGCCTGCGACAACGCCCTCGCCGACCTCACGGCCGACGGCGTCGACTTCGAAGAGCGCAACGTGATGAAGAGCAAGCAGTGGTACGACGAGGTGCTGAAGTACTCGATCTCCGTACCGGTGATCATCCAGCCGGACGGCAAGGTCGAGTACGGCTGGAAGGGCAACCACGGCTGCGCGATCTTCTAGCCTCGTAGCCCGCACGCATTCATGACGCCTTTGCAGGCCGTCCTCGCGCAATACGGCTTGCAGGCGGCAGATATGACGCCGTTGTCGGGCGGCACGATCAATCGCGTCTGGCGCGTCGAGGCCGAGCAAGGCAGCTACGTTCTCAAGCAGTACGTCGAGCCTTACGGTGTCGCTCAGGTCCGCCAGAGCATCGTCGTGCACCAAGCCGCGTTCGCCCAGGGGCTGCCGGTGCCGGAGGTCATCCCGAACGCCGGCAGCGATGTCGTTACGGAGGCTGAGGGCGGCATCTATGTCCTCAGTCGCTTCGTGCCAGGCCGTCTGTACGAGCCGGGCTGCATTCCTGCGACGCGCGGCACGTCGCATGGGTGAGGTGCTTGGCCGGCTAGACGGTGCCCTCGCGGCGCTCCCGCCCGGTGGCGAGCCGGTCATGCCGATCGCTCGGGGCTATCGAGGAGCAACTGCGGGCGCTGCTGGCCATGGCACGGTCGCGGCGAGGCAACCCGGTCGACGACATCGCCATCGGCGTGCTCGAAGCCAAGCTGGCGCTTCTTGGCGGAACTCGATGCGGTCCCGACGTTCACGCTGCAGTGGACCCACGGTGACTACGAGTGGCGCAACGTGCTGTTCGATGATGACGACAATGTGGCTGCCGTGGTCGACTTCGACAACGCCGTCTACTACGGGGTTGAGCGGGATGTCATGCGGTGCATTGCCCTCAGCTTCCCGAACCTGGAGCCGGAGACGGACGATTTCTTCGCCGGGTACGCGGTCGTGAGGCGCTTGAGGCCTGAGGACGCTCGTCACCTCGTCGAGTGCTATCGCTATCTCTCGACCTTCCGGGTTTGGCCGATCAGCGAGCGCTATCTGCACCCGGAACGCTATCAGGCACAGTGGGACGCGTTGATCCAACCGTTCGTGGCGTGGGACTGGGACCGGCTTGCCGATCGGCTGGCAGAGGTGGCGGCGAAAGCCTGCTAGGTGTCTCGATGCCTACTGCATTACGCCGACGCGGACGTTGCGGAAGCGGGAGGCGCTGGCGCCGTGGCCGGTGTGGGCGACCTGCTCCGGCTGGCCTTTGCCGCAGTTCGGCGTGCCCCAGACCACCCAGCCGTCGCGGTTGACGATGGCGTCGCAGGAACCCCAGAACTGGGGCGTGATGCCCGTGTAGGTGGCGTTCTTGACGAGGTCGCCGAGCTTGCCGTTCTTGATCTCGCGCGCCAGCTCGGTGCCGAACTGGAAGTTGAGGCGCTTGTCGTCGATGCTCCAGGAGCGGTTCGTCTCCATGTAGATGCCCTCGTCCGTGTCGGCGATGAGGTCGTCGAAGGTCCAGTCGCCGGGCTCCAGGCTGACGTTGGTCATGCGGATCAACGGCAGGTGGGCCCAGGAATCGGCGCGCATGGCGGCGCCCGAGTGGCCCGTGACGAGCGGGTTCGCGCCGCTCGTGAGGTCGGGGCGCAGGTCGAGGAGCTGCTGGGCCGTCTCGCGCGAGGAGAGGTAGCCGAGGAAGTTGCCGTTGCGCACGACGGGCACCTGCTGGGCCGGCACGCCCTCGTCGTCGAAGCCGAAGGTGCCGAGGCCGCCCGGGATCGTGGCGTCCGCCGTGAGGTTGACGACGTCGGAGCCGTAGCGGAAGTTGCCCAGCTTCTCGGTGGTGAGGAAGCTGGTGCCCGCGAACGCCGCCTCGGTGCCGAGCACGCGGTCGAGCTCGATGGCGTGGCCGCAGCTCTCGTGGATCTGGAGGCCGACCTGCGAGCCGTCCAGCACGACGGTCGTGACGCCGGGCGGGCAGGGCTTCGCGGTGAGCAGGGCGGAGGCTTCTTCGGCGATGCGGCCGGCGTTGCCCTCGATGTCCCAGCGCTCGACGAACTCCCAGCCTTCGGTGGCCTGGTGGCGGCCGACGCTGTTGGGGTAGCTGCGATTCTGCACCTCGTCCTCGCCCACGGCGGTGGCGACGACTGAGGCGCCGGTCTCGTAGAGGTCCTGCTCGATGAAGGCGCCCTCGCTGGAGGCGAAGGTCTTCTGCTCGCGCTGGTTGTACAGGTTCGATTCGGCCATGACGATGTGCGGCACGCCGGCGATCGTCTTGTTCACGCGCAGGAGCAGGCCGATCTTGTCCTCCAGCGAGACGGCGAAGGGGTCTTTGACGATCGGCGTGCGTGTATTTGGCGATGTGGCGCACGGGCGTGCCGATGTTCGCCTTGGGGCCGCCGGCCATCGACGAGGCCCTGGCGATCTTCACGGCCTCGGCGGCGACGCGGTCGGCCTCGCCGAGGTTCATCTTGTTGGACGATGCGAAGCCCCAGTAGCCATCGACGATGACGCGCACGCCGAAGCCCAGCGACTCTTCGACCACGAGGCCTTCGACGTTGTGCATGCGCGCCGTGACGGACTGCGACTCGAACTGCACGATGCGCACGTCGGCGTAGGCAGCGCCGCGCAGTCGGGCGGTATCGAGGGCTCTCATGGCTACGTCACGCATGGCGACCTCCGGTCGGTGGGTAGTTGTTGGTCGTTAGTCTTAGTTCTTCAGTTTTCAGTTGTCAGTTAGGGCTGTCGGCGTTTCGGGGCAGCTATCTGCAATGTAGCTGCAGGCTTGCGGGCCTGCAATGTGGCCGGGGGCGTAACGCGCGGCTCGTCCTGGCGTTTGCGATAGAGATGATGTATCCCGAAATCCTTTTTACCGCGGCGATTCTGTCAGCTCTTCTTGGATGGCGCCTCGCGCTCGCGTTTGCTGAGAGAAAGGAGATGAGCGGATGGCGGCGAGGGACCCTCGTGACTTTGGGACTGTTCCTGCCGATGCAGGCCGTGCTCCTGTTCATCTTCATACCGGTTAGCTGGGAAGGCTTGAGTCTTTGGGCGATGACCTTGCCGGTCGTGTGGCTGGGGACCGCGCTGTGCCTGGCAGGAATGGCTTACATCATGGAGAGCATGGGCGGCTGGCTGGGTAAGGAACCTTGAGCGCCGGGTCATGGGCACATGCCCGACGTCATCCGTTTCGGTCGGCCTGAAGGATCGCGCTACTCGTAGAGGCGCCAGCGGGGGGCGTGGTTGACGATGGCGAACCAGAAGCTGTTGTGGCCCGGCAGGCGATTGAGCGTGGCGCCGTCGTCCGACACGAGGGCGTCCTCCGTGATCGACCAGGTGCGCCCGTCGTCGCTCTCGAGCGTGTTCGAGGCCGGGTCTGCGCTCTCGAACGTCACCTGGGCGGCTGAGAAGGCTCTGGCGCCGCTTCCATCTGCCGTGGCGACCACAACGACGGGGGTGCCATCAATCTCGTCCTGCACGAAGCGACGCTGGTTCAGGGTTTCGATCGGGTAGGCGACGACTTCGTCCTCAATGCGCACGGCGTAGACGGTGTCTTTCGGCTGCAGGGGGCCGCTAAGGTCCGGCGCCGGGAAGATTAGCTCGGAGCTGGCCCAGTAGTCCGCGTAGGCCACGCCGGAGCCGTAGTCGCGGTCGAAGCCGGTGTCGATGTCGAGCACCTTGGTGTCGGGGTGGGCTGCCAGCCACTCCGCCCAGTTCGTGTGCACGACGGGCAGAACGTCGAGCTGCAGGCCGGTGCCGACCAGGGGGCCCCAGACCGGCTCGCCGGTGTACTGCTCCCACAGCGATGCGGGTCTCGCGGTCGTACATGAGCTTGTTGGAGCGATAGAGCATGCCGGAGGTGCCGAAGCGGTAGACCTTACCGTCGAGGCGGCCGTCGTAGAGGATGGCGCTGCCACACAGGGTGCAGTAGGCCAGCGACACCGGCACGCCGCCCACCGTGTCGTTGACCATCTCGTGCCAGTCGATGATGCGCCGCGGGTAGGCGCGTACGTCGCCGTTGATCTCGACGCCGATGACCTGGTCGGAGGGCACGATCCAGTCAGAGGCCTCCTCGGGCGTGACAAAGTGCGGCTCGTCCAGGGGCGGGATGCCGTCGGTGGCGACACCGCCCCAGACGATCTCCTGCGCGGATATCGCCCGTTCGGCATCCGGTTCCAGGAAGCCGGCGAAGTCCGGGATAATCGAGCCCATGAGGCGCTGCTTGAATCGCAGGTACATCGCATCGTCGTCCGAGGGCTGCTTGCGCCCGCGCTCACCGATGTAGTCGAGGATGTCGCCGATCGTCGCATCGGGGTCGCCGAGCAGCGCCTCGGCGGCGGTTTCGCGGTAGGGCGTGGGATAGAGGGCCAGCTCGACGAGGTAGGGCTCGTAGCGCGCGTCGCCGCTCTCGCCCATCTCGGCCACAAGGCGCTCCAGGGGGCGCGGCGCCCCGAAGGGGTTCACGGTGTAGAGGCTATCCCAGTAGACGAGGTCTTCGAGATCGTAGGTCTCGAGCTCGTAGCCGAAGTCGAGCGTGGCGGTCGGGGCCGGTGAGTCGGGGCTGTCGCCGCCGCAGGCCATCGCCACGAGCGAAACGCCCACCAGCGCCGCAGAGAGCAACCGTCGCTTCATGGCCGCCACGATACGCAGCAAACCTTACGGTGGGCTTACAGGCGCCCTAAATTCTCGCGAGAGCCGGGATGGGCTGTACAGGCGACCGGCAGATGCCGCGTAACCACCCATTGCGCCCTTCGAGGTGCCGAGTCTCACCGGGATGTCCCGCACGATCGACAGGCTGCGAGGGCAGGGGCGAGCCCTGCCCCTACGTGATTCGCGCCCGGCATGTTTGTTCGCCGTGGATGCGGTGATGCGCGGCTGGAAGACCGAACTTACTGAAAACCAAGAGAACTAAGAACTGAAAGCTAAAGAACAACCGCCCCGGTCAAAGACTCAGCGCGGTCGAAGTGCGTGACTTGCGGTGCTAATGCAGACCTAGGCCTTGACGGCGATGATCTCCAGCCAGTTACGGGGCAGGTACTTCATCTTCAGGTCGTGGAAGGTCTGCTGGACCGTGGCCTGGAGGGCGCGCGAGGCTTCGTCGGCGTCTTCGTCGGCGGCGTGCAGGGCGCCCTTCGCGAACTCCTTGTAGGAGCTGATGGCGCGCACGGCCGCCTGGCTGAGCAGGACGCGGCGGGCCCGCGTCTCGACGATCTTGAAGCCGGCGTTCTCGATCAGGTCGAAGTAGCCCTGGGCCGGCAGGAACTCCATGGCCTGGGCGGCGCCGGACTTGTTGCGCTGCGGCAGGCGCTGGTTGATCTCGACGATGGCGCGACGGATCCAGCGGCTGTAGAAGGGCTTGCTCTCCTCCGGGTAGGCGCCGTCGTAGAACGTGCTGTTCACGGCGAGGATGCCGCCGGGGTTGAGCACGCGGTGCACCTCTCGCAGGGCCAACTCCTTCGATTCGTTGCTCAGGAGGTGGATGCTGTTGGCGAAGGTGACGGCATCGTAGCCCGGGACCAACGGCAGGTGGTCCGCAGAGGCGTAGAGGAAGCCGGCGCGGTCGGCGTGCACGTCGACGCGGGCCTGCTGCAGCGCGGGCAGGTCGAGGTCCAGGAGCACCGAGTTCAGCGAGGAACCGGCCTCGTGCGCCTTGTCGTAGGCAATCGAGGTCAGGAGCCCGGTGCCGGCAGCGATATCGAGCAGGTTGATGGTGGGCTTGCCCGCCATCTGCTTGATCACGCGGTCGACAAGGCGCTCGTTCACGTTGATGTAGGCGACTTCGGCAGCGAAGGGCTCGAAGCTCTTGGCCGCAAGGTCGCTTACATAACGACGCGTACGATCGCGCCCTCGCAGGGGTCCGGCTGGTTTATTCGTGTTGGCAGCCAAGTTCCTTAAACCCGGTGACAGGCGACCCAGTGACCCGGCTCCGCCTCTCGCCACTCCGGAATGATCTGACGGCAGTCGTCGATCGCGATGGGGCAACGAGTGTGGAAGACACAGCCGCGGGGTGGCCGGAGTGAACTGGGCACGTCACCCGTAAGGATGATGCGCTCGCGCTTTCGCTCGAGGGACGGGTCCGGAATCGGAACGGCGGAGAGCAGCGCTTTCGTGTAGGGGTGCAGCGGGTTGTCGTAAATCTCGTTACGGTCCGCCATCTCCATCATCTTGCCCAGGTACATGACGGCCACGCGGTCACTGATGTGACGTACGACGGCGAGGTCGTGGGCGATGAACAGGTAGGTCAGGCCGAACTCCTCCTGGAGCTCTTCCAGCAGGTTGATGATCTGGGCCTGAATCGACACGTCGAGGGCCGAGACGGGCTCGTCACACACGATGAAGTCGGGCGACACGGCGAGCGCGCGGGCGATACCGATGCGCTGGCGCTGGCCGCCGGAGAACTCGTGCGGGAAACGCGTGGCGTAGTAGGGGTTGAGACCGACGATGCGCATGAGCTCTGCCACGCGCTCGTGACGCTCTTCCTTGTTGCCGAGCTTGTGGATCAACAGGGGCTCGCCAATGATGTCGCGCACGGACATGCGCGGGTTCAGCGATGCGTAGGGGTCCTGGAAGATCATCTGCATGCGCCGGCGCAGGAGGCGAAGGGTCTCGCCGCGGGCCTTCGTCATGTCGACGCCGTCGAAGACGATGCTGCCGGACGTGGGCTTGTAGAGCTGGAGCAGGGCACGGCCTGTCGTTGACTTGCCGCAACCGCTCTCACCCACCAGGCCCAGGGTTTCGCCGCGCTTGACGTTAAAGGTGACGCCGTCGACGGCCTTGTTGTCGGCGACCTTGCGGGAGACGAGGAACCCGGCCGTGACCGGGAAGTAGATCTTCATGTCCTCGACGTCTACGAGGAGGTCGTCCTTGGCGTTTGCAGTCTGGCCTTCAGGCCTCACGGTCTCAGTTGCCATTTTCTGAAGGCCTCTCTTTCGAAGTGTCCACCCAGCAGGCGGCGTAGTGGTTTTCTCCGACCAGTGCCAGCGGCGGGTACTCCTCCCGGCACTTGTCTATACGGTACGTGCAGCGGGCGTAGAATGCACAGCCCGGCGGCAGGTGGCCGAGGTCCGGCGGCAGGCCTTCGATGGGTACGAGCTTCTCGTCCGTCACCTGGTCGAGGCGCGGCACCGACTTGAGCAGGCCCAGCGTGTAGGGGTGTCGCGGGTTGGCGTACACCTCGGCGGCGGTCGACATCTCGATGATGCGGCCGGCGTACATGACGTTCACGCGGTCCGCGTAGCGAGCGACGACGCCGAGGTTGTGGGTGATGATGATGACGGCCGTGCCGAACTCGCGGCTCAGGCGGGCCATGACTTCCAGCACCTGGGCCTGAATCGTCACGTCGAGCGCCGTCGTGGGCTCGTCGGCGATCAGGAGCTTCGGGTTGCAGGCCATGGCCATGGCGATCATGACGCGCTGTCGCATACCACCGGAGAACTGGTGGGGGTAGTCGCCGATGCGGCGCTCGGCTTCGGCGACACCGACCATCTCGAGGAGCTGGACGGCGCGGGCGGTGGCGGCTTCTTTGTTGAGCTTGAGGTGAAGCTCCAGCGCCTCCGTCATCTGCTTGCCGATGGTGAGCACCGGGTTGAGGGAAGTCATCGGCTCCTGGAAGACCATCGAGATACGGTTGCCGCGAATCTTGCGGATCTCGTCCTCGCTGAGCTTCATGAGGTCCTCGCCCTCGAAGAGGACCTCGCCGGAGACGATGCGGCCCGGCGGGATGGGGATGAGCTTGAGCAGGGAAAGAGCGCTGATGCTCTTACCGCAACCACTTTCGCCCACTAGCGCGAGCGTCTCACCCTCCTGGACGTCGTACGTAACGCCGTCGACGGCCTTGACCAGCCCTTCTTCGGTGTAGAAGTGGGTCCTGAGATCCTTGACCTGAAGCAGTGGCGGCATTACTCCCCCTTTGTCCAGCGGTGACAGCGATACGGTGTTGGCAGGGAGCATGAAGCGAGGTGGTGGGGAAGAGGAGACTCGAACTCCTACGCCTCGCGGCACATGATCCTAAGTCATGCTCGTCTGCCAATTCCGACACTTCCCCCCGCCGGTGGCCCCGCACCGACATATCTTAAAAGCTGGTGAGCCCCCCCGGACTCGAACCGGGAACCGGCTGATTAAGAGTCAGCTGCTCTGCCAATTGAGCTAGAGGCCCGTATTGAAACAACCAACTGGCGTTTGCGTGCCCATGTTTCACCAAAGCACGCTGCCCCGATAGGAGCCGCCAGCGAGCGGCAACGTAGCATAGGCCCTAGGGGCTGTCAATGATTATCAACCGTTGCTGCCGCCTCCCCATTCTATACGAAAGCTGTGTAAATCGCCTCTCATTTGCCGCCCTTCCGAAGCGCTTGAAAGGCTCATAGAATTCCTCCATGGCTACACCCTCCCTCCTCCTCATCCACGGCGCCGCAACAGGTGCCTGGGTCTGGGACCTCTGGCGGCGCGAACTTGGTGCGCTTGGCTGGCAGGTCAACGTGCTGGACCTGCGTGGTCACGGCCGCAGCATGCCCATCGACCTCTCGGCCGTGACGATGGAGGACTACGTCGCCGACGTGGCGTCCGTGACGGTGCAGATCGAGGCGGCCCAGGGCATCCATCCGATCATCGGCGGCTGGAGCCTGGGCGGCATGGTGGCGCAGATGTACGCCGCGCAGCACCCAGAAACACCGGCGCTGATGTTGCTGGACTCGATGGTCCCCGGCGAGGTCTGGAAGGCCGACATCGAGACCGTGCGCCGCTACTCGGGCTCGATCCTGACGCCGGAGGCCTTCGGGATTTACACCGACGACCGAGAGCGTTCTCGGTCCGTGCTCTTCGACCTCGATGACGGCGAGCTCGACTCGTATCTCGCGAAATGTGCCGGCGCGGAGGAGAGCGGCGTCGCCTTCCGCCAGGCCCTGCGCGGCATCTCTATACCGCCGGATGCGATCGCCTGTCCCAAGCTCGTGATCGCGCCGGGCGGCGACTCCGCCGGGGCAGAGGGCAATCGGAAGCTCGTGGACTATCTGGGAGCCGAGCTGCTGGATGTGCCGGACGCCAGCCATTGGGGTATCGTTTGTCACGGTGCCGCCGTGGCCGCAGCATCGCCCGGTGTCGACCGATGGCTCCGCGGGGTGGTGGACTCGCTGCCAGCAAGTTCCGCGGGAAGAGAAGGAGATCGCTAACCGTGCCTCAACTCAGTTTCCGAGTGCTGTCCTATCTGTTCCTCCTCGCCGTGATGGTCCAGTTCTTCCTCGCAGGCATGGGTATCGCGGAGCTCGGTGGCGAGAGCATCGAGGCGCACCGCATGTGGGGGTACGCAGTCCTGCATCTGATCCCGCTCCTCATGTTTGGCGCGGCGATCTGGGCCAAGATGAGCAAGGTGACGATCGCCATGGTGTTCGTGCTCTTCGTCCTCGTTGTGATCCAGGCCGGCTTCGTTGGCGACAGCGTCGACACGAGCTGGATCCGTGCCCTGCACGTCCTGAATGCGCTCTTCATCTTCACGCTGGGCTTTCACATCGCTCAGCGCTCCGGCCCGATGCCGATGCCCGGTCGCAACGCCTGACTATGGCCCGACCTCGCATCTTCGTCACACGCGGACTCGTCGGGAACGGCCTCAATCGCCTTGCGGAAAGCGCCGACGTCACCGTCTGGCCTGACATGGACCCGCCGCCGCACGACGCGCTTCTCGAGCATGCCGTCCAATCTGACGGCCTCCTGACGACGATTGCCGACCGCATCGACGCGGCCTTCCTCGATGCGGCGCCCAGCATCCGCGTCGTCAGCCAGCTCGCGGTGGGCTACGACAACATCGACATTGCGGCGGCGAGCGAGCGCGGCGTCTTGATCTGCAACACGCCGGGCGTGCTGACGGACGCGACGGCGGACTTGGCGTTCGCGCTCATGCTGGCCCACGCGAGGGGCCTGTTCGCCGGCGACCGCGCCCTGCGCAACGGGGAGTGGGGCGAGTGGAGCCCGGTGTTCATGCTCAGCCACGACCTGCACGGCAAGACGTTGGGCATCATCGGCCTCGGCGCTATCGGCCGGGCCGTGGCAGAGCGGGCGCGGGGGTTCAAGATGCCGCTGCTGTACTGGTCACGCTCTCGCAAGCCCGACGCCGAGGCCGAGCTAGGGGCGCAGTGGCGGGAGCTGGACGACCTCCTGCGCGAGTCCGACTACGTCAGCATCAACCTCGCGCTCAGCGATGAGTCCCGCGGGCTGATCGGCGAACGTGAGCTTGGGCTGATGAAGCCGGATGCCGTGCTGGTAAACACGGCGCGTGGCCCGATCGTCGACCAGGACGCGCTGTACCGGGCGCTGGTCGAGAAGCGCATCGGCGGGGCCGCGCTGGACGTGTTCGAGTCCGAGCCCTTGCCTGTCGATCACCCGCTGCTGGCGCTCGAAAACGTCGTGGTCTCGCCCCATGTCGGCAGCGCTACGTTCGAGACGCGGGCGCGCATGACGGACCTCGCCGTTGACAACCTGCTGGCCTTCTTCCGGGGCGAGCCGGCACCGGCGGCGGTGAACCCAGAAGTCTTGACATAAGACAAGAAATACCTTGACCGGATGTTCTTACGCTGTGCTAGCATCAGCGTGGTCGTGCTAGGCGGGGAGCTAGCGGTGCCCTGTACTCGCAATCCGCTATAGCGGGGCCGAATTCCTGCTCCCGGTGCTGGGTTCGGAGACTGCTTAAGCTACGTAGCGTTGATGGTTTGGCCTCACGCGGCGAGGAGCTGCGAACCCCGTCAGGTCCGGAAGGAAGCAGCGGTAAGTAGATATCTTCGGGCGCCGTGAGATTACCTGACCTGAGCTGGCGTTGTGGCGGCAAGTCTGGATCGGTATCAAAAGCAGGTGCACGGCCATAACAAGTTTCCTACGTCCGGACGCGCGGGGTGTCCGATAGCCTGAGGAGAGGCGTTTGACGTACTGGCTACAAGGCGCCCGGCAGCGCCCGCAAGCCCGTCCGCTCCAAGAGCAGCAGTCCGCTAACCTCAGTCTCTTTCAAAATCGCCCCGGGCAGGATGAGTCTTGCTCTGGTCGGCACGATTGCGATTGTTGCTCTCCTGGCGTTTGTCGTGTTTCCGCCTCGGAAGCTCGTCGTGGATGCTGACGGTCACGAAATCGTGGTGGTCAGCCGGCAAGACGACATCGCGACGGTGCTCGACTCCGCCGGCGTGGCCCGCGATCCCGGCGACGTGCTGGTCAAGAGCAACGGCGAGATCGCCGTCGAGCGCGCCCTGCCCGTCACCGTGTCCGTGGACGGACGCACCCTGGCCTGGCGCACGCGGGCGGCGACCGTCGATGCGCTCCTGGGCGAAATCGGCGTCGAAGTCAGCCCGTACGACACGATCCTCTACAACGGCCATCCCGCCGGCCTCAACGACACCATCCTCAGCAGTGCGCCCGCACTCACGGCGGTCATCGATGCCGCCGGCGTGGCAGAGGAGCCTGTTGCGCCACGAAGCGTCGCCATCGACATCCGTCGCGCTGTGCCGGTCACGGTGGTGGAGAACGGCCGCACTCTGAACCTGCAGTCGACGGCCTCGACCCTGGAGGGCGTGCTGCGAGAGGCCGGCATTCGCCTGGGGCCGGCGGACCGAGTCTTCCCCTCGCCCGCCACGCCCGTACGCGCGGGCATGGCCGTGAGCATCGACCACGCCACGACCTTCACGCTGCACATCGGCGATACGACCCGTACGTTCTACACGCACAAGGCCACGCTGGAAGCAGCGCTGGCCGAAGCCGGGCTGACGTTCGGCCCGGATGACCGCGTCGACCCGCCGCTGACGTCGCCGGTGACGGATGGCATGGAGGCGCGCGTCGTGCGCGTGACGGGACGGCCTTTCTACGAGAGCGAGCCGGTCAAGCACGACACCGTGTTCAAGCCGGACAACTCCCTTGCGGGCACGCAGACGCGTCGCGTCGAAGGCACCGACGGCGATCTCGTCACGGAGTACCGAATCGTCATCGAAGATGGCGTCGAGGTGGAGAAGAGCTTCGTCAGCCAGTACTACGAGCCGGCGCCGGTCGATACGGTGATCTACTACGCCGCTTCCGCGCTCAACTCCGCGACGTTTACGCCGTCAGACCAACAGGTGACGCAGGTGAAGCGATGTACGCCACCTGGTACAACGCCGCCAGCTCCGGCAAGCCCGCGACCCACCCGGCGTACGGCATCACCCGCTCCGGCATGCCGCTGACCAAGGGCATCGTTGCCGTGGACCCGAACGTGATCCCGCTGGGCACGCGACTCTACATCCCGGGCTACGGCTTCGCCATCGCGGGCGACACGGGCGGCGGGATTATCGGCGACAGGATAGACTTGGGCTACCCTGACGGCGTGGCAGTTGACTGGTTTACGGGTTGGGTTGACGTCTATATCCTCGCGCCCTGACCCTTCGCGCGGCGGCAAGCGTGCGTCTCGGCAGGGGCGGCCGTACCGCCCGCGTGAGCTGCGAGACGCCGGCGTCTCGCCCTCGAAGTCGCTTGGCCAGCACTTTCTCACGCGACTACGCCGTCGTAAACCGCATCGTCGCGGCGCCGAGCTGATCGTCCGAAGACACCGTGATCGAGGTCGGGCCCGGGCTCGGCGTGCTGACGGAGCGGCTGGCAGGCGCCGCCGGCCGCGTCGTCGCCGTCGAGCTCGATACGGAGCTGGCGGCAGCGCCTGCGTGAGAACGGGCCGAGCCAACCTCACCGTCGTCGAGGGCGACGTCTCGAGGTGGAGCCGGAGCGCTGCTCGAAGCCGCCGGCCTGCCCGCGGATGCGCCGTACGTGGTCGTCGGGCAACCTGCCGTACAACGTCGGCACCGCGATCGTGCGTCAGTTCCTGGAGGCGCCGCATCCGCCGCGCAGGCTCGTGGTCATGCTGCAGCGGGAGGTCGCGGAGGGCATGACGGCGCCCGAGGGCGAGCTGGGCCTGCTCGGCGTCTCGGTGCAGGTGTACGCGCGGGCCCGCAAGCTGTTCAACGTGCCGCCACGCGCCTTCTACCCGCCGCCACGCGTCACGTCCAGCGTGATCCGCCTCGACCTGCATGAGCAGCCGCTCATCGCGCCTGAGGAGCGCGAGCGCTTCTTTCGGGTGGTGCGGGCCGGCTTCAGCGCTCCTCGCAAGCAGCTGCGCAACACGCTGGCGCAGGGCCTCGGCGTGCCTGCGGGCGAAGTCGGGGCCGCGATCGAGGCCTGGCCTGGACCCGAACCTGCGACCGCAACAGCTCGCGTCGAGGACTGGCTGCGACTATCGAAACGGTTGGGGGCTACCGCATGACACTGGAACTCCTTGCACCCGCCAAGCTCAACCTGGCGCTGGAAATCACCGGCCGCCGCCCCGACGGCTATCACGACCTCGTCAGCGTCATGCAGACCATCGACCTCTGCGACCGCGTGCGGGTCAGCGAGGCCCTCACGATCGAGCTGAGCATGGATGGCGACGAGCTGCGTGGCGTGCCGCGGGAGGGGCCGCGCAACCTGGCCTTCGCCGCGGCGCAGGCGCTCGCTCATTGCCGCCGGGGACCCGAACCTCGGCGCCCGCATCGAGCTGGACAAGCAGATCCCGGCCGGCATGGGCCTCGGCGGGGGCAGCAGCGATGCAGCGGCGGTGTTGCGCGGACTCAACCAGCTCTGGGGCCTCGATTTGAGTAACGAGCGGCTGTGCGAGGTCGGTGCGAGTGTGGGCTCCGACGTGCCGTTTTTCGTCATCGGCGGCTCCGCGCTTGTCACCGGTCGAGGCGAGCAGGTGGAGCCGCTGCCGGACGGTCTGGCGATGGCGCTGACGCTGTTCGTCTCCGACATCGAGATGGAGGACAAGACGCAGCGCATGTACGGGGCGATCGAGCCCGACGACTTCAGCGACGGCCACAAGGCCCATGTCTTGGCCGAGAGCGTGCGCCGCGGCGTGCCGCTGGCTGCTGCGCGACCTCGTCAACGTCTTCGATGCCCACGTGCGCGAGACGGTCGCGTCCGTCGGTGGTGCGATGGCGCTGTGCCGCGATGCGGGACTCGCGACGTTTGCCTGCGGCAGCGGCCCCGGCTTCTTCTCGCCCATGCCCTTCGAGGACCTGCCCCCGATCCTGGCGCACGAGCTGGAGCACGACTGGGGCGTGCGCGCGATCGCCTGTCGTACACTGGGCCGCGCCGAAGCGTCTCGGCTGTCCGAGAGGTGTAGTTGTCTCAAGTCTTCGCCGGTTTCGTCTCCGGCTACGGTCTCGCCCTGATCACGACGCCGTTTCTGGCGTACCTCCTGTTCCGGGTACGCAACGGCAACGAGTTCCTCACGCGCTTGTTCCCGAGCGAAGCGCCGATGGTCGCCGTCGCCATGCTGCTGCACGGGGCGCTGACGTTCACGCTGACGGCGCTCGGCCTGGTGCTCGGCCTCGTGCTGCTGGCGATGAAGGACGCCGATGGCGCGCTCGGCAGCGAGAACTGGCCGTTCACGCTGTTCGTGGCGGCGATGACCCTCGCCGGTGTGGCGCCGGTCTTCGCCATCCTGCGGCCGTTCCGGCGGGGGATCCTGGCGTACTCGCTGGTGTTCATCGCAGTTTTCGGGTGGCTGATGCCGTATCTGGCGGGTTGGAGCAAGTTCGACTGAGGCTTCGGCGGTGAGGATGGTTTGGGCAATTCGAAGCGTCGGGGTAAGAGACGGTCGGGCCTTCGAGGAGATACGCACTCTGAGGCCGGCGCAGGGGAGGCTGCTAGCCCTCACCCTAACCCTCTCCCAGCGGGAGAGGGGACAGTCCAAGGTCGCTTCGATACGTCTGCTGCCTCTGTGTGGGTTTCGTGCCTGATTCCTACGCCGGTTCCTTGTTCGTGTGCTCCCGCGTGATAGAATCCGCCTAACAATTTCGTCCATCTGTTCTATGCCATTGGAGGCGCGTTGACCCGCTACGTCGCCCTCGACACCGAGACCACCGGCCTCGACCCTGACGTCCACGAGATCATCGAGGTCGCCGCCATCGCCTTCGACTGCAAGGGCGTGAAGGACGAGTACCGCACGCTTGTGCGGCCGATGCAGCCGCCGCCCTTCCAGGTCGAGCGCCTGACTGGTATCCAGGGCGCCGAGCTGGAGGGCGCGCCGATCTTCGCGGCGATCGCGGCCGAGATGGCCGACTTCGTGGGCGACAGCCCCGTCATCGGCCAGAGCGTCCACTTCGACATCAACTTCCTCGCCCGGAACGGCGTGCCGCTCTCGGGCCCGATCTACGACACCTTCGACCTGGCGCAGCTGCTGCTGCCGGGCCTGAGCGACTACAGCCTGCGCGGCATCGCCGACCACCTCGGCATCGACTTCCCGCTGCGGCACCGCGCCTACGCCGACGCCGACGCCTCGCGCTCGGTGTTTCTTGCCTTGCGCGAGCGTCTGGCCGGGCTGCCGGTGTGGATGCTGGAGGAGCTGGAGCGCCTGATGAACGGCGCCGATTGGTCCCTCGCCGGGCTGGTGGGCGAGGTGCTGGCCGAGCTTCCGAGGGCCGACTTTGCCGCCGGGCTTACGGCCGAGTTCATGGCGCGCCCGGAGGAGATCGCGAAGCCGCTGAACGGCGGCCGCGAGGCCGTCGTGACCGAGAGCGAGGTCGTCTCGCTGCTGCAGCAGGCGGGGCAGCTCGACGAGTTCTTCCCGGAGTTCGAGCGCCGGCCGGAGCAGGAGCGCATGGCTGCGGCCGTGAACCGGGCCTTCGGCGAGCGGAAACACCTCGTCGTCGAGGCGGGTACGGGCACCGGCAAGTCGCTGGCCTACCTGGTGCCCGCGGCGCTGCAGGCGTTGCGCCGCGGTGAACGCGTCGTCATCTCTACCGACACGATCGGGCTGCAGGAGCAGCTGATCGAGAAGGACCTGCCGGTCGTGCAGCGCTTGCTCGCGGACGTCGAGACCGAGCCGCTGCGCGTCGCGGCGCTCAAGGGGCGTCGCAACTACCTCTGCCTGCAGCGCTGGACGACGCTGCGTCATGGCGCCGCCGCGGCGAAGGAGGACGCCCGCCTGCATGCGCGCATCCTCGTCTGGCTGCGCGAGACCCAGACCGGCGACCGGGCGGAGCTCAACCTGCATTCGAGCGCCGATGGCGCCTGGTCCAAGCTGGCGGCGGAGAACGTGCCGTGCCTGCAGACGGTCTGCCCCTTCGTGAAGAACGGCACCTGCTTCCTGTCGCGCGCCAAGAAACGCGCCGACGCTGCGCACGTGCTCGTGGTTAACCACGCGCTGTTGCTCTCCGACGTGGCGACGGGCGGGCACGTGCTGCCGCCGTACACGCACCTGATCATCGATGAGGCGCATAACCTGGAGGACGAAGCCACACAGCGCTTCGCCTTCAAGGCGACGGAGGCTGACTTCACCGACTTCCTCGACCGCGTCGGCCGTCGCACGGGCGAGCGCGCAGGCGGGCTCGCGGGCTCGCTAATCGAGGCGTCGCGCGGCGGCACGCAGATCATGGGGCCCGGCGCCTACCTCGCCGGCGTATCGACTCAGCTGGTCGCCGCCACGAACCGCGTGCGCCAGCGCCTCTCCGATCCGTACAAGCTCCTGACCCGCGTGATGAAGGAATGCCGGCCGGAGGACCGCGACAGCGACGACCGTCTCCTGATCACCCGCTCGACTCGGGTGCAGCCGCTGTGGTCCGACGTCCAGATCGCCGCGGAGAACCTCGACGCCGCCATGGGCGACCTGATGTCGCTGCTGGAAGACGTGAGTGGCATGCTCGAAGTCGGCGATCAGGGCCTGCTGGACCAGGACACCCTGGCGGCGGAGGCGGCCGACCTGTGCCAGATCGGCGGCGGGCTGCAGTACGGCTCGCCCACGCCGTGCTCGAAGAGGACGCCTCGCTGATCTGCTGGCTGGAGCGCCATCGCCAGACCGGCGAAGTGGTCCTGAGCACGGCGCCGCTGGAAGTGGCCGAGATCCTGCAGCGCGACCTCTTCGACGCCAAGGAGAGCGTCGTGCTCACCAGCGCCACCCTGAGTACGGAAGACAGATTCGACTACCTGCGCGAGCGTGTCGGTCTGGAAGACTCCGAGGAGCTGCTGCTCGGCTCGCCGTTCGACTACCCGAGCTCGACCCTGATCGCGCTGCCCACCGACATGCCGGAGCCGAATGCACCCAGCTTCACGTCTGAAGCTAGCGAGCTGCTGCTCGAAGTCGATCCGGGCCAGCCAGGGGCGGGCGCTGATCCTGTTCACCGCCTACGGGCCCCTGCACGCGGTCTACGACGAGATCAAGGGGCCGCTGGAGCAGGAGGGCATCCTCGTGCTCGGCCACGGCATCGATGGCTCGCCGCGCCAGATGCTGGCGGCCCTGCGAGAGAACCCGCGCACCGTGCTGCTGGGCACGGCTTCGTTCTGGGAGGGCGTCGACGTGGTCGGGGAGGCGCTGTCGCTGCTCGTGATTGCCAAGCTGCCCTTCGCGGTGCCGAGCGACCCGATCTACCAGGCGCGCTCGCAACTCTACGACGCGCCGTTCGAGCAGTACGCGCTGCCCCAGGCCGTACTGCGCTTCCGTCAGGGCTTCGGTCGCCTGATTCGCTCCAAGACGGACCGAGGCGTGCTCCTGGTGCTCGACCGCCGCCTGCGCAACCGGCGCTACGGCGAGTCGTTCCTGCGCTCGCTCCCCCGCTGCACGCTGCGAGACCTCCCCGGCCGCGACATCGCCGGGGCGATCGAGGAGTGGCTGGGGTGACGCGTGCATAGGGGCATGCGGGCATACGAGCATGGGGTCATCAAAACGCGGTTCGTCCTAAGCCTGTCGAGTGGTGACGGGGCGGCTGATGGCCTACGGAGACGCGGGAGACCTCACCCCGTCGACTGCGGTCGACACCCCTCTCCGTCGCACAGAGAGGGGAAGCCTGCTTCGGAGTGCAGAAAGGCACTTCGAGGGACTGGATAGCCAGTCCTCTCGCCCCTGTGGGGAGAGGGTTAGGGAGAGGGGCGACAGCCTCTCGATGCGCCCAACGAGGCCTCGCCTCGCGTGACGGCCCTCCTGGCAGCCAACGAAATCCATACCTCCGGCCGTATCGCCCTTTCGTCGCTGCCCGAGGGCGCGCTTGACGACATGCCGTGGCTTGCGGGGGCGCTGTCGCCGGAGTGGTCGCTGGAGGACTTCGAGGCGGCCAGGGGCGTTTCGGAGGCGGTGCTGATCTCGAACGCGGAGGGGGAGGCGGTGGGCCTGGGTCTCGTGCGCTTGGATACGCCTTCGGCCGGCGACGCGACGATCTCGTTCCTGGGCATGCAGCCGGAGCGCCGCTTCCGGGGCCTCGGCGGCGAGGCAGGGCTGGCGCTGGAGCGGCTGGTGCGGGAGCGACTCGGTGCTCAACGCGTCTACGCCGGCGTGCCGGAGGGACGGGGGCTGGCGGTGTACTTCTGGCTGCGGCTCGGCTTCAGGCCTCTGAGCATCGCCGAGGCGCCGGATGCGCCGTTGGGGCTGACGGGCGGACTCGCTGCCGGGGATTTGGATGCTGCGAGACGCGGCCTAGGGTTCACCCCATCGGCCATGGCGGCGTGTCCACCTTGGCTTCGAGCTCGAGGTCGCGCAAGCGGCCGGCGTCTTCCCGCGACAGGGCCTCGTCAGTCGGCGGCGCCACGATGCGGGTGGCGAGGGCATCGAAGAGCCAGAAGGGGAGTGTGATGAGCAGGAGCAGTCGCTTCATGACGCTAGCCGCCGCCATTCCCCCCGCCTGGGGCTTCTCAGCTCCTCCAGCAGGACGTTGCGTTGGGCGAGAAGCTCGAAGCGGTCGGCCCGGTAGTCGACGGGTGGTAGGACGAAGCGGCTCATGATCGCGTCGAAGAGGCGGAAGGGCAGGGTCAGCAACCGCATGGCGTATCGCATAAGAGAAGTATAGCACGTAGAAGAGGTATTGGGTAGGCGACGAGTGCCGCCGAATCTGCCATGATGCTGACATGAGCCTCGAAGCCACCTTCCGCTACATCGATGACCAGCTGGAGCGCTCGCTCGCCGAGCTGGTCGAGTACGCCCGTCTACCTACCGTGAGCGCCCACGGCACCGCGATCGAGGAGACGGCGCAGCATACGGTGAAGCTGCTGCAGGCCGAGGGCTTCGAGACGCGCGTGATCCCGAAGCCGGGCAACGCGTTTCCGGTGGTTTACGCCGAGCAAACGGGTCTGAATACCGCGAAGACGCTGCTGTTCTACAACCATTACGACGTGCAGCCGCCGGACCCGCTGGACGAGTGGACCTCACCGCCCTTCGAGCCACAGCGCCGCGGCGACGAGATCTACGGCCGGGGCATCTCGGACGACAAGGGCAACATCGTCTCGCGCATGCTGGCGATCCGGGCCCTGAAGCAGGCGTACGGCGGGCTGCCGTGCAACGTGAAGTTCTTCATCGAGGGCGACGAGGAGATCGGCAGCCCGGAGATCGCGCCGTTCATGAAGGAGCACGGTCACCTGTTCGACGGCGGATGCCTGCGTCTGGGAGTGGGGCTACGCGCTCTGGGACGGCAGCCCGACCCTGATGCTGGGCGCCAAGGGCCTGCTCTGCGTCGACATCGAGGTGCAGGGGCCGAACCGAGACGTGCACTCCTCATACGGCACCGTGGTGCCCAACCCGGCGTGGCGCCTGGCGTGGGCGCTCGGCAGCATCAAGGACCCGGACGAGAACATCCTCATCGACGGCTTCTACGACGGCGTGAAGTCGCCCACGGAGGAGGAGCTGGCGGCGTTGCGCATGCTGCCGGACGACGGCGAGCAGTTCCTCGAGAGCCTGGGCCTGCACGACTCCGTGCTCGGCGTGAAGGACATCGATTACCGGCGGCGCCACATCTTCGAGCCCACGTGCACGATCAACGGCCTCAGCTCCGGCTACCAGGGCCTGGGCACGAAGACGGTGCTGCCGGCCCGTGCATCAGCCAAGCTCGACTTCCGCCTGGTGGACGAGCAGGACCCGGACGACCTGATCGCCAAGCTGCGTGCCCACCTGGAGCGCTCGGCTTCGACGACGTCGTGGTCAAGCAGTCGTCGTCGGAGAAGGCGGCGCGGACGCCCATGGACGACCCGTTCATCGACGTCGTGCAGAAGGCGGCCGTCGACGCCTACGGGCGGGAGGCCTACCTGGTGCCGAGCATGGCGGCGACGGGGCCGATGTACCACTTCGTGCACGACCTCGGGCTCGCGACGGTGATGGCGGGGATCAACTACGTCGGCGGGCGGGACCACGCGCCGGACGAGCACGTGCGCATCGAGGACTACCGGCGCGGCACGAAGCACATCGCCGCGATCCTCCAGCGCTTCGTCAGAAGCCTAGCTTTCGTCTGAACGCTGGCGACGTGAGCGACGGCGGCGTCGCTGTCGCGGGAGCGGCTTCTTCGCTATTGCGCTGTATGGCGGCGCGGGCGGTCAGGGCGCGGCGCTCGCGCTCGTCCTCTTCTGCCTTCTGATGCTGCCGGTCCAAGGTTCGGCGCCGGATCCAGTGGCTGGCGATGTGCGCCATGCCGAATGAGCTGAGGAAAAGAAAGATCGTGAACAGGAGGCTCGATGGGGAAGATCGCCGAGAGAAAGGCGACAAAGAACCCACCGACGGCGAACCCGAAGACAACCGGGAAGCTGAAGAAGTGCCACTCGACAGGCTCATCGTTGCGGCGTCGCCGGCTCACGAAAGCCCTCGCACCAGCGCGACTTCCTCGTCGCGCGTGCTGATGCGACCGTCCAGTCGGGCGTCTCGCAGGCGTTTCAGCGTCTCGCCCAGCCGCGTGCCCTGGCTCACGCCCAGGCCAGCAGGTCGTCGCCGGTGAGCTCGGGGCTGCGACGTGGCGCCAGCCGTCAGGTAGTCGAGGCAGACCGAGGCGGTTTCGCCTCCGGCGAGCACGGCCTCGGCCCAGATGGCCGACGGGCGTGTAGCGGTCGAGCAGCTCGGTGGCTTGAGAGGGTTGGTTGTGCATCTCGCGCCAGCTTAGGCGATTGCGATCTCAGGCGCACGAGGTCGTCAGGGCGTGCTCGACGCGGCCGGCGAGGTGCAGCCACTTCGAGACGGAGGCCGCCGTGCCTTCGTCCTTCGGGTTGGCGATGACGCAGAAGCCCAGCTCGTCCAGCGGCGCCAGCTTCGTGGGCCCTCGATGGCCGCCTGCCAGCGCTGCGCGACGTCGTTGCTCAGCCCGAGGGCCGGGTGGATCGCCGCGAGCACGCCGAGGTCCTGCGCCAGGCGTGCGCCCTTGACCGCGGAGGGCTCCTCGAACAGCAGGGCGAGCTCCCGGCGCAGGCGGGCGCCGCTGATGCGTGCCGAGGGAAGGGAGGTCGTTGCGGATGCAGGGCCGCGGTCTCGGGTGCGATCTTGAAGCCGAGGCGCGCGGCGTAGCGCACGGCCTCGCAGCATGCGCGTGGCGTCGTCCTGGAAGCTGCGGTCGTGCAGGACCCGGATCAGGCTGCTGCGCACGTCGTTGACGCCGCGGAATGGGTCGACGATCTCGACCGGCGCGCGGCTCCAGGCGCAGGGCGAAGGCGTTGATCGTGAAGTCGCGGCGGGCGAGGTCTTCGTCGAGCGTCGCGGGCTCCACGACGGGCAGCGAGCCGGGGTGGGGGTAGGTCTCGCGCCGGGCCCGGCGAGGTCGAGTTGGAAGTCGCGGCTGGAGACGCGTGCGGTGCCGAAGCGGGTGTGGGTGATGGCGCGCCCTCCCGCGGCTTCGGCCAGCGGTGGGCGATCGGCGCCGCGTCGGCCTCGATCGTGAGGTCGAGGTCGTAGCCCGTCGCGTCGAGCAGGAGATCGCGCACGGTGCCGCCGACGAGGAAGAGCGAAACGCCCTGTTCGCGGCAGATGCGGCGGCAGGCATTCAGCGCTTCGAGCGCGTCTGCGGGCTTCAGCTTCGAGGCGCTGAAGCAAGGATTGGCGCCAGTGCCGGCTTCCGTCATAATTCTGTTATAGCGATTACGCGATTAGCCTACTTTGCTTGACACCCCGACTTATCGAAGCCTATGCTTTTCGTTAAATCGTGGCCTCAACAGGCTACCATCGTTGTCAGAGAGGTGCCCTCCTTGTCTGGAGGAAGCTGGGTGACCCGCCCGCTCCACCCGATGCTCGTCGGGGCGCCTCCGGAAGCCCTCATCGGTCTGCCGCACTTAATTCTCGCTCGCTTTCGGCAGGAGTCGCAGTCGATGATGTCCTTCGAAGAGCAGGCCGAAGAGCGGCTCGGGCGTCAAGTTCAAGAAGCGCGCCACCCTGCACGAGGCCTTCGTGCACCGCTCCTACCTCAACGAGAACCCCGCGACGGGCCAGGAGTCCAACGAGCGCCTCGAGTTCTTCGGCGACGCCGTGCTCAGCTACGTCGTGGCGGAGCGCCTGTTCCGCGACTGCCCGCACTGCGACGAGGGCGACCTCACGGAGTGGCGCGGCTATCTCGTGCGCCGCGACAGCCTGGCGCAGCCTTCGCGCGCGGTCTGGGCCTGGGCGACTTCCTCCTGCTCGGCCGCGGCGAAGAGGCCGCCGGCGGCCGCGAGCGCGCCCAGAACCTCGCGAGCCTGTTCGAGGCCGTCGTCGGCGCCATCGCCATCGACCGCGGCCTGACCGTGGCGCAGCAGTTCATCTTCGATGCCATCGGCGACGAGATCGACCTGCACCGGCCGGCCCACGCCGGTCGACCCGAAGTCGAAGCTGCAGGAGGTCGTGCAGGCCCGCTGGCAGCGCGCACCGACGCTATCGCACCGTGCACGAGGAGGGGCCCGAGCACCGCAAGATCTTCACGGTCGAGGTCCAGATCCAGGGCGACGTCGCTGGGCAGCGGCACCGGCCACAGCAAGCAGGAGGCGGAGCGCGAGGCCGCGAAAGCCGCCCTCGCCACGTACCCGTTCGAGCTGGCAGACGCGCTGGCCGACGAGCGCCGAGCCGATGACGGCGTGTGAGGCCTAGCCATGTACCTCAAACGACTGGAGCTGCAGGGCTTCAAGAGCTTCGCGAACAAGACGATGTTCGAGTTCGGGCCGGGCATCACGGCAGTCGTCGGTCCTAACGGCTCCGGCAAGAGCAACGTCGCCGAGTCGATCCGCTGGGTGCTCGGCGAGCAGCAGTCGCGCAACGTGCGCGCCCGGCGCCTGGAGGACGTGATCTTCTCCGGCTCCAGCCAGAAGCCGCCGTCGGCATGGCCGAGGTCTCGATGACGCTGGACAACTCGGAGGGCTGGCTGCCCGTCGATTACAGCGAGGTCGTCGTCTCCCGCCGCGCCTACCGCAGCGGCGAGAGCGAGTACCTGATCAACAAGAACAAGGTGCGCCTGCGCGACGTCGTCGACCTGTTCATGCGCGCCCAGGTGGGCCAGAACAGCTACGCCTTCATGGGCCAGGGCCTCGTCGAAGAGGTGCTGGTCATGCGCCCCGAAGAGCGGCGCCGCCTGCTCGAAGAGGCCGCCGACGTGCGTCTGCTGCGCCTGCGCCTGGACGAGGCGCGCGACCGCCTCTCGGCCACGCGGGAGAACCTCGAGCGCGTCAACCTGCTGCATCGAGGAGATCGGCCCGCGCCTGGCCCAGCTCGAGAAGCAGGCATCGCGCGCGGCCGAGCACAGCCGCCTCGCCGGTGAGCTGGCCGGAGACGCTGCGGGAGCTCTACGCGCCATCTCTGGCACGACGCCCAGGACGAGCTGACCGCTGCCCGTGCCGCCCTGGACCAGAAGCAGCAGGAGCTCGTCGTCGTCCAGAACGAGACGCAAGGCGCGAAGAAGGCCTCGCCGCGCTGACGACCGCCGTCGAGGAGCGCGAGAAGGAGATCGCGGACCGCCGCACCCGCCATCGCGCCGTCGTCCGACCAGGTGCACAACCTGGAGCAGCGCCTGACCTTCGACGCGCGAGCGGGTCGAGAGCCACGGCCGCCGCCGCGCCGAGATCGAGGCGGAGCTGCAGTCGCTGCGGGACGAGCGCGCCGATATCCAGGCCTCGCTGAACCAGGCGCTGGAGCGTCAGAGCGACATCGTCCCCGGACATCGAAGAGGCGAAGGACCTGATCGAGACGCGGCGCCAGGAGATGAACACGCTGGAGCAGGAGTACGCCGGCCTGCGCCGCCGCATCGTCGAGGGCGAGGAGCGCGTCGAGCGGGCGCAGCGAGGCGCTCGTGAGGCCGACGGCCGCCCTGGAGCGCCTGGCCGAAGAGGAGAGCCGCGCCCAGGGCGAGGTCGCGGGACGCGCCGACCGGCAGCGCAGACCTCGTGACCGAGCTGCGGGAGCTCGGCCGCGAGTACCAGGCGTTGCAGCAGAGCCTCGCCGCGGTCGAGGACGCGAGATCATCGATGCCGACCAGGAGCGCCACGGCCTGGCCGCGATGATCGAGTCGGGCCGCCAGAGCATGCAGGGCCTCGAACGCGAGGCGATGCAGGCGGAGGGCCAGATCGCCCAGCTCAAGTCGCAGGAAGCCATGCTGCTCGGCCTCCAGAACGCCTCCGAGGGCGTCGATTCGGCGGCGCGCTTCCTCCTCGGCGACGAGGCGGACGGATGCGCCGCAGCCGCCGGACGGGCTCATCGGCCTGGTGCAGGATATCATCCGCGTGCCACCGGGCCTGGAGCGCGCCATCGAGGCGGCGCTGGCGGAGAACGTACAGGCGCTGGTGTTCGAGAACCTGCCGGCCGCCCTTGCCGCGCTGGAAGAGCTGGAGGCGCAGCAGGCCGGCCGCGCCGTGCTCTATCCCGCTGGATGCCATCAAGTCATCGCCGCCGCTGAACCTGCTGCGCGAGCGAGGGCATCATCGGCGTCGCGGCGCGGCTCGTGCGCTACGATAACCGCTTCCGTTCCCTCGTAGATGCGCTGCTGGGCCGGATCATCGTGGTCGAGAACGTGCAGCTGGCGCGCGAGGTCCTACGCCGCGGCCTTGGCTCCGTCGTCACGCTGGACGGCGTGCTGCTGCGGCCGAACGGCTCGGTGGCCGGCGGCGCCGCAAGGGTCGCCGTCGAGTCGTTCAGCCGCCAGCGAGAGCTGGAGGAGCTGCCGCCGCGCATCGCCCAGGCCGAGGCGCGCAAGAGCGAGACTCGATAGCCGCCTCGAGCGCGAGCGCGAGTCTCTCGCGGGCGCCAGCGAAGAGATGTCGCGGCTGGAGCCCCAGCTCGCGGAGCTGCGCGACCGAGCGCACACGCAGCCAGAGCGCGCTGCAGGAGAACCGCGGACGACTGATCCTGCTGCGCAGCGAGGGCCGCACGCTGTGGAATGAGCTGGCCCGGGGCGATGACGGCACGGACTGGTTCGGGCCGTCGCCAGCGCATCAACGCCGAACGCCAGCGCTTCGAGGAAGACGCCCGCGAGGCCGCTGAGGTGCTGGTGCGCGACCGCGAGGCCGTCGAGACCATGGCGCCGCACCGCAGCGCCACCATCGACGCCGTCTCCGAGGCCGCCGCCGCTCACGCCGACCTCGAAGGCGAGGTGCGGTCGCTGGCCAAGCAGATCGAGATGCTGCAGGCCAGCCTCGCGCGTGCCGACCAGCGCCTGCAGTCGCGCGAGCAGTCGCTGACGGCGCTGGACGTCGAAGCGCGCGAGATCCAGGAGCGCAACCACACGGCGACCGCCGAGCTGACCACGGCGCGCGATGAGCTGGCGGCGCTGCAAGCCGAGATGGAGCCGGCGGAGGGCGAGTTCGCCCACCTCCAGAGCCGCGTCCGCAGCATGCGCGACCAGCTCAGCGCAGGCCCGCTCACGCCTTCTCGACGCCGAGCGCGGCCACATCGAGGCTGAGTCGGCGGTCAAGCTGCGCACCGATGAGCTGGAGGTCCTGCGCGAGACGATGGCGAACGAGGGCTATCGCGCCGAGGGCAGCGCGTCGTCGCGGAGGTCCCGTCAGACACCGAGAGTGAGAGCGAAGGCGAGGTCGGAGAGCAGGGGCGCCTGCCGCCGATCCGCGGCGCCGCCGAGGTCGACCTCGAGACCCTGCGGTCCGCGCGTTGCCGACCTGCGCCGCCGGATCCGCGCCCTCGGCCCCGTGAACGAGCAGGCCCACACCGACTACATCGAGAGCAAGGAGCGCTACGACTTCCTGCACGGGCAGGTCGACGACCTCACCGGCTCCGAGGCGACGCTGCAGGAGGCGATCGACGAGCTGGAGCAGACCATCCGGGAGCGCCTGAAGGCGACGTTCGCCATCGTCGACCGCGAGTTCAGGCGTTACTTCGAGTCGTTCTTCAACGGCGGCAAGGCACACCTGAGCCTTACGCAGCCGGAGGACTTCGCCAACACGGGCATCGAGATCGTGGCGCAGCCGCCGGGCAAGCGTGTCAACGCCATCGCCATGCTCTCGGGCGGCGAGCGCACGCTGACGTCGCTGGCGTTGCTTGTGGCGCTGCTGGAGGCGCACCCGTCGCCGATCTGCGTGCTGGACGAGGTCGATGCGGCCCTGGACGAGACGAACGTCGGGCGCTTCGTGGATGCCCTGCGGGACCTGGGCAAGAAGACGCAGTTCATCCTGATCACGCACAACCCGCGCACGATCGAGGCGGCCGACTCGATTTACGGCGTCTCGATGGGCTCCGACAGCACGTCTCGCATCCTGTCACTGAAACTCGATGACCTGAAGAACTAAGCGTGACTGCTAAGATCGATCCGAAGCCCGCAAACCTGCGAATAGAGACTAACAACTAACAACAACCAAGGAGCCCCGCCTTGCCCCTCTTCCGGCGCGCAGCCCCCAAGGAACAGGTCGAGGAGAAGACCGAAGTCGCCCTGGCGCGCACGAAGCGCAGCTGGTTCGGGCGCATCGCCGGCATCCTCGACCGCGGCACGATCGACGACGACCTCTGGCTCGACCTCGAGGAGGTGCTGCTCGGCGCCGACGTCGGCGTGAAGACGAGCGAGAAGATCCTCGACGCCGTCAAGGACGTACGTGGAAAAGGAGCACATTCGTGATGCCCACGAGGTGCGCGAGGTGCTCAAGGACGAGCTGATCGACATCCTGGAGTCCGTGCCGCTGAAGGGCCAGCTCTGGGGCGACGACGTCGAGACGCCGCCGCGGCCGGGCGTGATCCTGGTCGTTGGCGTCAACGGCACCGGCAAGACCACGAGCATCGCCAAGCTGGCGCACCTCTACATCCAGGAGGGCGACAGCGTGGTCGTGGCCGCCGGCGATACCTTCCGGGCCGCCGCGATCGACCAGCTCACGAGCTGGGCCGAGAAGGTCGGCGCGCAGGTCGTGGCGCACAAGGAGGGCGCCGACCCCGGTGCCGTGGCTCACGACGCCGTCGGCGCCGCCCAGAGCCGCAACGCCGCCGTTTGCATCGTCGATACGGCGGGCCGCCTGCACACGAAGTTCAACCTCATGGAGGAGCTGCGCAAGGTGCGCCGCGTGATCGAGCGCCGCGAGCCGACGGCGCCGCACGAGGTGCTGCTCGTCCTCGACGCCACCACGGGCCAGAACGCGCTCCTGCAGGCCAAGGCCTTCGCCGAGGCCGTGGACGTCACGGCGATTGCTCTGACGAAGCTGGACGGCACCTCGAAGGGCGGCATCGTCTTCGCGATCAGCGATGAGCTGGGCCTGCCGGTGCGCTTCGTCGGTACCGGCGAGGGCGAGGACGACCTCAGCCCCTTCGACCCCGAAGCCTTCGTCGAAGCGTTGTTCGAGTGATCGTTACGGTTCAGGGAGCCAGTAGCCCCGTACGATGCTGCTAGAGACGTTTCGCTGGTGGCTGGTCATCTCGGTCATCGGTCTGATCGCCCTGCCGATCGCGATGACGCTCTTTCGCAGCCTCCCCGGCCGGGGCGTCGCCTTCGCCAAGCCGCTGGGCCTCCTGCTCACCGGCTACCTGTTCTGGCTCGCGCTTAGCCTGCACGTGATGCCCAATCGCCCCGGCACGATCGTCTGGGTGCTCATCGCCCTCGCCGTCGTCGACTACCTGATCCTGCGGCGGCGCTGGCGTGATTACCTCGAAGCGCTGCAGGAGCGTCAGGGCCTCTTACTCGCGACTGAAGTTGTCTTCTTCCTCGGGCTTTTCATCGCGGCGCACATCAAGTCGTTCATCCCAGAGATTTCCGGCACCGAGAAGCCGATGGACTTCATGTTCCTCAATGCCGCGAGCCGCAGCACCTACTATCCGCCGTCCGACCCCTGGCTGGCCGGCCACGGCGTGAGCTATTACTACTTCGGCTACGTGATCAACGCCATGGTGGGCAAGATGGCGGCGCTGGACACGGCCGTCACGTTCAACCTCGCCCTCGCTGGCACGGCAGCGCTGGCGGCGACCGCGGCGTTCGGGCTGGGCTTCGAGATTGTCAGCGCCCTGCGACGCGTCGCGTTTCGGACGGCGCTCGGCGTCGGCATCGCGGCGATCGTGCTCGTGACGGTGGCCGGTAACCTGGAGGGCGTGCTCGAGTTCGCCGCGGCGAATGATGCGCTGCCTGCGCGTGTCGAGTCCGGGGCCGACATCTCCGGCCTCGCCAATGCGCGCGAGAGCGACTCCTGCCTGACGGCCGTGGTGTGCGTCCGCTACCCGACCGACCAGAGCGACTTCTGGTGGTGGTGGCGCGCGACCCGAATCTCGCCGGACGCCGGTACGATCACGGAGTTCCCATTCTTCAGCTTCATCCTGGGCGACCTGCATCCGCACGTCATGGCCCTGCCCTTCGTGCTCACCGGCTTCGCCTTCGGACTCTCGCTGTGGCGCGGCGCCGCAGGGCTGACGTTCGATACGTGGCGGCGTTCGCCGTGGCTCCTGGCGCTTGCGGGCGTCGTCGTGGGCGGGCTGGCGTTTCTCAATACCTGGGACCTGCCGACCTTCGGGTTCCTCATCGCCCTGCTCGTGTTTGCGCGCAATTACCTGGGCAGCCGGGACGGCCGACAGGCCGTGAGCGACACGATTGGCTTCAGCGTGCCCTTCGCGGTCGTGAGCATCGTGCTCTACCTGCCGTTCTACCTCAGCTTCTCGAGCCAGGCCGGCTTCGTGGACGCCGTACGCGACGGCGCCACTCGACCCGCGCAGGCGATCCTGTTCTGGGGCGCGATTATGGCGGTTGCTCTGCCCTTGCCGCTGTACCTCCTGTCCCGAGACGCTGGCGCGCGTGCCCGGGCTCGTATCCTGCGCGCCGCGATGCTGCCCGTCGCGCTCGTGTTGCTGTGGGCGGTCCTTATCGTCGCGCGACACGGCGGCGGCGACCTGCCGGACGCGATCGCGGCGCGGGGCTGGAACTGGCTGACGGCGCTGTTCTTCGCCGGGGCGCTCGTGGCGTCGTTGCTGGCGCTTTGGCGGGCGATCGAGTCGCAGGACGAGAGCTCGGCCGTGCTGGTGCCGGTGCTGGCAGCGATGACGACGGGGCTGCTGCTGATCTTCGGCGCCGAGTTCTTCTACGTCACAGACGTATTCAGCTCCCGGCTCAACACCGTGTTCAAGTTCTACTACCAGGCCTGGCTGCTCATGGGCATCGCCGGCGCTGTGGGTGGCTGGTGGCTGTACGGGGAATTGAGGCGCGAGACGGGGGCCTCGATGGAGGTGCTGCGGGGCGCCTGGGCCGGCCTCGCGGTCCTGGCGGTCGCCGGTGCGCTGCTGTACCCCCTGAGCGCCACGCTCTCGCGCACGGACGGCCTCTCTTTGACCCGCAGCGACCGCACGCTGGACGGGCTCGCGTACGTGTACAACTCGCCGTCGTCGCTGGAGATGGGCATCGTGCAGTGGCTGCGCGACAACGCCAACCAGGACGACAGGCTGGTCGAGGCGGTGGGCGGCCAGTACTCCTCTGCCGGGCGTTTCTCGGCCTGGACCGGGCGTGCCGACGGTGCTGGGCTGGCCAGGCCACGAGCAGCAGTGGGGCCGGGATCGAACCGAGATTGACCAGCGCAAAGCTGCGGTCGATGCCGCCTACACGACAGGGTCACTAGAAGAGGCCCTATCGATCCTGCAACAATATGACGTGACTTATGTCGCAGTCGGTACCGTCGAGCGCGACACCTACCCGGTCGAGGGCCTGCGGAAGTTCGAAAGCCTGCAGGCGGTTGCGAACGCCGGCACAGCTACGCTCTACCGCGTGCCGCCAGTGAGCGACGCGGCCGATGGCGACAGCACGGGAGCGGCGCCTTGAGGACGAACGGGAGGGGTTGGTGTGGCTGAGGCGACTTTAGGGCGCGGCATTTCGATCCCGCGCTCCTCCGTCATCGAGTGGGCTACCGCGCGGTCGGAGCTGCTGATCATGGCCTCGCTGATGATCGTGGCGCTGGTGTTCCGGCTCTGGAACCTCGGCGACATGGCGCTGCACCACGACGAGAGCCTGCACGCCACCTACTCCTGGTACCTCTACAACGGCGACGGTTACCAGCACAACCCGCTCATGCACGGTCCCTTCCTGTTCCACACCACCGCGGCCGTGTTCTTCCTCTTCGGCGACTCCGACATGACGGCGCGCCTGATGCCGGCGCTGTTCGGGGCCGTGCTCGTCGGGATGCCGTACCTGCTGCGCAAGCAGATCGGCATGCCCGCCGTGATCATCGCCGCAGTACTGCTGATGTTCTCGCCGTCGCTGCTCTACTTCAGCCGCTTCCTGCGCAACGACATCTATATCGCAGTGTGGACGTTCGGCATGGTGATCGCCATGTGGCGATACCTGGACGAGGTGAAGGAGAAGTACCTCTACGCCCTCGCCGCCCTGATGGCGCTGAGCTTCGCGACCAAGGAAGTCACCTTCATCACGATCGCGATCCTGCTCGTGTTCATCGACCTCATGCTCGCCGTTGAGCTGGGCAAGCGCCGGGACGACGAGGACATTTCGGACGCACGGGTCTTCATACGTAGCGTGCTGCTGGTGCCCTTCGCCTGGCTGATCGCGGCGTTGTGGCCGATGGTGGGCGAGCGACTGCGCTTCGGGCGAGAGGAGCTGCCGCCGATCGGCGACGTGCTGATCATCGTCGGGACGCTGAGCCTGCCACAGTTCGCCGCGGGCATCCAGGTCCTGCCGTTCGTGGGCGACCGCGGCTACGACGTACCCCAGGAGAACTTCCTGCGCGTCAGCTCCGTCGCGACCCTGATGATCGCCTCGCTTTACGCCGGGCTGCTCTGGCGCCCGAAGACGTGGCTGATCGCGGCGGCGTGCTTCTACATCCCGTTCGTGCTCCTGTACACGACCTTCTTCTTCAACATCGACGGCTTCTTCTCAGGCATCTGGGGCTCGCTCGACTACTGGCTGGCGCAGCACGACGTCAAGCGCGGCAACCAGCCCCAGTATTACTACGCCCTGCTGACGCCCCTGTACGAGTTCCTGCCGCTGCTCATCGGCGCGGCCGGTGCGGCGTGGCTGGCGCTGCGAGGCGACTCGCTGCGTCGATGGCTGGTGTTCTGGCTCGTCGGCATCTTCATCGGCCTCTCGATTGCCGGCGAGAAGATGCCGTGGCTGGAGACGCACATCGCCCTGCCGCTGGTGCTCATGGCGGCCGTGACGCTGGCGAAGGCGCTCGACCTGCTGGAGCTTCGAGGCGCCCACTGGCGTACGGCGATCGCGGGCGCAGCTGTGACCGTGGCGGCCGTGATGCTCATGGTCGATGGCAGCGGTGCAGCGGAGGTGGCCGGCTACGCGCTGGCGGCCGGGCTGGGCGTCTGGCTGCTTGCCTCGCTGCTCCTCGGCAACATGACTACGAATGCCGGCCTGACGGAGGCCGAGACACAGACCTCGACTCTCGATGAGCCAGGCGAGGCGGAAGGCATCGGGACGGAGCCGTCGGCCCTCGCTCGCGCCATCACCTCGACCGAGCTGCAGGTCACCCTCGCGGTGGAGGCGGCCTGGCGATCGTCCTCGCGGCGCTGGCGCTGCCGGGGATCATCGACCAGTGGTTCGCCGTGTGGGTGCTGGCGCTCGTGCCTGTGACGATCGTGGGCTACGTGATCGCCGGCATCGCGTCGGGCAACAAGGCGTTCGGGCGGGCCGTGCTGGCGGTTGGCGTGGCGGCGCTGTTTACGCTCACGGTACGCGCCAGCCTCACGCTCTCTTTCGTGAACGACGACACGCCTGTCGAGCTGCTCGTGTACACCCAGACCTCCCACGACATCCCGGTGCTACGAGACCGCATCGATGCGCTGGCCAAGCACTCCGGCCTCGGGCTGAACCTGCCCGTCGTCGTCGACAACGCCGATAGCTTCGCCTGGCCCTGGGCCTGGTACCTGCGCGATTACCACAACGTCAGCTTCGCCAACATCGATGCCAACTACGTGCCGCCGGCCGGCGCCGTGCTGCTGATCAACCGCAGCAACGTCAACCAGATCGACGCCTCGCAGTACGCCCAGACGCCGTACAAGCATCGCTGGTGGTTCAACGAGACCTACCGCGAGCTCAACTTCAAGGACGCCGCCGAGGTGGTGACCGCACGCCGACTCGCGCACGGGCCTGATCGACTTCTTCTTCCATCGCCGTGACGAGTCCAACACGGGCTCTATCGACGGCGTGGCGTTCTTCCCCAACGACCTCTCAGCCTTCGACTACGAGCGGGGTCCCGAACTGCCGCCGCACGACCCGACGATCATTGCGGACGGCCGCATCCTCATCGGTAATGCCGTGGGGCAGCCTGGCACGGGGGTTCGGGGCGAGCTTTGGCAGCCCGCAGACCTGTTCGTGGACAAGGACGGCAACCTCTGGGTGGCCGATGGGCGCAACAACCGCATCCAGGAGTTCGACGCTCAGGGTAACTATGTGGACTCGTTTGGCTCCGGCGGCTCAGACCTGGGTCGCTTCAACGAGCCCTGGGGTGTCGCCGTCGACGACGACGGCTTCATCTACGTCGCCGACACCTGGAACCACCGCATCCAGAAGTTCTCGCCGGAGTTCGAGTTCGTCACGAGCTGGGGCATCCCCGGCACCGACGCCTCCGACCCGCTGAACCTGTTCGGGCCGCGCGACATCGCCATCGCGGCGGACGGGACGCTGTGGGTGACCGACACGGGTAACCAGCGCGTGCTGCACTTCTCGACCGATGGTGAGCCTTTGGACGCCGGCGGTTCGACATCGGGCATCACGGGCTTCTCAGAGCCCGTGGGCGTCACCCTCGACGCCAACGGCGACCTCCTGGTCACGAGCACCTGGACGGGCGATATCCGCCGCGTCGATACAAGCGGCGAAGAGCTTGCGAGCATCCCGGTGGGTTGGACCAGCCAGGAGGTACAGGACAAGCCCTACATCACGGTCCTGAGCGATGGCCGCATCCTGGTGCCGATGCCGGAGACGGGTGAGCTGGTGCTCTACGATGCCGACGGCACGAAGGTTGGCGCCTGGCAGCCGCTGGCGCAGTCGAAGCCGGTGGGTGTGGTCGCGATGCCGGACGGCGGCTTCGCGTTCAGCGACGTCTCCCGAAACGAGATCCAGATCGTGCCGGCGGACCTGGTGGACGGCTTCTTCGAGTAAGGGGTCCAGTTTCTTTGGCCAGGCGGGCCTCTTAACGCTTCGCCCAGCGTTGACCCCACCAGACGGCGCCACGATAATAGCGCTTACCCTTCCTTCCACGTGGCCGTTCCAGAGGAGTGCGACCGTTGCCCGACCTCGAAGTCCTGCGTAGCCAAGCTCTCGAAGCGCTATCGGAGGCACAAGACACGGCAACGCTCGATCAGTGGCGCATCTCCTACCTGGGGCGCCAGGGTGCGGTCACCCAGATCCTGCGCGGCCTTGGCGAGCTGCCTCCAGAAGAGCGGCGCACGATCGGCGCCGGCGCGAACGCCTTGCGAGGCGATCTCGAAGCCGCCCTCGAAGGCCGTCGCGGTGAGGTCGAGCGCCTGGCGATGGCCGAGCTCGAGGCAGACGCCATCGATGTGACGCTGCCGGGGCGCAAGAACCTCGTCGGGCGCCTGCATCCGATCACCCAGACCCTGCGCGACATGCTCGACGCGCTGGGCGAGATGGGCTTCCAGGTCGCCGAAGGTCCCGAGGTCGAGTGGGAGTACTACAACTTCGATGCCCTGCGCATCCCGGGCCATCACCCGTCCCGCGATTCGCAGGACACGTTCTGGGTGGACGGCAAGCTGCAGCAGCAGCGCGTGCTCCTGCGCACCCAGACCTCGCCGAACCAGATTCGCTTCATGGAGAAGAACCAGCCGCCGATCCGCGTCGCCGTGCCCGGCCGCGTCTACCGCTACGAGGCGACCGACGCCACGCACGAGTGGATGTTCCACCAGGTGGAGCTCCTGGCCGTGGACGAAGGCATCAACATGAGCCACATGAAGGGCGCCCTCACCCAGCTGGCGCAGTCGCTGTTCGGCCGCGACCGCAAGGTGCGCTTCCGCTGCCACTACTTCCCCTTCGTGGAGCCGGGCGCCGAGGTCGACATCGAGTGCGGCATCTGCGGCGGCGCGGGCTGTCGCTCCTGCGGCAACGAGGGCTGGCTCGAGATCTGCGGCGCCGGCATGGTGCACCGCGAGATCATCGAGAACGTCGGCTACGACGCCGACCGCTACACGGGTTTCGCCGCCGGGTTCGGCGTTGAGCGCGTCGCCATGCTCCGTCACGGCATCGACGACATCCGTCACTTCTACTCAAACGACCTGCGCTTCCTGCGCCAGTTCTAAAGGCCACGCCATGCTTGTGTCACTGAAGTGGTTATCTGATTACGTGCCGATCACACTGCCGGCCAAGGAGCTGGCGGAGCGCCTGAGCATCGCCGGCGCCAAGGTCGAGCGCATCATCTCCCGCGGCGACGACTGGGAGGGCATCTCGCATCGCCGAGGTGCTGGAGGTGAACCCGCACCCGAACGCGGACCGCCTGCGCCTCGTCACGGTCGATGCCGGCGCGGACGTGCGGCCCACGGTGGTCTGTGGCGCGCCCAACGTCGCGGTCGGCCTGCGAGTCGCGTTTGCGCCCGAGGGCACCGTCCTGCGCGACGGCCACACGGGCGAGATGGGTGACGCTGAAGGCCTCGAAGATCCGCGGCGTCGAGTCGGCGGGCATGGTGCTCTCCGAGAAGGAGCTGGGCCTCTCGGACGACCACAGCGGCATCCTCGAGTCTGCCCGAGGACGCGCCGATCGGCGACGCCCTGCGCGAGTACTATGGCGACACGATCTTCGAGCTCGAGGTGACGCCGAACCGGCCCGACCACATGTCGATGCTCGGCATCGCCTGGGAGGTGGCGGCGCAGACGCCACACGAAGGTCACCGAGCCGGAGCGCGTCTACGCGGAGACCGGCCAGCAAGCGACGAACCAGAAGCGCCTCCGTGGCGATCGAGGACGAAGGACCTCTGCCTGCGTTATCTGGCGGGCATGGTCGAGCGGGTGAAGATCGGGCCGTCGCCGCAGTGGATGCAGGAGCGGCTGCGTCGCCGCGGGCATGCGTCCGATCAACAACATAGTCGACATAACAAACTACGTCATGCTGGAGATGGGCCAGCCGCTGCACGCCTTCGACTTGCCGCAAGCTCGGCGGCGGCAAGATCATCGTGCGGCGCGCCCGGAGGGCGAGCGCATTCGCACGATCGACGACGTCGACCGCGAGCTGACGCCCGAGATGCTGGTGATCGCCGACGCGAAGCAGCCTATCGCCGTCGCGGGCGTCATGGGTGGCGGCGACTCCGAGGTAGGGGAGGGCACGACCAGCATCCTGCTCGAGGCGGCGAACTTCGACCCGATCAGCGTGCGGCGCACCAGCGGCGCCCTGGGTCTGCGCTCCGAGGCCTCGATGCGGTTCGAGAAGGGGCTGCACCCGGAGCTGGCGGCTGCTGGCTGCGCGTCGCGCCATGGCGCTGCTCGTGGCCCACACCGGCGGTCGCGCCGCGAAGGGCCTGATCGATAGCTACCCCACGAAGCGCCCGGATACGCGCGTCGTGGTCACGCGCGGGCGCATCGAGCAGGTGCTGGGCCTCGACCTGCCGACGACGACGGTGCGCACGGCGCTGACCGACCTCGGCTTCGGCTCGCCGCTGGGTGCCGCCGGACCGCTACGTGGTGCGGGCGCCGTACTGGCGCACCGACGTGACGCAGGCAGACGACGTGATCGAGGAGCTGGCGCGCGTGATCGGCTACGACAAGCTGGAGTCGCTGCCGCTCGCGGGGTCGATGCCGGTGCCGCAGGACGACCCCTTGCGCGACCTGCGCGAGAAGCTGCGAGACGCGGCCGTTGCGGCCGGCATGCAGGAGGTGATCACTTACCCGCTGACCTCGCCGGAGACGCTGCTCAAGGTGACGCCGCCGGAGGCGATGGAGGTGCATCCGCCCCTGCGCCTGGAGAACCCGATGAACCAGGAGCAGGCCGTCATGCGCACGTCCCTGCGGGCGCAGCGTGCTGCAGACCGTCGCGAGCAACCTGCGCACGCAACCGCGGTACCGTCGCCGTGTTCGAGTCGGCGCGGGCCTACATGACCGCGGCCGGACGACCTGCCGGAGGAGCGAGAGCTCATCGTCGGCGCCGTGGCGGGCATGCGCGAGGGCCGCTGGGGCGAACCGACCGAGGAGCCCGTCGACTTCTTCGACGCCAAGGGGCTGCTGGAGGAGACCTGGAGCGCTGCGGCGCCATCGTGCGTGTTCCGGGCGAGCGAGGAGTATCGCCTGCTACGCGGCCGCACCGCCGAGCTGCATGGCGGGCGAGGACCGGGCGGGCGTGTTCGGCCAGGTGCACCCGCAGGTCGCGGCTCGCGTTCGAAATCGACGATGCCGGTCTACCTGTTCGAGCTGGACGTCGAGAAGCTGCTGCCGGCCGTCGTCGCGGCACCGTCACAGCACGAGGCGCAGTCGCGCTTCCCGGCCGTTATCCAGGACATCGCCCTGCTCATCGACGCGGCCGTGCCCGCCGCCAGACGTGACGCGAGCCATCGCCGCCAGCGCCCTGGTCACGGACGCGCAGCTCTTCGACGTGTTCGAGGGCGCGCCGCTGCCGGAGGGCAAGCGCTCGCTGGCCTACCAGGTGAACTTCCAGTCGCTGGAGAAGACGCTCACGGACGAGGACGTCGCCGCAGGCCCGCAACCGCATCATGCGCCGCCTGCAGCACGAGTTCGGCGCAGAGCTTCGCGGGGGGTAGTGAGCGAACCTCGTCAGACCAAGTCAACGCCCGGTTTCAAGAGGGACTTCACGTAATCAGGTCCGTCTCTTCGACACGTTTTCGCGCTTGGGGAAGTTAGCTATTGGCGCTAGCTGCCACTTTCCATCTCTGGCAAACTGTTCCTTAAATTCCTTGTAGAGGCGAAGCCCAATTTCGTCTCTTTCAGTAGTCAGAACGCCAATCATGGCCTCGAGTTGAATCGAGGCCAGTTTGAGAATCTCTCCTGTAATGCCAATTACAGTATTCGCTGTGAACCCAACTCCCGCTGGGCGCCATTCTTTGTTTGGTTCTCCCACCATAGCCATTGTCGCCTCACAGCTCTCGAATTCGTTCACCGAATGGGCGACGTGCTTGTCGCGGAGGCTTATCAGATATCCATGGAGCTCCAGGTTTAGAGACAATCCTCTGGATATAAAAAACTCCGCGATCGAGTCTGATTTTGCGCACACTTGTCTTAAAGGGACGTGCATAGGCGACCAACGACGAAAAAATCAAAGACTTCGATTGGACATTAGACGCGTCCGGTATGCCAATCTTGGCTGCTTCGTTCATGCAATCTAATGCAAACAATAGGTCATCAAGAGCCATCTGCAGCGCGGCGTATTCGCGACTTGCTTCTCCTTGAGTTCTCGCTGGTGCGATTTTCGAGTTGGCAGGAATGGGAGTTGCGTCAACGAACTTCCATGTCCACTGTGGGGCTTGTTTCTCGCCCTGAGAGGGGTCGAATGACGGCTCTTCGGCCATAAGGGGCTCCGATCAAATTCCTTGGGGACATATCATGTATGTGGCCGCGGAATCGCTAGTTGATTCGGAAGTAGTTAAGCGAGGTTTCGAAGCTCAACCTCGTTCTAACTCTGCTTTCTTTCTTCTCGGCTAGTGCGTGCCTTCGCGCTGGAGGACGGTGGGCATGCCCTGCATGCCGCGCAGGAAGTTGATCTCGCCGCGGTGGCCGTTGAAGTGGCCGATCATGTGGAGCTGGATGCCCTGGCCAATGGTCTCGGGGCCGTTGCGGGCCTCTCGCTCGATCCTCGAGGTCGGCGTCCGTGATCGAGTTGAGGTACTCGTCGGTCTGCTGCCAGACGGCCTCCTGGTACTCGCGGAAGGCGTCCATGTCCTTGATGACGAGGCCCTGGGCGTCTTCGTCTGACATGCCGGTGCCCTGGCCCTCGAACGGGAGGCCGGTGCGCTCGGCCCACTGCCTCGTTCCAGATCTGGGGCGCCTGGCGGGCGCGGCCGTTGATGATGATGTCCTCGGTACGGGCCGTGTGCCAGAGACACCAGGCGATGGAGTGGCTGCCGCCTGGCGGGACGAAGTGGAGCTGCTCCGGCGTGCCGTTGCGGGCGTCGGCGAGGGCGCGGTGGGCGAACGCCAGGCTGTTCTTGATGTATTCGACCATGTCCATGCGGCTACTCCTCGTGATTGGCTGTGTGTGGGCTGCGAGGTAACTCTAGCCCCGGCCTGAGAGGCGCCGCAAGGCCGCGCCGACTCCGGTCAGTCGGTTCGAATGGCCGACTTGCTTCGCGGTCGGCCCCTACGAGGGCGGCTGGAACAGCTCGACCGGGTTGCCCGATGGGTCATCGACGACGGCCTGCTTGCCGCCGTTGCCCTGGACGACGTCGGTGCGGACCGAGAAGCCGGCGTTTCGCAGTGCCGCCACCGACGCCTCGATGTCGCCGACCTCGACCTGGAAGCGGTTCCAGCCACCGGGAGCCGGTTGGGAGCCGGCGCTGGAGGACTGGCCCGCGCCGCCGGCGCCGGGCTGGTTGAGCAGGAGGTTGAGGTCCTCTCGGACGAGTCGTGCGAAGCCAGGCGCCGGATGCATGTCGACCTTGAAGCCGAGGTGCTCGTAGAAGGGGATGGCGGCGTCCACGTTGTTGACGATGTAGCGGATGTTTACGTTGCTCACGGTGCTTACTCCTTCTTGCATGGGTCGTTGGTTCAGCGGGGCTGAGATTGGCTTCCCGGCGCGCGGTCAGGCGGCCCGAAGCTCATGCCTGTCCAAGGGATAGGGGCTTGCCGGTCTCCAGCAGGCTCTTGAGGCTGGAGAGGATGGCGGGCCAGGCGGTGTTCATGACCTGGCGCCCCGGAGAGTCGTCGCCGTGCTCGTGCTTCAGCGTGAGCTTTACGGTGGGGCCGGCGGCCTCGATCTCGAAGGTGACACGCGCGGGGTTGGCGGCGAGGCGGCCTTCACCGATGCGCAGCTGGAACGTGTAGGACAGGAGGTCGTGGCGGGTCTGCGGCGAGCACCTCTCCTTCGCCGAAGTCGCCGCCGTCCGGCCGCAGATGGCGTACCGGCGAGCCCACCTGCCAATCCGATTCGATGCGCCTGCCGGCCCAGTAGCGGGCCGTGAACTCGGGCGAGGTGAGCGCCTGCCAGACGGCCTCGGGCGTGGCCTCGATGTAGGTTATATAGACGAATTCAGGCTTATTCACGCGAATCCGTGAGTCCTTTCTTGAGCTCGGTGAGGGCGTAGACGCGATGGGTCTCGTACTTGCCGATCCAGCGGTCGTAGATCTCACCGATGGGGACCGGGTTGAGGTAGTGCAGCTTTTCGCGGCCGGCGCGGACCGTCGACACGAGGTTGGCGGCCTCCAGCGTGTTGAGGTGCTTCATCACCGCCTGCCGGCTCATGTTCATCCCTTCGACGAGCTGGTTGAGGGTCTGGCCGTTGTCGGCAAACAGCCTGTCGAGGAGCAGGCGTCGAGTGGGGTCGGCGAGGGCTTTGAAGACCGCGTCCATCGGGGAGCAAGATATGTAACCTAAAGGTTACTTGTCAAGCCAAAAGAGAGCCGGAGATGTCGTGTGACATCTCCGGCTCTGGTTTAAGCGATACCGAGTTCTTTGCGCACCATGGCCGTGCCTTCGCCGAGGGCCTGGAGCTTGGCGATGGCGATCTCGCTGGGCAGGTGGCGCAGGCCGCAGTCCGGGTTGATCACGAGACGCTCCGGCGGTAGCACCTGCAGAGCGCGCTTGATCCGGTTCGCGACGTCCTCGGCCCGCTCGACTTCTGTGCGCTTGACGTCGATGACGCCGAGGCCGAGCGTGAGGCCGCCCTGGGAGTAGCGCTTGAACAGATCGAGGTCGTCGTAGCCCTTGCGAGCGAACTCGAGCACGAGCTGGTCGATGGAGGCGTCGAGGATGCGGGGGAACAGGAAGTCGTAGTGGCCCTCCCACTGGGGGCGGGCGTTGCGGTTGCCGTAGCACACGTGCACGGCACGCACAGTCCTGGTGGGGTCGATGCCCTCGAACACGGCGTTGAACGCCTTGACGGCGAGCGGCACCTGCTCGGGGTAGCCGGCGAGGAAGGGCTCATCGATCTGGAGGATCGTCACGCCCGCCTCGGACAGCGCCTTGGCTTCGATGTTGAGGATGCGCGCGAAGGCCATGACGAGGTCGTCGTCCTTGGCGTAGGCGTTGTTGCGGATGCGGCGGGAGAGGGAGAAGGGGCCGGTGAAGGAGAACTTGATCGGGTGGCTGGTGAACTGGCGGGTGAAGCCGAAGTCCTCCACCAGGTCCATCGGCAGGCCTTCGCCTTCGACCATCTCCGGGATCGGGTGGACGACCTCGGCGTCGTAGTAGTCGGAGTAGAAGGCCTTGGCGTTCTGGGTGATCTCGACGCCGGGCATGCGGGCGAGGAAGTAGTCGATGTCGTTGTCGCGCCGCAGCTCGCCGTCCGAGACGATGTCGATGCCGGCGCACTCCTGGTCCTTGATCGCGGCCTTGATCGCGACCTCGTGGATCTCCTTGAGGTAGGAGCCGCTGATCCGGCGCTGGTAGTAGTCCGTCTTGAGGCGCTCCAGCCACTCCGGGACGGAGTAAGAGCCCACGACGGAGGTCGCAAGCGGGGCCAGGAGCTGCGGCCGGGATGCCGATTCGGCTTCGCGGGCTGCTGTACGGGATCGTCGGGTTGTCGTCATTGTTCTTACTCCTGGACGCGCGCCGTCAGCGTCATGATGTTGGAGCCCGAGCGGTGCTGGAAGCTGTCGTAGCTCACCTCGTAGCCGTGGCGGCGGCCGATGGCGGTGAGCAGCGAGCCGTTGACCCAGTTCACCACGGAGCCGTCGTACTTGCCGGGGCCGCGGAAGCTGCGTTCGTACATGGAGGCGTCCGTCACGAAGATGTCGAAGCACTGCAGGGTGCCGAAGGGGTGCAGCAGGGGCAGCGAATCGAGGAAGCTGGCCGCGGCGCCGTTGCTCACCTGCATGCGAACGTCGCCGATGGCGTTGAGGATCGGCCTCAGCGCCTCGCCGCGGATGCCGCTGGAGATCTGGTAGGTGTCGAGGCCGGAGTCGAAGGCCACGTAGCGCTCTTCCATGCGCGTCGCCTCCCAGACCTTCTGCCAGAAGGCGACCGTGTCCTTGATGCCGCCGGGGAAGCGCTCCGTCGCGGCTTGCGAGAGCAGCTCCGGCCCGAGCTGGAGCAGCCGGCGGGTCAGGGCAGCCAGATCCTCCACGGGGATGCCGACGCTCTCGGCGATCTCGCGGGCCTGGGCGCCATCGATGTAGGCGCGCACTTCGACGAGGTAGGTCTGACCGCCGATGCGCACGATCTCGTCCGTGGGCAGGTTGTCGTAGACATTCGAGATGTAGATGAGGAATGCCTTGTTTCGGAGGAAGCCCAGCGTCTGGGTGGGGACGCGGGCGTCCATCACGAGGCTGCTGCAGCGGGCCGCATGATCCTTCACCCTCTCACGCGCCCGGTCGACGACGTGGGCTGAGTAGTCGGCGAGGAGGTAGTGCAGGCGGCGGTAGTAGTCTGTGCCGCGCTCCTGCTCGATCTTGACGAACTCGTCCAGCCAGACCTTGGCCTGGTTGCCGTTGCCGACACCGAGCTCGAGGACGTAGAGGTCGTCCGGCAGGGCCTTGCGCTCGTTGAGCTGGTCCCAGACGCTGAACAGCCCCTCGATCATCTCGCGGGCCATGGCGGAGTTGCGGGCGTCGCTCTCGCCGCCGGGCAGGGCCTGCTCGTACTCCTGGCCGGTGGCTTCTTCCCAGTGCCCGAGCGAGCCCCAGTACAGGCCGTTGAAGTCCCAGATCACGCTCTGGCTGCCGGGCGTCCACTCTTCCAGATACTGGTTGCCGCTGCTCACGGTGTCCATGCGGCTGAGCGCGTGGTGAACCAGCTCCGGCAGGTTCTCGGCACTGCCCGCCTTGCGCATGTCGATCGCCAGCTCGTAGATGTCGACGCCGTCCTGCGCCTGCAGGGCGTTGGGGATGATGTTGCGCAGGTCGACGATGTTGCGGAAGTTCTGGCGGTACTGCACCCAGTCGCAGGCAATCCTCAGGCGCGTGAGGTCGATGTCGCTGTCGCGTACGGCGCCGATGACGGAGCTAAGGATGCCGCCAAGATCTACCGGGGTCTTGGCGCGTAGGCGTTCTGTTGCTCGGACGTCAATCTGCACTCAGTCATCCTCCCTACATGCCGGCGTTAGCCGGGGGTGCTGGCGGTACCGGCCGTCGGCGCGATTGCGCCTGCCTGCTCCGCGTTCGTTGCGAGGTCACCATAGCCGCGCCGGGGAACACCGGCACGCGTCAAGACTTCCGGAATGAAATCGTCATCGCCGGAGGCAATTATATGGACGCCCCGGATGCCGGGGATATCACGAAGCTGCTGAATCGTCTCGGCGCAGAGGGCCATGGCCTCGGCGGCCATCTGGTCCTCCGGCACGCCGCGCAGGCGCCGCACGACGTGGTCCGGGATCACGACGCCCGGCAGCGACTGGAGAAACTCCAGGGCGCGCAGGCTGCGAATCGGCCCGACGCCGCAGAGCACGTGCACGCGATTCTCGATGCCCAGGTCGTGCACCTGCTGCATCCACCGCGCCACGATCGGCACGTCGAATACGAACTGGGTTTGGATGAACTGCGCGCCGGCAGCGACCTTCTTGCCCAGGCGCTCCGCCCGGAACCGTTGCGGGGCCGCCGAGGGGTTCTCGACGGCGCCGATGAGCCAGCTTGGCGCCACGGAGAGCTTCTGGCCGGAGAGCAGGTGCTTCTCTTCTCGCATCGTCCGCGCCGTCCACAGCAGCTGGATCGAATCGAAGTCGAAGACGGGCTTGGCCTCGGGGTGGTCGCCGAACTTCGGGTGGTCGCCCGTGATGCAGAGGACGTTTGGGATGCCCATGGCGGCCGCGCCGAGCAAGTCGGCCTGGAGGGCGATGCGGTTGCGGTCGCGGCAGGAGAACTGCATCACCGGCTCAACGTCGCTCTGCATGAGCGCCATGCTGCCGGCCCAGCTCGACATGCGCGCGACGGCGCCCTGGCCGTCCGTGATGTTCGCGGCGTCGATCCAGTCGTGCAGGTGACGGCCGATGCGCTTGATGCCGTTGAGGGTGGCGCCGCGCGGCGGTACGACTTCGGCCGTGATCGCGAACTCGCCCGAGAGCAGGCGCTTGTGCAGCCTGCCGTAGACCTTCTGTCCTGCGCCGGACGTGCTCGCGGTACGGCTGTTAGTCACTCAGGCACAAACTCCCCTGACGAAAGCGCACGAGGCGCCCGCCTACAAATGTGGCTCTTGGTCGAGGCCGTTATCTTCGGTCCAGAGGTCTTCGTCGCGGCCGTTCCAGAAGTTGATCCAGGAGCTCTGGCCCCACTTCTGGTGGTCGATGGGGCGGACGAGGCGTCGAAGGTCTTCGACGTGGCCGGTCTGCTCCGCGCGCTCGTAGGCGATGACCCAGACGCAGCGCATCTCGGGGTAGACCTCGCAGCTACCGTCCGGGAATACGCCGCCGCAGGGCCCGTTGCGAAGCTGCTTCGGGCAGGTCTGGGGGCAGGCGTAGGCCGTCGTCGGCAGGGCGCACTGGGCGCACATGCGGCATCCGAAGAGCCGGCGCTTCGCCTTCTCTTCGACCCAGGTGAAGGCCTTGTAGAGCGGCGGCGTCTTTTCGGCGAGGCGGGCGAAGCTGCGCCAGGCGAAGTTCGGCTCCAGCAGGCGGTGCATGCCGAACATCGAGCGCGCGGAAGCCCGCGGTCGTGTCGGTCGCGGCGATACCTGGTGGCTTCCCGTGACCTGTTCGGCGGGGCTGGTCGCATTGTTCGACATTACCGGCAGTGTCATTCAACGCACCATAACGAAGCATCGGCCCGCTGCCCTAAGCCGTTCCGGTATTTATTGTGGCCCCCTCACAATGTTGTCGATTGGCCCCGTCGATACGATGCTGGCGATGATGCGAAGTGTTCCATTCGTGTCTTTCTGTCTTTGTCAGACCCATCCACGCTATTGATTCCGCCCAGGAGGCCAACATGAAGAGCGACCTCGAGATCGCACAAGAGGCAACCCTCAACCCGATCAGCAGCATTGCCGAGGACCTGGGACTCCTCGAAGACGAGGTCGAGCTTTACGGAAAGTACAAGGCAAAGGTCTCCCTGGACGTGCTGGAGCGACTGAAGGACAAGCCCAACGGCAAGTTCATCGTCGTCACCGGCATGACACCGACGCCGCTGGGCGAGGGCAAGACGCTGACCACGGTCGGCCTTTCGCAGGCCCTCAACCGCCTCGGCCACAAGACCATCGCCACGATTCGCCAGCCCAGCCTCGGTCCCGTCTTCGGCATCAAGGGTGGTGCGGCCGGCGGCGGTAACTCGCAGGTGGTGCCGATGGAGGACTTCAACCTCCACCTCACCGGCGACACGCACGCCGTCTCCATGGCCCACAACCTGCTCGTCCGCCCTGATCGACAACCACCTCAACCACGGCAACGAGCTGGAAATCGACCCGTTCTCGATCACGCTGGCCCCGCGTCGTCGACATCTCCGACCGCGCCCTGCGCAACGTCATCGTCGGCCTCGGCGGCAAGGCGAACGGCTACCCGCGCGAGTCCAAGTTCGACATCGCCGTGGCGTCCGAGGTCATGGCCGTGCTCGGCCTCTCGACCAGCATCGCCGACCTGCGCGACCGCCTGGGCCGCATCGTCGTCGCCACGAAGAAGGACCGTAAGCCGGTGACGGCGAACGACCTCAAGGCGGCCGGCGCCATGACCGTGCTCCTGCGCGACGCGATCAAGCCGAACCTGCTGCAGACGCTGGAGCACGGCCCCGTGTTCGTGCACACAGGCCCCTTCGGGAACATCGCCCACGGCAACTCCTCGGTGCTCGCCGACCAGATCGGCCTCAAGCTGGCCGACTTCGTGGTGACCGAGAGCGGCTTCGGCTCCGACATGGGCTTCGAGAAGATGGTGAACATCAAGTGCCGCGAGTCCGGTCTGCGCCCCGATGCCGCCGTCATCGTCGCCACCGTGCGCGCCCTCAAGGCCCACTCCGGCAAGTACCGCATCGTTGCCGGCCGGCCGCTGCCTGAGGGCCTCGGCACGGAGGACCTCGAGGCGGTCGAGCAGGGCATGGGCAACCTGCAGAAGCACATCGAGAACGTCGTCAAGGTCGGTGGCCTGCCGGCAGTCGTCTGCGTCAACCGCTTCAGCTACGACTCCGACGCCGAGGTCGAGCTGGTGAAGAAGCGCGCGATCGAGGCCGGCGCCTTCGCCTGCGAGATGAGCGAGGTGTGGGAGTACGGCGGCGCCGGCGGCGAGGCGTTCGCCAAGGCGGTGGTCGCCGCGGCCAACCAGAGCAACAGCTTCGAGTTCTCCTACACGGACGAGGCGTCGATCGAAGAAAAGATCAACGCCATCGCGACCAAGATGTACGGCGCCGACGGTGCCGACTTCACGCCGGAGGCGCGGCGCCAGATCCGCAGCTTCACGGAGTGGGGCCTCGGCAACCTGCCGATCTGCATGGCGAAGTCGCAGTACTCGCTCAGCGCCGATGCGGGCAAGAAGGGCCGCCCCACGGGCTTCCGGGTCAACGTGCGAGAGGTGCGCCCCTCGGCGGGCGCGGGTTTCCTCATCGCCTACCTCGGCGAGATCTCGACCATGCCCGGCCTGCCCTCGACGCCGGCTCCGGTCAACGTCGACGTGGACGACAAGGGCCGGGTGCTCGGACTGTTCTAACCGGGCTTCGCCATTTGCTACGGGGCGCCTTCGGGCGCCTCGTTTGTTTTGGTGACCCCTCCCTTAATCCCTCCCCGTCGACGGAGAGGGACATTTCGCTGTGCTGCGTTCGAGCCCAGGCGGGCGCCTTTGTGGCGTCCTCGGTCTATTGCCGGACTGCGGGATGAATCCCGCGGCTTCCACTTGTCTAAGGCGTGGCCGTGGTGTCCAAACGTCGGCGGTCATCACGGCGAGATCTTCTCTTCTTGCACGGTCCGAACGCATCGGAGGTGAGGTTCCCCGCCGCCGCGTGCACAATGGGCCTGTGTACAGGCTTGAACGCGCTTCGATAGCCAACGCGGGCGAAATCGCGGCGCTCTACGTGTCGACGCGCAGGCTGGCGTACGGGCCGTTCTTCCCGGCCGACGTGCTCGCGGCCATGTCGGTGTCTGACGAGACCGCGAAGTGGCAGACGCGCATGGCGGAGTCGGCGGCCGAGACGATCGTGGCCGTGGATGCTGCTGAGGTCATCGCTGGCTTCACGCACATTTCCTGGCACGACGAGGCGAACCCGGGGACGGGCGAGGTCGAGTACATGTACGTTGGTACGGCGCACCAGGGAGCCGGCCTCGGTTCGCGACTCATGGCGGAGGCTGAAGCAGGACTCGCCGCCGCGGGCATGCACGACGCCATCCTCTTGGTCTACGAGGACAACACGCCTGCCCGCGGCTTCTACGAGCGCTGCGGCTGGTCGCCGGACGGGGCGAGGAAGCCTCGGATGCGGCCGAGGGCCTGTACCTCGTGCGCTACCGCAAGCGCCTGACGTAATCTCGGCGACTCGCCGTCCCCTCGTTGCGTGCCAATGGCTGGAGGGAAGGCGAAGCAATCTCGGTGCGCGGACGGGGCCTCGGTGGCCCCTCTCCCGCGGCGCCGGCACTTCGGGGATGCGTCGTGCGTTTCGCCTCTCCCCAGAGGGGCGAGGGGAAGCTTGGAAGGCGTTTCGATCCTTGGCGCCGCCCGTTTCGCACCACTTCGGGGATCCTGAGCTTCGTGACGGCATGCTTGTCGAAGCACTTCAGGCCGTCGTGCGTGCAACCAACTCAGTCGATGTCTGAGATGGCGCCTTCTCGATCGGCGTAGCTGCGGGATTGATCCCGCAGTGGTCGGGGCGCCCGTCAGTCGGAGCATTCGCAAGCTGGTCGACCGTCGACCGGGCGTGAGGACGACATCGACAGGTCAGGGGACGTCCTCACGCTGTGGGCGCACCGGGATTGCTTCGCCTCGCCGTCGCGATGGCTCGCAACGAGGAGCAGGCTGACGACTGACGACTGACGACTGACGACGCTTGTGGTGGGCGGTATACTAACCGTGCGTTAACGTCAGGTTACCCAGCTTGACGACATTGCGCCGAAAACCACAAAGTTTTGTGGCAATCCACAAGTCGAGGTGTTGTCGTCATGGTGCGACAGGGCAGCCGCCGCGGCAGTCAGCAGAAGGAACCGGCCGACCTCTTCGGCTCGCGCGTGCTCGTGTGTGACGGCGCTATGGGCACGATGCTGCAGGCTGCCGGCGTTTCGCTCGACATCTCGCTGCCGGAGCTCAGCCTGACGCGCGAGGACCTGGTCAAGGCGATTCACGGCGCCTACATCGCCGCCGGCGCGGACGTGATCGAGACCAACACCTTCGGGGCGTGCAGCACCCGTCTGGGGCGCCACGGCATCGAGGGCTCCGTAGCCGACATCAACCTGGCCGCGGCCCGCGCCGCTCGTGCTGCGGCCGCAGCGGCCGACCGTCCCGTACTGGTCGCCGGCTCCGTCGGCCCTGCAACGCCTGCTGGCTCTCGAGGCCGCGTCTCCAACGCCGTGCTGCGTGAGGCGTTCAAGGAGCAGATCGGGGCCCTCGCCGAGGGTGGCGTCGACATGATCATCTTCGAGACCTTCGGCAGTCTGAATGAGCTAACCGAAGCGATAAACGCTGCCCGCGACGTGGCGCCTAATCTGCCCATCGTGGCCCAGATGACCTTCCTCGAAGACGGCAAGACGCTCGCGGGTGAGACGCCCGCCGAAGTGGCGACGAAGCTCGACAGCATGGGCGTGGCCGCGATCGGCGTGAACTGCACCCACGGTCCTCAGGGCCTGCTCGATATCCTCTCGGAGCTGAGCAAACACACGACGCTCCCGCTGGCGGCGCAGCCCAACGCCGGCTCGCCGACCTTCGTGGACGGGCGCTTCCAGTACACAACCGACCCGGCCTACCTCGCCCGTTACGCCGCCCGCTACGTGCAGGCCGGCGCCGCGCTGGTGGGTGGTTGCTGCGGCACGACGCCCGCGCACGTCGAGGCGATTGCCGCGGCAGTGAAGGGCCTGCGACCAGCGTCACGGCGACCCTCCGGTAGCCGAGCCCGCGGCTCTTCGCAGCCCACGAGCGCGGAAGCGGGCGTCGAGCCCAGCAAGCTCATGCAGAAGCTGGCGGCGAAGGACTTCGTCGTCATCGGGGAGTTGGGGCCGCCTACGGGTGGCGGTGTCGATGAGGCCGTGCGCGACGCCGAGATTCTGCAGGACGAGGGCGCCAGTGCCGTGCTCATCGGCACGACGAGCAGCCCGCGTGCCCAGGTCAGCCCCACGAGCCTCGCCGTGCTCGTGCAGCAGCGTGTACCCAGCCTCGAAGCTATCCTGACGGTCGCGACGTGGGAGAAGAGCGTCATGTCGCTACAGGCAGACCTGCTGGGCGCCTACGCCTTCGGTGTGCGCCACGTTGTCTGCCGCACCGGCACGCCGCCGTTGCAGGGCGACTACCCGAACACGGGCGGCTTCTGGGACGTCGACTCGGTCGAGCTGATCTCGCTGCTGCGCGGCCTCAACGCCGGTCAGGACCGTCATGGCATCCCGCTGGCCCAGCCGACCGCCTTCGTCATCGGCGCCCGCATTAACCCCGGCGCCGAGGACCTCGAACGCGAGGTGGAGGAGTCGCGGCGCAAGATCGAGGCCGGCCTCGACTTCATCATCACGCCGCCGGTCTACGACGTCGCCGCCCTCGAGCGCCTCGTGGAGGCCGCTGGCGTGCCGGACGACCTGCCGGTACTCCTCGGCGTCATGCCCCTGCGCGACTTCAACCACGCCGAGTACCTGCAGCACGAGGTCCCCGGCATCGTCCTGCCGGAGGAGACGCTGGAGCGCATGTGGCGCGCGCGCGAAGACGCCGCCGCCGAAGGTCGCGCCATCGCGCGGGAGCTCATCGAGCAGGCGCGGGCGAGCACGAAGCTGCGCGGCGTCGTGCTCACGTCCTCCGTCAACGAGATCGGAGAGCTCACGAACCTCATGCAGGAGGTGCCGTCATAGCCACCCGACGCAGCGTCCGGGAAGCCGCTCCGCCGAGCCGCCGTAACGGCCGAGCCGGTACCGAAGACACGCCAGAGCAGGTCACGGAGCCGCAGACGGTCGATGCGATGCCGGCACCGACTGGCCGTACGCCCACGAACGCCCAGCTCCTGCGCGAGAACGGCACCCTGCGCCTCGTGGTGGCGATCCACGACCGCCTCGGCGCGCTCGTGCTGCAGGGCGCCGACGCCAATGCGATCACCGTGGCGCTCTCGGACCTTGTCGAGCGGCCCGTGGTGCTGCTGGACACGATGATGCGCACGATCGCCCTGCGCGGCCGCAACGACGAGGCGTCGAGCCTGCAGTGGGAGCCCACGGAGGCCTACGTCAGCCGCGTGCTCCAGACCATGGCGGGCGAACGTCGCGCCATGCGCCTGCCACCGCTGCCGGCCTGGGGCGTGTTGTACGGTTGCGTGCTCGCGCCGGTCGTCGCCGGTGACGCGACCCTGGGCTACCTGGCCATCCTCGAAGCCGATAGCGACGATGCCGCCCCCAGCGTGCCGCCGGAGGCCGACCTGCTCGCGGCCCAGCACGCGGCCAGCGTCTACGCCCTGGCCCTGATGCGCGAGCGCCTTGCCGCCGAGGTGACGACGGAGCTGCGAGACGAGCTGCTCGAAGGGCTGCTGGACGGCCAGGTCACGGACGAGCAGGCGACGCGTGAGCGGGCCCGCCGCCTCGGCTATGACGAGACGAAGACCTACCAGGTGCTCTCGATCCTGCCGGAAGACGGCTCCGAGCGCGACGGCGCCTACCTGACCGAGGGTAGCTGGAGCGGCGGCTGGCTGCGACGCGTCCTCGATAGCGTCGCCAACCTGGTGCGGGACCGCGCGCCTGAGGCGATCGTCACGCGCCGTCGCGACGAGATCGTGGCGCTCGTCCCCGATTCGCCCGACCTCACCGCCGCCGACCTCGGCAAGGCGGTCACGCTGTACGTCGCCTCGATGTACCCGGAGTGGCCCCTCACGATCGGCATCGGGGGCGCCTGCGAAGCGCCGCGCGACATCGCCCGTTCCTATGCGCAGGCCCGTCGCTCCGCCGAGGTCGCTTTGCGCTTCGGCCGCAAGGGCGAGGTCGTCACGTTCGAGGAGCTGGGCTTCTATCGACTGCTGTTCCAGATCCAGGACCGTGGTGAGCTGCGCGCCTTCGTGGAGCAGGTGCTGGGGCCGCTGCTGGCCTACGACCAGAAGCACCGCACCGACTTCGTGCGCACGATCTCCAGCTACCTCTCGAACGACAACAGCCTGCAGTCGACGGCGAAGGAGCTCTACGTCCACGTCAACACTGCCGCTTATCGGTTGCAGCGCATCCAGACGATCACGGGCCTGGACCTCTCGAAGACGGAAGACTGCCTCCTCGCGCGGGTCGCCCTGATGATCCTCGAAGACGAGGACGTCAGCTAAGCACTGGGTAGCAGGTGCCTGGCCAGGAACTCAGCTTGCGCGGCCACCGCGGCTTCGAATTCAGGGCTCGCATCGTAGAGGAGCCCGAAGTGTCCGCCGGGAATGTCCTTCCATTCCTTCTGTCCGGGCAGCCTGTCGAAGGCATCGCGAGCGATCGCGGGCACGGCCGCCGGCATCTCATCCTCGAAAGACACCACGAATAGGCTCGGACACTGGACGTACGGCGCACACAAGGCCGGGAGCCAGGCCACGGGCGTCTTCGGTAAGGCCCGCGTGACGTCGTTGACCCACTCGGAGCCAAGCCGGCCTCCGTACTCGATGAACCACCGGTAGGCGGTCAGGGGTTTCAGCGCGGATGGCCGGCGAATCTGGTCATCGGAGACCACCGGCATCGGCCCGACGACCTCGTCAGGTGTCGGCGCGATGCGGCCGGAGAGAATCGTCTCTTTCAACGCCTCGTAAAGGGCGCCGTCCTCGTCAGGTGGCGGGAGCTGAGAGCCGATTGCCGGCACCTGGACCACCAGGGCGGCCACACGAGCGTCGATCGCGGCAACGGCGAGGGCGCTGCCGCCGCTGAGGCTATCGCCCCAGACCGCGATCCTGTCGGCCCGTACGTCTTCGAGCGTGGTCGCGTAAGCGACGGCGTCTCGGTAGCCACGTGCCTGGCTCCATGTGTTGATCTGGTGCCGCGGTTCGCCGCCGCTGGCGCCGAAGCCTCGGTGGTCGTACAGCAAGACGGCCAGTCCCGCGGCACAGATCGCCTCCGCGAAGCGGTCCGCCATCATGCGACGCGTCGCGGAGAAGCCGTGGGCCATGACAACGATTGGCCACGGTGCCGCCGAATCTGGCGTGTACAGCCAGCCGCTAAGCTCCGTGCCCTCGGATGCGAAGGTCACGTCCTGGCGTTGCAGCTCCTTGCCGCCGGCGTTGATCGTCCGGGGGCCTTCGAGAGATGTTCCTGCCGATGTCATGTGCCCTCCATGTCGCGGAGAGAGTCGGGTCTGCCGACAATCGACCGTCGTGTTGCCTACCCTACGCTGCTTCGTCGCCGGAGTCGCCCCTCGTGTCGGGATCGTCACACTTCCGCTTGTGCTGCTCCTGACCGTATCGTTCCGTCATGAGCGCGCACCGAGTCTCCCATCCCATTCTCCGGCGCATGGTTGCGCGTGACCGGGAAGAGGAGCATCGCGCTGCGACGACGCTAGAGCTGTTCTTCGACCTCTGCGTCGTCGTCGGGATTGCCCTGGCCGCATCGAACCTGCACCACGAGGTACTTGACGGGCACATCCAGGATGGCGTGCTCGCCTATGCCCTCGTGTTCTTCGCGATCTGGCTGGCTTGGCTGAACTTCACGTGGTTCGCTTCTGCCTTCGACACCGACGACGCGACCTACAGGCTGATGACCTTCCTGCAGATGTCCGGCGCGCTGATCCTGGCAGCGGGCATCCCGCGCATCTTTGCGGACACCGATCTCGTTCTCGCCACCGCGGGTTACGTCGTCATGCGCCTGGCGATGGTGGGGCAGTGGTTACGAGCTGGGTACTCCGACGAAGAGCACCGTACGGTGGCCCTGCGCTTTGCCATTGGTGTGACGGCCATGCAGGTGTTGTGGGTGCTTCGGCTGCTGCTGCCTGACAATGTCAGCATCATCACCTTCGTCGTCCTGGCGATCTGCGAGCTCATCGTGCCCCTGTGGGCGGAGGGAACTCAGCGCACCACATGGCACCGCGGCCACATCACGGAGCGGTACGGACTCTTCACGATCATCGTGCTCGGGGAGGCGATACTCGCGGCTACGATCGCGCTGCAGACCGCCTTAGATGCTGGTTCCGTGGACTTCGAGCTGGTCACGATCGCCATCGGTGGTCTCGTCATCGTGTTTTCGATGTGGTGGCTGTATTTCGAAGTCGAGGAGAACGGTCTCCTCACGTCTTTCTGGGGTGCCTTTGCTTACGGGTACGGTCATTTGCCGGTATTCGCAGCCGCTGCTGCAGTCGGTACCGGCATGCAGGTCATCGTTGAGCATGAGACCGGCCACGGAGATGTCAGCGACCTCACGGCCAGCCTCGCGATCACCGTGCCGGTCGCCCTCTACGTACTCGGCGTGTGGGCCGTCGGCATCCTGCCGAACACGAGAGGCCTGGTCCGGGTCGCCTATCCCGCATGCGCCGTCCTCGTGCTCGCGTTCACCGGGCTCGGCGCGCCGGTGCCGATCACGGCGCTACTGCTCGCCGCGCTCGTGGCGATCTCGTGCTGACCGACCATCACCGGCACGAAGCCATAACCGACTAGCGCGGGGTTCGCGCTACAATCGCGACAGTTCAGGAGGAGTCATCGATGAAGGTCAAAGCCGCCGTCTGCTACGCGCCCCACACGCCCCTTATGGTCGAAGAGCTCGACCTCGACGAGCCGAAGGAGGGCGAGGTCCTCGTCCGCATCGCCTCCGCCGGCGTGTGCCACTCCGACTACCACGTGATGAAGGGCGAGTGGAACCCGCCGCTGCCCATGGTCCTCGGCCACGAGGGCGCCGGCGTCGTCGAGAAGGTCGGGCCGGGCGTGACGATGAGCCAGCCCGGCGACCACGTCATCCTCAACTTCCGCCCCAACTGCGGCTTCTGCAAGTTCTGCCAGACCGGACGGCCCGTGCTCTGCAACGGCGCCCCGACGCCGCGCTGGTACCTGTTCGATGGCACCGTGCGCCTGCACAAGGGCAGCGCGGACATCCACCACTTCGCGCGCGTCGCCTGCTTCGCCGAGTACGCCGTGGTGCCGCAGTCCGGCGCCGTGCCGGTGCGCAAGGACATGCCGCTGGACAAGGCCTGCCTCATCGGCTGCTCCGTGATGACCGGCGTCGGCGCCGTGATCAACACGGCGAAGATCGAGCCCGGTAGCAGCGTGCTCGTCATCGGCTGCGGCGGCGTCGGCCTCAACTGCATCCAGGGCGCCAAGCTCGCCGGCGCGGGCCGGATCATCGCCGTCGACATGCTCGAGAACAAGCTGGCGTTCGCGCGCGAGTTCGGCGCCACCGACATCGTCGACGCCAGCAAGGGCGACGTGGTCGAGCGCGTGCAGGGCCTGACCGACGGCGGCGTCGACTACGCCTTCGAGGCCATCGGCTTCTCCAAGACGATCGAGCAGGCGTACGCGGCGACGGGCCTCGGCGGCACGACCGTGATCGTCGGCATGGCGCCGGAGGACGACAACATGACGTTCAGCGCCCTGGACTTCCCGCGCACGGAGAAGACGCTCAAGGGCTCCTGGTACGGCGGCGCCCGTCCCTTCGCCGACCTGCCGAAGATGGTCGACCTCTACCTGGACGGCAAGCTCAAGGTGGACGAGATGGTGAGCCGCTACTACAAGCTGGACGAGATCAACACCGCCTACGACGCCCTCGCCAACGGCGAAGTCGCCCGCAGCATCATCAACTTCAACTAGCCACGGTGCGCAGGCTGCACAGCTCCGAGGCACGCAGGCCGGTATCGAAGAGCACGAGCACGATCGTCTTCGTGCGGGTGGCCCAGCCACTTGAAGAAGCCGTTGGCGGCGCGGTAACGCGTGTTCACGGTCGCCGGCTTGTTGCCGCGCTCCCGCAGGTGGTTCAGCCACTCTCGCAGGTGCTCGGCCGTGACATTGGTCAGCGCCGGGAAGCCGCCCTCGGCCAGGAACCCGCCAGGAGCCACAGGGAGTCCTTGTAGCCTTCGAGCGTCTTGGCCGACTTGCCGTCACCCCGCAGGACGAGGAGCCACTCACGCAGCATGAGCTCGTCCTCGGGCCGCACGTTATGGTCACCAGGAATTAGGAAATTAGGGGGTCGATTATGCAGGCTGCTAACAGAAGGGCGCACTGACTGTTCTCCTTGTCTGGTCGATTTGCCCAGATTTCAGATTCAGCCGTGCGCCCAAATTCGCGGTTGGAGCGGGAGACGAGATTCGAACTCGCGACCCCCTCCTTGGCTTCTGCCGTCTCAAGAAACAGGAAGGGAGCGAATGGCTCCCCTCCTGTAAATTAGGTACTAGCTGTCAACTGGATTTGGAAGCTTCGATTGTACGAAATCCATGAAGCGGGTCTCATCATCTTCTTCCAGATAGACTCGGACTGACTTGAGCCTTACGGGGTAAGGGAACGGGTAGATGTGCCACAGCCACGTCGGCTTTTTCAGTCCTATTGCTATTGCTGGCTTCAAGGAAGCTTGGACGATTTGCTTCTGTGCCTCTGTAATTAGGAACCACCACTCACCGGAGCGGACATCGGGGTAGTACATTTCGACAGTCGAGATGCCATCATAACCAACGGTACCCCAAACCGTATTCCTGAACCGAATTTCACTATCATTGACATATACATTGCCTCGATCCGTCAATAGACCTAACGTTGTTGCCAACAGTCCAATGAATCCCATGACTTGGAGAACGCCTCCGAGCATTACAAATGCAACGAAGAGCACGAATGCCAAGCTCGTATACCAGAAGGATCTGCGTACTGGCGACGTATCTCTAAACTGCATAGTTCCCATGCCTATTATTGCTATCGGGTTATTGGGGTCATATGCTCCCAAATGAGAGGACCCGGCAATGCCAGAACAGATAAGGACCGTGACAATTGCGATGCCCTTCTGGATCGCCCTTCGTCAACTGGCTGCCGATCGCTGATGGCACAGGACTTGCAACGCATGCGGCGAAGGTACCGAGATCATGCGAGGTACATGAGCGCAATTCACGCCCAGATTGCCACAAGCCTCGTTCACTTGACGGCCAAATTCGGCTCGGGCTTCTGCCGTATCCTCGAGTCCCTGTCCTTGGCGCGCTGATGCATCATTGAGCGTGTCCAGTAGGTCGTTGAGGAGGTACGTCTGGCAGAAGATTGCCTGGGGGTCCCTGCTGATGAAAGTTCCACTATTGTCGTCATAGTACCGAGCCCGCAAGTACTGTAGCCCGGTCGCAAAGTCCGCCTGCTCACCGGTGAATCCGTACTCGTTGTATTGACGCCCAACGGCTGAGCGAACGCCACCGAACCCGTCGTAGTCGTAGATGTTGGTCACATCACCCGGCCCATCCGTGAGCGCCAATGTTGAACCCAGCCCATCCGTCAGGTAGTAGTGGCTGTGAGAAGGCTCGACCTGGAATGCGACCCATGCCGTACACGTACTGCTCGACGTCGTCGTCCAATACTTGAGGAATCGACCGGTTCGTGTCCCATGTATAGGGCGTCGTCGTAACCGAAATAGGTAACCGAGTCTCGCAAGCCGTCTCCGTTATAGACGGAGGAGCTCGAGAGGCTATCGACGGTGGCAGAGGTCAGCCGTTCTGCGGCATCCCAGCCGAAGCTGTCGGAACCGCGCGCGGTCAACGTGCCGTTGTCATCCCACGTGTAGTTGATTGCCGACGCACCAGGCGGCGTAACGCTGCTGATGCGGTCAGCGGCGTCGTAGGCGTACTGCGTCGTGCCGGCGCTCGTGACCATGGTCGTGCGGTTGCCGACGCCGTCGTTGGTGAGTGACATCGTCTCCGTTGCCGTACGTGACGCCCGTCAGACGGTAGAGATCGTCGTAGTCGTAGAGCTGGTGCTCACCCCCCGCAGCTTGACAGAGCCACCTAGGATGCTAGCATTCTAGTCTCAGTGGGTGATGACGAGGTCAAGCAGTTCAACGTCTATTTGCCCATGGGGCTGATCAGGCAGGTCAAGCACCAGGCCATCGAGTCCGAGATGTCGCTCTCGGCGTTGGTGGCCGATGCGCTGCGTGCCTATCTCGACGCCCACGGCAATCGACGCAATCGCAGGAGGAGAACGGTACATGACGACCGAGGGCATCGAGGCCGTGTTCCTGGAGACTCACAACTGGGGCAAGGCGGCGAAGTTCTTCCAGGCGCTGGGCTTCGAGCTGGAGTTCGAGACGGACCACGACTCCGGCCAGCTCCGCAACGGTGACGGTCCCTACGTGTTCATCGCCGAAGTGCCCGGAGACCAGGACGTCGGCATGCGCGTCGTGTTGAAGGTGGCCGATGCTGACGCGGTCCCCCGATCCGCGCGTCGAGGTGGTCACGCCGTTCGAGGACACCCATTACGGCACCCGAGAGATTCGGTCCGCGACCCCGACGGGCGTCTGTGGACGCCTCGGCGCCGGTCAAGGCGCTGACGGGAGGCGAGTCATGGCTGACAAGCGAAGACGTGCCCGACAGCACCGCCGTGCGGACCGCCCTCTGGCGGGCCCTGCACGTCCAGGTCGATCCGCCGCCGCACGTGCTCGAGGACGAGGTCGGCCTGAGCTGGCGGCGCCGGAGGCAGGCTGGCGCGAGCGCGGCGACATGCATCCGCAGGGGACCGCCCGTTCCGCGCCGCCATCGTGGCCCGCGCCCGCTTCATCGAGGACCTCGTGGTCGAGCGGCCGGACAAGGCGTCGGCCAGTACGTCATCCTCGGCGCCGGCCTCGACACGTTCGCCCAGCGCCGGCCCGAGGTCGCCTCCCGCCTGCGCGTGTTCGAGGTCGACCGCCCGGTCCTCAGGCCTGGAAGCGCCAGCGCCTATCGAGCTCGGCTTCGGCGTCCCGGAGTGGCTGCGCCTCGTGCCGGTCGACTTCGAGGCGGG